>NZ_JARRAE010000019.1 GCF_030376605.1 Pseudochrobactrum sp. sp1633 | reverse complement strand
TATCTTAAATGATTGTCGTTATCCCTCCATCCCGGAACTTATCAATTAGTACATTTCTAATGTAGATGTGCTATGGTGGGCACCAACGATACGATGCAGACAAATTTCACAGGCTTTCACGGCAAATATAGTGCGGTGAACGGGAGAAACCGTATGCATGATCATTCAGAAAGCTCTAAAGAAAACGACCCCATCTCTGATACGCCTGCAACCTGGCCTCATGTAGAACGCCGCAGGTATCCGCGCCCGGATGAAGGCGCACCCGATCCGGTTGCTACGCCTCCTGCGGTTCCGGCTTTAAGCCCTTTGCATTTCTCTACTCAGAACTTACCTTTGGATGAACAATTCGAGGCGTGGCGCGCCTATATGCAACCGGTGATTGATGTACATCTGCCGGATGGTATTTCCCCGAAAGACGGATTTTTCGCGACCCATACGGTCTGGCATCTGGGCAAAATGCTGTTCGTCCAGCAGAAAAGTGACGCCTATAGCTATGCTCGCACTCCCGCGCAATTGCGCTACAGCCCGATTGATCACTGGTATCTCGGTTTGCGGCGCAGCGGGCAGGCATGGACAGAGGTTGACGGCAGGGTGATTAAAACCAATGACGGCAAGGTTGCCTTCCGCACACTTGGCCATGCTTATCGCGGGCGCTGCACGAAATCTGAAATCGTTCTGCTCTATATGCCCTACAGCCTGTTTGCCGATGAGGCAGGCAGTTTTAAAACAGCGAACAACTCAATTCTGTCAGGCAATCTGGCAGCCCTTTTGGCCAGCTATTTAGGACAGGTTGAAGCGCATTTGCCTGCACTCACCGCCGATGATCTGCCAAGAATTGTGCAGACGATCCGCAACATGATCATCAATGGAATTGAGCCATATGTTAAAACCGAGCAAAACGCATCAGTGCAAGTCAATTCCGGCACGATGGAGCGCATCCATCACTATATACATCACAATCTTTATGAGCAGCACTTAAATCCGGACAGAATATGCCGTGCCGTCGGGATATCCCGCACGCGCCTTTATCAGCTCTTTGAGCCCAATGGCGGCGTGCTGAACTATATTCGTAAACAACGCTTGCAGGCTGCCTATGAAACACTGCAAAACCCGACCAATCACGACAGAATTCTGGATATAGCGCAAACGGCCGGTTTTGATGTGGCCGCCAACTTCACCCGCGCCTTCACCAATGAATTCGGAATTAGTCCGAGCGAAGTACGAAAGAGCCTAATCCCGTCACATCCCGAAATCACAGATGCAGCGCCCAAAAATGACACCGCAAGGAGCTTTGAAAGCTGGCTCAGAAATCTGGATTTGTGACAAGCTTCAATGAACTCAGGAGCGGCAAATTAAAACCTGACAGCAAGATTTGCCTTAAAACCATGCTGGCGTGCATCTGACGCAATCTGCCCCTGATATGAGACGCCAAGCACTGCACCAGGTGTCAGCTTCATGTCGAAACCGGCTTCTAAGACTGCCGCATTTTTTGCAAGTGGCGCACCCGAAATTGTGAATGCATCTCCCGCAGAAAACGCCTGAACGGACAGAGGTGTAAGATCGCCCAGACCATGCTTCCAACCAAACGTCCCGTGTGCTGCCGCACTGATACGCCCAAGTTCAAACTGTGTTGAAGCCCGAACACCCAATGTCGTGAATGTCGTATTTGTTGTCTGGCTGCCCGCATGCAAACCCGCAGAACCGCCCTGCTCGCTGAAACCGCGTGTCTGCAAATTGACATGCGCAAGATTGACGAATGGTTCGAACGCGGCAATGCCGGTATCAATGCGATAGCCTAACTCACCAAAAGCCTGAAACGTGCCGGCATTGTAATCAGCGCTTAGCTTATCGGAGAAGTTGCCGAATATCACATTACGGCTGGTTTCAAGACTATGCCAGCTATAGGCAAGACCTGTGCGCAAGCCCAGATTGTCAAATTGCGAACCGCCATAAATACCGAGGTGATAATTATCACTTGAGCCGGATGAATTGCGATCATGCATATCAAAGCGGCTCTGACTGTAGCCTGTCAGCATACCCAGCCGCCAATTATCAAAAACCTGAGTATCAGCACCTGCAAGAAAACCATCAACTGAGTGGGTAAGCTTTGCAGCGTTTCCGTCTGCTTTATTCTTGCCCCAACTGCCGAAGCCCTGCCCCCAGATCTCAAAGCGCCCGCTTGTATCCGCTACAGCATTGCCGGAACCTGCGCTGAAAGCGGTGCGGACACGGGTATTGGCAGCTTCACGAACAAAGAAACTATCATCAATCAAAGCTGTTTTAGCGGAAGCATGAACTTCGCCGGAGAGCTGATCCAGACTTGCTCCGATAATGGCTCTGTCATCCGGCAAAAGTGCTACGGCATCATATACCGGATTTGCAGCAGCCATGCCGATGCCGTCCAAAGCCGCAGCCACGGCAGTCCGGTTATGCGTGTCTGCTTTATCCGCAAATTTTGTGTCATTCCGGTTCAGTTTCAGATCAACTTTATGAGCAGCATAGTCATAGGACAGCTCAGGCGTCAGAAATGCAAAGTCAGAGGTGACAGCGTCGAACGTCCCATTGAGACCGACATCTGCTGCGAGAATTGTATAATCAGAGCGCAGATTGTAATGGCCACCTGCACCGATATGCGCCACCGCTCCGCCATTCAGATAGGCCGTGCCGGTAACATGCACCAGATCGGACTCTGTGCCTTGCGGATTGACCTCAACTTCAAAGCGCGATCCCGCTTCAAACACCAGATCACCATCAACACTCAGCGTGCCGATCGAGTTCCCCGGAGAAAACACGCCGCCGGACGCCACAGTAACAACCGAACCTGCCCCCGAGCCAACGGTGCCGCTGCCGCCGAGTTTACCGCCCGCGCCAACCAAAGCTGTCCCGCCGAGCTTGCCGTTTACAGTCAACAAGCCCTCAGCAATGGTCGTCGTACCGGTAAAAGCACTACTGTCACCGGTCAGCAGAAGCTGCCCCGCGTCTGCCTTAACAAAATGACCGGCACCGGAAACCGCACCGCCATAGCCCGCGCCTGCCAGCTGGCGGAACGTGAAGTCAGCGTCCTTACTGATCGCGACATCTCCGCCGAAGCGCTCGGCTGCCGTTGTCAGCCCGCCTGCCTCTACCAGCCAATTAAGCGATGACGTGCTGTCAAGTGACAGCATGCCAAGCCCCCGCTTAACCATTGACCCTTTTGTGCCGTTAAAACCTGCGATTGAACCGTTGAAACCGGCATCCGCAGACTGATCAAAAATGACAGTTCCGGCATTGCCTATATTGCCGGAAACCGAACCGGCATTACCGATTAGAGTTCCCGCTTCAACGACAGTACCACCATAGTCATTTGCTGCATTATCCAGCAGCAAAGTACCATTGCCCTGCTTGTACAGAACGGCGCTGCCCGTCACCTGACCGTTAAACCCAAGCTCTGCACCGTCTGCAACTACGACCTGCCCTGCCTGCGAAAGCACAACTGAACGCAGAGTATTGAAACTTGCTGTGGTCGAGAGCGCACCGCCGTCAAAATTTAACCCGCCGGTCGCAGCACCCAGATTAGCATCCTGCGAGACTTGTAAAATCCCCTGACGCATGGTGGTGCCACCACTATAGTTATTCACACCGGACAGAATGGTTGTGCCACTGCCGATATGTTGAACAAGGCCCCCGCCTGAAATATTGCCAGCAAAAGTAGCAACATCTGTTCGGTTGAAAGCAAGAATGCCGTCATTATTAATATTGCCGGCAATCGTTCCTGAAGTGCCGCCATTGCCAATCTGCAATGTACCGCCCGTTACTGAAGCCGCACCACCCAAGGTGTTTCCGACAATAAGTTTGCCGCCTGAAACGGTGGTGTTCCCTCTGAAAGCGGAATTATCAGCGGTTAAAATTGTGGTTCCGGCAATTTGGTTCAGACTGTGAATACCCTGGCCGGTACTTTTCAGAACCGATGAGAAATTATAATTTGCATCGGTGTGATTGAAATTCAGTGTGCCGCTGCCCTTACCGAACTCAACTGCCGACGCATTGAGTGCTCCCGCAGCAACGGCATCTGAGGCATTGCCCGTGGATGCACCAATATTAAGCGTGCCACTGGTTCCAAATCCGGGGAACATCCCTTCCTTGCCAAGGAAAACTGCACCGGAACCAGCGGCACCAACGATGACTTCGCCACGATCTGCAATCGTCAAAGTACCGGCACCATAGTTGAACAACATACCAAAGCCGACATTCAGCTCGCCGGTATTATGCCAGACTGAACCGGCGCCGCTAACGGTTACAGCACCTGTGCTTCCGCCCATGCTGCCAATAAAACTGTCCTTGTTATAAACAACAGCGCCCTGATCAATCGTCAGAGAACCACTGCCCCCCATATCTCCGACCCTAAGAAACCCGCTGTTTGACCAAGTTGACCCTGCGCCGGAAACGACAATCTCACCACTATTATTCTGGTATTGGCCGATATAACCGTCTTCGCTGGAAACGCTGCCCCCGTTCAGAATTGAGAGCTTGCCTGTCCCTGCTGTTCCGACCAAGAGGGCTTTCGCATTTGACCAGACCGAGCCGCTGTCACGAACAATAGCCGACGCTGTACCGCTCCCGCTGCTGATCGTAGCGAACTGACTGGAGACGGTACCGCCATTCTCAATGACAAGCGTTCCGGAACCGGTGCCGCCGATTGTCAGATTGTTCTCAATTATCCATTGCGCATTTTGTCCGGCCACATTCACCGCAGCACCGGATGCTGAACCGGCATTGATTGCTCCTTCAGAACTCCCCAATGCCCCTGTGATCTTCAGGTTGCCATGCGTCACAGTTGTCGATCCGGCGAAATCCGAGCTATTGCCGGACAATACAAGCTCACCGGAGCCGCCTTTGATAAACTGGCCGCTACCGGTTATGCTTCCGGCGAAACTTGTATTTACATTCTGATTAACGGTGAGACTGGCCGTCCCCGCCTGCAATGTACCACCTGTTCCGGCCAACGAAGACATAACAAGATCATAACCGCCGAGATCAAGCGTGCCGCCATTTAAAACATAGGCCGTATTGGCAACAAAGGCTCCGGCACTGCCTGCACGCAGCACACCCGACAGCACCTTTGTGCCGCCTGTATAGGTATTCGCCCCGCTCAGTGTCAGATCTCCGGCAGCCAGTGTCAGACCCAGCGTGCCGGTGCCGCTGCCGTTTTGGATTTTACCGGAAAAAACAGATCCGGCTGCATCTCCGTGCACAGTCAGACTTTTGTTGTCCGCGCCGTCATTCGTGATGACCCCGCTGCCCTGAGCAACACTACTGATGGTTCCGACCGTTGTATTATAACCGTTTAACCGGAAAATACCGCCGGTGCCGCCTGACATATTATTGAAGACAATAGTGCCGGAGGTTCCAAGCGCATTTTCCATGCCAACATTCAAAATGCTGTTCTGATAAAATTCTATCCTGCCACCATCAACGACATTGCCCCCCGTCAAGCTGAGCATACTATTATCAAAAAACCGCCATGTCGGTGATAAGGCAGTGAAATAGCGAGGTGCCGCCACAACGAAAGTGGCATTTCCGGAACAAGTGGGATCAGTGTTGCTGCAAGCCAAAGCACTCTGAGCAGAAAAACTCAGACCAAATACGATCAGCGAACATGAACTCAGCAAAGCCGCGCGGGCAGATACGTAAATTATTGGCAAACGCATACTGAGTTCTTTCTTCCCAATCATTATTCTGTTGACCGGAAACCCTCAAAACAGCCGCACGCTCACGCAGAACCGGCACGAAGACATATAAGGCAACGGATAAATTTCCTCCCCTGCCTATCCACAGGGCGTCTAATTTATATGATAGCCATATGCACACACGTCAACAAAAAAACATAATATTTTCAATGAGTTTAGCGTGCGTCTCAGAATGGTACAAAAAACTGTTCTCAGCGTCTCATCCCAATAATGCGCCGCATATTTCCAATCAACGATGCACTGCAGAAAAGACAAATTCAGAGCTGCCGGACGCACGATTCGATAGTGCTTCTCTTAACTGACCGGCCTGTCTTTCATTTAAATTCCGGACCATCCGTTCTGCTCTGATCATCTGTATTCAGGAGACGGTTTTATATAAATGTCCTCCCAAGACTTTTTAAAAACCAACCTGTCCAACTCTCATCATCAGGCCGAATGGCGGAGTGGTTACGCAACGGATTGCAAATCCGTTCAGTCTGGTTCAAATCCAGAGTCGGCCTCCATTTCTGACCAATATCAAAATCCATATTGGTCAGAAATGGTTCTATTCTTACGCCACAGAGAACACAGATATGATTTCGATTGATACAGTTCTGACCGGCTCCGTTGCCCCGCTTGGTCCCCGCGATGCGCCCAGCGCCATTCATAAATTGCCGTCTTCGGGTAAGAACCGACTTGGCATTGAGGGTTTTATCAAGGACGCACAGGGAGACCGGAAAAATCACGGCGGCCCTGAAAAAGCAGTCCATCATTACCCTTATGATCACTATGCAATCTGGCAGCAGGAAATTGGCGAGCGCGATATCTTAAAACAAGCCGGTGCCTTCGGAGAAAATCTTTCGACAACCGGCCTGACAGAAAACACGGTTGCAATCGGCGACACTTTTCAGGCCGGTGATGCCATTATTCAGGTTAGTCAGGGGCGGCAGCCTTGCTGGAAACTGAATATCCGGTTTGACACCACCGATATGTCGCTGCGGGTTCAGCGCAGCGGCCGCACAGGCTGGTATTATCGTGTCTTGCAGGAGGGCACGGTTGAAGCCGGGGATGAACTACGGTTGATTGACCGCCCCTCACCCGACTGGACGATCCATAAAGCATGGCATATTTTATATGTCGACACGCTGAATTTCGCTGAATTATCCGTCATGGCAGAGCTTGAGCATCTTGCGCAAAACTGGCGCGACTATGCCATCAAACGTCTGGCTTCGCGCAAAGTTGAGGACTGGTCCCGCCGTTTGCAAGGCTGAGACTTCAAGACGCCGGTGTTTTGTGATGTTAATTCACCATATAGCAACGGCGCATATCAATTCAGGTAAGCGATGAGAAAAAGTACCGCACTCGCAATCGAAATTTCAGCCAGAGAACGGGAGCCGATCTTTCTCGCGCTGGCACGCTCGATCATCAGTGAAATTGAGCGCGGTCGTCTCAAACCCGGGGCAGCTTTACCCGGAACACGCTCGCTGGCGCAGACGCTCAAACTCAACCGCAACACTGTAGATGCCGCCTATCATGAGTTGACGATGCAGGGCTGGCTGGCAACCGAGCCTTCGCGCGGCACATTTGTTGCGCGCGACTTGCCGGAAGTCGTCAAGTCTGACGCAGCGGCACATGGCCTTCATCTTCAGGCGCCGGTCAACAGCAATGTACCCCGTATATTGCTCAAGTTTTCCGATGGTGCACCGGATGCCCGTCTGCTACCGACAGCAGCTTTCGCGCAAGCCTTCCGGCGAGCACTCACCAGCACCAATTTTACACATGGCGGTTCCTATAGTGACCCCGCCGGTAACAAATCTCTGCGGGAAAACCTGTCCGCTTATTTAAATGTTGAGCGCGGGCTGATTGCCTCGGCGAAAGACATTCTCATCACCAGAGGCAGCCAGATGGCATTGTTTCTGGCTGCGAAAGCAGTGATCGAGCCGGACACGAAAATAGCGGTTGAACAACCCGGTTATCCGCTGGCATGGTCGGCTTTTCGTGCAGCCGGTGCACAAGTTGTCGGTGTTCCGGTTGATGAAGGCGGCATTGACGTTGATGCACTGGAGACGCTTGTCAAACGTGACAGGCAGCTCAAAGCCGTTTATCTGACGCCGCATCATCAATATCCGACGACTGTCACATTGGGGGCTGCTAGACGCTTGCGCCTGCTGGAACTGGCAAAACGCTACAATCTGGTGATCATCGAAGACGATTATGATAATGAATATCGCTACGATGGCAGACCCGTTTTGCCGCTCATGGCACGCTCCGGCACAGAACTGCCAATCATTTATCTCGGCTCGTTTTCCAAACTGCTAGCACCCGGCATCCGCATTGGTTATGCCGTGGCTCCGCCGGATATTCTGAGAAAAATGACCCTGCACCGCGAAGCAATTGACAGGCAGGGCGATCTGCCGCTGGAACTGGCTCTGAGTGACCTGCTCGCGGACGGCACCATTAAACGCCATGCCCGCAAAGCGCGCCGGATCTATCATGCGAGACGTGATTTTCTGGCTGAGTTGTTAGACAATTCTTTGAAGGAATATGGTCAGTTTTCCCTTCCGGCCGGTGGTCTGGCCATTTGGTTCAAACTCAATCAGGGCGATGCAAAAGGTTGGGCAGAGTGTGCTGCCCGCTCAGGGCTTTCTGTTTTGCCTGGCAGTCATTTTGAACTGGATAAAACGCGCCCCGCAGAAGCTTTCCGTCTCGGCTTCGCCACTCTGAATGAGGCTGAACTCACGCGCGCTGTCCAGTTACTGATAAAGTCACAACAGTAAAATACAGTTCGACGATACTCCCGCCCCCCCCCACAGACAAGGACTTTTTCACTGCTGAAAGCCGTGCGCTCCGACCGGAGCCGCGGCTAAGTTTTTCTATACCAATGAGAAAAGATATTTTGTCACATAATATGAAAAAGATTTTCATATTGAATCTTTTTTGATAGGATTTTTTTCGGGAGATAATTGAGGGGGGAATCAGTGAATCTACCAGCGCTCATAGAAGCACAGTGGTCACGCCTGACAGCAAATCAGCAAAAAATTGCTGATTATGTGCTGACGAACCCTTTTCCTGTTGCGACAATGGGCATTGAAGAGCTCGCCTCCGCGACCGAAACCTCAACTGCCACTATTACACGATTTGTCAAAGCGCTCGGCCTGAACGGTTATACCGAATTTCGTGCGCATGCGGTGCAGGGCTATCAGTCCTTGCTGAAACCGGTAGAGAATATTGACCGCGCCCGTCACATCCCGCCACGGCGTGTAATTAAAGACTCCTTCAAAAATGCTCTTTCGCAGGTACAGACTGTTGCGCAGCAGGCGGACAATCCGGTTTGGGAAAGCGCCGCCATGCGCATTCAGAGCGCCCAGCGCATTGCTTTTTTAGGCTTTGGTGTCAGTGGTAATCTTCTCCAGCTTTTTGCCGACAGGCTGCTGCCTTTCAGCCGCGCGCAGATCATGCTGACCGGCGAGAACGGGATGGAGCGGGTCGCCCTTAAAATTGCAGGGCTCGGACCTGAAGATCTGCTGATTGCGATGGCACTGCCGCGCTATTCACAACACACAGTCGACTTTATGAAGCTCGCCCGTGGTCGAGGCACCTATTGCATCGCTGTTACTGACGGCGCGCATTCTCCGCTTTGTGCGCTCAGCCAAGAACAGGTTTTTATTCCGGCCGATCATCCGGTTCTGCACAGTTCCGGCATCGCAGCGCTTGCTGCGTTTGAAACTATTCTCGCCGTTCTGGCGGCTCATCATCAAAGCGTTTCCGATGCCGTAACACGCACACGCTTTCTCATGCCTTATTTCTATGCGGACGATAAAGATCATCCGCAGTCCAAGACGAGGACCACGGATGTCAGTGAAGCCGAGTAACCCGCAAGCAGTGCCAGTCACCCACCCTGTCATCCGCGTTGATAATATCAGCGTTGATTTCAAAGGTGATGAAAGCACATTCCGTGCGGTTAAAAACCTCTCCTTCGAGATCAAGGCCGGAGAAACGTTGGCTGTTGTCGGTGAATCCGGCTCGGGTAAATCCGTGACCTCGCTGGCGATCATGCGTCTGGTGGAGAGCGGCGGCGGTAAGATCACCGAAGGCGGTATTCATTTCACCGGCAATGATGGTGTGACCACCGATCTCACCAAATATTCCCTGAAAGCGATGGAAAAGATCCGCGGCAATGACATTGCCATGATCTTTCAGGAGCCGATGACCTCGCTTAATCCGGTTTTCACCGTCGGAGATCAGATTGCCGAGGCCGTACGCCTGCACCAAAACTGTTCCGCTGCGGAGGCGCGTGCGGAAGCGCTGCGCATGCTGGAAAAAGTGCGTATTCCTGATGCTGCCCGTCTGCTTGACCGTCACCCGCATCAGCTTTCAGGCGGCATGCGCCAGCGCGTGATGATTGCGATGGCACTGTCTTGCAAGCCGAAACTGCTGATCGCAGACGAGCCGACCACAGCGCTTGATGTGACCATTCAGGCACAGATTTTGCGCCTCATCCGCCTGTTGCAGGAAGAGATGGGTATGGCTGTACTGTTCATCACCCATGATATGGGCGTTGTGGCAGAGGTTGCCGACCGTGTGCTCGTGATGCGCCACGGTGAAAAAGTGGAAGAAGGCACTGTGGAAGACGTGTTTAAATCCCCGCAGCATCCTTATACCCGTGCTTTGCAGGCAGCCGTCCCGCGTCTCGGCGCACTCAATGGTGAAGATCTGCCGCGTCGTTTTCCGATGCTCAAGGCTGAACTTACAGCAGATGGCAAGCCGGCCGAGTTTGAAATCTCACCACCGCAGGATACCATCAAATCCGATGAACCTGTGCTGAAGGTGCAGGATCTTGTCACGCGCTTTGATATCCGCCGAGGCTTTTTCTCCAAACTGTCCGGTCGTGTTCACGCGGTCGAGCAGGTGAATTTTGAACTGCGGCAGGGTGAGACACTGGCGCTTGTCGGTGAATCCGGTTGCGGTAAATCCACCACCGGCCGCACGCTGATGATGTTGCAGGAAGCAACTTCCGGCTCGGTACACTATCGTGGCAAGGATATTTTCAAGCTGAACGGTGCTGAGAAGCTCGCTGTACGCCGCAAGATCCAATATGTGTTTCAGGATCCGTTTGCATCGCTCGATCCGCGCCTGACTGTCGGCTTCTCCATTGCTGAACCGCTGATCACGCATGGCCTTGCCAAGGGCAATGAGATTGAAGAGCGCGTGATGCAATTGCTGCGCGACGTCGGCATGCAGCCGGAACATGCGCGTCGCTATCCGCACCAGTTCTCCGGCGGCCAGCGTCAACGTATCTGCATTGCCCGCGCGCTTGCCGGTGATCCTGATATTCTGATTACCGACGAAGCTGTGGCAGCGCTCGATGTTTCCATTCAGGCACAGGTGATTAACCTGCTGATGGAATTGCAGGAAAAGCGTGGCCTGTCCTATATTTTCATCAGCCATGACATGGCCGTGGTTGAACGCGTCTCACACCGCGTGGCCGTGATGTATCTCGGACAAATCGTTGAAATCGGCCCACGCCGTCAGATTTTTGAAAATCCGCAGCATGCCTATACCCGTCGTCTGCTCTCTGCGGTGCCGATTGCCGATCCGGCACGGCGCGACCGCAACAGACCGCTGATTGAAGGCGAAATTCCAAGTCCGGTGCGCAAGCCCGACGATATGCCCGTTGTCAAACCATTGGTTGAGGTGGAACCGGGGCACTTTGTAGCCCGCCACCCGATCGGCGATTTTAAATAATACGTGGAAGGAGAGACTAATGAAACTGAAATCAATTCTGCTGTCATCGGCACTGGCTGCCGCTGTCATGCTTCCGGGCACTGTCTGGGCAAAACCGCTCACAGTCGCCGTACAGGACAACCTGACCGGCCTTGACCCTGCTGTGGTCAATGACACCCTGTCCCAGACCTCGCTGCGCCTGATTTATCAGGGCCTGTTCGGCTTCGACAAGGATATGAAACTTATCCCGCTTCTCGCTGAAAGCTATGAAGCCAATGAAAATGCCACCGAGTTTACAATCAAACTGCGCAAGGGCATCAAGTTCCACGACGGCACAGATTTCAATGCCGCCGCTGCCAAATTCAACATCGACCGTCTTGCCAATCCGGATAACAAGCTGTCCCGCCGCAGCCTTGTTTCTATGGTCAAAGAAGTACAGGCCGTTGATGATTCAACAATCAAACTGATCCTTAAAGAGCCTTTCGGTGCGATGGTTGCCTCCCTCGCCCATCCGGGTGCGATGATGATTTCGCCTGCTGCATTGGAAAAGCACGGCAAGAATATTGACCGCAATCCGGTTGGTACCGGCCCGTTCACGTTCAAACATTGGGCTGCTGATACATTGGAAGTCGTGAAGAACGACAACTATTGGAAAGAAGGCCTGCCGAAAGTTGATGGTGTGACCATCCGTTCTGTGCCGGAATCCGGTGCGCGTTTCGCCATGCTGCAGACCGGTGAAGCACAATATGTACCGACATTCCCGACTGAGCTGATAAAGGCAGTCGAGAATAACCCGAATGTTCAGGTCGAAGCGACACCGTCGATCGTTGAAACCTACGTTGCCATGAACAATCTGAAAAAGCCGTTTGACGATCTGCGTGTGCGTCAGGCTCTGAACTATGCCGTTGATAAAGATGCTTTCTGTAAAGTTGTCTCCAATGGTTACTGCTCACCGGCAGATTCCATCATTCCTTCGGCTCTGGCATTCCATGTGAAAGCCGGTGACTACACTTTCAATCTCGACAAAGCCAAAGAGCTGATGAAAGAAGCAGGTCTCGAAGCCGGTTTTGAAACTGAAGTCTGGGCTGCCTCCAATACCGGATCCCTGCGTGCAGCGCAGTTCATCCAGCAGCAGCTGGCGCAGATCAATGTGAAGGTCAATGTCGTGCCGCTTGAAGCCGGTGTTGCAGCGCAGAAAGTCTGGGGCGTTGATAAGCCTGAAGATGCAACTGTGCAGCTGTATTACGGTGGCTGGTCAGCTTCCACAGGTGATGCTGACTGGGGTATCCGTCCTCTGCTTTACGGCCAGAGCTTCCCGCCTGCAATGTTCAACGTTGCATACTATAAAAACCCGAAGGTTGATGCTGCGATTGAAGCAGGTATTGCAACCGCAGATCCGGCGAAACGTGCTGAAGCCTATGCGGAAGTGCAGAAGCTTGCATGGCAGGATGCACCGTGGATTTTCCTTGGTGTAGGCCAGAATATTGCAGCTAAAAGCAAGACCCTCTCAGGCGTTTATATGCTGCCTGACCGCGGCTTCCTGCTCGAAGATGCCGCTTTTGCTGAATAATCGCATCTGAAAGCGAGTGCTGACCGCTATTTGACGCGTATCTTTTCCGAAACCCGCTTCGCACTTTTCGGGATACGCTTAATACGGTCAGCACAGTTTTTCAGAAAGGAAATCCATGTTTGCCTATCTGATCAAACGGCTGTTGGCCACTGTCCCTGTCATTGCGATGGTGATGGTCTGCGTTTTTGCCTTCGTGCATATGTTGCCCGGTGATCCTGCCCGTCTGGTTGCCGGCCCTGAAGCCAGCGCTGAAGATGTCGCCGTTGTGCGCTCCTCGCTCGGGCTTGATAAACCGCTGCCTGAACAGTTCGTCCGCTATTTTACCCGTGCTGTGCAGGGCGACTTTGGCGTTTCGCTGAAAACCCGCCGCACTGTTGCGGAAGAAATCGGCGCCCGCCTGATGCCGACCGTCTGGCTGACCCTGTTCGCCATGCTCTGGTCAACGGCTCTCGGCCTGCTGATCGGGGTTGTCTCCGCTGTCAAACGCGGCAAATGGCCTGATTATGCGGGTATGATTATTGCGGTTTCCGGGATTTCCTTTCCGCCTTTCTGGCTCGGTCTGCTGCTCATCAACCTGTTCTCCGTACATCTCGGCTGGTTCCCGACCGGTGGCTACGGCACATGGCAGCATTTTGTCATGCCGTCTTTTACGCTCGGCGTTGGTGTTGCTGCGGTAATGGCACGTTTCACTCGCTCCTCCTTTATTGAAATTGCCCGTGAAGATTATGTCCGCACTGCGCGCGCCAAAGGTGTGCCGGAGCGCCGTGTGATCTGGAAACATTCGCTGCGCAATGCGCTGATCCCGATTATCACGATGGTCGGTCTGCAATTCGGCTTCCTGCTCGGCGGATCTATTGTGGTTGAGAGCGTGTTCTCGTGGCCGGGTCTTGGCCGTCTGCTGGTCGATTCAGTTTCCTATCGTGACTATCCGGTCATTCAGGCGCTGATCCTGCTGTTCTCGCTGCAATTCATCTTCATCAATATGCTGGTTGATGTGCTTTATGCCTTCGCAAATCCGGAGATCCGCTACAAATGAGTGCGACGACTGCTGTGGTGGAACCCACCGAAAAAATGCGCAAGCCTTTGGCCGAATTCTGGCGCCGCTTTAAAAAACAAAAAGTGGCAATGATTGCGCTTGGCTTCATCATCACACTGGTGCTGATGGCCATCTTCGCGCCATTTGTTGCCCCTTATGATCCGACTATTCCGGATTATAATGCCGTGCTGCAAGGCCCGAGTATCGCCCATTGGGCTGGCACAGATACCTATGGCCGCGATATTTTCAGCCGTATCATCTGGGGTGCGCGGATTTCGCTGTCTGTCGGCTTCCTGTCCGTGACGCTTGGCGCTCTGGTTGGTGTCTCGCTCGGTATTGTCTCCGGCTATTACGGTCGCTGGATTGACTCCGCCGTGATGCGTTTGTGCGATCTGCTGCTGGCCTTTCCGGGCATTTTGCTGGCGATTGCGGTTATCGCGATTTTGGGACCTGGCATCACCAATGTGATCTATGCGGTTGCAATCTTCTCTATTCCGGTTTTTGCCCGCCTTGCCCGCGGTACGACTTTGCAGCTCAAGCGCACTGTCTATGTGGATGCATCCCGCGCCATCGGCGTGAAAGACCGCGTGATTATGCTGCGCCATATTCTGCCGGGTACACTGCCGAATGTGATCGTCTATTTCTCCATGCGTATCGGCACGTCCATTCTGACAGCCGCCTCCCTCTCCTTCATCGGTCTCGGCGCACAGCCGCCAAGCCCTGAGTGGGGTGCCATGCTGGCTGACGGCCGTTCCTATATGGGCGTTGCCGATCACCTGACACTGTTTCCGGGTATTGCGATTTTCCTGACCGTTCTGGGCTTTAACCTGTTCGGCGACGGTCTGCGCGATGCTCTTGATCCGAAACTACGCTCTGACTGATGAAGTTACGCCGTCTCCATTGAGACGGCGTTCTCATGACTGCGTTTTAAAAATCTGAGGAATACCATGTCTGAAACTACTCCTGTTATTGCACTCCACGGCGGTGCAGGCACAATCCTGAAATCCAACATGACCCCTGAACGGGAAGCGGCCTATCACGCGGGCCTGAAAGCCTGTCTCGAAGCAGGCCTGACTGTTCTGAATGAAGGCGGCACTGCGCTGGATGCCGCAACTGCAGCCGTGATGGCGCTGGAAGAAAATCCGTTATTCAATGCCGGTCGCGGCGCGGTTTATACCACTGATGCGACCCATGAAATGGACGCAGCCGTGATGGACGGTGCAACCCGCCGTTGCGGTGCGATTACCGGCATCTGCGGCCCGCGTCATCCGGTGCTGGCAGCGCGTGCGGTGATGGAACAGACGGAGCATGTTTTCCTTGCCGGTAACGGTGCCAAGCGTTTCTGTGAGAATGCCGGTCTGGAAATGATGGAACCGGAATGGTTCGGCACTCAGCAGCGTCTGGATGCGCTGAAAGCGGAAATGGAACGCCGCCGTCTCGGTCTGGCTGATGACGGTGATCCGGCACGCAAGCACGGCACTGTCGGCGCTGTGGCGCTCGACAAAAACGGTCATATTGCTGCGGCCACCTCAACCGGCGGCATGACGGCAAAAACGCCAGGTCGCGTGGGTGACAGCCCTGTGATCGGTGCCGGTACATGGGCAGATGATAAAACCGCCGCGATTTCTGCTACCGGTCACGGCGAGTATTTCATCCGCTGGGCAGTCGGCCATGAAATTGATGCCCGTATGCGCTGGGCAGGCCAGAGCCTTGCAAAGGCTGCCGGTGATGTGGTGCAGGAACTCGGTGAACTCGGCGGCTCAGGCGGTCTGATCGCTATTGATGCCAAAGGCAATATCGAGCTGCCATTCAACAGTCCGGGTATGTACCGCGCATGGTGTGGTGCAGATGGTGTAATCCACACCGGCATTTACGGCAAAGAAGACTGATCCTCTTCTGCAGAAGCACATGATCAAATCCCCCGATCAGCCACTGATCGGGGGATTTTTTTATGTATCTTGTCAGCATTATCAGGCTGTCATTTTCACCGGCTTGTTGCAACACAGCAAAGATTGCCACTGGATCAGTGCTGTAAATTCCACTAGTTTGAATCTGTAGTCAGAATGACAGGGTCAACAGTTGGAAGAAATCGTTTCGGTGCAAAATCAACAAGCCCCTCAGCATGACGGCCATTTACCGGACATTCCCTTTTTCACGCAGCTCGGCATTCTGCGCAGACTACTGAACTCCTCGGAAGAATTTTTGAAACTTGCGGCTTTGTCCGCCGTATTGCTGTTTATCCTGCTGGCAACCGCCTATGGACAGGTCACACTCAATCAATGGAATGTTCCTTTTTACAACGCCATTGAACAGCGGGATGTGCCTGAATTCATCAGGCAGCTGAAAATCTTTGTGTTTATTGCCGCCGGACTGCTGATCCTCAATGTTGCGCAAAACTGGTTTCAGCAAACCCTTTCAGTCATGATGCGCAAAGCAATTGTCAAAAACCTGATTAATTGCTGGCTGCATGGAAATAAGGCATCCAAGCTCGACAAATCCGGCTTCTATGCACAAAACCCCGACCAGCGCATCCATCAGGACACAAGACAGCTGGCAGATTCAACCACAGGACTGACAATCGGCTTCATCCAGTCCTCCATATTATTATTCAGTTTTATCGGTATCTTGTGGAATGTGTCGGAAGGCTTTGTCTTCCACTATAATGGCTATGCGTTCTCGCTGCCCGGTTACATGGTGTGGGCGGCTATTCTCTATGTCGGGATTGCCTCCGCGCTCAGTCGTCTGGTGGGGCGCGGGCTGGTCAGACTAAATGCCGCCCGTGAAGCGCAGGAAGCTGAGTTCAGAGCCGCTCTCGTGACGATCATCAGCGAGAACGACAATTATCCGATGGCCAATGAAAGCGAAAGAAAGATCGGTTTTCTGCGCAGTAAGTTTCAGGGCCTGTATTTCAGCATCAAAAAGCTCATATTCATGGAGACAAATCTCACATGGATTTCATCCGGTTTTGGCTGGATGGCGATTGTTGTGCCAATTCTGGCCGCTGCACCGATTTATTTTTCGGGCGGACTGAATTTCGGCGGTCTGATGATGACTGTCGGCGCATTCAATCAGGTCTATTCAGCACTACGCTGGTATGTGAATAATTATCAGGCCATTGCAGAGTGGCGCGCCCATCTGCTGCGCATCACCGGCTTTCACACATTGCTGCTCACAGAGTAAAAAACAGGCGCGGAATAGAACCGCGCCTGCTGTATTCATACCGTGCTCATGCACCTGATCAGCGTTTAGCCGCCGCAGCGCGCTTCAAAATCTCAATCACCATTTCCGATGCCTTATTCAATGAGGCAACCGGCAGGAACTCGTAGATCGAGTGGAAGTTATGCGCACCGCAGAACAGGTTCGGGCAAGGCAGACCTTTTTCTGACAAGACTGCACCGTCATAACCACCGCGCATAGGGATAGAATAAGGCTCAACGCCGATAGCTTTCATCGCTTCCAGAGCCAGTTCAACCGGATAAAAATTATCCCTTTTCAGCCCTTCAGCAGCATTGCGATACATCGGGCGATACTCAACCGAGACCGTACCCTCGCCATGCAGCTGATTAAATGTGGCTGCCAGCGTATCGATGAAATTGCGGCGCGTGTCATAGCCTGTTTCTGTGAAGTCACGGATATCGACCACGATTTTTGCAGCAGCAACACTGCCCTGAATGCCTTTAACCCAGTAATAGCCTTCGCGCTTTTCCGTATGTTCCGGCCGCTCACCGGCTGGCAACATACCGACAAATTGCTGCGCATAGAGAATGGCATTGCGCAACTTGCCCTTGGCGGACATCGGATGCGCCGGCTGACCACGGAATGAAATATGGAACTCGCCCGCATTCCAGTTCTCATAGACAATTTCACCCACAGCACAACAATCAAGCGTATAGGCAAAATCCGCATTGAGGCTTGGCACATCAAGCGCCTTGGCACCGAGCAGGCCAATTTCCTCATCCGGCACGAACACGACTTTAACCTCGCCATGTTCGATCTGCGGATTATCGCGCAGCACCTGCATGGCATGCATCACTTCAGCAATGGCTGATTTGTTATCCGCACCCAAAAGACTTGTGCCGTCTGTCACGATAATGCGGTCGCCTTCATAGCGCTTCAGTTCAGGAAACTCTTCAACACGCATTACAATATCAAGCGCTTTATTGAGCACGATATCGCCGCCCTGATACTCCACCACCTGCGCTTTGGTGTCAGTATCATATTCACCGCTGGTATCCATATGCGCCACCCAGGCGATTACCGGTGCCTGACGGTCTGCATCTTTGATATTGGACGGCAATGTACCAACCACAATGGAATGATCTCTCATTTCCACTGTCAGACCCAGTTCACGCAATTCTCCCGCCAGCAATTGTGCAAGTTCGGTCTGGCCACTGCTGGAAGGCAGTTTTCCCGCGTCGGAAACGGCTGTGGTATTGATACGTGTGTAGTTCAGGAAGCGTTCAACAATATCCATCGGACTTCTTTCAGATCAGCTCATAAAATTATAATCTTGGAGGCCGTGCAAAAATGGCGCCTGAAAGGCGCCATTCAGTTTGAAACAGGTCATCACCTGCAAGACAGGCAATTTCCGGAAGAATTATTCTTCAATGTCCACATCTTCAAAGAGATAGCCACCGAAAGGATCAACGCGGAAATCCTTAACCTTGCTGCTGACCGGCTGTTCCATCACCTGATGGGCGATTGTCAGCCAAGGAGCCTGCTCTTTAAAGACAACCTGCGCCTGCTCGTAGAGCTTGGTGCGCTCGGCCTGATCTGTCGTCAGCTTGGCTGCCTGAATCAGCTTTTCAAAGTCAGCATTACACCAGTTTGCACGGTTACTGCTGCCCACAGCTTCACAACCCAGAAGAGCTGCAAGGAAGTTATCCGGATCAGCAATACCACCGGTCCAGCCGAGCATAACCGCTCCGTCACGGTCTTTTTCCAGCGAGCGCTTCAGATATTCGCTCCAGTCATAGGAAACGACCTCAACTTTAACGCCGACTTTAGCCAGATCAGCCTGCATCATTTCAGCAGCGCGGCGGGCATTCGGCATATAAGGACGCTGAACAGGCATTGCCCAGATCTTCATGGAAAGATCTTTGACACCGGCCTCTTCCAGCAGTTTGCGCGATGCTTCAATATCATAAGCATCGTCCTTAACGTCTTTGTTATAACCCCAAACGCCCGGAGGCATTGCATTGATCGCAACCATACCGGTGGATTCATAAACCGCTTCAATGATCGCAGGCTTATTGATTGCCATGTTCAGAGCTTTACGCACGCGGACGTCATCAAATGGTGCAACGGTCGTATTATAGGCCATGAATGCAATATTCAGACCTTCTTTACGCAGCACTTCAAGCGACGTATCCGCCTTCATCTCAGCAACATCTGCCGGATTAGGATAAGCGATGATGTGGCATTCGCCCGCTTTCATCTTCTGATAGCGCACCGACGCGTCCGGTGTGATCGCGAAAATCAGATTGTCGATTTTCTGCTTGCCGCCCCAATAATCAGGATTGGCCTGATAACGGATCGCGCTGTTAGCCTGATACGCTACATATTGGTAAGGGCCTGTGCCGATTGGCATCTGGCTCATCTGATCAGTATTACCTTCAGCGATCAGCTTGTCGCCGTATTCTTTGGACTGGATAACCGCAAAAGTCAGTGAAAGCGAGGCAATCATCGTTGCTTCAGGACGGTTCAGAACAAACTTGACCGTATGATCATCAATCTTCTGAATTTCTTTCAGCAGGGTCGGGAAGGAATATGCGCCATATTGCGGCCATGTGCCCTTACCGTAGAAAGGATTTTCTTTATCGCCCTGACGCGCAAAAGTGAAAATCACATCGTCAGCATTAAATTCGCGGGTCGGTGTGAAATAGCTTGTCGTGTGGAATTTTACGCCTTTGCGCAAATGGAAGGTATATTCCTTACCGTCTTCCGAAATTTCCCAGCTCTCGGCAAGACCTGGCTCCAGCTCAGTCGAGCCGCGTTTGATTTTGATCAGGCCGTTCGACACGTTACGCGCAGAAGCATCATAAGTGGCACCTGATGTGGTTGTCGCCGCATCAAAATTATCCGGTGCTGCTTCCGAGCAATAGATCAGTGTTTTTGCCGAAGCCTGAGCAGAGGCCAATCCACCAACCACCAATGCAAGCGCGGTCGCTGAAAGAGCCTTTTTATAGATATTCATACTGGTATTCCCCATTCCATCCGGCACTCATCTCAGTCACTAAGCTCATGATCAGGATAAGTGATTCCGTGATGAGGATACTGGAACGATCTCGGCCTGAGTTCCATTGATAATTTTATAGAAAATCACGATGATCCCAACTAAGAACGGGTATCCCGATTAAGAACAGGCTTACCGTCTAAAAATCAAACAGGCCGAAGCGAAAAACCGGAGGCTCCGCCCGTCATGGATACATTCAACACTATGCGCACTTTCAGACGCATTGTCGAACTTGGCGGACTGGCTAAAGCTGCGGAAGATCTGGGGATTTCGCCTGCCGGTCTCAGCAAGCAGCTACGCGCACTGGAAGCGCATCTCGATACGGTGCTCATTCAGCGCACAACCCGCAGCATGAGCCTGACCGATACCGGCCGCACCTATTATGCCGATTGCTGCCGCTTGTTAGACGAGCTGGACGTGCTTGAGCGCTCTATCAAGCAGCAATCCCAGCGGGTCACCGGCAAATTGCGCGTCAATGCGCCATTGTCGTTTGCGATCAGCGTTCTCTCGCCGTTACTGGCAGAGTTTCTGCAACAATATCCGGACCTGCAACTGGATCTGGTGATGGAAGACCGGCTGGTTGATGCCGTTGCACATGGCTTTGATGTCTCCATCCGGCTGCGTAACACGCTGGAAGATTCTTCACTGATTGCCCGTCGTCTTGCGTCCCTTGAGCAGAAGCTCTGTGCCGCACCGTCTTATCTGGAAAAATACGGAATACCGGCCAGTGCCGCCGATCTGCAACGCCATAAAATGCTGAGTTACAGTCTGGCACATACGCAGGGCATCACGGCAGATGATGACCGTGACAAGCAGGAAACGGGAAACATTGCCCTGTTATCCGGTGCAGAGCACAGTCAGGTCAATAATAGTCTGATGCTGCGTGATCTGCTGATTGCAGGACTGGGAATCGGGGCTTTACCGTCTTTTCTTGCAGACCCCGCGCTTCACGACGGAAGATTACAGCGTATTCTGCCTGCACTCGTGAATGAACCCCGTCATATTTATGCGGTTTACCCGACCAGCAGACATTTGCAGCCCAAGGTCAAAGCCTTTGTGGATTTCCTCGCCAGCCGTCTGCCGCCGGCTTTGCAGGCGAGCTGACTGTTCCATTCTTAACCTGCAGTAAAAACTGTTTGCACCGCCAAGTGCTTATTCCGCTATCGCGGGATCAGTAATGTGATGTCCAACGAAAGGACATCACAATGACACTTCAGATAAACAAGAGCGCCTCCCCTCTGGTCATCGACTTCTATCACGATGTCGTATGCGGCTGGTGCTATGTCATGTCACCCCGCCTGCGTCAGGTTACCGGTGAACTCGGTATTCAGGTGCGCCACCACACATTTGTTCTGCAGGATTCCCGTGAGCAGATGGTGCAGGTTTTCGGCTCTATGGAACGCGCCAAGAGCGAAATACTTGGTCACTGGAAAGCCTGTGCCAAACAGGATGATGCACAGCGCATTAATATTGAAGGTATGCGGGCGCAGAGCTTTGAATACCCGAACGGGCTGGCAGCAGCACTTGCCTGTCAGGCGGCACATATGCTTGGCGGTGATATTGCTCATTGGAATTACTTCGACGCTGTCCAACGCGCCCATCTCACAGAAAGCCGCAATATCGGCGATGCCGAAACCCTCACAGAAATTGCTGTATCTCAAGGTTGTGACCGTGATGCTTTCACACAAGCCATGACCGGCGAAAGTGCCGCTCAACGCGTGCAGGCAGACCGCATACAGGCCATGCAGCTTGGTATCCGCTCCATTCCGACCCTGCTTGTCAGCTCTCCTGACACCAATATTCCTCCTCTGCGCTTACAGACCACACCTGCCGAACTGCTCAAAAGCCGTTTGCAGGACATGATGCAAGCCGCCTGACTTTCTCCTCCTCCCCCAAACAAAACACCTCAAAAGACCAAACAAAAACACTTCAAAAGGAATGACTATGTCACTCAAACGCACCAACCGTCTTCTCGGTCTGCTGATGCTCGGCACTGCCAGCCTCTCTGCATCCCTGTTACCCGCCCTTGCTGAAACACCAGCCAAACCTGCTATTGCCGTCAGCGGACAGGAAGTCGGCATCAGTCCGTGGGGGCCTGATGATGAAATCGGTCGTCTGAACCTCATCACGCCGGCTTCGCGCGCAGCCATTCTCTCCCGTGTTGACGGCAGCAAAGTCTATGATCTGGCAACCGATTATTATCTGGGCATGCCAGGCTGGCAGGATGCCGGTGACCCGCATTATCAGTTCTGGATGACCCATACACCGCGTGGCACCGAGATTGATGATCCGATGGGTGTGGGCAAAAATATGAACACCACGCGTAGCTATACCGGAACGGCATTTTCCATGTACAGCCATACCGGCACGCATATTGATGCGCTGAACCATTTCGGCATTCACGGCAAAATCTGGAACGGCTTCAAGGCCGATGACCATCTGGGTGATCGCGGCTGGAACCGTACCGGCATTGAAAAATTTCCGCCATTGATTGCTCGTGGCGTGTTGATCGACGTGGCCGCGGCCAAAGGTGTGGATATGCTGCCGGATCAATATCGTGTCACCCGTCAGGATCTCAAAGATGCATTGGCCAAACAGAAAACCACGCTGCAGGAAGGCGACATTGTGCTGATCCGCACCGGCCGGATGAAGCTGTTCAACGACCCGAAAGCCTATATGGCTGCACCTCCGGGAATGGGTCTGGATGCAGCGCGCTATCTGGTAGAAGAAGGCGGAGCAATGATTGTCGGCGCGGATAATCTGAGTTTTGAAACCTTCCCGTCCGAAGTGGCTGACGATTATGTGCCGCTGCATACTTATCTGCTGGCGCAACAGGGTGCTCCGATTATCGAGCTGATTGCTCTGGATGAGCTCTCCAAAGACAAAGTCTATGAATTTGCCTTTATCGGCGGCCCGCTGAAGATCCGTGGTGGTGATGCGGCGCCATTGCGTCCCGTTGCCATCCCTCTCCGGTAAAGTCTCCATTCTTTAAATGACTACGCATCCCGAAAAACACTTCACAGTTTTCGGGATGCGCTCTAGAGATAACTGGCCGGTTCCGGCAATCATACGCAATGTCGGTCAGACCGGAAGTTATCGATGACACTTAAAAACATTTTCTGCACACTGCTCGCGGGCAGCAGTCTCTGGGCAAGCAATGCGCAGGCCGAATGGCAGCCGGTTGAGAAAGTGGAGACCTATTCTGTCTCCGGCACGTCACCCGCTGAGCTATATGCCTCAATCGGGCAAAAAGGCCCGCAGATCGGCAAAAATATCCGCACCATCGCCCACACCAATTTCACCTTGCTCTGGTCGAGAAAATACAAGACAGATGACGGCAATTGCACACTGGTTTCCGCAAAGCCGAAACTGACGATTACATATACCCTGCCTAAACCTGCGCAAAAACTATCGCCGGAAACGGCTGCGCGCTGGGCGACATTCTACGCAGGCATTGAAAAACATGAGCATATTCATGGTGACTATATCAAAGAGATGGTTCAGAAAATTGAGACTGCAACTGTCGGCATGTCTGTTGCCAATGACCCGAAATGCAGCAAATTCAAAACTGAATTAAACAAGAAGCTCTCTGAATTGTTTCAGGAACAGCGGCAAAGAGGCCGCGATTTTGACCGGTCAGAAATGGCACAGGGCGGCAATATTCATCAGCTTATTCTGGCGCTGATCAACGGTCAGTAAAAACAACACGTTCATCACCATCCCTGTGCATAACCTCCACGGGCAGAATTACTTTGCCCTCAAGGGGATAAATTCACATATGCGAAATGGCTGACTTTTGCTCAATTTGGCATAAATTTTATCCAGTTTGGAAAAATACCATATCTTTTTGAACAATATTGCGCCTGTACTCTGCCATTTCGTCACTGTAGTTATCTGCCGGTCAGAAATAGGAGGTTTTCTGCGCGGAGGACGACCCTTAAGCGGCTCAATGGTATTTTACCGCGTCATTTGACATCAAACTATGTTGAATGAGCGCTAATGATGCAAAACAACTCTTGTATGCAGAGCCAAGGGATTTTATCAGCACATCATAAACTTGTAATACCTCTCAGGGTTCCCAGCCCGGCGGATGAACGAGCATAACACTATAATTATCCGCAGACGATGTAGCGCGCGTCAGGATCAAACGGAGCAGGCAATGAAAAACCATTCTGATATCTGGGATATCGTTGAAGAGAAAAGCCCCGCTTATTTTGACCTGAGCGATACGATCTGGGACAATCCCGAAACCAATTATGAAGAATACAAAGCCAGCGATGCCCATGCACAAATGCTGTGTGACGAAGGTTTTCGCGTAGAGCGCGGCATTGCCGGACTGCCAACCGCAGTCATGGGCGAAGCCGGTGAAGACGGCCCTGTCATCGCCATCCTCGGTGAGTTTGATGCTCTGCCGGGTCTGAGCCAAATTGCAGGTCTGGCAGAGCCGCAAGAAATTGAGCGTGGCGGCCACGGTCATGGCTGCGGCCACAACCTGCTTGGCTCCGGTTCTCTGCTTGCCGCCTCCGCCCTCAAAACCTATCTGGCTGAAAACGGCATCAAAGGCCGCGTGCGCTATTATGGCTGCCCGGCTGAAGAAGGTGGTTCGGCCAAAGGCTTTATGGTGCGTGAAGGCCTGTTTGATGATGTGGATGTCGCATTTTGCTGGCACCCTGCCCCGTTTGCCGGTGTGAATGATCCGGTTTCGCTGGCCTGTAACGAGATCAGCTTTCACTTTACCGGCCGCGCAGCCCATGCCGCATCCGCGCCGCATCTTGGCCGCAGTGCGCTGGATGCCGTGGAACTGATGAATGTCGGCGTCAATTATATGCGCGAGCATATGCCTTCCAGCGCGCGCATTCATTATGCTGTGACAGATACCGGTGGCATTGCGCCGAATGTTGTGCAGGCCAAAGCCACAGTGCGCTATCTGATCCGCGCTCTCAGCCTGCCGGAAATGCAGTCCCTGCTGGAACGTGTTCGCAAAATTGCTCAGGGTGCAGCCCTGATGACGGAAACGTCGGTGCGCGATGAAATCATCAGCGGCGATGCCAATCTGATCGGCAACGCGCCGCTGGAACAGCTGATGCATGTGCAGTTAGAGCGGCTGGGCGCCCCTGTTTTTGACGAGCAGGACAGAAAAACCGCCCGCGAGTTTCAGGATACTTTGAGCAAAGAAGATATCTCGGATGCCTTCCGCCGTTTTGGTGTAGAACCAAAAGACGGCCTCGCTCTATGCGAAGAGGTCTATAAGCCGTATAACGGTGACAATTCTCTCGTCGGCTCCACTGATGTGGGCAGCGTGAGCTGGGTTGTTCCGACAGTGCAAATGCGCGGTGCCACCTGTGCCATCGGCACACCGCTGCACTCCTGGCAGATGGTAGCACAGGGTAAACTGCCTGCCGCCCATAAAGGCATGGCACATGCAGCGAAAATCATGAGCAGTACGGCCGCTGAACTGTTCCGCAATCCGGAGCATATTACAGCAGCCAAAGCCGATCATAAAAAACGCCTCGGCAATACGGTTTTCATCAATCCGATACCGGATGATGTTCAGCCTGCCTTGCCTGAGCAAAAGGCGTAACAGGATCGGCCACAGGAATATGACTATGACTTTCTTCTTTATCTCTAACCGGCCAAGGGCATTATGAAGCAACTCAGCTTTTTTGAAATCCTCAGCTTCGGGCCAGATGGCTGGGGGCACGTTCTGCTCACCGGCGCATTGATGAGTGTTGCCCTTGCTGTGACCGGCTTTCTGCTCGGCGCTGTTATCGGCGTATTCGGTGCCTGGGCTAAAATCTCAGGCGGACGGGTTACCCGTACCATCGCGGACGGCTATACAACCATCATCCGCGGCATTCCTGACCTGCTGATCATCTATCTGTTTTATTTCGGCGGCAGCGCGGCAATCACTGCAATCGGCAAACTGTTCGGCGCTGAAGGTTTTCTCGGCTTTCCGGGTTTCCTCGCCGGTATGCTGGCCATCGCCATTTCCTGCGGCGCGCATCACACGGAAGTTTTTCGTGGTGCGTTCAAAGCCGTTGCTAAAGGTGAGTTGGAAGCGGCAACCGCTTGCGGCATGGGCCGCTGGATGAAGTTCCGCCGTATCATTGCGCCTCTGTCGCTGCGTCATGCGCTGCCGGGACTTGGCAATGTGTGGCAGGTATCGTTGAAAGAATCCGCTCTGGTTTCCGTGACCGGCGTTGTGGAACTGCTGCGTCAGGCTCAGATCGGTGCCGGTTCAACCGGTCTACCATTCAACTTCTTCCTGATCGCCGGTGCTCTCTATCTGCTGATTTCGTCTGTTTCAGGCGGCATTCTGCAGTCCGCTGAGCGCTATTTCTCCCGCGGTGTGAGGAGAGCACAATGAGTTTTGAATTCTTCGCTGAATCTTTCGTCGCCATGCTGGCGGGTCTGCCGCTGACCCTGAAACTGGCAGCGACTGCCATTGCATTGGGCGCCTGTCTTGCTCTGGTCATCGCCATGATGCGCCTGTCCGGCAATTTTGTGTTGGACTGGATTGCGCGTATTTATGTGTTTGTCTTCCGCGGCACACCGCTGCTGGTACAGATTTTCATCATCTATTACGGCCTCAGCCAGTTTCCAGCAGTCCGCCACTCTTTCCTGTGGCCGATCCTGCGTGAGCCATACTGGTGTGCGGTTATCGCGCTGACCATGAATACTGCCGCCTATGCCGGTGAGATTATTCGTGGCGGCCTGCTATCCGTGCCTCATGGCCAGATTGAAGCTGCCAAAGCTTCCGGCATGTCACGTTTCACCACCTTCCGCCGCATTACAATGCCATTGGCTATTCGTCAGGCATTGCCGGCTTACGGCAATGAAATGATCTCTATGGTCAAAGCCACCTCGCTGGCCTCGATCATTACGCTGATGGAAGTCACCGGTATTGCTGCCAAGCTGATTGCCGAGAGCTACCGCGCCATTGAAGTTTTCATTGTCGCCGGTGCGATTTATCTGGCCATCAACTTCATTCTGACCCGTCTTCTGCTGCTAGCTGAATACCGCCTGACGCCTTATCTGCGCCAGCCTGTTCCTGTCAGCGTACCGGCCAATATTCCTACGGAAGGAAAAGCATCGTGAGCAACACAGTATCCGCATCCGCACCGGTCGCGCTGAAAGTCGAAAACCTGCGCAAGAATTTCGGTCAGGTCGAAGTGCTCAAAGGTATTTCACTCGAAGCCCGCGAAGGCGAAGTGATCTCCATTCTCGGCTCTTCCGGCTCGGGTAAATCCACACTGCTGCGCTGTATCAACCTTCTGGAAACGCCGACATCCGGTACGGTCACCATTTCCGGTGAAACCATCAAGATGGCGCAGAATTCCAAAGGCGAAAGCTACCCGACCGACAAGAAACAGGTCTCGCGCATCCGCTCGGAACTCGGCATGGTATTCCAGAGCTTCAATCTTTGGTCACACAAAACCATTCTGGAAAATGTGATCGAAGCGCCTATCTATGTGCAGGGGCGTAACCGCGCTGAAGCCACAGAAGAGGCCGAAGCATTGCTGGCAAAAGTTGGTATTGCCGATAAGCGCAATTACTATCCGTCGCATCTGTCAGGTGGTCAGCAGCAGCGTGCAGCGATTGCCCGCGCGCTGGCGATGAAGCCGAAAGTGATGCTGTTTGACGAACCGACTTCCGCGCTTGATCCGGAGTTGGTAGGTGAAGTTCTGCGCGTGATGCGCGGACTTGCTGAAGAAGGCCGTACAATGCTGGTCGTGACCCACGAAATGGGTTTTGCCCGTGACGTATCCAACCGCGTTATCTTTGTGCATCAGGGTCAGGTTGAGGAAGACGGCGCACCAGCCGATGTCTTCACCAATTCCAAATCCGAGCGTTTCCGCAAATTCATCAGCCACGAAAATGCGGCCTGATCGAACTAAAACAATCATCTAACAGGGTGCTTCTATGAAAATCAGCCTTATCACCAAATCGCTTCTTGCTTCTGCAATGCTGCTCGGCGCCGTATCGGCCAGCGTCACTGCACAGGCTGAAGAAAAGAAATGGACAAAAGTAACCATCGCAACTGAAGGTGCTTACCGTCCATATAACTTCACCAAGCCGGACGGCACACTCGATGGCTACGAAATCGAGCTGAGCAAGTATCTCTGCGATCATATGAAAGTGGAATGCACGCTTGTTGCAACACCATTTGACAGCATGATCCCTGCTCTCAACGCCGGTAAATTCGATGCGATCATGGCTGGTCTGACCGCCACTGCAAAGCGTGAAGAAACCATTGATTTCTCGGTTTCCTACGGCCTGACACCACAGACTTTCGCTACGCTGAAAGACAGCCCGTATGCGAAACTACCACATACCGGCGAAACTCTGTTCCTTGCCAATGAAGATGAAGCTACGAAGAAAGCCATCGGCGAATTTTCGACTTCAATCGAAGGCCGCACTGTTGGCGTACAGACCGCTTCGCTCGGCCTGACCCTGCTCAACACCTATTTCAAAGAGTCAGCAGATATCCGCGAATATAAGACAACTGAACAGCACGATCTGGATCTGAAGTCCGGCCGCGTTGATATGGTTGTAGCGTCACTGGCCTATCTGGCCGATGCTGCGAAAAAGCCGGGCAATGAAGATATGGTTCTGACCGGCCCTTACTTCAAAGGCGGCGTTCTGGGTCGCGGCGTTGCCGTTGGCCTGCGCAAGAACGAACCAGAGCTGCAGAAGAAGTTCAGCGAAGCGATTGAAGCTGCAAAAGCAGACGGCACAATCAAAAAGCTGTCTGAAAAATGGTTTGGTTTTGACGTAACTCCGTAAGTTACGGATACAATTTGAAATCATGAATGTGGCTGCGATTTTCGCGGCCACATTTTTTTATGTCCTTTAAAAACCGGAGCGTGCTGTAACCTCAAGCATTCCCGCTTGACAGAATGTCACATGTGGATTATCGCCAGATTAAATATGAGTATTTTAATCATATTTATGTTGTGCAGACTGGTTGCGAACCATGAAGCGCGTCTTCCGGCTACCGCCAGAGCTTTTACCGCTGGCAGTAATTGACATATATGACCATTATTCAGGCGCATCCGAATGCATATTTTCAGGCAGATTTACCGGCTTTCCCGTCTTTGTCTTTCAGGTGAAGGTGCCAAATTGAGTGGCTTTCTGCTGGCACTGATCATCGCACTGGATCTGGCTGGCATTTATTTCAGCATCCGCATGATAAGCTGGACAGCTGATTTTTATAATGCTCTGGAAAAAATCGACAGTGCGGCCGTTATCAGCCAGATCGGTATTTTTGCACTCATCGTCAGCTGCAACTCAGCCCGCAGCCTGATCGGCAGCTATTACCAGAAAGTGCTGGAAATCCGCTGGCGCGAGGTGCTCACCGGTAAAGCCCTCGATCTGTGGTTTACCAACAAAGCCTATTGGCATCTGACGCAAGGCGAATATCTCCGCGAGGTTGATAACCCCGACCAGCGCATTGCAGATGATTGCAAGTTATTTGTACGTGGCTTTTTAAGCGAGGGGATTGATTTGATCGGCCGTGTTGCCGGCCTGTTTTCCTATCTCGTTTTATTGTGGGGTCTCTCAACTTTTGCCTTGAGTTTCTCACTGTTCGGCTTCGACATCACTATTCCGCGCTACATGGTGTGGGCAGTTTTCATCTATGTTGGTCTCTCAACAATACTAACCTACAGCCTTGGCAAGCCAATGAAAAAGCTGTTTGAAGCCCAGCAAAAACGTGAAGCGGATTTTCGTTTTTCACTGGCACGCTTGCGCCAATCAACAGAAGAAGTCGCCTTGCTGCGCGGTGAGAATGCGGAGCGCGATTTGCTCGACCGCCGCTTTGACAATGTGCGCGCCAACTGGCGGAACCTGATTATCCGTGAATTCTGGTTGGGCTGCTTTACCACGCCCTATCAGTTCACAATTTTGCGCATTCCGATGTTTGTAGCACTGCCCGCTTATCTGGCTAAAAGTGTAACGCTGGGTGGTTTAATGCAGGTTGCAGGTGCATTCAGCAGTGTGGCCACCACCCTCTCATGGTTTGTTTTCTACTATAAACGCCTCGCCGATCTGGCAGCAACAGCAGGTCGTCTTGATGTATTTCTCAATGCCGCACAACATGCAGCACAATATCGTTCCGGGATAAATCATTCAGCCAATTCAGATGAAACATTACATATTGAAGATTTACAGCTGACGACCCCCAACGGACAGTTATTGTTGCAGCTCGGTAAGCTCTCTATCAAAAAAGGAGAGACCATCTGGCTACGGGCACCGTCAGGCTTCGGGAAATCGACTTTTTATCGTGCCCTCGCAGGGTTCTGGCCACATGGCTCCGGCACCATCAATGCCGGTTTAAAAAATGCACTCTTCCTGCCGCAGAAACCTTATTTCCCCCAGACTGATCTTTATACGGCAATCAGCTATCCGCATCCGGTGACTGATTTTGCACAAACTGATCTTGATGAGGCACTGGCGGCTGTCGGGCTTGGTAACGGTCACACTAAGTCACCCGAGCCAGACACACAGGCCCCACCGCACATGGTTGCCAATCTGTCAGGCGGCGAGTTGCAACGCTTGTCGCTTGCCCGGGCATTCGTGCAAAAACCCGACTGGTTGTTTCTGGACGAGGCAACCTGCTCTCTTGATAAACAGACGGAAAACCATTTGCTGCACCTGCTGCGTGAGCACCTGCCTCAAAGTGCGATTATTATCATTGCTCACGCGGACATGCAGAGCACACTCAATCCGCGTGTCATCAACCTTGATATTTTGCCCGTCCCAGCCAGTGCAGCAGCCTGACAAGGAAAATCATAATAACAAAAAATTACTCAGCAGCCATTTGCCCTGTTCTCCGGCTAAAACTATGGCCGGATACAGTGCGCACCGCTTCAGAAACAGCCTGTGCGATACGGCTCTCAATCAGCGGATTGTTCAGTTTTCCATCTGTAAAATCACGGTCTGAAACATAAATCGCCGTTGGCAGTGCGAAAGCTTCGAAGAAACCGAAGAGCGGGCGCAGCTGATGCTCAACGATCAGCGAATGACGGTCACCGCCGCCGGTTGCAGCCAGAATGACCGGTTTGCCACGCAGTAATTTCGGATCAAGCAGATCGAAGAAATGTTTAAACAACCCTGTATAGCTGCCTTTATAGGTCGGTGTTCCGACAACCAGCAGATCGGCCGCTGCAATTTCATCAACAATATCTGAGGCCTGCTTGTCGAGTTGTGACGGCCAGCGTGCAGCAGGGAACGACGCGCCCAGATCGGCAATATCATAGACGGATGAAACACCGCCAAGTGACAAAGCCGCCTGTCCGGCAATATGTTCAACAAAGCCGCGGGTTTTGGACGGGCTGGTCAGGTTGCCGGAAAATCCGGTTATGCGGGGCGCAGTCATAGTCTTTCCTCAAAACTTTCAGAATTTTCATGTGTCAGCGGGGGCGGCAAAGGAATCTCCCCCGTAAAAACCGGCACGCGATAGCCACGCTGCACGGCTTCACGCTGCGCGATTTGCAGATACCAGCGCCGGACGGAGGGATAATCATTGAGATTGATTTTATGCCGTTCAAAACGCGATACCCACGGCCAGACAGACATATCGGCGATGGAATAATCTCCTGCCAGATAGTCTTTGCCGTTGAGATGCTGCTCCAGCTTCTCGTAAAGCCGCTTGGTTTCATGGGCAAACAGCGCGGAGGCTGCCGGTGCCGCGTCCGGATGATAGGTCAGAAAATAATGCGCATGCCCCAGAGTTGGCCCCAGTCCGCCAACCTGCCAGAACACCCACTCCAGCACCGCATAGCGCTCAGCGCCTGAGGCTGGCAGAAACCTTCCGGTCTTCTCCGCGAGATAGGTCAGGATCGCACCGGATTCCAGCAGTGTCAGCCCATTTGAATGATCGACAATCGCTGGGATTTTGGAACCGGCACTGATCTTGCGAAAACCTTCCGAGAACTGCTCGCCTTTCGTCAGGTCGATCGCATGTGCCTGATAGGGCAAACCGAATTCCTCCAGCGCGATAGAGGCTTTCAGACCGTTCGGTGTTATCCATGTGTAAAGGTCAATCATATCAGTCAAACATCAAATCGGGCATCAAATCGGACTTCACACGGTTTGCAACATTGCGGCCGGTCACATCCTCCAGCCCGCTAAAAATCTCCCGCAGGCGCAAAACAATCTGCTCAATACGCGGATCCGCCACACTATAGATCATGTTCTTGCCTTCCCGCCTGCAGGCAATAGCACCCGCCTCGCGCAGAATACTCAACTGCTGCGACAAGCTGGGCTGGGGAATACGCAGTTCCGCTTCAAGCTCGCCCACCTGCGCTTCCTGCTCCATCAGATAGCAGACCAGCGCCAGCCGGTTTGCATTGGCAATCAGCTTCAGCAATTCACTCGCAGTCGTCACAGAGCGACATAATCTGGATGCAACCGGCTTGGTCATCAAAACTCCCCATATAGCCAATGCACAATCATTATATAAAAAAATATATTGATAATTGATATTAATCAATATGTTATAAAATCATGCGTTAAAAATTATGACCTGCACCCGCACTAAAAACTAGAATAATCCATTAAAAAACCTCCTAAAATTAGAACAGGTCACTTTGGCTTTCATTTTATAAAAAAGTAAATTGTTCCTGAGTTTAACAGGCTGAAACGTATCGGTGTCTGCTTGTCATCTGAAAGGGCAGTTTATGAAAATCGGTGTTCATCCCAGCAATCTGCATCTGCGCATCGCACAGGTCTGGCCTGATGCTTTTGCCGCTCTGGATGGTGAGTTTGTTGCCTATCGCGAAGGGCGCGACACCGGCAGACTGATCACCGAGGGCAAGATCGATTTTGGCGGCACCGGCTCAACACCACCGATCACCGCTGCTCTGGACGGGCTGCCTGTCAATTATATCGCCGCCTCCGCCCCACGCCCTGCCAATGGCGCAATTCTGGTGCGCACCGACAGCCCGATCAAATCCACGTCTGATCTTAAGGGTCGCCGTATCGGACTGGTGGACGGTTCTTTCCAAACCTATTATCTCGCACGCAATCTTGAAGATGCACAACTCAGCCTCACCGATATTGAGCGCATAGAACCTGAGGTCAATGATGCTTTGCCCGCCTTGCTCGACGGTCGTGTGGATGCGTGGATTGCTATGGCGCCACGGCTGGAAAATGCACTTGAGCGCGATGATATCCGCCTGCTCTCGCGCTGCGGCTCCACTATTCCCAACCGCTCTCTGTTCTGGACCGTTGAAACGGCAAGCCTGAGCGCAGATACGCGTCTGAAAATTGCACAGGAACTGGCACGTATCGGCCGTGAAATCACCGCTGATCCGCATCAAGCGGCGCGCAGGCTGGTCGAGAGCGGCGCAACGGAAACCAATCTGCAAGGCTGGGAGAAGGTTATCGCCTCTCGCGATTTTACCGTGATCCCCGCGGATGAAATCATTCTCACCGAACAACAGACCGAAGCAGAGGTTCTGCATCGTCACGGACATTTTGAGCACCTTGCGCGCATTTATCCGCAAGCTGCTTCCTTTTAAACAACCGCATTCTGAATACGGACAATGACATGAATATTTTTTGGTATATGTGCGCGCCTGATGGTGCCTATCCGTGGAAGCCGGAAGGCTCCCGCACTGTTGATCTTGGCTATTACAAACAACTGGCAATGGCCTATGACCAACTGGGCTATACAGGCGCACTTTTTGCCACCGGCGCACATGATGTGTGGGGGCTTGCCAATTCGCTGCTGCCCTATACGGAGCGCCTGAAATTTCTCGTGGCCATCCATCCGGGTCTGGTTGCACCAACTCTGCTTGCCAAAATGGCTGCGAGCTTTCAGGAGTTTTCCAAAGGCCGTTTGCTGGTCAATGTGGTATCAGGCGATGCCAAAATGCTCGGCGCCTATGGCATGAATATTCCCCATGATGAACGCTATGACATGGCCGATGAATATCTGACCATCTGGCACAAGCTGTTTGCTGGTGAGAGTGTGGATTATCAGGGCAAATATTTCACCACAACCGGTGCCAAACTGGCATTGCCGGTGGGGGACACGATTGCTCCGCCGCCGCTCTGGTTCGGTGGTTCTTCCGATAAAGCGCTCGATGTTTCCGCCAAACATACCGACACCTACCTGTCATGGGGCGAAACACCGGAGCAGATCGGTGCGAAGATCGCCAAGGTCAAAGAACGCGCCAAGCAGTTCGGTCGTACCATGCAATATGGTATCCGGCTTTATGTGATTGTGCGTGATACCGACGCCAAAGCATGGGAGGCCGCGAATGACCTCTATGCCCAGATGGATGCCGCATCCATTGCAGCCAATCAGCGTTTTGTTTCCAACACGGATTCCGTTGGTCAAAAACGCATGAGTGCGTTGCATGGCGGTGTTAAACCTGAAAACTTACGTGATCTGGAAGTAGCTCCGAACCTCTGGGCAGGCATCGGCCTTGTGCGTCCGGGGCCTGGCACCGCTATCGTCGGCTCACCGGATACGGTGATCCGCACGCTGGAAGCTTATCGTGAAGCGGGTGTGGAAACTTTCATCCTCTCAGGCATGCCATTGCTGGAAGAAGCCTATCGTTTCGGAGAAACTGTGCTGCCACGTCTTGATGTTTCGACCGAAGTGAAGCAAGCAAAGAACTACACATGGTCAACGCTGTTTGACCGCGACCTCTCCAAGCTGACCACGGCCTGACGATGAGCACAGTGAAGACCTATCCCGCAGTTGCAGCCACACCGGCTCAGTCACTTGCCAGAGCATTGCTGGCAGGTATTGAGGCCATGCTGGGGGCAATCTGCGCCACATTGCTGGCTGCACTGCTATTGATTGTGCTGACAACGGTTGTGCTGCGCTACGGCTTCAATACCGGTCTTCTCGGCTCTGAAGAGCTGGCGACATGGCTCTATGTCGCTCTGATTGCATTTGGTGCGCCATTGGCAATCAATTCTGCGCTGGCCATGCGGCTTGACCTTGTCACGTCGCGGCTCTCGCCATCCGGCCAGCGTGCGGCGGCTATCATTGCTGATATTTTCACACTGATAAGCGGGCTTATCCTCAGCTTCGGCAGTGCACGGATTGCTGCACTGCTTGGCGGTATTTCGCCAACGCTCGGTCTGCCGGAATGGATACGCTTCGGTTTTCTCGGACTTGGCGGCTTTTTCATTATAGTGGTGCTGGGGCTGCAACGTATCACTGAAAATAAATGGCCTGATCTGCTGATTGCCGGTGCGCTGGCCACCATCCTTTATATCAGCGTCAGTCATGTTCATTTTGACATTAGTCTGAGCCCGAGCATTGTGCTGGGTCTGATTGCGCTGGCTGGACTGCTGGTTGCAGCCCCCTTGCCCCATGCATTTCTGGCCGCGGCCTATATTGCCATTGCTTTTGGCAGCACCTTGCCGGAACCGGCAGTTGTCTCCTCTACTGTGACCGGTGTTTCCAAATTTCTGCTGCTGGCTATTCCGTTCTTTCTGCTGGCGGGAAGCCTGCTCACAGCTGCTGGCATTGCTCAGAAAATCGTGCAATTTGCCTCGTCACTGGTCGGGCATCGCCGTGCAGGTTTGGCGCAAACCACATTGCTGACCAGTGTGCTGTTTTCCGGTGCTTCCGGTTCCTCCGTTGCCAATGCCGCTTTTGGCGCTGCAACCTTTCAGCCGGAACTCGTCAAGCGTGGCTATCCGCCTGCACAGGCAGGAGCAATCATCGCGGCCTCATCCGTGCTGGATAATGTTATTCCGCCGTCTATCGCCTTTCTTATTCTGGCGGCAGCAACCAATCTTTCGGTCGGCGCTCTACTTGTCGGTGGGTTTTTCGCCGGTGCTATTATGGCAATCTGCCTTGCGGTTGCCATTCACCTGACCGTGCGTGAGCAGGTGGCTCAACCGCGTGCCAGCAGGCAGGAACGTTTGCAATCGGCTATCGGAGCAATACCGGCCTTTGGTCTTGGTATTATCGTGGTCGTCGGCATCCGTATGGGCGTTGTCACCACCACAGAAGCCGCAGCCATTGCTGCGCTCTACACGCTGATTATGGCCGTTATCGGCAAAGTCGGAGCTGCTTCGCTCTATGATATCTTCAAACAATCCGGCAAAGAAGCCTCCGCCATCGGCTTACTGATCGGCACGGCCAGCCCGTTTGCCTTCCTGTTGGCGGTGGATGATATTTCCGGCACAATTTCCGATCTGGTCAGCAGCTTCGGTGCCAATCCGATTGTCATTTTGCTGATCATCAATCTCGTGCTGCTGGTTGTCGGCCTCGTGCTTGATATTGGCGCTGCCATTTTGCTGTTCGGCCCGATCTTTCTGCCGATTGCAGTGGCAGCAGGTATTGATCCGGTAATGTTCGGCGTCATTCTGGTCGTCAATCTGATGATCGGAGGACTGACCCCGCCTGTCGGCATGCTGGTCTTTGTGGTCAGTGGTGTGACCCGTCTTCCCGCCACCGCTCTCTTCAAAGCCATGACACCCTATTTCATCGCTCTTCTGTTTTCTCTCGTCATTCTCGGCGCATGGGCACTGCTCATCTGACCTGCTCTCATAAGGATTTTCCCGCTATGATTACGCTTAACCGCCGTCATTTTCTGCGTACTGCCACGCTCGGCACCGCTACTGCCCTTGCCATGCCAGCCCTCATCCGCACCGCACAGGCCAAAACATCTATCACCGTGGCCTCGCTGTTTGGCGATGATAAGCCGGAAACCAAAATCTGGTTGAAAATCCGTGATTTGGTGGAAGCAAAACTGCCGGGGCAATTCCGTTTCAACATCGTCAAAGACAGCGCTTTGGGCGGTGAGAAAGAAGTGGCAGAAGGTATTCGCCTTGGCTCGGTTCAGGCCAGTCTTTCCACCGTCTCCGCTTTGTCCGGCTGGGTGCCGGAGGTGCAAATCCTCGATCTTCCGTTCCTGTTCAGAGATGCGCAGCATGTGCTGAAAGCGGTGCAAGGTGACACCGGCAATGATCTGAAAGAAAAGCTGAAAGCACAGAACTTCATTGCCACCGGCTTTATCAATTATGGTGCCCGTCATCTCCTGACCAAAGAAGCCGTAACCAAGCCTGAGCAGCTAAAAGGCAAGCGCATCCGCGTTATTCAAAGCCCGCTGCACACCAAATTATGGGGTAATTTCGGTGCAACACCGGTGGGCATTCCGATTACGGAAACCTATAATGCGCTGGAAACCGGCGTTGCTGATGCGATGGATCTGACAAAATCCGCCTATGCAAGTTTCAAGCTCTATGAGGTGGTGCCGTTTGTGACTGAAACCAGCCATATCTGGGCATCAGGTGTCGTCTACTTCTCTGCACCGTTCTGGAACGGTTTGAACGCCGAGCAGCAACAGGTTCTGCAGGAAGCATCCGTTGAGGCCACAAGCTATTTCAACCAGCTGATTGTTGATGATGAAAGCGCAGCGATAGCTAAGGCCAAAGAGCATGGCGCGCAGGTGCTCCAGCCGGAAGACTATGACAAATGGCAGTCGGGAGCGAAGGTTGTCTGGGAAGAGTTTGCACCGGTTGTCGGCGGCATTGACCGTATCAATGCCATTAAAGACCTCTGATCCGGAGATGAGCAGATCATCGCTCCGCAGACATCCGGAGCGATGGTTCTCATTGATGTGAGAGATAATTGATAAATAGCTGAAACAGTTCGGTCTGGCTGGTGATCGACAGGCGCTTATAAATATTCGAGCGATGCAGCTTGGCCGTTCCCTCGGTTATGCCCAGAATATTGGCAATAGAAATATTGCTGTGCCCGCGTAAAATCATGCGTGCAACATTACGCTGCGTACCGGTCAGCTGATCGGTAAATACACTCAGAAACATAGTTTCAACATCATCATCACCGGCTATCACCGGCACAAATCCGGCTGGTTTCACCTGTTTCCAATGGGTTTGCAATGCCGCCTGCACCAGTGGCTCAGTCATTTGCAGTGCCAAAATCTCCGCATTACTGAAGGGCAGTTTGCCCTGATTACGCATCAGAGAATAAGTAGCGCTAACCCCCTCTTCCAACGGCACCACAAAACCGATCTCTTCTATCAGCACTCCGGCCTCAGATGAAACGCAGGGGTGAATATCATGCGATATAACAAATTCGGAACTGAAGAAACTATCCGGTGCCAGCTCATCCATGCGCCATAGCCCCGCCTCATGGCCGCTGATGCATGCGACGTAAAACGGGTCGAGCAGATAGCCGCCGCGCATATAGGAACTCAGTGCTTTACGGGAAACAGTGGCGCTGTAACCGTCATGGATCAACTGCGGCTCGCCGTTAAAGCGGAATGCAAAAATGCAGCTCATATCAAAATCAACGATACCGACAATCAGGTGATCAAGCTGCTTGCCAAAGTGACTCTCGCCGAAAGCATTTATAATGGCTGCAACAGTAGCAACATCCTGATTGTTCATCACAGCCCCCTACTGTTTCTGCCTCTGTCTGCGTTCATACCCGCATATAACTTTTAGTATATCGACGGCAAAAGCTATTGCATTTAGCCTCTCTCCTCAATGCATAGCCCCATGAAAAACAGCGGGAACGTCAAAACAACGGGCAGCAGTGATAATTTTCATATGAAATGACAAAGGCAAATCGCATGATTTTGCCTGACGGGAGAGCATATCCATGACAGGACGATTAGCCGGAAAAACTGCATTGATTACCGGAGGCGCCGGCGGGTGCGGACTTGCTGCTTCACAGCTCTTTGCCCGTGAAGGCGCAAAGGTCGGGATACTCGATCTGCCTTCCAGCAATGGCGCCAAAGTCGCTGAGGACATCAACAGCAATGGCGGTTCCGCTTATTTTACGGCCTGCGATGTTTCAGACAGTGCACAGGTACAAAATGCTGTTCAAGCTGTCACCCGTGAGCTTGGTACCATCACCGTATTGATGAACCATGCCGGTATTCTTTCCGTGGGGCCGTTTCTTGAGACGAGCGAGACGGAATGGGATCGCATCATGGCGGTCAATGTCAAAAGCATGTTTCTCGTAACCAAAGCCGTTTTGCCAGGCATGATCGCCGCAGGTCACGGCAGCATCGTCTCGACATCGTCGATCTCCGGCGTAGTCGGCACGCCAATGGAAGTGCTCTACTGCACCAGCAAAGGTGCCTGCCATATGTTTGCGCGTGCCATTGCTGTTGAGTTTCGGGACAGGAATATCCGCTCCAATGCCATATGCCCCGGCTTTATTGCCACAGCACACGGACAGCGCGAGGTCCGAGATTTAAGCAAATTCGGCGTTGATGTTTCTGAGGATGTGATCAAAGCGGCACAAGGTCGTCTCTGCTCACCGGAAGAAGTGGCTTCTGCCGCCCTGTTTCTCGCCAGCGATGATGCCAGTTTTGTCAACGGCACACATTTATTCGCCGATAATGCCTACACAGCCATATGACAAGAACCGAACAATAAGCTTTCGCGTACCGAAATAAAAAACAACGGCCGGAAGCAAAAAATGGGAACTCAAACATGCCAAATACCAAACACGCTATGAATCCGTCGGTACAGTTTTCCGAAGGCGGCCACTGGAGAAACTGGGTTGGCAACCAGTCCTGCATCACGCGCTATACCGGCGCGCCCACAAGCGACGACCAGCTCTCCGACATGGTACGCTCTGCCACCTCAGAAGGATTGAATGTGCGGTGCGCGGGCTCCGGCCACTCCTTTACGCCCGTCGTCGGAACCAGCGGACTGTTGTTGTCGCTCTCGCAGATGAAAGGTGTCAAAACGATTGACCGTGAGAAAAAACGGGTCACAGCAGCCGCAGGCACAACCATTAATGAGCTGGGAAGAGTACTGAAAGAAAACGGCCTCTCGATGGTCAATCAGGGCGACATCGACAGTCAGGCACTGGCTGGTGCCTTTACCACCGGTACCCACGGTACCGGCGCCACACTCGGCAATCTTGCCTCCTCGATTGTCGGCATGAAAATGGTGCAGCCAGACGGCAGTGTGCTGAATGTCGATGAGACAACACCGGACCTGCTGCGTGCGTCCCGCGTTTCCATCGGCACGCTCGGCGTTATTTCAGAAATAACCCTGCAACTGATGGACAGCTATAATCTGCACGAGAAATTGTGGCGGGAAGATTTCGACGCCTGCATGGAAATGCATGATGATCTGGCTACCAAACATCGTCATTTCAGCTTTTTCTGGTGCCCGACCGAGCGCAGCCGTCATTGCTACTGCCTGCCCGATACGGCTGCGACTTCCAAATCCGGCCGCACCACGGATGTCTGTGAAATGAAAATTATGGATATTACCGAAGAAGCGCCGATGGAACGCGAATTTGAGAAAATCGCCTATAGTTCGGAAATCTATCCGATTGAATATGTTCCGAATTTCCATGAGCTGGAATATGCAGTTCCGGTTGCCCACGCCAAAGAAGCGGTGAAAGAAGTCCGCCGTCTGATGCTGGAAAAACACCCCGACGCCATCTACCCGATTGAGTACCGCTTTACTGCCGGTGACGGTGCATGGATGAGCCCGTTCTTTGAACAGGACAGCGTGACTATTTCCGTTTCCGGTGAACCAGGCAAAGACTATTGGCAATATCTGCGTGATGTAGATGCGATCCTGCGCGGCTATAAATCCCGCCCGCATTGGGGAAAACTGCACTTTCTCACGGGCGATGATGTGACGTCCCTTTATCCGAAAGCCGAAGAGTTTCGCGCTCTGCGCCGCAAACTCGACCCTGAGGGGTATTTCCTGAATGATCATCTGACTCAGCTGTTCAGATAAATCACACCTGCCAATCAATGATAACCATAAGCGGGAACGAAAATGGCACATATTGGTACAATCGTAATTTACATCATCATGGCCTGTGCAATTGCCGGAGCCATCGCTTCCATTCGTGATAGTGAAAAAGGGTTAGGGAAAGAATTCATCGAAGGCCTGCACAGTATCGGCCCGATCTTCATTCCCGTTGCAGGCATTATGGCCTCTATTCCTTTTCTGTCGTCTTTTATCAGCACAATGGTGGGGCCGTTATTTAATGCGCTTGGTGCAGATCCGGCACTCGCCGCAACCACGATTATTGCTGCCGATATGGGCGGCTATCAACTGGCCAAAGCGCTTGCCCAGTCACCGGATGGCTGGATCATGGCAACAATCACCGGCTTTATGGCGGGGGCAACTATCATCTTCTCCATACCGGTAGGCCTCGCCATGCTGGAGAAGAAAGACCATAAATATATGGCTCTGGGCATCATGTCCGGCATATTGAGCATACCGGTTGGTGTGTTTATCGCCTCGATCAGCATCATGCTGTTTGATGTGAGCATCCGTCCGGATGTGGCCGCGAGTGGCGATGCCATACAGCAAACAACATTATCTCTGCCGGTTATTTTGCAGAATATGTCTCCGCTCATTATCTTTTGTCTGGCCATCGCAGGCGGACTTAAATTCTTCCCTAATCAGATGATTACCGGCTTCTTGTGGTTCGGACGCCTCATGTATGCGGCGATCACTCTGGTACTGGTCTTCTCCATTGTTGAATATTTCACATCCATATTCACCACGCTGTTCGGAAAGTGGTCTTTCGCACCGATCATTGCCGATGAGGAAGATCAGTTCCGTGCGCTGGAGATCGCCGGTTATATCGGCATTATGCTCAGCGGCGCTTTCCCGATGGTTTACCTGATCAACAAATTTCTGGCAGTGCCGATGGAGAAACTCGGCAGCAAGATCGGCCTGACACCGGTTGGCGCAGCCGGACTATTGGCAGCCTCGGCCAATATTCTGGCAATGTTCCGGCTGGTGCGGGATATGCGCCCGAAGGATAAAGTGCTGGTGATTGCCTTTGCCGTCTGTGCGGCGTTCATGTTCGGCGACCATCTGGCTTTTGCTGCCAATTTTCAGCCAAGTATTATTCTGCCTCTGCTGCTGGGCAAGATTGGCGGCGGTGCCTTCGGCTTTGCCATTGCGCTCTGGCTGTCTGTTCCTAAAGCCGTAGAACTGGAGAGAACGGCTGAGACGGAACATCTCAAAACCGGCAATGCCTATGCCCTTTAAATAGCTTCCACCCCCGAGAGCGCTTCAGGGCAGCGGTGAGATAAGTCACTGCTGCCCTGAAGTATTTTAAACTGTCAACTTACTGAGTACCTGCACTTATAAAGCTTTGAGGCTTTATCAGGCAGCGTTTTCCGCCTGCAGCTTCTTCAGCATGGCCGCCGCACTCACTTCATCCGTAATGAAAACGGTTGGTTGCAGCAGTTTCATCGCCCCCAGAAGCGCCTCAACCTTTTCCGGCCCGCCGGAAGTGAGAATACGCACCGGTGCTTTTTGCAGCTTATCCATACTGACCGACATGACACGCTCATGCACAGGATCAGAAACAATTTCACCATTGCGGTCGTAGAAGTGAAACAGCATATCGCCGACCGCACCGTTCTCGATCAGGGAGCGCTTCTGCGCTTCATCAATCAGACCCACGCGATAGGATGTGCTGCTGGCGGTTTCAATACCACCGATGCTGAGCAAAACCATGTCCAGATCGTCAGCCATTTCAAAAACATCTTTTAGCCCGCAACGCTCAATCAGCGCCTCGCGGGTTTCCTGACTGTCGACCAGTGCAGGCGCAGGAATCAGATAGCCTTCACCCTGAAAAATCTGCGCAAACTGCCAGGCAAATTCCGGCGGATTGAAGCGGCGTGGCTGCGCAATACCGCCGAGAAGTGAAATGACTTTAAGATCATTGAGACTGCGCGCACCGATATGCTGCAAAGTGCCGGACAGCGTGCGCCCCCAGCCCACACCGATACGCATACCATGCTGCACTTTTTCAGAAAGATAAGCCCCTGTGGCAGCGGCGATCGGCACAATCGGGTCTGTCTCCGGTGTGGACAGCGGCGCAACAATTGCCCGTTCCAGCCCGAAACTCTGCTCCAGCATCCGCTCCAGCGCGGTCAAACCAGCCAGCTTGCCCTCAATCGTGATTTTCACTTCATTGCGGGCACGTGCTTCCGCCAGAAGGCGCACAATCGTAACACGGCCGACACCGAGCACATCCGCAATATCATTCTGGGTCATCTGCTCGACATAATACATCCATGCCGCGCGGGTACGCAGACGATTGGTTTTATTCTCGCTGGCGACGCTTTCTGATCCGACAATCAGTTCAATGGCTTCCTGGGAATGACCCGTCTTGCGCTTTGTGCTTTTCAACCCAATTCCCCGAATTTCTTGATGCCTGCCTTTTACACCGTGCTAAAGGATAAGAGATACAGGTTTTTCTTAGCCCAGCTTATTGCTTTTTGAGCGCTGAAGAAACAATAATCCCGTCATCATTTCGGGTTATACCCGCATCATGCGCGCAGGATGAACGACTATGAAACAGGACCTTCCGAACGATATCGCCGTTAACATTAAGGACAAGCTGCGTGGCTTGCGCCATGCCCTGCGCCGCACCCGTAATGCTGACACGGCAGAACAAACGCCTGTTCTTCCTGAAATGGTGCTGAACCGTGCGGCCAATGTGGCTGCAACCGTGATGGATAAAGCCTTTAGCACGGCTGAGGCTATTTCGATTTCTCTGGTGTCGAATAATCCTGCAATTCATGAAACTGCACCGGATGTGCAAAGCCTGAACAGCTATTTTACAACCGGCAGTGAGGGACAGCGCGCCTTTCACCGCGATATGTATTATCTGACCAAAGAGGTTCTGCGCCGCAATAAAGCTGAAAACGCGCTCATTCAGGAAACTGTTTTCATCAGCATTTTCAACAGCATGAACCAGCGATACGGAGCTGATATTGCAAGGTTGAATGCCCCTGCGACCGATATCATTCAGGAAAGTGCCAAGCTTTGTGCAGCGTTGTTTCAGGAAATACTGCGCCAGCAACCCGTGCGCCAGACAAACAGCCTGCCTAAAAACGCGCTGATCTCAGGTTTTGCCGCGATCAGTCTGGCTTGCGGTTTAGCAACGGCCAAACCGGTCGATATGGAAAATATCGACAATCTGGAAAGTGCAATGCTGGCGGTGGAAGCACGCAACGCGCATATTCTGGCCGCCCTTGAGAAGAATGACGATGCAGCGTTGCAAAAATTATTCGCAACGCTGATTTTTCATCTGCCATAAACCAGAGGAAATGCTCTGTTTTTTACGCATTTCCTGACGCAAAACCGGCTCCCACTTTTACTGGAGATGCTTTAAACGCCGCACATTTTGCATGCGCGGCGTTGTTTTTTATTTCAGCTCTGAAATCAGCTTCTTCGCGCGCGGGATTGAGGCGGGGCTCATACTCAGCTCTGTCAGCCCCATGCGGATGAACTCCGAAATAAGGTCCGGTCGTGCTGCCGCCTCACCGCACATACCAACCATAATACCAGCTTGCACCGCTGCTTTTGCTGTCATCTCAATGGCAGCCATCACAGCCGGATGAGACACGTCATTCAGTCTGGCAACAGTCGGGTTCAACCGGTCAGCCGCCATCACATATTGAGTGAGATCATTGGTGCCGATGGAGAAAAAAGCGGCTTCCTGCGCCAGCTGATGCGCTGCGAAAACGGCTGCCGGTGTTTCAATCATCACGCCGAGATCGAAATTCCCACAAGGCTTGCCTTCACTGACCAGCTCTTGTCGGCATGTTTCAATCAGCGCTTTGGTTGCACGGATTTCCTCCACGTCCGAAATCATCGGCAGCATCACCTTGAGGTTGCCATGAACGGCTGAACGCAGCAGGGCACGCAGTTGCGGCTTGAAAATATCCGGTCGGTCAAGGCACATACGAATGCCACGCCAGCCGAGAAACGGGTTCTCTTCCTGCGGGAACTCAATACCGGCGATCGGTTTATCGCCGCCGATATCAAGGGTGCGGACAATCACAGAATGCGGTGCAAAGGCTTTCAGCAAAGCCGTATAAGTTTCCGTCTGCATATCTTCCGACGGCAGATGCATATGTTTCATGAACAGCAGTTCAGTGCGAAACAGCCCCACGCCCATCGCACCGGCAGCCTGCGCCACTTCAAACTCTTCAAGCGCACCAAGATTGGCTGCGACCTCAATCACAGTGCCGTCTGCCCGCTGCGGAATCATCGTGCGATAGGCTTCCAGCGCTTGTTTTTCAGCCTGTGCCGCCGCAATACGATTTTTGAAATCTGCGCAAACAGCTTCATCCGGCTCCGGTACAACGCGACCTTTGCTGCCATCAACGGCAATCTGCTTCACATCTCTGAGATCATGCACAGCCTTGCCCAGTCCCAGCACCGCAGGAATACCGTGTGTACGGGCAATAATCGCCACATGAGAGGTTGCGCCGCCATGACCGCACACAATCGCACCGATTTTTTTCAAAGGCGCGCGGGCAAAATCCCATGCGCCGATATCTTCAGCAATCAAAATTGCACCATCCGGCAGGCTCTCAAGGCTGATATCCTCCTGCCCCAGCAGCGCCAGACAGATTTGACGGCCAACCGCCTGCACGTCATCCGCACGGGCATTCAAATAAGGGTCGTCAATTTCCGAAAACTGACGGGCAACGGCGGCACTGGCGCCAAGCATAGCAGAGAGCGCATCCATGCCGCCTTTGATCAGACCGGTTGCCTCTTCCAGCAATGTATCATCCGCAGCAATATCTTTGAGCGCGACGATGATCCCGCGGTCACTTTCAGCCAGATTATCTGTCTTCAGTTCTGCATCCATGCGCTGCTGAACGCGCGCCACGGCCTCATGAAAACGGATAAGTTCTGCCGGTATTTCATCCGGTTTCAGATTTCTATTTCCGGCAGTGATCTCAGGCGGAAAAAACGGATAGGCCGTGCCGATAGCAACGCCCTCACTCGCCGCAATCCCCTTGATGAAACCGGCATCATCCAGCTCGTTTGACCCGGCAACCGGCGCTTTGACCTCAACAGGTGCAGGTTCAGTGACAACAGCAGGTGCAACTGCAGTGTCCTCAAGGCCGGAATGCGGATTTTCCAGATAGCCGATAAGTGCTTCAAGTGCTTCAATCGCGTCCGCACCTTCTGCGCGAACAGTCACGGTGTCGTTTTCTTTAACGCCGAGCAGCATCAATTTTACAGAGCTTTTTGCGCTGACGCCTTTGCCCGCTTTTGCAATCTCGATTTCCGATTCAAAGCTTTTTGCCAGCTTTACAAAGCGGGTTGCCGGACGTGCATGCAGTCCTTCATGCACCCGTACGATTGTCGAGCGTTCCATGCTGTACCTGTTTCAGTCTGTTATAAAAATAATTATGCGCGAATGATAATGCTGGTGCCGGTCTGCAATTGTGCAACCAGTGTCTGCGTATCCACTTCAGAAGCGCAAATTTCTCCCGGCCGGTCAGTACTGCCAGCACCGTTGAACGAAATCACCACATGGCCAATGTCGAGCACTTTCTGCCAAGCGCTGGAACCAACTGATGTAATCGTCGCATCGAGCGTGCCAATGCTAATCGTAGCGCCGACCGCAGGTGCATCCGCTGCCGGTTCAGACTCAATAGCGTGCAAAACGGAAACCTCAGCCAGTTCTGATGGCGAGCCGTCCGCGAACAGGATAACAACACCGCCCTCAGCCAGATCCGCCACTTCAGGACCCACAGCGGTCACCCGCGTTTTCAGAGAAATTGTCATAATGGCGGAACCTTTCAATCTGTCATTCAAGTCTGTATTGAAAGAGCGGTCAGTCATTAGCGACCAGACCGCTCTTTGTATTGTGTATTTTAAAGAACCATCAGGCTCACAGCCCATGCAATCAGCACAGAAACCGGCCCCATGATCTGACGGCTGATCAGAACCGCAGGAACACCGATTTCGATGGTTTTAGGCTTGGCTTCACCCAGCGCCAGACCAACCGGCACAAAGTCACAACCGACCTGTGTATTATAGGCAAACAGCGCTGGCAGAGCCATTGCCGGTGCGATTGTGCCATTGGCAATTTGCGGGCCGATAATGGCCACACCAACCACCTGCGCAATAACCGCGCCGGGTCCTAGCACCGGTGACAGGAACGGCAGACCACAAATTGCAGACAGGATCAGCAAACCAATAATATTATTGGCAAGCGGCCCCAGTGGCTGCGCAAGAATATCGCCGATACCGGTGTAGAGGATGAAACCGATCAGCATGGTAACGAAGGCCATAAACGGCAATACGTTACGGATAACCTGATCAATGGTACGGCGACCGGCATTGAAGAACACGCCGACAATCCCGCCCATTACACGGCCGACACTGCTGATAAAGCCGATAATACCGCCTTCAGAAGGCTGTTCAACCGGTGCAGCGGCAGGAGCCTCTGTTTTGGCATGAGAAGCAGCAGCTGCTGCCGGTGCGGAACCGTCTGCGGCCACAATATTCTCAGACTTCACACCGGACACATAAATGTCTTCGGTAATATACTGTGCCAATGGCCCTGACTGACCAACCGGCATGACATTAACGGTCGGAATACGTTTGCGCGGATAAACACCACAACGCGCTGTACCGCCGCAATCCACGACCACAACGGCCATTTCGCTTTCAATCGGCGGCGCTTTAAAGCCGTCCACCGCTTCAGCGCCGGTCAGGTCTGCAATCTGGCGGGCAATCGGATGAATACCGCCACCGGTGACAGAAACAACCTTGTTACGCTGATCGGTCGGCTGAATGGTCAGCGGGCCGCCCCAACCGCCGGAGCCCGGATTAATCGTTACGGATTTATAGGTTTTTGCCATTTTTCCCCTCCCGCCCGTCTTAGAGCTCAATGCCCTGACGGCGCGCCATAATGGCGGTAATACGTTCTGTCAGCATGCCTTTAAGCAGGATAACCACGAGACCGACCAGCGCGTACCAGATCGCAACGGTGATATGATAACCACCCGGAACAGCGCCTTTCTTTTCCAGTTCCAGCAGGGCAACAAGAATGCCACCCCAGACGAAATATTCGCCCGGATTGATATGCGGAAACAGGCCAAGCGGCGGGTGCACATAGGAAACCGCGGCATCGTAGAATGCAGGCTTATGCTTTTCTTCAAGAAATGAGCCGAATGTATAGGCCATCGGGTTTGTGAGAAAGAAGACCGAAAGCAGTGGCAAGACTGTGTAGCGTGTCAGCGCAATACGTCCGGCACCGCGCGCCAGACCATGCACACGCTTTTCCCCCACCAATTCGGTGATCGCATAAAAAGCGGTCATCAGCACGATCAGCGTCGGAATGATACCGGTGACAAAACCGGTCAGAACTTCGCCGCCCTTCTGGAAAACACCGATAAAGTGCTTGCCCAAAGCGGTCAGCCAGCCGAGCTGCTCTTCCTGCTGCACATTCTGCAGGCGCTCACGAAACTGGTCGACAGTGATATTGCCGCCGGTTGCAGCAGCAGTTCCCGTATCGGTACTGGCCTGCGCCAGAACCACGAGATCATTGCCGCTTTGCTGCATCGCCATTTTGCTGTGCAGCCCTGCGTTTAATACTGCATCAGACACCAGCCCGCCCGCATGATGCAGGGATTGCATGGTGACGTCAGCATGTTGTGCCAACATTGCTGTAATTGACATATTACCTCCCTGATTGCCGCACCTGCCGGTCCGGCCCTCCCCTTCAAAACTTTTTATACTGCGACTGTTTTCAAGCCTGACAGGCCTGACTGTTCTTCGGACTGGTCCGCAAGGCGCTCCGCCTGCTCAATGGCTGAACGGACAGCATGCGCAACTCCGGCATCAAACGCTCCCTGTTCAAGCTTTTCGCGGAGCTGTGCCAGTGTCAGGCCTTCATATGCATCGCGGCGGGCAAATTTAGCGAAGACCGTGCGCCCGCTCATTTCAAGCATTCTGCGCACAACCAAATCCCGATCCACCACAATCAAAACAATAACGCCCTTGCCAAAACGGCCGCGTATATGCCCTGCACCAACATAGCCGTCTTTGTATTTATTGCTGATGCCCTTCATGACATCGGTATAATGCCGCATTTGAAACCAGACGCCCAGAGACTGGAATCCCCAGAGCAATGCCAAAGCAAGTAGTGCCCATTGCCATATCGCCATACGATATCTTCTCCCGTTGCCCGACACCTGTCACAAATGCATTCTCCCTATTAAATTAGAGAACATTTGTTTTTTCAAATGTCAATATGTATATTTAAAGCGCGCAGATCAAAGCGAATGTATCATGACATTTCTCCTGTCATCGCTTATGATTGCTGTCAATAAAGGGCCCGCATTAAAACACGGTGAGGAGAAAGAGCAAATCATGGATCTGCTGTTTAAAAACCAGATGACAAATGTGCCTGATCTGCGCCACAGATTGCGGCAGTTGCGCTGGTTTCGGGCGACATTGCGCAAACATGCCAACCTCATCACCGAGATGACAGGGGTACGCTATGACATTGATGAAAAGCGCCTGACGGAAGCCTTTCTCAACTGGATTGAGCTGGTTAATCAGAACAAGCATTATGCCGCTGTCGACCGTAAGGACTTCATCATCTTCGCGGCTGGTCTGGTTCTCAAAGAATTGATCCGCCTTGCGCCTGCAAAAGCTGTGTCGGCACCGGATAAAACACTCACCGGCGAGCATGAAAACCTCACCGGCATCATCCGCTTCTGGCCGGAAGGCTTTCTCTATACCAATTATTGCATTTGCGCGATTGCCGCTGTGCTGGAGCAGGAACTCGGCACAAGCCCCGACATCGACCAGAGCGCCAATGACCTACGCACATGGTGGACGTATCGTGAGAATGCGTCAGAAATGCCGGGCTTTGCCATTGCTTTTCTCGACAAGTTTCTGGGTCAGGAACCCAATTGGGTCATGCCTGATTTTGCCTCCGCACGCGCCGCTGTCCAGAGAGCGCTCGGCGCGGATAATCCTTCCGCTGCACTGACCCGCCCCGCACACAATTAAACTCAGCAAAAAGACACACCCCCGAAGCACGTAAGGATAACCAAACGGCTTGCGGGGGCGTGATCAGAATAACAGGCCATACAGAGGGAACGGTATGCGACCTGCTCTCTGCAATCTTATCGTGCAGCCCTGCTGACCTCGCCGATAATACGAAGCACAGCATCACGCTGTTCCAGCTGAGGCATATGTCCGCAATTCTGGAACACATGTACGCCGACGGCACCTGACAACCCATGTGCATGGGCTACAGGAATGATACGATCCTGCGCACCGAAAATCAGTCGCACCGGAATATTCAGGTTGCCAAGACTTGAGCGGATTTCAAACGTCTGTGTGCTGTCAGCACACAACTGCGCAGCAAGACCGGCCTGCGCCGCACGCAATTCAACGTCCTGCGCCTGCGCAACGGTTGCATTGATGAAGGCTCTTGAAAGCAACGTTTCATCAGCGAACAGTTCCTTCAGCCACGGCACAATGCTTGCTTCGCTTTTTGCTCCGACCAATCCGTTCAGGAAGGCACCATTAATCTGCGGGCCGAGACCGGCAGAGGAAATCAGCACCAGCGAGCGCACATCGATAAAGCCGCGCGCCGCAGTCACCGCTGCAACCGCACCGCCCATCGAATGGCCGACCAGAATACAGGCCTCAACACCATGCGTGACCAGAGTTGCTTCCACACTTGCGGCAATAGCATCAATACTCTCAGGCACATATCGCGGTGAACCGCCATGTGCCGGCAGATCAACAGCCAAAACCGGATTGCCAAGACTTGCGCCTGCCAGCAGCATGCGCCAGCTATTCAGATCTGATGCAAAACCGTGGATCAGCACAAGCGGCAACTGCCCGCTTTCACCTTGGCGCAACCAAACTGCATTGAGCGCGCCTTGTGCCTGTGACGTGACAACAGGACGAGGTGCCGCAACACTGACAGGCAGAGCAGCAGGGGCTGCTGATGCCAGATTGGCCTCAACGTCCTTCTTCTGGATACGACCTTTAGGGCCGGAACCATGCACCGCACTCAAATCAAGGCCGGCATCTTTCGCAAGTCTGCGTGCCAGCGGTGTTGCGCGGACGCCTGCAATATCAGTCTGTGCAACCGGAGCGGGGGTAACTACCGGCTGCACAGCGGGGGCTTCAGAGACCAAAGGTTGCGTTGCTTGTGGCTCAACAACCGGTTCAGCAACCGGTTTGCTAACAGCCTTGCGCTCTTCGCCTTCAGCATAAATCCATGCAACGGCCTGCCCGACAGGCACAACTGCACCTTCCTCAGCAGACACATCGCCGAGAATACCGGAGGCAGGCGCATCCACTTCCATAGCGGCTTTGTCTGTTTCAATTTCGAACAGCAACTGCCCTTTGGTGACCGTATCGCCATCCTTGGCGTACCAGCGCGAGATCTGGCCGGTCTCCATATCCATATCAACTTTAGGCAGGATGACTTCGACAGCCATGACTAGCGCACTCCCTTCACGAGATCACGGGCGCTTTTCAGAATATCCGGCACCTGCGGTACCGTTGCCCGTTCAAGATCAGGATTATAAGGAATTGGTGTTTCCGCGCCGCCAAGACGGATAATCGGAGCATCGAGATAATCAAATGCATCGCTTTCAGCGACAAGCGCACTGATTTCCGCGCCGATACCCAGCGTCTTCACTGCCTCATAAACACACATCAGTTTCGAGGTCTTTTTAACGCTGGCAATGATGGTATCGCGATCAATCGGGCGTACGGTGCGCAGATCAATCACCTCAACATTGATGCCTTCTTTGGCCAGCTCAGCCGCTGCATCAAGCGCTTTATGCACCATGATTGCCGTTGCGACGATTGTCAGGTCTGTTCCTTCACGCACCACTTCGGCCTTGCCGATCGGCACAGTATAATAGCCCTCAGGAACAGGTCCTTTCATCTTGTAGAGCAGCTTGTGCTCAAAGATCATCACCGGATCCGGATCTTCAACCGCTGCCAGCAACATGCCTTTAACATCATGCGGGGTTGCAGGCTGAATAACCTTCAAACCCGGCACATGACCAAGCCATGCTTCAATGCTCTGGCTGTGCTGCGCCGCAGCACCGGTGCCGGAACCCGCAGGAAAACGCATCACCAGAGGCACGGAAACCGCGCCGCCGAGCATATAGCGGATTTTTGCCGCCTGATTAACGATCTGCTCCATAGCGAGCGCCGCAAAATCAGAGAACTGAAATTCAAAAATCGGGCGCATACCGGTCAGTGCCGCACCGACGGCCACACCGGCACCACCAAGTTCGGAGATCGGCGTATCCATCACGCGGTCTTCACCGAAACGATGCACCAGATCGCCGGTGACCTGAAAGGCACCGCCGTAAACACCAATATCTTCACCCATCAGGAATACGCGGTCATCGCGCTCCATAGCGATTGCCATAGCTTCCTGAATAGCCTGCGAATAACTCAACTCACGGATTGTCGTGTCCATTTTTCTATCAGTCCGTGTATACGTCGCGTGTCAGATTGGAGAGATCAGGCGAAGGGCTGTTCTTGGCGAACTCGATAGCCTCAGCAATCTCTTTCTCGACATTGGCGCGGATTGTTTCAACTTCGGCATCGGTGATGAAGCCGTATTCCTTAAGATCTGCCTCGAAACGGGCAATCGGATCACGATTGGTCGCCCAATCCTCGATCTCTTCCTTGGTACGGTAACGATTGCGGTCACTCTTGGAATGGCCGCGCAAACGATAGGTCTTGTTTTCGATCAGGGTTGGCCCCTCACCGCGACGTGCACGTTCAATCGCCTCATGAGCGGCTTCAGCCACATCAGAGAGATTGTTACCGTCAACGATCACACCCGGCATATTATAAGCGACAGCACGGTCAGCAATATTTTCAACCGCTGTCGAGCGCTTGGTAGAAGTGGACATGCCGTAGCCATTGTTTTCACAAACGAAAACCACCGGCAGCTTCCAGATCGAAGCCATATTCAGCGCCTCGTGGAATGCGCCTTCATTGTTGGCACCATCACCGAAGAAGGAAATAACGACCTTGCCGTTTTTCTGTTTCTTGGCTGAGAGCGCAGCACCGACAGCAATCGGAATACCGCCGCCGACGATACCATTGGCGCCGAGATTGCCCTTGGAGACGTCCGCAATATGCATTGAGCCGCCACGGCCTTTGCAATAACCGGTTTCCTTGCCGAAGAACTCAGCAAACATACGGCCGATATCCGCGCCTTTGGCAATGCAATGCCCGTGACCGCGATGGGTCGAGCCGATCATGTCATTCTCTTCCAGCGGCAGGCAGATGCCCATAGCGCTGGCTTCCTGACCGATAGACAAATGCATCGTGCCGTGGATAAGACCACGGGTGTAGCTTTCTTCCGCGCCTTCTTCAAAGCGGCGGATGAGATACATTTTATGCAGCGCTTCTTTCAGCTTTTCCGGTGAATATTCACGGAAAGCAAAAGGCAGATTGCGCAGGTCACCCTTTACGCCATCTTCCGTCTGAGACTTCTTGACCTGAGCCATCAAAGTTTACTCCTCAAGGCACTCATCAGATCGGGGGAGCCTGATGAGGCCGTATTATCAAATTCAAAATATCAAACGCCGTAGACCAGCTTGTCCTGACGGGCGCGCAGTTCTGCGATCTTGGAACCTGCGGCAACAGCAGCATTGGCATAGGTGATCAGCTCACCCTTTTTGATCGGGGCGGTCACTGTGCCACCCTGCAACAAGCCGCACGGAATAGCCTTGGCAGCGCGGGCTTCACCGGCAGTCATGATCCATGCGCGGTAGCAATATTCACCAATTGCATCGAGTGTCTCACCAATCGCCATGTCCTTCTTGGCAACAGCTGCAACTTCAGCTGTTGGCTTGTCCAGCGGCACCATGTCCGGCTTGCCATAGAGTACAACGCGGGCGCAGGTTAATGGTACTTCCAGCGAG
>NZ_JARRAE010000018.1 GCF_030376605.1 Pseudochrobactrum sp. sp1633 | reverse complement strand
GCTTCTGCTTGAAGTCTTGCCGAAACAAACAAATCAATGCGTTACAGCGGTCTGTGCGCATTTGAGGAATGTGATCGGGTGGGGCAAATGCAGACAAACACTGTTCTTCAGATTGAAAAATTCAACTCAGTGCAGATTTTGCGCGGGCTGGCGGCATTACTGGTCGTTATCGGGCACACATTGCAACATCCGATGGCTGAGCCGCCGCGAATTCTGGGTGTTTTCGGTGCTTTCGGCGTATCTATTTTCTTCGTCATCAGCGGATTTATTATCAGTTATATTAATCCGCGCGGCTTTACGCCGGCAGGTTTTATGTGGCGACGGATTATACGTGTGGTGCCGCTTTATTGGATCTGCACGGTATTTCTTGCTCTTTGTGCCGTGTATTTGCCAAGCCTGTTTAAATCGACAAGCTTTACACCAGACTATTTGTTTAACTCGCTCGCCTTTCTTCCGGCACTGGTACCGGGGACAGTGGATGACTGGCGACCATTGCTGAAGCCCGGCTGGTCACTCAATTATGAAATATTCTTTTATATCATTTTTGTGCTGTTCTGGTGGTGTGAGAACAGTTTGCGGCGAACAGTGCTGATGACTTTGGTTCTTGGTGCTCTGATTTCCGGTGCATTTTTTGTTGAGCGAAACGGCAGTATCGCGGCTTTTTACTTCAACTTTAATCTGATGCCGTTTCTTGCCGGTATGTGGCTGGCTGAAATGCAGCGCAGAGGTGTCTGGAGCGATTTCTCGGTGAATTCTCTGCCTGTGCTGCTGTTCTTTGTAGCACTCAGTATTGCGGCTCTCTTCAGTATTGATCTGACCAGAATACCGTTCTTTATAGAAAGCCTTGCTTATCTGCTTGCATCTGTCTTGCTGGTTGTGACGGCGCTTTGTACGGATCGCTGGGTCAAGGATATCTCGCCACGCAATCTGTTCGTGCAAATTGGCGACAGTTCCTATTCGCTCTACCTGACCCATATGTTTGTTGTCGGTGCGGGCTGGGCGGTTTTCAACCGGCTTGGTTTGAGCGGCTGGGCTTTTCCATTGGCTGTGATCGCAATTATCATTGCAAGCCTTATCGGGGCAAAAATTTCTTATTTGATTATTGAAAAGCCGTTTATGCGCTTAGGGCGTAAAAAAGCGAAGCTCGGGAATCCGGTGCCGCAGCCATCCTGAATGTTATGAAAAAGGCCTCCGTATCTTAGCGGAGGCCTTCTATCATTTTACGGGTCGTAATCGCAGCGATTTTACGCCCATGTCTTTTCGAGGACGCGGATCCAGTTCTTATGGGCGATCTTGTCGATGGTTTCCTGATCGTAACCGGCTTTGCGCAGTTCTTCGATCAGAAGCGGCAGATCAGCTGCGCTGCCAAGTGCATCAGGAATGGTTGTGCCGTCAAAATCCGAGCCGAGCGCCACATGATCCACGCCGATACGGTTGATGATATAATCAATATGACGCACCATTTCGCTCAATGGTGTGGCAGTGATTTTCTGGCCGTCTGCACGCAGGAAAGACACGCCGAAATTGATGCCCATCAATCCGCCGGTTTCTTTGATAGCGTCCATCTGCTTTTCAGTCACATTGCGGCTATGGGTGCAGAGCGTGTGCGCATTGGAATGGCTGGCCACAAGCGGTGCATCGGAAATGGCAGCAATATCCCAGAAGCCCTTGTCATTCATATGCGATAGGTCAACCATGATCTTCAGCTCATTACAGGCACGGATCAGGTCTTTACCGGCATCAGAAAGACCCGGGCCGATATCCGGTGTGCTCGGGAAGCGGAACGGTACGCCGTAAGCGAAAATATTCGGGCGGCTCCAGACCGGACCCAGTGTGCGCAAACCAGCCTGATGCAGCACATAAAGCGCATCCAGATCAGCGCTGATCGCTTCAGCACCTTCAATATGCAATACTGACGCAAATGAGCCATTGCTCATTGCTGTGCGGATGTCGTCCGCGCTGCGGCAAATCTTCAGGCCACCGTTCGATTGCGCCTCAATCTTTGCCAAAAGGGCGGCCATGCCGAGAGTGATTCTCAGAGCGTCGCCCTGTTCCGGTGTCGGATAATCGCCGTTTGCATCTTTTTCCATCGACGGCGACGGCACATAAATAGCGCAAAGACCACCGGCAAGACCGCCTTTTTTGGCGCGTGGCAGGTCGATATGGCCGACCTTTTCGCCTTCGATGAAGCGCTTGACCGGATTGGCTTCAGAGTCTGTCCACAGACGCAGAAGCACATCATTGTGGCCGTCAAAGACAGGTGTAAGGGTATCTGCCGATGAAGAATTGGACATAGGGAAGAACCTTATTCATTCTGGAAAGTGCCATAAAATATGTCGCAAACAGATAGACTTAGTTTTTGTTTGCAGATTTTACGGTCACTGGAGCGATGGTTTTGGTGTGTCGGAAAGGCAGGGGCAGGCGCTTATCAAAGCGTGCTGCTGGAAGTGTGTAACTGAACATTTTACAAGGAAATTGCAAATGCGTTTTCTTGCAAGGCATAGTCCGCATCTGCATAGCCTTTTATTTTACTAAATAACGAAGTTTTGAACAGGATTCTGCATGCAAGCTCTGCATGAGGGCTGGCAAAATCTGCATTGGCCGCGTTATTGGGCTTCATGATAATTAAGCCGGGTTTATTGACGGTTTTCTTATATAGAACAGAAATAATCACTGGCGGGGGCTCTCGGCCAGTTTCTTGCGTTTACGGATAGGGAAGAGGAAATCACCGTGATTTCAAGACGTAATTTTTTGGCGGGCGCTGCTGCTGTTCCGTTTCTGTCATATGCAGGCCTCTTGCCTGCGATTGCTGCCGGTCGTCAGGACATTCTGGTTGTGGCCATGCAGCTGGACAACATGACTTCGCTGGATCCGCATGAAAGCTTTGAAGCTGTTGGCAGCGAAATCTGCAACAACATGTATCAGCGTCTTGTTCATCCGAGCTTTGAAAATCCGGAGCAGATTGAAGGCGGCGTAGCCACTTCATGGGAAGCTGATGCTGAAGGTAAAATCTATACTTTCAAAATCAACCCGGATGCAAAATTTGCCACCGGCAACCCGATCACCGCTGAAGATGCTGCGTTCTCGCTGCACCGTGCGATCAAGCTGAACAAAGGCCCTGCTTTCATCATCGGCCAGTTCGGTCTGACCCCTGAGAATGTTGAGAAAGCTGTTGTCGCGACCGATGCCGGTACGCTGACCATCTCTCTCGAAACCCCGACTTCCCTGTCCTTCCTGCTCTATTGCCTGTCTTCAAGCGTTGGTAGTGTTGTTGAGAAGAAAGTCGTTATGGAAAATGCTTCCGGCGATGATCTCGGCAATGAATGGCTGCGCAAAAATAGCGCCGGTTCCGCTGAGTGGACACTGGCTGCATGGAAGCCAAGCGAAAGCGTTATGCTGAACCTGAACCCGCACGGCGCCTATAAAGGCAATGTGAAGCGTATCGTTCTGCGTCACGTTGCTGATCCTTCATCCCAGCTCCTGATGCTCCAGAAAGGTGACGTGGATATTGCGCGTAACCTGACTTCCGAGCAGCTTCGCGTGATCCAGAAAGACGAAAACTTTACGCTCGTGCGTAAAGGTATCGCCGGTATCGGTCTGATGTCGCTCAACCAGAAAGTTGAAAAACTGACCAATCCGAAGCTCTGGGAAGCGATCAAATGGGCGATCGACTATAAGGGCATTCAGGAAAATATCGTACCTTTGACCCACCAGATCCATCAGACAATTATTCCTGAAGGTTTCCCGGGTGCAGTCAATGACACTCCATTCCAGAAAGATGTTGCCAAAGCGAAGGCTCTGATGACTGAAGCTGGTCTGGCCGATGGTTTCTCCATCAGCATGGATCATTATTCCGCACAGCCTTGGCCGGATGTTGCTCAGGCAATTCAGGCAAACCTTGCTGAAATCGGCATCAAAGTAGAACTGCGTGCCGCTGAAAACCGTCAGGTTCTCACCAAGATGCGTGCCCGTGAGCATGAAATCGCTCTGACATCATGGGGCTCGGACTATTTTGATCCGAACACCAATGCGGACGTATTCTGCAATGTGACCGATCTGTCTGACGATGCGAAAACCAAACCTTTTGCATGGCGTTCAAACTACCAGAATGCAGATTTTGCTAAGAAATCTCTGGCTGCACGCGATGAAAAAGATCCGGCAACACGCGTTAAACTTTATGAAGACCTGCAGCGTGAATTCATGAACAACAGCCCGTTTGTTGTCATGCTGCAGACTGTTATGACAGCCGCTTGCCGTAAAGACGTTACTGGCATGCGCCTCGGCGTTCTGTCTGACAGCCACTCTTACGCAGGGATTGCGAAAGCTTGAATAAGAGACTGAAAACTCTGACTGGTACTCTGAGCAGCGTGTTAATCACGCTGTTCGGACTAGCCATTGTCACTTTCATGATTGGCCGCGTTATGCCGGTTGATCCTGTGATTGCAGCCGTCGGCGATAACGCGCCGGAGGCTGTTATCCAGCGTGTGCGCGCGGAGATGGGGCTGGATCAGCCGCTCGTCGTGCAGTTTTTCCACTATATCGGTCAGGTTTTGCACGGTGATCTCGGCAACTCCATTCTGACCCGCAACCCTGTGACCACAGATATTGCCCGCTATTTTCCGGCGACCCTTGAACTGGCAACCGCAGCGCTCCTCCTCGCTGCCTTGATCGGTATTCCGCTGGGTGTATGGGCTGCTGTGCGTCAGGGCACACTGACGGATCAGACGATCCGCGTTATCTGTCTGGCCGGTCACTCCGTGCCGACATTCGTGCTGGCTCTGATTTCGCTTCTGGTTTTCTACGCCGCTCTCGGTATTGCACCGGGACCAGGCCGTCAGGATATTATCTTTCAGGACATGATCCCACATGTCACTGGTATTCTGACGATTGATACGCTGATCGCCGGAGACATGGAAGCTTTCTGGGATGCGCTCGCGCATATGGCCCAGCCGGTTATCATTCTCGCTTATTTCAGCATGGCTTATATCACCCGTATGACCCGTGCATTCATGCTGGATGCCCTTAAGGGTGAGTTCGTTGTCACAGCCCGCGCCAAGGGCCTGTCCGGCACAGCAGTGATCTGGAAACATGCTTTCCCGACGGTTGCCGTGCAACTCGTTACCGTTCTTGCCCTGACCTATGCCGGTCTGCTTGAAGGTGCTGTGGTTACGGAAACCGTGTTCAGCTGGCCTGGCCTTGGCCAGTATCTGACTGTTTCACTGATGAATGCAGACATGAACCCTGTCGTCGGCGCCACTCTTCTGATTGGTGTTATCTATGTCGGGCTTAACCTGCTCGCTGACATTCTTTACAAGGTACTGGATCCACGCGTCAGATGATTTTCTCAAATTTTCATAACTGGGCGCTGGACGAAACTCCGTCCTCGCCGTCGCAGGCACTCTGGGGTCGGCGCTACCGTATCTGGCTTAACCTGAAGTCAAATCCGCTGGCGATGATCGGCCTGTTCATCATCCTTCTGTTTGTGTTCATCGCAATTTTTGCGCCGTGGCTTGCGCCCTATGATCCGAGCATTCAGAATCTCGGTAATCGTCTTGCTGTACCTTCTGCTGAGCATTGGTTCGGAACGGACGAGCTGGGACGCGATATTTTCTCGCGTATCCTCTATGGTGGCCGTGTAACGCTCGGCATGGTTATTGCCGTTGTTATTCTGGTTGCGCCGCTTGGTCTGATCATTGGTTGTGTGGCGGGTTATTTCGGCGGCATCGTCGATACAATCCTGATGCGCGTGACCGATGTTTTCCTCGCTTTCCCGCGTCTGATTTTGGCTCTGGCTTTCGTAGCAGCGCTGAAACCGGGTGTTGAAAGCGCGGTTCTGGCGATTGCACTCACCGCATGGCCGCCTTATGCGCGTCTGGCGCGTGCGGAAACCATGACCATCCGTAACACAGACTATATCGCAGCTTACCGTCTGACCGGTGCCAGCCCTGCACGTATCATCGCCCGTCACATCGCACCTTTGTGCGTGCCGAGCCTGATTGTGCGTATTACGCTGGATATGAGCTCGATCATTCTGACCGCGGCAAGCCTTGGCTTCCTCGGTATGGGCGCTCAGCCGCCTTCACCGGAATGGGGTGCGATGATTGCAACTGCCAAGCGCTTTATTTTTGAGCAATGGTGGGTTGCCACAATCCCGGGTCTTGCGATCTTCTTCGTTTCGCTCGCTTTCAACTTCCTCGGCGATGGTCTGCGTGACGTCCTCGATCCGAAGCAGAATTGAGGGTTGAAATGCTGGTAGATATCAAGAATTTAAGAATCGCATTTGAAACCCGCACCACACGCTTTGAAGCGGTGCGGGGGCTCTCTCTGCAACTCGGCCGTGAAAAGCTGGGTATTGTGGGCGAAAGCGGTTCGGGCAAGTCTCTGACTGCCCGTGCCCTGATGAAACTTCTGCCGAATATTGCGGAAGTCAAAGCTGACAAGCTTAGCTTTGACGGACAGGATCTGCTCACCGCATCTGAAAAACAGATGCGTCAGATCCGCGGTAAGCGCGTTGGTTTCATTCTGCAGGACCCTAAATATTCGCTCAATCCTGTGAAGACCATTGGTGTTCAGGTGGCTGAAAGCTGGCGCACCCATAAGGGCGGCAGCAAAAAACAGGCAATGGAAGCGGCGATTGATCTGCTGGATCAGGTGAAAATCCGCAATCCGCGTGAAGTGGCACATACCTATCCGCACGAAGTCTCGGGCGGTATGGGACAGCGTGTCATGATCGCTATGATGCTGGCGCCGGATCCGGAACTGTTGATTGCTGATGAGCCGACCTCGGCGCTTGACGCAACTGTGCAGGCCGAAATTCTGCGTCTGATTGATGATCTCGTGGACAGCCGTGGCATGGGTCTGATCCTGATCAGCCACGATCTGCCGCTTGTTTCCCATTTCTGTGACCGCGTTATGGTTATGTATATGGGGCAGGTGATGGAAGAGCTGAAAGCATCGGAACTCAACAATGCTCAGCATCCTTACACCAAGGGTCTGCTGAACTGCATTCCGTCGCTGACGCATCCGCGCGATCGTCTGCCGGTGATGACCCGTGATCCGGAGTGGCTGAAATAATGATTGAAGTTGATAATCTGAAAATTCAGTTCGGTGACAAGCAGGTCGTTAAAGGCGTTTCGTTTAACGTCGAAAAAGGCGGCAGCTTTGGTATTGTGGGTGAGAGTGGCTCGGGTAAATCGACCATTCTGCGTGCGATGGCCGGTCTGAATGAAAGCTGGAGCGGCCGCATTTCCTTTGATGGTAAAGATGCACCGCTGAAGCGCACACCGGAATTCTTCCGCTCTGTGCAGATGGTGTTTCAGGATCCGTTTGGCTCCCTGCATCCACGCCAGACCATTGACCGTATTCTGAGCGAGTTGTTGCTGGTTCACAAGATCGACAATGTTGAAGGACGCATCAAGCAGGCTCTGTCTGATGTGGCTCTGCCGCAGACGTCACGCTTCCGCTATCCGCACCAGTTGTCCGGTGGTCAGCGTCAGCGTGTGGCAATTGCCCGTGCTCTGATTGCAGACCCGCAGGTATTGTTGCTCGATGAGCCGACTTCGGCATTGGACGTTTCTGTTCAGGCAGAAATTCTCAACCTGCTGTCGGATCTGCGTGAAGAGCGCAATCTGACCTATGTGCTGGTGAGCCATAACCTCGCGGTTATTGCCCATCTCTGCCCTGAAGTGGGTGTGATGCAGAATGGTATCATGGTCGAGCAGCTCTCCGCAGAAGATCTGCGCGCAGGCCGCACCACGCATCCGCATACAACAGAACTACGCGAGTTGAGCATAACGGTTGAAGAACCAAAATAATGAGAGTGCAACAGGCCGGATTTTCCGGCCTGTTTCTTATCAAAGAAAAAATTATACAGACCTGCATAAACAGGGGCATGGGAAGACGCGATCATGGCTATGAACTGGGACGCCGCCTTAACAACTGCACAAAAACTGGCTGCACAATGGCCTGCCAATGAGCCGGGCGGAGTGATTATCGGTTTCGATGCCGATGGCATCCGTTTTAGCGCTGCCAGCGGTGTGGAAAGTCTGGCAACCCATCAGCCGTTTTCTGCCGACAGTGTTGTGCGCTACGCCTCTGTTACCAAGCATGTCTTCGTTTCGATGGTGCTGAAACATGCAGATAAAATCAGTCTTGATGACCCTCTTGGCAAACATCTGCCGGAACTGAAAAAGCCGCTGAGCGAAGTGAGTGTTGGTCAGGCGCTGGATATGAGCGGCGGTCTGCCGGATAGCCGCGAATGCCTGACATTGCTGGGTCTTTCCATCTATACGGAAACGCAGAATGATCGTCTGATGGATTTCCACGCGACGATGGAGCGTCTCAATTTTGATGCCGGTACGCAGGTGTCCTATTCCAATACCGGCTACCGTCTGGTGGAAATTGCGCTTGAGCGTCTGGGCTTGCGCTTTGATGATTACCTGCAGAATGAAATTGTTCCGCTGCTGGGCGTGCAGCTGAAAGCGCCGGATGTCTGGAATGATCCGGTGGATGGTCTGGTGCCGGGGTATTGGCATGATGGTAAAAAATGGCAGCTGAGTTCAGCCGGTCTCTATATTTCTGCGGCGGGCAGCCTCACCGGTAGCGGTACTGCTTTGGCGACATGGGCGCAGGCGCTGATGTGTGGCAAAGGCCAGCTTTCCGGTGTGATTGAAAAGATCAGCGCGCCACGCAAAATGGCTGATGGCCGTCTGTCTGCCTATGGCCTCGGTTTTGTCGGCTCTGAACTCGATGATCTGAAACTGGTCGGCCACGGTGGCTCGCATCCGGGCTATAAGAGCTATGTGCTGATCTGCCCTGAACATCAATGTGGTTTTGTTGTTGTTGCCAACCGCGACGATGCCAATGGCAGCAAAATGGCACAGGCTGCACTGGCCGCTCTGACAGGTCGTAACTTGCCACAGGCTGGCAGTACAATTCCGGATGGTTTTTACGTCACGGAAACCGGTCATCACTGGGTTGAGATGAAGGGCGGGAACGTCACTTATATCGACAATGAAGATGCGCTTTATGATGAAGGCAATGGCTGGTTCTCATCGCGCTCGGCAACCTCGCCAATCTTGCTGCACTGGACTGGTGAAGTGCTTGAAGGTGAACTTGGCCATGCGCCACGTAACCTTTATCCGGTAACGCCAAAGTCTGCGGGCAGTGAACTCGACGGCAACTGGAAGTCGGTTTACGGCGCGTCCTTCGAAATCGTCAACGGCACTGCAATTATGGGCGTTGGCCCTGTGCAGCAGACCATGCCGATCACAGATTTGGGCTATGGTCGTTATCTGTTTACACTCCATGATGGACCGTGGGTCAAGCGCGTTTGCATTAACCGTCTGAGTGACGATCGTGTGGAACTGGTGCTGAGCCGCAGCCGCATGCTGGAATATACCCGCTGATCGTCAGCAACTGAAGTGATTGCCGCTCTCTGATATTTGCGAATATTTAAGAGGGCGGCCGTTTTTTATGTTTCTGTTCAAATATGCCGACATGTCGTATAAGGCCTCTTCTGAGCTTGCATATCCGTATGCGGGAGAAGCAATCATGACGAAGGATCAGTATTGTGGAAATCAAGTGGGTAGAAGACTTTCTGGCGCTTGCTCATACCTTGAATTTCTCCAAGGCGGCGGATGAACGCCACGTTACCCAGTCTGCCTTCAGCCGTCGCATCAAGCAGCTGGAAACATGGCTCGGCACAACCCTGATTGACCGTGCAACCTATCCGTCACGTCTGACTGAAGCGGGCGAGAAATTTATTCCGGTCGCGCAGGAAACGCTCAGATCCCTTTATCAGGTGCGCCACGGTTTTCAGGCAAACCAGACACTGGAAACGCAGACGATTTCTTTTATTGCGCTGCACACATTGTCTTTCACTTTTTTCCCGCAATGGCTGAAAGAAATCAGTGACACCACATCGCCGGTTTTTACCCGCCTGCGTCCCGATAGCGGTAGCGTTGAAGGCAATGTGAATGCGCTTGTCGACGGTGATTGCGATTTCCTGCTGACCTATGTGCATCCGTCGGTGCCTTTGTTACTGGATGCTGCAGATTTTGATTACAAGGTCGTTGGTTATGAGAAGATTATCCCGATCAGCACGCCGGATGCCACGGGCAGGCCGCTGCATATGGTTGGTCGCGATGACCAGTCCTTTGAGTACATCGGTTATGAAAAATCGTCCTTTTTCGGTCATTTGCTGAGTGAGCTTTTTGCACGCAAAATGCCGGAACACCGGCTTGTTCATGAAGGCAGCATGTCCATCGGCCTGAAGGGCATGGCAATGGCCGGATGGGGCGTGGCATGGGTGCCTGCCAGTCTGATTGCAGAGGAGCTGGCAAGTGGTCAGCTGGTGCCAGGTGCCGATCCGTCATGGAATATTTCACTGGAAATCCGGCTCTACCGTTCCAGAAGCAATCAGCGCACAGTGATTGAGCGCTTCTGGAGCAAGCTTGATGCTCCGGAGCAAAATAAAGAAGCTGGTTGATATAAAAAGGGCAGCCTGAGCTGCCCTTTTTATTGTTTATACCATTTGCGGTTGCCTGAAGCCCGTAACTTGACGCATCAGCACGGGGGTCAGCAGAGCTAATCCAAGCAGTGAGCTATAGATTTCCGGCACCACCAGCAGGATGGCTGCGATAATCAGCAAGACCTGTTCCCAGACTTTTGTGCGGATTAGCATGAAACCGGAAAGCGCTGCACCAAGGGCGGTAATCCCGATCACACAACCGAGGAATGCGACCACAAATTCGCTCCACGAGAAGTTGGCATTGACCAGCAACAGAGACGGCGAGAACACGAACACAAATGGCACCAGCACTTTGCCAAGCCCGAGGCGGAAGGCGGTATTGCCGGTTTTGAACGGATCAGCTCCCGCCATACCCGCCGCTGCATAGGCCGCGAGTGCCACCGGTGGCGTGATATCAGCCAGAATACCGTAATAGAACACGAAGAAATGCGCGACGAGTGGTTCAACACCGAGCATTGCCAGCGTAGGGGCAGCAATGGTTGCCATGATGATATAGTTCGCGGTTGTTGGAATACCACAACCCATCAGAATACAGACATTACCGGTCATGATCAGCGTGAACAACAGTGTCAGTGTTGCTCCGCCAACAAGCGAAGCAGGCAGGAATGTGCCGAACCAAGTCGCGATGTCCGCTGCTGTTGTGGTAACAATATAAGAGATTTTAAAGCCGACGCCGGTGAGGGTGACCACGCCGACAACAATACCCACGGTTGCGGCTGCGGCACCAACGGCCAGCGCGTATTTTGCGCCGTCACGCAGGCTGTCGAAAACTTCTTTGACGGACATGCGTTTGCGCGGATTAAGCAGGCCAACGGCAATACACAGTGTAATCCCCCAGAATGCCGCGAGATAAGGTGTGTAGCCGGAGAGCAGAACGCCAATCAGCACCACAAGCGGAATGACGGTTGGCCAGTCGCGTTTAAACGCTTCTTTCAGATCCGGCATTTCTTCCGGTGTCATACCGCGCAAGCCGGTGCGTTTGGCTTCAAAATGCACCTGCATCAACACGCCGAAGAAGTGCATGAAGGCTGGTACAATGGCGGCAATAATAATGGTGGTGTAAGGCAGATTGAGGAACTCAATCATCAAAAACGCGGCAGCGCCCATGATCGGCGGGGTGATCTGACCGCCGGTCGAAGACGCGGCTTCAACCGCAGCAGCGAAATTGCGTTTATAGCCAAGGCGGATCATCGCCGGTATGGTGAGGGAACCAACTGTCACCGTATTGGCGACGGATGAGCCGGAAATCATGCCGAACAGCGCAGAGCCGAAGATAGATACTTTGGCGGGACCACCGGCATAACGCCCTGCGACCCATGCCGCACAATCAAGAAACAACTGCCCCAGACCGATACGGGTGGCAAAAACACCAAACAGCACGAAGTGGAACACATAGGTAGCGACAACGCCAAGCGCGATGCCGTAAACGCCCTGTGTTGTCAGATAAAGATGGTCGATAATCTGCGAAACTGACGAGCCCGGATGCACGAGAATGCCGGGCATTGAAGGGCCGAAATAGGCATATGTCATAAACAGCACGGCGATGATCGGCAGCGGCCAGCCAACTGAGCGGCGCGTGGCTTCCAGCAGCACAATAATCAGCAAGCCGCCAAGCATCACATCTGTTTGTGTCGGGTTGCCGACGCGGAAGGCCAGATCATCCAGCGGAATAAGCGGTACATGCATCACCGCGACGACTGCACCGATTGCCAGCGCCCAGTCGATGATGGAAATACCAAGCGGGCGCAGCAGCGTGGATTTTGCCGGTTCTGAATAGCCTTTTGGCGAAAACGGGAAAACGAGAAACACCAGACCCAGTACGAATGCCAGATGGATGCCGCGATGCATGGTTTCAGACAGAATGCCGAAACCTGCTGTATAATAATGAAACAGCGAGAGAACGACCAGCAACGCGCCGACAATACGCGCAGTGACAGGCAACAGGGGACGAAAGCGGATCTCAGAGTCGAATTTCTCTTCGAGCTCACGCGCTTTTTCTTCATCCAGTTCCATCGGCTTCAACGGTTGTTGCTCTGTGGTCATGGGAAATTTCCTGAAAATATAGCTAAGGCGCTGGCGTTCACGGGCTATTTCTATCAGCCGGACGCGCACATCCATTCAAAATGCGTATTGAAAGTCACAAGAAAATGCCCGCACCGGAAATATTGAGATTCTGGTGCGGGATGATTGTTGTGATTATTTCAGCAAGCCTGCTTCTTTATAGAAGCGCTCTGCACCCGGATGCAGCGGGATGCCGAGGCTGGTCACTGCATTTTGCAGAGTGATCATCTTGCCTTTGGCATGGCCGGCATCGAGTGCCTTGCGGGTTGCATCATTCCACATGGTCTTGGTGATGTTATAGACCAGCTCATCAGATTGCTTGGCGCTTGTCACCATCTGTGCAGCCACAGAAATCGTGTTGGTTGCTGCCACATCCTTATAGGTGTCAGCAGGAACAGTATCCTTGGCGAAGAAGCTGTACTCTTTCAGGATTTTATCCATCTCAGGCCCTTCAATCGGAACCAGAGAAATGCCGTTGGTGCTGGCCAATTCGGAAATAGCACCGGTCGGATAACCGCCAACGAAGAAATAGGCATCCAGCGCGCCGTCTTTGAGACGGTCACCGGCAGGACCCGGTTTCAGGTATTCTGCCTTTACGTCTTTTTCTGTCATGCCATAGGCCGCGAGCACAATACGGGAATCAACAATGGTGCCGGAGCCCGGCTCATCAAGCGAAACGCGTTTGCCTTTCAGGTCTGCAACAGATTTGATGCCTGCATCTTTGCGGGCAACCAGATGCACTGTTTCCGGATAGAGTGTTGCGATCAGGCGCAGATCTTCAACTTTGCCTTTGCCGTCATAAAGGCCGGTGCCGGTATAGGCCCAGTAGGCCACGTCAGATTGCGTGAAACCGGCTTCAAGACCACCGCTTTTCACTGCATTGATATTCGCGACCGAACCGTTTGAAGACACAGCGGTGGCAACCAGACCCGGCACACCCTGATCACCGTTACCGGAAATCGCATTGGCGATCAGACCGCCGATCGGATAATAAGTCCCTGCAGTGCCGCCGGTGCCGATGCGGAAAAATGCCGGTGATTGTGCTGTTGCAACGGTTATGCCCAGTGCAGCGGTTCCCAACACTGCTGCTGCCATAAACCGGCGAAAATTCTTACCAAGTTTCATAGTTACCCTCCCAATATAACTTCCTCAGCGGTGAACATGAAAAGGCTGACGCAACTTGTCAACCTTTCTGATATAGATAGAAACCACATTATACTTTAGTATAATAAGAAAATTCCTATTGATTTCAGATGCATGGCGGAGGCGACCCTTGTTTCATGCTGTCATATAGGGGGCAAAATTCGTCTGTGCCTCATCGACCTGTATCGTTGAATAAAGGGCAGGGAACGCCCGCTGCGGGCATTTCTGCCGTTCGCAGATTTTGCAGCCTGCACCGATGGGCGTGCGTGCGGCGGGATCATCCAAAATCATCCCCTTGGAATAGACCAACCGGTCTGCGTGGTGCAGATCGCAGCCAAGCGCGATGGCAAAGTTTTTGGAAGGTGCTTTGAAGCCGCCCTGCCGGTGACGGATCATCTTGGCAATCCAGAAATACGTACGGCCGTCCGGCATTTCGGCCTGCTGGGTTAGAATCCGGTCGGGCGAGGAAAAGGCCGCGTAGATATTCCACAACGGGCATGTGCCGCCGAAGCGTGAAAAGTGAAAATCGGTGGCGGATTGGCGCTTGGAAATATTGCCCGCCCGATCCACACGGATGAAGAAAAACGGCACACCACGCGCCTCAGGCCGTTGCAAAGTGCTCAGACGATGGCAGATGGTTTCAAAACTCACCGCATATTTTTGTTCAAGCAGTTCAATATCATAGCGCAGCTGCTCGGCACTGTGCCAGAAATGCATATAGGGCATCAGCACCGCACCGGCGAAATAATTGGCGAGGCCAATCCGCGCCAGCACCCGCGCTTCAGAGCTGGAGAAAACGGTTTTCTCTAAGAGCTGATCCAGCAATTGTTTCTGTTCGAGAAACGCAATCTGCGTTGCCAGCTGAAAGGCTTGCTGCCCCTCATCAAGGCGGGGAGAGAGGCTGACAATGCGGGTACCGCTGTCAAAATGGCGCACGGTGTTGTTGCTGTCGTCGCTTGTCTGTTCCACCAGTCTTACGCCATGCAACTGCATCAGCCGTTCTGCCAGCGCATGTTTCATTTTACCCACCGGCATGCCGATTTTGTGGCTCAGCGCCTCGCCCTCCTGATCCAGCTCGGCAATATAATTACGGTGGGCATAGAAATATTCGCGCACTTCTTCATAAGGCGTGGAGAGCATCACCGGCAGATCGGCAGAGCGGTCATTGCCCAGCTGGTTCGCAAGATATGCAGCCTGCTCCTGCGCTTCTCCCAGCTGCTTATGCATTTCCACTAAAAGACGCCCGACTGCGGGCATATTAGCGGCGAGTTCACGGATTTCTGTTTTGCCGAGTTGCTCATTCAGGCGTGGATCGGCAAAAACTTCACGCAGATCGCCAAAGAGACGTGCTTCATCGGCTTCAGAAAACAACTGCACATCAATGCCGAAAGCCTCGTTGAGCCGCAGCAGAACCTGCACGGTTAAAGGGCGCTGATTATTCTCAATTTGATTGAGGTAACTTAAAGAAATTCCAAGGGATTTTGCCAAAGCATCCTGTGTGAGCCGGCGTTCTTCCCGTAGCTTTTTCAGTTTTATGCCAACAAAAGTCTTACGCATTCCTCAGGTCCTCCCGACCAGTCAGATGAACGCTGACACTCCATTTCCATATTCTGAGCAGTCCCTGCGCAAAGGCAGTAACTTCGCAAACTTCACAATTTCACAAAAAATCACCGCCGTCACTTCGCTTTTTCAACCATAGGCGCAAAGTTTTGCCGCTGTATAGTCGGTTTCAAGAGTGCATTCGGCTTCGCAAGTTACACATTGGGCTGCTGTCTGATGACGGCAGAAATGACCGTTATAGCCCTTGGCTATGGCAGAAAAGGATCTGGTCTGTGAAACTCCATAAAGTGCGTACCTATAAATCTGCTGAACATCTGGCGCGTGAAGATCAGCTGGCATGGAAGTTTGCAGCTATGGCTGCCGATGATGTGCCGCTGGATGATGATGTGGTTGAAATGATCGGCAACCGTATCATCGACAATGCGTCAGTTGCAGCGGCATCGCTGATGCGCCGTCCGGTTGTCAGTGCGCGCATGCAGGCACTTGTCCATCCATATAAGCGTGGAGCCACCGTGTTCGGTCTGCCTGCGGATCAGCGCGTGTCACCGGAATGGGCGGCGTGGGCGAATGGTGTTGCGGTACGTGAACTGGATTTCCACGATACATTCCTTGCAGCAGATTACTCCCATCCGGCGGACAATATTCCGTCGATGCTGGCGGTTGCGCAGCATTGCGGGCTCAATGGTTCCGCACTGGCACGTGGTATTGCTACCGGTTATGAAATTCAGGTCAATCTCGTGAAAGGCATCTGCCTGCATGAGTTTAAAATCGACCATATTGCTCATCTCGGGCCTTCGGCCGCGGCCGGTATTGGCACCATGCTGGGATTAAGCACCGAGCAGATTTATCAGGCTATTCAGCAGGGTCTGCATACTACAACCACCACGCGTCAGTCCCGCAAGGGCGAGATTTCCAGCTGGAAAGCCTATGCGCCAGCTTTTGCCGGTAAAATGGCAGTGGAAGCAGTTGACCGTATTATGCGCGGTGAGGGCGCACCGTCTCCGGCATGGGAAGGTGAAGACGGTTTCATCGCATGGCTGCTTGGTGGCCCAAAAGCCGAATATTTTGTGCCGGTGCCGGAAATCGGTGAGCGCAAACGTGCGATCATGGATACTTATACCAAAGAACATTCGGCGGAGTATCAAAGTCAGGCGCTCATTGATCTGGCTCGCCGTATGCGCTCAAACGTTAAGGATTTTGCCAAGATTGCCAGCATTGTGCTGCATACCAGCCATCACACCCATTATGTGATCGGCACCGGTGCAAATGATCCGCAGAAAATGGATCCGAATGCCAGCCGCGAGACGCTTGACCATTCGATCATGTATATTTTTGCGGTCGCGCTGGAAGACGGCACATGGCACCATGAGCATTCTTATGCGCCGGAACGTGCCAAGCGCCCTGAAACGGTGGCACTGTGGCGCAAGGTCAGCACGGTGGAAGATCCGGCATGGACGAAGCGCTATCACAGCCATGATCCGAATGAAAAAGCCTTTGGTGCGCGTGTTGTCATCACCATGCAGGACGGCTCGGTGATTGAGGATGAGCTGGCATTGGCCGATGCGCATCCGCTGGGTGCCCGTCCGTTCAAACGACCGGATTATATCCGCAAATTCCGCACATTGGCTGAGGGTATTATCAGCGAGCAGGAGCAGGATCGTTTCATCAAAACCGTTGAACGCCTGACTGAGCTGACTGCCGATGAACTGGCAGGGCTTAATATTACTGCGCTGCCGGGCAAATGCGAGCCGGGTAAAGCGCATGGCATCTTCGACTGGCAAGGTTGAACAAAGGGCGGAAACAGGGAGAGAGTGATGAGCATGACAGAAAGTGCAACAAATGCCCCGATAGCCCCCGTTAAAAAGAAGTCCGTGGCTTTGTCGGGTGTGGTGGCCGGTAATACAGCGCTGTGCACAGTCGGGCGCAGCGGCAATGATCTGCATTATCGTGGGTTCGATATTCATGATCTCGCTTTGCAGTGTGATTTTGAAGAGGTTGCACATCTTCTGGTGCACGGCACGCTGCCGACCAAACGTGAATTGATTGCCTATCAGCAAAAACTCAAAGCGATGCGCGGTCTGCCGACCAATGTGAAGGCCGCGCTCGAATTGCTGCCCGCTGCAAGTCATCCGATGGATGTGATGCGTACCGGCGTCTCCGTTCTCGGCTGCGTACTGCCGGAAGTCAGCGGGCATCCGCAGGCCGGAGCTAAAGATATTGCAGACCGGCTGATGGCTTCCCTCGGTTCGATGCTGCTCTATTGGTATCACTTTGCCCATCATGGCCGCAGGGTTGAGCTGGAAACCGATGATGACACAATCGGCGGTCATTTCCTGCGCGTTCTTCATGGCAAAGAGCCGACACCGGCTGCCGTGCGGGCGATGAATATTTCGCTGATCCTCTATGCCGAACACGAGTTTAACGCTTCGACTTTCACAGCGCGTACCATCGCGGGCACGGGTTCGGATGTGTATTCTTGCATAGCCGGTGCCATCGGTGCGCTGCGGGGCCCGAAACATGGCGGCGCCAATGAAGTGGCGCTGGAAATCCAACAACGTTATGCCGATCCTGATGAAGCAGAGGCCGATATTCTGCGGCAACTGGAGCAGAAACAGGTGGTCATCGGTTTCGGCCATCCGGTCTACACGATTGCCGATCCGCGTAATGAGATCATCAAAAAAGTTGCGCTGGAATTGTCGGAAGAAGCCGGTACCACCAAAATGTTCGATATTGCCGAGCGTATTGAAACGGTGATGATGGACAACAAGAAAATGTTCCCGAACCTCGATTGGTTCAGCGCGGTTTCTTACCATATTCTCGGTGTGCCGACTGCAATGTTTACACCGCTTTTTGTGATTGCCCGCACTTCCGGCTGGGCAGCGCATATCATCGAGCAGCGTATTGATAATAAGATCATCCGTCCGTCCGCTAATTATATCGGCCCTGATAATCTGACTTTTGTGCCGATTGATGAACGATCCGCAGCAACTCCCAAGCCTATTTAACTGAGACAGTCTGAGTGAGTATTATGCCTTATTTATCTGCTTCCGATCTGCCAACCAAACCCGCCGGTGAGCGGTTCCGTGAATTGATGAACAGACCCGGCATTGTGCAATTGCCGGGTGCGCATAATGGTATGGCGGCCATTCAGGCCCGCAATGTCGGTTTTGAAGGGCTTTATCTCTCCGGCGCGGCCATGACAGCCTCAATGGGCTTGCCTGATCTCGGTATTATCACCGTGGATGAGGTGGCGTTTTTCATCCGCCAGATCGCCCGTTCCAGCGGTTTGCCGCTCGTGGTGGACGGCGATACCGGTTATGGTGAGGCGCTCAATGTGATGCATATGGTGCGTACATTCGAGGATGCAGGCGCTGCCGCCGTACATATTGAAGACCAGTTACTGCCAAAGAAATGTGGCCATCTGAATGATAAAAAACTGGCCGGTGCTGAGGATATGGCGGCGAAAGTGGCCGCTGCTGCCAAGGCGCGTCGTCATCTGTATTTGATTGCCCGCACAGATGCGGCGGCGAGTGAAGGCATGGACGGCGCTGTGGCACGTGCCAAACTTTATATGGAGGCCGGTGCCGATGCGATTTTTCCGGAGGCGCTGAATACGGCAGAAATGTTCCGCGAATTCGCCAGACGCATGCCCGGTGTGCCGCTGCTCGCCAATATGACCGAATTTGGCCGCACGCCTTTCTTCACTGCGCAGGAATTTGAGGAGATGGGCTATAAAATGGTGATCTGGCCGGTGTCTTCTCTACGCGTTGCCAACAAAGCGCAGGAAAAACTCTACGCCACCATCAAACGCGACGGTGCCACTGAAGCGATGGTCGGTGAAATGCAGACCCGCGCCGAGCTTTATGAGGCAATCGGCCTGAACCAATATGAGGAACTTGACCGCACCATCATCAAAAGCATTGTGCCGACAATGGATTAAAAGGAATAAGGCAGGCTTTAAGGGATAAAACAATGATTTTGCACTTGAAAAACCGCAATTGCCAACCCAAGTGCAAATCCTGACCAATCAGGAGGCCCTCAATAATGCTTTGCCCTATCGATAATACCGAGCTTGTCATGTCTGACCGGCAGGGAATTGAAATCGACTACTGCCCGAAATGCCGTGGTGTCTGGCTTGATCGCGGTGAGCTGGACAAGATTATTGAGCGTTCCGTACCTGCCGAGCCTGTGCGTACCGCTGCTAAGGAAGAGCATCGCTCTGATGAACGCTCCCGTGACCGCGACCATGATCGGGATCGCGACCGCCGCGACTATGATGATTACGGACATGGCAAGCCATACCGTAAGAAGAAGTCGCTGCTGGGTGAATTGTTCGATTTCTGATCCTGCAAGCAGAACTTCATCTATCAAACCTGCACCGGAATCACCGGTGCAGGTTTTTTTGTTTCGTGCTTTGCAGAGGGGGGGTGACGCAGAGATAATCACGCTCAGACCAGCCTGAGCTGCTATGCAGTCTTTTGTCTTTTCCAATGTTTTTAAAATAAAATATCAAGTTTTTCCCGGCTGGTGCCGGTTCGTAAAAATCTGCGTGCGTCCGTGTTTTTGCATTGCCGGAAATTATATGCTCGTGTAAAAGATGACTGTAATTCACATATTTCTTCGTCTTTGCTTAGACCTCTGCTTTTACTGAATGAGTGATTGTTCCGGCCCGGGCATTTTCATTGTAACGCAGGTTTTTTCCGGCCTGCACATTTATTAATGACACTGCGAGCAAGCCGATGTTGGCACCATTTCTGATCATGCTGCGCGAGGGGCTGGAAGCCGCTCTTCTGACCAGTATTATTGCTTCTTATCTGAACAAGACCGGACGTTCTTCCTATATGCCTGCCGTCTGGGTTGGTATATTTCTGGCCATTGCGCTGTCCTTTCTGGCCGGTGCCGCCTTGCAGATTATCAGTGCTGAATTTCCGCAAAAAATGCAGGAATTGTTTGAGGCCATTGTCGGCTTCATTGCCGTGATCGTGCTGATGTCTATGGTGCTGTGGATGAAGAAGGCCGCACGCTCTCTCAAAGATGAGCTCCAGCATTCTGTTGAACATGCGCTCGCAGCAAAATCTGCCACATGGGCGCTGATCGGCATGGTGTTTTTTGCCGTGGCGCGTGAGGGGCTGGAATCCGTGTTCTTCCTGCTGGCAATTTTTCAGCAAAGTGAAGGCTATTCCGCTCCGCTCGGTGCGTTTTTAGGTGTAGCTGTTTCCGTGGTGCTCGGCGTGCTGATTTATCAGGGCGGGCTGCGTCTGAATTTACGGGTGTTTTTCCGCTGGACGGGTATCCTGATTATTTTTGTCGCGGCTGGTCTGTTGTCCGGTTCCCTGCGCAGCCTGCATGAGGCGGGTATCTGGAATTATTTGCAGGCACCGGCATGGGATCTGAGCCATGTGCTGCCGCTGTCTTCACCACTTGGCACATTGCTGTCCGGTCTGCTCGGCTATCACGATACACCGGCAGTGGGTGAAGTTATCGCCTATGTCATTTTTCTGTTTGCAGCGCTGGCCATCTATCTCAAGCCTGCCCCTGCACAAAAAACCGCAACGGTCTGAGAGGCTGTTATGAGCAAACGTCAATCTTCGCCGTCCTCACAACCGTCTTCAGGCATGATGAAACTGGCCGTTGCCGGTTCTGCCGTACTGGCTGTTGCTGCCGGTGGTCTGTTTTATTACGCAACCATTACCAAAAAATCCGCTGGCAATGAAAAGTTGATCGCGATTGAGGTCGGTGCCAAGGCCTGCGACCCGATGAACCTGACCTTGCCTTCAGCGCATCACAGTTTTGAAATTCATAATCGCTCTGACCGTCCTGTTGAGTGGGAAATTCTCGACGGTGTGATGGTGGTGGAAGAGCGGGAGAATATCATTCCGGGGATGAAGGCTGTCCTGCGTGCGCAATTGCAGCCGGGTGATTATGAAATTACCTGCGGTCTGCTCTCCAACCCGCGCGGTAAGCTGACGGTAACACCGTCGGAACATTCTGCGCAGACTGCTGTTGCTAAGCCGGATACCCGCGCTTTCATCGGGATGCTCTCGGAATATAAAGTGTTTCTGGTGATGCAGAGCAATGCCGCGCTCAAAGGGGCGGAGGCCTTGCAGGCAGCGATCAACGCCGGTGATGTGCAGGCCGCGCGCGCAGCGTTTTTACAGACGCGTGAAGCTTATGAGCGCACAGACGTGCTTTCCAGCCGCTTTGCCGATCTGGCTTCAAAAATTGATCCTGTCGCAAGCTATCTGGAAAAGCGTGAAGAAGATCCGGCATTTACCGGCTTTCACCGTATTGAATATGGTCTGTGGGATAAGAACAGCACAGAGGGGCTGGGCGTTTTCGCAAACCAGCTGACGGCTGATCTGACCACGCTGAAAGAGCGTCTGAAAACAACAAAACTCACGCCGGATATGCTGCTGCGCAATGTTGCAGGCTATCTCAATCAGCAGGCTGAGGGCGCGGTGATGGCCGGAGATAATGCCTATTCGCATCTCGATCTGGCTGATCTGACTGCAAAGCTCGATGGCGTGGAAAAGGTGCTGATCCTGCTGCGGCCGCTCAGTGAAAAACCTGCCGCGACGGACACGCAGAATGCGCTGGCAGCATTGCAGAACCTGCGTCAGGAACTGGCAACTCTGTCGGCGGGAAATCCCGAGCGTTCCTACACGGAAATTGATGAGGCTGCACGCCGCGTGCTGGCGGAAAAAGTGAAAACACTCAGCCAGAAAATCACCGCACTGATGTCGGCAATCGGACTGGAGTAAGTGATGACAAAGCAAGAGAACAAGCTCACTGCAAGCCGCCGCAATGTCCTCAAAGGATTGGGACTGGCACTTGGCGGCACCATAACTGGGGGCTATGCGCAAGCCGCATCTGCTCCGGTTGAACATCATGTAACCGACGCGCCGGTTGGCAGCGATGGTTTTCATCAGCGCCAGCCTTTTTACGGTATTCATCAATCTGGCATCGCCAATGCCCGCCCTGCACACGGGCTGCTTGCATCCTTTGATGTGCTGGTGAAAACGCCTGATGATCTGGAGCGCCTGTTCCGCACGCTTACGCAGCGCATTGCCTTCCTCACACAGGGCGGCACACCGCAGGATTTCGACCCGAAATTACCGCCGGCGGATTCCGGTATTCTCGGTCCTGATATCCGCCCCGATAATCTGACGATGACTGTGGGTCTGGGCGACAGCCTGTTTGAGCATCATCCGTGGTTGAAGCCGCATAAGCCGAAGCTGTTGCAGCGCATGACCAAATTCCCGAATGATGCTCTGGTGGCTGATCTGTGCCACGGTGATCTTTCGCTGCAATTCTGTGCCAACACGCCGGACACCAATATTCACGCCTTGCGCGATATTCTCAAAACCATGTCCGATCTGGTTTTCCTGCGCTGGAAACAGGAAGGCAATGTGCCGGTGATTCCGCCATCGCCTTCTGGTGAGATTGAAAGTGCGCGCAATTTCTTAGGCTTCCGCGATGGTTCCGCCAATCCTGATGCCGGTGACAAGAGCCTGATGAACCAGCTGGTCTGGGTGGGTGAAGCCCATCAGGAGCCGGACTGGGCAGCCAATGGCTCTTATCAGGCGGTGCGTCTCATCCGCAATTTTGTGGAGCGTTGGGATCGCACGCCTTTGCAGGAGCAGGAGCTGATTTTCGGGCGTAAGAAAATGTCCGGCGCGCCGATGGACGGCACCAATGAAAGTCAGGTTCCTGACTATACCAAAGACCCTGAAGGCAAGGTCACGCCGATGGATGCGCATATCCGGCTTGCCAATGACCGCACCCATGCCACACAGAAAAATCTCATTCTGCGCCGTCCGTTCAACTACTCCAACGGTGTCACCAAATCCGGCCAGCTTGATCAGGGGCTGCTTTTCATCTGCTACCAGGCCGATCTGGAACAGGGCTTTATCGCTGTGCAGCGCAAGCTCGATGGCGAGCCGCTGGAGGAATATATCAAGCCGGTCGGCGGCGGTTATTTCTTCATTCTGCCGGGGGCTGTGGACGAGAAGGATTATCTCGGCCGCACTCTGGTTGAGGCCATCCGCAACCATCCGGATAACAAAGTTTAACCTTAGGCCGTTTTAAGAAAAGCGGCTGCAACACTAAACATAAGCATACCAAAAGGACGTCTGTAATGAAGTTTGGATCTTTACTTGCCGCCTCGGTTTTTGCCTCGTGCCTGTCCTTTCAGGCTTTTGCGCAAGATACTACCTATGACCTCGTTGAGCCGCTGGCTGAATATAAAATCTATGTCAGTGAAAAAGTGCAGAAGCTGGAAGAAGACACCAAGGTCTTTACCGATGCGGTGAAAGCCGGTGATGTGGAAAAGGCAAAGTCTCTCTTTGCTTCAACCCGCCTGAGCTATGAAGCCATTGAGCCGATTGCAGAACTGTTCAGCGATCTGGACGTGTCGATCGACAGCCGTGCGGATGACTGGGAAAAGGCTGAACAGGATCCGGGTTTCACCGGCTTCCACCGCATCGAATATGGTCTGTGGGAAAAGAATTCGACCGATGAGCTGACACCGGTTGCAGACAAGCTGATGGCCGATGTGAGCGAGCTGAACAAGCGTATTGCTGACCTGACCTTCCCGCCGGAAAAAGTTGTCGGCGGTGCAGCGGTGCTGATGGAAGAAGTTGCAGCCACCAAAATCTCCGGTGAAGAAGACCGCTACAGCCACACTGATCTTTGGGATTTCAAAGGCAATTTTGACGGTTCCCGCAAGATTTTTGATCTGGTTCGCCCACTGATTGAAGCGAAAGAAGCTGAATTCACCAAAAAAGTGGATGAAAACTTCAACACCGTTTCCCAGACACTTGATAAATACAAAGAAGGCGACGGCTACCAGAGCTATGACAAGCTGACAGAAGCAGACCGCAAAGTGCTCTCCATTGCAGTGAACACACTGGCGGAAGACCTTTCCACTCTGCGCGGCAAGCTCGGCCTGAACTAATCTGATAATGTTCAAAAAAACGCCCGATGCCGGAGATGGCATCGGGCGTTTTTTATTTGCATTGCGTGATTTTAATTGGCTGTTCTGCTGTCGTGCCAAGCTCGTGACATTGCCCGTTGGCGCAAAGTTTCCAGCCGCTGACCGTTTCGCCGGAGGCCGCCAGCACCAGCTCCTGACGTGGCGGAATTTTCGGCACATAATGATACCAGCCATCCCGTAACACTGCGCCTTCCGGTGGTTCCATACCCGCGCCGGAGCCTTGTATGCGGGCTTGCGTCAGCACAAAACCTGCCGGTGTCATCTGCCAGTCTTCCTGCCAGGGTATTTTCTCGACACTATGTGTCCATTGCAGCATGAAAGTGGTGGTTGCTATCCGCAGCACACCGGCTGCGGATAGTGCACAGAGTGCCATCAGGCGGCTTTCATCTGCGGCTCTCTGGTATTCCACCAGTGCCAGAGAAGGAAAGCCATACAGGCAGCAAAGCCGATCTCATCGCTGAGCGGATAGGTTGCCAGCATCATGGCTGCGGCAAGGAATGCCCAGACACGTTCCCAGATTTTCAGGTGACCGCGCAGGAAGCCGATCGCCGCTGCACCCCACATCACGATACTGAGCAAGGCTTTGCCGATCATATAGGCAACAGCAGGCCAGTAGCCCATACTCTCCGCCAGCGGGCCGCCATCCTGCAACATGATAACCGGCGCATAAACCGCCATAAACGGTACGGCAAAACCGGCAACGGCAATACGCACCGCCTGCATTCCGATTTTCATGCCGGACTCTTTGGCAATCGGCGCGGCGGCAAAAGCAGCCAGTGCGACCGGCGGCGTCAGGTCAGCCATGATTCCGAAATAGAACACGAACATATGTGACACCAGAAGCGGCACATCCAGCATCAGCAAAGCAGGGCCTGCAATCGATGAGGTAATGATATAGTTCGGGATTGTCGGAATACCCATGCCGAGAATAAGGCAGGTAATCATGGTCAGCACGAGCGAGAGGAACAGGGAGTTTTCACCCACACTCACAATCACACGGGCAAAGCTCGATCCGGCACCGGTGAGCGCCAGCACGCCGATAATCACGCCGACAAGCGCACAGGCCACGCCAACCGGCAGGGCATTTTTGGCGCCTTCCGCAAGACTTTCAAGACAGAGACGCAATGTCTCGCGGCCACCGCGAATGGTAAAATTGACCAGAACCAGCACGGCGAGCAACAGCAGGATCAGGGTGATGCCGCGGATTTCAAAACCCAGAATACTAAAGCTGGTGCTGAACGCTGCTGCTGACATCAGGCCGAGTGCAATCCAGAACAGCACGCGCACTGCCATTGGCATTTGTGTGGAAACCGGCACGCCGAGAATAATCAGCGCGGTCAGCCCCATGCCCACGGTACCGGCAAAAAGCGGTGTATAGCCGGAGAACAGCAGCCAGACCAGAGCTACAAGCGGCAGGATCAGATACCAGTGCTTGCGCAGGGCACCAAGGGCACTTGGCAGCTCCGCTTTTGACAGGCCTTTCAGGCCAAGACGTCCGGCTTCCAGATGCACCATAATGAAGACGGTGATGAAGTAGAGAATGGCCGGAACAATCGCTGCTTTGACGATTTCAAGATAAGGCAGACCCAGCGTTTCGGCCATGATGAAAGCGACAGCACCCATTACCGGCGGCATAATCTGTCCGCCCATCGAGGCAACTGCTTCCACCCCACCGGCAAAAGCGGGTTTGAAGCCGGAGCGTTTCATCAGCGGAATGGTGAAAGCACCGGTGGTCACCACATTGGCCACGCCGGAACCGTTGATGGTGCCCATCAAGGCGGAGGAGATCACCGAAACTTTAGCAGGGCCGCCGCGCGACGAGCCGACAGAACCCATTGCCACATCATTGAACAGCTGGATCATGCCCGCACGTTCAAGGAAAGCGCCAAACAAAATAAACAGGAAAATATAGCTGGATGAGACATAAATTGGGGTGCCGTAAATACCTTCTGTTCCCAGAAACAGCACTTCGACAACCTGCTCAAAATCATAGCCGCGATGGTTGAGCGGCGAGGGCAGATGTTGGCCAAACAGTCCGTACATCAGGAAAATCAAACAGATCAGCGGCAGTGTCCAGCCCATCATGCGCTGACCAGCCCAGAACACCAGACCAACGGCCAGCACACCGATCACAATATCCTGCATTTCCGGCTCACCGGCACGCAGGATCAGATCATTATAGAAAACCCAGTGGTAGAAACTGACAGCAAAAGCCAGAATGGCCGTCGACCACAGCAGGATTTTTGTGAAGGAACCGCGCGGGGCTGCATTGGCATAAAGGCCAAACAGCAGCAGCAGCAAAAAGCCCACATGAACGGAGCGCACAACCTGACTTGGCAATGGAGAATAGGCCGCAGTCCAGAGCTGAAAAACGGAAAAAGTAACGGCAATACCAAACAATATCCGGGCGCCGGTACTAAGACCCCAGCCCGGAATATGCTCGGCTGATTCAACCGCATTGGTTTCTGTAGATGTCATCAATTTCAAACCACGCAAAATGATATGAACAAGAGTAAAAAGCGGCTGCATCACCTGCCATAAAGGCAAATGATACAGCCCTCAAAACCCGCTTCAGGCGTTTTTATTCAATACCTTTTTCTTTGTAGTAGCGCATCGCGCCCGGATGAACCGGTGTAGGCGACACGATGGTGCTCTTGTCGAGCTTGATCATTTTGGCTGCCGAATGGGCTGCTGTCAGCTGATCCAGATTTTCGAACAGGCCTTTGGTCATCTGATACACCAGCTCATCGCTCATATCCGGACGCACAATCAGATAGTTGATCACCGATGCGGTGGTCACATCTTTGTCCTGACCGGTATAGGTATTTGCCGGAATAGTGTTGACCAGATAAGGCGCGCCGATTTTTTCGATAATATCGGCAGGCACTTCCACCACATTGATCTCAACCGCATTGGCCAGATCGCGCAGCGATGCAACGCCGAGACCTGAGGATTGCAGCGTGGCATCCAGCTGACGGTTTTTCATCAGTTCCACGGATTCCGCAAATGGCAAATATTCCACTTTGCCGAGATCATCATAGGAAAGACCGGCTGCATGAAGAATGGTTTTCGCATTCAGCTCAGTGCCGGATTTTGGGGCGCCGACGGAAAGGCGTTTACCTTTCAGATCCGCCAGCGTTTTGATGCCGGATTCCTTGGAAGCAACAATCTGCACATAGTTCGGGTAAATTGCGGCCATTGTGCTGATATTTTCCAGCTTCTTTTTGAAGCCGGCTTCTTCATTGCCTTCCCATGCATCACGCAGGGAATCGCCCAATGTGAAAGCGATTTCGCCACGCCCGCTATTGATCAGATTGATATTTTCAATCGAGGCTTTGGTTGCCTGCACAGAAGGGCGGGCATTCGGAATGCCGGAATAAATTTTTTCAAGCGCCACGCCCATCGGGTAGTAAACACCGCTTGTGCCGCCGGTCAAAATATTAATGAAGTCCTGTGCCTTTGCTTCAGCTGCTGCAAATGTCAGCGTCAGTGCTGCAAAAGTTGAGAAAATTGTTTTCTTGCTCAGATAAGTCATGAAACCCTCCATATTTCATTCTCAGGCCGGTTCTCCCGCAGCCGGTATTCTTACTTTGAATATGGCCGCACCAACCCTGTGTCATGTCTTGTCAGTATGCTGATGTTTGCAAAACAGTCACCAGTTAACATCACCAAGACATCATATGTACAAAAAGAGCCGCAATCATCCTAAAGTATTAGATTGGTTGATTTGATGCGTATAATTGCTCAATTTCCGGTGCGAGTTTTTATGAACTTGCTGCTTTGTGCAACTAAAAATTTTTCTGTCACGCGCAGGCAATTGCAATACTGTCATGTAGACTTGTAAATATTTGTTTTTGCTTCACTTGTTGGTTTTGCCGGCTTGTGTATAAAAATATTCTGTCAGTAGGGACTGATTTTGAAATAATTTTCGCAAAACTTGCAGAACAGCCTGTTCGCCGGATATAGCTGTTGCGGCTCATAGTGGTTGCGCATGGAGGAAACGCGCTGCCGGATGCTGTGAGAGCAAGCATAATGGGAGTGAGAAATGAACGGTGCTGATAGCCTTTGCGACACCCTGCTGGCGCACGGGATCGATGTCTGTTTTGCCAATCCGGGCACATCTGAAATGCATTTTGTGGCGGCGCTGGATCGCAAGCCGCAGATGCGCTGCGTGCTGGGCCTGTTTGAAGGCGTGGTAACAGGTGCCGCGGACGGCTATGGCCGTATGGCGGATAAACCGGCAGCAACTTTGCTGCATCTGGGTTCCGGTCTTGGTAACGGCGTTGCCAATCTGCACAATGCGAAACGTGCCAAGACACCGATTGTGAATATTGTCGGCGATCATGCCACTTATCATCTGAAATATGATGCACCGCTGACCAGTGATATTGAATCGCTGGCGCGTCCGGTTTCCGGCTGGGTTAAAACCTCGAAATCCGCTGATGATATTTCGGCAGATACGGCTGAAGCTTTTGCCGCGGCCTGCAATGCACCGGGACAGGTGGCAACGCTGATCCTGCCTGCCAATACCGCATGGACAGAAGCACCGCAGCAAATTGTGCAGCCTTTGATCCGTCCGGAGCGTCGTAAAGTTGATGCGGAGGCCGTACGTGAAGCAGCTCAGGCATTGCGCAATGGTAAGCGCACGCTCATCCTGCTTGGCAATCTTGCTCTGCGTGCCAATGCGCTGGAAATCGCCAGCCGCATTGCTCAAAGCACTGGTGCACGCATTCAGGCGCAGCAATCCAATGGCCGTATTGAACGCGGAGCAGGGCGTGTTACGGTTAATCGTGTGCTCTATCGTGTGGATGATGCACTGGCCGATCTGGCAGATATTGAACAGGTTGTGCTGCTCGGTGCTAAAATTCCGGTCGCCTTCTTTGCCTATCCGGGCAAACCTAGCACTTTCCTGCCGGAAGGCTGCGCTGTGGTTGATTATGCCGGTGAAGCCGACGACCAGCTTTACGCCTTGCAGGCGCTGGCCGATGAAATGAACATTCCGGCATCTGTTACTCCATTGCTCAATCAGCGTGGTGAGAAAGTGATGCCGACCGGCACGCTCGATGATGATAAAATCAGCGCGATTGTTGCGTCACTCCTGCCGGAAAATGCGATTATCGTTGATGAATCCATTACATCCGGTCGTGAAATGTTCGGGCTGACGCATAATTCAGCGCCGCATGATTTTCTGCAATTGACCGGTGGTGCAATTGGTATCGGTCTGCCGCTGGCAACCGGTGCGGCTGTGGCCTGTCCGGATCGTCAGGTCGTTGCTTTGCAGGCTGATGGCAGTGGTATGTATACGATGCAGGCACTGTGGACACATGCCCGCGAGAACCTGAATATCATCACCGTCATTTTTGCTAATCAGCGTTATGCGATCTTGCATGGCGAATTGCAGAATGTCGGTGCCGGTGCACCGGGACGCAATGCGCAGCGCATGTTCGATCTGGTCGAGCCGACGATTGACTGGGTGAGCCTTGCCAAAGGTGTTGGTGTTGAAGGCGCACGCGCCACAACGGCTGAACAGTTTGCTGATTTGTTTGCCGCAGCCAGCAAACGCAAAGGCCCGTTCCTGATCGAAGCGATGATCTGAAATTATAGCATTTCCAGCAAAAGTGTGTAGCGGTTTTGCGAAGGATAATGCGTAAAAACAAATAATTTAAAGTTGCGGCGGGTTTATAATCCGCCGCATTTTTTAAGCCTGAACTGCGCTTTCCGAGCGTTCCTTAATGACATTCAGCACGATGGAATGGAAATCATTGAGGAAAATCTGCCCCCACCAGTCGCAGTAAATATTGATCGGCGTTGCAATACGATACTGCGTTTTCAGCGTCAGACGGGTGCGGTTTTCGCCAATCGGTTCCAGCAGATATTCACCATAGTCCAGCCCCAGATAATCACTGTTGACGCTGATATGCGCTTCCACTGCTTTCGGGATTGAGGTGTCGCTGAAACGGAAATCCCAGCGCAGATAGCGGTTTTCCTGCCAGCCGGTAATCACTTCTTCAAAATTGACGCCTTTGCCCCATTTCAGATGGCGCACAGCTCCAACGCCTGAGCCGGTAATGCGCGCATCTTCCGGCTTCGGCACGCCGACAATACTATGGCTGAAAGTCATACCCAATTCATCGGGGCGGATATCAGGAATTTCCAGCGTATTGTTCCAGATCACATCAGCAGGGGCATTGATCTCAATCACGGTTGTGACCGAGCTGAAATGATCCTGATACTCAATCTGATTTTCCAGCGGTAATGCGAGAAAAGGCAGCGCGATGACAAATGTAACACTGCGTTTAGCCTGATAATTACGTAAGAGCCGCATGGTAACATAAACGCCGAGTGCTGTGCCTGCGAAGAGAAACGGCGCGGCCATTGCCACACAGATACCGGCTTCACCGAAGATAATCATCGAAATCAGAATAAAGCCGAGCATGCATAGCATGGCGGTTTTCATATGCTTGCGATTGCTGCCTGTGCCTTGCGGGTCAATCTGAATGATCAGCAGGCTGGTAATCGCCATCGGCATCAGGATCAGTCCGGTGATAAAGGCCATGCCGCTGCCTTCGCGTATCAGCCATATGAGGATGTATAGCAGCACCGCATAGAGCGTTGTTGCAATGATACTGAGCCAGAACCGGTCGGATGAAGGGGCAGTGTTATTTTCAGACATAGGGTTTCTTAAACCAGCTTAGGTCAACAGGACAACCGCGGAAGGCTTGTCCGCTGCAATTAAACTTGCTAAGCCTGATCCGAATGACACGGGGTGTCCTGTTTTGCAGGGCTGAGATTTTAAACCCGTTGAACCTGATCCAGCTCATACTGGCGAAGGGATGTCTGTGCAGCCAAACCGTATCTCATGCGGTCTATGCTCATATCTCCCTTTGCCGTCCGTATTCTTTTAGGCAAGGGAACTATCATGTCTGATCCTGTTACACTGTCACTCCGTCAGCAACTCGTACTTGTCACCGGCGGCGCGCGCGGTCTGGGGCGCGATCTCGTCAAAGCATTTTTGGGCGAGGGTGCAAATGTTGTGATCAACTATCTCAACAGTGCTGATGCAGCGGCAGAGCTGGCAGAGCTTGCACCGGAAAAAACACTGGCCGTGCAGGCAGATGTGACAGACCCTGCAGCTGTACAGGCCATGTTTGCCCGCGCAGAGCAGCATTTCGGCAAGCCGGTCACGACTGTTGTGAACAATGCGCTACCTGCTTTCAGCTTCAACGGCGATGCCCGCGCCCATGCCGATGTGATCCGCTGGGAGCAAATAAATCAGCAGATGGAGGGTATTGTGCGTGGTACGCTCAACACCACACAGGCAGCATTGGCAGGGATGGAAAAAGCCGGTTTCGGCCGCATCATCAATATCGGTACCAACCTGTTTCAAAATCCGGTGGTACCTTATCACGATTATACGGCGGCAAAGGCTGCTCTGTTGTCGTTGACCCGCACACTTGCGCAAGATCTGGGCGAGAAGAATATCACCGTCAATATGCTGTCCGGTGGTTTGCTGCGCACGACTGATGCGTCGGCTGCAACACCGGAAGCGGTGTTTGATTATATCGCCTCTGCCACGCCGTTGCGCCGTGTAACCACGCCTGCGGAATTCGCTGATACAGCTCTATTTTTTGCCTCGCCGTGGGCGCGTTCTGTGACCGGTCAAAATCTGGTTGTGGACGGTGGCTTGGTGAAAAACTGATGCGGGAAATGCACCTCAATCTGTTTATCTTCGGCTGCGGGCATCACCGTGCTGCATGGCGCCATCCTGCATCGGCAATAGAGCGGCTCAATGATGCACGTTATTACGAAAGCCTCGCGCAAACCGCCGAGCGCGGCAAATTTGATGCGATTTTCTTCGCCGACTGGCATGCAATCGATAATATTGCGGACGGGCCGCGCAGCTATTTCGACCCGCTGACTTTGCTGGCAGCGCTTGCCCGCGCAACAGAGAAAATCGGCCTTATCAGCACGGTCTCCAGCACGTTCACCACGCCGTTCCATGCGGCGCGTACACTGGCCTCGCTCGATCATTTATCGAAGGGTCGTATCGGCTGGAATGTGGTCACGTCGATGTTTGACAGTGAGGCGCGCAATCATGGTTATGATGCCATGCCGCCTCATGCATGGCGCTATGGCCGTGCAACAGAGTTCATCGATGCCGTGCAGAAATTGTGGGATTCATGGGATGCTGATGCAGTGATCAATGACCGTCACGGTGACTATGCCTGCAAAGACAAGGTGCGGGCGGTCAACCACAAGGGCGAGCATTTTTCAACACAGGGGCCTTTGACCATTCCACGCCCACCACAGGGGCATCCGGTGCTGTTTCAGGCCGGAGCCTCGGAGGAGGGCAGGGCAGTGGCCGCCGCAAAGGCCGAGGCAATTTATGCAGTTGCCTATGACCTTGAGGCAGCACAAGACTATTACCGTGATATGCAACGGCGTGCCAAACTGGCGGGTCGGGAGAAAGGTATTCCGGTGATGCCGGGGCTGGTGACCTATGTGGCCTCCACACAGGCTGAGGCAAAAGCCAAGCAGCAGGCGCTGGATGAATTGTTGCCTGTTGCAACGTCACTGCGCCAGCTGGAGAGCTTTATTGCACAGGATTGCTCCGGCTGGGAACTGGATGCGCCGGTGCCTGCCTTGCCACCGCTGGAAGACTTCACAGGGCCCAAAGGGCGCTATGCAACCGTTCTGCGGATTATCAGGAGCGAGCAGCCGACACTGCGCCAGCTGCTTGGTCGGTTGGCAGCAGGTGGCGGACACTGCACGATGGTCGGCACGCCGGAGATGATCGCGGACCGGATGGAAGACTGGTGGCGCAATGATGGGGCTGACGGCTTTAATCTGATGCCGCCGTCCTTGCCTTCAGATATCGAGGATTTTGTCGATCAGGTGGTGCCGGTTCTGCAAAAGCGGGGATTGTTCCGCACGGAGTATCAAACGGATACACTGCGCGGGCATCTGTCACTGCCACCGGTATAAAATATCAGGCGGGGGCGTGTCGTGCCGCCCCCGATACTGTTTCAAAGGGAGCGATGGGTGAGGACGGTATCAATCAGCCCCCATTCCAGCGCTTCCTGCGCATCCATGAAACGGTCGCGGTCGAGGGTTTGCTCAACCTCCTCATAACTGCGACCGCAATGTCTGGCGTAAAATTCAATGACGCGATGTTTGGTTTTGCGCATTTCTTCTGCCTGAATAAAAATATCCGATGCCTGCCCCTGAAAACCGCCAAGCGGCTGATGCACATGCAGGCTGGCATTGGGCAGTGCGGCGCGACAGCCCGGTTCTCCGGCCATGAGAAGGAATGAACCCATGGAACGGGCGGTTCCCATGCATAATGTGTGCACCGGCGCATGAATGTAGTGCATCGTATCGTAAATCGCCAAGCCACTGGTGATCGAGCCGCCGGGGGAATTGATATAAAGGCTGACCGGCTTTTTCGGGTTTTCCGCTTCGAGAAACAGTAATTGCGCGCAGACGAGAGCGGCCACGGTGTCATTGACCTCACCGTTGAGAAAGATGATCCGCTCACGCAACAGCCGCGAATAGATATCGAAAGAGCGCTCTCCTTTGGCTGACTGTTCAACCACCATAGGGACGAGTTGCATCATGTCGCGCATCGGCGACCTCCTTTCTTGCAGATTACGGAAGGGATGGCAGCGTGTCAGGCTGCGCGCATAAGCACCGGACTATTGCCGTTCGCAGCTGTGGTTTTGCGGCTGAGCTGCGCATCCTCAAGCTCGTGAATGATTTTTAAGCTTGTGCCGCCGTCATCATTAGCGGCAATCTGAAATGTGACGGTGCTTACAAGAAAAGGCGGCGTGGTTTCCCGCATTTTGTAGACGGCTTCTTGTTCCGGTATGATGCCGGCAGGCTCTGAGCAGGCCAGATCCTGTTCAGGCAGCCAGTTGGCACGCAGCTCAGGAATGCTGATGGCGTGCCAGACTCTCTCAGGGCTGGCATCAAGCTCATATTCAAAGACAAGTCTGACGGCTGGCTTGCGGCTCTCTTCTTGCGTCATTGATCCATATCCTTCAGCAGCGTTTTGAGGGCATCAATCCGTGCAGGCCAATAAGCGCGGTATTTTGACAGCCATTGCGCTATCAGCGCCAGTCCTTCCGGATCGACCTCATAATTCACATAGCGTCCCTGCCGTTCTTCTCTGATGAGCTGCGCGCCGCGCAGAACCGAGAGATGCTGAGACATGGCAGGCTGGCTGATATCCATACCTTCGCGCAAGGCACTGGCATTCATGCTGCCTGTTGCCAGTTTTTCAAAAACAGCACGTCGTGTCGGATCGGCCAAAGCCTTGAAGATATCATTTTCTGTCATGCCAACAGATAAGTGTATGCTTATGTGATTCGCAAGCACTTTCTTTCGATTCAGAACTCGTTCACCTTAAAACAAATAGATTGGGATGCGCATAATTTCCCATGTACTGATTGATGGATTTCAATATATTGTTCTAAATTATCAGGGAGAAATATAATGATCTTAAAGCGCTTCGTTATCTATCTGGTCCTGTCCTGCATTATGATTTCCGGCGCGGCTGCCGATCAACTTGCGAAACCGGCTAACAAGCCGATTCTGGTGATCTCCGGCGCCATCGAAAATACGAATAACGGTGATACCGCAGAGTTTGACCGTGAAATGCTGACAGCAACCGGCTTGCAGACCATAGAGACTGCAAATCCCTGGTATAGCGGTCGCACCCGTTTTGAAGGCGTGTCTCTGGATAAGCTCATGACAATGGTAGGCGCCAAGGGAACCACTGTCACCGCAATTGCGTTGAATGATTATGTGACGACGATACCGTTAGACGATTTTAAGAAATTTAACGTCATACTGGCCATGAAGCGTGATGGAAATGTCATGACGGTTCGCGAAAAAGGGCCGCTTTTTATTATCTACCCTTATGACAGTCAGGCAGAACTGCAGAGTCAAATTTATTATACACGCTCAGCATGGCAGGTTGCCAAGCTCATAATCGAATAGAGGGTAAGCGTGAGACGCATACTCGGGGTCATCATCTGTTGCTTCGTACTGGCGACAGGTTACATCGCATACGTTATTGCAGAGCGGCAAACTGCACTGCAGAAATTTGCACGCTATAATGACTCCTGGGCAGTCAGTCAGATGCTGTCTGAATATATGCGCCTTGAGCAGCGGCTTGCCGCTTATGCCCTTGGGGTAGAAAGTGTTGATCTGGACGAGGTGCATCTTCGTCTGGATATTATCATCAGTCGGCTGGAATTCATGCAGCAGGGCACATTGTATGAATTCGTCGAGAAAAATGCATCGCGTCGCCAGCTGATTGCCAATCTCAAATCATTGCTCGATAAGCTTGATCAGCAGTTTGATGTCCTGGATGTCGACCATGTTAAGGCGTTACTCCCTGACATGATCGCGCTGGACGGGCCTTTGACAGCGCTTGCTGCCTCGTCGGTTGAATATGATGTCGGTGTGATTGATACTGCACAGCGGGAAGTGCAAAAGCTGCACTATATCTATACTGCACTTGCAGGCGGGCTTATTCTCTGCGGAATTGCTCTGATTATCCTGCTCTTACGCCAAAACAAGCTTCTGAATAATGCGCATGGGCGGATGAAGCGTCTGACGGATGATCTTCGCGAAACCTCAGGAGAATTGCAGTCGCAGAATTACCGGCTGGAACATTCAGCCCATCATGATGCGCTCACCGGCCTGCCGAACCGCATTCTGTTCCGTCAGGATCTGGAAGCCAGAATGAAAACCGCACGCGAGGGCGGCGGTGCGGCGGTGGTGCTGCTCTTCGACCTCGACGGTTTTAAAGATGTGAATGATACGCTAGGGCATGATGTCGGGGATGTGCTGCTGCAGGCGGTTGCGGGACGGCTGACGGAGTTCAGCCACAGAGATGATCTGATCTGCCGGTTGGGCGGTGATGAATTTGCTGTTGTATCCGCAGGTCTTGCACCTGAACCGGCCTATGAATTTGCCCAGCACCTGATGAATGTTGTGAGTTCGCCTTACCACATCAAAGACCATGAAATTAAAATCGGCACCTGTATCGGTGTCGCCATTTCTTCCAGCGAACCGGATATGGAAGAATTGTTCAAACGCGCCGATCTGGCGCTTTATGAGGCTAAGGCACTTGGCACAGGTCATGTTTGTATTTTCCAGCCGCATATGCAGACGCGTTTGCTGGAGAAAAAAGCATTTGAAGCAGACCTTCACGATGCACTGAAAAACGGTGAGATGGAGGTCTATTATCAGCCGCAGGTCGATACATTTACCCGCGAGATTTGCGGCTATGAGGCCTTGTTAAGATGGACGCATCCAAAGCGCGGGGCTGTGCCGCCTTCGGAATTTATTCCGGTTGCTGAAAAAACCGGCATGATCCATGAACTGGGTGACTGGGTGCTGAAAGTCGCATGTTGCGAAGCTGTGCTCTGGAACAGGCCGCTTAAAGTGGCGGTCAATCTTTCACCGGTGCAGTTTATCACCAAAGATCTGATCCAGAGAGTGAAAGCGATCCTGAAGGAGAGCGGGCTGGATCCGCAGCGGCTTGAGCTGGAGATCACAGAATCTGTGCTGCTGGATAAAAATGAGCAGACTTTGCGCATTTTGCGCCAGTTGAAAGCCATCGGTATTCAGATTGCGATGGATGATTTTGGCACGGGCTATTCTTCGCTGGGCAGTCTGAGCAGCTTCCCGTTTGATAAAATCAAAATTGACCGCTCATTCATCCGTGATGTGACGACAAGAGCAGATGCGCTGGCCATTGTGGAACTGGTGACCGGCATCGGCCAGAGCCTCGGCATGATTACGATTGCGGAAGGTATTGAAACGGAAGAAGAGCTGGAATGTCTGAAGCGGGTCGGTTGCGATCAGCTTCAGGGCTACTTGTTCGGACGGCCGGTTCCGGCATCAGAACTTGCGCATCTGCGTAAGTAATTTGTTACGTTAAAAATATACTATATTTCATATATATGTTATGCCCTGCGTCATCTTTGAGATGAGCGTAAACGGGCAGCTGAACTTCGCACCTGTAAGCGCTTAAAACGTCAAGCGCCAAGGAGCTCGGGTGTGGAATTAGTCACGTTGCACGGAATCAAAATTCCTCTGTCCCCTGACGAGGTTTCCCCCGTTATATGGCAGGCCATTACAAGCGGTCGCTATGAAGCTAAAGAAGCCAAATGGGTTTTCAAAGCGGTGAAACGCGGTGATCGCGTGCTGGAATTGGGTTCGGGCATCGGGGTCATCACATCATTGATGGCAACGATTCCGGATGTGCGGATATGGGCTTTTGAAGCCAATCCTACGACCGCCGCGCTTGCACAGCGCGTGATCGAGGCAAATACAGCCGGTAATGTGACACTGACGCAGGGTATTCTGACTGCCGGTGAGCCAACGGAACATCGCTTTTATGTTCGCAAAGATCTCTGGATGTCTTCAATGGACAAGGATCAGGGGCCTTATGAGCATGAAATATTGCTGGCTTCAGCCAATATTGATGACTTCATAGCTGCGCAGAATATTAATGTTCTGGTGATGGATATTGAAGGCGCCGAGCGGGATTTGCTGCAAAAAGCTGATCTGCAAGGCGTGGAGCGTATCTTCCTCGAGCTCCATGACCATCTCTATGGTCTGGCCGGGATCCGCGATATCACGCAGGCGCTGGCTGAAAAAGGCTATGCCTATGATCCGCGCGGGTCTTACGGCCCATGTGTTCTATTCGCCAAGGACGAAACTGTGCGCGAATATGAAGAAGATGCAGCTGATCTGATGGTTTAAGCTGGTGTAAACAACCCAATCAAGCGCATTGAACTGGAATGCGCTTGATTGTCAGTCCGTGCTTTATCAAGCCGCCGCTGAGCTTGGTATCAGATATTTTTCAATCATATCAATTACATGAAGTCGTCTTGTTACGATGTTCTGCTCGGATGAAATGTCGACACCAAATGTGACAGACAGCGTGTACTGACTGGAAATATACATAAAGCTTAAGGACACGATCGAAATATAAAGCTGGGTGGCATTGATCCCTGATCTGAACACGCCAGCCTCAGCACCACGCTCGAGTAAAGTCTGGATAGACTGGATAAGCGGGCGTGATGAGCGCGGTATGCTTGGAATTGTGCTGATGAACTCTCCCTGCAAAAGATTTTCGCCAAGCACCAGCTTAATGAATGATGGCGTATCTTTCATATAATCGAAGGTGAATGCCGTCAGCGTTTTGATTGCATCCATCGGAGCACGGTCGAGAATACTCAGCTCGGCTTCTTTGCTGCGCAGCTCATTATAGACCTGCTCCAGAGCCGCTTTATACAATGTCTCTTTGTTCTGAAAATAATGATAAAGCATACGGATATTGCAGCCTGCGCGCTCAACAATACGTGATGTATTGGCGCCGCTAAGCCCGTTATCACAAAATTCTATAATGGCCGATTCGAGGATCGCCTGCCGCGTGGCTTGTGCATTGCGTGAGCGCACAGCTTTGGAAGTGTTCGTTTCCACTTTGCTCATTCTGTAATCCTTAAACGCTCCGATAATTCCGGTCTTATATTTACGTATTTTGTGCGGAGGGCAATTGACAAGAAAGTAAGTAATAGCTTACTTATTTAAAAAAAACTACCGCTTGTCGCACATGACATAAAAAGAGGAGGGGAATGATGTTTAAGGGAGTTAAAAATACGCTGTTGCTGGGGGCTGCACTGGCGATGGCCAGCGCCGGATCGCCGACACAAGCACAGGCGAAAAAGCCCGAGCAGATAACCGTGGCAATTACCGAGGGTGTGACGGGCTACAATCCCTATGCAGATTCGGTTGTGCTGATCGGTTCTATCTGGTGCCAAATTTATGGTTGCCTGACGCGCTGGGATTTTGAGAAGGGTAAATTTGTCCCGTTTCTTGCCGAAAGCCTTGAGCCGGAAGATGACCTCAACTGGATTTTGACGTTGCGGACGGATCTGAAGCGCCATAACGGTGATCCAGTTGTGATTGCGGATGTCATCCACTCTATGGAGCGCGCGCGCAACGACCCGCAAAGCATGTCGCAGGCCTCCGTTCAGTATATTAAAGCTGTTGAAGCGCTTGATGACCAACGGTTGCGCATAACGACCACGCAGAAGGTCTCCACACTGCCGAATTATCTGGCATTCATGCAGATTACCTCTAAGGCGATTTACGACAAATACGGCGCTCAGGCGGCCGATCGTCAGCATCCGGTCGGAGCAGGCCCGTATAAATTAGTGGAAGTCGGCATCGGCAGCCATATTGTGATCGAGCGTGTTGACGGCCACCCGATGATCAGTGAGGCAAACCCGAAGCGCATTCTCTACCGCATGATGACCGAGCCGGAACAACGTGTGACCGCATTGGCCAATGGCGAAGTGCAGATTGCACAAGGTATTCCGCCGCAGCTGATCAATCGTGTGCAGCAGATGTCGAATGCAACGGTTGAAATGGTGGATTCCGCAGAGGCAATGTTCATTGCCATGAGCCCGAAAACAAAGCCTTGGGACGATGCGAGAGTGCGCAAGGCCGTTTGTCACGCGATTAATCGTGAGGGGATTGCCCGCGCTATTCTGGGTAATCAGGCAACGCTTCTGAACGGACCGGTTGGTGCAGGGCAGCTCGGCTTTGATGCGGACTATAAAACACCGTTCGACTACAATCCGGAAAAAGCCAGAAGCCTTCTGGAGGAGGCCGGAGCACTGGGTACGGTTGTCGATCTTTACTCGCCGGTCGGGCGCTATATTGCAGATCGCCAGATCACAGAAGCGATGATTCCGATGCTGGAAGAGGCGGGCTTCAAAGCAACGTTGAAGACACCGGAATGGGCAACCTTATGGACGAATGTCCAGCGAGGCGAAACACCGTTCTATTATATGGGGCGTGGCAATATGCTCGATCCGTCCCCTGCGCTGGCGCAATATTTTGAAACCGGTGCATCCCCGCGTCTGAAATATTCAAACCCATCCGTGGATACCTTGCTCAAGGCCGAGCGTGAGGAATTTGATTTCGATAAGCGGGTTGCCACGCTGAACAAAGCGATGGTGACAATCACAGAAGACGCACCGGCCTGTTTTCTCTGGCTGCACCGTCTGGCATGGGGTGTTTCCAAAAGCGTCGATTTCAAACCGAGCAAAGCTGACCGTGTGAACGGCTGGGAAATATACCTGCGTTAATCCCCGCACTTCGGGCAGGATATGTCCTGCCCGAAACTCAGAACACGCCGGAACTGTGTATTCATACAAGTACATATCATTCTTTTACCTCGCGTATGCTGTAACCGGAGCAGAGTTTTCTTTGCTCTGCGGCATGCCTTGGCAAAATTCCGAGGATCTCCCATGCTTGGCTATACGCTGAAGCGCGTGTTGGGCACCATTCCTGTGCTCTTCATGGTAACGCTTTTGATTTTTATACTGATTAAACTCGCTCCCGGTGACCCCGTGGATATGCTGGTCAGCGACGAAGTAACCGAAGAGATCCGGCAAAGTATCCGCGCGAGTTGGGGGCTCGATCAGCCCATCTATATTCAATATCTGGCATTTATAAAAAATGCGGTCATGGGGGATTTAGGTGAATCCTTCCGCTATCGTGAGCCGGTTATGGAACTCATTCTGCAACGGCTGCCAGCGAGTATCGAGCTTGCACTCTACTCGACTTTGCTTGCAGTTGTTTTAGGTCTTCCGCTCGGGGTCTGGGCTGCCAGCCGTCCCAATTCCTTTGTCGATACGATCGGTTCAATCGGCGGCTTTTTCGGCATCAGCCTTCCTAATTTCTGGCTCGGTATTCTCCTCATTCTTCTGTTTGCGGGTATGTTCAACCTTCTGCCTTCAGGCGGACGTGCAACATGGGGCATGGATGTTCCGGCTATCACCGGCTTTCTGACGGTTGATGCATTGCTCGCCGGGCGATGGGACGCATTTCTGGATGCTGCCCGCCATCTGACCCTGCCTGTGATTGTTCTCGGAACCAATATGGCCGGTATTATCATGCAGATTACACGGGCTTCGGTTCTGGAAAATCTGCAGGAAGATTATGTCATGACTGCCCGCGCCAAAGGCATGTCTGCCCGTGTCGTCTTGTGGCGACATGCATTCCGCAATGCTCTGATTTCAGTTGTCACCATCATCGGGCTGGAGTTCGGCACGCTGATCAGCGGTGCCATTATTGTCGAGACGGTCTTCTCCTGGCCCGGCATTGGCTACCTGCTGTTACAAGGTATTACCTTCAGGGATTTTCCGCTGATTACCGGCCTTGTGCTCGTCTACACCTCGCTTTTCGTTTTCATAAATCTCGTGATTGACATCATCTATACGATCGTCGATCCGCGTATCCGCTTGAGGTAACACTGATGGCTTTCCGGTTCAGAGCAGACAAACTTGCCGAGATCGTCAGATCACCGAAGGCAATCTTCGGCTTGGGTGTTGTTGCATTACTTTTGATCGCAAGCATCTTTGCACCCCTGCTGGCGCCGTTTGATCCCAATAAGCAGGATTTGATGCTGGCGCTGATGCCACCGCAACTAACAGGGCCTCATTTTCTCGGTACCGATCATGTCGGACGGGATTTACTGAGCCGGATCATTTACGGCTCGCGCGTCTCGCTGATTATTGCCATCGCAGTGGTGATTTTCTCCGGCGTTGTCGGCGTAACCCTTGGCGTTGTCTCCGGTTATTATGGCGGGCGCGTTGACTCTGCCATTCAGAAATTTCTCGAAGTTGTCTGGGCTTTCCCGCCATTGCTGCTGGCGATTTCCATCGTGGCGTTCCTCGGGCAAAGTCTCGGCATTCTGATTATTGCACTCGCATCGCAACGCTGGATTCCTTATTGCCGCCTTGCCAGAGCGGAAGCACTGAGCTTGCGTGAAAGGGATTTTGTTGTTGCTGCACGCTCGCTTGGTGCAAAGGACGGCCATATTCTGTGGAAGCACATTCTTCCAAATCTCATCCAGTCCTCATTGATTGTGGGCACTTTTGCTATGGCAACGGCCATTATTGCTGAATCAAGCCTCAGTTTTCTGGGCTTGGGCGTGCCTGCCTCCACACCAACATGGGGCGGTATGCTTGCCGATGCGCGCTCTTATATCAGCACATCATGGTGGATGGCATTCTTCCCGGGGCTCTGCATCTTCACCACGGTTCTCGCCATTAACTTGCTCGGTGACGTTCTCAGAACGCATTTTGATCCCCGATTGAGCACGCGATAACCAAATCCTCTTTAACCAGAACAGAAGGAACAACCACTTTGGCCGAACGTATTGAAATTACAAAGACTGATGGCGCTCTGAAAAGCATGGCCGTTGTCCATAATGACATGGTATTTTTGTCCGGCGTGCATGCAACAGACACAAGCGGCGATATCAAGGAACAGACCCGCGAGGTTTTGCAGACGATTGATCGCCTTCTTGCGGCTGCCGGTTCCGACCATAAATCTATTTTTGTCGTCCATGTCTGGCTGAAAGATATGCGCTATTTCGGAGCAATGAATTCCGTGTGGAATGAATGGGCTGATCCTGCCAATCCGCCTGCGCGTACCTGTGTCAGCGGTGAGCTTTATCGTTCAGATGTGCTCGTGGAAGCTGTTGTGATTGCCTATCGCAGCTGAAACGCAGACTGAAACCAAGCCTGAGAATTGGAGAGACACATGGAACTGAGAGAGCTTGGCCGGATCGACGGGGCAGGGCATCAGCCGAGAATTTGCCTCGGCAAAGCATCAGATAAACTTGCATCCGTCTGCCTGACAGCTCCGGATAAATCCGGTGACGTTAAAGAGCAGTCTTTGCAGATTTTGAATATTATTGACGACTATTTTCAGAGTGTCGGTGCGTCCCGTAAAGACATTCTTATGGTTCAGGTCTGGCTGTTCGACATCAGCGAATATGATGCTTTTTGTGAGTTGTGGAATGACTGGATTGATCCTGAAGGGGTGCCTGCACTGTCGGTCGTAACAGGTCATGCTGCACGGCGGGATTGCGCGGTTGAAATTCGCGCTTACGCCGCCTGCTGAGATCATAAAAGCCTGGCTCCCGGAGAATATTATGACTGAAAAATTGCTCGAAATTTCAGATCTCGCCGTACAGTTTAAGGGCGCGAGTGCAGACAGTTATGCTGTTAAAGGCATTGATCTTGCAATCGGGCGCGGAGAGATCGTGGCTTTGGTTGGTGAATCCGGTTCCGGTAAGTCGGTAACGGCCAAATCAGTCATGCGTCTTGTTGAATTTATGGGTGGTACGATCGCATGCGGGCAGGCCATGCTGCATGACAAAACCGGTCAGGCTGTGGACCTGTTTGCTCTGAACGAGAAACAGGTGCAGGCATTGCGCGGTGATCGGGTTGCAATGATTTTTCAGGAGCCAATGACCTCGCTCAATCCAGTGCTGACGATTGAAGCCCAGCTTTCGGAAGTCGTCATCCGGCACCGACGCGTGGGTAAGACTGAAGCCGGCCGGATTGCACTGGAGGCGCTGAATCAGGTGCGGATACCGGAGGCTGAACGTCGGCTCAAACAATATCCGCATGAGCTTTCCGGTGGCATGCGCCAGCGTGTGATGATTGCAATGGCAATTTTGTGTAAGCCGGATTTGCTGATTGCAGATGAGCCAACGACCGCGCTTGATGTGACGGTGCAAGCTGAAATTCTTGCTCTGTTGAAGACAATTCAGCAAGAGACAGGCATGGCAATTCTGCTGATTACCCATGATATGGGGATTGTTGCTGAAATTGCCGACAAGGTTGTGGTAATGCTCCACGGCGCGATTGTTGAAAAGGGCGATGTACATGCCGTTTTCAACCAACCTCAGCATGAATATACCCGCCGTTTGCTTGATGCCGCACCCAAACTTGGCGAGATGCGTGGCGATGTTGTCGCAACCGGTCATTTTCAAAGCGAGCCTGAGCCTGTGCTCAGCGTGCGCAATCTGGTCACACGGTTTTCTGTGCGGCAGGGCATGTTTCAGCGCGTTGTTGCCAATGTCCATGCGGTGGAAAATGTTTCCTTTGATCTGCGTGAGAAAGAAACATTGTCACTGGTTGGAGAAAGTGGCTGCGGCAAGTCGACAACCGGCAAAGCAATTATGCAGTTGATCCACGTAAATAGTGGTGAAATCCGGCTGCAGGGGCGTAGCCTCAGCGGTATGAATGCAACGGAAATGCGTGAAACGCGCAAACGCATACAAATGGTCTTTCAGGATCCGTATGCATCGCTCAACCCGCGCATGACTGTCGCACAAATCGTCTCGGAACCCTTGCAAATTCATAATGCGGGATCGGCCGCACAGATACAGGCGCGGGTTTTTGCCTTGCTGGATCGGGTCGGTCTGACAAAAGAACAGGCAGAGCGCTATCCGCATCAGTTTTCCGGCGGGCAGCGTCAGCGCATCTGCATTGCCCGTGCGCTTGCCCTGAACCCGAAAGTGATCATTGCGGATGAGCCGGTTTCGGCACTTGATGTTTCCATTCAGGCTCAAATCCTTGATCTGCTTGAGGAAATTCAGGAAGAATATGCCATCTCCATTCTCTTTATTTCGCATGATATGGCAGTCGTAGAAAAGGTGAGTGACCGCATTGCGGTTATGTATCTGGGCGAAATCATCGAAATCGGCCCGCGTGATGCTGTTCTGAGTTCACCGGCTCACCCCTATACAAAGCGTTTGCTTGATGCTGTGCCGATTGTGCATCCCGATAAACGCCGCGAACGAAAGCTCGTCTCGCGCGAACTCAAAAGCCCAATACGCCCGCTGGGATATCATCATGAAGCTGTGCCGCTGAAAGCGGTTGGTTTTGAGCACTACGCCCGCATCGGCTGAATGCTGCGCCGGGCTTTTTCTTCTCACATGACGTAAAATCTGACGAGCCGGATATATGTCCGGCCCGTTGCTGATGCAGGTAAACTGACAGGAAACGGGGCGGAATATGAAGGGGGGCAAAAATTATGTTTTTTTGATTGCTGTTGTTCTTATAGCGTTGAACCTGCGCCCCTTTATTGCCGGTGTAGGACCACTGACCGAGGATATCCGGAATACGACGGGTCTGGGGCATCACGGCATTGCACTGCTGACATTAATACCAATGGCGCTCATGGGATGCGTGGCTTTTGCAGGGCCATTTTTATTGCGCCTCAGCGATGCGCGTATATTCATTATCGCAGCGCTCGTTTTTATCACTATCGGCACGTTCATGCGGCTGGAAGTAACTACAGGACCGGCCTTGCTGGGCACGGCTGCCCTGATCGGCTTTGGTGTCGCACTTGTTCAGGCCATTTTTCCCGGCATTATCAAACAACGTTTTCCCGCATGTTTTGCGAGTGTTATGGGGCTTTATTCCGCTATGCTGCTGGCTGGTGGCGCGCTCGGCGCGCAAATATCGCCTTTCATCGCGCAACTCACTGGCATATGGCAGATAGGTTTTGGCGCGCTTGCACCACTGGCAATAATCGCAACCCTTCTGGCCTGTTTGGTTCTGCCAAATACAGTATCCCCGCAATCAGGAACTCATAGTTTGCGGTTGTTTCTTTCCCGTCCGAGAACATGGCTGCTGATGGTTGCCTTCGGGCTGGTAAATGGCGGTTATTCGTCCGTTATAGCATGGCTTGCACCATATTATCAGGAGATGGGTTGGGGCGTTACCGCAAGCGGCAGTTTGCTGGCGGTGATGGCGCTGTGTCAGGCTGTTTCGGCTTTTGTTTTGCCGGTTTTAGCGCAGCGCTGCGGCGCAGATCGCAGGCCGTGGCTTTGGCTGGCACTGACTTTTCAGCTCGCAGGTTTTGCCGGCTTTGCATTCGCGCCGGATGCGGCACCCTTTGTCTTCGTAGCACTTGTCGGAGCGGGTCTCGGCGGTTGTTTTTCATTATTACTGGTGGTGGCGCTCGAACATCTGCCAGACCCATTGCAGGCCGGAGCATTGTCCGCCGTTATGCAAGGCGGGGGCTTTTTGCTGGCGGCAATCTCGCCAGTGCTTGTATCGGGGCTCTATGAGCAAACCGGCGGTTTTTCAGCAGGCTGGAAGTGGCACATGTTTGTCATTGCCATAGCGGCGATACTGACAAGACGTCTTGATCCCGAGAGTTATAGTCCGGCAATGGTGTTGTTTTCTGAATCCGTAAGTGCGTCTGAACTGTAAGATAATGATTTCATTATGCGCAGACTGTTATTGCAGATTGCCGTGATACAGCACAAGCGTAACAATAAAGGTCAATGCACCGATGATTGCGAGTATAAAAAGCCGCCGTGCTATGACCGGATTTTTGAAACACAGACCGGCTATAAGCATGATGACTGACCAGGCACAGGTAAAAAGCAGCAAGCTCAGCGTGTAGACAAATCCGGAAAGATCATATCCGCCACCGCCGATTGATGGGTATCGCGGTGGCGCAGGGTTCAGCAACACATTGAAAAAAGCGGTCACAAGTAACAAGAGTGCCAGCAGTAAGAAAAATAACCAATTTTTCAATGACATCTCCCTGACGCAGACTAAGACGCACCCTGTAACGGCGACTTTTGTCTGATTGTTATCTGTCATTGCTGTGCTATTCAACGCGACATAAGAATGTCGCGTTGAATTATTCTGTACCCAGTATCTTTCTATGCCAGCTTCGGAATGGCATTCAGCAGCATTTTTGTATAGGGCTGCTGCGGTGTTTCAAAAATCGCCTCTGCTATACCTTCTTCAACAATCTTACCGTGATGCATCACGATAATGCGGTCACAGAGATGGCGCACGACCGACAGATCATGGCTGATGAACAGAAGCGTCAGGTTCAGCTCTTTGCGCAACCGCAACAGCAAGTTGAGAATTTGCGCCTGAATGGAAACATCAAGAGACGCAACCGGCTCATCGCAGACAATCACCTCCGGTTTCATTGCCAATGCGCGGGCAATGGCAATACGCTGACGCTGCCCGCCGGAGAACTGATGCGGATAACGATCAGCAAAAGCCGGATCAAGGCTCACCGCTCTCAACCAGTGTGCCACATAGGCACGGGCTTCCCCTTTGGTGGTCAGACCGTGGGCAATCGGCCCTTCTGCAATCGACTGGCCGATGGTGCGGCGCGGATCAAGCGAGGCAAACGGATCCTGAAAGATCATCTGGATTTTGGTTGTCAGTTTGCGGCCGTGAACCTTGTCAGACATCACCGGCTGGCCGGATAACCGGACTTCGCCTTCGGTCGGTTGATAAATACCGCAGACCATACGGCCGAGCGTGGATTTGCCGGAGCCGGATTCTCCGACCAGTCCCAAGGCTTCGCCTCTAGCAATGGTCAGATCTACATGATTAACCGCAATAACCGGTTTCGTCGGCTTTACGAGGCCAATTTTCTGGCCAAGTCTGCCCCAGAAGTCGCTTTTCCATTCAAAGCGTTTCACAGCATTGCGAACGGTTACAAAGTCCGGCACCGCTTCAGCAGCCGGTGCTGTGTCGGTGAGCAGAACAGTTTCATCCTCTGCCGTTTTACCCAGCATCTGACCCGGTTTTGAGCGCGAGGGCAGGGCATCCAGCAGTCCTTGTGTATAAGGATGGCTCGGTGCTTTTAAGACGTCGGATGCCAAACCTGTTTCAATGATTTTGCCTGACTTCATCACCGCAATGCGCTTAGAAATCGAGGCAACGGTTGCCAGATCATGGCTGATCCAGATCATTGAAATGCCAAGCTCGGCCACAAGCGCTTTCACCTCGGTGAGAATTTCTGCCTGCACCGAAACATCGAGCGCCGTGGTCGGTTCGTCCGCAATCACCACTTTCGGATTATGCAGCAGTGCAATTGCAATGGCTACGCGCTGGCGCATACCGCCGGAAAACTGGTGCGGATAAAAATCAACCTTATGTTCCGGATCAACAATGCGCACGCGGCGAAGCGCTTCCACGCAGCGTATGCGTGCTGCACTGTCTGAAAGCTTTTCATGGGCACGCAGCGCCAGTGTCATCTGGTCAAGAACTGTCAGCACCGGATTGAGCGTCATCATCGGATCCTGAAAGACCATCGAGATTTCACGTCCGCGCAATTTACGCAGTTCAGTTTCACTCAGGCCGACAAGCTCACGGCCTTCCAGTTTGATTGATCCTTGCGTGATGCGTCCCGGCTTGTCGATCAGCCCGATCAGAGAAAAACCGGTGATGGATTTGCCGGAGCCGGATTCACCCACAAGGCCTAGAATTTCCCCGCGCTCGAGATAGAAAGAAACACCATCGACAGATTTGACCGTGCCTGCGCGGGTTTCAAAATGCGTATGCAGATCGGTAACTTCGAGAAGATGCGCTGTCATTTGTTCAACCTCGGATTGAGCTGGTCGCGGATTTGATCGCCAACAAGATTGATCGCCATGATGAGAATGATCAGAGCAACGCCCGGATAAATCGCAATCCAGTAGCGGCCGGACAGCAAATATTGGAAGCCATTGGAAATGAGCATACCAAGGGAAGGCTCTGTCGGCGGCAGGCCAACGCCTAAGAAGGACAGTGTTGCTTCCAGTGAAATCGCCGAGGCGACCTGAACCGTTGCCACAACAATCAGCGGCGGCATGGCATTGGGCAGAATATGGCGGGTAACAATGAACCAGCCGCTCATCGGCACAGAGAGTGCTGCTTCCACATAGTCTTTATTGCGCTCCGCCGCTGCTGCACCATGTGCTGTGCGGACAAAATAAGCATATTGCGAAAAGACCAGAGCAATAATCAGCTGGCTTTTGCCTTGTCCGAGCAAGGCAGCCACCACAAAGGCCAGCAAAATTGCCGGAAAGGAAAGCTGGAGGTCGATGACGCGCATGATGAAAGCTTCGAACCGTCCGCCGACATAGGCAGCCGTTGAGCCGACTAATGCGCCGATGGCAAAAGCGATGGTACCTGCAAGTAAACCCATCTCCAGCGAGATGCGCAAACCGTAAAGAATGGCCGAGAAAAGATCGCGTCCCTGACCGTCAGTACCCAGAATATGGATATAGCCGCCTTGGCCAATATAGCCGGGGGCACGGCGTCCGTCCCGCAAGACCAGACTTGAAAGATCATAAGGATCTTGTGGTGCAATCAACGGCGCAAACACCGCCAGAAAAATAATGGTGAGCACCACCAAAGCAGCGATAACCGGTACCGGATGACGCTTAAATTCTGACCAGAATTGTAATGATCTGTTGTTGAGCAATGCCATTATTTGCCACCTCCCTGACGCATGCGCGGATCAAGCAGGGCATAGGACAGATCCACAATCAGATTAATCGTGATGAAAAGCAGCGACACAAGCATGAGATAGGCAACCATCACCGGCCGGTCGAGAGATGTGATACTGTCAATGATCAGCTTGCCAAGACCAGGCCACGAGTAAATTGTCTCAGTCACAACGGCGAAAGCAACCGTGGAACCAAGCTCAAGACCAAACACAGTAACAAGCGGAATGGAGATCAGCCGCAGCACATGGCGGCGCAGAATTGTGCGCTCCTGAATACCGGCTGCACGGGCAAATTTGATCGTATCTGTGAGCATGATTTCACGCGTGCCGGAAGCGGCAAGGCGGATCATCAGCGACAGTTTGAACAGCGACAGATTAATGGCAGGCAAAGCAAGATGATGCAGACCATCGAGCGTGAGGAAGCTTAAAGGCACACCGAAAACGGAAACGGTTGCGCCGCGCCCGCCTGCGGGCATAATGCCGAGTTGCACAGCAAAAACCATAATCAGCATCAGACCAATCCAGAAGGTTGGCACAGAAAAGCCGAGAATAGACAGTGCCATAATGGCTTTTGAGCCCCAGCTGTCAGGCTTATAACCGGCATAAATACCGAGCGGAATACCGATGAGACTGGCCATGAAAACAGCTGTCAGCGCCAGCTCTGCCGTTGCAGGCAAGCGCGATGCGATCAGCTCTGATACCGGCATATTATAGACGAATGAACGCCCGAGATCACCGTGCAGCAGATTGCTCATGAAATGCAGATATTGCTGCCACACCGGCAGATCGAGACCATATTGGGCGATAACCCTGTCACGGATTTCCTGTGTCGCATCCGGCGAGATTAGCACATCGACAGGATTGCCGATGACAAAGACCCCCATAAAAACCAACAGCGACATGACAAGCATAACCAGTGCTGCCTGCCATAAACGCCTGACAATAAATGCAATCATCAGCTTGTTCCCCTCAAGCAGTATGCGGCAGATCACTCTGCGGCATCTGCTTCATTTCTTGTTATAATCAGGTAGCTTCCCGCCCCTCTGAAGCTGCCGCACTATTTAGTGCCAGCCGTTTTCCAGCTCATTGCGCGTTTCGCGCACGGCAACATCCCAGATCGCCAGCATATCGGCATCAGGACGCTCAAACAGGCCGTGATAATTGCCTTCGCATGTTTCCAGTATTGTGCGTTTGCGTCCGGCATCAACGCGCGCCATCGCACCAAAATCCACACGATCTACCGCATGGTCAGGCTGGGCAATGCCTTTAAGGCGTGTCCACGGGAAATTTTCCATCCAAGACGCATGGGAGGCGCGGCTATCAATTTCCAGCACCTTTCCCATGGTTTCAGGCGCGCGCCACCAGTCGTGCATTTTGACACTGGCATCGCGGTTGCGGTTCAGCCATTCGGACACAACTGTTCCGGCAGGGGCATTGCCGCCATGCCCGTTAACAATCAGGATACGGCGAAAACCGGCGTGGTAAATACTGTCGAGAATATCTTCAATCACGCCGATATAGGTGCGCAGGCTGAGTGACACTGTGCCCGGAAAATCCGCAAAACTTGATGCGAGGCCATAAGGCAGAACCGGAAAAACCGGCACGCCGAGAGGCTCTGCCGCATCCAGCGCGACCTTCTCCGCCAGGATCATATCGGTGCCAAGGCTGATGCGGGCATGCTGCTCAACGCTGCCAATCGGAAGAATACAGCGGTCGTCCTGTTTGACGCGCTCTTCAACCTGTGCCCAGTGCATGGCGTTAATATGCATGTGAAAATCCTCTCATTTCAATGTGGTTCCCGAGTCTGCGCTCATGGGTTTCTGAAATCATTATCCATGAAATTATTGCGTAGACAAGTTCCAATTGGAACAAAAATTACGTTTGACATCCATGTAACAAGCTATATCTTGTTCTAAATGGAACTTAATCGCTGAATTGTCCCAGGGGAGGGGTGATGGAGGAGCGTGTTGCAATTGCCCTTTTGGAGGGGCGCGCCGGACGCAGTGAGGCGGCAGACAGCCGCATCAGCGAAAGCGATATTCTGCATACAAAATTATGGGAAAATCCATGCTGGTTGTCCTTCCGGATCAACTATCTGGCGCTGCATTATAACAATCCGATCTATGGATTGATCGGCGCGGATCATGATCTGCTGCGGCCGGAATTTGTGGTGCTGTATTCGCTGTTTCTGCGTGATCGCACAACACTGTCAGAAATTGTGGGCGGGTCTGGTTTTCCTAAAAATACACTGAGCCGCGCCACCAAAAAGCTGACCCGTCTGAAGCTTGTGCTGCGCGAGGGCGATTCCGATGATCTGCGCCGCGTTGTGCTGTACCTCAGCGATGAAGGGCGCGCTATCGTCGAAGCCAAGATGACGCCAATGCTCGAGCGTGAACGCCTGATGCTGGAAACGCTCAGCCCTGCAGAACGCATGATGCTCTCGGAAATACTGACCAAACTGGTCATCGCATCCCGCGAATGGCCGGAAACAATCGCTTCTGACCTGCCAGAGAGCGATGAAGACTTCGAACAAGACCAATAATGGGGACTGGAATACTCAAATGAAAAAAACACTGCATGCATTAATGCTTGGCACAACATTGCTTTTTACCGCCGGTCAGGTTTTTGCCGCCGATCTGGTGATGGCAATTAAGGCCGGTCCGGCCTCGATGGACCCGCATTTCACGGCAACGGCGGCCAATGCTGAGGCAACGAAACATATTTTCGATACGCTGATCCGTTCCGGCAATAATCTTGAGCTTGAGCCGTCGCTGGCTGTCAGCTGGAAAACACTGGACGATACCACATGGGAATTCAAACTACGTGAAGGCGTGAAATTCCACGATGGTTCAGACTTCACTGCGGAAGATGTGAAGTTCTCAATCGAGCGCATTCCGCATGTCACAGGGCCTAATCCGGCAACTATTTTCGTGCGCCGTGTTAAATCCGTTGAAGTGGTAGATCCGCTGACTGTGCGCGTAACAACAAGTGCACCAGCACCGACATTGCCGAATGACTTTATCCGCCTGTTCATCACATCGCATAAGGCAGCGGCCGCTTATTCAACGCAGGAAACTGCGGCAGAGGGCTTCAATACCGGTAAAGCCACAATCGGCACCGGCCCTTATAAATTTGTATCATGGGCACCGACACAGGATCTGGTTCTGGAGCGTTTTGACGGCTATTGGGGCGGCGCACAGCCTTGGGACCGCGTTATCCGCAAGGAAATTCCGAATGATGCAGCCCGTGTGGCGCAGCTGAAAGCCGGTCAGGTTGATGTTATTTCCAAGGTTCCTGCCTCGGATGTGCCTGTGCTTGAGCAGGATTCATCGCTGACTGTCATCAAAAACGAAAGCATCTATATCAGCTATCTGGAATTTGACTTCCGCGAAAAAAGCCCGTTGGTTTTTGCCAAGGACGGCAGCAAACTGGATAAAAATCCGCTGCTTGATCCGCGTGTGAGAGAGGCTTTTGATCTCGCGATTGATCGTGAAACCATTGTTGAATTTGCTCTGGAAGGCATGGCTGCCGTTCCGACACAATTGGTAACGTCCAATATTTTCGGCTATGACAAGTCGCTGCAGGCACCTGAATTTAACATTAAACGTGCAAAAGAACTGCTGACAGAAGCAGGTTATCCGGATGGTTTCAAAATTACGCTGAGCTATTCGAATGACCGTATGCCGAATGAGTTGGGACCTACAATTGCACAGATGCTCGCTCCTATCGGCATTACTGCCGATGTGAACGGCGTTCCGGCAGCCGTGTTCAACCCTGCGAAAACCCGCGGTGAATATTCGCTCTATATGGCAAGCTGGGGCACGCTGACGGGTGAAGCCAATTACATGCTGTCATCGTTGATGCATTCCAACGAGCCGGCAAAATCGCTGGGCGCGTTTAACGTGCGCGGTTATGCCAATCCGGAAATGGACAAGCTGATTGAAGATGCGGCCGCCGCAATGGATGCAGATGAGCGCCGTAGCTTGCTTGAAAAAGCCAATAATCTGGTGGCAACAGATCGTCCGGATCTGCCGCTGGCCATTCAGCTGAGTGCATGGGCAGTGAAAAAGGACAAGGTGGAACTGACACCGCGTGCTGATGAAGACACGCTGGCGATGAATATCAAACCAGTAAAATAAGCATACAATAACGGCCTGTTCTTGGAACAGGCCGTTATTTTTTATAGTGTTTTAAATGCTGTCGCTGTTCAGAGAAGCGCGCCGCGGTAAAAGCTGACAGCCTGTAATCAGCACCGGCAATATTAAAGCAGCCCAGGCAAATTCATAGCCAAAGTTATCTGCGATCAGCCCGAATATATAAGGGCCAAGCGCCATAACAGCGAGACAGATCGTTGAGGCAAACGCTACCGTGGACACAATTGAGCTTTTAGGTGCAGCCTCTGCTATTTCTAACAAGTAGAGCGGAAACCATCCGATTCCGAAAAGCCCCAGCACAACGAGAACACCCAGCACAACCGGCAATGGCACATTGGTTGGCAAGAGTGCCAATATCACGGCAGTGCCTGCGGCCATCAGGGAAATTACAGCCAGAGAGTGCGCGCGACGCGAAGGGCGATAGTGGTCACTCAGCCAGGGCAGCAATACGCGGCCGGGTATGCCCGCAAACTGCGTTGCGGCGAAAAGAGAAGCTGCAACAACAATACTAAGTCCAAAATGATCGACTAAATAGCTGATAACATGTGCGGTAAATGTAAACTGAAAAGCAGACATGGCAATGCCGAGCCGCAGCACCGGCCAGAAATTAGCTTCTTTCCCCACGGTTTGAATAAGGGTTTTGAGCGGGAGAGGGGCAGCGGCTTTCGCGGTAACCATATTGCCTTCCCGATATAATCCCCAAAAGAGCAGGGCGCCGAATAAGGAAACACCGGCACCAATCCACGCGGCCATATGCCAGCCATAGCGCACAGCGAAATAGGGCAGCACAGCTGCGGCAATCATGGTGCCGAAAGGAACAGCAGCCTGTCGGAAGCCTGTTGCAATTCCGCGGCGGTTTGGCGGAAACCAACGCATAATCGCCCGCGTTCCGCCTGGTTGGACTGCTGCATAGGTGCCGCCCAGAAAAGCCATGCAAATCAACAGGACTATCAGGTTTTCGGCAAAGGCGGCGGCAGCTGTCATGGCCAGAGCCATACCAAGCATGGCAAGGCTGACGACTTTGCGCTCGCCATAGGTGTCGATCGCGCGGCCAAAACTATACATTGTTGCAATTTGTACGCCGTTCATCACCGTTACAGCAAGTGATGCAGAAGCAAGCGTAATACCAAAGGCCTCGCGCCAAAACGGAACAAGAATATAAACGCCCTGCGAAACAATAGAGCCTGCGGCCTGGGTGCCGACTGCAATTGCAAGGATATTCCATATATAGGGCGTGGCAGATAAAGCGCGGGAATCGATTTGTGTATCGGACTGAGACATAAGAAAACATTTCCTGTTGTGCTCTCAGTTAGCCTTGGAGTAACATAATCAGAAAGATGTGTTTCTATATTTCAATGATAACAATTTTTTATGATTGGTTATGCAGTTGCTTGTTCCTGAGGCGGTTGAAGCCTTTCTCCTCGTTGCCGAGTTGCAGTCTTTCACACGGGCTGCCGGTGCGCTTAACACAACGCAGGCTGCTATCTCGCTGCGTCTGCGCCGGTTAGAAGAAGCATTAGGCCAGCGTTTGTTAGAACGCACGCCAAGGCATGTTCGCCTTACCGCTGCCGGGGCGCATTTTCTGGAGCCTGCCAGAGCATTTGTGGCAGCAGGACGCCGTGCAGCAGAAATTTTTGCTGAAACACCTGCCCGCCTTTCCATCGGCATAACGCATCATCTAGTTGGCCCGAACCTGCCAAGATTACTGCATTTTGTAAATGAACGCGAAACCGGTGTGGCGCTTCATCTACGCACGGCCGGCACCAGAGCTTTGCTGGATTTGTATGATGCCGGTGATCTGGATGCTGTGGTTGTTTTGCGTCATGATGAAAGCCGGCGTGATAGTGAAGTTTTAATGACTGAAAGTTTTGGCTGGTTTGCAGCACCGGATTTCACCATGCCGAAAGGAACCCCGTTACCGCTCGCAATCCAGCCTGAGCCTTGTAACCTGCGTGCTATGGCGCTCAAAGCGCTGGAAGCAGCAGGAATATCATGGCGCGAAGCTTTTGTCGGAACCGGTGCTATATCTGTAGCTGCGGCTGCGGAGGCCGGATTGGCAGTGGCATTGCTGGCACATAAGGCGGCACCATCGCATCTGATTGAGATCAGCGATAAAATCAACCTGCCGCCTTTGCCGAACCGTGATGTGGTGATTATTTCCAATGTTACAGGTGAGCGCGTGACTTCTGTCTTGCGCCGTCTGACAAGCGCATTTCAGGCTTTGTAATAAGCAATAATAAAAGTTCCATAAGATAGATTATGCAATTTAAATCG
>NZ_JARRAE010000017.1 GCF_030376605.1 Pseudochrobactrum sp. sp1633 | reverse complement strand
AGCCCTTTGTTGTTAATGCTAATTAGCTCTACGGGCGAGACTCTATTTAAAATCTAATTATTTGATTTGTCGCTTGTCTCTTACACCGCTCAGCTGGGTGTATCTATACCCCTTATAATTTACCTGAAAAGCTTCAGGGACACTCTGTTTTCGGTTACGTTTTTTTTGATTTCAATACCCGCATCTGTTTTTCGCTCTGCCACGTGGATGCAGGTGAGGATGGTTGATCAACACTGAAGATCCGGTTCCTTGAGTTCCGGAAAGGCTTGTCATCGCTGTCTGATGCATTAGTTTGGTTTTTGAAAATACGATTTAACAATTTTTATAAACACTAAAACAAATTGAAGTTGGAATATGCAGGAACAAACAGCTGAGTTTATTCAAAATACCAATGCCCTCGCTCTTCAGATTTCCGATCTTGTTATAAGTTATTCGCTGTCGACTATCGGCGCGCTGATCATTTTATGCGTAGGCTGGATCATTGCCGGAATCTTGCAAAAATGGACACGGCAATCTCTTTCCAAGCTAAAGGGCTTTGACCAGACCCTGATCGGGTTTTTAAGTGCAACAGTGCGTTATGGCATTTTGATTGTTGTGCTGGTTATGGTGCTTGGCCAATTTGGCATTCAGACAGCATCAATATTAGCCGCATTAGGCGCTGTTGGTCTGGCGATTGGTCTCGCGCTGCAAGGTACGCTACAAAACATTGCTGCCGGTATTATGCTGCTGGTTCTGCGCCCGTTTAAAGTTGGTGAATATATCAATGCGGGCGCAATCGCTGGTACCGTGCAGGAAATCGGCTTGTTTGCGACAGAGCTGAAGACCTATGATGGGCTTTTCGTGATGGCGCCGAATTCGATCCTATGGAATACGCCCGTCACTAACTATACCCGCCTTAAAGTTCGTATGCATGATTTTAAGGTCGGTATTGGTTATGAAGATGATGTCCAGAAGGCATTCAGCATCTTAAAGTCCATTATCGCGGATCAGAAGGGCGTCGTGAAAGTACCTGAGCCTGTCTATTTCGTTTCGCAACTGGCAGACAGCTCTGTTGTCATCAGCTGTCGTTACTGGATTGAATCTGCCAGTTATTTCAGTGTCAGCAACACCACAACAGAACGTGCTAAATCTGCATTCAGTGATGCGGGTATTAATATACCTTATCCGCAGGTGACGTATCACCGCTCTGAAAGTGCCAGCTAGAGCGGTTATAAGCTTACTCTAAAATGTGATCGCTCCGATGTTGACTTATGGGGTGGTCACACTTATTTCTGCACTTCGCAGATGGAAAACCGCGATCTGCATTATTTCCCCTTTTATATATTAGTGCCGGGGCGTGCCGGCTCTTTACAGTTAGATTTGCTAGCTCAGGAGCTGACAATGTTCGTTCTGCAACCGCTTAAGCGGCGTATCCTCTATGTCGCGACTTTTGAAGTTATTGCCATTGTAATGTCCACGATACTGCTCATGTTTCTGAGCGGTGGCGATGCGCAAGGCTCTTTACCGGTTGCCGTGCTGGTTTCTCTGATCGCTGTAACGTGGAATTACACTTACAATCTAATGTTTGAATCTTGGGAAGCGAAGCGTCATACATCCGGCCGTACCCTGATGGTGCGTATCATGCATGCTTTCGGGTTTGAATTCGGTTTGTTTGTAATTATCATTCCGATTTATATGGTGTGGTATAGCGTTGGCTTTTGGATGGCGTTTCAGATGGAAGCCGTGCTTTTGCTGTTCTTCCTCGTCTATACATTTGTTTTCACATATCTCTTCGACATGCTGTTCGAGTTGCCGCAAAATGTGGCCGCTCAAAGCTAAACGGGTGTCGCACTGCTATGCTTTATGGCTGCGCTTGATGGCCGGTCGTTTCGAGAACCGATATTCTGAAATACAGAGGTTCTAATGGCCGCTCTTCACCTCTCAGAATGGTTTTGACGTAAGCAGGCTCCCACCAGTTCGCAGCGGATGCCAATAGCTCGTGGGCCTCATAGTAAAGGCTGTCTTTGCTGAGGGATTTGGGTATTTCCTCATAGTGGCCGGAAATAACCAGACAACGCCAGTTGTTGGCGCCATGCACATCTGAAAAGCTCACGCACACATTGCGGTTTGCTCTCATGAGCTCCATTTTCTTGCCCTCAGAGGTCAATGAATAGAGATATCCGTTACTGTGAATAAATCTGAGCGGAACAACATATGGCTTGTCCTGAACCGAACATGCCAGATAGCCGATACCTACATGGCGTAGCATTTCATCAACTTCCGAACGGGGCATGTCATGTATTAACATAGTGACCTCCGTGAATATGCGGCATGTACCAATATAGCACGTTCGGGCTGTCCGGCCTCAGATATTTACATATAAAATCAGGCGAGGCGTGCTCAGACTGGCTTGTTCAATCCTCAAAACGACCCGTCGATTCACGGTTGTGTTCATATTTGTTTTGAAGCGGAAATGGCGGTAGCCATGCCTCACGACGGACTGTCCATAGCTCGTAAGTAGGAACGAACCGGTTTGGTTCATCCAGAGATCCCAGATTGATTTCAATTTCATCTGCGGAGTGTCCGAAGACCGGCGAGCCGCAAGCCGGACAAAAATGCCGTCCGGCATAGCTGTGGGTTTCACCACTGATTGTCACGGCATTCTGAGGGAATATTGCTGAGGCGTGGAAAAGTGCGCCATGATGTTTCCGGCAATCAAGGCAATGACAAATGCCTACCCTATATGGTTTTCCTGTTGCCTTAAATCGCACGCTGCCGCAAAGGCAACCACCTGTGAAACTGTCCATTTAAGAGCTCCCGGATACTCTGTGGGTTCAGTTTTTGACTTTATCGAAATCCAAAGGTGATGACCTGCCAGCAGATTATGCTTCCAGACAGGCCTTAGAGTTGCAATATAGCGAAATTATAAAAACTCAGGAAGATGCGGCTGCTGAAACCCATGACCGGCATACGGATTCTGGCATGACGCTGCCATGTCCCTTAGCTGTTCCATGCTGTTTTCACGTTGAACGGGGTCGCTTATTCGGCGCTTGTACGCAGAAACCGCTTAGGCAGCCAAAAGCCGGGCTTGGGGTCAACGATCGCACTCAATGCACGCGCATAGTCAAGCACAAGCCCCGGTGTCCACGCCATCGTTTCTGCACGTTTTCGCATCAGGCTTGCAGCCCAAAGCTCCGGATAAATAATGGCACGGAATGCTGAGAATACCGGCCAGCGTTTATGACGATAAACACCTTCCAGTGCGGCATCCAGCGCATCAGCCACTGCGCTTGAGCAGTTGCGGTTCGTCAAATTATAGGTGTTATCGGCTTTATAGGTGTTCCAGAAAGCATGTAGCTTGTCTTCATCAATGTTTTTGATGGTGACCTGTACGGTGGAGTCGCACCAGTCTTCGGCTTCGAATTTATAATTAGGGAGAAATCGTCCCTGAATATTATTATCAGCGGTTGCACGCAGCGTACGGCTGAACTCATTGGGTGAGCGATCAATTTCAACAGCAGGGTAGTGGCTGATATATATATCGGGTTTGAGTTCCAGCGCGGCATGGCCGGTTGAAATGACACCATTTGCATCAATTGCAGCAATATAGCGACTGATGGCGCGCTGACGTAGCGGCGTCATGGCGGTGCCTGTGGGTGTCCATACATGAACGATCAATTCGCCACGCTTTTTTGGGTTTTCATTGTCTTTATGCGTGGTGATCGCTGACAGAAAATTACTCCGGCCGAAAAGGCGCGAAATGGGAGCGCCTGCTTCAAGCTTATGAATGCGCAGCGCGATGTGGATGATGCCCAGACTGGTCAGAACGATCACCGCGCCGACATTTGCAGCGACGGTGCCTGCATACCATGTCGGCCAGGGTTGCAGCGTTGCAACCGCCAGTAACAATTCGAAAATACCGCCAGCCATGCCGACTTTCCAGCGCGGATAGCGAACCACCCAGGCACTGGCTATGCGCATGCCACCGTCCACGAGGAAGCAAAGACCAAAAACGAGAGCGAGGAAAAAATTACTGGCTGCACTGGAGGTGAAAATGAGCAGGGCGACCGCGAATAGAGCAACACCTTGCACAATTCGCATTCGTCTGGCTGTACCTTCACTGCCTGCGGCTGCAAGCAGGCTGACTAAAGCTTCGGGCAGAAGGAAATAGCCGAAAGCATGCGGATGTATCAGGGTTTTACCGTCCAGAGCATCGACAAAAATTGCTATGCCGACAAGAAACCAAAGAATGCCGATGACAAAAAGTGTTTTCCAATGTCTCTGGATGATTTCACGACCCAGAAAAAGAAACAAAATACGTATCATACGGCGATCTCATTTTTTGAATTTGTAATTATAATCCATCACAGATGAAGTATTTTGCATATAGCAATAACTATTTACAATTCTATTTATTTAATGAGGTCGTGAATAATTAAATAAGCGCTACGCAAACGGGATATACTGTTTCAATATCCGGCTTTGTCACAGCTGAAGGTCAGTGTATTGAACTGATGAATAGGTGGTGCGGACGGCGGGACTTGAACCCGCAAGCTCTAAGAGCGGCAGATTTTAAGTCTGCTGAGTTTACCGATTTCTCCACGTCCGCAGAGCAAGATGTACTATGCATCTAATTCTTTTGCGCTTGTCTCTAAACGGAAAAGCGGTATCCACTTTTCCTCGACATGCGTAATCTTTTGATCTGTGATTTGGCTGCGGAAGTCAAGGCGCAGTTTGTGCGTTCAGCGAAAAAATAGCTGAAAAATTACTATCAAATCGGCATTCTGTAAAAATCAATATTGATTGAAATCAGTAATTTAGCACGTTAGTTAAATGACTACCAACCGGCTTTACCGGTTGGTAGTCACTATGAGTGCGTCTTAAAATCAGACGGAACGGGTGATGCCACCGTCAACGCGGATATTCTGGCCGGTAATATAACCTGCGCCATCTGAAGCCAGAAACGCGATGGTTTCTGCGATTTCTTTCTCAGTGCCGTAACGCTGCATCGGAATGCGGTCTTTGAATTCCTGCTTTTCCGGCAGGCTGTCGATAAAGCCCGGCAGAATATTATTCATACGAATATTGTCAGCAGCATATTTGTCTGCAAACAACTTGGTGTAGGAGGCGAGGCCAGCGCGGAATACGCTGGATACAGGGAAGGCCGGATCCGGTTCAAAGGCTGCAAAAGTCGAGATATTGATGATCGAGCCGCTTTTCTGCGACTGCATAATCGGCGCCACAAGACGCACTGCGCGCACCACATTCATGAGATAAACATCCATGCCACGATGCCAATCCTCATCAGAAAAATCCAGCAGGCTTCCGCGCGGGCCGTGACCGGCACTATTGACTAGTACATCAATGCGGCCCCATTTCTGATGTGCACTGTCGATAAGCTTTTTCAGATCATCATTGGACTGGTTGCTGCCGGTTACGCCAATACCGTCATAGGTGCTGGCCAGTGCTTCACCTTTGCCTGATGAAGACAAAACCGCAATCTTGTAGCCGTTGTCTGCCAGCTTGCGTGCTGCAGCTGCGCCCATGCCTGAACCACCGGCTGTAATGATTGCTACTTTTTCGACCATATTGTTCCGCTCCCGATTTGAATTATCCAGAAGCTGCCACAAATATGCTTTTGCTGTAAAGTATTATATAGTCACTGTTATAATAATTATTGCATGCTGATAAAGCCGCGGCTTTGCTGTGTAATCTCGTGAGATAATTGCATAAAACAACAAAACAAACTGGTAATTTACAGTCAAACTTGGCAAAACTGGTTTTTGCCTGCGCCGGATATATCCGGTCATGTCATGGAGGCCGCCTTGTCATCATCTGACCTTAAAAAATCAAAAACTGAAATCAAATCATGGGCTGCATCTGCGCCTGTTCTGGTTGATGTCGCTATGGGGCGTAAACCGGCCGATCTGGTGGTGCGCAACGGCCGGCTGGTCAGTGTTTATTCCGGTGAGATTGTGGCCGGTATTGATATTGCGATCGTAGAAGGCCGCTTTGCCTATGTCGGGCACAATGCAACGCATTGTATCGGCGCGACCACCAAGGTGGTGGATGCGGAAGGGCGCTATCTGGTGCCCGGCCTGTGTGATGCGCATATGCATGTTGAAAGCGGCATGGTGACAGTTACCGAATTTACCCGTGCTGTTGTTCCGCATGGCACCACTTCCATGTTTATTGATCCGCATGAAATCGCCAATGTGTTAGGGCTTGAAGGCGTGCGGCTGATGCATGATGAGGCAATGGCCATGCCGGTCAATGTCTATGTGCAGATGCCGAGCTGCGTGCCTTCTGCACCCGGTTTGGAAAATGGCGGCGCGGAAATCGGTGCGGCAGAAGTGCTGGAAGCCATGAGCTGGCCGAATATTGTCGGCCTTGGCGAAGTGATGAATTTCCCAGGCGTTGCCAATAATGACCCGATCATGCGCGGCGTGATTGATGCAACGATGAATGCGGGTAAGACTGTTGGCGGGCATTATGCATCACCTGATCTTGGTCGTGCTTTCCACGGCTATGTGGCCGGTGGCCCTGAAGATGACCACGAAGGTACGCGTGCAGAAGATGCGATTGCCCGCGTGCGCCAAGGTATGCGTGCTATGCTGCGTCTGGGCTCAGCATGGTTTGATGTGGCGTCACAGGTCAAGGCGATTACCGAGCAGGGGCTGGATTCCCGTAATTTCGTGCTCTGCACCGATGATAGCCATTCCGGCACTTTGGTGCATGAAGGGCATATGGATCGCGTTGTGCGCCATGCAATTGCGCAAGGTTTGAAACCTGTCACTGCGATCCAGATGGCGACTATCAATACTGCTCAGCATTTCCGGCTGGAGCGTGAAATTGGCTCTATTACACCGGGTCGTCGTGCAGATTTCCTGATTGTATCTGACTTATCTGCACTGACGATTGAGCGTGTTTACGGACGCGGCGTATTGCTGGCTGAGCAGGGTAAACTGGTTGCAGATATCGCGCCTTATGAATATCCGGCGAATGCTAAGAATACGGTAAAGCTTGGTCGTAAGTTCTCCGCACAAGACTTTGATATTAAACCGCCAAAACCAACAAAAAATGTAACGGCACGCGTTATCGGTGTGATCGAAAATCAGGCGCCGACACGTGCCCTTGAAGCCGAGCTTGTCGTGAGCGACGGTATTGTACAGATGGATCGTCGTAATGATGTCTGCCAGATTGCTCTGGTGGAGCGCCACCGCGGTTCAGGAACGATCACCAATGCTTTCGTGTCCGGTTTTGGCTATACGCTGGATTGCGCTCTGGCCTCGACTGTTGCCCATGACAGTCATCATATTATTGCCGTCGGCACCAATAAGGATGACATGGCGAAAGCCGTTAATCGTCTGGGCGAAATTGGCGGCGGCGTGGTGCTTTATTCCAAGGGCAGGGAACTGGCTTGCGTGGAAATGCCGATTGCCGGTCTGATGTCTGACGAGCGTGCCGAGATTGTTGCGGCCAAAGCTGACAAGCTGGTCAAAGCAATGGCGGCGATGGGCTGTACACTGAATAATGCCTATATGCAGCATTCGCTGCTGGCGCTTGTGGTGATACCGGAACTGCGTATTTCCGATATCGGACTGATAGATGTGCGTACATTCGAGAAAGTTGATTTGTTCCTATGAGTGATTTTATAAAATCCGTTGCACAGGCCACGCAGCAGATGCGTGCCTTGTTCGGTGAAACACCGTTGCAGCGCAATGATTATCTGTCGCGTAAATATGGTGCTGATATCTGGTTAAAGCGTGAAGACCTGACGCCGGTTCGATCCTATAAAATCCGTGGTGCATTCAACTTCATTTCCGCAGCGATTAAAAAAGCGGATGAAAAGACTGTTTTCGTCTGCGCCTCTGCGGGCAATCATGCGCAGGGCTTTGCCTATGTGTGTCGCCATTTCGGCCGCAAAGGCGTGGTTTTTATGCCGGTGACAACACCACAGCAGAAAATCGACAAGACACGCGCTTTTGGCGCTGAGTTTATTGAAATTCGTCTCGTGGGCGATATTTTTGACCAGTGTTACGCTGCGTCTCAGGACTATGCTAAGCTTGAGGGCGGGTTGATGGTGCCGCCTTTCGATGCGATGGGTATTATTACCGGTCAGGCATCGGTTGCGCAGGAAATTGCAGAGCAATTGCCGGAAGGTAAAGTGCCGGATCTGATGATGCTGCCGGTTGGCGGCGGCGGTCTTTCTGCCGGTGTTACGCTTTATGTGAAAGCACTGGGCTGGCCGACAGAGTTTCGTTTTGTTGAGCCGCAAGGCGCACCGAGCCTCAAACTCAGCCTTGAAGCAGGTAAACGCATCAAACTGCAGACCGTTGATAATTTCGTTGATGGCGCGGCGGTTGGCGAGCTGGGTGCAGAGAATTTCAAGGTTCTCAAAGCCTATCCGGCATCATCCGTTATCAATGTGCCGGAAAACCGGCTTTGCGGTACAATGACGGAAATGCTCAACATTGAGGGCGTTGTGCTGGAGCCTGCCGGTGCACTGGCGATTGATGCGCTCAAGGATTTCAAAAAGAGCGAACTCAAGGGCAAAACCATTGTTCTTGTGGTGTCCGGCGGCAATTTTGATTTTGAGCGTCTGCCGGATGTGAAAGAGCGCGCGCTGCGATATGAGGGTTTGAAGAAATATTTTGTCTTCCGCTTCCCGCAGCGCCCGGGTGCTTTGCGTATGTTCCTCGATTTGCTGGGGCCGGAGGATGACATTGCGCGTTTCGAATATCTGAAGAAATCTGCCCGCAATTTCGGTTCTGTGCTGATTGGTATTGAAACGAAAGATGCCAAAAACTTTGCGGTTCTGGAGAAGAAGTTCAAAGAAGCGGGTTGGTCCTATCAGGATATTACCGACAATCAGGTTCTGGCTGATTTTATTATCTGACGAAGACTTAAAACAGTGCCCTATGCGTTTTAGCATAGGGCACTGTTGTTTATTTCATTTGCTTTTTGAAACGAAAGCGCCCATATGCAGCTCAGGCGCTTGGGTCTGATGCGAGATTTTGCATTAGGGCTTTCCATGCTGGACTTCGTTGCGTCTTAAATTTTCTCTTTCAGTTTTAACGGCTGAGAGTGAAATCATCCGGACATTCTGTGCCGGATACGGCAGCGCAAGTCGCGTGAGAACATTTCTTGTTCCGGCGCTTCGTCGTTTGAAATTTGTTTCCTGATTACCAGCTTGCGCGTGGTGATCTGATGATGCGTATGATCGGTTCTCCCGCCGTCAACGCATGCCGAAAGATTATGTTTTGAAAAATCAAAATGAAAATGGCCTGTCCGTTGTTGCGGAAATGCAGGCACCTGCTGTTGATGTCGTAAAAAATGACGAAGCTTCCGGTTTCGCTGCTTTAGGTATCACCGGTATTTTGCTGAAAAATCTGGATGCGGCTGGCATGACATCGCCAAAGCCAATCCAGATGCAATCGCTGCCGGCGCAGTTGCAAGGTAAAGACATTCTGGGCATTGCTCAGACCGGCTCCGGCAAGACCGCAGCGTTTTCCCTGCCAATTCTGGAGCAAATTCTTGCTCTGGGTGATAAGCGTCTGCCTAAAACCTGCCGTGCGCTTATCCTCGCGCCAACCCGTGAACTTGCAGTGCAGATTGAAGAAACAATCCGCGTTCTTACCAAGGGTGCGCATCTCTCAACCGGTCTGGTTCTGGGTGGTGTTTCCCGCGCTTCTCAGGTGCGTAAGATGATGCCTGGTGTGGACATTCTGGTCGCAACGCCGGGTCGTCTGACTGATCTGGTGCGCGACAAGTGCATCGACCTGTCAGCCACGAAATGGCTGGTACTGGACGAAGCTGATCGCATGCTGGACATGGGCTTCATCAATGATGTGAAGCGTATTGCCAAGGCAACACGCGCTGACCGACAGACTGCTTTGTTCTCCGCGACGATGCCTAAGGAAATTGTATCACTGGCCGAAGGCCTGTTGCGCAGTCCTGTCCGTGTTGAAGTATCTCCGCAGGGTACAACTGCCGCTGAAATTACCCAGATCGTCTATACTGTTCCGACCAAGGATAAGAAAAAGGCACTTTCCAGCCTTTTGACCAATCCGAAGCTTGAAACTGTTATCGTTTTCACCCGTACCAAACATGGTGCGGATGCGGTGACCCGCAATCTGGAAAAAGACGGTTATTCCGTTGCTGCCATTCACGGAAACAAATCACAGAATGCTCGTCAGCGTGCGCTGAACGGCTTTAAAGATCGCTCGGTTCGCGTGCTGATTGCCACCGATATTGCCGCACGCGGTATTGATGTGCCGGGTATCAGCCATGTTATCAATTATGATCTGCCGGATGAGCCGGAAAGCTATGTGCACCGTATCGGCCGCACAGGCCGTAACGGCGCATCAGGTGCGGCGATTACGCTTTATGACGGCGGTACAGAACATGCGAAGCTCAAGGCTGTTGAGCGCGTTATCCGCAATAAGCTGACACAGAAAGAGCTGCCTGCGCAGTTTGGTCCGCTGCCGGAACGCACAGAAAAGCCAACCTTCGAGCATGAATGGCCGAAGCCAGATCCGCGCGCGGTTGGCAAGCGTAAAACCTCGCGTCCGTATAAGAGCATGGATAAAGCGCCGCAGCGTTCTGGTGGTTTTTCCGAAGTTCGTGAACTGAATGATGACGCACCAATGAAGCATGGTGAAGCAAAGCCTGCATCATCAGAGCGCGCCCGTTCAAACCGCAATCATTCCGGCCGTAGCAGCCAGAATGCAGGCCATAAACCTGGTCAGGCCAATACCGGTAAGCCTGCGAATAAGAAATCCTTCCACCGTAATAAAAAACGGGCAGGACAGGACTGGAATAGCTGATTTAGCAGCTTTCCTGATTTCTGCATGGTAATGAAATAAAAGCACCGCCGGATTAAGTTTCGGCGGTGTTTTTTATTGTTGGACTGCATATTGCCGGAAAACTTTACCTTGAATAAGCTGTTGCGCAACAATAGGTTCTGCTCAGGAATAGAGCATTTCACAGTCAAGTTGGATCAACTTGACGCCCGTGATAATGCGGCAAATTAAAGAATCTAGAGCGAGCACTGTGATCCAATCTGGACGTAACCCGCTCTAGAGTGTTCGGAACAGCGTAAGAGGACTATGGCTATGGTATTTTCTGGTGTTAAAAAATCGGTGATTGAAGCCATCGGCAACACACCGCTGATCCGTCTGAATAAGGCATCTGAAATCACCGGTTGCGAGATTTTAGGCAAAGCAGAATTCGCCAATCCGGGGCAATCGGTCAAAGATCGTGCGGCGCTCTATATTATCCGCGATGCGGAAAAACGCGGGCTTTTGCGCAAGGGCGGTGTGATTGTTGAAGGCACTGCGGGGAATACCGGCATCGGCCTGACAATGGTTGCCAAAGCGCTCGGCTATCGCACAGTCATCGTTATTCCTGAAACGCAAAGTCAGGAAAAGAAAGATGCCTTGAGGTTGCTGGGGGCGGAGCTGATTGAAGTTCCGGCTGTTCCTTATAAGAATCCGAATAATTATGTGCGCCTTTCCGGTCGTTTGGCCGAACAGCTGGCAAAAACAGAGCCGAATGGTGCAATCTGGGCAAACCAGTTTGATAATCAGGCGAACCGCCAGTCTCATGTTGAGACAACTGCTGCGGAAATCTGGCAGCAAACAGAAGGCAAGCTGGACGGTTTTATCTGCGCAGTCGGTTCCGGCGGCACTTTAGCAGGTGTGGCTGAAGGGCTGCACGGGTTCAGCAAGGATATCAAAATCGGACTGGCAGATCCTGAAGGCGCGGCGCTTTTCTCTTACTACACAAGCGGTGAGCTGAAGGCCGAGGGATCGTCGATTACCGAGGGTATCGGGCAGGGGCGCATCACCGGAAATCTGGAAGGTTTTAAGCCAGACTTCTCTTATCAGATCAGTGATGCCGAGGCTCTGAATATTGCTTTCGATCTGGTACTGGAAGAAGGTTTATGCCTTGGCGGCTCATCGGCCATCAATATCGCCGGTGCTATCCGCATGGCGAAGGACTTGGGCAAAGGCGCGCGGATCGTGACAATTCTGGCTGATTACGGCAATCGTTATCAGTCGAAAATGTATAATCCTGCTTTCCTTGAAGAGCGTGGTTTGCCGGTGCCGCAGTGGCTTCTCGAGCGTACAGATATTACTGTCCCTTATGAGGCATGAGAGATGTTTTAAATCCTCTATCTCTTTGTTGTTACCATAGTTTCAGGAAAACTGGTTCCACTTTTCCTGAAACTGCTTTAAACCTCTCACAAAAGACTTTTTCTTACAGCGGTTCCAGTCAAGGTTGAAACGTTGGAACCGCTGTAAGTATTTGTTTTGCGCATTATCCGACGCAAAACCGCTTCACACTATTGCTGGAAATGCTCTAAATCTTGCATGAGGGAATGATGACACAGAGTCTGGCAACAAATTCGCTTTTTCGTGATAATGCTTATCTGAAAGCCACACCGGCCAAGGTCGTCGGCCTGACAGATGAGGGTGGCATTATTCTTGACCAGACTGTGTTCTATGCCACTTCCGGCGGGCAGCCCGGCGATAATGGTGTGCTGCGCCGTGCCGATGGCAGCGAAATTCAAATCACCACGACCATCAATGGCACGACGAAGAATGATTTCATTCATGTGCCTGCAGAAGGTGAAAGCCTGCCGCAGATCGGCGAAGAGTTGATTGCCGAGATTGATTGGGATCGTCGTTTCAAGCTGATGCAAATGCATACAGCCTGCCATTTGCTTTCCGTTGTCTGTCCGTTCCCGATTACCGGCGCTTCTGTCAATGTTGATGACAGCCGCGTGGATTTTGATTTGCCGGATGCTGAGTTTTCCAAGGAAACCGTCACAGTAAAACTCATGGAGCTGGTCAATGCTGCGTTGCCGGTGACAGCGCAGTGGATCAGCGATGAAGAACTGGCAGCCAATCCTGATATTGTCAAATCAAAGAATGTGCGCCCGCCAGTCGGACAAGGGCGTATTTGCCTTGTGGTCATCGGTGAAAATGGTTCGGTGGATTCTCAGCCTTGTGGCGGTACTCATGTGGCCAATACATCCGAAATCGGTGAAATCCATATCGGTAAAATCGAGAAAAAGGGTAAGGAAAACCGCCGTTACCGTATCCGCTTTGGCAAAGCTCCGGCATAATATCGCTGTTTTTTCCTGATAGGAACGAAACAGCAGCAGATTTCTAGCAAAAGAAGTATCCACTATGACGAATGACGAGATTGGCCAGAGCGATACAGCAATCACCGGAGAAGTGACTGTTAATGTAACGCGGTTAGAAATGGCCTCTCCGTCAACCGTTGCGGTTCCTTTGCCTTCCGGTATCAGACTGGCGATTATGCTGGCTGAAAATATGCCGGTGCATCTTTACCGCTATCTCTATGAGGTGATCGGTAAGCCGCATCATTGGATGCTGCGCCGTATGCAGAGCGACGACAAGGTGGCATCGGTTTTGCAGGCGGAAGAAACCCGAATTTTGCTGCTCTACGTTGATGGTTGCCCTGCGGGTTTCGCCGAGATGCGCCTTAACCTGCCGGAAAGTGTTGATCTTCTGTATTTTGGTCTGGTGCCTGATTATCAGGGGCGCGGGCTGGCAAAGTTTTTCTTTGCGGAGGTGCTTGCCGCCGCATGGTCGCAGAGTCCGCAAAAGCTGAAACTTGAGACCAATACGCTCGACAGCCCACGCGCGTTGCAACTCTATCAGAGAATGGGCTTTTCGCCGGTATCAACTGCAGAAGATATTATCACGCTCTGGGAGTAGAGCGGCGATTAGAGCATTTCACAGTCAAGTTGGATCAACTTGACACCCGTGATAATGCGCCCAAATAAAGAATCAAGAGCGAGCGTTATGGTCTAATTCGGACGTAGACCGCTCTGGTCAGTAGGTGCGGCGGTCTGAGCTTTCCTCATCATCTGCCTGAACCAGATGAAGTTTCTGCATTTCTGTTTCAGCAAGATCTGCTTTTTCAAACACGATGCAGTTGCGACCCAGATTTTTGGCCTCATAAAGACAATGATCAGCACGGCTGAAAATCTGCGAATTGCTGTCGCTTTTATGGGCAAGAGCCCCGCCGGTGCTGACAGTGAGCGGCTCTACCTGTTTTTGAGAAATGTAGAACGGCGTATTTTCGATTTCTACACGAATGCGCTCGCCGACGCTCATCGCCGCTGCACGGCTGGCATTGGGCAGATAGACACAAAACTCTTCCCCGCCGACGCGCCCGACCAGATCACCTTTGCGGGTAACATTTTGCAAAGCGAAGGCGATCAGCTTCAGCGCACGGTCACCAACAGCATGGCCATGTTTGTCATTAATGTTTTTAAAGTGGTCCGCATCAATCAGCAGCAATGCACCGGTATCCAGACGGGAGCGGACATTCCGCATCATCTCGAAAAATGCTTCACGGTTATAAAGGCCGGTCATATAGTCGATTTTTGAACGCGCCTGTAATTCCTGATGGGCTTTTTCCAGATCTGTGAATGCTCTGGAAAGCTGCGCATTACGGTGAAAGACGACCGTCATCGCCGGAAAAGCGGTGATCAAAGGCAAAATCAGGCTGATGCTGATGCTGATGCTGATGATACCAGCAGGCTCGCCGCGGATAACGCCAATAATCATGCTGATTGCAACACACAGCAGCGCAGCGGCGGCAGAAACAATAAAGGCTTTTATAAGAGCTGATTTCATAGTCTGTTCAAATATCCCTGAGCGCATGCTTTAATCTGAATATTCTTCAGTTAATGACTGGAAATTTCTGAGCACTAATACAATTGACGACCCAATATTATCCTCCACATAGATCAATATTGACCCCAAGCCTATTAAAAACAGGAATTGGCGTAAATTCTTTATAAATAAGAATTTATTGTTTTAGTGTTATGTAATTTAATGTTGTTTGCGTTAGCCCAGCAATGCCAGAAGGATCAGAACAAGGCCTGCGGTGGATACTGCCCAGATTAGGCTTCTGATATAGGGAATACCAAAGGCATAAGCGGGAATATACAGCACGCGTCCGGCTGTATAGAGCCATGCGCCTGCATAGGTCAGAGTGCCTAAACGACCGCTGACGTGGGCAATGAGAATTGCGGCAAGAAACAAGGGCAGGGTTTCATACAGATTGCGTTGCGCACGCTGCAATCGTGCGGTGATAACCCCGACAGGAGGTCCCGCCTCGTCGCGTGGTCCGGCATTATAATCCAGACCTGTTTCACGGTTGCGGAACATTGCAGGCAATAAAATCTGAATAATTGCTACAACCAGCATCCAGACAGCGAGGGTCAGTTCTGTACTCAAGGCTTATCTTCCGTTTATCTGGTTGAAATTGATTGACTGTCAAACTCTGCCACGGGACTAAGAATTACAGAATGTGCAAAATCTGAATTTCATAATCCCCAGTGAAATGCAATCTTGGTTAACGTCAAATTGGTTCTGATAAAGTTTTAAAAGCTGCGGATGATCTGCTGTTACAAACTGTGTTTTGTTCGCTTACGCTGCAGTGGTTAGCTTGTTGTTCTGCAACGAGAAATTTCAACGGATTCTCCTGATCATTCTATTGTAAGGTGAATAAATCACCGTTTGCCGGATGTGTATGTGTGGCTCACAGTCAGGATATGTAGGCGCAAATTTGGCAGGGCAAGACTTCAGATGCAGCTCTGCATGTCTTTTCATTAAGATTCTATCAATTAATTCTTGCGAACAGTCTCAAAATAATGTGCATTTTCGACCTGAGTAAAGGTTTTGAAACTGTTTCATTCTACAAGTTTCAGACTGGCGGGATTTACCTGACAAATATGTCAGGGGAAAAGGCCGGTTTTGTTGCAGACTGATCGTTGTTGTTTGTGATGGGTTTGAGTAGCGTAATGAAGTCACTTCAGAAGCAGCCACAAGGGTCTGTTACAATTAACAAAAGCGTTAGCGGGGGCTGGATGCTGCACTCTTCTCGGGTGAAAAGAATTTTTTATCTCGGTATGGTTGGTTTGCTGGCTACGGCCTGCGCATCGCCACAGCCGGAAGTGAAAAAGAAAAAGCGCTCCAAAGAGTATTTTGCGGAATCCGTTTATGGCGTTAAAGCCAGCCCGCGTGTGGCAAACGGCGAGAAAATTCCGCGCGGCGGCGGCCGTAATCAGGTTGGTAAGCCTTATAAAGTCAAAGACAAGTGGTATAAGCCGAAGGAAGACCCGAACTATGTGAAGGTCGGCCGCGCATCCTGGTATGGTTCGGCTTTTCATGGTCGCCTGACCGCCAATGGCGAAGTCTATGACATGACGCATCTTACCGCAGCGCATCCGACGATGCCGCTGCCGAGCTATGCCCGTGTGACCAATATGGCCAATGGCAGTTCTGTGATCGTGCGTGTGAATGACCGTGGTCCTTATTCCAACGACCGCGTGATCGATATGTCCGAAAAAGCGGCTGAAATGCTGGATTACAAGCATCACGGTACCGCGAATGTTAAAGTGGAATATGTTGGCCGTGCACCGCTGCATGGTCAGGATGATGCCTATTTGCTGGCATCCTACCGTGAAGGTGGCGATGCAATCGGGCAGCCTGCGACCGGTGTGATGATGGCGATGAACGGCCCGACACCAACCTCTGCACCAAATCGTGCGGAACAGGGTAATGCCAGCGCTTTTGATCAGATCTCAGCACAGCCGCAGCTGCCTTTCGGCTATGCTGATGGCGCGAATGGCGCAATGCCGGTGTTGCCTTCGGTCATTCCGGTGCCGTTGGATAAGCCATATGGTCTCTACGCTGCCGCGCAGAATGACATTCTGGTCAGCGCCTATGCAGGCAACCGGATTGCGCAGGCCAATGAAGCTGTTTACTCTAAAGTGCTGATGCCGGATGCCGCCTCTGCTGAATGGCGCAATGCGCAGGCAGAGAAATTTCTGCAGAATGGCGCCGAGCAGGGTGAATTTGTTGATCTTGGCACGTTCACGAGCAAAGCCGAGGCTGATCGCATCGCCTCTGCTCTTGGAAAGCTGGGCACTGTCAGCCGCAGCATGACCCCGCAGGCACAAAGCGATTTGTATAGCCTGACTGCGAAATCGCGTAACGGTAATAATGATGCCTTGTTGCAGGCAGCATGGGCTGCCGGTGCGGAAGATGCCTTCGTGGTGCGTGCCGAGTAGTCTGTTGGGTTCGTCCCGCAAAGATTAATAGTCGTTCAAACGTCCGGCATAGCCGGACGTTTTTATTTTAGCTTCATTGATCGTCAATGATCGTGTCTTATTTTGAGTCTCTTATAGACTTGAACAATGACCGGAGAACAAGGTGGCTTGGTATCAAAGCACATATGACAAGACAAAACCTGTGAAAGAGGTGCGTTTTGCCGCTGTGCTGACTCTCACGCAGATTATACTCTTTAGCGGGAGTTCCTGCCTGATATCGACGGCGAATGCCGCCGAACCGCCCTTTGCCGTTAAGTCAGAACAGATTTTGCTGCTCGATGCGGATACCGGCAGCATATTGTTTTCTCGCAAGGCTGATGTTGCGTTTCCGCCTGCATCGCTGGCTAAGCTGATGACTGCTGAGGTTGCCTTCAATGCGCTGGCGAGCGGTACAATCCAGCCGGAAACCAGTTTTACTGTCAGCGAGCATGCATGGCGTACAGGTGGTGCACCGTCGGGCACTGCGACTATGTTTGCCAAGATTAAATCGCAACTCACTGTCAATGACCTCATACAGGCTATCACTGTACAATCGGCTAATGATGGTGCGATTGTTCTGGCGGAGGGCATGAGCGGCAGCGAACAAGGTTTTGCGCTCCTGATGAACGAAAGAGCGCAGGCGCTGGGGTTGAAAGGCTCTGTTTTTTCAAATCCGACCGGCTTGCCGCAAGAGGGCGCCATACAAAAAGTGACACTCAGCGATATGCTGAAGCTGGCGCAGCACCTGCACAAAACCTATCCGCAATATTATCCGCTTTACGCTCAGGAGAGTTTTACGTGGAATAATATTATGCAGCGTAACCGCAATCCGTTATTGCGTCTGAATATCGGTGCAGACGGACTGGCGATGGGCGGCACTAAAGATTCCGGTTTTTCTTTCGTCGCCTCTGCGGAACAAAACGGACGGCGGATTTATTTGGGGCTGAACGGCGCAAAAACCATTCAGGACAGAACAGAAGATGCTGAAAAGCTGATCCGCTGGGCGATGAGTGATTTTGTTAAATTGCCGGTTTTCAATGAGAATTCAGAAGTGGCGCAGGGCTCTTTGTATGGTGGCACGCAAGGATCGGTGGGGCTTATTGTCCATGATGCGGTTTCAGTGCTGGTGCCTGTTCAGGATAAGAGCAAGCTGCGTTCGCAGGTAATTTATCGGGGACCGGTGGCGGCACCTGTGGCAAAGGGGCAGGAGATCGGACGCTTGCAGGTATTGCGTGATAAGGAAGTGCTGGTCGAGCGCCCTGTTTATGCCGTGCAGGATGTGGCTGAGGGCTCGCTGCGCAATAAATCACTCGATGCACTTTATGAACTGGCAACTGGCTGGATACGGCGCTTGCTGAAATAAGGCCGCTACATTTCCTTTGCGGTTTTATTTGACAAAATCATACCCATCCTCAATAAGCTGTATGAAGTTAACGATGCGACAGCTTAGGAAAATCAGAGCTTTGTCAGGATTATTGATCACATTTGAAGGCGGAGAAGGCGCGGGTAAAACCACGCAAATCTCAGGCTTGGCTGATCACCTGCGTGTACGCGGCTTTGATGTGATTGTTACGCGCGAGCCCGGAGGTTCGGCAGGGGCTGAAGCTGTGCGTCATGTGATTTTGAGCGGTGCCGCTGAGGCCTATGGCCCTGCGATGGAAGCCCTGCTTTTTGCTGCCGCCCGCAGTGATCATGTTGACCAAAAAATCCGCCCTGCGATTGAAGCCGGACAGATTGTTCTCTGTGATCGTTTTATTGATTCAAGTCGTGTTTATCAGGGCATCAGCGGCAATCTTGACCCGCAATTCATGCAGGCGGTTGAGCGCATCGCGATTGACGGTACCATGCCTGATCTGACTTTCATTCTCGATATTCCGGCAGATAAAGGCTTGGCGCGGGCTGGTCTGCGCCGCGGGAATGAGGCGGCTGACCGCTTTGAAAAAGAAACCATTGCCACGCATGAAGCACGCCGGCAGGCTTTTCTTGGCATCGCAGCCGAGGAACCGCAGCGCTGCAAAGTGATTGATGCAGACCGTTCGGTCGCAGAGATCAGTGCAGAAATTTCCGCGCTGACAGACAATTTGCTGAATAGCCGTGAGGGATATGCTCATGGCTGAACAGGCACCAAACAGCACTTATGATGAAATTCAAGGTGTTGCGGCACCTAATGTTGCAAGTTTTTTAACTGCCCATGAAGATGTGCGCGGATTTTTGGCGCAGGCCTATCAGGAAGGCCGCATGCATCATGCGCTGCTGTTTGAAGGCTTGCAGGGAATTGGCAAGGCGACAACCGGCTTTCATCTGGCAGGCCATATGCTGCAATATCCGCAAGGCGCGTCCGCGCCGCTGCAACTGGCCGTGCCTGAGTTGGATAAAGCGCCATATCGCCAGATTTCACAGGGCATGCATCCGGCACTGCTGCATATTACGCGACCGTTTGATGCCAAGACCGGCAAATACCGCACGGCAATTACCGTCGAGGAAATTCGTCGTATTACGCATTTCTTGAGCCGCACTTCCGGTGACGGCGCATGGCGTATCATTATTATCGACCCTGCGGATGATATGAACCGCAATGCTGCCAATGCGTTGCTGAAAACGCTGGAAGAACCGCCTGCGCGGGCATTGTTTATTCTGATTTCGCACTCTTCCGGTCGTTTGCTGCCAACCATCCGCTCCCGTTGCCAGTCGCTGGCGTTTAAACCGCTGAATGATGCGGAACTGAAACGCGCGCTGGATGTTGCAGGCAAAGATGTTGGTATTGATGTGCAGGATCAGGCTTATTTCGCGGCACTCAGTGCGCGGGCTGAAGGTTCTGTGCGCAAAGCTTTGTTGCTGGTGGCGCACGGCGGGCTGGAAATCACCGATACAGTGGATGCCGTGCTGAGCGGCAATCATTTTGATCTGCCAAAAGCGCAGGCTCTGGCCGCCGTGTTAGGTGGACGTGAAGCCGAGGTTCAGAACCAGCTTTTCCTCGAATATCTGCTGGATAAAGCCGCCAGTCAGGCGCTTGGGCTTGCCGAGCAAGGGCAGGTGGTTCAGGCCAGTCAGTGGTCGCAATTCTGGGATGATCTGCGCCGCGAGGCAATGGAAACGGAAAGCTATAATCTCGACCGCAAGCAGGCGGCGCTGATCATGATGGAAAAGATGCATCGTGCAATGCGCAGCGGCATGCCAGTCTGAGGCTTGAGACTGGCTGATGCCGCCGAGCGAGCCGGTCACTGCAAGAATACCGGAAACCGGTATTCACAGGATCACAAAACCGCATAAACAAGCATGAGTTTCTGAATTAGATGCATTTAGTGCTGACTTCGCGACAAACATGCGATATGCCGGTTTTATCAGTTATCATCATATTGACTTCATGAGATAAAATATCTCGACAAGACGGATCCGACATGAGCCGCGAAAAATTTTATATCACCACCCCGATCTTCTATCCGAACGGTACGCCGCATATCGGTCATGCTTATACATCGATTGCTACCGATGCTATGGCGCGCTTTCAGCGCCTTGACGGCAAAGAAGTGCTGTTCCTGACCGGTACAGACGAGCATGGTCTGAAAATGCAGCAGACTGCCGAGAAAGAAGGCATTACGCCGCTGGAACTGGCCGATAAAAACTCTGCGGTTTTCCGCGAAATGCTGGAAAAGATCGGATCAAGCCACGACCAGTTCATCCGCACCACGGAAGAGCGCCATTACAAAGCCTGTCAGGAAATCTGGGAGCGCATGGTCGCTAACGGCGATATCTATCTCGACAGCTATGCCGGCTGGTATTCGGTTCGTCAGGAAGCCTATTTCGACGAGAGCGAAACCACTGTCGGTGAAGATGGCGTACGCCGCGAGCCGATCGGCTCGCCGGTAGAATGGCATGAAGAAGAAAGCTATTTCTTCCGCTTATCAAAATATCAGGAACCGCTGATTGAATATTTTGAAAAGCACCCGCAATTTGTCGGCCCGTCTGAGCGCCGCAATGAAGTGCTGAGCTTCATCAAATCGGGCCTGCGCGATCTGTCCGTTTCCCGCACGACCTTTGATTGGGGTGTGCCGGTTCCGGGCAATGATAAGCATGTGATGTATGTTTGGGTCGATGCGCTGACTAACTATCTCACTGCTATCGGCTATCCTGATATGGATGCGGAGAAGGCACAGTTCTGGCCAGCCTCTGCCCATATTCTGGGTAAAGATATTGTGCGCTTCCATGCGGTTTACTGGCCTGCATTCCTGATGTCTGCCGGTCTGCCTCTGCCGGAACGTGTTTTCGCGCACGGCTTCCTGTTTAACCGTGGCGAGAAAATGTCGAAATCGGTCGGCAATGTGATCGATCCGTTCGCCTTTATCGACCGCTATGGTCTGGATCAGGTGCGCTATTTCTTCCTGCGTGAAGTGCCTTTCGGTCAGGACGGCAGCTACAACCACGAAGCGATTGTCAACCGCACCAATGCTGATCTGGCCAATGATCTGGGCAATCTTGCACAGCGCTCGCTGTCGATGATCGCTAAGAACTGCGAGGGTAAAGTGCCGGAAAAAGCCAACTTCCATGAGGAAGATACGGCTATTCTGAAACTGGCTGAAGAAGCGATTGAACTTGCCCGCAATGCGATGAAGGTTCAGGCTATTCATCAGGCGCTGGCAGCAATTTTCAACGTGGTTTCCGAAGCTAACCGTTATTTCGCAGCTCAGGAGCCTTGGGCTTTGCGTAAAACCGATCCGGTACGCATGGGCACAGTATTGTATACGACTGCAGAAGTGCTGCGCCGCGTTGCGATCATGACTCAGGCCTATATCCCGACATCTTCAGCCAAACTGCTGAATATTCTGGGTGTTGCAGACGATAAACGCAGCTTCGCTGATCTTGGCGACGTGCTGATCAGCGGTGCGGAACTGCCTGCACCGGAGCCGATCTTCCCGCGTTATGTGGAAACCGAAGAGTAATATCTTATATCAGATACGGGCGAATTATCGCCCGTATCATTTTCCCCGTATAGAGCATTTCCATTCGTTCTTATCAGAACGGAAATGCTCTATGCCTTTATTTTACGCGCATCTTATCCGAAAACCGCTAACACTTTTCGGGATGCGCTTATGAGCGCGGGCAGGACTTTTATTATGCTTGTAGACAGCCATTGCCATCTCGATTTCGTTGATTTTGCCGAAGAGCGTGATGCGATTATTCAACGTGCTCTCGATGCCGGTGTAGAGAAGATGATTACCATCTGCACCCGCGTTAAGAAGTTTGACCAAATCCTCGCTCTCGCAGAAAGCTATGATCAGGTTTATTGCTCGGTCGGCACGCATCCGAATAATGCGCATGAGGAACTGGATGTAACGGCTGATGAACTGGTGCGTCTGGCACAGCATCCGAAAGTTGTGGCAATCGGTGAGGCAGGGCTGGATTATCATTATGATTATTCAACGCCGGAAGCTCAGCGCCAAGGTCTGCTGACACATATTGAGGCGTCGCGCCGCACGCAATTGCCGCTTGTGATCCATGCACGCAGTGCTGATGAGGATATGGCGGCATTGCTGCGCGAAGAAACCGCGAAAGGCGCGTTTCCGTTCATTCTGCATTGCTTCTCATCCGGCATTGAGCTGGCACGCACTGGCGTTGAGCTGGGCGGCTACGTGTCTTTCTCAGGCATTATCACGTTCAAAAACTCTGCTGAAATTCGTGAAGCTGCTAAAATCGTGCCGCATGACCGGCTGCTGGTGGAGACCGATGCACCATATCTGGCACCGATGCCACATCGCGGCAAACGCAATGAGCCGTCTTATGTTGCACATACAGCTGCGGTTCTGGCAGATGTGATTGGTGTGAGTGATGCAGATATCCGCCGGATTACCGGTGAAAATGTGCTACGCCTGTTCACTAAAATATCGCGCTGAGCTAGATAATACCTTAAGGCGTTGTGTCAGAAAAATTACATAACATTCTGATATATAATTACTAAAGCTGAAATTTTATGAGCGGATCGGCACATGTCTGACTTTTATCGCTTTACGGTTCTGGGTTGCGGTTCATCTCCGGGTGTGCCGCGTCCGAATGGCGATTGGGGCAAGTGCGATCCGGCTAATCCTAAGAACCGCCGCCGCCGCGCTTCACTCATGGTGGAGCGTGTCAGTCCTGATGGTACGACGCGGGTAGTGATTGATACGGGACCGGATTTTCGGGCGCAGATTATTGATGCGCTTGAGGGCAAGGCAGACAATCATCTTGATGCGGCGATCTATACCCATCCGCATGCCGACCACATTCACGGTATTGATGATCTGCGCAGCTTTGTGTTGGACAGTAAAAAGCTGATGCCGATCTATGCCAACCGGCTGACGCTCAACCGGCTCTATGAGGCCTTCGGTTATTGTTTTGCAACGCCTTATGGCTCGAGCTATCCGCCCATTCTCAAAGCGCATGAAATTGGCAACACCGAGAGCTTCACCATTAACGGGGCAGGCGGCGCTATTCGCTTTCAGGCCATGCCGATGGTGCATGGTGATATTACCAATCTCGGTTTTCGCATTGAGAATGTGGCCTATTGCTCAGACGTGAATGCTTTTCCGTCTGAAACAGCCGCTTGTCTGGAAAGTCTGGACATTCTGCTGATTGATGCTTTGCAATATAAGCCGCATCCGAGCCATTTCAGTCTTGATGAAGCGCTGGAATGGATTGCACGTTTGCAACCACAGCGCGCAGTTCTTACCCATATGCATGTACCGCTGGATTATGATGTGCTGCGCGAAGTATTACCTGCCGGTGTGGAGCCTGCCTATGACGGTATGGTGCTGGAGATTGCGGCCAGATACTGAGTATAATTCCGGTTTTTAATTTGCCTGTCAGTCACTTGTTTTAATTTGCAATTTAGCAATCCTGTCCGTAACTTCCTGTCGTGCAGATATTTTCAGGAGGCCATATTGATCAATATGGTGAAAATATTTGCAGCATGGGAAGGAAACTGACGAATGAAATTTACCTTTGCTGAGCCTCAGCGCGCGCATAATCCGGCTATGTTTCTCTCTGCCGGTGCCCGCAAGCCTAATCCGGAAGTGCCTGAGCGCATACAGCGGCTTTTAACCGGTGCGAATGATGCCGGACTTTCAATGATTGCAGCGCAGGATCATGGTTTGGCGCCTGTCAGCGCTGTGCATACACCTGAATATCTGGAATTTCTGGAGACGATTTACGGTCAATGGCAGATGATCAGCGGTGCGTCTGATGAGGTCACTCCGAATATCCATCCGAACCGCCGCGATTTCTCCTATCCGACATCGCCTGTCGGGCGTGCGGGTTATCATATGGCTGATACGGCTTGCCCGATTGCGGCCGATACATGGAATTCTGCCTATTGGAGCGCGCAGACGGCGATTGAAGCCGCAAAGCTGGTGCAGAATGGTGAGCCTGCTGCCTATGCGCTGTGCCGCCCGCCCGGACATCACGCCTATGCCGATATGGCAGGTGGATTTTGCTTCCTGAATAATTCAGCCATTGCCGCGCAGGTTCTGCGTGAGAGCCATGATCGCGTGGTTATTCTCGATGTGGACTTGCATCACGGTAACGGCACGCAGGGGATTTTCTACCACCGCGCCGATGTGATGACAGTTTCTATCCATGTTGATCCGGCAGTTTTCTATCCGTTTTTCTGGGGGCATGCCTCGGAGCGCGGTGAGGGTGCGGGGCTTGGTTATAATTACAACCTGCCTTTGGCGCGCGGTTCCGGCAATCAGGAATTCTTGGATGCGCTGGATCTGGCGCTGGATCGTATCCGTGCCTATCGCCCGGGTGCTTTGGTGGTAGCGCTTGGTCTTGATGCCTCCGAGCATGATCCGTTTGGCGGCTTTACCGTTAATGAGCAGGGTTTCACAAGCATTGCGCAGAAATGTGCAAGCCTGCAATTGCCAACGGTAATTGTGCAGGAAGGCGGTTATATCTGCGATCAGTTGGGCGGAAATCTCACGCATTTTCTGCGCGGTTTTGGCGGCTGAGAACCTTCTTTTGCGGGTTAAGCAGGCAGGCAGCATAAAGTCTGCCTGCTTTTAATAGCGATGATAAAATAATTATAAGATTGTAGTCAGTGTAAAGAAATATGTTTAAACGGTGCTGATTTTGTGTATATTTTTCAAATATCAATGCAGATATATTTTCATAATTATTAAATAAGAACACAGATAATTCTTCATTTTAGTTTCATTTTTATGGAAGATGCTGCATTTTTAATTTATTCCGTAAACTAAACAGCGCTGAGAAATTAACTCTTTCTAATAAGGGAAGTATCCGATGTGTTTAGCCTGCAATCCCGGTGTTACAGCAATTCTTAAAAACGCCGCATCAAGGCGTAATTTCCTGAAATATATGGGCGTGGCGGCTACATCTGTTTTTGCTGCTTCTGTATTGGAGAGTGAAAGAGCGTTGGCTGCATCCCCCGCGCAAGGCCCCGCCGATATCATTTTCAAAGGCGGCACGATCCTGACGATGAATACGGCAACGCCCCGCGCTGAGGCTGTTGCTATTCGCGGCGATACTATTCTGGGTGTCGGAACATCTGATGAGATGCAGGCTCTAAGCGGTGCCGATACGCGCATTGTTGATCTTAACGGGCGCACATTAATGCCGGGTCTGATTGATCCGCATATGCACACGACTTTTGTTGTGCTGGATGACTGGATTGATGTCAGCCCGATGGCGACTCCGACTTTCGCTGATGTGTGGACGCAATTACGGGATGGTGTAAGCAAAGCAAAGTCCGGCGATTGGGTGCGGGCGAAAAATTTTGATCCGAGCATCACGCAAAATGCCCGTCCGCCGACATTGGCGGAGCTGGATGCGCTGGCGCCTGATAATCCGTTCTTCATGATCGAGAGCAACGGTCATATTGCCTATGCGAATAGTGTGGCAATGAAACTTGCCGGTGTTTCAGAGGCGACGAAAGACCCTTCCGGTGCCAGATTTGACCGTGATCTGAACGGAAAACTCAGTGGCAGGCTGGAAGAGAGCGCGGCACAGGAACCATTTATTGCCAAGATGCCTCAGCCGACAGCACAGGAAATACAAAAGCGCATTCGCAAATTGTTTGACCATGCCGCATCTGTTGGCTGCACCAGTATGCATGATTGCAGTATCGGCATGTTATCCGGTGTCAATGATATTGCTCTTCTCGATGCCGTAATGGCGGATAATCCGCCGATACGCTATCGCGGTATGCTGATTTCTACGTTGATGGATGAATGGGACAAGCTTGGTATCAAGCCCGGTCATGGCAATGATATCTTCCGTATTGATGGAGTTAAGGCCTGGGCGGATGGTTCCAATCAGGCAGAAACCGGCTACCAGCGTGAGAATTATCTTGGTAAAAATGATCGCGGCACACTGAATTACAGCCTTGAACAAATCACGGAAGTGATACGGCGCGCACATGAGGGCGGCTGGCAGGTTGGTGTGCATGCCAATGGCGATGCGGCGATTGATACCGTGATTGAGGCCTATCAGACTGTGTTGCAAGGCTCGGCACCGAATGATCTGCGCCACCGGATTGAGCATTGCAGTATCCTGCATCCCGAGCAGATGGAGAAGATGGTACGGCTGGGTCTGTCACCATCTTTCCTGATCGGCCATGTGCGGTGGTGGGGCAAGGCTTTTCGTGATCGTATTCTGGGGCCGGATCGTGCAAAATATTACGACCCTTGTGCCTCTGCTCTGGCGGCAGGCTTGCGGATTTCGCTGCATTCCGATTGGAGTGTAACGCCGATTGAGCCTCTGCGTTATGTGCAGGATGCTGTTGCCCGCGTGATGAATGAGGGTGGCGGTGTGTTCTTCTCGGACGAGTGCATCCCCGCAGAGGCCGCATTGCGTGCTGTGACTATTGATGCCGCTTGGCATTGCCATATGGACGATAAGGTTGGCAGTATTGAAACCGGAAAATATGCGGATTTTGCAATTCTGGAGCAAGACCCGACCAGTGGTGTGAAAGATATCGGCAAGATCAAAGTGAGCGAAACATGGATGGCAGGCAAGCAGCGCTATGCAGCCTGAATATCTATGAAATACACATTTCCGGTCTGATTGATGTGTCCTCATTTCTCTTGCATTGCTGAGATATGATGCAGGATCGAATAAGTTCAAAGCCTCTGTGTCGCGGGTGATATCACCCACTGCATAGGGGCTTTTTGTATGGATCAGTCTTGTTTCTAGCTGCTAAGGTCTTATGGTGAGAGTATTAACGTGCTCAAATCACCTTGCTTGATCCGTTGCGATTATCCGGCGCTTCTTAGGCTGAGTAGAGGGCATAATATACTGCGGCAGGTTCCGTAAGTGAGTGGCATTCAGTGCTGTTTGGAGTGTTGCGGACTCAGTTGATGCAGGTGATCGATAGCATCGCTAAGAAATTTCGTGATGTTTTGAGAAAATCTCAAATATTGAACGAAAAATTTTTTTATACTTAAACTATTAGTATAAAAACAATAAGTTCCAAAGCCTTATGATTTAATTAGATTGATCTAATTGAATTATTTTATTTTTCAATTATTTAATTTAGTTATATTTTATTTAAATCTGGACTGCGACTATAGTCGTAAACCCTGCGGTTTTTATTGAAATACGTCACAACTTCTGTCATTGGCACCGTGAAAGCGGGAGGGGTACCGCATGTTGGCATTTCCAATGCTCTGCGAAGCAATCCGACAGAGAAGACAAGTTCGTTTTATTTATCAGTCTTTCCGCTGGATAGCGGAGCCATATCTGGTTGGTTATTCGGCGCATGGTGACATGGTGCTGAACGGCTGGGTTGTGGCACATCGCCGTGAGAGCGGCTGGCAACAATTTCATGTGCCGCTTATTTCGAATGTGACTTTATCTCAAAAGCGTTTTTTGCGCGCCAGACCGGATTATGATCCTTATGACAAGTCTGTCGCGCAGGTGATATGGCGATTTGAGAACATTAATCAGTCTTTTGAGCTTGAGTAATATTCCGGCAATAAGGGTATTTTCTGCGCTGAAATTTTATGAGGCAGTGATCATCAACGGATAGCTGCCTCATAGCCTCATCAATCATACGGCTCTGAGATCCTTAACCCAAGGTCCTGCTGCGCGTGCATCTACTTCATGCGGTTCATCGCGCCAGACTTCAGCAAGGCTTGCATTATACCAGTCCTGCATTGCCGGAAGGCTTCGCAGGAATGCGGCATAGCGATCAGCTTTTTCACCGAGTTTTATGTCGTAAGTCTGAAAGCGGAAAGCAACCGGTGCGAAGAATGCATCCACAACGCTGAACTTGGCACCAGCCAGAAACGGCCCGCCAAATGTGCTGAGCCCTTCATTCCAGAGTTCTTCAATACGGCTGATATCACGAAGCAAAGCCTGTTCCATTCTTGTGCTGACATCAATGCGCAGGCCGATATTATTGGTGCAGATTGACCGCAAAGTATGAAAGCCGGAATGCATTTCCGCCGTAGCGCAACGTGCCCAGGCTTTGGCTTTTTTATCTGAAGGCCAGACATGTGGGTGATCGTCTGCAACATATTCGGTGATGCCGAGTGAATCCCAGGCCACGAGTACCGAGCCGTCATTTTGTTTATCCGCAAGGCAGGGAACCTGCGCCGTCGGGGAGGGATTTTGATCCCATTCAGCGCTGCCGAAAGGGATCAGTACTTCTTTAAAAGGAATATCCAGCTGTTTCATGAGGAGCCACGGTCTGAGTGACCATGAGGAGTAATTCTTGTTCGCAATGTATAAAGTGTACATGAGATGCCGTCCTGATGCTGATGTATCAGTCATTTCACGAAATATCAGATCGGAACAGAGGGAAATGATGTTTTTTGCAGAGCGGTTTACGTTCGGGTTAGATCGCAGCGCTTACTCTAACGCTCTAGTCTTCAGCAGGTTTCATTTGGGACTGCTCTCTGAGATAGGCTGTTAAATCGTCAATCTGCCCCTCCCAAAGCCCCCAGAAACGCATTGATGTGCCTGGAATCATTGTTTTCGGTGAGGTGAGAAAGGCTTTCAGATTTTTCTCATCCCAGATCAGGCCGGTTTTTCCGGCCTCAGTCATGGCAGGAGAATATTGAAACCCCTCAACAGAGCCCGCTTTGCGCCCCAGCAGCTGCATCAGATGCGGACCCATCCTGTTGGTCGGTTGCTCTAATATATGGCATGAGCGGCATTTGAGATAGATTTTAGCACCGGCCACCGCATCACCCTCCGCCTGAGCTGGTATGAGCACCTGGCTGGTCAAAGAAAGAGTGAGCATGGAAATAATGAGCAGGCGGCGCATGAATATCTGTCATCTGGATTACAGGGTCGGGATGATTTACGTTGTATCAGACCGCACTGCAATATGGCGCCGGCAATGCAAACATAACCGGCACCACATTCTTTTCGTGGGGCTATTCAGAACGGCCCAGTGTCAAAGCAAGCGTGACCAAGGCCGAAACTATGCAGAAAACCGACAGCGGCCATATTGTATCTCCACCCAAAAGCAGCACGGCTGCGGTTCCGGCAATGCTGACAATCAGACTCTCGATGCAGTAATAGATGGCAGTGGCCAGCCCTGCAAAGCTGCCAAAAGACCTGAGCGCACCATTTGCTGTTACGGAGCAGGTGAGGGAGATGCCCGCAGCCACAATCCACATTGGCATGATTAAAGTTGCAACGGACGCGGTTGTGACGACCGGCAATACCAGCAGGACAATGCCGCCAAGCATAATCAATCCCATCCCGCGTCGCAAAGTGCCAAGCAATCCCCACCATTGCGTATAAAGGCCTGCAAAGCGGCTAAATCCGACCATCACAAGGGCAACCGTTGCAAAGTAAAGGCTGAAACTGACAGAGGATAAGCCAAGCCCGTCGATTAACAGGCGCGGCGCAGTGGAGAAATATACAAAAAACGAGCCGAGCGCCGTGCTGAAGCCGGTTGTATATATCCAGAACTGCCGGTTGGTCAGGATCGAGCGGATTTTTCCTCGTGATACTGTATCGGAGCTTATGCGTGTTTCCGGCCAGCGCCATGCTGCATGCAGGCCGGAAAGTGCACCTAACGCTGCCAGCATCCAAAAGAGACTGCGCCAGCCGAACTGAGCATCCAGCAATGCTCCGGCAAGAGGGGCAAGTGCAGGCACGAATGCAAGCATCGAGCCGAACAAGCCATAAATGACTGCACTTTCCGGACGCTCAGCATAGACATCACGCACTGTAGCGAAAGTAGCAACGAGAACTGCCGCACCGCCTGCCGCTTGCAGAAGCCGCAGTGTAAGAAACACAAAGGCAGTGTCTGTTGTGGCCAGCCCTGCGGAAGCGCAGGTAAACAGAAATGCGCCGCCAAGCAGAACCGGCCTGCGGCCAAACTTGTCAGACAGCGGTCCGAAGAGTAGTTGTCCGGCACCGAGCACAACCATGTAGAGGCTGAGTGTCAGCTGTATCATGTCAGGGCTGGTTTGCAGCGCCGCGGACATCTGCGGCACAACCGGCAGATAAATATCCATCCCCAGAGAGGCCAGCAGATCAAACGGCGCCATGAGAAAGAGGGCTGCTGCTAGGCTGAAGCGCCATTGTGCCGGCAGACTTCCCTCTGCAGGTCGCAGTGATTTATTTTTAATGAAAGACATAATGAATCCACGCTAAAAAGGCGTGCATCCAGCTTTAAAAGCCGCGCCGCAGACTATGATTGTCCGGCGGGATAATATTTCTGAATGTTACGCCGCAAGTTTTCTCAGATGATAAACATTGCGGCTGTGCGAGTTGCGGATTTCATTGTAACCTCTTTTTACAGGGGAATTCATAGGGCTTTGTTCCGGAATTGTCAAAACGCGCAAGGAGCCATAACAGCTCAAATCAGCCTGCTGATGCCCTGAGCACCCGTAGTGAAAAACGTAATTGTGACCACTTTGGCTATCATGCGGCACTATGAGCGCGGTAAGAATGGTGGTCTTTGATTGACTGCGCGGTGTATTTTTGCCAAATCAGCGAAAATGATTTTCATAGTCATGCAGGCTCAGTTCTGTAAATATGGCTGTGTTTAATGCAAAATGTTGCAGCATTTCCGGTTTTTGGGCTGGTCTATGCGGCAATGTGAAATTGAGATTGTTACGTGCGTCAAACGCACAGGAAAGGTTTAGGGCTATGACAGCCGATTTCCGCGAGCTTCGTGTTAATATGGTTGATACGCAGATTCGCACGACGGATGTGACGGATCTTGCTGTTCTGGATGCTTTTCTGGCAGTTCCGCGTGAAGAGTTTGTGCCTGCCCATCGTCGTGAGCTGGCATATATTGATGAAGATCAGATTCTGGCTGAAACACCGGAAGGTACACGCTACCTGATGGAGCCATCGCCTGCTGCGCGTCTGGTTCAGCTTGCATCCGTCAAAAAGCAGGACGTGGTTCTGGATGTCGGTTGCGGCACCGGTTATCTCGCTGCTGTGCTGTCCCAGCTTGCAAGTTCTGTAATCGCTCTGGAAAGCAATGCTGATTTTATCGCACAGGCTTCAGAAAAACTGCAGGCACTTGGTTGTGACAATGTTGTGGTTGTCAGTGGTGAACTGACTGCCGGTTACGCCAAGGAAGCCCCATTTGATGTCATTATCATTGAAGGTGCAGTAGATTTCGTGCCGGAAGCGCTTCAGGCTCAGCTTAAAGACGGTGGTCGTCTGGTGGCGATTGAAGGGCAGGGCAATATGGGCGTTGCTCATATTTACGTTAAAGAAGACGGTATTGTTTCGCGCCGCGGCGTTTTCAACGCTGCCGTTAAACTGCTGCCGGGTTTCCGTCACGCTGCCGAATTCGTATTCTGATACGAGAAAAATAGCATTCAAAAGCCTGTCACGGACCTTCCGTGGCAGGCTTTTTGTTTATGAACGATATTTTCACTTAAAATCTCTGCGCAAACTGATATTGTCTGCAATGTTGGAAAGCACTATTTTGTGTCTGCCGCTCAAGAAACTGTAAAAATTATGGCAGACTGATAATTGTTGTTTTAGCAACAATAACAATTTGTTTATTAATGAATTAAGCTGACGGGTGGAAAATCCGGTTTTTACCCGTTATTAGCAAATGCCCGAATGTGCTTGGGAATTTTGATTCGAATTGTATGGGGTAAACCGTGGTCAATTTACGCAAACAGGTTTTAGCTGTTGCACTCTTAGCGAGCACGGTACTCGCACCGGCACCTGTCATGGCGGAAACGCTGTTCGGGGCAATGCAGAAAGCTTATCACAATAATGCTTCGCTGAATTCTTCACGCGCGGGTCTTCGCGCAGTTGATGAAGATGTAGCAATTGCCAAGTCGGGCTACCGGCCGACATTGAGCGGCACTTATAAATATGGCCGCAGCCGCAGCGGCGTCACAGATCAGTATTCGACCACAGGTGAGGTCGGCATTCAGCTGAACCAGACTTTGTTCGATGGTTTTCAAACAAAAAACAACGTGGCGACGGCCGAAAGTAACGTGTTCGCTCAGCGTGAAAATTTGCGCAATGATGAGCAGAACCGTCTCTTTGACGCTGTAACAGCCTATATGGATGTTTATCAGAACCGTCAGATCGCATCACTGCGCCAGAAAAATCTGGCTGCACTGAACGAGCAGGTTCGTGCTGCTAAAGCCCGTCTTGATGTTGGCGAAGGCACACGGACAGACGTAGCACAGGCAGATGCACAGCGTTCTGCTGCGGTTGCTCAGCTCAATGCAGCGCAGGCGGACGTGAAATCAGCTGAAGCTGTGTACCGTCAGGTAACGGGTTCTGCTCCTGACAAATTGCAGCCTGCAAAGCCTGCCGGAAAATCGCTTCCTAAAAGCATTGCTCAGGCTTATGCCATTGCAGAAGCCGGTCATCCGGGCATTAAAGCAACGCAATATGCGATGGATGCTGCCGGACATAATGTGAAAGCCAAGGAAGGTGCTTTGCTGCCAACCGTTGGCCTAAATGCTTCGGCTTCGCATTCCAGTGTATATTCGGGATTGCCAATGGCCGGTAACGGTAACTCTGCTTCAGTCGGTGTTAACGTGACTGTGCCGATTTATTCCGGCGGCAGAACATCGGCGACAGTGCGCAAATCCAAGGAACAGCTTGGTCAGGCACGCATTGAGATTGATGTGGTGCAGGATAAGGTTCGCGCAGCGGTTGCCTCATCCTGGTCGCAGCTTGAAGCTGCCAGAGGTTCACTTTCGGCCTATCGCGATGGTATTTCTGCAGCGCGTCTCGCACTCGACGGTGTGATTGAAGAACGCAATGTCGGACAGCGTACCACGCTTGATGTGCTGAATGCCCAGAACGAACTGGTTGATATTCAGATTCAGCAGGTGCAGGCCGAGCGTGATGTGGTTGTTGCCAGCTACGCTATTTTGTCTTCCGTTGGTCGCCTGACTGCCCGTCAGATTGGTTTGCAGGTTGCGGAATATAAGCCCGAACAGCATTATGAAGCTGTGAAAGATAAATGGATCGGCTTGCGGACACCGGATGGCCGCTGATTAAAGCTCTGATTAATATTTATAAAAAAAAACGGCGCTCAGGCGCCGTTTTTTGTTTGTGCTGATATCTTCTCTGACTTTTCGCTGCCAACGAAACCGTAAAAGTTAAAAAACACTTAAGAAATCTGTGTTTTACGTTTGAGCAGCGGTTACAGGGATTCTCAAATCACCTTTGCTTCTGTACTTTAGTTCTTAGATTCGTTGAATTTTCAGACTGAAGAATTTTTTGCATCATTCTGCCGGAAACATACAGCGTTAACAGCTGTTTCCGCAGATATGCGACAGCCAAAGGATGCTGCACGATATGGCACAGACTTCCAGCGCAACACGTGAACCGTCCATGGAAGAAATTCTGGCTTCCATTCGCAGAATTATTGAAGACAGTGATGTTACCAAGCAGGCGACTGCTGATTTAACCGCTGCACCGCAACCGCAAAGCCGCGCTGAATCCGCTAAAGCTGAGCAAGTGGCAGAAGTTGAAAAGCGCGGTGAAGTCGCACAGTTTCCCCGTCCGGTTTCAACCGAAGCCGTGCAGGATGATGTTCGCCCTTTGGTTCCGGCTTTCACTCTGGATGCAGCATTGCGCGGCAGTCTCTCTGCGCAGCCGTCATCCGGGTTCACACCTGAGCCGACACGGGCTGAAATCCATGAGCGTAATGTCGCTCATGTCCGTATTGCAGCCGTTAACCCGCCGGTGCCGCCGGTTGTTGTTGCTGCCGATGAATTGCCGAAATCTGATGCCATAAAAGCGTCAGAAGCATTGCTTATGCATGTTGCAGAAAAGCGGGTTGTATCGATAACCCCGACAACAGCAAAAGAAGAGGTTGTTCCGGTGAGCGAAGACATGTCGGAAAATGTTTCAGCAAAGACCTATGATAAACCACTGATTTCGCAAGCTGCTGAAGAGCAGGTTTCGGCATCTTTTGGCAGTCTTAGTCAGGCTCTTATTGAAGAGCAGAAGCGCCTGCTTAATGAGAAAATGGAAGCTTTGCTGCGCCCGATGCTGCAGGAATGGCTTGATACCAATCTGCCGCCGCTTGTTGAACGACTGGTGCGGGAAGAAATCGAACGCGTGGTACGTCGCGGCTGATAAAGCGCTCCGTAACCGGATTTATAGCCCCGTAACCAGTGTATACGGGGCTATTTTTATGGAAACAGCCGTCCTATATAGATTATAGAAATACCGTGATTTGCTGTGCAGGCCGCAGTCTGTCTTGATTCTTTGCACCAAACTTGTTTTGAAGGGGCAACAGAGTCTTGTCTGCCCGGATTTATGAATATGCCTGACCTTAGTACAGGCCTGTTCAGTGCAGTCCGGTTTGCCTGCCCTCATATAAAGAGACAGAGTTTTTTATGTTAGAGAAAACCTACGATTCCGCGGCCACAGAGCCAAAAATTGCTGAACTTTGGGAAAAGGCTGAAGCTTTTAAAGCCGGTGCCGGTTCTAAGCCTGGTGCGGATCCGTTTGCGGTGGTGATCCCGCCGCCAAATGTTACCGGTTCTCTGCATATGGGACATGCTCTCAACAATACAATTCAGGATATTATGGTGCGCTTTGAGCGCATGCGCGGCAAAAACGTGCTGTGGCAACCAGGTATGGATCATGCCGGTATTGCAACGCAGATGGTTGTTGAACGCCAGCTCATGGAGCGTCAGGAACCAAACCGTCACGCAATGGGGCGTGAAAAGTTTGTTCAGCGCATCTGGGAGTGGAAAGAGGAATCCGGTGGTCTGATTTTCAATCAGCTGCGTCGCCTTGGTGCATCCTGTGACTGGTCGCGTGAGCGTTTCACAATGGATGAGGGCTTGTCGAAAGCCGTTCTGGAAGTGTTTGTTACGCTCTATAAAGAAGGCCTGATCTATAAAGATAAGCGACTGGTCAACTGGGATCCGAAGTTGCAGACCGCGATCTCGGATATTGAGGTTGAGCAGCGTGAAATCAAAGGGCATTTGTGGCATTTCCGCTATCCGCTGGAAGGCGTGGCTTTTGATGCGGAAAACCCTGACACCTATATTGTTGTTGCAACAACGCGTCCTGAAACGATGCTGGGCGATAGCGGCGTTGCGGTAAATCCAGAAGACCCGCGCTATCAGTCCCGTATCGGTAAAAACGCAATCCTGCCACTCGTTGGCCGTGCGTTGCCGATTGTTGGTGATGATTATGCAGATCCTGAATCCGGTTCGGGTGCGGTTAAAATTACGCCTGCGCATGATTTCAATGATGCTGAAGTTGGAAAACGTAATAACTTACGTAAAATCAATATCATGTCGCCAACAGCGACTATTTTGCTTCAGGATAATGAAGACTTCTCTGAAGGGCTGACACCGTCTGCAGAGCTGGATAATCTGATCGAGCATTTCCACGATCAGGATCGCTTCAAGGCGCGTAAAGCCATTGTTGAGATGATGGACGAGGGTGGTTATCTCGAGAAGATCGAAGATCACACCCATATGGTTCCGCATGGTGACCGTGGCGGCGTGCCTATTGAGCCGCTTCTGACTGACCAGTGGTATGTGAATGCTGCGGAAATGGCCAAGCCTGCCATTGCTTCTGTTCGCGAAGGCCGTACTGACATTGTGCCTAAAACATGGGAAAAGACCTATTATGACTGGATGGAAAACATCCAGCCGTGGTGTATTTCCCGTCAGTTGTGGTGGGGTCATCAGATTCCGGCATGGTACGGACCGGATGGTACGATCTTCGTTGAAAAGAGTGAGACGGAAGCTCTTACTGCTGCTCAGAAGCATTATGGCGAACCGACATCGCTGACCCGCGATTGCGACGTGCTGGATACATGGTTCTCATCCGCATTGTGGCCGTTCTCGACCCTCGGCTGGCCGGAGAAAACACCGGAACTCGATACCTATTATCAGACAGATGTGCTGGTAACCGGCTTTGACATCATCTTCTTCTGGGTTGCCCGTATGATGATGATGGGGCTGCACTTCATGAAAGAAGAGCCGTTTCACACCGTTTATGTTCACGCTCTGGTGCGTGATAAGAACGGCGCGAAAATGTCGAAGTCCAAAGGCAATGTTATCAATCCGCTTGATCTGATTGATGAATATGGCGCCGATGCGCTGCGTTTCTCGCTGGCGATTATGGCTGCTCAGGGACGTGATGTGAAGCTTGATCCGGCGCGTATTGCCGGCTACCGCAATTTCGGCACCAAGCTCTGGAATGCGACTCGCTTTGCACAGATGAATGGTGTGACGCGCAATCCGGACTTCAAACCGGAAGATGCGAAACTGGCAGTTAACCGCTGGATTTTGACCGAACTGACACGCGCCACGAAGGCCGTTACAGAAGGCATTACGACTTATCGCTTCAATGATGCGGCAAGTTCAGCCTACCGCTTTGTCTGGAACCAGTTCTGTGATTGGTATCTGGAACTTCTCAAGCCGATTTTCATGGGCGATGATGTAGATGCCAAGCGTGAAGCGCAGGCCTGTGCGGCCTACTGCCTTGATGAAATCTACAAGCTGCTGCATCCGTTCATGCCGTTTATGACTGAAGAGCTATGGAGCCTGACAGCTGGTGAAGGCCAGAGCCGTGACACATTGCTTGTTCATGCATCATGGCCGGTTTTGTCCTTTGAAGATGCTTCGGCGGCCGACGACATTAACTGGCTGATCGAGCTGGTAAGCGGTATCCGCTCTGTTCGTTCAGAAATGAATGTACCGCCATCAGCACAGGCACCGCTTGCTGTTCTTGAAGCCAATGCGCTGACGAAAGAGCGTCTTGAGCATCATGATGCAGCAATCAAGCGCCTGTCCCGTGTTGCTGATATCAGCCTGTCTGATGCAGCGCCAAAAGGCTCTGCGCAGCTGGTCGTAGGCGAAGCGACATATTGCATGCCGCTTGGCAGTCTGATTGATCTGGGTGCGGAAATGGCGCGTCTTGAAAAAGAAAGCGGCAAACTTACTGCCGAAATGGAAAAGATCGACAAGAAGCTCTCCAACGAGAAGTTTGTTGCCAATGCCAAGCCGGAAGTGGTGGAAGCTGATCGTGCCCGTTTCGCAGAACTGCAGGAAGCGCAGGGTAAAATTGCTGTGGCGATGCAGCGTTTAAAAGACGCTGAATAAAGCCAGCTCCAGACACGAAATGACTGACATTGCGCCCTCAAATCCAAATGGTTTGAGGGCGCAATTGTTTTATATCTGATGTGCTTTGATCATTTGTGAAAGCGGCATTTCAGAGATAACAACCGTTTAACCGTATTGATTCTGTAGGTTTTAAAACAAAATATTTCTCATAACCGACTGAAATTTATATATTTTATACGATTTTAAAATGGTGTTTTTAAGCGAATGCTTGTATTCTGCGCCGCATCAGTCTTTAGGGGAGAGTGATATCTTCCGGCCTTGCAGCTCGCACATCGGGGGCAGAATTATGGTTTCAAGAGGGTGAAAAACGATTGTCGTTTTCGCGTGACATTTTTGATACAGAGCGCGTTTCTGAGGGAAAATCCGGTGAAAAATGGTGTTTTGTTCGGTGTTTTATGCGGCGCTGCGTAAAAAAACTTCGTGAACCGATCAAAAAAACGATTTTTGGCGGAAATCTCAGCGAACTGCCAGTTCGCTCGTGGTTTGTTGGACTTGCAGAACGCGTTCGGCATGTTACGCTCACGTCAAAATTAAGTATAAAAATCGAGGGAAAATATGCTTAAAACTGCATTTAAATTATCAGATGTATCACTGGCCTTGTCAGGGGGGATTCTGACTGCACATGCCGGTGGTTTGGAACGCAGTTCTCAGGATTTTGATATTCTATTTGAAGAAGGTAATGTCGTTGAAACCGGCGCGACATTTGTTACGCCGCAACGTAAATTGAAGAATATCCGTGGCAGTGTTTTTCCGGTTAATCCGGTTCCGGGACAAAATACAGGCCGGCCTTTTGATACAGAAGTTGACGAAGGCAAGTCCTATTGGGTGCCAAAGCTCTCGGCAAAAGTTCAGCTGACCGATGATCTGGCCTGTGCCGCGCAATATCGTGAGCCTTGGGGCATTGATACAGACTCCGGCATCAATAATGCCCGTATGTTCAGTGCTATTGAACAGAAAATTTCCTCGCGTGATTACGGCCTGAACTGTTCTTATCGCTTTGCAGCTGGTGACAAAGGCTTTTTTAGACTTCTCGGCGGTGTGAGCTATCAGGAACTTAAAGGCAAGCAGACCAAGATTTCCGGTGTTCCGTTAAATCCGTCCATACCGACCGATCTTACTTTTGCCAATAGTACACTCGATGTTGAAGACAGTGGTATTGGCTGGCGTTTGGGTGCGGCCTATGAGATTCCGGACATCGCTCTGCGTGCCAGCCTCGTTTATCAGTCCAAGGTCAATTATGATCTGGATGGTTCGGTCGATGTTGCGCTGATTGGTATGCCGCTTAGCTTCAACACGCCCGTGAGCGGTAGCGTTGCAACACCGCAATCTGTTGAGTTCAAATTCCAGACCGGTATTGCGCCAGGCTGGCTGGCACTGGCTTCGGTTAAATGGACTGATTGGAAGAGCATCACTAAAGTCGGTTTTGATAATTCCGGTTCAAAACCATTCTTAGGTTTGTTTCCAGTTGGCGCTGAAGTGACATCGCTCGACCTGTACTACAAGGATGGCTGGACTGTCATGGGCGGTATCGGTCACAAATTTAACGACAAGTGGTCGGGTGCTGCTACTGTCACATGGGATCGCGGAACGTCAACAGGTCTGACCTCACAGACAGATGTCTGGCTGCTGGGTATGGGGGCTAATTACAAAGCTACTGAACATCTGGAATTCCGCCTTGCCGGTGCTGTCGGTATTCTGACATCCGGCACATTGGACAGCACTCTGGCTGCACAGAACGGTGGCAGCAAGCTGGGTTCCAAAGCTGATTTCGGAACAGATGTTGTTGGCGGTATGACGCTTTCTGCGAAATACCGGTTCTGATCTCACGATCGGATACAGAAAAGGCGCTGTGATTGTGGTGATCACAGCGCCTTTTTTATTTGATATTGAAACAGCTTATTTTTCAAGACGGGCGAGCAGGGATGATGTATCCCACCGACCGCCGCCAAGCTTCTGCACATCCTTGTAATATTGATCCACGAGGGCAGTCAGAGCGAGTGTGGCGCCGTTGCGATCCGCTTCTTCAAGGCAGATTTTCAGGTCTTTGCGCATCCAGTCAGCGGCAAAACCAAATTCATATTCACCTTTAATCATTGTCGGTGTGCGGTTTTCCATCTGCCATGAACCGGCGGCACCTTTCGACAGCACATCAATCACGGTCTGAATATCCAGCCCTGCACATTTGCCGAAATGAATGGCCTCAGCCAGTCCCTGCACAATACCGGCAATGCAAATCTGGTTCATCATCTTGGCAAGCTGGCCATTACCAACAGCGCCCATCAGGCCGACAGAGCGGGCATAAGCGGCAATCACCGGCTTTGCTCTTTCAAACGCAGTTTGATCCGCGCCGCACATCACAGTCAGTACGCCATTTTGCGCACCGGCCTGACCGCCGGACACCGGCGCGTCGATGAAATGGAAACCGCGCTGGCGTGCTTCCTTGTCCAGCTCACGGGCAACCTCAGCGGAGGCCGTAGTATTGTCGATGAAGATCGTGTCTTTGCCCATGCTCTGAAAAGCACCGTCTTCGCCAAGGGTGACGGAGCGCAGATCATCATCATTGCCGACACAGCAGAACACAAAGTCCTGACCACGGGCGGCTTCAGCAGGTGTGGCTGCAAAACTACCTTTAAACTCCTGCGCCCAGGCCTGTGCTTTGGCGGTGGTGCGGTTATAGACGGTAACCTCGTGCTCGCCGCGAGTTTTGAGATGACCTGCCATTGGATAGCCCATCACACCAAGACCGATAAACGCCACTTTAGCCATAATAACTCCCATTTAATCAATGCTCTAAAGAAATTGGATAATGTAGTTTATAAAACAGATATAGGCATTTAAGGATTGCTGAGCGGCAGTTCCCGATGCATCTGCTCTAATATCCAGTCACGGAATTTTTCTGTTCCCGATTTAATCTGGCGCGATGCCGGTGCCACCAGAAAAATGCTCTTTCCGGCCTTGTAGGAATTCTCCAGCGGTATCACCAGCTTGCCGCTTTCCAGATGACTGCCAATCAGATGCCGCCAGCCAAGCGAAATACCCTGTCCGTGCACGGCTGCCTGCATCGAGGCCAGATTGTCACTGAATACAACATCATGGGGCAGTTTGGTGCTGGAAACGCCCTGATATTCGAGCCATTCACGCCAACCAATGCGGGAGCGATGCTTTTCCTCAAAATGCAGCAGGCGATGACTGAGCAAATCTGCCGGTGCATTGATCGGGCCGTGGGCGGCAAGATATTCCGGACTGCATACGCAAACCGTTTCTTCCAGACACAGCTGCCATGAGCGTAGCCCTTGCCATTCGCCATTGCCAAGGCGGGCGGAGAGATCGATATCCTCCTCACCAAGATCAATATAATCTTTCGGACTTTCTTCGATATGCAGCGCGATTTCCGGATAGCGGTTTTTGAAGTCTGCAAGACGCGGCAGCAGCCATAGCGAGATAAACACGGCTGAGAATGAGGCGCGCACGATGTCCTTCTGGTATTTCCGCTGCAGGGATGAAATCACCATATGCAGATGATCAAAGGAGGCCTGTACCTCCTGATAGAGCCGCTGTCCTTCCGGTGTCAGTTCCAGCCGCGCACTCTCACGGCGAAACAGTTTCAATCCTGTCGATTCCTCAAGCAGCCGGATGGTTTTACTCACCGCGGGCTGGCTGACATTCAGCTCTTTGGCCGCGGCGGTGAAGCTCAAACGCCGTGCTGCGGCCTCAAAGGCGAACAGGTAATTGGCGGAAGGGATAAGGTTGCGGAGTCTATGCATAATCTGAAGTTATACCTCGGACTATTTTTTTACAAGATCACAAAAGCGATGCTGCGTCCTATTGTGAGATCAAAATCAGTCGTGTGCCATGCCATGTGACGCGGGCTGAGCGAGTTCATGAAAGCAGTCAGGGATCGTTGCATACGGGAGAGGTGCACCGGTCTTCATAAATAGTAATCGGGTGGAATTATGCAGACATATGCGCGGGTTGTGGTTGTTGGCGGCGGGTGCGTCGGGGTTTCTGTTCTCTATGCGCTGGCCAAACGCGGCTGGACAGATTGCGCGCTTTTGGAGCGTACATCGCTGACAGCAGGCTCCACATGGCATGCAGCAGGGCTTATTCCGTCTTATGCCCGCAGCAATAATGTTGGCCGCATGATTGCAAAAACCATTGAGATTTATGAAGGACTGGAAGCCGAAACCGGCCAGAATGTCGGCTGGCATAAATGCGGTCAGCTGCGCATTGCCAATACGCGCGACCGTATGGATGAATATAAGAGCTATATGGATGTGGCCGAAGCGCAGGGCACCAATGCCCGTTTGGTTTCGCCTAAAGAAGCTATGGAACTCTGGCCGTTGCTGGAAAACAACAAGCATATGATCGGCGCACTCTATCATCCTGATGACGGTCATATCGCACCGGCTGACGTGACGATGGCGATGGCCAAAGGCGCCCGCGATATGGGGCAGAAAATCTATCAGAATACGCAGGTCAACAGTTTTGAGCGCCTGCCAAACGGCGAGTGGAAAGTCTCGACCAATAACGGCGATATCATTTGCGAACATATTGTTTCAGCGACTGGTAATTATGCTCGTCAGACCGGTGCATTGCTTGGCATTGATATTCCGGCCATTCCGATCCTTCACCAATATTGGATCACCGATGCGGTGCCGGAAATTATCGAGCGCAAGAAGCAAGGTCTGCCGGAAATGCCGATCCTGCGCGATGAGGGCTTTGCCGGATATCTGCGTGAAGAGGGTGACGGATTGATGTTCGGCCCTTATGAGCGCACGGAACATCTGAAACTCTTTGCCGTTGATGGTGTGCCGGAATGGTTCGGCGCTGATCTGGTGGAAGAGGATTTCGACGCGGTTGAATGGAACTGGGAAGTAGCCACAGATTATGTACCTGCTCTTGCCCGTACCGGCATTAAGGCCAATGTGCGCGGGCCATTCCAGATGACTGCCGATGAATTGCCGCTGGCTGGTCCTGCATGGGATCTGCCGAATGTATGGCTTGCAGAAGGTGTGCCGGGCGGCATTCTCTGGGGTGGCACACTGGGTTTCCATCTGGCAGAATGGATTATCGACGGTGCGCCGTCCAAAGATATGTCTGAACTCGACCCGCGTCGTTTCTCCAACTATGCCAACAAGACATGGACGCGCCACAAGGTGCAGGAAACATGGGGCACGCACGCGGATATTCATTTTCCGGGACAGACCATGCCTGCTGCCCGCCCGCAGAAAACTGCACCTTCCTATGACCGTCTCACAGAAATGGGCGCTGTATGGGATGTGCTGAATGGCTGGGAAATGCCGCAGTGGTTTGCGCCAAGCAAAGAGGAAGCCATTCCTGATTTGAGCTTCCGTCACACCCAGCGCGCGGCCAAATATATCCGTGAAGAAGTGACTGCGGTACGCGAGGGCGTTGGCCTGATCGAAATGACACCGATGACCAAATTTGAGGTTTCGGGGCCGGGGGCTGAAAGCTGGCTGGATGGTATTCTGGCAAATAAACTACCGAAGCTCGGACGTATCGGTCTTTGTCATCACCTGAATAAAAACGGCGGTGTGGTCAGTGAATATACGGTGATCCGCTTTAAGCCGGATGCGTTTTATCTGATTTCCACCCCGCGTGGTGAGCGCCTGAACTTCGATGATTTGTCGAAGATTTTGCCGGATGACCGCAGCGTTACGCTGACCAATGTTACGATGGAACGCGGTGCTTTCACTCTTGTGGGGCCAAAAGCGCGCGATGTTTTACAGAAGATCACCGAGGTTGATCTGAGCAATGCGGCTTTCCCGTGGATGAGCATGCAGACCGGCACAATCGGTCTGGCCAGTGATGTGCGGATGCTACGCGTGACCTATGAAGGCGAGCTTGGCTGGGAACTCTATCATCCGATCGGCTATCAGCGTCATCTGCTGGATGAAATTCTCAAAGCTGGTGAAGAATTCGGCATCCGCATGGTTGGTCTGGCTGCACTGGAATGCTGCCGTCTCGATAAATCCTATCGCGCGATGTATCGCGATATGAATGCCGAACTGACGGCTCTGGAAAGCAGTCTGGATCGTTTCATCAAATTCGACAAAGGCGACTTTATTGGCCGCGATGCCCTGATCCGCCAGCGCGATGCGGGGCTGAAGCATCGTATTTGCACCATCACTATCGCCACAGATGGCGCCAGTGTGCAGATGAATGAGGGCGTTTATCACAATGGCAAACTGGTTGGCCGTATTACCTCCGGCGGTTATTCCTGTCATTTCAGCCATGATATCGCGCTTGCTCTGTTGCCGCCGGAACTAGGCAATCAGATCGGGCTGGAACTGGAAGTGCAGGTTCTGGGTGAATGGCGTAAAGCAAAAGTGGTTGAAGAGTCGCTCTACGACCCGACCAATTCACGCTGCAAAATGTAATCACCGCCTATTATTTCAAGACTAATTTACAGGATTAAACCCATGAAAGTTCTGGTCGCAGTTAAACGGGTTGTTGATTACAACGTTAAAATCCGCGTTAAGGCCGATGGCAGCGGCGTTGATCTTGCCAATGTTAAAATGGCGATGAACCCGTTTGATGAAATTGCCGTGGAGGAGGCGCTGCGCCTCAAAGAAGCAGGCAAGGTTTCGGAAGTAATCGTGGCTTCCGTTGGCCCTACCCAAGCGCAGGAAACGCTGCGCACGGCGCTGGCAATGGGCGCTGATCGTGGTATTCTGGTGAAGGTTGATGACGCCGTTGAGCCGCTTGCCGTTGCTAAAATCCTGAAAAAGCTGGTTGAGGATGAGCAGCCGCAACTGGTGATCGTCGGCAAACAGGCGATTGATGATGATGCCAACCAGACCGGCCAGATGCTCTCGGCACTGCTGGGATGGTCGCAGGCAACCTTTGCTTCTGAGCTGGAACTTGGCGAAGGCAAAGCCGGTGTGACCCGTGAGGTTGACGGTGGCTTGCAGGCGATTGAAGTGAAGCTGCCTGCGGTGGTGACTGTTGATCTGCGTCTCAACCAGCCGCGTTATGCATCGCTGCCTAATATTATGAAAGCCAAGAAAAAGCCGCTTGATGAGAAGAGCGCGGCAGAACTTGGTGTTGATACCGCCTTGCGTCTCAAAGTTCTGAAAACCGAAGAACCGGAAAGCCGTCAGGCAGGTATTAAAGTGGCCAATGTGCAGGAACTGGTTGCGAAACTTAAAAATGTAGCCGGACTGATTTGATAGGGAAATAAGATCATGGCAATTTTACTATTAGCGGAACATGACAACCAAACCCTGTCAGATCAGACGGCCAAAGCACTGACAGCAGCGCTCGCTATTGGCGCCGATGTGGATGTGCTGGTTGCAGGACAGAATGCGAAATCTGCGGCTGATGCTGCTGCCACGCTCAAAGGCGTGCGCAAAGTGTTGTTGGCAGAAAATGCCGCGCTGGAAAATCAGCTGGCAGAACCACTGGCCGATCTCATTCAGACATTGAGCGCGGATTATGATGTGATTATCGCTGCCGCCACAACCACAGGTAAAAATGTGCTGCCGCGTGTGGCCGCATTGCTAGATGTGATGCAGGTGTCTGACATTATCGAGGTAATTTCGGCGGATACATTCAAGCGCCCGATTTATGCAGGCAATGCTTTACAGACCGTGCAGGCGCTGGATGCGAAAAAGGTAATTACCGTACGTACAGCCGGTTTTGCTGCCGCAGAAAAGGGCGGGGCGGCTGTGATTGAAAATATCGCTTATGCCAAAGACCCGCAATTGTCGAAATTTGTTGAGGCAAAACTGTCCGGCGGTGACCGTCCGGAACTGACTTCAGCAAAAATCATTGTTTCCGGTGGTCGCGCTCTGGGTTCTGCAGAGAAGTTTCAGGAAGTCATGCTGCCGGTGGCTGACAAGCTCGGCGCTGCCGTTGGTGCAAGCCGTGCGGCAGTGGATGCCGGTTATGCGCCGAATGACTGGCAGGTTGGCCAGACCGGTAAGGTGGTTGCACCTGACCTTTATATCGCGGCCGGTATTTCCGGTGCTATCCAGCATCTGGCAGGGATGAAGGATTCCAAAGTGATTGTGGCTATCAACAAAGACGAAGAAGCCCCGATCTTTCAGGTTGCCGATTATGGACTCGTTGGTGATCTGTTTGAAATCATACCGGAACTGGAAAAAGCGCTCGGTTAATGATCATTCACGTTGCTCCATTCTGTTTTGCAGTATGGAGCAACGAGAATTTTTATGCTGAATATTTTTGTGCGGTCTCTCTCAACCTGTCACTAAAATCAAAAATATGGTCAAGGCTGTCAATTGCGATGCGCTCCTCGGCTTCACCGTTGAACAGGCCTATATATTTTGTTGTTCTGTTGAAGTGCATGCGCGCCAAAGGTTTCCTATTATTGTCGTCAACTAATATGGCGCAATAAGATTTGGCATCGCGGATAAAAATGCGGTTTGGCCGGATAATATCTCGCACTATGCTTTTGATAAGCATATAGCCTTCAACCTCTTCATCGGTCGTAACTATATCGTCTTCTTGTACAGCTGGGATCAGGTTTTCAGTCGGCGCGGATTGTTCAGTCGCAGCTAATGCCGTTGATAGCCGGTTTTGTACATTGTCTTTGATGACTTCCTGAAAAGCTGACTTTGTTACGCCGGTTAGCATTTCCTTCGCAGTCGCTGTCAGACGCCCTTCATACACGCCGGCACAGACGATGCGCACGAAGTCTTCTGAGGGAGATTCAAGAAGTTGATTGATCGCGACTTTTATACCCGATGTGTATTTAAGGCGTTCTGCCGTTGCCAGAATATTCTCGATATTAAAATTATTCTTTTCAAATTTTTTGAGTTCTGAAATTGCACTGCTTTGCAAATCAGTAATATCGAAAGTCAAAAATGGTTTTGCATCAAGTTTATTGGGCTCATCCAGATCCGTATGAAAATGGAAAAACCGGCCATTGGTTAGGATGGCAAACTTTGCTGTCGTGACAGAAAAATATCGGTAAAGTTGTGCGAGATGTGTTTTTTCTAACTTTGTAGTAATCGGCTTGCATTCGATCAAAATTCGGATGTCACCATCAAATTTGATGACGTAATCGACTTTTTCACCTTTCTTGCCAACAGCATCAGCTGTAAACTCAGGTATAACTTCTTCCGGGTTAAAAACATCATATCCCAGCGCCCGCAAGAATGGCAAAATAACAGCTGTTTTGGCAGCCTCTTCTGTAAGAAGTGAATTGGATTGTGTTTTAACACGGTCCGATAAAACTCGGATATTTTCTTCGATTGTACTCATTCAAGAAACTCCCGTAAGAATATTTTTGAAAGAGTTATATAGATAATTATTTTGTTCAACTGTTATTACAGATATGAAATACATTCATATATTGTAAATTACAAATACATAGTTTTGAGAATTGCAGATTAGAGGTGCGCCAATGAGTTTAAACAATATTGAAACAGTGAACGGTGCCTGCCATTGCGGGACAGTGCGGTTTCGGGTGAAGTTATCCGACGGGCTGAACACTGCACGCCGCTGCACTTGCTCTTATTGCCGGATGCGCGGGGCAGTCGCTGTATCAGCCCAGCTTGGCGGGCTGGAGATCATAAGCGGCGAAGATGCGCTGACGCTCTATCAATTCAATACCAAGGCTGCGAAGCATTATTTCTGCTCGGTTTGCGGGATTTATACGCACCATCAGCGCCGTTCCAATCCGCAGCAATATGGTATAAACGCTGCTTGTCTTGAGGGTGTCAGCCCGTTTGATTTTGATGAGGTTCTTGTCACTGACGGCATTAATCATCCGTCTGATGATAAATCAGCAAACAGGCCGCCTTATGTGGGTGTATTGAAGTTTATCCGCTGCGAATGATGCTTATTTATCGTTTATAATCGCCCAGCGTTCATGGTCGCGCCAGTCGCCGTTAATATGCAGATAGCGCGGTGAGAAGCCTTCTTTGTGAAAGCCCGCGCGTTCAGCAAGGGCGAGGGAGCGCAGATTGTCCGGCTGGATATTGGCCTCAATCCGGTGCAGGCCGATCTCGTTGAAACCATAAACTACAGTCTGCTTCAGACCTTCGGTCATCAGACCGCGACCGGCCAGTTGCACCATGCCGTAATAGCTCAAATAGGCACTGCAAAAGGCCTTCATAAAAATCTGGCTGAAGGTAAAGACGCCGGCAATCTTGCCACTCTGCGCATCGCGTACAACAAGCGCTTGCGAAGCGCTGCTTTGCAGATTGGCAAACCAGTCTTCAAAACCGGCCTGATCGGTAAAATTGCGCATCCACGGATGATGATGGTCGCGGCTGGCAAGATTGCCCGCGATTAGTTCTGTTGCATCTGTTCTACTGACGGGTTGCAAATTAATCATTTCATCCTCCAAACCGGATGCGTTTTATCGACTTAGTTCAAAGTGCTGACAAGCCCACACTTGTGTGATGAAGAAGTTTTCCGCAGGTGCATTGCGCGTTTCATTATATTATGCCAGCGATAACAGGATAAAATCACAGGCACAAAAGCGGGATTCAATTTTGCAGCAGAAAAAACGGGCATTGCGATCATATTTAACTCTGTTTGTGATCTGGCTTGTCATGGTGCTGCTGTTTGTGGCGATTTCTGCACGCCAGAGCATAAATCAGGCGCGTGACGAGGTGAAGCTGACCGGCACTGCATTGCATCGTGTCCTCTCGCAACGCGCAGCGCAGCATGATGCGCATCTCACCAGCCTGAATGCCCTGATCCTTGCGGCCAATCCGCCGCCGGTAGATGCTTTGCGGCAGGTGTCGCGCAATATTATCCGGTTTTATCCGCGTATTACCGTGATTGATGTTCTGCTGCTGAACCGCGAGGGAGCAGACATTACTATGAAGCCTGTTCTGATGGTGGAAGAGACAGAACATGCGAGTGTTGCGGCGGATTTTGCTCCGCAAATCATAGATCAGAAGCCGGGTGAGGTGCGCAGCTATATATCCGCAACGACCCCTGACCGGTATTATCTGGGCAAGAAATCAGATAATTCCAATCCCGGCTATGCGATTATTATGGCAATCAATCCGGCCTTGATGATCGAGCCGGATGAACGGCCGGTCTGGGCTGATCTGACATTGAAAATCGACGGGCAGACAGTGCTCAAACAGCAGTCGGACACGCATGAACAGGCTTCTGCCCTTCTGGAGCAGCCGGTTTTCTCTCAATTTATCGACAGTCAGAACCAGCCGGTTCTTTTAACTTTAAGCAGGCCTATGGCACTGACGGAAGTTGTTGATCCGTTGCGCACGGTACTGTTTGCCGTTCTGTCTTTGATTGCTTTGGTTTCCGGTTATTGGCTATGGCGCTCCGTGCAAATGGCACGACAAGCTGAGCAAAAAGCCTCCCTGCTGGAGCATGAAACACGGCTTGCCCACGCGGCGAGGGTGAATGCTATGGGTGAACTGGCATCGGGTATTGCCCATGAGCTGACACAGCCGCTCACCGCATTGTTGAGCCAAAGTCAGGCGGCCTTGCGCCTTGAAACGTCAGGCGAACATCCGGCGCTGCTCAGGCAGGCACTCACCGCCAATGTGCGCGAGGCCTCGCGTGCCGGTGAGATTTTGCAGCGCATGCGCAGCTATATGAGCAATCATGAACCGCAGCGCAAACGCACAGAGATTAACCAGATTATTCGTGATGTGAGTGAATTACTGCACACAGATCTGGCGCAGCGCCATATTACTTTGCATCAGCAAACAGAAAAAACCTCTCCGGTCATCATTGCTGATGCCGTTGAGATGGAGCAGGTCTTGTATAATCTGATCCGCAACGCAGCGGATAGTCTTGCGCAATCAAGCAGGGCTGAAAAACAGGTCATATTGAATGCTATAAGCCGGAACGGGCTGGTGATTGTTACTGTTACGGATAATGGTGATGGTATTGCGGACGATATTCTGCCGCGTTTGTTTGAGCCGTTCTTTACCACGCGTAACGGTGGCATGGGGCTGGGGCTATCGCTTTGCGCAACATTGATTGAGCGGATCGGCGGGGAGATTTCTGCTGCCAATCTTGCGGGTGGTGGCGCGGTCTTTACGATGGTCATTCCTGAAGCAGCACCATTGCAGAAAGCAGATTGATGAAAAATCTCAATATCTATCTGATTGATGATGACGAAGCCGTGCGGGAAGCACTGTCGCTGCTGTTGCACACCTATGGCATGCGCGTTGAGACATTTCGCGATCCGGCGACATTTCTGGCGCATGTTGATCCGCAAAAGCCCGGCTGTCTGATACTGGATTTGCGTATGCCGATGATCAGTGGCCTGCAATTGCAACAAAAACTGCATGAACGTGGCATTGACTGGCCAGCCATCATGATTACCGGTCACGGGGATATCAATGCCTGCCGCCGTGCCTTCAAGGCCGGTATTCTGGATTTTCTGTCCAAACCTGTTGATGAACAGGTGTTGCTGGAAGCATTGGAGGCTGCCTCTCAAGAGCTGGACAAAATTCTGGAACGCGGTGAAGCACAAAAGCTGCTCTCCGGCCTGACCGAGCGTGAGCATGAAATTTTTGATCTGATCTGCAAAGGTTTTGGCAGCAAAGAGATTGCTGCGGCACTCAATATTTCTGTGCGCACGATTGATGCGCATCGCGCCAATATTGGCGAAAAACTTGAAACCAGCTCTGTGGCTGATTTTGTACGGTTGCAATTATCCGCCAGTGGCGCAGGGATCCGTAATACTACCTAGAGTGTTCGGGAGTATCGCGGATTCAGCACATTTCATCATTGCGTTAGATTGTTTTTCAGAAAGCCGGTTGCTTTCGCCAACAATCAGGAGACGATTATGAAACGCATTTTGTTTGCCGGTGCTGCGGCGCTTGTTCTGACTTCAGCTGCATCCGCACAGGTTTTGCAGGAAAAAAACATGCCGCTCAACCTTGCAGTAGACATTGCCAATGAAACAATCGCTGCCTGCTCTGCTAAGGGTTACAATGTTGCCGTGGCTGTGGTTGACCGCGCCGGTGTATTGCGCAGCTTGATGCGTGCCGATAATGCCGGTGCGCATACGCCTGCAGCAGCCACTGCCAAGGCATTCACCTCGGCGTCTTCCCGCATGCCAACCGGTGTAATGGCTGAAAACATTCAGAAAAACCCGACAGCGGCAGAACTGGCCAATATTCCGGGCTTCCTCGTTCTTGGTGGCGGTGTGCCGGTGAAAATTGGTGATGTAACGATTGGTGCAGTTGGCGTTGGCGGTGCACCGGGCGGTCATCTGGATGAAGCCTGCGCAGTAGCAGCTCTGGATAAGGTAAAAGACCAGTTGAAATAAAGATAACCACCGCCGCTTCTGTTTCAGAGGCGGCGGTATTTTTAATAATGACTCTTCAATGAGGAGAGGGTGATGGCTTATATTTTCTCTGGCCGGACTATTTTCAGAAATGCTCTGCTTATTGCCGGATTAATTTTGACATTAACGGGAGTTGCAATGTCTGCATCGGGAAGCAATGAGCGCAAATTATTGGAGGCTGCGGCTTCCGGTGATGTGGCGACAATCCAAACCCTGCTCAAAACGGGTGTGAATGTTGATACCCGCAATGACCACAGACAAACGGCATTGCTGGTTGCAACCCATAATAATCAGGTTGAAACCGCCAAAGCACTGATTGATGCCGGTGCCGATGTGAATGCCAAAGACATGATACAGGATAGCCCATATCTTTATGCCGGTGCGCGCGGACATCTGGAAATTCTGAAGATGACGCTCTCCCACGGCGCCGATCTTAAAAGCACCAACCGTTTTGGTGGCACTGCACTTATTCCTGCATCAGAGCGCGGGCATGTGGAAACTGTGCGCACGCTGATAGAAGCGGGTATCAATGTCGACTACATCAATCGCCTCGGCTGGACAGCATTGATTGAGGCGGTGATCCTGAGCGACGGCGGGCCGGAGCATGTGGAGATTGTAAAGCTGCTGAAAGCTGCCGGTGCCAACCTCTCAATTACTGATAATGAAGGCGTGAATGCTCTTGAGCATGCTAAAAAGCGCGGCTTCACTGAAATCGTTGCTGTGCTGGAAAATTAAACTCTTCTACAGAACCAGCAGACCGATGCCGCTGAGAATATCCGTTGCCTGACTCTTTGAGATGATGGCACCTTTTAAAACGGCGGCATCGTGGAATGTCAGGCTGCCCAGATCGCAACCACGCAGATCAGCGCCTTTGAATTTGCTCAGGCGCAGCGTTGCACCACGCATACGGCAGTCGTGAAAAACAGTATCTCGGAAATCACATTCTCTGAGATCGGCTTCGCTGAAATCCATATTGGTCAGCGTTTTATTACGAAAAGAAGCGCGGGGCAGAAACGCGGCCACCAGCAGACATTCTTCAAAATCCGTGCCGATTAGGCTGCAATCGGTGAAATCTGCACCGGTGAGCTTGGATTGAGCGAATTTGGCACCGTTCAGGTTTGAGCGGTTCCACAGGGTATTGGACAGATCGCAATTGTGAAACTGTGCGGTAGTCCCGTCAATATTGGACAGGTTTACACCGCTGAGCCTGCATTTATTAAACTGCGTATCGGTGATTACCGCAGCTTTCAGATTACAACCGGTGAATGTGCAATCTGTAAAAATGCATTCGGACAGATCACTGCCGGAAAGATCCAGTCCGTCAAATCGTTGCCCGCTGAAATTGCGGGTACCATCGGTAATTTGGTTTAATAGCGCGGCAACCACAGGGCTGCTGTCAGCGTTTGCGGGTCAGAACAACATAGGCAACGCAACCGGCCAAACCGAAAGCGATAATACCCTGAATAAGAAATACCCACTGTATCATACTCATAACATCACCTTTTCATTGCAGGACAAATATGATCTGCGCAGTGCTTTACCATTCCCCTGAAGCGATGTCAGCATTTTAAATATGAACAGAGCATACCAGAATTAAAAACGGCGGCGCATAAGCACCGCCGTATTATGCTCTTCAGACTGATATTATTCTGCCAGCCACTCTTTGATACGATCAGGATTATCGGCGATATATTTGTCGACAGCCTTATCATAAGAGGTTTCCTGAGCCTCAAACATCGCTTTTTCGAGGTCTGCCAGCGGGATATTCATCTTTTCCAGCAGCGAGGCGACTTTCGGATTGTCTGCCTTAAAGCCTTTACGGGCGAGGGCATTCACATGCTCGGCTGCGCCAAGAGCACCTTTCGGGTCTTCCAGATAACGCAGCTTATATTTACCGAACATCCAGTGCGGACTCCAAGCCGTGGCTACAAACCAGCCGTCCGAGCGGGTTGCACGGTCAACCGTTGTGAGCATGGCCGCTTCACTGGAAATCTGCAGTTTGTAATTCAGGCCATAGGCTTTCACAGCCTCTTCAGACAAACGTGTCAGACCGGCACCCGGATCAATACCCTGAATTTGGCCTTTCAGCTTTTCGTGAATATCGGCCTTTTTCAAATCTTCGATCGACTTGATATCGCTCTCAGGCACAGAAGCGGGAACAACCCAACCCAGTTTGGCACCTTCATAGAGCGGGCCCAGATCTTCCACTTTACCTTCAACGCGCTTGTAATAGTCAGCATGTGTTGCAGGCAACCAAGCCATCATCATGGCATCAAGATCACCACGGCTCACACCCTGATAAAGTGGTGCAACATCTGTCTGTACCAGTTCAACTTTCTGATCCAGATTATCCTGAATAAGTTTAGCGGCAAGTTTGGTAACGAACTCGGCATCGGACCAAGGTGCCCAGCCCAGTTTCACCACTTTGGCATCTCCCGCAGCAAATGCTGAAGTTGCCATAGTTCCCGCCAGCAATGCCGCCAGGCTTAGACGTGTCAGTTTCCCGAACATATCTTCTCCTTTAAGGTTTAGGTTTTTATACGTTATGCTTCCTGCTTTTGCAGAGATGACGTATTTGCAGAATTGGTTTTTGGCTGTTTTTTGAAAGCAGCAAGGCGTTTCAGCAGGCTAGGTTGCGGGTTACCAAAGCTCTGGGTAATGCGGTCGAGCACCACGGCCAGAATGACCACAGCCAGACCGCCCTCAAAGCCGGTGCCGACATCAAGACGCTGAATACCGGTGAGCACTGTGTTGCCAAGACCGCCCGCGCCAATCATCGAGGCGATGACCACCATCGACAGCGACAGCATAATAGTCTGGTTGATGCCGGTCATGATGGACGGAAGAGCATTGGGAAGCTGTACTTTGAACAGCAGTTGTCTGGCCGTGCAACCAAAGGCAAGACCGGCCTCAACGAACTCTCCATGCACTTGCCGGATACCCAGATTGGTCAGGCGCACAACCGGCGGCATTGCAAAAATCACTGTCGCAATCGTGCCGGGCACTGCGCCGAGACCGAAGAACATGGCCGCCGGAATGAGATAAACAAAGGCAGGCATAGTCTGCATCAGATCAAGGGCAGGGCGGATGAGTGCTGCAAGCGTTTCACTGCGCGCCATAGCAATACCAAGCGGAATGCCGATAACAATCGCAATGATGGTTGCCGCCAAAACCAGAGAAAGGCTTTCCATCATACCGGACCACAGCCCCATATGATCGACAAGCGCTAAGGCCAGCACTGTAAAAATTGCAAATTTCCAGCCGACACGCCACAGCGATAACAGTGTGAGAATGACAATGCCTGCCGGTGCCGGTATTGCCAGAAGACTGTTTTGAATACCATCCGTCACAAAGCCGATTACGGCTGCAATCATATCCAGCGCCGGCGTGAAATGGTCGAGAATGTAATTCACGGTGATATCGGCGCCTTTGCCGATACTAAAATTCATATCCATATTTATTCGTCCATTTCAGCTCAACCAGCGCGGTCGAGCGTTTCCAGCAATGCTGATTTGGAAATCGCGCCGACATATCGGTTTTTTTCATCAATAACCGGAACCGGCCAGCGGCTCTCTGCAACGCGGCCAAGCACGTTGGAAAGCGGTTCGCTTGCTTCAATAGGCGTGATGTCGCTCAAAAAGGCTTCCCTGTAGGGATGCAGCGATTTGGCTTTGACCTTTTCAATCAGGCTGTCCTGACTGATCATGCCGTGATAGCTGCGGTCACGGCCGACAATGATTGCCGTGTCGCGCCCGGTTTTTTCCATCTGCTCCAGTGCGGAAGCGGCAGAAACACCCTGACGGTCGAAAATTGTCAGCTGTGTTTTGCGGGCGACATCTCCGGCTGTGAACACATGCGATACATCCACATTCTTGAAGAAGGAGCGCACATAATCGTTGGCAGGATTGGAGACAATCTCATCCGGCGTGCCGACCTGAACAACCTTGCCGTGCTGCATGATGCAAATGCGGTCGCCGATGCGCATAGCCTCGTCCAGATCGTGGCTGACGAAAATAATCGTGCGGCTGTTTTCCGATTGCAGGCGGATCAGTTCATCCTGCATTTCGGTGCGGATGAGGGGATCAAGCGCGGAAAATGCCTCGTCCATAAGCAGGATGGTCGGCTCATTGGCCAGAGCGCGGGCAAGGCCGACACGTTGCTTCATGCCGCCGGAAAGCTGATCGGGCATGCTCTGTGCATAGGGTTCCAGACCAACTGCAGTGAGTGCTTTCATGGCACGTTCATGGCGCTCGGCCTCAGCCATGCCTGCAACTTCCAGACCAAAGGCGGCATTATTCAGTACTGTACGATTGGGAAGCAATGCGAAAGACTGGAAGACCATGCTCATATCGCGACGACGCAGGTCGATCAGCTCGCGTTTGGACATTTGGGTAATGTCGCGGCCATCAACGGCAATGGTGCCGGAGGTGGGCTCAATCAGCCGGTTGAGCAACCGGAGCAAAGTAGACTTGCCGGAGCCTGACAATCCCATGATGACGAAGATCTCGCCATCCATGATCTCAAAGCTCGCCGCATCAACGCCGATGGTGCAACCTGTGCCTTTGTGGATATCGGTCTTGCTCTTGCCGGAACGCAATTGATCCATTGCTTTTTCCGGCTTGTCGCCAAAGACTTTAAAAACATCTTTTAAAGATAATTTTACAGCCTTTGACGCGTTCATACTCTCATCAGTTGTATAAATCACCATATATAAAATTAACCCTGTCGACTACGACAGACCTATTCTCCTTTTGTATTTATAAATACATAAAATCTACATGATATTGTGATTTGTTATATTTTAATTTCACGAAGAAAATGCAGATAAATTGAATTTGATTTCAAATGTATATCTTAAATATCAAAAAAAGTCCACCCGAAGCGGAAATAACATTAAAAACCTCCGGTTTTCAGGGCGTGCAGGGGCGTTTGCTCAGCTGCCATATTCAGCAGAAAAACAGAATCGACATCTGCCACAAAAGCCAATCAGG
>NZ_JARRAE010000016.1 GCF_030376605.1 Pseudochrobactrum sp. sp1633 | reverse complement strand
AAATCAAATCACATAAGATAGATTATGGAACTAATCGATGTGGATTACAAAACGGCAATGCCTGATTTGCCGCTCTGCATTGTTATGAGCACTGATTATCGACGGGTGTTAAACCTTACGTGCGATATACAAATGACCAGCAACTGGCTTGCCTTGCTCGCTACGCACTGTGATGTCTGTTATGCGCAGCATTTTAATGCCGTGGCTCAGCAAAAGCTTTTCAACGTAATCCTGCTTATGTGCAAAGCGCTGATGCGGTCCGACTGTGTAATCACGGTCAGAAAAATCTTTGTCGGCCAGTGTTTCACTGGAAAAAGCGAAAATGCCGTTCCGGTTGAGGTTCATCGGTATTTTCGAGAAAAACGGCTCCAGATCGCCCATATATGGCAACACGTCTGTAGCAATAATAATATCCCATGCCGGAGCATCGGTTTTGTCGAGGAAGTTCACGACTTCACCGACATAAAGCACGTTATAATCACCTTTCTCATCGGCAATGGCGATCATGTTTTCCGCAATGTCGACACCGGTACGATGCTCGGTCATTTCGAACAGCGCATCAGCGCCAAGGCCTGTGCCGCAGCCCAAATCCAGCATACGCGCATAATGCGCATCAGGATCGAGATCATCGAGCTGATCGGCCAGTTGCAACGGCACATCATAGCCCAGCTGATCAACGAGAATTGTGTCAAACATCTCCGCATGCTGATCAAACAAGGTTGCAACATAGGCATCAGGTGCTTTTACCGGCACGGCTCCGCGTCCCATGCTTGCCAGTCTCACAGCTGCACCGCCGTGATCGTCAGGATCAATCTCCAGCGCCTTTTGATAGGCTTTGGCTGCACCGTCAAAATCACCGGATTTCTCCAGTCTCAGCGCTTCATTATAAGCCTGTTCCAGCGCATCTTCATCAAACATCGGAGTTGCAGACATAACTAAAAAACTTTCTGTATCTTGAATGCGCTGAACCGCAGATCGGTCGTAGACCTGATCATTTGGAGCAAATTAGCGAATTTATCAATATTAAAGAGAACAGGCGGGGCTAAAGAGAATAGGGCGGCACCCTCTTCTCTTCACGGTTCTAAAGCCCCTGCTCTGTTTTTTCCGTTTCAAGCGCTGCGGCTTGCGCTGCAAACCGTCTTGCAAGAACAGCGCATGCCATCAGCTGAATCTGGTGAAAAATCATCAAAGGCAATACAATGCCGCCAACCATAGCTGCGGGAAAAATCACACTGGCCATTGGTGCGCCGCTTGCAAGGCTCTTCTTTGATCCGCAGAAAATAATTGTGATCTGATCTGCCCGTGAGAAGCCCAGCATTTTGGCGGTAAACCATGTGAACCAAAGAATAAAGGCCAGCAGCCCCACATTGACGGCAATCATAACCGAGAGATCATGGCCGGAAACCTGTCCCCACAGCCCCTGCACCATTGCCTCGCTAAACGCAAGATAAACCACCATGACAATAGATCCGCGATCAACGAACCCAAGCGCTTTGTTGTGGCGGCGGATGAAACTACCGATCCACGGTTGCAAAATCTGCCCCATCACGAATGGCAGCAGCAGCTGCAGCAGGATAGACTGCAATGCATCCAGAGAAACGGCCGCATCGCCTTGTGTTGTAAACAGCAGGCCAACCAGAAGCGGCGTTAAAAACATGCCGAGAATGTTGGAAGCAGAGGCCGACACAATTGCTGCAGGAACATTGCCTTTGGCAATGGATGTGAAAGCAATTGACGACTGCACAGTGGATGGCAAAACGCAGAGAAACAGAATGCCGGCGTAGAATGCCGAGTCTTTAAACCCCGGAAGTGTCCAGCCCAGCGTCAGTCCAACCAATGGGAACACCGCAAAAGTCATTGCCAGAACAACTAAATGCAAACGCCAATGCACAATTCCCTGCACGACGGCTTGCTGAGATAATCTGGCGCCATGCAGAAAAAACAGCAGGCCGATTGCAATTTTTGTTGCTAACCCGAACCAATAAGCAGCGGCACCCTGTACCGGCAACACCGAAGCAACCAGAATTGCCAGAATGAGGGTAGATATGAATTTATCCGGAAGAAATCGCATAGCTCAGCCGTATTTCTGTTTAGAGCGCGTTCCATAATTTAAATCAGAAACGCCGCCCTATCTCTTTGTTTTACTTATGCGTGAAAACCGGTGCAGGTTTTCTTTTGCATTGTTTTAGGCGGCATATCCGTCCGGATTTTTTGACTGCCAGTTCCACATATCAGCGCACATTTCCCGCAGTGTTTTCTTGGCAGTCCAGTCCAGCATTTCTTTCGCATGGGCAGGATCAGCATAGCAGGATGCAACATCACCCGGGCGGCGTGGTGCAATTTCATAACGGATTTGCTGGTTGGAAACGTGTTCGAATGCTTTGATCACATCAAGAACGCTGTAGCCCTCGCCGGTACCGAGATTAATGGCCATGCATTTAGGCTCATCAAGCTTTGCAAGCGCTTTCAGGTGGCCTTCGGCCAGATCCGTCACATGAATATAGTCGCGAACGCCGGTGCCGTCCGGTGTCGGATAGTCATTGCCCCAGATGCTCAGCTTTTCACGGCGGCCGGTGGCAACCTGCGCAATAATCGGCATCAGATTGTTTGGAATCCCTTTCGGATCCTCACCGATCAACCCGCTTTCATGGGCACCGACAGGGTTGAAATAGCGCAGAATAGCAATGCTCCACTCAGGATCACTGTTATAAAGGTCGCGCAGCATCTCCTCGATCATCAGCTTGGTGCGGCCATAAGGATTGGTCGCTGACAGCGGGTGATTTTCATCCAGTGGCAGGCGCTGCGGATCACCATAAACGGTTGCAGAAGACGAAAAGACCAGTTTCTTCACACCGGTGGCGCGCATGGCCTGCAGCAGGCGTAAAGTGCCTAGCATGTTGCAATCGTAATAATAAAGCGGCTTTTGGGTCGACTCCCCTACCGCCTTTAAACCGGCGAAGTGAATGACGGAATCGCACTGATAGGTCTGGATAACCTTCTGTAGAAATTCGCGGTCACGAATATCGCCGGTTTCTTTTTTAGGTGTTCTGCCGGTGATTTGTTCAATGCGGTGAAAAACTTCCGGATGGCTGTTATCAAAATTATCAACCACCACGACATCATGGCCAGTTTCAAGCAGGCGCACGCAGGTATGGGAACCAATATAGCCGGCACCGCCGGTTACCAGAATAGTCATCAGCATCTCACTGTTTTGTCGCAGACGGTTTGTCTTATGCGTGATTTTATGGCACCAGTAGGTTCAAATTTCTACAGAGTAATCCGGTATTTTTCGATATCTGTTCAAAACAGGAACTAATCATGCAGCCTTCCCGCGATATTCAGACCCTTTTAGATATTATGGTGGCACTGCGTAATCCGGAAACCGGCTGCCCGTGGGATGTGGAGCAGGATTTCAGCACAATTGCTCCTTATACGCTTGAAGAAGCCTATGAGGTGATCGACGCGATCGAGCGCAATGATATGGATGATCTGCGCGAGGAACTCGGTGATCTTTTGTTGCAGGTTGTATTCCACGCGCGCATTTCCGAAGAAAAAGGCGGGTTCAATTTTGGTCACGTGGTTGAAGCAGTCACGACTAAAATGATCCGCCGTCACCCCCATGTTTTCGGCGATGATGAGGCCCGTTCAGCAGGTATGGCCAAAGGGGCATGGAACCGCATCAAGCAGGTAGAAAAAGACGAACGTAGTGCCCGCCGCGTGGCGCTCGGCCTTGATAATGCAGAAAAAAACGGTTTTCTTGATGATGTGCCGACATATCTGCCGGCGCTTGTCAGTGCTTTGAAATATCAGCAAAAAGCTGCCCGTGTTGGCTTTGACTGGGCGGAAGCTGAGCCAATTCTGGATAAAGTTGCGGAAGAAACGCAGGAACTGCGCCAAGCTATGATCAATAAAGATCGTGCGAATATTGAAGAAGAATATGGCGACTTGCTTTTTGCAATGGTCAATTTGGGACGCCATCTGCAACTGGAGCCGGAAATGGCTCTGCGTGCTGCCAGCGACAAATTCAAACGCCGTTTTCATTATATTGAAGATGCGCTGAACAATGAAAACAGCAGTCTGGATGCAGCCAGTCTGGATGAAATGGAAGCGCTCTGGAATAAGGCTAAAAAAGCCGGAAAGTGAGCAATGTAAGTGAGTATCACTCTCTGGCCTGTTTTAGATAAGTGATGCTCATTTGCTGCTTGTCAGATACAAGCTGATTATTCGCCCCATTTGGGGCGAAACAACTCATAGACAGTGTCGGTCGTGGCAAAATCCATATAGCCAAGGCGTGAAACCGGTCTGGATCGGGTAATATCAATAAGCCCGTCTACAAGAATGTACTCGTCAATATGCACGCCGACGACCTCCCCGATCACCATATAGCTATCCGTTGGCTTACCGTCCCGTCCTGTCAGCTGCCGGATATCTACCGCAACACATTCAAGCGATGCATAGGCCTCAGCCACACGGGGCGCCTTGATCTTCTCACATGAGACGGGCGTCAGTCCTGCATAGTCAAACTCGCTCGTACCGCGCGGTGCATTGACCGAGGTTGCATTCATCTGTTCGGCCAGATGCCCGCCAACCATATTCGCGGTGAACTCGCGTGTTTCCTCAACAAAGGCAACGCTGTCTTTGTAGCCGGAAGAGCTGAACATGAGCAAAGGTGGCGTATCGCAAACAATATTGAAAAACGAATAGGGGGCAAGGTTCAAAGCCCCCTCCTTCGAGCGTGTTCCGATCCAGCCAACGGGACGTGGTGATATAATCGCTTTTAAGGGATTATGCGGCAGTCCGTGCCCGTTTTGCGGTTCATAAAACATAAAATTACTCTGGTTTGTTTTTCGGGGACAGAACACGGCTTTCAGCGTAATTCAGTCCTGATATGCGCCCTGATATTCAGAGACGATAGCTTGCAGCTCAGGTCGCGGACGATCCGGCACCTGCGCCTTAGGTGTGCCAATATGCACAAAGCCAGCCACTTTTTCATGAGGTGCAACACCGAGCAGACGCTTGCCCTCCTCATCATCTGAATACCAGTTGGTAATCCAGTTGCTGCCATAGCCCAATGCGTTAGCGGCATTGCAAAGCTGCATTGCGGCAGCACCAGACGACAGAAACTGCTCCCATTCCGGAATCCGGTGTGTATCACGCGGATTGCAGATAACACCGATTACGAGCGGAGCGCGTGAAAAGCGTTTCAGCTCTTTTTCGCGATGGGACTCGCCAAATTCTTCGCTATTCTCTGCGGCGCGCTGTGCTGCACGTTCGGCCAGTTGTTCACCGATCTGAATACGGGCATCACCGCGGTAAATGATAAAACGCCAGGGATTGAGCTTGCCGTGATCGGGCACGCGGGAGGCAATTGTGAGAATTTGTGTCAGCTCATCTTCAGAAGGTGCCGGTTCATTAAGGCCGATGATCGGCGTTGAACTGCGGGTTTTGAAAAATTCAATGATATCTGACACTTTATTTCCTGCTATCTGATTGGGCATCGTCATTAATGACGTCTATATTGTCATTTTCGGCCGGTAATGACAGGGGCATAATGCAGTTATATGTGTGTTCAGCATATACTGATGATATTTTGGTTCATATAGCCTTGAAAATGCCTTTACAGTGCGGTCAAACTTTAACGACAGAGACTTTGAAATCCGAATGAGTACCGGCCTATGAAATTCAGCCCCGTTCTGCACATCAGAAAAAATTCAGACAATCACAAACAGCCTGTCAAACAGCAGTGCGGCCTGTCTGTAATTGCTCTGATTTCAGCTGGTCTGATGATGGGTGGCTCTCCGAATGTGGCATTGGCGCAGGAACTTGCGACACCGCAGGATGGTTTTTCTATGCGCGTGGTGCCGGGTGCGCAGTTTGACAAGCTGCAATTGCCGAAAATTTCATTACCCGAAGGTAACACGCCGGACAGTACAACGCCGCCGACCGGCGCAATCATGTCTCCGACTGCTCCGGCTGCGGGCATAACGCCCTATGCAGATCCGCGCAGTTTCCAGAACTCCCCTCTGGCTAACCAGAATGAGCTGCTGCTTGAAGCGCAACTGACGGCAGACAGTCCTGTGCTGAGCCAAGGGCTGGTATGGCGTGTGTTTTCGCCGGAACCGAACGCTGAAGATAAATTGCCGCTTATTGCAACCGCAACCGGTGGCACGGCTAGTTTCTCACTGCCGGAAGGCAGCTATCTTGTTCATGTCAGTTTCGGACGTGCTGGTGCAACCAAACGTGTCACCATCCGGAATGCCAGCCGCCATGAAAAGCTGATCCTTGATGCGGGTGGCCTGAAACTCAGCGCCAAATTGCCGGATGGTCATGAGATTTCTGACAAGTTCCTGCGGTTCTCAATCTATGAGAACGAGGATGAAGGCAGTGAGCGTTCATTGATCGTGCCAAATATCAAGCCGGATACGATCGTCCGCCTCAACAGCGGCACTTATCATGTGGTTTCAAATTACGGCAATGCCAATGCGGTTATCCGTGCGGAAATTGTGGTCAATGCAGGCAAACTGACCGAAGCGACCGTTGAGCATAATGGCGCTGAAATTACGATGAAACTGCTCCGCGATGTTGGTGGTGAAGCGCTGGCGGATACATCATGGAATATCGTCAATACCAATGGTGATATCGTCTATGAAAGCGTGAGCGCCTATGCATCTCTGGTGCTGGCTGCCGGTGATTATATCGCTGTGGCAAAGAACAAAGATCGTCTCTATCAGCGTGAGTTCACTGTTGAATCCGGCAAGAACGAAGATATTGATGTTTTTGCCAAAGCTGAAAATGAAGTCGACAGCGATCAGGTAGATTAAAAAAACCTGCAATCATATGACTGCAGGTTTTCAATTTAAAACAGTATCTTATTGCTGTTATTTAATAAATTGAACCAGATTTATATGCCCGCACCCTGACTGAAGCCCTGCCCCTCATGGGTCAGCGTATTCACAAAACGGCGGGTTCGTTCTTCTTTCGGCGAACGGAAAATTGCCTGTGCGGTGCCCCGTTCTACAATCACACCATTATCAATAAACAGCACGTCTTCCGCAATTCTTGAGGCCAGCCGCAGATCATGTGTCACCATGATCATTGTGGTGCCCTCTTTGGCGAGCTGCGCCAGCACGTCCACCACCTCGCCGGACAGTTCCGGATCAAGTGCGGATGTCGGCTCGTCACAGAGCAGAATTTTAGGCGAAGGTGCCAATGCGCGTGCAATCGCAACACGCTGTTGCTGACCACCGGAAAGCGTTGCAGGCCAGGCATCGGCTTTTTGCGTAAGCCCTACTTTTTCAAGCAATTGCATTGCACGCTCACGTGCTTTCGCTTTTGGCCATTTCTGAACTGTAATCAGCCCTTCAGTAATATTCTCTGTCACGGTACGATGAGGGAATAGCTGAAAATTCTGGAATACCATACCCGAATGACGGCGGATCAGATGCACGTCTTTCTGCGTGATTTTGCGGTCAGGTTCAAAACTTAAACTGTCGCCCGCGATATTAATACGCCCCGAAGTCGGAACTTCAAGCAAGTTCAGGCAGCGCAACAGCGTGCTTTTACCTGCACCTGACGGCCCGATAAAAGCGGTAACGCTCCCCTCAGCAATTGAGAGTGAAATATCATCGAGAACAGTATGGTCGCCGAATTTTTTAACGATATTATTCAGTTCAATCATCATGAACGTATCTCCAGAAAGCCGCCATAGCGTTTCAGCCGTGTTTCCAGACGGGTTTGCAGGTAGGACAGCACAGAACTCAGCGCCAGATAAAGAAGTGCCGCTTCCACGTAAAGGATCAGAGGCTCATAGGTGACAGCAACAATGCGCTGCGCGACCTGAAACATTTCAGGCACTGTAATGGCTGCGGCCAGAGATGTGTCTTTTACCAGAGAGATAAAACTGTTGGACAAAGGCGGCACGGCATTGGGTGCAGCTTGCGGCAGGATTGTGCGACGCATCGCCTGCCCCCATGTCATGCCCGTTGCATAAGCGGCCTCCCACTGTCCTTTCGGTACAGCAACAATAACCCCGCGAAAAATTTCTGACGAATAGGCGCCGATGCTTAAAGTGAAACCGATCAATGCTGCCGGAAATGCATCAAGCGTAACGCCAAGGCTCGGCAAGCCGTAAAAGATAAGGAAAAGCTGAACCAGCAGCGGCGTGCCGCGGATGAGCCAGACATAGAAATTAACAACAACGGCTATCGGGCGTGGTGCAAACAGTCTTGCCAGAGCAACAAACAGCCCGAGTGTGGTGCCGAAGAGAAAAGACAGCAATGTCAACGGTATTGTAAAAATCAATGCGGCCCATAACAACGGCCCCAGAGATTCGAGCATCAGTGATAAAACGTCAGACATATATGTGTCCCCGCAAGAGCATTTCGCAGGCAAATGAACTCATCTGACAGCTACGACAATGCGACAAACTAAAGAATCCAGAGCGATCGCAGTGGGTACGATTAAATGCAGCACGCTTTAGAATAGCCCGCACAACCGGAATCAGCTGAGTGAGCCAATGCAATGAAACAATCCCTCACAGCAGCGTGACCTATTTTAACGGGCAAGAAAATACGCCGGTGAAAGAAAATACTTATTCGCAGATATGCGCTATCTGCCAGCCTCCCCGTTTAGCCAAGAAAAACCGGCGATGAGGGTCGCCGGTTTTCTTTAACTCGGGAGGATGTATTTATTTGGAGACGTCTGCACCGAAATATTTTTCGGAAATTTTTGCGTAGGTGCCGTCAGTTTTAATCTGCTCAAGTGCTTTGTTCACTTCAGCCAGAAGATCTTCTTCACCCTTGCGCAGCAAAACGCCGGAACGATCTGCATTTTCAAGCTCTGCGGCAACTTCCAGCGGCACATCAGGCTTTTGCTTCTTAAAGTCGAGGAAGGACAGGCTTGCATTAACCGTTGCTTCTGCACGGCCGCTCAGCACCAGCTGTACGGACTGATCAAAACCATCATTGGCAACAATTTCCGCACCGTATTCACGGGCGATTTTACCATAGTTACTGCTCAGGGACTGAGCCGCTTTGCGGCCTTTCAGGTCTTCAAACTTTTTGATGTCTGTATTGCCGGTTTTGACAATCAGTACCGCTTTAGAAGCAATATATGGCTCAGAGAAGTTGTATTTCTTCTGGCGTTCCGGTGTGATGCCAACCTGATTGATAACTGCATCATAACGGTTCGCATCCAGACCTGCGATCAGGCCATCCCATTTTCCTTCGAGAAATTTGGCTTCCACGCCAAGACGCTTGGCAATTTCCTGGCCGATTTCCACATCGAAACCAACCAGTTTGCCGTCCTTGTCATGATAGGTAAAAGGCGCATATGTGCCCTCTGTGCCGATTTTCAGCACGCCTTCCGCTTTAATGCGATCCAGCGCTTCGTCTGCAAAAGACTGGCTGGTCATAACTCCGGAAGTCAGCACGGCTGACTGCAACACACCAACTGCAACAATAGATTTTAACCAGCTCATATTACCCGTCCTTTTAAACTGAACCTTATAAATGAAGGCCGCATTATAATGTTGAGAGCGGCTCAGGCCTACGCCCTCACTGCTCTACCGGTACTGTTTGAATTTGCAGTCCGTGTTGCCATTAAGATGTCATGGTCAGTCAGTGCAGCACAGATATATTTCCGCATGCTGGCGTTTAATATGCAAAAATAAATTCCTAATTTTACTTAAAAATAGAATTTATTTTCCGTCAAGCTTTTGCGCGGCATCAAATGAAAAAACACATTCTACTGAAAAGCTTAATGGCAGCGATGTTTGACTGAATAATGCGGTAAGCACGATTTTGTTGCCTGTAATACGAAGATTTTTGCTCAAATCAGGCTATAGTGCAGAAAATTATTCATCTTCGCTTCATATCCGGCCGACTATAAGGACATTGTCTGTTTCTTATCGTCTGCATTATTCCGGCCTCCCTCAGGAATTTCAGTTTCATGTCTCTTAATGCTCAAACCTCTTCGTCAAACCGTATCCGCATTGCCGCCGCCATATTAACCGGACCTGACAACCGGATTTTATTGGTACGTAAGGCCGGAACTTCAGCCTTTATGCAGGCTGGCGGTAAGATCGAAACGGGCGAAACACCGGTTGCGGCATTGCAGCGGGAACTTAAAGAAGAGCTGGGACTTAATGTGGCGCAAGATCAGGCGCGTTATCTGGGTGCCTTTTCAGCCCCTGCTGCCAACGAGCCGGGTTTTGTCGTGGAGGCAGAGGTATTTCATATTTCTTTATCACAGCCGGTCGCCAAAGCGGCTGAGATAGAGGAAATCATCTGGATTGATCCGTTGCAGAAAACGGAACTACCCCTTGCACCACTAACGGAGCATTACCTGCTGCCGCTCTGCAAGGAATTTATACCTGTCGTAAAACAATAACCGGATTGCCTGTTTTTAGCCGTAAAACATCCGCAATCCATTGAAATAAAGCAGTTAAACCGATTTCATTATCAGGAGATACCATGATCAATCGTAAAACAGCCGCCCTTTTCGCTTCTGCATTTATTGCAGTTTCTTTTGCCAGTGCGCTTTCGCAGCCGGCCTTTGCACAGGAGAAAAATGTGTCCGAAAAACAGCAGGCTTTTATTATGGTCACCGGTGAAGGCGAAGTACAAGCCGCACCTGACATGGCAATTCTTGATCTGACCGTGTTGCGCGAAGCTAAAACCGCCCGTGAAGCAATGACAGATAACAACAAGGCGATGACGCAGGTGCTTGCTGCAATGAAGGAAGCCGGTATTGAAGACCGCGACTTGCAGACTTCCGGTGTCAATATTCAGCCGACTTACACCTACCCGTCCGATAAAAACGGTCTGAAAGCTCCGAAAATCATCGGTTACAGTGTCACCAACGGCCTGACTGTGCGCGTGCGTGATCTGAATAAGGTCGGTGATCTGCTTGATAAATCCATTGATCTCGGGGTCAATCAGAGTGGTGGCCTGCGTTTCATCAATGATGATCCGTCAAAACAGCTGACCGATGCCCGCAAAAAAGCTATGGAAAATGCCTTGGAAAAGGCAAAAGTCCTGACTGAAACCGCAGGTGCCAAACTTGGCCGTGTGCTTGAAATCAGCGAATATTCAAACAGCCCGCGTCCGATTGCTATGGCTCGCACCAAAATGGTGGCAATGTCTGCAGAGGCCGCCGGTGATTCAGTGCCGGTTTCTGCCGGTGAAAACAGCTACAACGTGAATGTGAATGTGAAATTCGAAATTACGCAGTAATCAGCAGCTGATTGAAATTATGAAAACCCTGCCTTGCGGCAGGGTTTTTTATTGCTTTGCGGGACGTGGTTTTGTGAAAGCCGTGCGAAGTTATTCCAGACGATCCAGAAAATAAGCAAACTCTGTGCTCTCGACATTGTTCGCTCCGTTTTCATGGAAAAACTGTATATGCGGACCTTCATTATGATGTTTGTGCTGATGTTCCTGTGATGCCCAGTGCTCAATGAAAACAAACCGTTCCGGATCATCCCGGTCAATGAAAAGGTCGTAACTGATATTACCCTCTTCTTTGCGGGACTGGTCAACAATGACCTTGAGGTCGCGCCGCAATATTCCCTCTTTGCCTGTTTTGGCGCGAAGACTGACGACAACGAAGAGATCGCTCATAACATGCTCCTCTCATTTGGAACCCGCTTGTACTCAATCCGGCTTGCGAACAAGCCGGATTGAGTACAGAGGTCATTCGGCCTTGTCGTAGGAGAACTGGATACCGGCTGTGCCGCCAGTCTGGATGAACAGATCCATGAATTGCGGAACGGTTTCCTTGCGCTGCCAGTCGCGCTGCAATTCACAAAACAGCTGAACCACACTGATCATCTTGCCGCCCGCTTGCTCAATGCGCCGTAAAGCAGCCTGATGCGCTTCCACCGAAGTACCACCGACAGCATCAGCAACAACATAGACCTCATAACCTTCGGCCAGAGCATCGATTGCAGGAAATGTCAGGCAGGCCTCTGTCCAGAGCGCTGTCATAATCAGCTTCTTACGTCCTGCCTGCTCAACCGCCTTGCGAAACTCGACATCTTCCCATGAATTGATGGTGGTGCGGTCAAATGTCGGAATGCCTTCAAGTGCTTTGCGGACTTGCGGAATTGGCGGTTTATTGAGGCCGGTTTTTACATTCACGGTCGAGTGAATAATCGGCAAATCATAAACGCGGGCAGCTCTGGAGGCGCCGACAATGTTATTAATGAGCAATTGCCTGTCCATTGAGGCGATCGAGTTCACCTGCACAGGTTGATAGTCGATGATGACGAAGGCTGAGTTTTTCGGGCTGAGTAGCCGGTCTTTTACTGGATCACGAATGGGTTCGCTTGTCATTGCATAGTCTCCTCGAACACAGGGAAATAGTTCCATACCGTTACGAGCCACTGCTTTTTCAAAGCCATGACCGGAACGCTATTCTGTTTTAATTTCAAGCAGATAGGATGATAATGAAATATGCGAGACGAAAAACATCAATCGTTGTTTTATGAAATAAGAACAACGGACTGAAATATTAGCATCCGCGACTTTATTAGAAAAGATTTGAATACTGAAACGCAGCATTCTATATTTGCAACGATGCAGAACCTGAACGATCTGTTCTATTTTGTCCAAGTGGTATCGCACGGCGGCTATGCTGCTGCGGCACGGATAACGGGCGTGCAAAAATCCACCCTGAGCCGGCACGTCACCAATTTAGAGGAGTTTTTGCAGGCGACGCTCATCTACAGAACAAGCCGCCGCTTTGCACTCACTGAGATTGGCTCGGAATATTACCGGCAATGTCTGGTCGTACTCGACAGTGTTGAAGCCGCCCAGCGCATCGTCGACCGCAACTACAAAGAGCCAAGCGGGACGATCCGCGTTGTGTGCCCCGTAGGCCCGCTCAATTATAAAATCAGCGATTTGATTGCAGGATTTCTGGAGCAGTTTCCCAAGGTCGATGTGCATCTGAAATGCATGAACCGGCACGTGGATATTATCGGCGAAGGATATGATCTTGTTATTCGTGAAGATAAAGGGCTTCATGAGGATAGTGCCCTCGTCATCCGCCCGTTGGGTTCAAATCCTCAATGTCTTGTCGCCAATGCAGCGCTGTTCAAAGAGGTTTCTGCCCCTATTGAACTGAAAGATCTTGCCGGTTTTCCATCCCTCACCTTCGGTTTTCCGAAGATCGAACGTGCGGTCAGCACTACTCAACCCAGATATGAGTGGTCTTTCCGTGACGAGCGCGGCCGTGTGCACCGTATCAGGCACACGCCGCGCTTGATAACAGACAGCCATGAGACATTGCGCATTGCAGCAACAAGAGGGTTGGGAATTGCGCAATTGCCGCATTGGATTGTCAGCAAGGATATCGCTGCCGGACGACTGATACCATTGCTTCCGGCATTCCGGCTCATTGAGCCGGTTATTTATGCCGTTTTTCCCTCAACCAAAGCACAGGCACCCAATGTGCATGCCCTTGTAAACTATATGGCAGAGGCACTGAGCCTTCCTGCATAATCACCATAGAAAATTAAGGCTTTTTCAGACTCTGATCTTGCTGGCTATAGGCGCGCTTGGCTTCAATCAGCAGGTCTTTTTTAGTGTCGCTCGCAAAATTCAGTACGCGTTCAACCGTTGCATCGCTGAGTTTCAGCACATCAACATCGAGATAATTGCCGGAACCGGCGGTAAGCTTGGAGATAATCATCTCAGCATTACCGTCACCGGTTATATCTGCAAAACTGACACGCGGTTTGCCGCTGTCATCAAAAACAGAGCCGTCGCGCGCAAATATTCCGCCGCCGAGATAATCAATCAGTCCGTCATCCTTATAAAGCGCAACCGTGTAACTGCCGATGGATGCGGATTCCAGATCACCCTCTGAAATCACCGCAATCCGTTTATCGGGCAGCGGCACCATCACCGCATTTTTGGCAGATGCCGGTGCCACCAGCAGTGTTGACGCTAATGCCGCCGTTACAATCTGTGCCGAATATCGCATTGTTTTTTCCTGACATATTTGAAAAGTCTTCAATCAACGTCCCAACGATGCCCGTACAATAAGACATTCCTGTGATGTACCTGCCGGTTCACCTTTACTGTTTCAGAGCTGCTTTTTCCTCTTCATCTGACAGCGGCGCACCGGCATTGATGGAGCTCAGATACACATCCACCGTTTCCTGTGCGGAGGCAGGGATATAGCTCTGCGTGTCCTGCTGTGAGGCCAGAGCAAAGCGCAACTGCCATGCCTCCTGCTCGTAGCAGGAAACCGCCACGTAGCCGGACTGCTTTTCTCCGCTCAGGCGAAACTCACGACACAGATGATTTTGCCCGTCGCGAAAACTGGCGGTAATTTGCATTGTCGCATTTTGCTCTGCCAGCGTGACTGTTTGGCCGGAGGCTGTGTTTTGCAACTGCGCCTGAACTGCCGGTGCTGTGAGTGCTGCCAGTTCTGTCCCGCCTGTTTGTGGTGCCTGCACGCCGCTCTGTCCGATAAAATACCCGCTGAGACCGGTAACCGCTGCCAGTAGTGCCGCTGCGGCTGCCACAGACCAGTTGGCTGCAAAAAGCGGTTTACGCGGCTTTGCGCGAAAAGGAATAATCTCGGCTTCGTCTTGTGTAACCTGCACCACAAATGGCTCTGCGGTAGCGCTTTGCTGTTTAGCCTGCTCATGTCTGGTAACCATGCCCTGCACTGCTGCCAGCAAGGCATCCGGCACCGGCTCATCCAGCATCGGGCGCAAAGCTTCCTGTGCCGTCGCGCGTGTTTCCATAAACAGGGCAACGCGCGTTATCAGCGCATCATCATGCTCCATTGCCGCCTCAATGCGGGCGGTTGTTGCCTCATCCAGCTCGCCATCGGCAAAAGCCATCAGCTCTTCATCACTGAAACTGTTATGCGGTTGGGATTGTGTCATTGATTACCGCCTTTCACAGGGGATAAACGCATGGGATCCTTGTCTATTCCCGTCCGTTCAGCAAGATTTTTCCGTGCCCGTGCAAGCCTGCTCATCACAGTGCCGATCGGTATTTCCAGAAGCCCGGCTGCCTCCTTATAGGAGAGCTCTTCCACGCAAACCAGAAGCAGCACCTCGCGCTGCTCATCGGGCAGTTGATTGATCGCTTGTGACACATTTTGAAGTGTCATGCGGGCAATAACCGCGTCCTCACCGGATGGTGTGCCAATATCTTCATGATCGGCAATATCATCGCTGATACCGGCTGTTTTTTGCCTGCGTAATGTATCAATCCAGATATTGCGCAGAATGCGGAACATACATGCATCAAAGCGGGTTCCAGGCTGAAAACTGTCTTCAGCGGCCAGCGCTTTTTCACATGCGGCCTGCACCAGATCATCCGCCACTTCACGCGAGCGGCAAAGCGCAATCGCAAAACGGCGTAAATTTGGTAAAAAACCGATCAAACGTTGTGAAAAACTAAGTCCGTCATCTATCATAAGAGGAATCTGTCCGGGAAATCGAATAAAGCACCGAGCCATACGTTCTGCGTTTGGGCAACGTAACGATAGCGCCCATCAACAGAAAAGTGGAATCTATCATGTTGAATTATCTTCTTCGGCATATGCGCAGGCTTCTCCGGTCTGCCAGCCTCGCATTTATTGTTGGTGCAGTCGCCGCTCCTGTCCTTTCACCGGAACTGACCTTTGTCAGTGCTGTTCACGCAGATGATGATGACGGTGGTGACGACGGCGATGATGGTAACGATGGCGGCGCCCGCAGCGGCCGGTCAGGCAGTGACGGCGGCAAACGCTTGCGCGGCCCGCAAAATCTGATGGATTATCTGGATAATCGCCGGAGTGTGCGTGCACCTCAGGCGCGCCCTACCGCCAAACGCCAGCAGGCCGCCGCCCCTGTTTATGAAGCTCGCAGACTGATTGCTCTGGGTTTAAGCGATGATCACATCACAAAGCTACAGGAACGCGGCTTCTCCGTTGAGGATAAGTCAGAAATGCGTCTTACCGGTACACAGCTTATTCGCCTGCAAATACCGCCGCGCATGACGCTGAATACAGCACGGCAACAGGTGAGCGAGCTGGCACCGGAAGCGATGGTTGATTTCAACCATTATTACCGCCCTGAACAGGCAGATCCGCAATCTGAGTCACAGCCGGATGCCGCAGCATGCAATGGCACAGACTGCACTTTAATGCGTCATCTGATTGGCTGGAAGCAGCCTGAAGCAGGCGCTGCACTCTGCACCGCTCTTCCCAAAATCGGGCTGATTGATACTGCGATTAATCCGGATCATGAATCCCTCAAACAGGCACGCATAGAAATTATCCGTCTCAGCGATGCCGAGCTGCCGCAATCAGGCACGCAGCATGGCACGGCGGTTGCCGCTCTTCTGGTCGGCAGTGAAACCGGCCGCGCACCCGGTCTGTTGCCACAGGCCGAGCTGATTGCGGTTGATGCATTTCACGGCGCCAAAGGCGATAGTAACCGTGCAACGACCTTTGATCTGATCCGTGCTGTTGATCTGTTGGCGGAAAAACAGGTTCCGCTGATTAATATGAGCCTTTCGGGGCCGCATAATCAGCTGCTTGAAAAAGCAATTGAGGCCGCAGCCCAGCGCAAAATCATCTTGGTTGCCGCGGCTGGCAATGAAGGCCCGCACGCCAAGCCCGTTTATCCGGCGGCCTATGCGAATGTGATTGCTGTAACTGCTGTTGATCGCGATGGCAAACCATACCGGCGCGCAGTTCGCGGTGCGCATATTGATCTGGCAGCACCCGGTGTTGGCGTGTGGACTGCGGCTTCTGTTTCCGGCGCACGGCAAAAGACCGGAACCTCATTTGCCGCTCCCTTTGTTACCGCCGCCGCTGCACGGCTGAAAGCTGAAAAACCCGATCTCGACAACCAGCAGATTGCCGAAGAACTGGCAGGGAAAGCCAAAGACCTCGGTAAACCGGGGCATGATCCTGTGTTTGGCTGGGGGCTTATCAATGCGCAGGCTCTGTGCGCGAGCTGATAAAAAATTAAGCCCTGCAATGCATATTGCAGGGCTTATAATTAAGGCGCTTGTTTTGTTCACGCGGCCATACGATGGTTCATCAGCATACCAATCATCACCATGCGCACTGCATCTTCCGAGGCATGTGCCAGTAGTTTAGGTGCAGCATCAATCGCATCCTCCAATGAGCACGGGCGGCTCAAAATAGAGGCAAATGCATCAATCCCGTGGTCAAGATTGAGGCGCACACCTTTGCCGATGGTGCCTGCCAATGCGATCACCGGCGTACCACGTTTTTTGGCACGTAGCGCGACTTCTGCCGGAACCTTGCCAAACGGGGTCTGCCCGTCGAGGCTGCCTTCAGCGGTAATCACCAGATCAGCATCGGCCAGATAGCGGTCGAGGTCGAGATATTGCATCACGATTTCATAACGCGGATGCAGCTTACCGCATAAAAGACCAAGCACTGCCGCCCCCAACCCGCCGGATGCACCTGCCCCTTGCGCTGTACCGACATCAATATTGTTTGCGACGCTGATTTTTTGCGCATAATTCTCCATCGCTTCGGCCAGAACCTCCACCTGCTCCGGCGTAGCGCCTTTTTGCGGGCCGAACACACGCGCCACACCGCGCTCGCCCAGCAGCATATTATGCCAGTTCACAGCCGCATCGATCTGTACGGTTTCAAGACGCGGATCACGCGTGCTGACATCAATGGCAGCAAGCTTTCCAAGCGCCGCTCCACCATGACCAAGCTCGCGCCCTGCACTATCCAGCAATTTCACGCCGAGCGCCTGCGCCATGCCCGCACCGCCGTCATTAATGCCGCTGTCGCCGCAGCCTAACAAAATGCGCTCAGCACCGGCATCAAGAGCGGCTTTCACCAGTTCTCCCACACCATAGCTGGTGGTCAGGCACGGGTTGCGTCGATCACGCGGTACAAGGCTCAGGCCTGCGGCAGAGGCCATTTCCAGCACTGCTGTGCGCTGCATGTGGCCTGTAACGCCGCGCGTACCCAGAAAACCAAAATGTGCCTTAACCGGTTGCCCTACAGGGCCGGTCACTATAATTTCGTGCAGAGTGCCTTGCGTGGCATTGATCAGCGCTTTGGTAAAACCTTCGCCGCCGTCTGCCATCGGCGCTTTAATAATATGCGCATCCGGCACAGCCCGTCGAATGCCTTTTTCAATCGCATCTGCAGCTTCATCCGCGGACAGGCTTTCTTTAAAGCCTGATGGGGCAACCAGAACAGTGATAGACATTGTGACAGTTTCCTTTGCAAATTATGACAATTGAATTGCAATGGAAGAACGCGGCGCTGAGAGGTTTATTCCGCATTATTTTATTTATTTTCAAAAAACATAAAAAAAGCCCCCGCATCAGCAGGGGCTTTGTAACTCTATGAATTATTTAAAACTTTAGTCCCTGCAATGGCCAGATAACCAGAGCGAATATCATCAGAAGCGAGATAAAGGGTACTATCAGCCATATTGCGAGCTTTAGCAGATCTTTCTGACTGAAGGGTTGCGGTTCCGCCGTCCCGAACAGCGTGACAGGTTTGGCGGAAACCCGCAGTGTCTGACAAAAACCACTTGCCAGGACGACAACCAGAATAAGCGGTGTTGCGCCGATACCAAGCCCTGCCAGCGGCAGTGCGAGTGCGGGGATTAGCACCGTGGCGCGTGCAGTGCGTGAATTTATGATGATATGAGAAAAAGTCGCCACCACAGCCGCAAAGCCGACGATTAGAGCCGGATATCCTGCAAGTCCGGTGCCAAAAGCGCTGAGAATACGCTGCGCCATATATTCCGCTGTTCCTGTGCTTAGCAAAGCTTCGCCTATGACCAGAGTACCGGCCAAAAACAGCAAAAGATTCCACTCCACCAGTTTCAGCGCTTTCTTGAATGGTACTGGTGACAGTTTCTCAGATGTAACAAGCAAAGCGGCAATGAGAGCAATCAACGGCATATCAATGCCATGCAGAGATGTGGTGGCAAACAACAGCACTGTTGCTCCGGTAATCAGCAACAGAATTTTCTGCTCCCGGTTCAGACGGGAATTTTCATAATTGTCAGCCATTAATGGCAGTGCTTCTTTGCGCTGTTGTGCTGTTAAAAACAGACGCAGAATGAGCTCGCATGCAATCAGGCTGATAAGCAGAGAAAACGGTGCGGCAAAAGCAATCCAGCTGAGGAAATCCAGTTCGCGACCGCCTGTACGGGCAATAAAATCGGCTGCAACCAGATGTGCACCTGCCCCTGTGAGCGAGGCGCCGGCAGACAGCAGAATGATTGTAGGAAACAGCAATGCCAATGCGCGGTTCAGTACGGCATTGCCACCGGCAGCGGCCAGCGCCGCATAGACCGGCAACAGAATTGCAGCACGCGCAGACGTGGACGGAATAATAAAAGCAGTCGCGAAGATAACCAGTGTGAGCAGATAAAACAGCGCTGAAACTGAACGTAGTTTTGCCAGATTGCGCATCAGCAATTTTTCAATCAGGCCGGATGCCTGCAACACCGCAGCCAGAATAAAAGCTGCCAGCATAAGCCAGATAATGTCTTTGCCCAAAGCTGCGTAGACGGCCTCATTGCTGACTGTACCGCTCACTGCAAGAGCAATGGCACCACTGAGTGCTACCGGCGTTTCCGGCAAGTCGAGGATGACCCAACACACAAGTGTAGTCACAAAGACCGCAATAGACAGCCGCATTGGCATGGTTAGCCCGTCGATCGCAAGAAAGATCAGCACAGCAGAAAAACTGAGGATCAGCGCTGCGATAATCTGTTTGACTTGCGCTACCGGCATTGCCGCAGCTGAGGTGTCAGCTTTTGTGAGGCTATGCTGTGTTTTTACCGGCGAAATTTTTGTGATGTTACTGATTGTCTGTTCTGCCATAGACCTGAGCTCTCATTTGTTTCCTGAAGGGATAACGGCTCAGGGATGAATTTATTCCGGCTTGTTTCTGCAAAGCCTGATTAACAGAGAATGTATCGGCTTAAACCGGAAAACACTCATATTTGCAAATATATAAACTCTATAAAAATCAATTCATTAAAATCATTGTTGCTGTGTTTTCAGTGCTAAAGTCCGGCTGTTTCGCAAATTATTTCATTAGTAATTTCACATATACAAAAGGTAGTCTGAATAAAATTTGCAACAAAAACACTGCATACCAATCAGCAATATTTCCTGTATAATATATTAAGTCTAAAAATAACAATTCCTCTGGGAATTGTACTTTTTAATAAGATGAATGACGCTAACTGTCATTACTACCATTATGAGGCATCAGTGTTTGAATAGGTTTTAAATCGAAATATTGCTTGGGGGACGGATTAATGAAGTCAGGGCAGGCATATGTAAATTTAAGTATTCGGCCACGTTTTATAGCGTTGTGTCTGGCAGGAACAATCGCCTTTCTTGTGTTCATGCATTCTGTGGTTATGGCTTGCTGGTACACCAAGTCTTGCGGGTTCATGACGGATCCGGTCAATCGTTTCGGCCATTTGTTCGACCTAAGTCGTGAGATGAATGCTCCGACCTGGTACTCGGTACTGCAATTATTTGCGACAGCCTGTACTTTAATGGTTGCAGCACGCGTCCAGCAAATAAGATCATTACCTTCAATCGCATGGTGGGGCTTGTCAGCGATATTTCTTTATATGTCACTTGATGAAGCAACCGAAATGCACGGTCTGTGGCGAACGGGCTTTGAAGGGTATTTGATCCCCGGCACCAGCCATGTTTTCTTTTCGTGGATTATACCGGCTATCATTGTCGTGAGCATCATCGGACTAATTTACGTCCGGTGGTTGTTCTCTTTGCCACGGCGCACAGCAGTGCTCTTCTTCATTGCCGGCGCTGTTTTTGTGACAGGAGCGCTGGGCTTCGAGATTATAGGCGCCTTTCTGGCAGACGAAACCTTTTTCAATCTATCCTACCTTATTGTTTCGACGCTTGAGGAAACACTGGAATTATCCGGCATTCTCATCATGCTATATGCCATGCTGGATTATCTTCAGAGACAGGACATAAAGATCGCCTTTGCGGCAGAGCAAACGACTTCAGATTAAAGGTAATTTCGGAAAATTCTTCAGAGCTACCTGAAACAATCAATATTTCCGCAAAAGATATAGGAAAATGGCGGAGGGGGTGGGATTCGAACCCACGGTACGGTCTCCCGCACGCCGGTTTTCAAGACCGGTGCCTTAAACCACTCGGCCACCCCTCCTCAGGCAAATCAGCCTGAAACGCGCTTTGATGGCGAATGAAGGCTACATACATTCACTCTTGCCGTTTCGTCAATCACCACGACTTAAATTATTGTGCTTGTTTGCAAATAATTGTTGAGAGTGCAGGCCGTTCTGTCCCATCATGCAAGATAGACACAGTGACACGCCCTTTATTTCAGAGAAAACGCCTCTTCTGAGCGGACAATACGGAAAATCCCATGAGCCTTGAATCAGTTAAAGCATTTTTTGCCGAAAAAGCACCGGATGTACGGGTGATAGAGCTAGAAGCCAGCACAGCTACTGTTGCTGAAGCTGCAGCTGCCCATAATGTTGAACCGGCGCAGATTGCCAAAACGCTTTCACTCAAGCTCGGTGAAGATGTGATCCTGCTTGTTGCACGCGGCGATGCGCGGCTCGACAACCGCAAATTCAAGGATCAGTTCCAGAATAAGCCACGCATGCTGGACTTTGATTCTGTGCTGGAAGCAACCGGCCATCCCGTGGGTGGCGTTTGCCCGTTCGGCGTGGCAGAAAATCTGAAAATCTACTGCGATATTTCACTCAAAGCCTTTGAAGAGGTGCTTCCTGCTGCCGGTGCTGTGAATAGCGCAGTTCGGATAAATCCTCATCGGCTGGCCGAGCTGACAAATGCGCAATGGGTTGATGTCTGCCAGTAAGTCACTGATTTGTTTTGAAAAATACATCAAAATCGAAGCCCTGCCATAGAGTGTATTGAGGCACTTTTGCGCCTGAACATCAATTTGCATTTCCGGCAAAACTAAAGCTGTGCATGTTCGCTAAAATATGATTAATTTTAGCGACTTTAATTTCATAACAGGACTTCATATTTATTCAGAATAGTTCTAAACTGCGCTCATGTTTTTAGCAGCGCAGAATAGCGTTGCGGGAAAGGACCTGAAATGCGTCTTACCAGACAGACCAATTATGCTATTCGGATGCTGATGTATTGTGCAGCAAACGAAGGCAACCTCAGCCGTATTGCTGAGATCGCAAGAGCCTATACGGTCTCTGAACTGTTTTTGTTCAAGATTTTGCAGCCGCTTGTTGAAAATAATATTGTTACGACAGTGCGCGGACGTAACGGCGGTGTAAAGCTCGCCCGCCCTGCCGCTGAAATCTCTTTGTTTGATGTGGTTCGCGTCACTGAAGATAATTTTGCGATGGCAGAGTGCTTCGACAGTGACAGCGAGTGCCCGCTGATCGACAGCTGCGCCCTCAATTCTGCTTTGCGTGAAGCGCTCAATGCCTTCTTTGCTGTCCTTGGAAAATACAGCATTCAGGATCTGATTGATGCGCGTCCAAATGTACGCATGCTGCTTGGCATTGATGAGCTGCAGCCCCGCGCTGTTGCGGCTGCCCATTAAGCGATTTTGATAAGAAAAACAAAGCCCTGAAACAATTTGTTTCAGGGGTTTGTTATATTAGTCAGTCTTTTCAATCCGATTATGTATCGTGATTAAAATACAGAATGCGGCAGAATGAACGGTTGTCCTGCAGGTGGCGCAACTCCAACCTGTAACGGACATTCATAAACACGCAGCAGACGCTCATTGGTCAAAGTGTCTGCCACAGATCCAGTGGCATCAATACCGCCATCATGCACCATAACAACATGATCCGCATATAATGCTGTGAGATTGAGATCATGCAGAATTGTGACCACACCGCCGCCCTTGGCCGCGAAATTTTTCGCAATATCCATAACCAGTATCTGATGGCGAATATCCAGACTGGATACCGGCTCATCCAGCAGCAGAAAACGCGGTTGATCATCAAGCACAGGCTTCCACACCTGACAAAGCACGCGAGCCAATTGCGCCCGTTGCTGCTCGCCGCCGGACAGCTCCTGATAATAACGCCCGCCAAAACCGCTCAGATCAACAAGCTCCAGTGCCTGATCCGGCAAATACGCCTCTTGTGAAGCGGTTAGTCCGGAACGCCCGCCGGTAAGCCCGAGATTGACGATTTCACGTACTGTAAATGGAAACGACAGAGCGCTCGTCTGAGGCAGCACTGCGCGACGTTCGGCCATTTGCCACGGCTTATAGCTTTCAAACAGCGCCCCATCGAGTATGGCTTTGCCGGTATAAGGCAGGTCACCTGACAATGCGCGGATCAGCGTTGTTTTGCCGGAGCCATTGGGGCCGACAATGGCTGTCACCTCGCCTGACCTGGCACGGATATTGACATTCTTAAGAATAGTTTTGCCGCTAAGCTGAACGGCCAGATCTTTGGTTTCAATCATAATTACAGGTCCAGCAAGCCGCGGCGGCGCAGCAAAATCCACAGGAAGAACGGCGCACCGACAAATGCGGTGACAATGCCGATCGGGATTTCCGCAGGGGCAACAATAGTCCGGCTCACCGCATCAGCCAGCAGCAGCATACTCGCTCCGAGCAGTGCCGAAGCCGGCAGCAGATAACGATGATCAGGGCCGATGGAAAGACGCAGCAAATGCGGCACTACGATACCAACAAAGCCGATGCCGCCGCTTACCGCAACAGAAGCACCGGTGGCGGCTGCTACAAGCACAATGGCCGTGTTTTTAATCTTCTGAATAGGTAATCCCAGATGATTGGCTGTCGCCTCTCCCAGCGCCAGCGCATTCAGTCCGCGCGCGAGAAATGGTGCAGCAATCAGTGTGAGCGCGATGATCGGACCTGCGGTCAGAATTTTTACCCATGTGGCGCCCGCCAGAGAACCCATACCCCAGAAAGTCAGATCCCGAAGCTGCCGGTCATCCGCAATATAGACCAATACGCCGCTGAAAGCACCGGACATAGCACCAAGCGCAATACCGGCAAGCAGCATTGTGGCAATGGACGTCCGTCCTCTGCGGGTTGCAACGCGATACAGGATCAGCGTTGTGGCAAGGCCACCGAAAAACGCAGCGAGCGGCAATGTGTAAAGCCCGAGAAAACTCATGACCGGTGCCAGAAAAGTTCCGCCCAGCACGATAACTGTGATCGCGCCGAGACTCGCACCGGAAGAAACACCGACAAGTCCCGGATCGGCCAGAGGATTGCGAAACAAGCCTTGCATCACAGCACCGGAAACTGCCAGAGAGGCGCCGATCAGGATGCCCAGAACAATCCGCGGCAGACGGATATCCATAATGATAATATGATCCCGTCGCGCGGCGACATCATTAGGATCAACTTGTGAAGCGAACAGCGACTTCAGCACCGCCCAGCTTGATGCCTGCGATGCACCGGCTGTGAGACTGAAGAGCGCAACAACAACCAGCAACACGGCCAGCAGCGCAATCAGCAGGCGCGCTTGTTTAGAGCGGTCACCCTGCAATGCCGCAGAACCGCTCTTATTCTGAACCGGCTCCAGTTTATCTGCACTCACCGCAACGGCATTGCGTCTGGCAAAGTGGGAGACAGGCATATCGCCAACAGTATCAGTCAAAGCTTTGGCTTTCTGTTTCAGCCTTGCATAAGCGCATCTGTAAGGCGATGCGGCTCCGGCAATCATAAGATTTCATAATAAATCACCGGAAGCGCATTCCGGTGATTTATCAGATCAGGCACAATAGAATTATTGAACAGCCTTGGAATAAAGGCTCTGAGAAAGATCGCGTGCCGCTTCCGCTGCGCGGGGACCAAATCCCAGAAGATAAAGCCCGTCCATTGTCACGATTGCTTTATTTTGCCCTGCCGGAGTGGCGGCAAGAGCCGGATTGCTGAGAAGCTCTGAATGATCTTCAGTTGCCTTGTCTGCGCCGGTATTCATCATCAGGATCAGATCAGGGGCTGCCTGATCCAGCGCCTCATCGGTCAACTGTTTATAGCCCTGAAATGCATCAATCGCATTCACGCCACCGGCCATTTTGATCATGCTGTCAGCGGCAGTGTTCTGGCCTGATGCCAGAAGTCTTCCGCCCTGACGGGACAGAATAAACAAGACACGTTTTTTCTGGGTGATACCAGCTGTGGCAGCTTCAACGGATTTCAAATCAGCACTGACTTTCGCGGCCAGCGTTGCAGCTTTATCCTGAGCACCAAGCGCCTGCCCGACAGCCGTAATCTTATCAAGAATGCCCTGCGCGGTATAAACCTCCGGTACGATAATCATCGGTACCGAAGCACGCTTCAGCACATCCATCGTTTCTTGCGGGCCACTGCCCTCAACAACCAGCATGGCAGTCGGCGCAACCGATAAAACACCTTCGGATGAGAGCTGACGCATATAACCGATATCAGGCAATTTTTGCACGGATTCCGGATAAGAGCTGGTACGGTCACGGGCAATGAGCTTGTCTTCAAGCCCCAGCGCATAGACGATTTCAGTCAGCGCACCGCCAACCGTTACCAGCCGTGAGGAATCGGTGAAGGTTTTCACTTCCTCTGCCTGCGCAGATGTCGTCAAACCGGCAACAGGCACCAGACCTGCTGCAGACGACAACAGGCAACCGGCAATAATAGTTGCAAACCGGTATGACTTAATTCGTGATGTAAGATTGTTGTTGTTAGCAAAAAACATTGGTCAACCTGAGGCTTTTTTCAGCCATCTGAAATTGCCGATGACCGTATTTCACACCATTCAAAACGCCTGAAACAGGCGGATATTTCTCAGAAAATCAGGCCAGAGCGGCATAAGCCGCTCTGGCCTCTCATAAGTATGACTTAGGCTGCAGCAGATTGCGCCAGACGCGGCAATGCTTCAACCAGCTCGCGCCAATCGGTGCGTTCTGCTTCACCTTCATGACGCTCACCGAAGAACTGTGCGATCATTTCGCCCTGCTCGTCATAGGCTTCAAGCGATGTTACATGACCGTCTTTGGTTGGCTTGCGAACAGCCCAAACGGCGTGAACATGGTCGGTGCGGAAATGCATGTGGAAAGTCGGATCCATAACATTGAGCCAAGGACCCATCATTTTGATCTCTTTAACCGGACCGGTATGGATCTGAATGCAGCCGTTATTGCCGACAAAAACCATGATCGGCTGACCGGTTTCAGAAACCGTATTCATCATGCTTTCAACCGTACCGGCTTCCAGCTCCCATGCGAACTCTTCGCCTGCAAGTTCAACAGCCTGCTTACGGCTAACCGCAAAATCACGCAGGATCATAATGAACTGATGAACATCCGTCATGTTTGTCCAGCGCTCACGGAAACCATCAACATCGACAGTCGCGATATCTTTCGGCTCGCCTTTGGCAGCAGCCGGTTTGATCTCAACCGTCTGGCTCTGATCCTCAGAGCGCAGCTGCGCTACGAGAACTTCATAGGCTGCCAGATCGGAAGCATCGCGCAGATGAATTTTGTGAACCGCATCACCAGCCTTGTTGAAGAACTGCAGTGAGCGGCGGATGTTGCCTTCGCTGTCGGTTTTCTCGACCGCAAAACCATAGACCCAGGCTTTAGGGAAAATGCGCAGATCAATCTGCTTACCCAGTACCAGTGAGGCATGAGGGCCTACGGATACTTTTTCGTAAGGGCCGATTTTTTCATGCACAACGCTTTCATTGCGAGTCAGTGCCATGACTTCGCCGAGCGTGGTTGCACCATTGAGAATTGCTGCAATATCAACATTCAGGCGAATGGCTGATGTGCCTACATGTGCGGCAACATAATCCGCTTCCGTGATGCCGTTGGCCTGAGCAAAGTCCCTTTCGCGGGATTTCGGGTTTTCACTGCGCAAGCGCAGGATTTCTTGCGGAGCCAAGGACTGAGAATGAGTTGCAGTCATTATTATACGCCTGTAGCGACCGCATCGGTTGAAGCGGTCTTGATTAGTGCCAGCATCAGATCTGATACGCCCCCAAGGCCATCAAACCAGTTAAACGGTACCTGTGGGCAACCGTTGCATCAAAGCCACCATCCTGTTTATTTTCAGGAAGATTTCTTGACACAAAATATCATATTAATTTATTGAAGCAATAGTGGATGGAACGAGTCATATTAAAAATCTCGTGAATGTCCACGCTGTTGTGTGGAAAAACGGAGAATATCTGACATCCGCACAAATGAAATTGAACTTGAAACAACCGGACTATGTGCCTGCGGCAGATCATCATCAAAATGATGCGGATTTTCTGCAGCCGTCATTTTGGCAGGCAAACAGCACTTAGAGATTCGGATTATGAATTTTAATTTTTAAGACCGGTTGCCTTGCAGATTGCGGCGACATGCGGAGATCACAGATGCAGCAGCCTTCCAACCTATCCAAGTTTCTGAAAATCGGTCTCGGCAGCACGGCTCTCAGCCTTGTAATTATGGCAGGCACGGCACAAGCCCAGCAAACAAATACAACTAAACCCGCAGCAGAAAACGCAAGCGGCGATGTGCAGCTCAACACGATCAATGTCCAGTCGGTTAATCCGCAGGATATTACATCGCGCCCTGCGCCGGTCAGCACGATTTCCAAAACAGAGATCAAACTGAACGGCCGTGAAAAGCTGGATACGGTTCTGCGTGAAACGCCGGGCGTATTCACCCGTATTAACGGCTCAAATCCGGGTGTTGCTGTGAATATCCGTGGTTTTGAAGGCTCCGGCCGTGTCAATATGATGATTGACGGAGCGCCGCAGACGTTCCGTACAACAGCACATGATGCGCAGGGTTACAGCTATGTCGACCCGAACCTGCTCTCTTCCGTTGATATTACCCGCGGCGCCGTTACCACTGAAGGCGGTAGTGGCCTTGCCGGTAGCGTGAATTTCAAAACACTCGGCGTTGACGATGTGCTGATGGATGGCAAAGACAAAGGCGTTCTCGGCCGCGCTTCATGGGGCAGCAACGGCGTTGGCTTCTCTGAGATGCTTGCCGGTACAATGCGCGTGAATGAAGTGGGTATTGTTGCCGCTCTCAGTCGCCGCGACTCCAATGATTATAAAAACGGTGACGGCATCACCCAGAACAAGACCGGTCAGGAGATGACCTCAGGTCTGTTCAAAACAGAATTCGGATTTGCAGAAGATCACAAGCTGACATTGGGCGGCGTGATCTACAACAATAAATACGGTACAACGCAGACGAATTTTGCTCCTGTACCGCCGACAATTGACTATGATTTGTTGCTACAGAACCGCACATTTACAGCGAATTACGTTTACAATCCGGCAGATAATGACCTGATTGATGTTGCCATCAACGGTTATTACAACAGCACAAAACTGACCTATGTGGGCGGCAACAGCCCTACTCTGTCGAGCCTCGGTCGTGAAATCAAAAACGAATCCATCGGCTTCTCGGTTTCCAATACCTCCCGCTTTACAGTCAATGATTTGTACATCGACTGGAAATACGGCGTTGAATATAACCACGATAATACCGGCGGCGTGAAAGTTGGTGTTAACCCGGTTGATTCAAGCACAAATCGCGGTGCAGCCTTTACTCAGGTTGAATGGAATTATGACCGCCTTCAGGTTCTGACCGGTCTGCGTTATGATTTTTACAAACTTGACGGTACTGCCGATAGCGGCATTCCGGGATTTGAAGATAACGGCGTTTACTCTGCCAATCAGTCGAAAGGTTTGTGGAACCCTAAAGTTACACTCGCTTACAATGTGACCGACTGGTTCCAGCCTTATGTGACCTATTCGCAGTCGATGCGCGCGCCGACCTTGCAGGAAACAATGATCGGCGGAACGCATCCCGGCTCATCAAGCTCTAGCTACGTGCCTAATCCATATCTCGTGCCTGAAGAACAGCGCGGATGGGATATCGGTCTGAACCTCAAGCATGATGATTTGATTACAGCTGGTGACTCTGTCCGTTTCAAAGCCAATTACTTTGATATGGATGTCAAAAATTACATCGCAGCACAGCGCAATACAACTTTCAACAAGCTGCAGTTTGTAAACCTGCCGGGCACATCCCGCGTCAAAGGCTTTGAACTTGAAACGCATTATAATTCCGATTATGTGTTCGGCAGCCTTTCCTACACCCATAACAAGTCTGATCTGCCATCACAGACACCGGGTCTTGGTGCAAGCCAGTATCTGCCGGATGATGTTTTTGCAGCTACCTTTGGTGGATACTTCTTCGAGAAGAAGCTCTCTGCAGGTGTGAAATATTCTTATGTTTCCAGCGGTCTGGTTGCAGCAGCAGACGCACGGGGCAATCTGTTACCACCGACAAAATCGGACTCTTACGATCTGGTAGACATTTTCGCGACATATAAATTCAATGAAAATGTTGACCTGTCGCTCAAAGTAACCAACCTGTTTGATAAAACTTATACACCGGCTCTCAGCACTTCCGGCTCCGGTCAGGGACGTACTTTTGTGGTTGCAACACAGTTTCAGTTCTGACCAGTTTTGTATCCTGATTTAAGAACAGCACGCCCTCACCGGCGTGCTGTTTTTTTATAAGAACCTGTTGAAATCCCGCGTCACAGCATGGTGTGACAACGCGCCGCAGGTGTAATAAACACCCCCAAAACCCACCTTTTCGCTGATGGCTGAAACGAATAGCTCAATTAATATGGTACTTTAACTCAACTTTAAAATTGTTCTAAATCATTGATTTTTAGAATTGTTTTAAACTGCATTATTTGACAAGCCGCAAGCCATGAAGCATTAGAAAATCAACCAGTTACAATGCAACTTTAAATGTTTGGCCTTGACCCATCCATTTGGAGGAATGATGAATCAGAATAAATCCATAATGGCGACGTCTGTTGCTTTCTATTTTATGCCTGAGACAGAAAATCAGCTCATGATTTTCTCCGGCAATCAATATATTTCAAAACCATTTTCCGTTTATTCTGACGCAGAAATCCTTTCTGCTATGCAAGGTGCAGCATGCTAGTCTGCCATTGCAATGTAATTACTGCCAAAGAGATCGAAAATACTATCATCGAGATGCTTGATGAAGATTGCTGGCAGTTGATTGTTCCCGCCAAGGTTTACCATGCCATGAAAAAGCGTGGCCGGTGCTGTGGCTGCTTTCCAAATGTCGTTGAAACGATCATAAGAGTGACTGAAGACTATCATCTTCGGCGCGAGCACAATGATTCTGAATTCATTGTCTATATTGATCGCGTTCGGGCATTACGAGAACAATTCGGGAGCAAATGGAATGAAGGGCGACAAAAAGGTCATCGAGCGGCTTAATGAGGCACTTTTCCTCGAACTCGGCGCTGTAAATCAGTATTGGCTGCACTACCGCCTCCTTTCCGACTGGGGTTTTACCCGTCTGGCCAAAAAGGAACGCGAAGAGTCGATTGAAGAAATGCAGCATGCAGACCGCCTCATCGACCGGATTATTTTTCTGGAAGGCCATCCGAACCTGCAGACTGTTGCACCTCTGCGCATCGGTCAGACAGTCAAGGAAGTTCTGGAAGCTGATCTGGCAGGCGAATATGATGCCCGCGCTTCCTACAAGAAATCCCGCGAAATCTGCGATGAAGCCGGTGACTATGTAAGCCGCCAGCTTTTTGATGAATTGCTGAAAGATGAGGAAGGTCACATCGACTTCCTCGAAACCCAGCTCGAACTACTCGGTAAAATCGGTGAAGAACGCTACGGTATGCTCAATGCCGCACCGGCTGATGCCGCTGAATAAAGTCGCCATTGCTATGAAGTTAAAAGGCTCTGCTCTGCGGAGCCTTTTTTATTTTGCATATAAGTGTTGGGTACTAATATTGAACAGAATTTGAAAAGCAGAATTGCAGTGTTTCTGAACTGCATCTGCCATTTAATCCCCCTGTATTTTACAGGAGGCACTCTATGGATTTTCGTATTACAGGGCTTTCACCGGAGCCATTCCGCCATCTTTTCGGCTTGCCGGATCATGAACTGAAACAGCATCGTGCAATACGTGTGATTGCTGATGATACACGTTACCCGGACCGTATTGAGATGTGTGAAGCGGCAATCGGCGAAAGTCTGCTGCTGCTCAACCATGTCTGCCAAAGTGCGGAAACACCCTATTATGCAACTCACGCGATTTATGTGCGTGAAAATGCGAAACAAACCTATGACAGGGTCAATGAAGTTCCCACGGTAATGCGCAGCCGGTTGCTGTCACTACGCGCATTTAATGATGCAGGAATGATTATTGGTGCGGAAATTGTACAGGGCTCAGATATTGAAGCCGCGATTGAACGGCTCTTTGATGATCAGAACGCCGCATATATTCATGCCCATAATGCCGGACGCGGTTGCTATTCCGGTCGCATTGACCGCGCCTGAAATGGCATAAATAAAAAAGGCTCCGCATGCGGAGCCTTTTCGTTTTCAAAAGCAAGCCAGCTTATTGCGGCAGCTTGTCATCGATGCCCTGAACATAGAAGTTCATGCTGACAATCGCTTTATCATCGGCAGTTTCACCGGCCTTGAGCCATTCAGAACCATCCTGCTTTTTCAGCGGGCCGGTAAATGGCTTCAACTCACCGGAGGTCAGCTTCTTGATGGTTTCTTCAGCCATGGCTTTCACATCGTCCGGCATGTTGGTCAGAGGTGCCATAGCAACCAGACCGGTATTCATGCCGTTGAATGTGTCTTGTGACTTCCATGTGCCATCGAGAACAGCTTTGGTGCGCTCGATATAATATGGTGACCAATGGTCGATTGTCGCTGTCAGCTGTGTTTCAGGACCAAACTTGATCATGTCCGAAGCCTGACCAAATGCCTTGATGCCACGTTCTGCTGCAACCTGAATTGGCGCAGTAGAATCTGTGTGCTGGGTGAGAATATCAACGCCCTGATCAATCAGCGCTTTGGCAGCATCAGCTTCCTTGCCCGGATCAAACCATGAGTTTGCCCAGATGATCTTGATCTTGAAATCAGGATTAACGGACTGAGCACCGATCATGAAGGAGTTGATAGCCTGCACAACTTCCGGAACCGGCACAGAACCAATGAAACCAGCCATGCCGTTTTTCGACAGTTTGGCAGCGATCTGACCCTGCACATAACGGCCTTCATAGAAGCGCGCATTATAAGCAGATACGTTTTCTGCTGTCTTATAGCCGGTTGCGTGTTCGAACTTTACGTCCGGATATTTTTTCGCAACTTTGATTGTCGGGTCCATATAACCGAACGAGGTTGTGAAAATCAGCTTATTGCCTGCACGTGCCAGACGTTCGATTGAACGCTCAGCATCCGCACCTTCAGGAACGCTTTCGAGATAGCTGGTTGTGATTTTATCACCCAGTTCTTTTTCAAGCTCCTTACGAGCCTGGTCGTGCTGGTAGGTCCAGCCGAAGTCACCCGGAGGTCCGATATAGATAAAGCCGACTTTCAGCTTTTCTTCGGCCAGTGCTGTGCCTGTCATGGCAATCGTTGCGGCAGTGGCAAGGATTGTTAGCGTTTTCTTCATCGTCCCCGTTCTCCTGTTAACGTCCGGTACAATAATACTCAAAACCCTGTAAAACGACTATGTATCAGTGATCCCAACAAAGACCGCCGGATTATCTATCCGGCACAAATGGTTTACCGAGCGATGCCGGTGTGTTCATCATCGTCAGACGGCGGTTGCGCGAAATAATCACCAGCACGATGATTGTTGCCAGATATGGCAGTGCCGACAAAAGCTGCGGCGGCAGGCCAATTCCGAAAGCCTGCGCATGCAACTGACCGATTGTTACTGCACCGAACAGATAAGCGCCAACCAGCACGCGCCACGGCCGCCATGAGGCAAAAACCACCAGAGCCAGCGCAATCCAGCCGCGGCCAGCCGTCATATTCTCAACCCATTGCGGCACATAAACAAGCGACAGCTGCGCACCAGCAAGACCGGCACAGGCACCGCCGAACAGCACCGCCAAATAGCGCGTGCGAACCACATTGATACCAAGCGCATGGGCAGAACCATGATTATCGCCAATGGAACGCAGCTTAAGCCCTGCCCGCGAGCGGAATAGAAACCAGCTGACACCGGCAACCAGCAGCAGCGCAATATAGAAAATCGGATCCTGTGCGAACAGCAATTTGCCGATCACCGGTATATCGCTCAAATAAGGAATGTTGATTGCGCCAAGACGCACGCCCGGAAGACCGACAAAGCCCTCACCGATCACCGCTGATGCGCCAAGTCCGAGAATGGTCAGTGCAAGACCCGTCGCCACCTGATTAGTCACCAGTGTCAGTGTCAGAAAGCCGAACAGCAATGCGCAAGTGGCGCCTGCGAAAATTGCTGCGATCATGCCGAGCCATGCATTGCCGGTCAAATGCGCAATGCCAAAACCGGTCACGGCGCCCATCAGCATCATACCTTCAACACCGAGATTGAGCACGCCGGAGCGTTCAACGACCAGCTCACCGATTGCAGCAATCAGCAAAGGCGTGGCGGCCGTTGCAATCGTCAGCATAATTGCCTGTGTCATATCCACGGCTCAGGCCTCCCCTTGCAGATCATGCTGACTGCGGCTGACAAAACGAATGCGGTAGTGAATGAATGTATCGCAGGCCAGCACGAAGAACAGGATCATCCCCTGAAACACACGAGCCGATTTTTCAGAAATACCGATCGAAAGCTGTGCCGCTTCACCACCCAGATAAGACAATGCCAGCACCAAACCGGCCGCAATAATACCAATCGGATTAAGTCGTCCCAAAAACGCGACAATAATCGCTGTAAAGCCGTAGCCCGGTGTAATGGTTGTGCGCAACTGCCCGATGGCACCGGAAACCTCGCTCACACCTGCAAGACCTGCCAGCGCGCCGGAAACCAGAAATGCAAAGAACGTGATCTTACCGGCACTAAATCCGGCAAAGCGTGCGGCACGCGGGCTTTGCCCAACAACCTTGATCTGAAAGCCCTTCAATGTGCTGCGCAGCATGAACCACAACAGGAACGCTGCGATCAGAGCAAAGACAAAGCCCCAATGTGCGCGGCCTGCCGCCGGCCAGATTTCCGGCAGAACGGCATAGTCGTGGAACTGACGGCTTTCCGGAAAATTATTACCTTCCGGATTGCGCCACGGTCCGCGCACCAGCCAGTCGAGAAAGAACTGTGCCACATAGACCAGCATCAGGCTGGTCAAAATTGTATTGGCGTTGAAACGCACTTTTAGCAGCGCCGGTACCGCACCATAAAGCGCACCGCCTGCCATGCCCATCAGCAGCATTAGCGGCAACACATACCAGCCCTGCACTTCAGGAAACATAATTGGCATGATTGAGCCGCTGATTGCGCCCATCGTCAGCTGCCCTTCGGCGCCGATATTCCAGTTATTCGACAGATAACAGACGGAAAGCCCTACAGCGATCAGGATCAGCGGTGCGGCTTTGACCAGCAACTCATGGATCGACCACATATCCAGCAGCGGCTCAATGAAAAAAGCATGCAGCGCTGCAAACGGATCTTTGCCCATTAACGCAAACAAAATAGCGCCGCAAATCATTGCGAGCGCCAATGCCAGCAGCGGAGAAATCGCGCTGAACCAACGGGATGGCTGTGGCCGCTTAATCAATTCTAACCGCATCAAACTGCCCCGCCCATCATCAGGCCGATTTTTTCAGCTGTTACAATTTCCCGCGGCATGGCTTCAGACAATTGTCCATGATGCATAACGGCAATACGATCACAAATTTCAAACAACTCATCCAGATCCTGACTGATGACCAGCACGGCAGAACCCTGACGTGACAAGTCCACCAAGGCCTGCCGTATGCGCATGGCAGCACCGGCATCCACACCCCAGGTCGGCTGGTTGACAATCATCACTGCCGGATTTCGGTCAAGCTCACGGCCGATGATGAATTTCTGCAAATTGCCGCCGGATAGCGCACCCGCTACCGGATTTTCAGCGTTCTTGCGTACATCCATCATCGCATTGATGCGTTTGGCAGCAGAGGAAAGCGCTGACTGCGACAGGATTTTGAGAAATCCGCCCTTCAGAAAAACTTTGGCATCCGTGCGATAGCGTGACAGAAACAAATTATCCGTCAGCGGCAGTTCAGGGGCGGCACCATGACCAAGCCGCTCTTCCGGCACAAAGGCAGCGCCGAGCATGCGACGCTGGCTGATACCGGCAAGACCGGCCTCTTGGCCACGAATGCGAATTATTGAGGCTTTGTACTGACGCATCTCGCCGGAGACAGCCTCAAAAAACTCACCCTGTCCGTTGCCGGCAACACCTGCAATACCAACCACCTCACCGGCGGCCACCTTCAGGGAAACATCACGCAAAGCTGTTGAAAACGGTCCGCGCGGTGGCTGTGAAAGCCCTGCAATCTCAAGTAATTGCTCCGGGTTTTTCGCTTGTGCTGCTGCTTTCGGGCGCTCAACCAGTGCCACATCTTCCCCGACCATCATGCGGGCGAGAGATGCTGCCGTTTCCTCAGCCGGAATACAATGCGAAACAACCTTACCGTGGCGCAGTACTGTTGCACGATCGCATAATTGCTTCACCTCTTCCAGCCTGTGGCTGATATAGAGAATAGACTTGCCTTCGCTTTTCAGGCGATTGAGCGTGACAAATAATTTATCCGCTTCCTGCGGTGTCAAAACGGAGGTCGGTTCATCGAGGATAATCAGTTCCGGTTCCTGTAACAGGCAACGGATAATCTCAATGCGCTGACGTTCCCCCACCGACAAATCGCCGACAAGAGCGTCCGTATCCACTGGCAAGCCATAGGTCTCACCAACCTGCGCAGCTTTTTTTGCCACTTCATTCAGTGAGAGACCTGCATCCAGCGACAGCGCGATATTTTCAGCAGCAGTCAGACTGTCAAACAGGGAGAAATGCTGAAAAACCATGCCAATGCCAAGTTTGCGGGCAAAAGCCGGACTGCTCATGCGCACCTTACGGCCTTTCCAGATGATCTGGCCGTCAAGAGGTTGCAATGAGCCGAAAAGCATTTTTACAAGGGTAGATTTTCCGGCACCATTCTCACCCAGCAGCGCATGAATTTCGCCGGTGCCGATTGTCAGATCAATCTGATCGCATGCTTTTAGCGCGCCAAACTGTTTCGTTAAGCGCTGGACATCCAGTAGCTGCAACTGTGCGGAAGGTTCTGTCATTTGTCCCCAAGGCATTTCTGCCTCGCATCTTATGCCACAGACGAAAAAATAGGGAAGCAGAAAAGCAATTTATTACAATTATATGAACAGTTTTAGCAATAAAAACCTAAAGTGCTCCGGCACCATATGGTCATACCGGAGTAAATCAGATCAAAAAATGCACGGTATCAGAGCTTTACGGAATCAGCACCGATGTTCCGGTGGTTTTTCTCGCTTCCAGATCACGATGCGCCTGTGCTGCATCACGCAAATCATAGGTCTGATTGACGTTGATTTTGACTGCACCGCTGGCCACCACATCAAACAAAGCCTGTGCAGCCTGTTCCAGTTCTTCACGGCTGGCAATATAGGAGCCAAGCGTCGGGCGTGTTGCATAGAGTGAACCGCGTTGGTTCAGCAGTGCCAACTCAAACGGCGGCACCGGTCCTGAAGCATTGCCATAGCTCACAAACAATCCGCGTGGCTGCAATACATCAAGCGATGCAGGAAATGTATCTTTGCCCACACTGTCATAGACCACAGGCAGGCCTTTGCCACCGGTGATTTCCTTCACCTTCTCGACGAAATTATCTTGCGCGTAATTGATAACATGGTCATAGCCGAGTGACAGCGCGAGGTCGATTTTTTCCTGCGAGCCCGCAGTGCCGATAACGGTTGCGCCGAGATGTTTCGCCCACTGACCGGCAATCTGCCCCACACCGCCAGCGGCCGCATGGATCAGGATCGTGTCGCCCTTCTGTACCTTATAGGTCAGATTGATCAGATAATAGGCGGTCATGCCTTTCAGCATCATAGAGGCCGCAAGACGCAGATCCATGTTATCCGGCACTTTCACCAGACGATCAGCTGCAATCAGGCGCTCATCTGCATAAGCGCCCATCGCACCGGTATAGGCAACGCGGTCGCCAACTTTAACATTGGTGACACCTTCACCCACGGCAACAACAGTGCCCGCACCTTCCTGCCCCGGAATGAAAGGCAGTTGCGGTGCTTTATAAAGACCCGTGCGGAAATAAACGTCGATGAAATTCAATCCGACAGCTTCATGACGAATGCGCGCCTCACCGGCTTTAGGCTGACCAAGTTCAACCTGTTCATATTTCAGAACATCAGCACCACCGGTTTCACGGATGAGGATTGCATTCACCATTGTCAGAATTCCCTGTTATTTCGCAGCAGTTTTAAGACCAAGATTAGGCAGGAACTGCATCACAATTCCGATGCAGTAGAGATAAATACCGGTTACCGAAATTCCGATGCGCACCCAGAGCGGCGCATCCATTTGGTAGAGAATTCCTGCAACGCCGAAGGCACACCACAACAAAAAGATGGTGAGATTAAGCGGACGCAGTCGCACCACACGCACCGGATGCAGGAAATTCAGCGGAATGAAAGACAAGATCGCGGAGACAACCACAACGCCAAAAGCCGTCCATTCCCCCGGACCGACGATGAACAGCGTGAAGACCACCATATTCCAGACCACCGGAAAACCTTTAAAGAAGTTCTCATTGGTTTTCATGCCGGTGTCAGCATAGTAAATCGCGCTGCTGATAACGATGATCGCACCGGAGAGGAAAGACAGGCCATGCCCCATGAAGCCGCTCTGATAGAGCGCAAAAGCAGGGATCAGCACATACGTCACATAGTCGATAATATTATCGAGAAGCTCACCAGACCAGTTCGGCAGCACATATTTCACTTCCAGCTTGCGGGCGATCGGCCCGTCAATACCATCGACGAAGAGCGCCAGACCCAGCCAGAGAAACATTGCCGTCCAGTTTTCCTCACTGGCCGCAACCAGTGACAGGAAGGCCAAGAAGGAGCCGGAAGCCGTTAACAGGTGAACAGAAAAAGCCCTGACCTGAGGCAGAGTGACTTTTTTGGGTTTAAGTTTGTCAGTCAGTTTCGCTTTCAAGGTCTTTGCCGATTCTGTTACAAAAAATTAATGAATTACCAGTCCCGACAGCTTTTGTCGAAAAACGCTGAAAGTGCAACAAAGGGAGTGGCGAAAAACAGACAAAATGTCGCTCATCCAAAGAAGTTACCTGCTGCGAGACACTATCTCCAGTTTAAACATATGTTTTTTGTGTCGTAACGGCTACTTATGGCCTAATAGATTTGGCAGGCTAATTTGCTTATGGCTTTCTAGAATTAGCAGGCTAATTCCGGCGGCTTGATATTCAAGTTATCACCTTCGGGAAATGAGAGGTACATCATGTCTGGTTCCGGTCATCATTCTGAGTTCATTTCAGACAGAATTCTTGTCAGTGGCAGCGGCCCTGCGGGAATGATTGCGGCATTAGCGATGGCGCAGGCAGGATATGATGTTTTGCTCGCAGGCCCTGTGAGTGATCAGGACGACCGACGCACCACAGCACTGATGATGCCCGCCATTGAATATCTCGACAGTCTCGGTATATGGCAGACAATCCGGCCGGATACGGCTGCGCTTGCCTCCATGCGTATTGTTGACGGCACACGCAGGCTGATCCGCAGCCCTGCGGTGACATTCCGCGCCTCGGAAATCGGCACAGAAGCATTCGGCTATAATATTCCCAATCTAGTGCTGAACCGTGCCTTGCATGAAGCTGTCAGCGCTCATCCGCGCATTGCCCGCAACTTCAATAATGCCACAGCCTATCAGCACAATACTGACAGTATCAGTGTCACTTTCAGTGACGGACAGATCGTCACCACGCCGCTGGTGGTAGCTGCCGATGGCCGCAACAGCTTAGCGCGGGATGCTGCCGGCATTAAAACCCGCCGCTGGCATTATCCGCAAACAGCGGTCGTCTGTTCCTTCAGCCATAAAATCCCGCACCAGTATACATCTACCGAGTTTCACACGGAGGATGGTCCTTTCACACAGGTGCCACTGCCCGGCAATCGCTCCAGCCTTGTCTGGGTTGCCAATCCGCGCCATGCAGAAAAACTGATGACGCTCGACAGTGAGCAGCTTGCCCGTGAGATTGAAAGCAAAATGCAATCCATGCTTGGGGCAATTACGGTTGATACCAAGCAGCAGGCATGGCCGCTCTCCGGTCTGGTGCCGCTGAATTTTGCAGCCAAGCGCACCATTCTGATTGGTGAAGCAGCGCATGTTTTCCCGCCAATCGGTGCACAGGGTCTCAATCTCGGTACGCGCGATGTGGAAACGCTGATCAGCGCAATTACCAAAGACAAGGATGATGCCGGTTCTGACCGTGTTATCCGCGCCTATGACAGCGGTCGTCGCCCTGATATTCTGGCGCGTACCGGCTCGGTTGATGTGCTGAACCGCACTTTGCTGTCCGACTTTCTGCCTGCGCAGATCATTCGTGGCACAGGGCTGGAAATCCTACGGGTTGTACCGCCATTGCGTGCTTTCTTCATGCGTGAGGGTCTGCGTCCCGGTGGTGGTTTTAAAGCGCTGCTGCCATCTTTCTCGTCGACAAATAAGAAGACGACACTGCCTGCCGCAACGCCACACCAAGACGGATCACAATGAGTGCTTTTGAAGTAAAATATGCACGCTTTCAGATCGGACAGGTGGTAAAGCACCGCCTGTTACCGTTTCGTGGCATTATTTTTGATGTGGATCCGGAATTCGCCAATACGGAAGAATGGTACATGTCCATTCCTGAAGCCTCACGCCCGAAACGTGAGCAACCGTTCTATCATGTACTGGCAGAGAATGAGGAAACGGATTACGTGGCCTATGTTTCAGAGCAAAATCTGGAAGAAGATGAAAGCGGTGAACCGCTGCGCCATCCGCAGCTCGGCGATTATTTCGATATCGACAGTGACGGCGAATATCGCTTTAAAGCTGCGCCATTGAATTAAATTCACGCATTATATTTTTATTGCAACACACTGAAAATAAACAAAAAAGCCGGATTACTCCGGCCTTTTCTCATTTCAATTATGCACGACGAAGATCTGGCGGCGTTGCCTCTTCACGCAATGAGCTCAGCGCTTCATCCAGCGTCATTGGTGTCTGGTCACGGGAGCCGAGACGACGCACATTGACTGTACGCTCTTCAGCTTCACGCTTACCAAGCACCAGAATAACCGGCACTTTCTGCAGTGAGTGCTCGCGCACCTTGTAGTTGATCTTCTCGTTGCGGAAGTCGGTTGTGACCTGAAGACCAGCCTTTTTAAACAAGCTAGCAACTTCCTGACCATATTCATCCGCTTCAGATGTAATCGTTGCGACGACAACCTGAATTGGTGCGAACCACAGCGGCATATGACCGGCAAAATTCTCGATCAGAATACCGAGGAAACGCTCCATCGAACCACAGATAGCGCGGTGGATCATAACCGGCTGCTGCTTCTCGGAATTGTTGTCGATATAGAATGCACCGAAGCGTTCCGGCAGGTTGAAGTCAACCTGTGTTGTACCGCACTGCCATTCACGACCGATCGCATCTTTCAGCGTATATTCGAACTTAGGTCCGTAGAACGCACCCTCACCTGGCAGAATGCCGGTTTTGATGCGACCGCCGGAATTGGCTTCGATTGTCTTGAGCACTTCGCCCATAACACTTTCCGCACGATCCCACAGCGCATCATCACCCACGCGCTTTTCAGGACGTGTAGAGAGCTTAACGGTGATCTGATCAAAGCCGAAATCGGCATAGGTCGAGAGGATCAGGTCGTTAATGCGCAGGCACTCATCGGCCATCTGCTCGTCTGTACAGAAGATATGCGCATCATCTTGCGTAAAGCCGCGAACGCGCATCAGGCCATGCAGTGCGCCGGACGGCTCATAGCGGTGCACATTACCGAATTCCGCCATTTTGATCGGCAGATCGCGGTAGGATTTCAAACCATGTTTGAAAATCTGCACGTGACCCGGGCAGTTCATCGGCTTCAGCGCGAAAACGCGGTCATCTTCAGTGTCATCACCGGCAGTGGTGACCTTGAACATGTTGTCTTTATACCAGCCCCAGTGACCGGATGTTTCCCAAAGGGATTTATCCAGCACCTGCGGTGCATTGACTTCCTGATAGCCATGATCGTCGAGACGACGGCGCATATAGCTGACAAGGCTCTGGAACATGCGCCAGCCCTTGGAATGCCAGAACACCACGCCCGGACCTTCTTCCTGAAAATGGAACAGATCCATTTCACGGCCGAGACGGCGATGATCGCGCTTTTCAGCTTCTTCCAGCATGGTCAGATATTGCTGCAGATCAGCATCATTCGCGAAAGCTGTACCGTAAATACGCGTCAGCATCGGATTATTGCTGTCACCGCGCCAATAAGCACCGGCAACTTTCATCAGCTTGAACGCATTGCCGATCTGGCCTGTGGACGCCATATGCGGGCCACGGCAAAGATCAAACCAGTCGCCCTGATAATAGATCTTCAGATCCTGACCTTCAGGGATCGCGTCAATCAGCTCAACCTTATAGGATTCACCCTTATCGGAGAAAACCTGCTTAGCTTTTTCGCGTGTCCAGACTTCGCGTGTAAACGACTTGTTGCGGGCAATGATTTCACGCATTTTCTTTTCGATGACTGGCAGGTCATCGGGCGTAAAAGGCTCATTGCGGGCGAAGTCATAATAGAAGCCGTTTTCAATAACCGGTCCAATTGTGACCTGCGTGCCAGGGAAAAGTTCCTGCACAGCTTCAGCCAATACGTGGGCGCAGTCGTGGCGGATCAGTTCCAGCGCGCGCGGATCTTCACGGGTGAGAATCTCGACTTTGCCTGATGCGCCCAGAGGCTCGGACAAATCACGCACGGTGCCGTCGACCGCATAGGCGACAGACTTCTTAGCCAGTGATTTGGAGATGGATTCGGCAAGCGCCAGACCGGTCATGGCCGGATCATATTCGCGCTGTGTGCCGTCGGGAAATTCGAGAGTAATAAGATCAGACATTGTCATCCCCATCCAGTCCCGCCAACGATTGCGGGTGGTTGTTTAAAGTAAACTTCGAGCATTTCCAATCCAATTTGAAACACAGGAAATGCTCTATTTCTTGTTTTCGCGTATCTTATCCGAAAACCGGTTCCCACTTTTCGGGATACGCTTCATGCTTACCAGCTCCTGCAAAACGAAGTGCAGATGCGACCGGCAATGTTTCTATAATCAATCTAAAGGGGGAAATAAACCTTGAGGGAAGAAAAGCTTAGCTAATATCCGGTTTTGCAGCCGAAATGTGCCAATAACGCCACGGAAAATACCATTTATAGCGCGGTTCCAGCACTTCCGGCACACGATCAATCCCGCAGGTGCCAAACGGCCCGCAGCGCATAACGCGAAACAGCCCCATCCAGCCACCCGTCCATAAGCCATAACGGGCAATGGCCTCATAGGCATATTCGGAACAGGTCGGCATATGGCGGCAGGAGTTACCGATAAAGCCCGATAACGTCAGCTGATAGAACCGCACAACACCTGTACCCAGCAAACGATCCGGTGTTTTGCGCCATGCGCCCTGATAATTACGACTGTATTTTTTACGGGATTTGGTTTCAGGTTGCGGACACATATTGCTTACACGGCAGCTTTTGCGGCGATCTTGTCGAGACAATCAACAACTGCATCAAATATCAGCAAAGTAGATGCATGGCGTGCTTTATAATCACGCACCGGCTCGAAAAACCGCAAATCTTCAAACCGGCCTTCAGGCGGTGCGCCATTGTCTTTCAGCATAGCTGTCATCTGCGCCTGCAAGGTGCGCAATTCAGCTTCGGTGGAGCCGATAATGTGACGCGCCATGACAGAGGATGTCGCCTGCCCCAATGCGCAAGCCTTTACCTCATGGGCAAAATCTACAACCACGCCGTCTTTGACTTTGAGATCAACCAGCACTGTTGAGCCACAGAGTTTGGAATGGGCTTTGGCAGTCGCGTCAGGCGCTTCCAGACGGCCAATATGCGGAATATTTCCTGCAAATTCGAGAATCCGGGCATTATACATATCATTGATCATCCGGACTCTCCTTCATCATGCGAAAAATTCACTTTCAGGCATGGTTTCATAAATGGTGATATAAATATTTCAATTCAAGCGGCTATAGAACACAACGGAACCGTAATACGACATAAAACGGCTGTGTTTGCCCTTTTAATATCCTTTACTTACTTTATATAGAACAGGCATTTGTTTCCCAGCGCTATTCAGGGAGACAAATGGGAACTGGCAGATCGAGCCTTTGGCTTTATTCTGCAGATGCCGGATATAATTGCCAAGACATAACTGCCAAGCCTTCAGCTTTGATGCATTGTTTCTCCTGATATTTATACAGTGGGAGAAGTTTTCACAGGCTGAGCAAGCTTCGTAACAGTGTCCGTTTAACTCGTCTCTCCACAGAGAGAGACTACGGGAGCTCGATATGAACAAGCACACTTCTGATACTAAAACCAACAGCACCGCTCAGCGCCCCACACAGGCTGAAGCAGAAGCTGCCGTGAATACATTGCTGCTATGGATGGGCGAAGACCCTTCCCGTGAAGGGCTTATTGAGACACCAAAACGTGTTGCGAAAGCCTATAAAGAACTTTTCTCAGGCTATCAGCAGTCGCCCGAAGAAGAGCTCGGCACGGTTTTTGAAGAAGTTGCCGGCTACAAGGATATGGTTCTGGTAAAAGATATCAACTTTTACTCCCATTGTGAGCATCACATGGTACCGATTATCGGCAAGGCGCATGTCGGCTATCTGCCGAACGGTTCTGTTGTCGGCCTTTCAAAAATTGCCCGCGTTGTTGATATGTTTGCCCATCGCCTGCAAACGCAGGAAAGCATGACAGCACAGGTTGCGCACAGCATTCAGAATATCCTCAATCCGCTCGGCGTTGCTGTTCTGATTGAAGCGGAACATATGTGTATGGCTATGCGAGGCATCCGCAAACAGGGGTCAACCACTCTGACCACTACCTTTACCGGCGCTTTCGAGAGCGATGTCGCCCATCAGGTGCGGTTTATGACAATGCTACGGAGCGGTAAATGACAGAGCTGCCAGCTGATTTTCCTGCGCAGACCGACAAGCACAGCACCGAAGAAGGTGCTGTCTTTGCGCCCCGCTTTGACAGCGCCGGGCTGATTACCGCCGTGGTCACAAGTGCTGATGACGGCGATTTGCTGATGGTTGCACATATGAACAGCGAAGCTCTGCGTCTGACACTGGAAACCGGCATTGCCCATTACTGGTCGCGCTCGCGCAAGTCGCTTTGGAAAAAAGGTGAAACCTCAGGCAATTTGCAAACTGTTATCGAGATGCGAACAGATTGCGATCAGGATGCCCTGTGGCTGAAAGTTCAAGTGGCTGGCAATGGCCCCACTTGCCACACTGAACGCCATTCCTGCTTCTACCGCACAGTCGATATTGAAAATAACAAAGTTATTTTACATAAATAAATCAAATAATTGCTGTGATTTTTTGATTTAATAGATCACCAGACAATAAAAGCCCTGCGTAATATTGATTACGCAGGGCTTTTTGTCTGGAGGACGGCTCTTTCGCCAGAATTACAATCCGGCGAAAGAAATTTTCAAGACACAAGAGGCGTCCTTCACCTCGCGTCAGATCATTAGAACTTGTAGTTTACGCCAACGCGCACAGTGTGGAAGTTGGTTTTAACTTTAGAAACGTCAGCTTCATCACGGAACTTAACTTTACCCAGATCGGTGTAAAGATATTCAGTTTTCAGCGTTACATTGTCAGTGAAAGCATGCTCAACGCCGGCACCGGCAGTCCAGCCAGCGCGGGTCTTGGAAGCGCTTTCATGCAGATCCAGATCAGCATCATAGCCTTCGATCTTCACTTTACCATAAGCAAGACCGGCTGTACCGTAGAGCATGGTGCGCTCAGCAATGTCTGCACCCAGACGACCGCGAACAGTACCGAACCACTGGACTTTACCCTTTACAGTGCCTTCATAAACGCCTGCATCGTAGAAATCGACGGACTTCTTCATGGTCGAGCCCTGGAAGTCAGCTTCGATACCAGCAACGATCTGGTCGAACTGCCAGTTGTAACCAGCCTGTACACCACCAACGAAACCGCGTGGCTTAATGCTAACGCCGTCTTCTTTCATTTTGCCGAAGCCATAACCGGCATTCGCACCAACATAACCGCCTTCCCAGCTGAAAGTATTCACTTCAACAGCTGGCGCAGGTTCGTTGTACACGATGGCATCAGCAGCCATTGCAGTGCCGGAAAACAGAACAGCTGCTGAAGCAGCGAGGATAACTTTATTAAACATGGGAGAACCTCAAAATCTTTCTTGATCTTGTTTTACACCAACCAGTCAAAATTGCTGTAACAATATTGCAACACGAATACTTACAAGAATTCATGGTTACTAATTTATTAATTAAAATTAACAAGTAAAAATAAAACATATACACAATTACAACAATATAAAATCATTAATATTTATTAACATTGCATTAATTTCATCAAAACCATAAAATTCCATACAAATAAGACTATCTGAATGATGCTCACCTCAATTCAAATTATTCCGCATGAAAGCCATAGTCTCAATGTAACAGTTCCTGTAATCTGGTTTTAAAAATCAGAATATTCAGGAGATCTTGCATGCTGTCATGGGTACCGCGCCGCCGGACATCTCTCAATGTTACGCCACCAGCTTCCGCAGAAATATCCAGCCCTGCAGTTTTAAAAGCACCTCAGCCAATTGCGCTTGCTTTAGGCGGCGGATCGGCACGCGGCTGGGCGCATATTGGTGTCTTACGGGCACTTACTGAAGCGAATATCAAAATTTCCATGATTGCAGGCACCTCTATAGGCGCTCTGGTTGGCGGCTGCTATCTGGCAGGCAAACTGGACGAACTGGAAGAGTTCGCACGCTCATTGACACGCAGACGCATGTTCAGCCTGATGGACATCACATTGCGCGGCAGCGGGTTATTTGGCGGAATGAAACTCGACCGCAAGCTGCACCAGCATCTTGAGGGCCTCAATATTGATGATCTGCCCTGTCCTTATGTTGCGGTTGCCACTGAATTACGCACCGGACACGAAATCTGGCTTTCAACTGGCTCTCTCATATTAGCCATGCGTGCTTCTTATGCTCTGCCTGGTGTTTTTGAGCCTATTCGCTACGATCACCGCCTGTTGGTGGATGGGGCTCTGGTCAATCCGGTGCCGGTTTCCGTGTGCCGCGCTTACGAGCAGCAACTGGTACTGGCTGTGAACCTCAATTATGATCAGTTCGGCCGTGCAGCTGTTGTCAAATATACCAGCCCTGCACGCGCCGGAAATGAAGATACCATCAGTCCCGCACAGGCGGGAGTAATAAGCCATGAATCACGCCTAGGCATTACTGGCGTTATGATGGACGCATTCAACATCATACAGGACAGAATTTCACGGGCACGCATGGCAGGCGATCCGCCTGATATCGTATTAATGCCCACTATCGGACATATCGGCCTGACGGAGTTTCATCGCGCCGCCGAGACAATAGACATCGGCTATCAGGAAACACGCAAACAGCTGGAGAATATTGAAAGGCTGCAGCGCGTGGTTTTTTGAAAAAAGAATCTCCTGAAATACGAATCTCAGTTGGTTTTCCCGTGCAAATTCACCTGTGAAACAGCAGCTGCGCACTTTTCTGCCTATAAAATCAGGTCGTTGCCTTTATTGCGCATATTGTAAAAGCCACGTTTCGCGGGAAAAAACCGCCTTCTGTGAATTACTTTAAAAAAAATGCAATGAAACGAATAATTTGGCTTGTCACCCCAATAGTGATTTGCTACATCGCGGTCACCGAAGCAATTCGGTTTCTACCACACAGTGCGGTCGTGGCGGAATTGGTAGACGCGCAGCGTTGAGGTCGCTGTGGGGCAACCCGTGGAAGTTCGAGTCTTCTCGACCGCACCATTCTTTCCCTGCATTCAGGAAGAATAAGCTAATAATAACATTACGTTATTTATGTTTATATATAAAAAAAATCCCTCACCTAACTCCCAAAACACCCATTGGTTTTATTCGCAAACTTGAAGCAAATCCCTCACCTTCATTAAGTAATTATTGCGCTTATCTCATTCAAAGAATCGTAATTTCACCTCACCGCGTCACAACTAGCCACCAATCCACCCGATAAAAGAATAGCCTTGAGCCGATACGGTAGCGACCTGCGGCAGACGGGTGACTTCCTTAGCTATTCCAGCCATAAGTTACTCCATTATTTTTTGTTGGTTTTGATGAGCACCACGAAAACTGCATTAATCGTCCTGACACCGGAATAGTGCAGAAGGTTGCGTCATATAAATTGCTGTGATGCTGAGGAGTTACGTGTGAGGCCGGTTGTCATGCGTGACTTCTGGTTGTGATTGTCAGTGACTGACGATACTCAGATTTGGTTTTTGGGTGCTTGAATTCCTCCCTATAGCCCCCTTTTCGATCACGGAAAGTTCTTTAATCGGCATAGTCACTGTGGCTTAATGCGCAAGAAGCCCCTACAAGCCTACATTCAAGCCATGCCGATTAATGAAAGTTATAATAATGAACCTGACTCTTTTCAAAAGCTTATGCAAAGACGGTAAGTTCAAGGAAGCGCTCAGCCTAGCAACGAATGGCTATGAAGAAGACAGATTGGCACCTAGCCGCTTCTCTCTGGATAAGAAAACCGGAAACCCTATTTTCTACCGTGGAAACAAGCGTGTGGAACTTAATGCTGAGGGTGAATGGCAGATTTCAAAGAACACCAACTTTTCATAGGGCTGACATACTCATTCTTCAGGCGGTTATGCTCTTGTTTATATGCCCCGTACGACTAGGGTAAAAACGTATTGGCTTTCACTCCTCTCAGCCTGCTGAGAAACCACAGTCTTCAAAAGATAGCGGTCAATTTGCCATCTGGATTTTACACGCAGCAATCTCTACCTGAATATTATTATGACAGAAATTGCCCCTACCCAGAATCGCCCTGTAACCGATCGTAATAATTTATCCGCTCAGTTTCCTGCCGCCGATGGTTTCGCGCCGGTTGAGTGGCTTATTGCCGATGGCCTGACCTCCTATCCTGATGCTGAAGCATTTATGGAAGCGCGCGTTGCCGCGATCCGTGAAGGCACAGAAAATGAACTGGTCTGGCTGGTTGAACACCCGCCGCTCTATACAGCAGGTACCAGTGCCAGACAGGAAGATTTGCTCACACCCGACCGTTTTCCGGTATACAAAACGGGACGCGGCGGTGAATTCACCTATCACGGCCCTGGCCAACGTGTTGCCTATGTGATGCTTGATCTGAAACGACGCCGTGAAGATATCCGTGCTTTTGTAGCCGCGCTCGAAGAATGGATCATCCGCACACTGGACAGCTTCAATGTCAAAGGCGAGCGGCGGGAAGACCGTGTAGGCGTATGGGTTATGCGGCCGGAAAAGCCACGGCTTGCTGACGGCTCAATGGCTGAGGACAAGATTGCTGCTATCGGCATTCGCCTGCGCCGCTGGGTCAGTTTTCACGGCATCTCGATTAATGTGGAGCCGCAGCTGGAAAACTTCGGTGGTATTGTTCCATGCGGCATTGCAGAATATGGCGTGACCAGTCTGGTTGATCTGGGTTTACCGGTTTCAATGGACGATCTTGATCAGGCTTTGAAACAAAGTTTTCGCGATGTTTTCGGTGATGTAAAATAACAAGAAACATTTTTAATATGTTGTTTTAAATAATAAAGGCGGCTTTTATGCCGCCTTTATTATTGTTCATTACGCAGTCAGGATTGCTTTTTCCGTCTCAGCGCTTCGTTTTTGCTCTCTGATAAAAACATAAATTCCTGAGCCTATGATAATCGCGATACCAAACCATTTTGACAGGCTTGGAAAATCGCCAAAAAAGATCAGACCGACGGTGACTGCCATAACAATCTCGACATATTGAAATGGAGCCAGAATGGAGGCCGGTGCCAACTGAAACGCCTGAACCACCAGCAAGTGCCCGCTTGCAGCAAAGACACCGATCATAATCAGCATAAACCACGGAAAGAGCGTATGCGGCAGGGCGAATTGCAGATCAGCGATTGCGGTTGCCTCACCGAAAATCATAACCGCAGCCCCCATCAGACTGCCGCCAATACCGGCGTAAAGCTGCATCACAACAGGGCGTTCATTCATACCGAATTTGCGGTTCAAAACCAGATAAATTGCAAAAAGCAGTGCTGAGATCATCGGTAATACAGACAACCAGCCAAAAACACTCCAGCTTGGCTGAATAACGATCACTGTTCCGAGCAGGCCTACAAGCACAGCGCTGAGACGGCGCCAGCCCACCTTCTCATTGAGGAAAATCATCGAAAGAACGGTCAGAATAAGCGGTTCTACGAAGAAGACCGCCAGCGCATCGGCAAGCGGCATATATTTAACAGCCGTGAAAAAGCACAGGCTGCCAAGCGCCAGCAGGCAACCGCGAAACAAATTTCCCCACAAATGCTGTGTTTTCATCCCCAGCCCGCGGCTGAAAATCAATATTGCACCGAGGCTGATAAGACCCTGCACAAAGAAACGCATAAAGCTGATTGTGGCAGGCGGAATATGTTCTTCCATCGCCAGCCATTTGCCTGTTGCATCCATCAGCGGCACAATAAGCATAGCGCAGATCATAGTGATCATTCCGCGCACATGCGGCTGTAACCGGTCCTGCATAGTCATTCCCCCGCGGTAAAACCGCCTTCATTTCACACTGTCACGCGACAGTCTTGCTTCATTTCAATGCACACTTCTCATCACGGCTCATGGGTTTACGCAACTTATCTCTCCAGCCGGTGGTTTTATTGTGCAATGCCGTCACTTTAAGGTCACAGAGCCCGCTTAACAGCTTTTGGTGCGGGCAGCAGCTGTTTGACAATTGCGCCGTAATTGTTCAAACAAATAAATCTGCGGAAAAGTCAGGATTTCCGGCTTTTAAACAAGAACGTAAAGCGAACCTTTATCGCTTTATTGGTTTGAACATGCCAAACTTGCCATGATTCGATTATTCGCAATTCCGGAGCGGTTTTCATTTTCTGAAAAGAAAGCCCGCTCCCTACCCTTATTATTCCCGCATTGTTGCAGCACTGAAAAACCTCACTCAGCTGCAAAATGCTCCGTATCTATTTGAACGAACAGGCCGGCCATTTCACATGGATAATAGCGACGATCTATTTTCGAATATTCTCAGCAATGCGCGCGGGCGTCAGGCACTACAGCCCGAGCCGGTTGAAAACATTGCCGAAGCTGTTTCGTCTTCTTTGTCTGAACCGGCAGAGGCTGCTGTCTCCGTGAGCAAAGCTGCGCCTGCTATTGTCGTTCCTCCCTCTCCTGCCAAACCCGCCACTCCATCCCCGACGCTTTCCGCAGATCTGCGCCCTGCACCTGCAAGCTCGGATGGCAGCGATTATAATGCTTCGGCGATCCGCGTGCTTGAGGGGCTGGAACCGGTTCGCTTGCGTCCGGGCATGTATATTGGCGGCACTGATGAAAAGGCACTGCACCATCTGTTTGCCGAAGTTATCGACAATGCGATGGATGAAGCCGTTGCTGGCCATGCCAATTTTATTGACGTTCATCTTGATGCAGAAGGTTTTCTGACAGTCAGCGATAACGGCCGCGGTATTCCGGTTGAAAATCACCCGCAGGTGCCGGGAAAATCAACGCTTGAAGTGATTATGACTAAGCTTCATGCCGGTGGTAAGTTCGACGGCAAAGCCTATGAGACCTCCGGTGGTCTGCACGGTGTTGGTGTTTCTGTGGTCAATGCGCTGTCCGATCTGCTGGAAGTGGAAGTTGCACGCGCCCGCCGCCTCTATCGCCTGCGCTTTTCGCGTGGTCTGCCGTTAGGCGATCTGGAAGAACTGGGCGAAGTGCATAACCGCCGCGGTACGCGCGTGCGCTTCCATCCTGATCCGGATATTTTCGGTAAGAATGCCAAATTTGATCCTGAGCGCCTGTATCGTATGGCGCGATCAAAGGCCTATTTGTTCGGCGGCGTTGAAATTCGCTGGTCCTGTGACCCGTCCTTGCTTGACCCTAAAAAAGGCATTCCGGAAAAAGCTGTTTTCCATTTTCCGGGTGGTCTGAAGGACTTCCTCGCCGCATCACTTGGCAAAGAGTTCATGGTCACCAGAGAGATTTTCTCCGGTAAGACTGAAAAACAAGGCGGGCACGGCGCGGTTGAATGGGCGATTGCATGGTATGGCGGTGACAGTTTTGTCCACTCCTATTGTAATACTATTCCGACCGGTGAAGGCGGCACGCATGAAGCAGGTTTGCGCCTTGCTCTGACACGCGGTCTCAAAGCCTATGCGGAACTGACCAATAATAAACGTGCCTCAGTTATCACCACCGATGACGTGATGATTTCTGCCGCCGGTATGATGTCGGTTTTCATTCGTGAGCCGGAATTCGTTGGCCAGACCAAAGATAAGCTGGCGACGGTTGAGGCGCAGCGTATCGTTGAAAATGCAATCCGCGATCCGTTCGACCATTGGCTTGCAGCCTCGCCGCAGGAAGCCTCGAAACTGCTTGACTGGGTGGTTGATCGCGCTGAAGAGCGTTTGCGCCGTCGTCAGGAAAAAGAAACAACCCGTAAGACTGCAACGCGCAAATTACGTCTGCCGGGCAAGCTGGCTGACTGCTCGCAGAACTCAGCTGCCGGTGCGGAATTGTTTATTGTTGAGGGTGACTCGGCTGGTGGCTCTGCCAAGCAAGCGCGCAACCGTACCAATCAGGCTATTTTGCCGCTGCGTGGTAAAATTCTCAATGTTGCCAGTGCCGGACGTGACAAGCTGACAGCAAACCAGCAGATCGGTGATCTGGTGCAAGCTCTGGGTTGCGGTACGCGCAAAAACTACCGTGAAGATGATCTGCGCTATGACCGCATCATCATCATGACCGATGCTGACGTGGATGGTGCGCATATTGCATCGCTGCTTATCACTTTCTTCTATCAGGAAATGCCGCAGCTGATTACCGGCGGGCATCTTTATCTCGCAGTGCCACCGCTTTATCGTCTCAGTCAGGGCGGTAAAGTGGCTTATGCCCGCGATGATGCGCATAAGGACGAGTTGATGCGCACCATGTTTACCGGCAAAGGCAAGGTTGAACTCGGTCGGTTTAAGGGTCTGGGTGAAATGCGTGCGGATCAGCTGAAAGAAACCACAATGGATCCGAAAAACCGCACTTTGCTGCGTGTGGATCTGGCTGAAGACGAGCATGGTTCGACCAAAAACACAGTCGATGACCTGATGGGCACAAAGCCGGAAGCCCGCTTCCGCTTTATTCAGGAAAATGCTGAATTCGTTCAGGAACTGGATATTTAAGACTTCCCCAAGGCTTTGCCTTTTGCATTGGTGATACTGTCAAACGTCATTCCAGAGCGGTTCCGGTTCATATTGAAACTTCAGAACCGCTCTATTAATTTAACTTTACGCGCTTCTCGTCCCGATCGAAGCAGGCCAAGAAATCAGTCCGGCGAACTGGTTTCCCTGCATAGGTGCTTCACACTTTTCGGAATGCGCTCCAACCTGACACTATATTCTGATCTGAATTGCACTGACCATTCAACCGGAGCCGCTGATCTGTGCAGCAAAAGCCATAATCCGGACAATTGATGGGCTCCAACAGCGTCTTGAATCTGAAGCAGCCAATAAAAGTATTTTAATTGCCGGAATATGCGGATTAGCAGAAGCCGGAAAGACCACTTTATATGTGCAGCTTACAGCGATATCCGGTTTCAATATTGCGCATCTGAGCTGTGATCGCTTCTCTTCTCACAGCCATGCGGGCCGTCAGACAATCATTGAGAGTAAACCGGCACTATAGTTATGATCGCGCATGGAACGGGAAAACAGGCATATACTATGCCGTATTTTGCAGCCTTCGCAGATCAAGCCGATATTTTGTTCCAGCCGGAATCTGCTCCATCTGACAGCGATTAAACACTCTGCATTAAAGCAGATCAATAATCATCCAGATCAGGAATACGTCCGAAGGCGATTTTGCCGCCTATATAAGAGCCGGGGGCAATGGATGGCCCGAGGCTCAAGGCATCAGAGCCGAATTGTTTGCGCACGCGATCCAGCGTATCGGAAATCTGCTCCCAGCGTTGCTGATGTTGTTTTTGCTGCGGCTCGTCAAACAAATCATGGCTATCCACCACCTCGCCGGACAGATGATGCAGGTAAATATGTACATTCTTGACCTGCCGGAAATCAGCCCCGCGAAACGCCGGATGCATCAGCAATCGTCGGTGTAGCTGCGACAGACAGGTGAGAAAACAATGATCATCGCGTGACGGCGGGAACACGCCTTCCACGGAAACAGAGTCATGTCCTTTGATACGCCAGCCATAGACCAAAGCACCGGCGCGGTAATGTTCTTTACGCAAACGGCGTGATGCACTCATACAAAGCAGGCGTGCGCATTGCAGAATTTTATCCGGCTGGCGCCAATCCCGAGGCAGCACGCGACCATGACCGAACATGCGGCGCTGCGTCTCCTGTTTCTCAACCGCATAACCATGTAATCCGGCGATAAAACGCTCGCCCTCTACGCTATTCCAGATCGCCCGCCCTTGTTTTGGGCTGATCTTCCAGAGTTCTTCAACCGTTGTAATACCAGAGCGCAGCAAACGTGCTTCCACACCGGCAGCAATGCCCGGCAAATCACGCAGTTGCAGTTTCAAAAAACGACGCGGAATATCCTCAGGCTGCACAATCACCAGCCCGTCCGGCTTGTCGATTTCAGCGGCGATTTTGGCCAGCAACTCGTTGGGTGCGACACCGATGGAACAGGTCAGTGCAGAACCAAGTTTCTCACGCAATGCTGCTTTGATTGCCAGTCCCAGAGCTTCTGCCTGACGGGACTCGGACGGCAGCAAACGGCAGACAAGCTCATCAATCGAACGCACATCACCTATCGGCAGTACCGTATCAATGATATCCAGTATCTTGTGGTGCAGCTTGACATATTCATCCGGCCGCGCCTCGATAATTGCAATATCAGGACAGATTGCCCGTGCTTCGCGCACAGATGTACCGGTTTTCAGGCCGAGTTTTTTGGCCTCCTTACTGGCTGCAATCAGACCGGTAAACTCACTGGCATGGGGCACAACGCCAACCGGCCTGCCCTGCAATGCAGGGTTCATCTGCTGCTCGGCACTGGCAAAAAAACTATCAAAATCGAGATATAGCCGTTCCGGCAGATCAGGTTTACGCATGTTGATTTTTCCGCATTATTTGCAGAACAAAATAGGAACATTGTGCATTTTTAGCAAGCGATATTACAAATCAGCCTGCATTTTTACCTTTTCCACAATGCGCTCCAGACTGTCTGACCATTCGTCAAACCGCTCAACAATCCGGAAACCGCATTTTTCATACAGTCTTATGGCTGGCAGATTGCGTGCATGCGTACCGATTTCGGCTGCATGAAAGCCAAGCAAAACAATTTGCGCCAGCAGACCGTCAACGAGCATTGTACCAATGCCTTGCCCGTGATGTGCCGGATCAACCCAAACGTCAGAAATATAATTCGCGTTTGTATCGCGCGCGCCCCATCCGCAGAGAATGCCCTCGTGCTCAACAACCAGAATTTGCGGCCAATAGTCTTGCGCAAAATGCAAAAAAGCCAGTTCAGCACGTGCACGCTGATCCGGCTTTTCTGTTTCATAACTAAATATATGAGAAGCCCATGCATTTGCTCCGATGCGGGCAATCATCGCCAGATCAGCGGTGGTTGCCTGCCGAAACTGCATGCGTTGTTACCACCAACGCTTAGGTGTGAACTGACCTGCGGCCTGCTCAATCACATGAGCTGCCTGAAACAATGCTTCTTCTTCAAACGGACGACCAATTAGCTGAAGACCGAGCGGCAGACCATTCTCAGACAAACCGGCAGGAACCGAAATACCCGGCAGACCAGCCATGTTCACTGTGACTGTGAAAATATCATTGAGATACATTTTCACCGGATCAGCAGCCAACTCCTTATCACCAAGCTTAAAAGCTGCTGATGGTGTTGCAGGTGTCAGAATTGCATCCACACCGGCCGCAAACACATCTTCAAAGTCTTTCTTGATCAGCGTGCGGATTTTCTGCGCCTTCACATAATAGGCATCATAATAACCGGCGGAAAGCACATAAGTACCGATCATGATACGGCGCTTAACTTCCTTGCCGAAACCTTGCGCACGGGTATTTTCGTACATTTCAACAATGTCTTTACCCGGAACGCGCAGGCCATAGCGCACGCCGTCATAACGCGCCAGATTGGATGAGGCTTCAGCCGGAGCCACGATGTAGTAAACGGCCAGCGCCTGATCTGTATGCGGCAGCGAAATATCAACAACTTCCGCACCGGCATCTTTCAGCCACTGAACGCCCTGCGCCCAGAGCTTTTCGATTTCTGCCGGCATACCTTCAACGCGATATTCACGCGGGATACCGATTTTCATGCCTTTGACGGATTTACCAAGCACTGCTTCATAATCCGGCACAGGCAGATCCACAGAGGTTGTATCTTTCAGATCAACCGAAGCCATAGATTTCAGCAGGATTGCACTGTCGCGCACATCGCGGGCAATCGGGCCGGCCTGATCGAGTGAAGAGGCAAATGCAACTGTTCCCCAACGCGATACACGGCCATAGGTCGGCTTGATACCGACAGTGCCGGTGAAAGCCGCAGGCTGGCGAATAGAACCGCCGGTATCGGTTGCCGTAGCGCCAGCGCACAAACGTGCAGCAACAGCAGCAGCAGAACCACCAGAAGATCCGCCCGGCACAATCTTATCTTCCGAGCCGTTTGCACGCCAAGGGCTGACAACAGGACCGTAGTAGGATGTTTCATTGGAGGAGCCCATCGCGAACTCATCCATGTTCAACTTACCAAGCATGACCGCGCCGTCTGCCCAGAGATTGGCTGTGACGGTTGATTCATAATCAGGCTTGAAGCCATCGAGAATATGCGAGCAAGCCTGCGTATGATCACCTTTGGTCGCGAAAAGGTCTTTCACGCCGAGCGGAATACCTTCCAGCGCACCGGCCTCGCCTTTTGCCAAACGCTCATCAGACGCCTTGGCCATCGAACGCGCCTTGTCATGCGTAACGCTGACATAGGCATTCAGCGCACCATTGGCCGCATCGATCACATCAAGATAAGCCTGCGTCAGCTCTGTCGCTGTAAACTCTTTTGCTTTTAGCTTATCGCGCGCCTCGGCAATGGTGAGTGCGGTTAAATCGGTCATTCTTTTAATCCTGTTCAGGCTCGGTTGTGCCGCGCGCTTATTCAAATACCGGAAACGGGAGCAAAATCTCAAATTGAATGCGGAACGGCAGAAGGATATTAGCGATTTTAACGCTCGGGACTACTCGATAACTTTAGGCACCATGAAGAAGTTTTCTTCTGTAATCGGCGCATTGGACACGATCTCCGAAGCGATATTGCCATCAGATACCTGATCTTCACGCAGGCGCATCGCGGTTGGAATAACCGAGGTCATCGGCTCCACACCATCAACATTTACGGCATCAAGCGATTGTACGAAGCCCAGAATGACATTGAGTTCACCGGTCATTTTCTCGGCCTGCTCTTCGCTGACCGCAATACGGGCAAGATGCGCAACGCGCTTGACTGTAGTTAAATCGACGGACATGTCGTTCTCCGATAAATGCGAAATGCGGTGATCGCCGCCGGTCGTCCGGCATGAATGCAGCCCGCAAGAAATTTCTCTTAACCGGCTATAACCCTGCACCCGCTCAAGTGCAATATTGGCGATCAATTAAAGCACACATCATGATGCGAATTTACCCCCTTGCGCAAGCTTAGCTCACCTCAAAAAAGAGAGATAAGACCTGTCAAATAAATCAGGCGATACATCTGAAAATGTAACTTAATATCATTGAAAATAAATTCTTCCCGAGGAAGCCGTATGTTTTTATTCACTCTGAGCCCTAAAAATGCAGAAGATTTTTATATAAAGGCACAAGCAACAATTGAGAATGACAATGTATTTTCACTCATATTAATTCCGAAACCAAGTTCATCCGAAATACTTAGCAGTCATACTTTATTCAGCCATTCTGCACATCGTCCGCGAAGCGATCATCCCGCTCCGGAGAGCTTTGATGCTTCCTTATTTTATCAGGCGGATAGCAACGGGTTTCTTGCTTTTGGAAATGATAGCGACAGCGCACCGGCAATTATCAGCCGCGCAGTTAATCCACAAGAAGCTCCGCAATTTCACACCACAAAAGCAACTGGTAATTATTATACGATACATACAATAAAAGAAAAAATAAAATACTACTTATATTTAAACATTTTAAATAATGAAACTTATCTTTTAAAGCACAATAATACTTATC
>NZ_JARRAE010000015.1 GCF_030376605.1 Pseudochrobactrum sp. sp1633 | reverse complement strand
GCGTTATGTCGCGGACATATATAAATGATCATTGTTGGTCGCTGTAAAATTAGTACTCATTAATGAATCTATCTGAAAATCTAACTTTGGTGAGATGACCCCATGAAAACCAGTCCTGAAGGACGCGCTCTCATTGAGAGCCGCGAAGGCGTAGTACTGTCTGCATATCGCGACAGTGCCGGAATATTGACCATTGGTGCAGGCCACACATCAGCGGCAGGAGAGCCAAAGGTGACGGCTGGCTTGACCATTACAGCGCGGCAAGCATCGGAAATTCTAAGCCGTGATCTGGCTGTATTTGAGAAGGCCGTGAATGCGGCTGTCAAAGTACCGCTCAACCAGAACGAATATGATGCACTGGTGAGCTTGGCTTTCAACATCGGGGCAGGAGCGTTCAAAGGCTCAACCCTTCTCAGAAAGCTCAATGCAGGCGACCGCACCGGTGCTGCCGATCAGTTCCTTGTCTGGAATAAAATCACCGATCCAAAGACCGGTAAGAAGGTGGAGCTGAAAGGACTGACTACACGACGCAAAACCGAGCGCCAGCAGTTCTTGTCAAAAGCAGCAGTGCCAAAGCATGAGCCTGCGACACCAGCACAGGCTAAATCTAGTTGGCTCGTAATCATCATCAAAGCAATTGCCTCAATCTTCGGGAAGGGCAAATAATGGCACCGTTCATTCGCATTCTGCTGCGCTACGGCGTGGGAGGGTTAATAGGGTTTGAGGTTGGCAGTCAACTGGCATCTGACCCAGACGTACTGGCTGTGACCACTGTTGCAGCTACTGCATTTGTTGGCCTAATCACTGAGGGCTTCTATGTGCTCGCAAAGCGGCTTGGCTGGAAGTTGTAACAAGTGGGGATGCTATGAGGATCACACTTAATCACATCATCGGCGCGTTAATTGGAGGGGCAGTTTCAGGCCTCTTTTTTTATGTGCTTGGCCATCATGACGGCAAGCGCAACGCAGAATTTAAAGCCACACAGGCCATAGCTCAAGCGCTGCAGAAAAGAGCGGGGATCAATGAAACAGTCAATAACATGGATAGCGTTGCTTTGTGCCTTGAGCTTGGCGGGGTGCGCGGCCAGTGCGAGCAACTGCGCGGGTTGGCAGCAAATCAGCATTAAGCCAGATACAGCCGTGTACCTTGCAGCAAGTGATACCAATGCCGGTAGCAGTGTGGCGGCGCATAACCGGTTCGGAGTAAAGCAGGGGTGCTGGTAATGGCTGCTGACGAAAATATGAGCCCCGCACATCGCTTCAATGAGCTGCCCCCCGAAACGCAAGAGTTTCTATCTCAACTCGAAAAGGAAGACATTAAAACCCTGAAGGATGGATTGCGGTTAGTCATGGCTATGCAAACTGTTGGCACTTTTATGAAGTGGTTGATCGTTTGTGTGGTTGGAATGTTCATTGGCGCTGTCATGCTTTATGAAAACGCTATGAAAGTTTATCTCTGGTTCGGCGGTCCAAAGTAATATTTAGGCGGCACCTTGCCGCCTAAATTCCATAATACATATTTATCAATTCCACGCTAAGTAATTGATATAGCTGCTTAAAAGTAATGAAGCGGCCCACAACTGACAAGCAGTTGTGAACGACAGGTTTGTATCCAACTCTGCCCCTGTCTGGCAACCACGAAGGTTTATTTGCCACGCTCCATACCTTTTCAGGCAGGATGCTTATGGCAAGCTCAGGTTAATAAATCATGGAAACTTTGTTTCAACTCTCAACGGTTCGCCCCGTATCGACACCTGCTGCCTAAATCGCTGGTAAAAGGAATATCACTCGATGGCAAGGCCAATCATCGAGTTTTCTAAAAATTTTTATCATTCGGAAGTGTAAATTCACCAGCTAATGATTTGCTGTTGAGTTGAGCTATTAAGCCGCTTCTAAATGATGCAATGTCAACTTTGTTCGTAATCAATTTTTTATATAAGACAGTTTGGTCTGCTTTCATTGTCCCCTTACGTCCGTCCGTCTTCGGGGGTGGGACACGTTGTAGTAAAGTTGCGTGAGTGGGAATGGGGGGTAGATTCGAGTTCTTCCTTGGTACTGTTTCATCGTAGACACAAAATAAGCGTCCCCAATCGTCCCGCGTCAATTGTTGCAATTCAGAAACGCTAATCTGAAGTATCGCATCAACGGTCCTAATTTGTGCCCCGGCTTTTATAGTAAGCCGCTCCCTTACCAACTCTTCTATATCTATGTCTGATGCTAAGGATCTTATCATGCTGAGTCCATCACTTTTGACGTCCCTCAGCGAATCTAGAAGCAATATACCAGTATGTGGATCAATGTCTCCCGGACTTACAACGAACCTATAAACTACCTCGTCGGGACCGACTGGTCCCGGAGAGCCGTCCCCAACTGAATGTTTTTCGCATGCGCAATGAGGATGTGCGACATCAACGCGGGTAGCCTGCTGCCCGTCTGTAGAAGTCCCGTTTAGAATCTCACTACATTGAAAACAAATATCGACTGTCACGCTACTAACGGAAAACCAAATGCTCTTCTAAAGGCTAGCTGAATATCGGGATCTTGTATGTTCCCTTCAAGATAAACAGATGGAGCGTCATCACGTGAGTAATAAGCTTCGACTTGGTTATCGCCTAAAAATACAACCTGACCCAACTCGTTTTCATCATGAAACTCAACCACAGCTTGACCCTCTGAGTTAACACCGACAGAAGGCTGTGGGGCGAAAAAAGGCAATAGTTCAACAAACGAAGCGGCAAGTTCTATAGCTGTCGTATCGGGCCTAGGGGCATTCTCGCCATTGAAATCGGCATCTAGTGATTTGAAAGAAAGAAGTCTCTCAACTGCTGGGTGGAAAAACGATTTTGAAAGTGAATCAGTAACCTGCTCATGAGCAATGAAACTTTTTCGTGTTGTAGCCTCGGCAATTAATTGTTTGTTTTCAACCGGCCACAAAATACTCTCGCGAGATATCGTAACGGACGCGTAGCTAAAAAATGGCACTGCCGCTATGGCCGTCGCAGTTGATAAGAACATAGTTGATCGAGCGTTCATTCCAACCCCACCTTTGCCGCCATATTTGGATTCAGAATTTTAGAATACAGTTCTTTTGACTCTTTATGCAACTCATTTAGTTCGGTGCCAACTTGATCATGAATATCAGTAAGTTCCCAACCGGTGTTTAGAAACCGATCTTCTACTGAGTTCATGATTGATATAGACCTTGCTCCAACTAACTCTTCTGGAGAAGCGAGTTCTTGTGCGTCAATATTAACCTGAAACAAACGCTTCCTCTGCGCATCAATATTTACAAGCTTACCTGTGTGAGAATGCCAAAGATCGTCGGAAGAAAAAATATCTTTTGCAATCAAAGGTGATTCCTCGCAAAGCACATCTGAAGGACTGCTCCTGACTCCATCTCCGTCCAAAATAAAACGATCAAAATATTCTATCCGTACGCTGGATAAACTCACCGCTTGTGCAGCAATTTCAAGTGCTGGATAAATTAATCGCTGAATGGATTCGACAGCGGGAGCCCATCGAGTATATTTCCATGTTAAATATTGAATTGCTTGAGGTTGGAACTGTAGTTGTTCTACAATCTTATTCACGACATTGTTATTTTGAAGACGAATGAGAGAGTTCTTCTGGTATGACATTCCAGTGATATTTATTGGTTGCGGAGTCACCCCAGCTGAATCAAGTCGAAATTCCATCCCTTGAATCGGTTGCTGAATATTCAGTCCGTTCGCATTCGTTGCTTCTTCTAATCTTCTGATTATTTTTCGATAAACAAGTGAGCTTAGTGCATCGTGAAATCCGATGACGATCGACATCATTTCAATCGAATGATCTTCATTGATGGGACGCCACATTGGCTATTCCTTTTAAAAACTCACAACAAACTCGTTAGCGCGATAAGTATCAAGGCATTTGTTTTGTCAAGCATAAAAGAAATTCAACGCTTATTTATGGGTTTTTAACGGCTATTTCTAGGCCAAACGAAACAGACGTATGATGGGTTGCGTTTCAGAATACCTAATATGCTGCATTTTACCAATTATTGCCATGTATAATGTTTTAATTAACAATCTCTAAAATCAGTCGATTAAAGGCTGTAAATATATCACCTTCTTTTCAAACACTATTAAAAGCTAGTTAGGCTTTTTTCTGCATCACCTTTATGTTTATGGCAGAACCATAATTGCCCAAAGCGGCTTCGAAATCCATACATGCCCCATAGCTTGCAACCCGGGTGCATGCAGTAGTGTTCGAACATGCCTTTGGATGTGCGTATTTTGTCTTCGTCTCTCATGCCAGTCCACCAACAAAACCGCTCAACTCATCAAGCCTGACCATAGCCATGCGCATTCGGCCTTTGCAGCCTTGCGCTTTGCATGAGGCACGGCGCTCAACTTCATCAAGATAAAGCTGCTCGCGGCCTTTGGCAGTGCAGATCATAGCCTTGGTGATATAAGTGAGGCGGCTGCACTTCTTGCAGATCATTTCCAGTTTTTGAGTGTCAGCAAGATCACCAACTTTGATCTTGGTTTTCCAGTTGCCCATTAATAGAAGTCCTCGGCCGACGGAATACGCACATAGCTGATTTTGCCGCCGACATGACCGCCTGCAGGTGGTTTCCATTCTCCCATGTGAACCATAGTGCTGGAATATTTGGCGTTAAGTACATCCATTGCACCATTCACGTTTTCCCACTTCTGCCGGACTGCATCGTCGTTATTAAAGATATCAAGCTGGCGGGCATTGGCTTCGCTTAGTGAGTGTAAAGTCACGCCCACATTGTAGATGGTTGCATTTCGGGGCAGTTGGCTTCTGGCTATCTCCCAAAGATGCTTATGCACTGTCAGGATTGCTTGCTCATCATTGACTGATGGCAGAGCAAGATTATGCATCCACGAACCATCCTTCAAAGATAACCATAACCACAAACCGCCTGCATAGAACTCGTCACGTCTTAGCCGCCTGCTGGATTTCACAAGCAAGAGACGGGCGATCTCATAAGCGCCATTGATGCTGCGCGCCTCTGGTGGTAAAACACGGGTGTGGCCGTACATGCCGCGCTTTTGTGGTTGAGCCTGAATGTCATAGCCATGCAGTGCGTACCACAGCCGCTCGCCGTTCACATTATTCCAGATTTTACGCATGTGCTTAGGCTGGATATTATAGAGCTGCTCTGTGGTGGTGATGAAGCTACGTGCAAGCCGCATCTTCATACTTTCGCCAATGCCTGGCACATCGGCTAATTTTACCTGAAACAATTGGGCTGGTGCCATATCAGGATGCCATATGGCTAAGCCGTTACCATAATTGGGCGTCTTCTTTGTTGCATCTTTGCCTGCCTTACATGCGATCTTGGCCAACTGCCGGTTGGCGGCAAAGCCGATTGAGCATGTTATAAATGGACCGATGTTTTGAGCAATGGTGGATTTGATTTCATGGGCAAGCTGTTCGGGGTGCTTGCGCCCTCTATCATCAAGGATGCAGGTCAGCTCATCAATGCTTTTAGCGGTATCAATTGCAATAACGGTTTCTATTTCACTGAGCAGGGCGTTGTGCGCTCTGCGATACAGATCAGGCTTTTGAGCAACCAGAACGATATCTGGACACAGTCGTTTTGCGTCTTTGATCCGCATGACGTTTTTCACGCCAAAAGCCTTGGCTTCTTTTGAGCAGGCAATAACGGCCGTTCGGTCAGTCCCTATAAATGGCACAACTCCGACAGGGCGACCACGCAGACTTTTATCGCATTGCTGCTCTACGCTCGCGAAAAAGCCGTCGAAGTCTAAATATAATCGTTCAATCGTTTCTGGTTTACGCATGGCATAGCTCACCCGTGGCGCAACTCGTGCGCAAAGTTCATTAAATCGTTCTCGTTATAAACTCTTACTGTTCATTAAATGTTCCTGAATCGAAAAAGAGTCAAGAATGATTCTGAGTTGTGTGAGCAGCCTGTGAATTATGGGGAGTTCTAGCTACGTCGAAGTCGATTCAACTTAGAACGAGTGACGAACAGCCTGCACGGATTTTGCACGGATGCACGTGTATGTTCATGCTATATTCCGTGCATTTATGCAGTAATGGAAAAAGCACCTAAATCAGGCGCTTCGTAAGTCTTTGTATTTTTTGGGAAAGCTGGTGCTGCGAGGGAGGTTCGAACTCCCGACCTCTCCATTACCAATGGAGTGCTCTACCACTGAGCTACCGCAGCATACTGTCCGTTGCGGCGGACTTCTGGCATAAGATTCGGGAAACCGCAAGTCATCAAGTGCAATTCTTTTGCTTAAATTTCAAAAACTGTCCGAACCTGTGCATATGTATGCTTTTCCAAACCGGTTTGCTGGTGTAAAAGGGCTGCACTATGAGTAACAAGCCTGAAACCCCATCCCAAAAAGCAGAAGCAGATCAGCGTGCTAAGCGCCGCTCTGAACAATTGCGTGCGAATCTCATGCGTCGTAAAGCACAGATTCGTTCAAGACGTTCCGGTGCTGAAGATGAGCGCGGAGAGGGGTTACCCGTTGCAGACGCCGGTCACAATAGCGGGCAATCGCCCGCCGGTATGTCTGGCCACAAGAATGAAACCGACTAACGCCCTGTTCGCAGATGATTATTTCTAAACTTTTTAGGTTTATAACTGATCTTCAGAAACGCAAGGGTATGAGACACATCTGACCCCGCCAATGTCCGGCACAGATCGCCGGCACTTACCGGTGTGATAAAAATGATGTTTTGAATAAAAAGACACATTTCTGATTGAATCAGACTGTTGTCTCTGCACAAAACTGCTTTATGGCAGCACCAATCGTAGCGCAGACTTTGCAATGGCAAAGATATCTGTAACAGAAAAACCGGAACAGCACAGAAACAGCCTTGCACTGTAACTGTCTGACAAGAGGCTGTCTGAACAGGCGCAAGCCAGCGCTGTTCGCAAAGACATTGCCGTGAAAGTGAAAAATTATGGATCGTATTAAAATCACCGGCGGCAATAAACTGAACGGCATTATCCCGATTTCCGGCGCGAAAAATGCAGCTCTGCCTCTGATGATTGCATCGCTTCTGACTGATGAAACGCTGACACTCGAAAATATGCCGCATCTCGCCGATGTGGAACTGCTGACACGCATTCTCGGCAATCACGGCGCGGACTATTCTGTGAACGGTCGTCGTGAACATCAGAACGGTTCTTATGAGCGCACGGTTCATTTCAACACGAAGAATATTGTCGATACGACTGCGCCTTATGAGCTGGTTGCCAAAATGCGCGCCAGTTTCTGGGTGATCGGCCCTCTGCTGGCACGTGCAGGTGAGGCCATCGTTTCGCTTCCGGGCGGTTGCTCCATCGGTACACGGCCGGTTGATCTGATGCTCGACAGCCTGACTGCACTGGGCGCCAAAATCGACATTGAAAACGGTTATGCCCGCGCAACAACCAGCTCAGGTCTTGTTGGTGCTGAGTTCACTTTCCCTAAAGTCTCCGTGGGCGCGACCCATGTGGCGCTGATGGCTGCCTGCCTCGCCAAGGGTGACACGATTATCCATAATGCGGCCTGCGAGCCGGAAGTGGTTAATCTGGCGGATTGCCTGAATGCAATGGGCGCTAAAATTGAAGGTGCCGGTACGCCGACCATCCGCATTCAGGGTGTGACCAGTCTGAAAGGTGCACGCGTTCGCGTGATACCGGATCGTATTGAAACCGGTACTTATGCAATGGCTGTGGCTATGGCCGGCGGTGACGTTGTTTTGCAGAATACCCGCTCTGACCTGTTGCAGTCTGCGCTGGATACACTGCGCCAGACCGGTACAGAAATTACGGATGTGGAAAACGGCATCCGCGTTGTGCGCAATGGTCACGGCATTGAACCTGTTGATATTACGACCGATCCGTTCCCTGGTTTCCCGACTGATCTGCAAGCGCAGTTCATGGGGCTGATGACCAAGGCCAAAGGTACATCGCACATCACTGAAACGATTTTTGAAAACCGTTTCATGCATGTGCAGGAACTGGCACGTCTTGGTGCCAAGATTTCTCTGTCCGGCCAGACGGCAACGGTTGAAGGCGTTGAGCGCCTCAAAGGTGCGCCGGTGATGGCAACGGATCTGCGCGCTTCCGCAACACTGGTGATTGCAGGGCTGGTGGCTGAAGGTGAAACCACTGTGAACCGTGTTTATCATCTTGATCGCGGTTTTGAGCGTCTGGAAGAGAAACTGTCCAATTGCGGCGCTGAAGTTTCCCGCATCAGCGGCTGATTGTGCTGCAACATTTTATTTCAGACCCCGATTTGTTTTTACAGGTCGGGGTTCTGTTATTAAACAGTAGTGCTTTTTACTGTTAAGTGCTTATATCAATAGCATTGACTGTGCAGGAGAATGATTGCGGATGCTCAAATTAGTGGCAATGGATGAGGAAGACCTGCAGATTATTTCTGCCCATGTGCAGGATGCAGTTCTGAAAGTCAGCGATCTGGATTACCGCCCTGCGGAGCAGCGTTTTCTCCTTGCCTGCAATCGTTTTTCCCGCGATCAAAAGCCGGTGGCTACCCGCGGAAAAGAAAGCTTTGAGCGCCGCCGCAGCGTGGTGCATTTTGAACGTGTGACGAGTGTGCGTGCCCAGAATATTGACCGCACACACGGGGATGATGTTCTGGCATTGCTGGCCATTAATTTTGAACCGGCTGACGCACCTTCCGGTGTGATTGAGCTGGTTTTTGCAGCGGATAAGACCATTCGTCTGACCGTTGAAGTGATTGAAATGCGGCTGACGGATCTGGGGCCTGCGTGGGAAACCGGCAATAAACCTGATCACATGACAGCTGAATAAATTACGAAATGAGGGAATAGCGTGGTTCAGACGCTCATACAAAGTGCTGCAGATTTTGAAGTCCGTTTTGCGGCGTTTCTGGCAGGCAAACGCGAAGTTTCAGAAGATGTTGACCGCGCTGTTCGCGAGATTGTGCAGCAGGTGCGCACCCACGGCGATCAGGCGCTGATTGATTATTCCAAACGTTTTGACCGGATTGATCTGGTTGAAACCGGTATTGCGGTCACAGCTGCGGAAGTGGCTGAAGCAGTTAAAAACGCTGATCAGACGGTGATTGACGCGCTGATCGTCGCGCGCGACCGGATTGAATCCTACCATAAGCGCCAGCTGCCGAAGGACGATTATTATACCGATGCGATCGGCGTTGAGCTTGGCTCGCGCTGGACAGCGGTGGAGTCGGTCGGGCTTTATGTACCGGGTGGCACAGCCAGCTATCCGAGCTCGGTGCTGATGAATGCGGTTCCGGCCAAAGTCGCAGGTGTTGAGCGTATTGTCATGGTTGTGCCGTCACCCGATGGTGCGCTGAACCCTCTGGTGCTGGTGGCCGCGCATATTGCCGGTGTTTCCGAGATTTACAGTGTGGGCGGGGCGCAGGCTGTGGCCGCGCTGGCCTACGGGACTGAAACGATCAAGCCGGTTTCCAAAATCGTCGGCCCCGGCAATGCCTATGTGGCGGCTGCAAAACGGCTGGTGTTCGGAACTGTCGGCATTGATATGATTGCCGGTCCGTCTGAAGTGCTGGTTGTGGCCGATAGCGAGAATGATCCGGACTGGATTGCTGCTGATCTTCTGGCGCAGGCCGAGCATGATGCGGTTGCCCAGTCGATCCTGCTGACCGACAGTGCGGATTTTGCCAAAGCGGTGGAAGATGCTGTGGAGCGTCAGCTGCAAACCCTGCCGCGTGAGGCCATTGCGCGTGCCAGCTGGCAGGATTTTGGCGCGGTTATTCTGGTGGATGATTTTGACACTGCGGTACCGCTGATCAACCGGATTGCTGCGGAACATCTGGAAATTGCTGTTGCGGATACGGATGGTTTGCTGCCGAAAATCCGCAATGCCGGTGCGATTTTCATCGGTAAATATACGCCGGAGGCGATCGGTGATTATGTCGGCGGGCCAAATCACGTTCTGCCGACAGCGCGTTCCGCACGGTTTTCTTCCGGCCTGTCGGTGATGGATTTTGTGAAGCGTACCTCGCTTTTAAAACTCGGTGCAGAGCAGTTGCGCCTTCTGGGGCCTTCCGCGATTACACTGGCAGAGACTGAAGGATTGCAGGCGCACGGCCTGTCGATTTCACGACGATTAAACATGTAACTGTGAACGGGGGAAAGCAGAGCGGAACTCTATGAACCGCCTGCGCAGGCAAGAATGACCGGAAAAAGTGATAATGCCCGGCTGATTGATGTGGAACTGGACGAGACCATCGGCCAGTCTACCCCTGATATTGAGCATGAGCGGGCTGTCGCGATTTTCGATCTGATTGAGGAAAACAGTTTTTCCCCTGTTGGTGACAGTGAGGGCGGGCCCTATCGCCTGCGCCTGTCACTGGTTGAAAAGCGGCTGATCTTCAGTATCACGCGGGAGGCAGGCGAACTGGTTGCGACGCATATTCTTTCGCTCTCACCTCTGCGCAAAACGGTCAAAGACTATTTTCTGATCTGTGAGAGCTATTATGCGGCGATCCGCTCGGCAACACCAAGCCGGATTGAAGCGATTGATATGGGGCGGCGCGGTTTGCATAATGAGGGTTCCCACACTCTGATGAACCGGCTTGAGGGTAAGATCGAGATTGATTTTGACACGGCGCGGCGGTTGTTCACGCTTGTCTGTGTTCTGCACTGGCGCGGGTGAGGGATGGGCATATTCTCAGATCAGGCACCGGATGCGCCGGCAGAAGTGGCGCTCGTGAAGAAGCCGGGTTCTATTCTGTTCGTTTGCGGTATGAATGCAATACGCTCGCCTATGGCGGAAGTTCTTACCCGCTCTCTGGCTGGGGGTAAGATTTATGTGGCATCAGCCGGTGTGACGCGCGGCGAGCGGGATATGTTCGTGGATGCCGTTCTTGAAGAAGACGGTTTGTCTCTGAAGGAACGCCAGCCCGTCGGGCTTGAAGAGTTGAATGACGGTTATTTTGACCTGATTATCACGCTGACACCGCAGGCACATCACGTTGTGCTGGAGCGGATGCGCGGCTTTGCAGCCAATGTGGAATATTGGCCAATGCCCGATCCGACACTGGTAACAGGCTCGCGTGAGCAGCGTTTGGCGGCTTATCGTGATGTTCGCGACCGTTTAAAGCGTAAAATTACTGAACGTTTCCTGTAATAAGCGCCTGCTTTGCACAGTTCGTTATTTCAGTTGTTCACAAACGGACTCTAATCATATAGGTTCCGCGCAAATTCAGACCCTCTGCATGCTGCAGATTTGTTAAATTACCTTCTGCATAATGCAGATTTGTTCAATTAAAAGACAGGTTACGTATGGCTAAAGAAGAAGTCCTTGAGTTCCCGGGCGTTGTAACGGAACTTTTGCCGAATGCTATGTTTCGGGTAAAGCTCGAAAATGATCATGAAATCATCGCTCATACCGCTGGCCGTATGCGCAAAAACCGCATTCGCGTTCTGGCCGGTGACAAGGTGCTGGTAGAAATGACCCCTTATGACCTGACCAAAGGTCGTATTACCTACCGCTTTAAATAATATTTCTGCTGCCGGACTCATAGCTGACCATGAAGACAACAATGCCCCATCATCTGGTACTGGCCTCGGCATCGCCGCGGCGCATTGAACTTCTGGCGCAGATTGGTATTGAGCCGGCATTTCTGCAACCTGCTGATATTGATGAAACCCCGCAGCGCTCGGAGCATCCCCGTTCGCTTGCAAAGCGTTTGTCAAAACAGAAGGCGGAAAAAGCAAAAGACAAGCTGAAGAATGACGCGGATTACAGGTCTGCATTCATTCTTGCGGCCGATACGGTTGTGGGCGTGGGACGGCAGGTCTTACCGAAAGCGGAGAGTGAAGATGTGGCGCTTGATTGCCTGCGTCTGCTTTCCGGCCGTGCGCATAAAGTCTTCACTGGTGTCTGCCTGATCACGCCGAAAGGCAGTGTGCGACAGGTTCTGGTTGAAAGCCGTGTGCGTTTCGACCGGCTGAGCCGCCGCCAGATGGATGCTTATATCAGCTCCGGCGAGTGGCGCGGCAAAGCAGGCGGCTATGCTATTCAGGGGCTGGCTGGCAGTTTTGTTGTGAAACTGGTCGGCTCTTACAGCAATATTGTCGGTCTGCCTTTGCATGAAACACAGGCACTGCTGGAAGGTGAGAACTTCGCCGTCTATGATCAGTGGCATGAAGGCAAAGTGTGATGGCTGATAAAGAAGAGCCGGCCGCTTCCTATGAAAATGTGACGCCGCTGCGTCCGACACGGCCTTGCCCTGAATGCGGAAAACCCTCATCGCGTGACTCTTATCCGTTTTGCTCGCCGCGCTGCCGCAGTGTTGATTTAAACCGCTGGCTTTCCGATGCCTATGTCATTCCCGGCAAGCCGGTTGATGACAGCGATCAGGAAAACAGCTGATCAAAACCGGAGAGGCGACCAGAGGAGCAATATGAACTTTCTGATTGTCTTTCTCGGTGCAGGTATCGGCGGCGCTGCGCGCTATGGCACAAGTCTGTTGCTGGCGCGTTTCTCGGCGCTGACAATGTTTCCGCTCTCTACATTCGTCGTCAATATTACCGGTTCGCTGCTGATGGGGCTGATTATCGGCTATTTCTCCGCGCGTGGCGGTCTTGCCGATAGCTGGAAGCTGTTTCTCGCCACCGGTATTATGGGTGGTTTCACAACCTTCTCTGCCTTTTCACTGGAGACAGTGCTGCTCATGGAAAGCGGATATATTGGCACTGCGCTGGCCTATATCCTGTCCTCTGTGATTTTGGGTGTAACAGCCCTGATGGCAGGGCTGTATCTGATGCGGTTGATATAGAGCCTGTCACCACATTTCAATATGGGTTTTTGAACCGTCGCTGAAGCGGTTGATATGAAACGGTGAAGGGTCAACCACAGGCCTCTCACCCGTTACCATATCAGCGATCAGCCGCCCTGCACCGGGGCCGATGCCGAAGCCGTGGCCGGAAAATCCGGTGGCAATAATGCAGCCCGATATATGATTCAGCGGCGAGATTACCGGCACAATATCCGGCGTTGTATCAATGAGGCCTGCCCATTGCTGGGCAATCTGTACATTTTTGAAAGCAGGCAAGGCCTGTTGCAACGCTTTAAAAACCGCCAGATTGCCAGCTTTATGCGGCTCCGGATCAAGAATACGGATTTTCTCAAAGATAGATTTCTGGTCGGCGGGGCGAAGCTTCCACTCAAAGGCTTCTTCGATAAAACGCTGCCCGAAGCGCAGGCGTACGCTCTTCCACTCGGTGCGCAATGCGGGAATGAACTTCGGCAAAAAGCGAAAACTGTCCGGCACAATATCGGCAATGCTGCCGGAAAGGCTGGCAACCGTATAGCCGCCGTCCATGCGTTTGCGCAGGGCAAAATCAGAGAAGGCAATAGCACTATCAACGCCCGCCTCAACCGGTGTGGTACGCAATACGGATGAGCGCATTTTGAGTTGCGGGAGAGTAATGCCGAGATCAGAGCAGAGCAGCCGCGACCAGCTGCCACCGGCAACCACCAAAGCTTCGCAGGCGACAGTGCCTTGCTCGGTAATCACTCCGCTAATTTTGCCATTGGTAGTTTCGATCCGGCGCACGGCACAATTTTGCATAATCACCGCGCCAAGCTCACGGGCTTTTTCTGCAATTGCAGGGGCAGCTTTTTGCGGCTCGGCGCGTCCGTCAGACGGGGTGTAAAGCGCACCATAGAGCGAGCGTTGCAAACCGGGTGCCAGCGCCTCGGCCTGTTGTTTGCCGACGACCTGACTTTCAATGCCGTGCTCTTTGGCAAGCATCACCCATTCGCGCCATTTTTCCAGATTTTCTTCTTTTTCCGCGGCAAAGGCGATGCCGGTGGTGCGAAAACCGGTTTCCCTGCCGGTCAGCGCATTCATCTGCGCCCATTGCTTCATACTCTCAACAATCAGCGGCATTTCGCGTGTGTCGCGGCCGGTATGGCGGCACCAGCCCCAGTTGCGGCTTGATTGTTCTCCGGCGATCACACCTTTTTCCAGAAGCGTCACAGGAATACCGCGTTGGGCTAAAAACAGCGCCGTGGACACTCCGATAATGCCGCCACCGATGATAACAACCTGCGTTTTTGCCGGTAATGAGGGAGAGGACTGCACGCTGTCTGTCTGCGGACCCATAGGAAATTCCTGTATGCTTTTGTCTGTTCTGTGGCGCAGCTTCGTCTATTCGTAATGATTCGACAATTGCAGTCGGGAAACGGGCATTGCAAAGTTTTCGTCACAAACGCCCGTAAAATTTGTCGCTAAACTCATTTAATAGATAATTTATCCGCAATCTTTTCCACACCTTGTGCAAAAGCCGGTGAATTCGGAAATTTTGTGCCTGAGATGGGGAAATCGCGGACATAAGTTGCAGTCAAGCACTTGCTATTATGCGGCCTGAAACCACATAATAACAACCGGATTTAGCGAGATAATTTCGTTTTGTTAAGCAGTTTCAGGAAGGGCGGAAACCGCTCTTAAGTTTTTTTGAGGAGGCCGGCGCGGATGGTGACGGACGGAAAAGTCCTTTTTTTGCTCATCACACTGCCATTTATTGGCTGCGCCCTCACAGGCCTTCTCAGATCGAATGACCGGCAGGTTGCTGTCTGGTTTGCAGGGCTGACCGCAGTTGCCGCCTTGCTGCTGACCATCGCTCTCTATCCTTACGTCACTGGTGGCAAAGTTCTGCATACGCAGCTGGCATGGCTGCCCGCCTACGGTCTCAATGTCACTTTGCGGATGGACGGTCTTGCCTGGCTGTTTGCCATGCTGGTTACCGGCATCGGCCTGCTGGTGGTGATCTATGCGCGTTATTATATGTCATCAGAAGATCCGGTACCGCGCTTTTTCTCATTCTTCCTGGCTTTTATGGGCGCAATGCTCGGCGTGGTGCTGTCCGGCAACCTGATCCTGCTGGTGGTGTTTTGGGAGCTCACCAGTATTTTCTCATTCCTGCTGATTGGCTACTGGTATCAGAATGTCAGCGCCCGTGACGGCGCGCGTATGGCGCTGACCGTGACCGGTCTTGGTGGTTTCGGCCTGTTGCTCGGTGTGCTGCTGCTCGGCCATATTGTTGGCAGCTACGAGCTGGATATCATTCTTGCCTCAGGCGATCTGATTAAAAATCACCCGCTTTATACCGTGGCTCTGGTGCTGATCCTGCTCGGTACATTCACCAAGAGCGCGCAGTTTCCGTTCCACTTCTGGCTGCCCAATGCGATGGCGGCACCTACACCGGTTTCAGCCTATCTGCACTCGGCCACGATGGTTAAGCTCGGTGTGTTTTTGATGGTGCGACTGTGGCCTGCACTGGCGGGCACAGAGGAATGGTTCTGGCTGCTGGGTCTGGCGGGTCTCACCACTTTGCTGCTCGGTGCATGGTTTGCGCTGTTCCAGCAGGATCTTAAAGGCTTGCTGGCCTATTCAACCATCAGCCATCTGGGGCTGATCACGGCCTTGCTCAGCCTCGGCAGCCCGCTTTCAGCGGTTGCCGCGATTTTCCATATGGTCAACCATGCGATTTTCAAAGCCTCGCTGTTTATGGCTGCGGGGATTATCGATCATGAAACGGGCACGCGGGATTTGCGCAAATTAAGCGGGCTGTTCCGGTTCATGCCGATCACGGCAACGCTGGCTATGGTTGCCAGTGCGGCTATGGCGGGTGTGCCGCTGCTCAACGGCTTCATTTCCAAGGAAATGTTTTTTGCTGAAACGGTAGAAACGCATCTTTCCTCATGGCTGGATACGGTCACGCCTTATGTAGCGACGATTGCCAGTGCTTTCAGCGTGGCTTATTCGATCCGTTTTATCTATTCGACCTTTTTCGGGCCGCCGCCGGTCGATCTGCCGCATACGCCTAAAGAGCCGCCGCAATGGGTGCGGTTCCCGATTGAATTGCTGGTGCTGCTCTGCCTGCTGATCGGCATCGTGCCAACGCTGATTGTCGGGCCGTTTCTGCATACGGCAGTTGTTTCGGTGCTCGGCGGGCAAACACCGGAATACAGCCTTGCGATCTGGCACGGATTTAATGTGCCGTTGCTGATGAGTGTGATTGCCCTTCTCGGCGGTACAATATTGTTCATGCTGATGAAAAATTATCTGGCCAAGTGTGAAGAGGGGCCGCCGCTGCTGCGCCATCTCAACGGCCAGCGTATTTTTGAACTGGTGCTGGTTACCGTGTCATGGAAATGGGCGCGTAGTGTAGAGAGCCGGTTCGGAACACGCCGCCTGCAGCCGCAAATGCGGGTGCTGATCTTGATTGCGGTTTTTGCGGGTGCCTGGCCGGTCTATCAGGCCGGTCTGCAAATGGGGCCTTTGACACCGCTGCCGGTAGATCCGGTTTTTGCCGTGGTCTGGCTGATCGGTGCGCTCTGTGCTGTGGGCGCTGCCTATCAGGCAAAATATCACCGGCTGGCCTCGTTGATGCTGCTTGGCGGTGCGGGGCTTGTGACCTGTTTTACTTTCGTTTGGCTTTCCGCGCCCGATCTCGCGGTGACGCAGCTGCTGGTGGAAATTGTCACCACCGTGCTGTTGCTGTTGGGGCTGCGCTGGCTGCCAAAACGCTGGCAGGACGATGAAGGTGCGAGCATTCCGTTTGTACCGCGCATGCGGCGATACCGCGATTTGATTATTGCGCTGGCCGGTGGTGGCGGTATGGCCGTTGTGTCCTATGCGATGATGACCCGTTTCAGCCCTGCAACGCTTGCCGATTATTTCCTCGCCAATTCCTACACGGAAGCAGGGGGCAAAAATGTGGTGAATGTGCTGCTGGTTGATTTCCGCGGTTTTGATACGCTGGGAGAAATCACGGTGCTCGGCATTGTCGGTCTGACCGTCTATGCGCTGTTGCGTCGTTTCCGTCCGGCTTCGGACACGATGGAATCCCCACGTCAGCAACAGATTCAGAATGCTTATGATGAGGCCGATCCGGAACGTGATGCCGGTGCAACCTTGTCTGAATATCTGGCTGTGCCTTCGGTTATTATGCAATATCTGTTCGGTGTGATCCTCGTTTTCGCCATGCATTTGCTGCTGCGCGGGCATGATCTGCCGGGTGGCGGTTTTGCGGCCGGTATTACGATGGCAATCGGTTTTATTCTGCAATATCTGGCCTTTGGCACACGCTGGGTGGAAAGCCATCTGCGTATTCTGCCGGTGAAGTGGATGGGCTTCGGCCTGCTCACCGCAGCGGCAACCGGTGCCGGTTCATTCTTTGCCGGTTATCCGTTCCTCACAACCTATTTTGATTATGCGGAAGTGCCGCTGATCGGCAAAATGCCGGTGGCCTCAGCACTGCTGTTTGATATCGGCGTTTTCACGCTTGTGGTCGGTGCCACAGTGCTGATGCTGATAGCGCTGGCGCATCAGTCAATCCGTCACCGCCGCTCTGAAAAAGCGCAGTCCGAACAGGCTGAACAAGCCATGCTTGCCGTGCAGGGTGAAAGACAGGGAGAAGGGCGCTAATGGAACTCATTCTTGCACTCGGTATTGGTATTCTCACGGCTTCTGGCCTCTGGCTTTTGCAGCGCCCGCGCACATTTCAGGTGATTATCGGTCTGTCGCTGATTTCCTATGCGGTGAACCTGTTCATCTTCAGCATGGCCAGTCTGCGTCAGGATTCAGCGCCTATTCTGGGCGACCAGCCTGACCCCGCTCTTTATACCGATCCGCTGCCGCAGGCTCTGGTGCTGACGGCGATTGTGATCGGCTTTGCGATGACAGCCCTGTTTCTGGTGGTGTTGCTGGCCTCGCGCGGCCTGACCGGCACTGACCATGTTGACGGCAGGGAGAGCCAGTAATGCTGAATTGGCAAGACCATCTGATTATAGCGCCTATACTGCTGCCGCTCGTCACCGCAGCGCTTTTGCTGTTGTATGATGAGCGCCGTCGTGTGCTGAAATCCGCGATCAATATCGGCTCAACTTTTATTCTGTTCGTGATTGCGATTATGCTGGTCGGCGCGGCGAATACGCCTGATGACCGCGTGATCCCTTATCTGCTGGGCAACTGGCCGGCACCCTATGCCATTGTGCTGGTGCTTGACCGTTTTTCGGCGATGATGGTGCTGTTGACGAGCATTCTCGGGCTCGCAGCACTCTGTTTCTCGCTGGCACGCTGGCACAAAATGGGGTCGCATTTTCATACGCTGTTTCAGCTCTTGCTGATGGGGCTGAACGGCGCGTTTCTGACCGGTGATCTGTTTAATCTGTTCGTGTTTTTTGAGGTGCTGCTGGCGGCATCCTACGGGCTGGTGCTGCATGGTTCCGGTGCCACCCGTGTTAAGGCAGGCCTGCATTATATTGCGGTCAATCTCGCGGCATCATCGCTGTTTCTGATCGGCGTCAGCATGATCTACGGCGTGACAGGCACGCTGAATATGGCCGATCTCGCGCAGCGGATTCCGAATGTACCCGCAGATGATCTGATGTTCTTGCAGGCAGGCGGCGCTATTCTCGGCACAGCTTTTCTGGTGAAGGCCGGTGCATGGCCGCTGAATTTCTGGCTGCCGACAACCTATACGGCGGCTGCCGCACCGGTGGCAGCCCTGTTTGCGATTATGTCCAAGGTCGGCATTTATGTATTGCTGCGCCTGTCTTTGCTGTTCTTCGGGGAGCTGACACCGCGCACCACAGGCTTTGGTGATGCAGGACTGTTTTATATTGGTCTGGCAACAATTACCTTTGGCCTGATCGGGGTGCTGGCCTCGCAGGCGCTCGGGCGTATTGCCGGTTACAGCGTGCTGGTTTCCTCTGGTACTTTGCTGGCCGCGATCGGCACAGGCAATGTGGCTGTTACCGGTAGTGCCCTGTTCTATATGATCAGCTCAACACTGACGATTGCCGCATTCTTTCTGCTGATTGAACTGGTGGAGCGGGGGCAGGATGCCGCCGCCAACGTGCTTGCCGTGACGATTGAAGCTTATGGTGACGAGGAAGAAGAAGAGGAAGACGAGGTTGGCACAGTGCTGCCTGCAACTCTGGCTATCCTCGGGGGCTGTTTTGCGATCAGCGCCATTCTGCTGATTGGCCTGCCGCCATTCTCTGGTTTTATTGCCAAGATTTCGCTGTTGTCGGCGCTGTTTAATCCGGCGGGCATGGGTAATGATGCGCCGATCTCAACTGGCAGCTGGATTTATGTCACGCTGATTATTCTCTCCGGCGTATCCGCGCTGATTGCCATGTCGCGCTCGGGTATCCGTACATTCTGGGCGTCGATGGAAGGCAATGTGCCGCGCGTGCTGATTATTGAGCTGGTGCCGGTGGCGGGGCTGCTGTTTCTGTGTCTGGCGCTGACAGTTCAGGCGGCACCGGTGATGCGCTATCTGGATGCGACAGCGCAGGCGCTGCATCGTCCGCAAAATTATATTGACCATGTGCTTGAGGCAAAGCGTTCAACGGGTTTTGAGCCGGTCGCAGGGCAGGTATCGCCGCCCAAGAAGGGGGCAGCACAATGAGAGCATTGTTTCCGCATCCTGTTTTATCATCCAGTTTCTGGGTTATGTGGCTGTTGCTCAACGGCTTCACGCCGGGGCATGCGATCTTAGGATTTTTTGTTGCAGCCGGTGCCGGTCTCGCATTCACATCGCTGGCGCCGGAACCGGTGCGCATAGGGTCTGTGCGTGCGGTTGTTGAGCTGTTCTTTCGTGTGGTTGCAGATATTTTCTGGTCGAATATTGCGGTCTGTAAAATTATTCTTGCGAACCCTAAAGAGCGGCAGGCCGGTTTTGTCACCATCAGCCTGCAATTGCGCGGGCGTTTGCCGCTGGCCATTCTTGCCTGTATTGTAACTTCAACACCGGGCACGGCATGGGTTAATTTCAATCCTGCCACCGGCGTTCTTCTGATTCACATTCTCGACAAAGAGGGAGAAGAGGAATTCCGCACGGTGATAAAACAGCATTATGAACGCCTGCTGATGGAGATTTTCACATGAGTGCGGTGATTTTGTTCTGGGCGATCAATGTAACCCAGATTTGTCTGGGGTTGGCGCTGTTATGCGCAACGTACCGGCTGGTTGTGGGGCCCAGAGCACAGGACCGGGTGCTGGGGCTTGATACGCTTTATGCCACGATGATGATGCTGTTTATCACATTCGGCATCCGCACCGGCACCTCGATTTATTTTGAATCGGCTTTGGTCATTGCCCTGCTGGGCTTTGTTTCCAGCGTGGCGCTGGCAAAATTCCTGATGCGCGGAGAGGTGATCGAATGATGAATGCAACAGACCTCCCGCTCTGGGCTGCTATTCTCGTTTCCGTGTTTATGGTGGGCGGCGCAGTGATTACGCTCATCGGTGCGATCGGCCTGATCCGCTTCAAAATGTTTTACGAGCGCATCCATGCGCCCACACTCGGCACCACTTTCGGTGTCGGGGGCATTCTTATCGCATCAATTATTTTCTTTACAGTCTTGCAATCGCGACCGGTTTTGCATGAACTGTTAATTACCGCTTTTGTGTTTGTGACAACGCCGGTAACACTGATGCTACTGACACGGGCAACCATGCATCGTGATAAAACGGATGATAGCCGGCAATTGCCGACTTCAACCGATCTTTATTAGCGACTTTGAGGCTGCCGTTTCTCTGATTTGTGTTGCGACCTATTGTCCAAACCTGTTTTGCGGGTTGCGGAGGAGCAACAATAATAATAACTGAACTTTCAGTAATTTCTGAAAGTTCAGAAAATACGGGAGCAACTGACTTGGAATTGTCGCCAATCGTACAATCATTTGTACTTCACTTCGGTGAGATGGGCAGCCGCTGGGGTATCAACCGCACGGTCGGGCAGATTTACGCCTTGCTCTATCTTTCAAAAGAGCCTCTCTGTGCTGATCAGATCGTGGATGGCCTTGGCGTCTCGCGCTCGAATGTCTCGATGGGTATCAGAGAGCTGCAAGGCTGGAACCTTGTTCTGCTGAAACATATACCGGGTGACCGGCGCGACTTTTACTCCACGCCGGGCGATGTCTGGCAAATTCTGCGCACATTGGCAGAAGAACGCAAAAAACGTGAAGTCGATCCGACTTTGAGCGTGTTGCGTGAAATTCTTATGGAAAAGCCGACGACTGAGAGTGATGCCTTTGCCCAGCAACGCATGGGCGATATGCATGGTCTCATCGAGCGCCTGACCAACTGGTATGACGATGTGAAATCGCTGGAAACCGAACGACTGACGATGCTTTTGAGCATGGGGTCCAAGGTTACGCGCTTCCTTGAGGCCAAAGACAAAATTGTCTCTCTCGGTCGCAGCCGTCCGCAAAAAAAAGAAGGTCAATCGGAGTGAAGGAGAGGGCGGCGTGAGTGAAGTTTTATCCGGTTCGTCTGTCCCTTCAGAAACTCTGGCGGGAACACCGGAAAAATCCACCTCTGATACAGTCATAGTTACCGGCAGCAGCAAAGCTGCCGGAACTGTACAGGCGCCTGCACGCCGCCGTAAAAAGCGTGCACAACCGGCTAATTTACGCAAAGGCGGATGGCTTCAGGTACTGGCGGCGCTGATCTGGCTGCCGCAGGCAGGGCTAATGGCCTATGCGATTAATGAACTCACCGTCAGCGGCAAGGTCAGCAATCTGTTGATGATTGCTGCGTCAGTTTTTGCACTTGGTCTGCTGCGTACCGCCTTGCAGGGCGCTGGCGAGCGGATCGCTTTTAAAGCATCGCGTGCGGCACTCTCGGATTTACGCACTAAATCGGTGCAGGCTTTGGCTGCGCGTTCCCCGCTGGATCGCAACCGTGCGGCATCGGGTGAGGCGGCAAGCATTCTCGCGGAACAGGCTGAGATGGTGGTAGCCTACTGGTCGCGCTATCAGCCGGTGCAGATGAAAGTTATGACTGTTCCGTTTGTCTTTCTGATTGCGGTTCTGTGGTATTCCTGGGCAGCGGCGCTTGTGTTGCTGGTTGCAGCTCCGCTCATTCCGGTTTTTATGGCGCTGATCGGCTATCGCGCTAAAGCCGCCAGTGAAGAACAGCTGGTGGAAATGGGGCAGATGAATGGTTTCCTGCTCGACCGTTTGCGCGGGCTGGCAACGATCCGCACATTCCATGCCGTTGACCTGACAGCGCAGCGTCTGCGCAGCAATGCCGAGACCCTGCGCCACAAAACTATGATTGTTTTGCGTATCGCTTTTCTGTCCTCGGCTGTGCTTGAGCTGTTTTCGGCACTCGGCGTGGCAATGGTCGCGGTTTATATCGGCTTCCATCTGCTGGGTGAACTGAACTTCGGCGCATGGGGCGCAACACTGACACTGGGGCAGGGGCTGTTTATTCTGCTCCTTGCACCAACATTTTTTGAACCGCTGCGTGAGCTTTCTGCCGTCTGGCATGATCGCGCAGCCGGTGAAGCCGCGATAGACGCGCTGGAAAATATCAGCGCCGGTGGTATGAATCTCACTGCTATTGGCGCATCTGGCTCAATACCGCTTGAGACAGATAAGAACCATGCAATCACATTGCGGGATGTGGATTTCAGCTATGATGCGGCTGATGAAACAGCTCTCCTCGATGATTTTAATCTGCAGATTGCCAAGGGTGAACATGTTGCCCTTTTGGGGCCGAGCGGCAGTGGCAAGTCGACCCTGCTGGCGATGATGGCCGGTCTGATTGCACCGCGCAACGGCGATGTATTGATCAATGGTACAGTGCTGGATCAAAACAGCGCTGAAAGCTTACGTGAGCAATTTTCATGGGTCGGGCAGAAACCGCATATTTTCTCCGGTTCTGTGCGCTCCAATATTACGCTCGGCCGCGAAGCATTTACGCTTGATCATGTGCAGGAAGCACTGAAAACAGCGGCTCTGGACAGCGTGGCCTCGGCCGCAGCTGCAACCTCACTGGGCGAAAACGGCACCGGTCTTTCCGGTGGTGAAGGTTTGCGTCTGGCGCTGGCAAGAGCAGCGCTGAAATCCGATGCCGCCATTATTTTTGCAGATGAGCCGACAGCCCATCTGGACAGTGAAACAGCAGCCAAAGCGACAGAAGGCCTGCTGGCAATGGCACAGGGTAAGACGCTGATTATTGCCACCCATGATGAAGAACTGGCGCAGAAAATGGGGCGGGTTATTCGCGTGGATCGCCTGAGTGGCGCAGAGCGTCTGCATATTCATGCCGACAGCAAGGATCATCCCGTATCTGTGGCCTCAGCACGGAGGGCGGCAGAATGAACAAGCTTGCAGTTCTCAAACCCGTTCTGAAACTGTTTTTCCGTGAGAAGCGCGGCAAATTATGGGCAGGTATGTTGCTGGCCGCCATGACGGTTCTGTGCGGTATTCTTCTGCTCGGTCTGTCCGGCTGGTTTATCACGGCAACGGCTATTGCCGGACTGGCAACGGCCACAGCGCTGGCTTTTGATGTCTTTGCGCCTGCTGCCGGTATTCGTCTGATGGCTATTCTGCGCACGGCATCGCGCTATGCCGAGCGACTGGTGACCCATGATGCAACATTGGCAGTGCTGGCTGCAATGCGGGAAAAACTGTTCCGCAGCTGGGCAGCACCACAAGCGGCAAAAGAGCTGCTACGCCGCCCAAGCCGTCTGCTGTTTCGTTTGACAGCTGACATTGATGCGCTGGATGCGCTTTATTTGCGGGTACTGGTGCCTGCCGCTGCGGCTTTTGTGACGATGCTGGTAGTTGGCATAGCATTCTGGCTGATGGATGCCACTTTTTCACTCGCTATGGTGGCGGTTCTGTTGATCGCAGGTTTTGGCCTGCCGGTGATTGCAGCCCTCTGGGCGATGAAACCGATGCGCAGACGCGCCAAGGCGGTTGAGGCTGTGCGTGCGCGCAGTATTGATCTGGTCTCCGGTCAGACAGATTTGCTGATGGCCGGACGGCTGAATGCGCAAAGTGCCAGCATATGTGCGGCGGATCAGCGGCTTTCAGAGGCTGATGATCATCTGAACCGTATTGAGATCTCGGTCGGTGCCGGTTTCGGTGTCGCTTCGGTTCTGCTGCTGTGTGTTGCCCTACTCGGTGGCGTGTGGCTTGCAGAAGCAGGTGTGATTTCGCCCGCTGTTGCCGCATTCGCTCTGTTGATGGCCTTGGGCGCGATGGAACCTTTTGCAGCGCTGCGCCGTGGCGCTATGGAGCTCGGCCGCACGCTGATGGCAGCAGGACGGGTTGGCAATCGCTATGAAACCCAGCCGCAATTTTATGTGCCTGTACAACCGGCAGACCCCCATGAGGCGGTTTATCTGGAGCAGGTGAATGTGCGTTACGAAGACCATGCACCATTGGTTTTGCAGGATATTAGCCTGACTGTGCGCAAGGGTGAAAAACTGGCTGTGGTTGGCACCAGTGGCACAGGCAAATCCACATTGATGGCGCTGCTGGCCGGTGAGATTGAATCGCAGAGCGGCACAATCAGGCATGAGGCTGCAACGCTGCTGACGCAGAAAACGCAGCTGTTTCAGGATAGTCTGGCGGAAAATCTGCGCCTTGCTCGCCCGCAGGCCAGTGATGCTGATCTGATGCAGGTGCTGGAAATGGCTGGCCTGTCTGAAACCGTAGGTGACATGCCGCAGCAGCTGGATACGATGCTCGGTGAGGGCGGGCTGGGGCTCTCGGGCGGGCAGGCACGCCGCCTCGCATTGGCACGGCTGTTTCTGCATAACACGCCGCTTTGGCTGCTGGATGAGCCGACCGAAGGGCTGGATAAGGCAACCGCGCAGGATATTTTGCAGCGTCTGGCACAAGCCGGCGATCAGAGCAGAACAATGATCATCGCCACGCATTTGCGCCGTGAGGCTGAGATTGCAGACCGCATTATTGTGATGAGTAATGGCCGGATGACGGCAGAAGCATCAAAAGATACGCAGGCGTTTTCGGAAATACTGAATACGCTGCGGCAGGTATAAATGTTTTCAGGACAAGAAAATCTCCTGAAAATCCACTAACAAAACATGGCTCTAAAAAGGAAACTCCGCTTTATGAAACATGATGTCCCGCCAATCCTCAGAGCGATTATCTGACGACAGCAGCCCGCTCTGGCTGAACTGAACGCGGTTTCCTCCCAAGCACCGCTTTCAATTTTCAAAATGTGAAAATTCTGCAACCGGCCAGTCCTTCTGGCCGGAACGGATATGCATATCCTGTTCCTCTGAAATAGTGTAATCTGGAACAGATCTATCTTGGCATATCTCACCTGCAGGCATCTCGCTGACGTTTCCGGCAATAAAGCCGGTGACTCTAACTGTCTGATTTAACGCATAATTTTATCTAAAAAGCCGAAACGCTTTTTTGGAATTATGCTCAACAGGAGCGCCGCGCCCCCGCGGCGGATGATGATGGAACTGGATATTGTTTCACTATCCCGTCTGCAATTTGCAGTCACCGCCATGTACCACTTTTTGTTTGTTCCATTGACGCTCGGGCTATCTGTCCTGCTGGCGATTATGGAAACGGTTTATGTGATGACCGGCCGCCTGATCTGGCGGCAAATGACAAAATTCTGGGGTACACTTTTTGGTATTAACTTTGTCACCGGTGTCGCCACCGGCGTGGTGATGGAGTTTCAGTTCGGTATGAACTGGAGTTATTACAGCCATTATGTCGGCGATATTTTCGGTGCGCCGCTGGCGCTCGAAGGGCTGATGGCCTTCTTTCTGGAAGCAACCTTTATCGGCCTGTTTTTCTTCGGCTGGGATAAGCTTTCCAAAATCGGCCATTTGATTGTGACCTATCTGATGGCGATTGGTTCCAACCTTTCCGCTTTGTGGATTCTGGTTGCCAATGGCTGGATGCAAAATCCGGTCGGATCGCGCTTTAATCCTGAAACCATGCGTATGGAAATCACGGACTTTTTTGCCGTTGTTTTCAACCCTGTTGCGCAGGCCAAGGTCGTTCACACCGTATCCGCCGGTTATGTCACCGCTTCAATTTTCATACTTGGTGTGTCGGCATGGTATATGCTCAAAGGCCGCCATATGGAACTTGCCAAGCGCTCCATGACGGTTGCCGCCTCTTTTGGTCTGGCGGGCGCCTTATCCGTTGTCGTGCTGGGTGATGAAAGCGGTTATCTGACCTCCGATCACCAGAGCATGAAAATGGCTGCGATTGAGGCGATGTGGGATACGGAACCGGCACCGGCCTCTTTCACGCTGATTGGCGTGCCGGATCAGGAAAACCGTGTGACACATTTTGCCATTCACATTCCTTATGTGATGGGGCTGATCGGCACGCGCTCTCTGACCATTGAAATTCCGGGTATTAATCAGCTGGTTTTGCAGGCTCAGGATCGTATCCGTGAGGGTATCAAAGCCTATGATGCTTTGCAGGCGATCAAAGCCACACCACGGGGCGAACAGGCTCTGGCAGAAGCCAAACAGGCTTTTGAGCAATATGGCGAGCGTCTGGGGTATGGATTGCTGCTGAAAAAATACGTTGATGATCCGCGTACAGCAACGGATGAACAAATCGTGGCAGCTGCTAATGATACAGTGCCGGGTGTGTTGCCGCTCTTTGTCGCCTTCCGTGTGATGGTCGGCCTGAGCTTCTATTTCCTGTTGCTGACCGGCACATTCTTTTTCCTGTCGGCTCGCAGAAAGCTGAACACACATCGCTGGCTGCTCTGGGTTGCGGTCTTCTCTATACCGCTGCCCTGGCTCGCGGCAGAAATGGGCTGGTTGGTTGCAGAATTCGGTCGTCAGCCGTGGAGTATTGAAGGGGTGTTGCCGACAGCTGTGGCGGTATCCAGTCTCAGTCCGACAACAGTGCTGATTTCTCTGACCGGATTCATTCTGATTTACACGGCTCTGTTCATCATCGAGATGGGTGTGATGATCCGTGCGATCCGCAACGGGCCGCAACCTGACCATGCACCGGTTTCCGCGCAATTTGCAAAACCTGCTGCAACTGAGCCGGCAAAACTTGGCTCAGCACCAATCGGGGAGACAAAATAATGGTTTTGTCCGAACTTCTTGATTATTCAACACTGCGCATCATCTGGTGGGTTCTGCTGGGGCTTTTGCTGATCGGTTTTGCGGTGATGGATGGCTTCGATCTTGGTATTGAAACCATGCTGCCTTTCGTTGCGCGCACAGATCTGGAACGACGTCTGGTGCTGGAAACCATTGAGCCGGTCTGGGAAGGCAATCAGGTCTGGCTCATTCTGGCAGGCGGCGCAATTTTTGCCGCATGGCCGCAGCTTTACGCAGTGTCATTCTCCGGCTTTTATCTGGCGATGTTCCTCATCCTGTTCGCCCTGATCCTGCGGCCTGTCGGCTTTAAATTCCGCAATAAGCGGGAAAGTATGCTGTGGCGTAATAATTGGGATCGGGCGCTGTTTATCGGTGGTTTTATCCCGTCGCTGATCTTCGGTGTGGCTGTCGGCAATGTGCTGCTCGGCGTGCCGTTCCGTATCAATGATGATATGAAGATCTTCTATGAAGGCTCATTCTTTGCCCTGCTCAATCCGTTTGCACTGCTGGCGGGGCTGATGTCGGTGGTTATGCTGACCATGCATGGCTGTGTGTGGCTCTGTGTCAAAACCACAGGCATTGTGGCTGAGCGCGCCAGAAAATACGGTACGGTTCTCGCTCTGCTGATGGTGGTATTCTACGCCGCCGCCGGGCTGTATCTCTGGAAATCCGGTCTGGGTTACCGCATTACCAGTGAAATTGACCCGAATGGACCGTCCAATCCGCTGTTCAAAACTGCGGTGGTGGAGCAGGGTGCATGGCTTGCCAATTATCTGCGCTATCCCGCACTGTGGGTTATTCCGGCGCTGGGTCTTGTTGCACCGTTTGTGGTGATGCTGGCTCTGTGGGTGCGCCTGCCGGTGGTGGCGCTGCTGTCGGGCAAACTGGCGATCTTCGGTGTGATTACATCGGTCGGTGTGGCGATGTTCCCGTTCATTCTGCCGTCATCGCTTGATCCGGGTGCCAGCCTGACGGTCTGGGACAGCTCATCCAGCCATCTGACCCTGTTCATCATGCTGATCAGCACGGGCATTATGCTGCCGATCATCATGCTCTATACGAGCTGGGTTTATTATGTTCTGCGCGGAAAAGTGACGGAAAGTGATCTGGAAGAGGAGCATTACTGACATGCCCGTTTCCGTCATCATTTCTGTTTCTTGTATAGTATGAGGTTTTAAATGTGGTATTTCGCCTGGGTATTAGGACTACCTCTCGCCGCTGCTTTCGCCGTGCTCAATGCCATGTGGTATGAGCTGGTAGACGATGCCGCCAAGAGCAAAGAGCGGGGAAAAACCGGCTCCGAACATTAAACAAAAAATCAAAAAGCCGGTCTGAGGAAACTCAGACCGGCTTTTTAGTCGTATCAGAAGCGGTAATTCACACCGATTTTAAATGTATGAAAATCAAGCGAGTTGGACGCTTTGCGTCCGTTTTTAACACTCGACGATCCCTCATGTTTGACCGTCTCATAGATCGCTTTTTCATAAGGCTCACAATATTGCGGAAAGCTGGTGCAGAAATCGGCCATGCCCGGCTGTTTTGACGGATCAACAATCTCAACACCAGTCTTTTCCTGCGTCTCCCAGTCACGGATAATACCGGCACGGGCATTGTTAAAGTTGAAATTGGTTTTGCCGAAACGGGTATAGGAATAATCCGCCATCACCGACCAACGGTCATTAATGGCATATTCAATCCCGCCGCCGGCTGTCCAGCCGAAGCGTGTTGCCTTTTCTTTTTCGGTTAGCGCAATTTCTGTGACTTTGTCAGAACTGTCTGCACTGACACGATATTGCTCGCGCGACTGGCTCTCGCGGGCAAAGGCCACACCGCCGCTGCCGTAAAGCATCCATTTATTGTCAAAAGCATAGCCGAGTTTACCGCGCACAGCGGCAGTCCAGTCAATGTCATAGAGGGTCTGCGCCTGCACATTGCCGGTGCCGGCAAAATCGCCTTCTGTTGTGCGGGCTTTATGTGCCGCATTCAGATAGGTCTTGCTCCAGTCGGCGCCGATGCCGAGCACCACACGGTTTGGCAATTGCCAGTTATAACCGGCCTGCACACCAAACAACCCGCTATCCATGTCGAAATCAGCGGATTCTATTGCCGCAACCGCATTGGATGTGCCGTCCAGTGCCGTGGTGGTTCCCCATGTACGGCCAAAAACACCACCGGCATGGGCACCGGCATAAAGGCCTGTCCAGTCAATCGGAGTACCTTCAGCTGTTGGACGCCGTGTCAGGAAGGACGGCAGAGACGGCAATTGCTGTTCGCCGCCGATATCGGCTGTGAGGCTGGCATAGAAAGTACGGCCCGGACCCGGCTGCGTCACAAGCCCCAGAGGATCAATGTAGAATTTATCAAACACATTCTCGACGCGGAATGCCGCTGTCAGATTGTCCGTGATTTTATATTCTGCAAACAGGTCAACAAGTGCATAGGGTTTCCAGAGTACAGGCGTGATGAATTCCGATGCGCCTTGTGCAGTCACATCGCCATGACCGATAGCACGCGGGCCCGTATAGGAAACACGCCCGCCGAGCATCAGCCGTTCTTCCAGCAGTTTCTGCGACAGGGTCAGGTCAACCGAATATTTGGGCTGCACATGGTTGGTGGCATAGTCACCATAGAGGCTCTTGCCGTCGCAACTGTCGGATGTCCGGCAATATTCAACATTCAGATAATAATTGGCTGCCAGATCAGCTGTGAAACCGTCCAGCTCATAGCGACCGGAAAATTCCAGACCGGAAAACTTGGCACGGTGGATATTGCCGATATTCAGGGCAAAATTGCTCGGATTTTTAGTGTCATATACAATATTGCGCGAGATGTAGTTTTTAACATCCCAGTTGAAGTAACCGAGTTTCAGCATACCCGTATCTTGATCGGTAAGCAGGCTGTTACGGACGACATTGGTGCCGATTTCCCAATTGCTGGATCGCTCCGGTTTTACATCCGTATTTGCGGTAACGCTGTTAAATGCGGAAACGGATTCAATAATGCTCGGCGCGCGCAGCGTATTGGAATAATTGACATAGAACTGGGTCTGTTCCCACGGTTCAAAAGTCAGACCGACAGACGGACTGAAACCGCCGTCATTGGTTCTGGACCCCTGTTCCTTTGCATTATTGATCTGATTGCGCTCATAGGGGTCAAAACGGTCTTTCGACCAGAAATGCGAATAGCGCAAACCGCCATTCACAGTAAGCCAGTCAACAGGCTTATAAGCAGCCTTCGTATAAGCCGCGACTTCATGGCGGATCGCATCACGCGGTGTCATCCAGCCTTCCAGAGCTGCGGAATGTTCACTGCCGCGCGTATCTTCCACACGGAAAGATGTGCCGTAAGTCAGATCCAGATCGCCTGCATCAAAAGTGAAAGCGGATTTGTTCTGGATATCCCCGCCCCACATATCACTGTCAGATCCGACACGGAAATCGGCAGGCAGGCCGATCCCTCCCGGTGTAACACCACGACCGCCGCGTACCGGATTGCGCAATTGCAGATGTGTCCAGTAGAGATTGGCGCGCAGATCGATCAGCTCATTGTCTTCCGGTTTCCAGTTATAACGCGCAGTCACCGTGTCGAGGCTGGTGCCAGCGGTTTGCTTTTGCTGTATGGACTGATCTTTAATGCCGCTCAAGCGTGAGGCCAGCCTGTCACCGGCCTCGCTGCGATAACCCATATAGCCGAGCTGTAACGCATGGTCGTCAGCAAAACGGGCATTGAGTTTTGCCAGCCATGACTCAGTTTCCAGCTGGGTGTTGAGGACTTCCTCACCCGGACGGTAATTGGTCAGCCCCTGATTGGCATAATATTCGTTCCAGTAATTACTCGGACTTCTGGGTGTGCAGTTAATGGCAACCATTGAATTGCAATAAGGCTGTTTGCCGAGATTGACCGGATCGGCCGCTGCAGAGCCACGCGTACCTGCATGATAATTACCCTGTTTACGCCGTGCATAACCGGCCAGAACATCGATTGCATCGCCTTTATAGGCGCCGACAATGCTGCCGGAAGCATTGGTGGGCGAAAGGAATGACGGTCTGTCCATACCGTCTTTTGAGCCGACAGGTGCTTTCAGCGTATCCCACGGCGCATAGGGCCACTGATAACCGCTCAGAGCGCCGGCTAGTGGCCTTGGATGTGTTGCCGCCAATCCCGCCTTTAACGCGGATACCCCAGTGATTACCGTCTTTAACAATATCTTCCACACCGACCGTGCGCATGCTGACCGAACCGGCATTGCCCCATGAAGCGGTGTCCGCCCCCTTGTTGATTTCCACACCGGCAATAAAGTCAGGATCAACATAGGTGCGGTTGGAAACACCCTGATAACCCTGATAGACGGTGACAGAGTTTTCCGCGCCGTCAATGGTCGTGGATACGCGCCCCATGCCCTGCATGCCGCGGATATTGACATCAATTGATCCTGCACCATTGCGTGCTTCACCGGATTTGACACCGGGTGTGCCACGGAACATATCCGCAGGGCTGGAGCCGCGATAGCGCTCAATTGTTTCGCCGGAAATATAGGTGGTTGGTGCTGCCGTTTCATAGGGCGCTTCCGCTGCGGAAATCGAGCTGCCATTGGTAATGGTGATCGTGTTGAGTGTGATACTGCCATCCGGTGCAGCGCCGCCGGTGCTTGAGGCAAGGCGCTCGGCAATCAATACGGATTTTGTGCCGGTGAAATTATAGGTCAGGCCGGAACCCTGCAAAATCCGCGCCAGTGCCTGCTCCTTGGTGGCTGCACCTGAAATTCCCGGAGAAGATTTCCCGCGCACAACAGCAGGTTCATAGGATAGCTGGGTGCCGGATTGGCTGCCAAAGGCTGCGAGTGCACGGTTGAGCGGACCGGAGGGAATATTGAAGCCTGTCTGTTGCTGTGCCTGTGCATTGAAGCTGGTTGCTGTCAGAACCACGCCGGTTATCATTGCCGTTGTCGCCAGCAAAGCGGCTATCATGGCTTTGCTGTATTTGGTGTGTCGTTCCGCTTGTTTGGTGGCGCCTGTCATGCCTGCTCACTCCGTCGGTCAATCATTACAGGCGTTTTTTCTGCACGATAAAACACCCTCATATTCTTCTTTACGAGTGGCGGATAAAAATATTCAGTTTTTACTCATATTTTATACGGAGGAGACAATTGTCAGCAAAGAGGCAATTTTCCGTGTCTTTGCACCAAAAGGCCGGACAACCGCTGCAATGGCTGCATCAGGGTCGTTAAGATCAAAAACACCGCTGACCGTGCGCGATCCGAGTGAAGGATCAGCGATAATCACACGCCCGTTTTGCCAGCGTGAAATCTTTGCACAAAGGGCGGCAACGGTTTCATTTTCCGCAAACAGCATATTGGAGCGCCATGCTGCAATTTGTGATGGCTCCTGTTCGCCACGGGTAATCCGGCTGGTTGCACTGTCAAAAGTAAGCCACGTACCGGCCTCCAGCTTTTCGCTTGCCGGTTTGCCGGTTCTGGCTTCAATTGTGCCATGCGCGACGGCCACAGAGAGAAAGCCTTTTTCTGCAGAAACATCAAAAGCTGTGCCCAATGCTGTGACCTGCATAGGGCCGGTTGAGACGGTAAAAGGCCTTGTGCTGTCCGGCTGAACCTGAAAATACGCCATGCCGGACAGCAGTCCGATACGGCGGTCTTGCTCAGAGAAATCAACGGCAATTGCACTGTCAGGCCCCAGCGTGGCGAGACTGCCGTCAGGCAGGGGAATGTCCCTGATCTCTGCCGTGGAGGTGATGTGATCGGCCTGCGACAGCAGCCACAGATGCGGCATTGTCAGCGCGCCGGTGGTCAGGGCTCCAAGGCCGAGCGTGGTTCCGGCAATGAAATTGCGGCGGGATAGTTTGTTTTTCTCTGGTATTTTCCGGTTTTCTGTGAACAGCGTGCCGGTCATACCGTGGATGGCAGCCACACGCGCCCAAGCCGCTGCATGGGCGGGACTGCGGGTGACCCATGTTTTAATCATATCGACGGAGACCGGATTAACGGGGTCATTTTGCAGACGGATAGCCAGATCGGCTGCCTCACGAAACAGACGCTGTGCTTCCTGTGTCTCATCAGCGGAATTGGTCATGCGTTCAAAGCCTGTCCGGATAAATTACTGTCTCATTTCTCTTTACGAATGAGCGCGGTTAATTTTCAGTTAATGGGGAAATTTGTCACAGTCCGGTCAGGCGGCTGTCAATAAATTCATAGGCATCTCTGATGAGGGTCCATGTTCTGCCCACGGAGAGATTAAGTTCCGCTGCAATCGCCGCAATGGTCATCTCATCCATACGATGCATCTCGAATGCTTTGCGCGTTCGGTCGGGCAGTTCCTGCAAAGCCTGTTGTGCCAGCATCAGTTTCTGCCGGTCATAGACCTGTTTTTCCGGTGAGGGAGAGGGGTCAGCAATGGCCAAAAAATCTTCGGGTGCAAGATCAACTTTGCGCAGCAAACCCTCCCGCCGCTGATGATCTGTACCGAGGTTGCGCGCAATTCTGAACAGGTAGGCAGCGGGATTATAGGTGGTTTTGCTTTCCGCAGGCGGCGAGACCAAAACGCGTAAAAAAGTATCCTGCGTCAGATCGGCAGCCGTTTCTTCGGGAAGCCCTCTGCGGCGTAATGATTGTATAATATCACGCGCATGTTTTTTAAAAAGATGATGGAGATCCCACATCTGTGTAACCGTTTTCTGAAAGCATATGCGTCCGGCTCGACAGGCAATGACGATAGAATAAATCTTGACTATAATAATCAAGTTTATTTTGCAAGGCATAAATCTTCGCTTCAGATACGGGCAGGGGCTATGCCGGTGAGTGTGACCCGACGGCATAGCGGTCTGTTTGTCCCTGCGAGCCTTAAAAATTGGCTGTCAGAGATGCATAGAATGTCCGGCCGGGTCCCGGTTGCTGCGCAAGGCTGAGCGGATCGACATAGAACCGGTCTGTCAGATTTTCCACGCGCACACTGGCGGTATAAGTGTCGTTGATTTTATATTCAGCAAACACATCAACCAGTGTGTAAGGTTGCCAGTTGATCATCGTGATAAACTGCGACATGCCTTGTCCTGTGACATCACCGTGGCCGGTTGCACGCGATGCGGTATAGGAAATGCGGCCGCCGACCGTGAGTGCATCATCCAGTAATTTCTGGGTCAGGGTCAGGTCTATACCATATTTAGGCGGTACGTGATTGGTGGCATAGTCGGCATAGAGAGATTTGTTTTCACAGGTTTCAGCGGTACGGCAGAACTCCACATTCAGATAATAATTGGCAGCCAGTGTGGCTTCGAAACCGCCGAGCGCATAATTGGCCGACATTTCAAGACCGGAGAAACGGGCGCGGTCAATATTGAAAATGCGCACATTCGCAGAGTTCGCATATCTGTGGAATTCGCGGGCGATGTAATCTTTTACATCCCAGTTGAAGTAACCCAGTTTGAGCATTGCACGATCTGTACCGGTAATCAGGTCGTCCTGAATGAAGTTTGCACCGATTTCCCAATTGTTGGAACGCTCTGCCTTTGCATCTTCATTCACGGTCATATTGAAAGCGGACACGGCCTCCATAATGCTCGGCGCGCGTAAGGTGCTGGAATAATTGGTGTAGAATTGTGCGCCTTCAAACGGCTCGATTGTTACGCCCAATGACGGGCTGAAGCCGCCCTGTTTGAAACGCGCTTTGCCGTAAACCATATCAGGATGAACATATTTTGTGCGGCTGCGATCGCGTGACCACATATGGGAATAGCGCAGGCCGCCATTGACCGTCAGCCAGTCAACCGGTTTATACGCTGTCTTGATATAGGCTGCGGCTTCTTTACGGGTGCCGTCACGTAAATCAAGAAATGTGTCCCATTTCCTTGTTCCTTCTGTCGGCTTGGTATCTTCTTCTTTGTAAGACGCGCCATAGGTCATATCAAAATCACCATAGGCAGTCGTGAACTGTGAACGGTTGCTGATATCGCCGCCCCATGTCCACAGATCGGGTCCGGATTTAAAGTCGACCGGCGCATTTGCCGGCAGCCAGTCAACCGGATTGCGTTGCTTCAGCTTCGTACCCCAGAGATTGGCCTTGAGATTAATCAGGTCATTCTCTTCAGGATCCCAGCGATATTTAAATGTTCCGGTGTGTGCTTCTATATCTGTCGTCAGGCGCTGTTGTCTGGCTTGTTGTCCGAGTGTACTCAAAGCATTAGCCTTAAAAGTACCAGCCTTGCTTTCAAAGCCTGTGTAGCCAAGCTGAATACTATGGCCGTCGCCGAACATGACCTTGCCCTTCAGCAGCAGGGATTTCGTTGCCATTTGGGTGTTGAGAACCTGCTCACCGGGGCGGTAATTGGCCAGACCTGTGTTCTCAATATATTGCGGATACCATCTGTATTCAGGATTGGGTAAGTTACAAAGAAAACTGCATACGCTCATCCCGCCGAGATTGGCAATACCGGCAGCAGGGCCGTTTTTACCGGCATGGTAATTGCCGCGCTCGCGATAGGCATAGCCTGCCAGCAGTTCAATATTTTCATCCTGCATTGCCGCAACGATACTGCCTGAACCATTGGTCGGCTTCAGAAAAGCCGGACGGTTCATGGTGTCATCCGAACTCTTAACACTTGGTACATAGAGATGATCGAATTCCGGCTGCAGATCGCCGGGGTAACCGCTATTGATAATTTCATAGCCTGCTTTTGTATCCGTCACCGGTTTGCTGGAATTGGTGCCGAAACCGCCTTTGACACGCAGGCCGAAGCGGTTGCCTTCCTTGACAATATCACCTGCCTCAATTGTACGCATGGCAACGGTACCGGCAATGCCGCTGGAAGCAGCATCGGAGCCTTTCTGAATATCAATGCCGCCGAGGAAGTCGGGATCAACAAAAGTACGGTTCGAAATACCCTGATAGCCCTGATAGACATTAATGGCATTTTCTGCGCCGTCGATGGTGGTGGCTACGCGCCCCATGCCCTGCATACCGCGGATATTCACATCAATCGCACCGGCACCGTTGCGGGCTTCACCGGACATCACGCCTGGTGTACCGCGGAAAATATCAGCAGGGCTTGCGCCGCGAAAACGCTCAATCGTCTGCTCTGAAATATAAGAGGTCGGCGCTGCTGTGTGATATGGCGCTTCAGCGGCAGCGATTGCACCGCCATTGGTAACGGTAATTGTATTGAGCACTATACCGCCATCCGGCGCAGCGACGGGACGGGCATTACCTGCAGGGTCATGAATTGTGAGCGTTGTGCCTTGAATGGAGTAATTCAGGCCGGAGCCGGACAGCAGTCTGCCCAATGCCTGTTCCCGTGTCATCGTGCCTTGCACCGCAGGGTTTGTCTTGCCGGATACTATATTGGATTGCATCAGCAGTTTGAGACCGGCACGGTCGGCAAAACCGGCGAGTGCAGAGCCCAGATTTTGAGAGCGGATATTGAAACTGATTGTCTGGGATACAGTGGTCTGCGCATGGGCAATCATCGGCAATCCGGTGCCAAGCACTGCAATGAACGCAACCGAAGCCAGAAGTCCGGTCTTTTGTGTACGTTGAGACGAAGAGTGCTTTTTCGCCTTTATGATAGCCTGCATGAAATTATTCCGCCTTACCAATATGACACATTCCGGCCTCCGCTAAAGGCGGTAATTCCGGTCTCATATTTTAAAGACGAAACGACATGGCTGATCTTGCACCGGTAAAATGTAAAAATATGATATTTTTTATCATGAATTTGAAAGATGTTGTTTTTCAACGCAGAATTGTCACAAAAGGCAGTCTTGTCACGGATACCGGCAGGGTGGTTTCAATCGCCTGCAAAATCTCTTCCGGCTGGTTCAGATCAAAAACGCCGGTCACTTGCAGTGAGCGCAAATGCCGGTTTGCAATGATAATTTTACCTGTACGGTAACGTTCAATCTCAGCAACCACATCACCGAGCGGTTTGGCGTTGAAAATCAGCTTGCCTCTGCGCCATGCGGTTTCTATGTCGGAATCCACATCTTGAGCCGCAGAGGTGAAAGCGGTGTCCTGATAGCTGATGCGTGAATTGGCCTGCATCACCACTATATTGCTGTTTGCTGCTGCCTGCGTCATATCCGCTGTGACACTGACAGTGCCCTCTACTACGGTGACCACAACTTGCTGTGGCTTGATATCAATATCAAAGACTGTGCCTAAAGCGCGGGTCTGCCCGTTTTGTGCAGCAACAATAAATGGCCGTGCAGCATCTTTAGCAACGGTGAACAGAGCCTGCCCCTCATGCAGAGTGAGCCGCCGCTCTTTTTCACCCATCTCTACGGACAGTGCTGTATAGGCATTGAGGAATATCGTAGATCCGTCGGCCAGAGTGATTGTGCGTTGCTCACCGATGCCGGTCGTATAATCGGCATAGAGGCGCGGCCCGATGAGGCCCGTCTGATGTAAAGCTGCGCCACCGGCTAACAAACCGGCAAATCCGAGTATTGTGCGTCGTGTGTAGTGCTTTTGCTTGGCAGATTTGCGGATGCTTTTACCGGCTGTGCCAATGCCATGCCAGAGCGCTTCCGCCTCACGTGCGGCCATTTCATGATCGGCACTCTGGCGGCGCCAGTCTGCAAATTGCGCATGATCCTGCGCTGTTGCCCGCCCTGAGCTCAATTGCACAATCCGGTCGATTGCCTCATCGCTTAAGGTTATATCTGTTTTATATTGGCTCTTATCTGTCATCACAGTTCAGCTGATCCCGCGAAAATGATCGCGGCAATGCCGCAAAGCCTGTGCGAGATAGCGTGCGACCATACTTTCTGAAACGCCCAAACGCTGCGCAATTTCATAATGGGTCAGGCAATCACAGCGCGCCAGCAGCAAGGCTGTGCGCGGCTTTTCCGGTAATTGCAACAGCGCCAAAACCAGCTGCCGCAACTGATCGCGGTCAATCGTGAAGATCTCCGGTGAGGGGGTAGAATCTGCAACCGCTTTTAAAATTTCCTCGTCACTCAGGCAGGCTTTGTAATGGCGCTGTTCTTTGCGCAGCAGGTCAATCGCTATGTTATTTGCAACGCGCAAAATGAAAGCACGGTGATCGCGAACCTCACAGGTCTTATCCTGTATCTTTGTCAGGCGCAGCCATGTTTCCTGCAATGCATCATCCGCCAACTCATGCGAACGGGTGCGCCTTTTGAGCATGTCACGCAGCCATTTTAACTGCCGCAAATAGGCGGACATCAATTCTTCATGGTTGTTGGCTGATCGGATATTCATGGCGTGTGTCTGTGCAAAGTTTCAATGGATATAATACTATACTAAAATAATCATGTTTAATAGTGAAAAATACTGATCAGAAAATGGAAGGTACAATGCCGGTTTATACGCGATGAAATATCACGCAGCAGCCGGTGTTTCGCAGGGTTTGTATATTACCTCTGCTGAAACTTAACAGACATGCTGTTTGTGAAGTCTTTGGATTTCTGACCTTACAAACCTAAAGGGTGTCGACACATGAGGTTTCTGCTGTACCTCTCAGCCATTGCCTGTTCTCTGCCGCTGTTGTTGACGGTGACTGCGAAGGAGACCCGCGCAGATGCAGCGATTGCGGGCACTCAGATACCGGCAGCGGGCCGGACTGTCTCAACCGTGATTGCCAGCCAAAGGGTGGCAGAATGGAAGCTGGCTTTTAACGGGCTTTTTGTGCCGCGCGAGGAAGTGTCTGTCGCCACAACGCTGCAAGATCAGCGTATCGCTGCGGTTGAGATTGAAGCAGGGGACTTTGTGAAAGCCGGACAGGTGCTGGTGCGGCTGGATACTGTGAAACTGGATATCAAGCTCAAAGAGACAGAGGCCCGCGTTGCCCGTGCCCGCGCATGGCTGGCACAGCAGGAAGCAACACAAGTGCAGGCGCAGTCCAATCTGGAGCGGACAAAACGCCTACGCACCAACGGGGCTGTAAGTGAGCAGTCCTATGATGACAAATTGTCTGCGCTGAACATCGCCGAGCAAAGCGTGGGGGTAGCAAAAGCAGAACTTGTGCAGGCGGAAGCGCAATTGGCCGAAGCACAAAGCGAGAGAGAGCGGGCGGTTCTTTATGCGCCTGTCAGTGGTATTGTTTCTGAGCGCAATGCCCGCGTTGGTGCACTTGCCGGTGACGGCGCGCTTGTCAGCCTTATCCGCGACGGTGAAATCGAGTTTGCGGCAGAGGTGCCGGAGAGTGAACTGCTTCTGCTGCAGGCGGGCCAGCCCGCAAAGGTGAGATTACCGGACGGTAAGTCCGCCAGCGGCCATATCCGGCTGGTATCACCGAAAATCGACCGCCAGACGCGGCTGGGCACGGTGTTTATCTCTGTCGACGGAAAGCAGATGCCGCCTTTTTCTGGTGCTTTTGGCAGAGCGGATGTGGTTTTTGCCAAAAAAGAAGCAATTCTCATCAATAATTCCGCCTTTTTGCATGATGCCAAACCGTCTGAGGCTTCAGTCTTTGTTGTGGTTGGCGGCAAGGCCGTAATACGAAAAGTGACGCTCGGCCTGCGCAGGGGCGGAGAAGTGGAGGTTCGTTCCGGCCTGAGCACCGGCGAGCATATTGTTGAAAAGGCAGGCCCGCTGCTGCGTGACGGCGAAACTGTTACGCCTGTTCCTGCCCGGATTCCGTGAGAGTATTTCAGATGACCAGCAATATTTCTGCCTGGGCAATCCGCAAGCCGGTGCCAACCATTGTTCTCTTCATTGTCCTGATCGTGATCGGATGGATCGCGTTTACCAAATTGCCGGTCAATACCAATCCGAATGTCTCATTTCCGGTTGTGAGCGTTGTGGTAACGCAGGCGAGTGCCGCGCCTTCCGAGATGGAGACACAGGTAACACGCCGTATTGAAGGTGTGGTGTCTGGTATTGCAGGGGTCAACCACCTTCGCTCTGTCATTGCTGACGGGGTTTCAACGACAACAGTTGATTTCCGCATCGGGATAGACCCTGACCGCGCAGCCAATGATGTGCGCGAGGCGGTAGCGCAAATCCGCTCGGAACTGCCGCAGACGATTCAGGAACCGGTGGTCACGCGTGTTGATACCGACGGCGGCGCAATCCTCTATTATATGCTGTCTGCCCCGCAGATGTCTGCGGTTGATGTATCATGGTTTGTCGATGACACAGTGACCCGTGAATTGCTGACGGTTGCAGGGGTGCAGAAAGTGCAGCGTCTGGGCGGTGTCACCCGCGAAATCCGCATTACCCTGAAACCGGAGCGGTTGCTGGCATTCGGCGTCTCGGCAGATCAGGTCAATAGTGCGTTGCGCGACCTGAACGTGAATGTGCCCAGCGGCCGTGGTACGATTGGTGGCAGGGAACAATCTGTACGCACAATTGCCAGTGCAAAAAGCGTTGAAGAACTCTCTGCTCTGACAATTGTGTTGCCGGGCAACCGCTGGGTTCCGTTACGGGAGATAGCCACAGTGCAGGACGGTTCGTCCGAAGCGCGCAGCTTCTCCCGTCTTGATGGCAAGCCGGTGGTCGGGTTTTCTGTATCGCGGGCAAAAGGCTACAGCGATACGGTGGTCGCAGATGGTGTCGCCGCCCGTCTTGATGACATTCGCAAATTGCATACGGGTATAGAGATCAGAGAGCTGAGCTCTACGGTCAAATATACCCTGCAAAGTTACAATAATGCGATTACTGCCCTTGTGGAGGGCGCTGCTCTGACGATTGCAGTGGTGTTTCTGTTTCTGAGAAACTGGCGGGCGACACTGATTGCAGCCGTGGCCATGCCGCTGTCGATTCTGCCGACTTTCGCGGCAATGTATTATCTGGATTTTACGCTCAACAGTATTTCCCTGCTGGCTCTGACGCTTGTGATCGGCATCCTTGTGGATGATGCGATTGTTGAAATCGAAAATATTGAGCGCCATGTGCATATGGGCAAGCGGCCCTATCTTGCAGCGCTGGAGGCATCGGATGCAATCGGGGTGGCCGTTGTTGCAACAACGCTGACGATTGTCGCAATCTTTGCGCCGGTCAGTTTTATCGGCGGGGCTGTGGGGCAGTATTTCAAACAGTTCGGCCTCACAGTGGCCATCGCGGTTCTGTTTTCGCTTGTGGTTGCCCGCCTGCTGACACCGCTGATGGCGGCCTATTTGTTGCAGCCTCATGCAGCGGTGTCAGGTCATGCAGGATCATCCGCTCTTGGCAAATGGTATCTGGGTATACTCGACTGGACGCTGCGTCACCGCATAGCGACATTTGCTATGGTTGCCGCGATTTTTGCCGGTTCGGTCTACCTCATGACATTGTTGCCGACAGGTTTCCTGGCGCAAAGTGATGTGGATAATTCGCAAGTCAGGGTCACGCTGGCGCCGGGCACAAGGCTTGATGAGACGGCTCGTGTTTCGGACGATATTGTTGACCGGTTGCTGCAGCGGCCGGAGGTAAAGGACGTTCTGGCAACCGCATCGGACAGTGTCAGTGAATTTACACTGCTGATTAATCTGAAGCCGCGTGAAGAGCGGGGCATGAGCCAGAAAGAATTCGAGGCGGTGGTACGCCCGATATTTACTGCCGTGCCGGATGTCCGGTTTACCTTTACCGCTGAGGGCGGCGGCAAGGAGGTATCTGTTGCTCTTATTGGTAACAACGGCGAAGATCTCACCCGCGCCGCCAGGGAGCTTGAAGTGCAGATGCGCGCTCTGCCGGAGCTTGCCAATGTGGTATCTTCGGAGCCGCTGTCTGCGCCGGAACTGCATGTGAAACCGAGGTTTGATGAGGCGGCGCGTCTTGGCGTTTCGCCGTCGGCTATTGGTATTGTGGCGCGGATTGCAACCTTGGGTGAGACCGATTCCAATTCGGCACAGTTTAACCTTGGTGACCGGCAAATACCAATCCGTGTTTTGCTGGAAAGCAGCGCACGCAGTGATCTGGATATGCTGAGAAACCTGAAGGTGAGCACCGCATCAGGAAAACCGGTTCCGCTTACCTCTGTCGCTGAGATCACATTCGGGTCTGCGGAAAGTCGTGTGGAGCGTCTTGACCGAAAACGGCTGATTGAGGTGGAGGCCAACCTGAATCATGGTGCCACGCTTGGCAGCGCACTGGAGGCGATTGCGAAACTGCCTGCGTATCAAAATCTTCCTGAAGGTGTCAGCCAGGTTGAATATGGCAATGCGGAATATATGGCAGAAATGTTCAATAGTTTCGGGCTGGCTTTGCTGACCGGTATTTTGATGGTCGCTGCGGTTCTGGTTCTGCTGTTCAAGGATTTTTTGCAGCCGCTGACGATCCTGATTGCATTGCCGCTCTCCATTGGCGGCGCGGCTATTGCTTTGCTGCTCTATGGGGCGGCACTGGATTTGTCGTCTGTTATCGGCATTTTGATGCTGATGGGGATTGTCTGTAAAAACTCCATCCTGATGGTCGATTATGCGATTGAATGCCGTAAGGAAGGACTTGATCGTCATGCAGCACTTTTGAAAGCGGGCATCACCCGTGTTCGTCCGATTGTCATGACGACCATCGCTATGGTGGCGGGAATGATACCGGCTGCCATTGGTATTGGCGGCGATGCGGGGTTTCGTGCACCGATGGCAATTGCAGTGATTGGTGGGCTGATTACCTCGACGGCTCTCAGCCTGATCTTTGTACCGGTGATGTTTACCGCAATGGATGACCTCAACAACTGGGCCAGCAAAAAACTAAAGAAGCTGAGCTCGGTGACAGAGAGTGACCGTGAGGCGGGTGAGCAGGTTCTCAACAAGCAGGAAAGCTGAGTAAGAGCCGGTTTTATGTGAGAAAGTGGCCGCACGTAGCGGATCATAAAGACAGGGAGCAGATGCCTGTTCCCTGTCTGTGAGGCTGATTATTGTCCTGTGCATTTATTGCGCTGTGGCAGGTGTCTCCCGCAAATTATCATAAACAACATGCCCGTTAACAATGGTGAGAACAGAGCGGACACTGTCAATTTCATCGGCGGGCATTGTCAGATATGGTTTATCCAATACGGCCAGATCAGCCAGTTTTCCCGCTTCCAGAGTGCCACGGGTTTTTTCCGCAAATCCGATCCATGCTGCATTTTTCGTATAAAGCTCGAGTGCTTCTTCGCGGCTCAGCAACTGGTCACGGGGTTTTTGAATAGCGCCGCCGAGCGACCGGCCGGTGACATGATATTCAATTGCCTGCCAGACACCAAAAACACCGATGCGTGTGGAATCCGTGCCGCCCGCGACCAGAATATCTTTATCTATTGCTGCGCGGGTTGGCGGGGATTTGGCTGCAACCTCTGCTCCGTTGGCTTTCAGAATAGCAGGGCCTTCAAAATACGGCCCCATCTGAACCGTGTAGGAAAGGCCGAGCTTTTTCATCCGCTCCAGTGTGTTTTCCGAACCGGTATTCAGATGCGCCAGCGACCAACGCAAGTCTTTAAGAGGATGCGTTGTGTTGACTGCCTCAAACACGTCCAGAATATCGCTGGCCGCATCATCCGTATAGGCATGAATTTCCAGAGGAATTTTTCCTTCCGCCGCAAATGTTGCAACCTTGCGCAATTCGTCTTTTGCTTTTTGCGAGGACTGAAAACCGGGGCCCATCTGCACACCGTCATTCATGGCAGCGACAATGGATTCACCAATGCCGACAAAACTGACCATGCCGGTATCATAATAAGGCTGGCGGAATGCCATGATATTTTCAAACCATTCAGCTTCCGCACCCGGTTTCATCGCCGGAATGCGATATCCGGCGCGAATGGTGAGTTTGCCCGCGCGCTGGAGTGCGAACAATGCCTCATAAGCAGAAGACGGGCCTGCGGAAGGGTCGATAAAGCCGGTCATTCCGGCGCGGTTGAGGTCTGAGAAAAATATTTGCAGGCTTCGCAATCTCTGTTCATTGTCCGCAGGTGCGATGGCGGAAAACAAGGCGTTATAACTGCCGATATGTCCCAGCAGTTTTCCGGTTGCTTTGCCATGCGCATCCCGTTCAACTGTAATGCCTTGCGGCAACGCCGGTGCAGCCTCATTGAGCCGCAGAACTTCGATGCCCTTATCATTGACCAGAGCATAGTCGTAAAGATACTGAACATATACCGGATGGTCGGGAACCGCAGCGCTCAATTCTGCCACGTTTGGAGCACGTTTTTCTTCAAATTGCTCGGGCAACCACGAGCCGACAACGGCAACCCACTCATCTTTCTGCTTGCCTGCTGCGGCTTCTTGCAGCGCCGTCAATGCATCGGATAATTTTGTTTTATCATACCAGTAAGTCTCAAATGTATAAGTCTGTCCGCCGCGGATGGCATGAATATGCGTATCAACCAGACCGGGAATAACGGTTTTGCCTTTCAGGTCGATGATACGGGTTTCATTGGTTTTAAGACGATCTGCCAGTGCGTCATCACCGACTGCGATAATCTTCTGACCTGAGATTGCCAGCGCTTGTGCGACAGGCTTTTCCTCATCCATCGTGATGATATTGCCATTATAGAGAATGAGATCCGGGCTTGCATCAGCGGCTGCCGCTGCATTGATGAGCGGCAATAGGCCAGCAAATACAAGGCTTGTGGTTTGAAGAAGATGTCTCATGGCTTCATAATCCTGTCTGAAATTTTCTCAGTTATCGTCCTCTGCTAATGAAGATAAAACGAACTAAAAAAATGTGTAGACCGGATTTTACGCTTAAATGTCCTGAAAGCAGGACAATAAAGGTTTTCGTCGCTGCCTGCGTGTGACGGTGTAAAAATATTTAAAAATACAACTTCAGATTGTTAATTTTTATGGAAGCCACAATCAAGGCTTTTTGCAGCTTCGTGAGATGCGCTATTTGCAAAGAGAGTTTGTTTATAAAAATAACATTAAATTCAATATTTTATTGAAAATATTGCTACCAGAATAAAAAATTCTGTCCGCGTTAATTTTTTAATTGCCTGATAATTACAACCTATGGTAGATATTTTGTTAATTGCACAATCAAGCAGAAAATTCGCGTTGCGTACAGAGTCGTGCTGCTGAGCTGAACCTTTTCGAATGGCCTATGGCCAAGGAGGGGGCCGGCAGCCCTAGCGTAAAATTCCATAACGGATGAGTAAATAATGTTTAATTTATTGGGGTGAGAAATGAACGCTTTATTTACAGACAGTTCAACGGATATACCGGCTGAAGTACGGGGAACATTGTTTCGTGAAACTGGGGCAGATTTAAATAATACTATTTCGGATACATTTAAAAATCTGGTTCATTATAACAATCAGATTGCCTATATCGTCAGCCACAGCGGAAAATTCATCTATAATCATGATCATTATGTTGTGATAATTACCCTTGCTGCTATGAAAGATCTGCACTGGTCTTTACAGGGTAAATTCGGGGAAAGTTTTGATGCACCTGCCGGTTCGGTGCTGATTATTCCGCAAGGCGCGGACTATGTTATGAGCTGGCCGATTGAAACGGACTATATCCAGATTGCGCTGGATAACGATCTGCTGGGCAATTTGCAGGACATAACCGGCGGTTTGTCCCTCAAAGAATTGTTTCCCCATCCGACAAGACTGCCAAATCCGAAAGCGCTGCTGATTGCCAATCTGTTTCGTGCAGAATTGTTAAAAAATGCACCGGTCAGTGCGGGATATATCAAAGCTTTGCTTTCTGTTCTGATGGTGCAACTGGTGCAGAACCATTCTTTCCTGAGGGCAGGAAGCGGACGGCAGGAGAGCGGCGGGCTGTCCTATCAGGCATCACGGCGTATTGAAGCTTATTTGCGCGAAAACTATATGCGCAAATTATCAATTGCAAAAATGGCGGATGTATTGGGCGTGTCCGGCGGGCATTTTCTGACATCATTCCGCGAGAGTTTTGGCCAGACACCGCACCAGTTCCTGCTCATGCTGCGGTTGAATGCAGCTGAGGAGATGCTGGTTGGCACGGATATTTGTTTGGCTGAAATTGCGGACAGGGCGGGTTTTTCCAGCCAGAGTCATATGACAACGGCACTGAAAAAATGCCGGATGGTGACACCGGGCGAATTGCGCCGCAAACGGCTCAGTTCAGGCAAGGCCAGTTGAGGCACAATAACAGACGTATAAAAAAAGCCGCCATCTGACATCAGATGGCGGCTTTTGTTTTCAAATTAAGCGCCGTATGGCACCCAGATATTCTTCACCTGCACGGCACGGCGCAGATAGTCTCGTCCTTGACCCTGTGCTGTATCCAGCCAGTTGCGCTGACGGCCATTGTTCACCCATGTGGCTTTGAGATTGCCGGTTGAGGCTTTCTCGACCAAAGCGCTACCTGCCTGCGTGCCGACATACCAGAGGCTTGAGACTGAATCATGCTCTGCCAGAGTTTTGGCCAGCACATCCCGTTCACCGGTGACGAGATTGACCACACCGGCGGGTACGTCTGATGTATCCAGAACCTGATAGAAAGCACCGGCGATCAGCGGATGACGACCGGACGGCACAACCACAGCGCGGTTGCCCATAGCAATCGCTGGCAGGATCAGCGAGATCATGGAGAGCAGCGGCAATTCATCCGGACAGACAATACCGGTTACGCCCCAAGGCTCATTCATCGCCAATGTGACATGACGCGATTTGGTGGAGTGAACGGCTCCGTCAAACTTGTCGGCTTGTGCGGCGTAATAGAAAATACGACGGATCGAAGCGTCGAATTCTTCTTCTGCCTTTTTCTCGGAAACACCGGTGCTGGCGGTGAGCAATTCAATGAATTCAGCACGGCGCTGCTCGAGATTTTCACCCAAATAATACAGAACCTGCGCACGGTTATGGGTGGTTGCACCGCCCCATGATCCGGCTTTGGCTGCTGCTTCCACGGCATTACGGATATCTTTGCGGCTGCTGAGCGGTGCTTCGCCGATGACAACATTGCCTTTGCCGTAAACCGCATAGCTTGCGCCGCCATCTGGACGCGCCTGCTTGCCGCCGACATAGTTTTTCATCGTGCGGTCGATGGAACCGGCAGCCACTTTTTCACCGGCGACAGGCAGAGCGGAGAAAGATGATGCATCGGTTTCTTTGATGAGCGGCAGGGCTTTTTCCCAGTCGCTGACCAGATATTCATAGAGCCCTTCGCGCCCGCCTTCACGACCGAAACCGCTTTCGCGATAACCGCCGAAACCGGCACCGGCATCAAGCATATTGGTGCAGTTGATCCAGACAACACCGGCTTTAACGGAGGCTGCAATATCCAGAGCGGTATTGATATTTTCCGACCAGATCGAAGCGGCCAGTCCGTAAGAGGTGTTGTTGGCCAGCGCAATGGCTTCCGCCGGAGTACGGAAGGTTGTTGCGGCTGCAATCGGGCCGAAGATTTCAACCTGACAAACGGTCGAAGCCTGATCAACTTCTGTGAAGAAGCCCGGAGCGATGAAGCTGCCTTTGGCTGGCAGGGCATTTGGTGTCTGCCACAGCGCGCCGCCTTCTTCCACGCCTTTGGCAATCAGTGCGGAAATACGCTTCACCTGCAACGGGGAGACGATTGCACCGACATCAGTGGATTTATCCAACGGATCACCAACGCGGATTGTTTCAAGACGCTTGCGCAGTTTGGCATAAAACCGCTCGGCAATGCCTTCCTGTACCAGAAGGCGGGAACCTGCACAGCAAACTTCGCCCTGATTGAACCAGATCGCATCAACCACGCCTTCAACCGCGCTGTCGAGATCGGCATCTTCGAAAACGATGAACGGTGACTTGCCGCCGAGTTCCAGCGACAGCTTTTTGCCGGAACCGGCAATCTGCTCGCGGATGACACGGCCGACATTGGTCGAGCCGGTAAAGGCAACCTTGTTAACATCGTCATGGTCGCAGATCAGCGCGCCGGTTTCACCGTCGCCCTGTACGATATTGACCACACCGGCAGGCAGACCAATTTCATGGCAGATTTCCGCAAAGGCAATCGCTGTCAGCGGGGTCAGATCGGCAGGCTTCAGCACAACCGTATTACCGGCAGCCAGAGCAGGGGCGATTTTCCATGCCAGCATCAAAAGCGGGAAGTTCCACGGGATCACCTGACCGCAGACGCCGACAGGGGAGAAGCCACGGAACTCGTCTTCCACCATCTCAGCCCAACCGGCGTGATGATAGAAATGACGAACAGCAAGAGGCACATCAATATCGCGGCTTTCGCGGATCGGTTTGCCGTTATCCATGCTTTCCAGCACGGAAAAGAAGCGCTCACGCTTCTGCAGATGACGGGCAATCGCGTAGAGATATTTGGCGCGCTCATGACCGGAGAGTTTTGACCATTTGCCAAACGCTGCGCGCGCGGCTTTGACAGCTGTATCAACGTCTTCCGCAGTGCCCTTGGCAATGCCTGCCAAGCGCTGCTCCGTTGCCGGATTGATGACATCAATAATTTGCGCATTGCCTGCATCGGTATACCGGCCATTGATGAAATGACCAAATGGCGCGGAATGATTTTTCAGCCATGCAACAACATCGCTATTGGCTTCGGGAGACGGACCATATTCCATTGTGTTCAGAATATCCTTGATCTGTGCCATTGTCGTAATTCCTTATGCCGCAGCGTGACGGGAGAGGTCGGCATAACGGCCGGTCACATAATGTTCGAGCTGACGTTCAATATCGCCGAGCAATGAGGATGCGCCGATGCGGAACAGATCCGGCTGCAGCCAGTCATGTCCCAGCTCTTCCTTCATCATCGACAACCAGACGAGAGCTTCCTTGGCGGTACGCAGGCCACCGGCAGGCTTGAAGCCGATAATCTGACCTGTGAGCTCGCCGTAATCGCGCAGCGCACGCACCATAGTCAGGCTGACGGGCAGGGTCGCGTTGACTTCTTCTTTGCCCGTTGAGGTTTTGATGAAGTCGGAACCGGCCTGCATTGCAACCATCGATGCCTTATAGACATTGGTCAGTGTCTGCAGATCGCCGGTTGCAAGAATGGCTTTCATATGGGCTTCGCCGCAGGCTTCACGCATCGCAGCCATTTCATCATAAAGCGCCTGCCAGTTCTGGGTCAGAACATGCTCGCGGGTGATGACGATATCGATTTCCTTCGCGCCTTCTTCAACCGCATAGCGGATTTCAGCGAGACGCAACGGCAGCGGGATAAGACCGGCAGGGAAGCCGGTGGCAACGGAAGCAACGGGGATATTAGTGCCTTCCAGCGCTTTAACCGCATGGGGAACCATTGTCGGATAAACGCAGACCGCACCGGTGGTGATATTGGCATCAGCGAGGCCAAGACCTTCCAGAATATCAGCACGGATCGGGTTTTTGGCTTTGGCGCAAAGGCGGCGAACACGACCGGCAGTGTCGTCACCGGCCAGGGTTGTCAGGTCAATGCACTGGATGGCGCGTACCAGCCAGGCAGCCTGATATTCCTTTTTCACCGAGCGGCGGGCAGGAATGGTTGCGGCACGGCGCTCAAGAGCCGAGCGGTTGACGTTGATATCGTCAAACCATTCGGTTTTCAGCGGGGTTCCGGTGTTACGTGCATGAGAAGTGCTCATCGTATATCCGTAAAATTGGGGTGCAATCAGAGGCCAGTTCTGGGTGGAAGCAAGCTGCCCTGACAGGTTTCCGGCTACGGGGGTAAAACCGGAAAGCTGTCAGTTCCGGTGATTGCACCGGTTAAATCAACGCGCTGTACTGCCTGTTATCAGGCGTTTGGCGCAGCATGTTTAGTTTCAGCTATGGCTTTTGCAGAACTCTGCAAACTCTTCGAGAGACGCATAGGATTTCTGCGTGCCTGTCTTGGTGATGCTGTCGGCGGCATAGAGGCTTGCGCTTTTGAGCGCTGCCACCACATCGCCATGCTCGGCATAGAACCGTGCGAAAGAGCCGATAAAGGCATCGCCTGCGCCGGTTGTATCTTTAGGAGTGACTTTGACCGGTGTGATATTGATCACATCATCAGCCGTCACTAGACGCGCGCCGCGGCCGCCGAGCGTCACGATGACAGTGCGGATGCCTTTGGCAATCAGCGAGCGGGCAGCGGCAATGGTTTCATCATCCGTCGATGTCGGCATGCCGGAAAGCAGCGCCAGTTCGGTTTCATTCGGCACGAGGAACGACACCTGACGGATGCGCTCAGGATCAAGATCAGCCGCAGCAGGTGCCGGATTGAGAATGGTTTCAATGCCGTTGGCCGCTGCAAAAGCGATGGTGTGGTAGACAGTCTCGACCGGCACTTCCATCTGCATCAGGATCAGGCCGCATTGTTTCAGATCTTCCGCTGCATCATCCACATCCTGTGGGAGCAGATCGGCATTGGCGCCTTTAACAATGAGAATGGAGTTTTCACCGCTTTTATCGACAAAAATCGGGGCGACACCGCTGGATTTGCCTTTGATGACGCCAACATGCTTTGTGTCGATGCCGGCTTTTTTCAGGTTGAAAATGGTGTTGTCACCGAAGATATCATCGCCGACTTTGGTCACCATCATCACATCGGCACCAAGACGTGCCGCAGCAAATGCCTGATTGGCACCTTTGCCACCGCAGCCCATATCAAACAAAGGCGCTTCCAGCGTTTCGCCCAAGACCGGCATACGATCCATATAGGTAACCAGATCGACCATATTGGAACCGACAACAGCGATTTTTTTCGACATCAGAACTACTCTATCTCTTTGTTTTCGCACTTAATCTTATTCGGAACATTATCAACCGCTCCGGATCAGTGCCTTAAAGCGCAGTAATCATCTGCTCAAATTCATCAGCCTCGGCAGGTGCCAGATAGCCGAGACGCACAGGGAAGCGCGCGCGCTCACCCGGTGCCAGCAGGCGCACATTGCCTTTGGCTTTTTCTGCCAGATAACCTTCCGGTTCGCAGGTGGCAGGCAGAGCAAAAGCAGCAACCTGCGCATCGCCGTTGACCAGCACCCAACGCACACATTTCGGGAAATCTTCGGCAGGATAGGAGATGGCAAAAGCCTCGCCCTGTTCCAGCTTCATCATCTGATGAACAATGCCGTTTTCATCCTGCTTCAGGTTGCGCAGATAGAAAACCTGCTCAGGATCATAACGATCAGGATCGTCCAGCACTTCCATCACGGACGGGTCTTTCGCCAGCTCGTCAATCAGCGCGAGATAGTCAGGATTTGGTGTCACATGCGCAGGTACGGCAGTGCGCACTTTGGTGTCTTCCGATGAGAAGGATGTTGGCTGAATGATGCGGGCATCTTCGTCATAGGCGAAGTTGACATGGCACATATACATCAGTTCCATCGGGGCGTAGGAGAGGTTCTCCACGTCCATTTCGATGTCGAACAACGTGTCATCCGCATAGAGGCGCACGCTCGGCCGTGCCAGATAATGCGCGCCGAAACCCATCACATATTCATATTCGCCGGTCACTTCGACATAGGCACCCTGATCGTCTTCACCGAAGATAAGACCGGCAATGTCCATTTTGGCACAAGGCATTTCACCATGCGCCGCATGGGTGTCCTGTGCAGAAGGCACGCCATTGCGCAGCATACCGGAATGGAAGGCAAAGCAGCCATAGGTTTCGGCAATGGTTGCAGCCGGACGCGGCATAGCAAAGCTGTTGCCCATCGTCAGGTCGATGCCGTCAAACTCCGCACCCCAGACCATCTGTCCCATATAGGGCAGAACGATCAGATGGCCGCGCTGATTTTCAATCATCAGCGCTTCAACGCCGGTGGCATAGCGGAATGCTGTGACAGTCAGGTCTTCCGAAGACGCAATTTCATGCGGTCTGTCGGTGAAATCCTGACGGCGCAGATGAATGGAAAGTTCCTGCATGGCTCTACCTGTCTGAATTGCGGAATGCATTGATTGCAATCACCAGAATGAGGAACGCGCCCCAGATGAAATCAATCAGGTGATTGGAGAAACGCAGCATCTGGAAACCGGATGACAGCAGCATCAGCGCCACAAGCGCAATACCCACACCCAGTACACGCCCTTTACCACCGGCAGGATTGGTGCCGCCGAGCACGGCTATCAGCACTGCCTGTAGCAGATAAGATGCGCCATAATCGGATTTGGCAGCATTGGTACGGCCGGACAGGATGATACCGGCCAGCGAGGCGAGCATACCTGTGAGCATGTAGGAATAGAGGATCATGCGGTCTTTTTTCAGACCTGCAAATACGGCCGCTTTCGGATTGGTACCAATCAGCATCAGATTGAGGCCGAGAGTGGTGCGGCTGAGCAGCAGGGCTACAAGGCCGGAAACGCCGACAAAGATGATGAACGGGGTGGCAACACCGAAGATTTTGCCGTTGCCAATCATGTTCCATGCATCAGGAAAGCCGACAATCGCAGGGCCGCCGGTGAGTACCAGTGCTAGCCCCATAAACACCTGACCGGTGCCAAGCGTGGCCAGAATAGGCGTGATGCGCAATTTGGCAATCAATATGCCGTTGACCAGCCCTGCCACCAGCCCCACCAGCAAGGCCAGCACGACGCCGATCACCGTATAGAGCAGCATATTGCTGTCGGAATTTTGGGCGGCCTGCACCATCGTTGAGTGAAAATAGACACCGGCGAGAATGCCGGAGAGATTGGCAATGCCGACAACGGACAGGTCAATACCGCCGGTCAGCATTGCGATCATCATGGCAATCGACAGAATGCCGAGTTCCGGCATGATGTAGCTGATCGATTCAAAATTGTAATAGCGCAGGAACTTATCCGGATTGAGCCAGCTCATAGCTGCAAAAACCAGCACAGTGATAATCACCAGCTGCAGGATATTGCGATCCATATTGGCTGGGCTTAGAAAGCGGCGCGTATCGATATCTTTTTTCATGTTTTTATCCCCGCCGCTCAAACCAGATTTTTCCGGTCACGCCAGGCTGTCGTTGCTGTGGCGATGATAATGATGAGACCAACGACAACTTTCTGCCATGTGGTGTCGACTTTCATGATGATCAGCGAGTTTTTGACCATCACCAGCATGAAAACACCGAGCAATGTGCCAAGCACCGAGCCGCGACCACCAAAAATCGAAGCGCCGCCAAGTACAACCGCAGCAATCACTTCCAGCTCAAGGCCGGTAAAGTCACGCGGATTGGCAAGCCAGATCATCGAGGAATGCAGCAGACCTGCAAAACCGGCCAGCGCACCAGCCACACAATAGACCACGAAAATGGTTTTAGCGGTGCTGAAACCAACGCGTTTTGCCGCTTCCGGTGAACCGCCATAGGCATAAATTGAGCGGCCGATCATGGTATATTTCAGCATCAGATGAATGAGCAGCGCGATGCCGAGATAGACCAGCACCATTGCCGTGAGGCCGAAATTTGTACCGGTGGCCGAGGTCATGGAAACGACATCGGTCTTGCCGAATTCGATCAGTTCTTTCGGCATCTTGTTGATGTTGACGATACTGGTGCCGACCAGACCAAGCACCAGACCACGGACAATAGAACCGGTGCCGAGTGTCACGATCAGCGGGATCATGCGGAACTTGTAAATAATTGCCGCGTTGAAAGCGCCGAGCGCCAGACCGATCAGCGTTGCCGCGATAAACGGAATAACCACACCATCATAGCCGATGGCGACCATAGCTTTGACGGTCAGATACATCGCCGCAATCGCAAAAGCGGTGAAAGACACGTCAATCCCGCCGGAGATCATCACCAGCAACACGCCGAGCGCCATGATGCCGATCACGACATTGGAGCGCAGCAGGCCGAACATATTATCCAGCGACCAGAAGGCCGGATTGATAAAGCCGATGGTGATCATGGCCAGCAGAAGAACGCAGGCGATGATAAATTCTGTTGTTTGATAGAACTTCATGACCGGTTCCTCAATTCAATGTCTTCAGCCGGTCATTGACGGCATCTTCAGTCATGGTGCTGCCGGACAATTCATCCACCAGCTTGCCCCGATGCATCACGACAACACGATTACAATTCTGCACCAGTTCCGGCACATCATCGGAGATCATCAGCACAGCAAGGCCGTTATCGGTCGCGAGCTTGCGGATAATCCCGTGAATCTGCGCCTTGGAGCCTACGTCCACACCAACCGTTGGGCCGTTGAGGATCAGCACTTTTGCACCGGTCAAAAGCCAGCGGGCAAGCACGACGCGCTGCGCATTGCCGCCCGACAGATGATTGACCGGCGTATGGGGGCCGGGCGCTGCGATCTGCATGGCGTCAAACATTTGCTTGGTGACCTGATCAACCTTTTTACGGTTGATGAAGAGGCCGCTCACCATCTTATCCAGCGAGGTCACAATAATATTGCGCTCAATCGACTGGGTGAGGAACAGACCTTCCGTGAGGCGGTCTTCCGGCACATAGGCAATGCCGAGATCAATGGCTTCACGCACCGATTTCGGGTGAATGCTTTTGCCTTCGAGCTGCATTTTTCCGGTGCATTGCGGCAGCATGCCAAAGAGCGACAAGGCAAGCTCTGTACGGCCGGAGCCGATCAGGCCGGAAATACCGACAATCTCACCGGCATGCAGCGACAGGTTTACACCATCGAGCAGCACATTGCCGGTTACGGAATTCTTGGCCTTCAGGTCTTCAACTTTAAGAACCGGCTGTGCGGTCTGGTCTTTTGGCTGCCACACATAGCTGTCCGGCTTCAGATCAAGGCCGGTCATCGCACGGGTAATGGCCGGTTCATCAAACTCGGCGATCGGGCCTTCGGCCACTTTTTTACCATTGCGGAATACAGTGAGACGCTCGCTGATTTCCAGCATTTCGCGCATTTTGTGGCTGACAAACAGCACGGCAATGCCCTGTGCCTGAATATCGCGCACGATTTTGAAAAGTGCATCCACCTCATGGCGGGTCAGCGCGGTTGTCGGCTCGTCCATGATGATGAGGCGCGCATCGGCCATCACTGCACGGGCAATGGCAACAATCTGCTTGCCGGAAGTTGGCAGCGTATCAACAGTCGCGTCGAGATCAATCGTCACATCAAGGCGGTCGAGTGCCTTCTGCGCCAATTCACGCACTTGTTTCCAATTGACCACCTTGCGGTCCTCAATCAGAAAAGTGTTCAGCGCCAGGTTTTCGGCAACTGTCAGATTTCCGAACAGGGAAAAGTCCTGATAAATCACCTGCACACCGTGGTGTACGGATTTAACAGGATTGAGTTTACCGACGGGCTTGCCGTCGATCAGAATTTCGCCGTCCTGCGGGGTGTATACGCCGGACATAACCTTAATAATGGTTGATTTTCCGGAGCCGTTTTCACCGGCAAGACAATGGATTTCACCGCGCCGGATGGTCAGCGACACATCGTCAAGGGCTTTCACGCCCCCGAAGCGCATGCCGATATTGCGCAGTTCTATCAGATTTTCAGTCATAGTGTTCCTGCCTGTGACAGAACGGAATGTTCTCGCAGAGCCGGAGCATTTCACAGTCAGCTTGAACCAACGTGACTGTGAAATGCGACCATTAAAGAAACCGGAGCGTCATCCGCTCTGGTAAAAAACAGAGGCGGCAACAAGATTGTTACCGCCTCCGGCTCGTTACAGATTAAAAGTCGTATTCAGCCATGTTGTCTTTGGTTACGCCAACCCAGCCTGCGCCATAGAGCAGATGCGGCTGTGCAGCATCCGGTGCGAGCAGAGAGTTGTAACCTGCAAGGCCAAGATCCAGACCGGCTTTGATCTGGTCATTTTTCTTTTCCAGAGCAGCAACAGCCAACATGTTCATGGCATAACCGGCAACAGCAGGATCCCAGAACTGGATATACTGAATATCGTCGTTTTTCAGATATTCACCGGCAACCGATGGGAGACCTGTTCCTGCGAAGAAGACTTTGCCTTTCAGGCCGCCTTCAGCGATCAGACGACCGGCACCGGCGGATGTCGGCATCGGCGCACCCAGAATACCGGTAATGTCCGGATAGGTGGTCATTGCTTCTTTCAGCTTGGTGTAGTCGGTATTGGCATCGTCATAGGTTTCCAGACGTTCTGTTGCCTGTGCCATTTCAGGGAAATTGGCTTTCTGATATTCCACAGCGCCATCAATCCAGTCCATCTGGGACTTGGAGGTGAGGCTGCCAACGGTAGCAACATATTTGCCTTTACCGCCCATATATTCACCAAGCTGCTTCATCAGATTGGCACCATAAGCCTTATTATCAAAGGCTTCGATGTCGAAATCCACATTCTTGATGTTGGAAGCTTCGTGGGAGATAACCACGATACCACGTTCACGGGCTTTTTTCAGAACCGGCTCAACCGCTTCAACCGAGAATGGTACGATGGTGATAGCGTCAACGCCCTGTGCAATCAGGTTTTCAACGATCTGCACCTGAGCGGCGGCATCGGCCTGACTTGGGCCAACCATCCATACGTCATGGCCGGTTTCGTCTTTAAACTGTGCCACACCGTCACGCATACGGTCGAACCAGGCAATACCATCAACCTTAACAACGGTTGCAATGGTATATTTCTTATCATTGGCCGTGGTGATGAGGTCTTTATTGACCTTGGATGTATCAATCACGCCATCAGCAAAAGCTGACGGAATGGCAACAGACATTGCAATTGCAACAGAAGCGAGAAGTTTTTTCACGCGATCCTCCCTGAGAAACTCTACCTGTTAAACATCTTGTTATCCGATAATTCCCGTCACCCCCGGATCATGAAATTATCAGACAATAAGACGGATATTATTTTGTTAGTATCCGATCATTATGTTTGGATCGTTTCACCAAATAATCTAATGTGTCAAGACCGCAAAGAGTATTGCTTCACGCAACACACTATTTTTTGTAGGTGTGACACATAAAAATGAATCAAAAAGGGGGAAATCGTTGAGCAGAACCAGCCGCAGAGATGAACGCCTTGCCGAGCTTGCCGCCCTTATGGAGAACAAGGGCGTGATGCGTCTGCGTGATGCAGCGGCGCAGCTCGGGGTGTCCGAGATGACAATCCGCCGTGACATGGCTCAGCGTGGTGTAACGGGAGGGGACCTATCGCAGGCGGAGAGCGATGCGATTAAAGGGCTGAACTGCCTCGGCGGCTATATTTTTTCCTCTCAGGATAATAACGGCCACAGCGACTACAGCCTTGACCATGAAAAGGACAGCCATGCGAGCGCCAAGGCGCGGGTTTGTGCCGAGGCTGCGACTTTCATTGAAGAGCATGACACGATTTTTATTGATTGTGGCACGACAACGCCGCATCTGGCGCGCCTGATACCGGAGAACAAATCGGTGACGGTTGTCTGCTACTCGCTCAATGTGGCCGAGATTCTGGCGACGCGCGACGATGTACGCCTGATTGTTCTGGGTGGTTTGTTCCATCGCTCCGCAGCCTCTTTCTCTGGTGAGGAAGGGATTGAAACGCTCAAGAAAATCATCATCAATAAAGCCTTTATCTCGGCGGGCGGGGTGCATGATGAACATGGCGTGACCTGCTCGCATTTTCATGAAATTCCGGTCAAGCAGATGGCTATTGCCCGTGCGATGGAGTCTTATCTGGTGGTGGACAGCAGCAAATTCGGCAAAGTGCGCTCAGCGCCATTTGCCCAAATATCGCAGTTTCGCCGCGTCTTCAGCGACCAGAACGAGATTGCATAAGCAGTTATTTCCATTTCAGCCTGTTCATATCTGCATGCAGCTGTTAATCACATTGCTCCCAAGATGTGATTACGGTTTTATCAAATGATCCCGCCTGAAGAAAACGGCAGTCGTCTGAGACGCACGGCAGATCGCCTTTTTGCGCCCTTGCTGGCCGGTGCAACATTCCGCTCCCGCCTGATCGGCTGCCTTGGTATTCTGCTTAGTATTATTTTTACCGGTCTGATCAGCGCATGGCTCTATGACCACGCCACGCATTATGTGTTTCTGATCGCACCGGTTGGTGCCTCTGCTGTTTTGCTGTTTATTGTGCCGTCCAGTCCGATGGCGCAGCCTTGGGCGATTATCGCCGGTAATACGATTTCTGCGCTTGTCGGTGTTATTGTCTTTCATACGGTGAAGGAGCCGCTGCTGGCGTCCGGCCTTGCCGTTGCCCTGTCGGTTTTGGCCATGTCTGTCACCCGCTCCATGCATCCGCCGGGTGGTGCGATTGCGCTGACTGCGGTTATCGGCGGGCATAGCGTCACAGAGGCGGGATTTCTGTTTCCGTTTATTCCGGTTGCGCTGGATTCCGCGCTTGTGGTTCTGTTCGGCATAGTGTTTCACAAGGCTCTGCGACGGCCTTATCCGCATGTTGCGCCGGTGATCAACCAGCATCAGACACAGGATACGCCGACACAAATGCGTGGCGGGCCGACCTCTGCTGATATTGATGCGGCTCTGTCTGAGATGCAGGAAAGCTTTGATATCACCCGCGAAGATCTGGAAGCCTTGCTGCGGCACATCGAAATGCAGGCAGTGATGCGCAATAATGCGACGGGCAGGCAGGGGCCGGATTGCGGCTCGATCATGTCGCGCCATGTTGTTTCCGTCAAAGCCGATGATACGGATGATCATGCGCGTGCATTGCTGCTGAAGCATAATATTCGTTCACTGCCGGTGGTTGATGACCACAATGTGTTGCTGGGAACCGTGGGGCTGCGTGAATTGCTGAAAGGCGAAGGCGCGGTTGGCACATTAATGACCACGCCGCCGCTGGCACAGCCGCAGGATCCGGCTTTGAGCCTTTTGCCGGTGCTGACCAACGGGCGTTCCCATGCGGTTATTATTGTTGATGCAGACCACCATGTGCAGGGGCTGATTTCGCAAACAGACCTGCTCGCAGCACTTGCCCGAATGGTTCCGGCGGAGATAGCGGTGTAAAACTTTGTATGCAGTAATACAAAGTTGATTTCTTTTATCCACTTATCTATAGCATAAGCACAGGCGATAAGGCGCAGTCAGAAATGATGTGTGCCTGTCGCATTGCGGACAGATGCTATCAGGGAGTGAATATGCAAATGACACCGGATCAAAACCCGCAAGTACAGGCACCGCCTGTGGGACGCCCGCAACTGCGCCAGTGGGAACTGACCGTAACCGCTGTTGCTGATGCTCCGGCCAACATGCGCCGCGTCACTTTTACCGCACCGGACATTGCCGAATTTAATTATCGTGCGGGACAGGCCATTGTGATGATGCTGCCAACCGGTGACGGTGAATTTGGTCGCCGCGACTATACAATCCGTAGTCTTGATGCGGAAAAAGGTCTGCTGGCCGTAGATTTTCTGATGCATGGCGATGACGCGCATCTCACACCGGGCCCTGCATTTGCCCGCGATGCTAAAATTGGTGACAAGATCAGTATACGTGGCCCGCGCGGTGGCGCGACTTTTCGCGAAGATGCGGACTGGCACCTGATCACTGGTGATGAATGCTGCCTTCCGGCGATTTTCCATATTCTCGAAACCATGCCTGCCAAAGCGCAGATGCATGTGCTGGTTGAGGTTGATAATACAGATTCAGAAATTGCACTGAATGATATTCGCGAAGGTCTGACCGCAACACAGATTACATGGCTGCATCGCGGAGACATTAAAGCAGGGCCAAGCGATTTCATGGCACAGGCCGTGGCTGGCTATCATCTGCCGCATGGTCGCGGGCAGGCAATTCTTATTGGTGAAACCAGCAATGTGCGCAAGCAGCGCCAGAATCTGCTGTCGCGCGGGCTGACACGCGAGCAGATCTCTTCTGAAGGCTACTGGCGTCCGGGTCGCATCGGCGGCCATGATCATGTTGACGACTGAGAAGAGAAAATACGCAAGATTTTTGTTTGATAAATCAAACTGTTGAAGAGGAAAAAAGATGAAACGGATGACAGGACTTTTTGCAAGCATCGCTGCCGGTGCAATCTTGTTTGCAGGCGCGGCACTGGCTGGTGAAGTCACCGTCAAACATGCGCAGGGCGAAACAAAGCTGCCGGATGTACCGCAGAAAGTTATCACCTTTGATCTTTCATCTCTCGATACGCTGGATGCTTTGGGCGTCAAGGTTCTGGGCGTGCCGACCATTAAAAAGCAGGATTACCTGACCAAATATGATGCCGATGAATATATCAAGATCGGCACGCTGTTTGAGCCGGATTATGAAGCTGTCAACGCTGCGCAGCCGGATCTGATTATTGTTGGCGGACGTTCTGCTGCCAAATTTGCGGAACTGGCGAAAATCGCACCGACAATCGACCTGACTGCCGATGCCAAAAATTTTGTGAAAAGCTCGGAAGACAATGTCCGCACTCTGGCCAATATCTTTGGCAAAGACAAAGAAGCCTCAGCCGCACTGACCAAGCTGAATGCCAAGAAAGATGAGCTAAAGGCACTTGCAGAAAAGTCCGGAACCGGCCTTCTGGTGCTGACAACCGGCGGCAAAATCAGCGCCTATGGTCCGGGTTCGCGCTTTGGTGTGCTGTATGATGATCTCGGTGTGAAGCCTGCTGCCGATGATATCAAGCCGGGTGGTCACGGCCAGCCGATCTCGTTTGAATATATCCTCGAAAAGAACCCTGACTGGCTCTATGTGATCGACCGTGATGCTGCGATCGGCCGTGAAGGCGTTGCCGCAGAGAAGTTCCTCGACAATGCCGTTGTTGGCCAGACCAATGCCTGGAAGAACAAACAAGTTGTCTATCTGGACGGTGCTGCATGGTATCTCAATGCCAGCGGCCTGACTTCGATGGAAAAAATCGTTGATCAGCTGATCGCCGGTATCAAGAAATAAGCCTTCAGAAATAAGATTCCGGAGGGCTTTACGGATAAGCGGAGTAAAAATGTCGTGTTTTGACTTTACCCCGCCGGTTCTTTCAGGCTAAAGCATCCGGATTGTCTGCAAGACTGTAAAAAAGGCAGCAATGCATTGTCACTGCTGCCTTTTATTATGCTTGTGTTGTTTCCACCGCTGATCGCTTTTTCTACAAAGCGAACCGCTCAAAACGGTTGCTGTCCTTGTGAAGCTGATTGCTGCGACATGCCTGCTGGTTCTTCTTGCTCTGATAAGCTTGTTTATCGGGGTGAGCGACGTGTCTTTACAAAGCCTGTTCGGAGATGAAACCGCACGGCGCGCGCAATTTGTGCTGGTGGAAACCCGTATTCCGCGCACCATTGCGCTGATCCTTGCCGGTGCAGGCATGGCGGTTTCCGGCACGATTATGCAAATTCTGGCGCGTAACCGTTTCGTCGAGCCGTCAACGGCAGGTACGGTGGATTCCGCCTCACTCGGTATTCTGACGGTGATGATCCTTGCACCCGGTCTGCCGGTCTTTGGCAAAATGCTGGTGGCGACCAGTTTTGCACTCGCAGGCACGGCGCTGTTCATGCTGATCTTGCGGCAGATTCCGCTGCGCTCGCCGGTGATTGTGCCGCTTGTGGGCATTATGCTCGGCGGTGTGATTTCGGCAATCACCACATTCTTCGCCTATCGTTTTGATCTGCTGCAATCGATGGGCGCTTGGACGACCGGTGATTTTTCTGCCGTACTGCGCGGACGTTATGAACTGCTGTGGCTGTCTTTCGGCCTGACGATTGCCGCCTATATTGCAGCCGACCGCTTTACCGTTGCGGGCATGGGCGAGGCTTTTACCACCAATCTCGGTTTGAACTATCGTCGTGTGATGACTTTGGGGCTGACTATTGTCTCTATGGTCACGGCCTGCGTGGTGACGACCGTTGGCATTGTGCCGTTTCTCGGTCTGATTGTGCCTAATGTGGTGAGCATGGTGATGGGCGACAGTATGCGCCGCTCGCTGCCGTGGATTGCGCTGCTCGGCGCGGGTCTGGTGCTGATCTGCGATATGATCGGCCGCACCATCAATGCGCCTTATGAAATTCCGGTCGGTACTATTCTCGGCGTACTCGGCAGTGCCTTCTTCCTGTATCTGGTTTTGAGGAAGTCCGCCCGTGGTGCATGAAACGATCTATCCGGCGCAAAATCAGGCTGCATTGGCGGCAGAAAATCCGGCCAATCGCCGGAGCGCATTGAAACGGCTGGCATTGCTGGGCGCATTGGCGCTCATCGCTATGGTCGCTTTCATGACCATTGGCGCAAAAGGCAGCTGGAGTTTTGTATTGCCGTTTCGCGGTACCAAACTCGCGGCAATGGTGCTGGTGGCCTATTCCATTGCGCTCTCCACGGTCATGTTTCAGACCATTACCAATAACCGGATTCTCACGCCCTCAATCATGGGTTTTGATGCGCTTTATGCGCTGTTGCAGACGGTGCTGGTTTTCACGCTCGGTGCCCATGCAGTCTCTATGGCCAACCCGAAACTGATGTTTCTGGTGGAAATCGCTTTGATGATGGGCTTTTCCGGCCTGCTCTATCGCTGGCTGTTTGCCGGTGAGGGGCGCTCGCTGCATCTTTTGATGCTGGTGGGGATTATTTTCGGCGTGTTCTTTCGTTCCGGCACCGGCTTTATGCAGCGGATTATCGACCCGAATGATTTTGTGGTGTTGCAGGACAGGCTGTTTGCCTCATTCAACACGATTGACAGTCAGCTGCTCGGCCTGTCGGTTATCGTAGTCGGCCTTGTTTCCGTGGTTGCATGGCGCATTGGTCACCGGTTTGACATTCTGTCGCTGGGGCGCGAAACGGCGATTGGTCTGGGTATCAATTACAAGCGCACAACAATGATCATTCTGATGATGGTGGCGGTTCTGGTTTCGGTGTCCACTGCCTTGGTGGGGCCTGTCACTTTCTTCGGACTGCTGGTCGCCAACCTTGCTTATATGATTATGCCGGTTACACGCCACCGTTACACAATACCTGCCGCCGTGCTGCTGGCTGTGATTGCCCTTGTCGGCGGACAGCTTATTCTTGAGCGTGTTTTTGCTTTCAATACCGCACTGGGCATTGTGATCGAATTTGTCGGCGGTTTGTTCTTTATTCTGATGCTGGTACGAGGAGTTGCTCGATGATCGAGGTCAAAGCCGTCAGTAAAACCTATGGCGAAACTCTGGTGGTCAATGATGTCTCGGTGACATTGCCATCCGGCGGTATCACCTCGATTATCGGCCCTAACGGCGCGGGAAAATCCACGCTGTTGTCGATGATCAGCCGCCTTATTCCAACGGATCAGGGGCAGGTTCTGGTCGACAATATGGATGTGGCACGCACTGCCGGTGATGTGCTGGCCAAGCATTTGTCGATCCTGCGTCAGGAAAACCATATGACGGCACGCCTGACCGTGCGCGATCTGGTGACCTTCGGCCGCTACCCTTACAGCAAAGGCAGGCCGACTGCGGAAGATGCACAATTTGTGGCACGTTCTATCCAGTATCTGAACCTGAATGATCTGGCTGATCGTTTCCTTGATGAGTTGTCCGGTGGTCAGCGTCAGCGCGCCTATGTGGCGATGGTACTGTGTCAGGACACGGATTACACCCTGTTTGACGAGCCTCTGAACAATCTCGACATGAAACATTCCGTCGAGATGATGAAGCTATTGCGCAAAGCGGCGGATGATCTGGGCAAGACGGTTGTCGTTGTGCTGCATGATATCAATTTCGCATCCTGCTATTCCGACCATATTGTTGCAATGCAGCACGGCAAGCTGTTCTGTCAGGGTACGCCGGAAGAGATTGTCTGCCCTGTGGTGCTGGAATCCATCTATGGCACAGTGTTCAAAGTGCAGGATGTCGAAGGCAAGCGCATCGCTACCTATTTCATGTAAAATCACGCCGTTGATGAAAAACAGCGTGATTTATTTTGCTGCGCGCCCCTATAAATCGAGCTGGTAGCTCTTGTTCTTTATTATAAATCGAGCTGATAGCTCTCAGGTACATACCGGTATCCCTGATCCATCGCCTGCAAATAGCCGATAGCCGGAAACGGCATATGATAACCGATAAATGGCAAGCGTTCCGAAGCAATCATATCAAACATGCGCTTGCGGGTTGCAGCCGCCATTTCTTTGTCGGCATCAAAAACCACATGCCATTCCGGTCTTTGCAATGTGATGACGAAATGATTGGCCGTGTCGGCAATCAGGATGATCTGCTTACCGCCGGATTCAACGCGGAAAGCCATATGACCGGGTGTGTGGCCGAAAGCAGCAAGTGCTGTAATACCGGAGACAACAGCATCTCCGTCTTTAAGAAAACTGGTCTTATCCGCCAGCGGTTTTACATTGGCGAGAACAATTTTCTGCACGCCTTCGGCCGGTGTGCCTGCGCGGTCAGGACTGGTCCAGAAATCATATTCTGCCTGCCCTGTAACATAGCGCGCATTGGCAAAGGCGGGAGCGCCGTTTTCCATCAGTCCGCCAATATGGTCAGGGTGGAAATGGGTGAGGACCACAATAGTGACCTGTTCCGGTTTGTAACCGGCAGCTTCAATCATTGCTGGTAATTTTCCTTGTCCGTTTTCGCGGGCAGCTGCACCCATGCCGGTATCAAACAGGATCAGTTCGGAGCCCGTATTGACCAGTGTCGGAGTAAATCCGTTGACGAAACGATCGGCAGGCAGAAGATTGGCTTTTAACAAGTCTGCAACCGCTTCTTCCGGCTGATTGATGGCATAGGTTTTTTGCGGGGCTTCACCGGCACGCAGGCCGTCCAGTAACACTGTGATCTGAAAGTCACCAAGCATGAAACGGTGAAAACCGGGTGATGTGACACCGGAAAGCGGGACATCTGCAAAGGCTGCGCGCGTTAGAATCTGTGGCGCTGCAAGGCCGGTGAGTGTTGCAGCCGTGGCAAGGCTGAAGATATTTCTGCGGGTAAGGGACATTCGATTACCTCATATCATTGGTTTTGATCGGGTCGAAAGAATGCTGCATTATCTGTCAGGATTGCGCGGGTGCCAACCGCATGGGCAGATTTTTTAATGTTTTTCGATAATGGCCGCATATTTGCGGGCACAAAAAAGCGATTACGGCAAAGCTTTATCTGCCCTTATTTAAATCGTCATATTAAGCCCCTATATAACAGCAGACATAATCTGATGCCAAAGATATGGGCTGACGGAGGTTTTTTACATTGCAACTGTGTAAATTTATAAAACCGGTTTCGGTTTTCGATATTATGCAGTAAAGAAGAACCACCGCTGCTCAACTAATTATGTCGCGCGGTTTCCTGCCAGCAGGATCCAACCTTTCCCGATAGTGCCCGTAACTGTAACAGACCGGATAAGCAGAATTGACGATTAAGACCCCATATTACCTGATCGATAAGACCAAACTCCTGCCTAATCTGGAAAAGATTAAATATGTGCGCGAGAACTCCGGTGCCAAATCCCTGCTGGCGCTGAAATGTTTTGCCACCTGGTCAGTGTTCGATCTGATGAGTGAATATATGGACGGCACAACATCGTCCTCGCTCTATGAGGTAAAGCTCGGTAAGGAAAAATTTGCCGGCGAAACACATGCTTACAGCGTTGCCTATGCGGATGATGAGATTGAAGATGTGCTCGCAAACAGCGACAAGATCATTTTCAACTCCATTGGTCAGCTGACCCGTTTTGATGAAGCATCGAAGAACCATATCCGTGGTCTGCGTGTGAACCCGCAGGTTTCCACTTCCGACTTCTCGCTGGCCGATCCGGCGCGTCCGTTCAGCCGCCTTGGCGAATGGGATGCCGCAAAGATCGAAACCGTGATGGATAAAGTCTCGGGTTTCATGTTCCACAACAATTGTGAGAACGATAAATTTGAGCGTTTTGATGAGATGCTCGGCATTATAGAAGAGCGTTTCGGCCATCTGATTTCCCGTGTAAACTGGGTCAGCCTTGGTGGTGGCATTCACTTTACCGGTGAAAATTATCCGCTGGATCAGTTCTGCGCACGTCTGAAAGCTTTCTCCGAGAAATACGGCGTGCAGCTTTATCTGGAGCCGGGTGAGGCCGCGATTACCAAATCCGCCACTCTGGAAGTCACCGTGCTGGATACGCTGTTCAACGGCAAAAATCTTGCAATCGTCGACAGCTCGATTGAAGCGCATATGCTCGATCTGCTGATCTATCGCCAGACCGCTAAGCTGGAGCCGAATAAAGGCGATCATGAAATCATGATCTGCGGTAAATCCTGCCTTGCCGGTGATATTTTCGGCGAATTCCGTTTTGAAAAACCGTTGCAGATCGGTGACCGTCTCTCCATTCAGGATGCGGCCGGTTATACAATGGTCAAGAAAAACTGGTTCAACGGCGTTAAAATGCCGTCCATCGTTGTCCGTCAGCTCGACGGAACTGAAGAGCTTGTCAAAGAGTTTACTTTTGACGACTTTACCGCTGCTCTTTCCTGAGCGGCAGGGACTATAAAAGTGCAACCGATGCGCTCATAGGCGGAGCAATCCGTTTATGGCGTATCATTGATTGATGCATAATCTTCATCAGCAAAATTTGAGATTGTGCCAAAAAGGCTACTATGGAGCGTACCGCGTGAAATGAAAAAAAATGTCCTGATTATTGGTGCCGGAGGCGTGGCGCAGGTTGTGGCGCATAAATGTGCGCAGAACAACGATGTACTGGGTGATATTCACATTGCTTCGCGAACAAAATCAAAATGCGATGATATGGTCGCAAGTGTTCGTGAAAAGAAAAGTATGAAGGTTGAGGGCGTATTAGAAGCCCATGCACTGGATGCTCTGAATATTGAAGCCACTAAGGCACTGATTAGCAGGACAAATTCACAGATCGTGATCAATGTCGGCTCGCCTTTCATCAATATGTCTGTGTTGCAGGCCTGTATTGAAACCGGCGTGGCTTACATGGATACCGCTATCCATGAAGAACCAAACAAGATTTGTGAGACCCCGCCGTGGTACGCAAATTATGAGTGGAAGCGCCGTGAGCTTTGCGCTGAAAAAGGCGTAACCGCTATTCTCGGCATCGGCTTCGATCCGGGCGTGGTCAATGCCTATGCGCGTCTGGCTCAGGACGAATATTTCGACAAGATCACCGATATTGATATTATTGATATCAATGCCGGTTCGCATGGCCGTTGGTTCTCCACCAATTTTGATCCGGAAATCAATTTCCGCGAATTTACCGGTCGCGTTTACTCGTGGCAGAAGGGTGAATGGCAGGTCAATAAGATGTTTGAAGTGGGCATGGAATATGATCTTCCTGTCGTCGGCAAGCAGAAGGCCTATATGACCGGCCATGATGAAGTGCACTCGCTGGCACGCAATATCGAGGGCGCGGATGTGCGCTTCTGGATGGGCTTTGGCGATCATTACATCAATGTTTTCAACGTGCTGAACAATCTCGGCCTGTTGTCCGAACAGCCGGTTAAAACTGCTGAAGGTCTGGAAGTTATTCCGCTGAAAGTGGTCAAAGCTGTGTTGCCTGATCCGTCATCGCTGGCACCGGACTATACCGGCAAGACCTGTATCGGTGATCTGGTTAAAGGCACGAAAGACGGTAAGGAACGTGAAGTCTTCATTTACAACGTGGCAGACCATAAGGATGCCTATAATGAAGTCGGCTCACAGGGCATTTCCTATACTGCCGGTGTACCGCCGGTTGCTGCAGCGATGCTTGTTGCCACAGGTGAGTGGGATTCCAAGACAATGGTCAATGTTGAAGAACTTGATCCGCGTCCGTTTCTGACCACGATGAGCAAGATCGGTCTGACCACATGGATCCGTGACGAGCAGGGCGAACGTCAGATTTTCTGATTTTGATCTGTTCAGTAATTAAATGAAGCTCAGGAGCGCAAGCTCCTGAGCTTTTTTATTGCGCATTATTATAAGAACGATAGTATTGTGATCATTCTGTTCAGATAAAAATGAGGCGCGCTGATGGGTTATTCTGTTTTATTGCATTTAAAACGTCTCTGCGCGCCGCTGGCGGCATTGATGGTGCTTTCCGCCTGTAGTGTTTCTGTTGATGAGGGCAGGCCGATCCGGCCTCCTGTGCGGCCTAACAGCCCGCAAATGTGCACGATGGAATATGCGCCGGTTTGCGGTGTGCGTAACGGCAAAACCCGCACACTTGCCAATAGTTGTCAGGCACGCGCTGAGGGCTATCGCATTATAGGTAATGGTGAATGCAGGCCGTCCCAATCCCGTCCGCCGCAGTGGCAGCAACGTCCAGATCGTCCTGGCGGCGCTATGCGACCGGAGCGGCCGGGTCGTCCGTCAGGTAGCTGGGGCGGCAATAATGGCGGAAACTGGGGTGGCAATAACCGTCCGCAAACAGCCTGTACCCGTGAATATGCGCCGGTTTGCGCAACCAATCGTGGTCGCAGCCAGACATTCCCGAATGCCTGTGTTGCCCGCAATGCCGGTTTTGAAAATATGCGCAACGGAGCCTGCCGTTAACTCTGTCTTACAGCTTGTAAAATATACAAGATTAAAGCTGCGGTGTGCTGATGTCGTGCCGCAGCTTTTCTCTGATTATTTTCGGGTCGGTGGCTGGTAGGATGACATACGGATTGCATGAAGCAAAGCGCCTGCTGAAATACTCTGTTATCCGTGCGGGGCTGGATACGATTGCTGCGCTGCATCTTGATAAGATTGTGCCATCTGCTGCAAAAAACGGTCTTATCTTTACGCTGCATCACGTGCGCCCTGCTGTCCCGTCTCAAAAGTTTTCACCTAATGCCATTTTGACTGTGACACCGGAATTTCTGGAGCAGGCCATACAGCAGGCACTGCAGGCAGGTATGATCCCTGTTCATGTGCATGATTTGCCGAAGCTGCTGCGTAACAATCCTGAAAACAAACGCTATGTCTGTTTTACGCTCGATGACGGCTATCGCAATAATGCGGAGCATGCGGCACCGGTGTTCCGGCGCTATAATATTCCTTACACGATTTATATTACGTCCGGTTTTGCGGAGCGTAAAAATATCTTGTGGTGGGAGGTTATCGAGCGGCTTTTGCGTGAGCAGTCCACGCTGCGTTTTGACTTCGGCAATGGCGCAGAGACAATTGCATTGCAGTCAACTGCGCAGAAAATGTCGGGCTTTACCCGCTTCGCGCGTTATGTTGACACGCATGAGGAAGCCGGCGCGGTACAGCGCATCACAGAGCTGGCTTTGGCGCATGGTCTTGATCCGCTGCAAATGACGCGCGACCTGACGATGGACGCATCAGAATTGCGGCTGCTGGCAGAGCAGGAAGACGGGCTTGTTCACTTCGGCGCGCATACGGCGAGCCACATTAATCTCAGCCGCGTGAGTGCGCTGCGGATGAAGCATGAAATCGAAACTTCCGCACAATGGCTGGAAGAGCATCTTGGGGTGCCACCGCGATCTTTTGCTTATCCTTACGGATGGAAAACTGCGGTGAGTGAACAGGTCTTTACAGAAACCCGAAAAGCAGGTTTTGAAATTGCGGTAACAACGCAGCCAGGCATGTTGCAACCGCTGTGTTTGCAGCAAGCGCAGGCGTTTCCACGGGTTTCGCTGAACGGGTTTTTCCAGAAGCAACGCTATGTCAGGGCGCTGATCTCAGGCTTGCCCTTTGTAAAATCTATATGACGAATATTAGATAGAGCTATTCATATTTATGATGCAGGTCATCAAAATTATAAATTTAAACATTGAAGATTAACAAGCTAAGTTAATTAAATAAGAGCGGCCAGCAATGTCGTGCTCTGTCAGGATCCCGAACAGGGTAACCATGAGATTTCATACGGGGGCATGATTATCATGGTGTCGCCGATTGCCGGCAATTTGCTGCAATCGGCGACGATGATCCCGAAATCGCTTTCGGAACCACCATTCACCACACATTATGCTGTCAGTTCAATGCGCTTGCCGTCTTTGTCGAAGCAATGCAGGGCAGATTTTGCTGCGCTGATTTTGAGTGTTTCGCCAACGGCAATCTTGCTGCGACCGGCAACGCTGAAGATGATGGCAGTGTCATCTGCAAGGCGTGCATGCACATAGCTTTCAGCGCCCACCAGCTCGACGGCATCCACGCTAATATCCGTGGTGAAAATGCTGTCTGCAGTGTCTGAGGCAAGGGTAAAGCCTTCAGGACGCACACCGACTGTCACGGTATTGGCAGGCACAACAGTGTTGAGTTCCTGCATCCATGCGGTTGTCTCGCCGGAGGCGTTTTTATAGGTCAGCAGGTTCATCGACGGGGAACCAATGAAAGTTGCAACAAAGGTCGTTGCAGGCTTTTCATAAAGCTCGATCGGTGTGCCTACCTGTTCAATATGACCGGCATTGAGTACAACCAGACGATCGGCCAGTGTCATGGCTTCCATCTGATCATGGGTCACGTAAACACTTGTCACGCCGAGCGAGCGCTGCAGACGCTTGATTTCCACGCGCATATGCACGCGCAGTTTGGCATCCAGATTGGAGAGCGGCTCGTCAAACAGGAACGCAGCAGGCTCACGCACAATCGCGCGACCCATAGCAACGCGCTGACGCTGACCACCGGAAAGCTGGCGTGGCTTGCGCTCCAGAAACTGCTCAATCTCAAGCGCTTTAGCCGCTTTGGTAATGCGCTGTTCAATCTCTGCCTTTGGCGTGTTGCGGTTTTTCAGACCATAGGCCAGATTCTGACGCACGGTCATATGCGGATAGAGCGCATAGTTCTGGAACACCATTGCAATATCGCGTTCGGCCGGTTCCAGCTCATTCACCACGCGGTCAGCAATCGAAACTGAACCGGATGTGATGCTTTCCAGACCGGCAATCATACGCAGCAAGGTTGACTTGCCGCAGCCGGAAGGGCCGACCAGAACAACGAGTTCACCATCAGCGATTTCAAGCGAGATGCCTTTAATGGTCTCGACATGACCGCCATAGACTTTTTTTACATTATCAAGAGAAATACGAGCCATTATTTTTCCGTTTCAACAAGACCTTTGACGAACCATCGCTGCATCAGAACCACGACGATGATCGGAGGGATGATCGCAAGGATCGTTGTCACCATCACAAAATGCCATGGTGTTGCGGCATCAGCGAAATCCACCATTTTACGCAGAGCGATGATGATCGTGTTCATCTTTGCGTCATTGGTGACCAGCAGAGGCCAGAGATATTGTGTCCATCCGAAAATGAACAGGATAACAAACAGTGCTGCAATATTGGTTTTCGACAATGGCAGCAGAATGTCTTTCATGAAGCGCCACGGGCCTGCATTATCAATGCGGGCTGCTTCCACCAGCTCTCCCGGAATGGTCAGAAAGAACTGACGAAACAGGAAAGTTGCGGTTGCTGAGGCCATGAGCGGCAAGGTCAGGCCGGCATAAGTATCGATCAGACCGAGATCAACAATCACCTTATAGGTCGGCAGAATACGCACTTCCACGGGCAGCATCAAAGTGATGAAGATCATCCAGAAGAACACCATGCGGAAGCGGAAGTTGAAAAACACAATCGCAAAAGCAGAGGTGAAAGAGATGATGATCTTGCCGATGGCAATCGCCAGCGCCACGACAGTCGAGTTGAACAGCAGACGTTCAAGGCTCACACCAACGGTGCGTTCAACACCGCCGGTCATCGCGTCACGGTAGTTTTCAATAAAGTGGTCACCCGGCCAAAGCGGGATCGGAGGGCGGAGAATTTCCGCCGACGTCATGGTTGAGGCCACAAATGTATAATAGATCGGAAAGGCAACAATGATGATGCCGATGATCAGCGCCAGATGGCTGATCGCGATAGTAACGGGATTACGTTCAATCATTGTCTGACCTCAGGAATAATGCACGCGCTTTTCAACAAAGCGGAACTGGAACGCCGTAAGGGCAATAACGATCACCATCAGAACCACGGACTGTGCCGCTGATGAGCCGAGGTTAAGATTGACGAAACCGTCATTATACACTTTGTAGACCAGAGTTTCTGTGGACTTGGCAGGGCCGCCGCCGGTAACCGCATGGATGATACCGAATGTGTCGAAGAACGCATAAACAGTATTCACAACCAGCAGGAAGAATGTTGTCGGTGCCAGAAGCGGGAAGGTGATCGACCAGAACCGTTTAACACCGCGTGCACCGTCAATGGCCGCTGCTTCCAGCAGGGATTTCGGGATTGCCTGAAGACCGGCCACGAAGAACAGGAAGTTATAGCTGATCTGCTTCCACGAGGCGGCAAAGATAACCAGAGCCATCGCCTGATCACCTTTCAGCAGCGGATCCCAGTCAAAACCGGCATTGCGCAGCAGATAGGCCAGCGTTCCCATCGCAGGGGAGAACATGAACAGCCACAAAATACCGGCAATGGCTGGCGCCACGGCATAAGGCCAGATCAGCAATGTGCGGTACAGATTTTTGCTGCGCACAACCTTTTCAGCGGCGGTTGCCAGAAACAGAGCAACAGCCATCGACAGCAGAGCGGTTGCAATACTGAAGAAAATTGTAATCTGAAAAGAGTGCATGTAGCTCGGGTCGGCAAACAATGTCTGAAAATTCTTCAGGCCGACAAAAGTGCTGCGCAGACCAAACGGGTCTTCACGCATCATCGACTGATAAATCGCCTGACTGGCTGGCCAGAAAAAGAACACAAAAGTCAGTACGAGCTGCGGTGCAACTAATATATAGGGTAGCACCTTGTTGGGAAAAACAACACGCTGCACAAAGGTCTCCTTAAAATCACTGTGCCAAAATTACAGAGCCAAACACCGGAACGGCGCATAAAAGGCACAGCAAAGAATTTTGAAATGCTGCACAGTTTCTGTTGTGATGAGCAGACTGAGACTGTGCTTTTTTGTTTAACGTATAAGCCAATCGTCACACGCGCCGTTCATAACGGGGCTTTTGTTCTGAAGATGGGTTTATACGCAGATTAAAGAAAACCGCGCATCCTTGTGAGGATGCGCGGTGATCTGGATTAACGGTTTGCGGCTTCAGCAATCGCTGCATTGCCACGCTCAACAGCATTTTTCAGGGCTGTTTTCGCGTCCTGCTTACCGGCCAGCATAGCTTCATATTCTTCATTGAGAATATCACGCACCTGCGGCAGGTTTACGAGGCGCACGCCTTTGGAGTTAGCGGTCGGCTCTTTGCCGATCATCTGCAGGATCGGGGTTTCACGACCTGGATTCTTGTCATAGAAACCGGATTTTTTGGTTTCTTCGTAAGCTTCCAGAGTTACCGGCAGATAGCCTGATACCTGATGCAGACGAGCCTGTGTCTTGGTCTGGGAGAGGAAGTTGAAGAACTGGGCAATGCCCTTATATTCTTCATCGCTCTTACCGCCGAAGACCCAGAGGCTCGCGCCACCCGGAATGGTGTTCTGCGGACGACCTTCGCCTTCATAATAAGGCAGCTGGCCGATACCGTAGTTCATGCCGGATTTAATCACATCGCCTAAGCCCCCGGAGGATTCTGTCAGCATCGCACATTCACCGGAAGTGAAGAGCTGCTTGGCTTCAGAGGTACGGCCGCCATAACGGAACGCGCCGTCTTTGGCGAGATCAGCCAGACCCTGGAAATGCTGCTCAAACAGAGGTGCATTGATTTCCAGTTTTACGTCCAGGCCGGCAAGACCGTTTTCATTGGTGCCGTATGGTACGTTGTTCCATGCAGCGAAGTTTTCGGTCTGAATCCATGTCAGCCATGTGGATGTGTAACCACAATTGGCAGCGCCGCTTGTTTTGATCTTGCGGGCGGCTTCAAAAACTTCAGGCCATGTCTTTGGTGCTACTTCAGGATCAAGACCTGCCTTTTTGAAGGCATCCTTGTTGTAATACAGGATCGGCGAAGAAGAATTATACGGGAACGACAGCATGGTGCCGTCCGGCTTTGAATAATAAGCGGTAATACCGGCCAGATATTTCGACTTGTCGAATTTGAAGCCGCCTTTTTCCAGCACTTCGGCAACCGGCAGAACTGCGCCTTCAGCGCCCATCATCACACCGCTGCCTGCATCAAAAACCTGCAAAATTGCCGGTGCCTGCTTGGCGCGGAATGCGGCGATACCGGCATTCAGGGTTTCAGGATAGGTGCCTTTATAGACAGGAACGATTTTGAATTCGCTCTGGCTTTCATTGAATTCTTTCGAGAGCTGTTCAACAACTTCGTTGTTTGAACCGGCCATACCGTGCCACCATTGCAGCTCTGTCACTGCAAAAGCGTTGGATGCGAATGTAACGGACAATGTTAGCGCCGCTACTGAAACACTCATAAGACGTTTGGACATGACTTCTCCCTGAAGGTCACTGAAATCTCTGAGGATCACCGAAGATCCCTGAGGACCTTTGAAGATCAATGAAACGGAAAAGCGGGTAAACAGTTACAGTGAATGTATTCCGTTAGTCCGTGCTCTTCCGCAGTTGTCGTAAAGCTCTTTCGTTTTAGCGCATATAACATTAAATCCGAAAGAGAAAAGCGATATTACGAAAGCTATTCACGCATAATTCAATGCATAGTCACATTTTGGCTAAGAGTCTGTCACAAAACAAGCGATAATAAAATTACGTGTGTCAAAGTTTGTGATCTGGGGAAAAGGCTGCGAAAAGGGTGATTCTTGATCAGTTCCGGATGCAGAATTCAGATTTTTGGCAGAAAAAAAGCCGGACTAAAAAGCCCGGCTGAATTTAAGAAGACATTAATATGCCTTCGAGGGGAACACTTGCAGCGCGAAATGGGAGGAAGCGCGCCAGCAAGTGATCTTCATATGGAGCATGGTCTGAATAAGTTCAAGGCCAGATTCACAAGTTTTTTGACCAAAACGTAAAAATAATTCACGAGCAGGTGTCTGCTGTATACACAGAGGCTTATCAGCCGCGTCTTGCCTGCATAATACCGGCAATAACAACCAGACCACCACAGATCTGCCAGATGCTGAGCGGCTCAGACAGCAGTACCCATGCCAGAATGGCGGCAACAACCGGTTGGATCAGCAGTGTGAGCGAAGAAAACGCCACCGGCAGCCATGCTATGGCAAATGTGATCAGGCTCTGGCCTGCGGCCTGTGTCATCCATGCAAGGGCGCAGACAATGAACCAGCCAAACAAAGTCAGCGGAAAATATTGGGTTTCAAAAATCAATGCCAGCGGCAGAATGGTCAGCGTTGCGCTGATTGTTGTGCAGAGCATGATTGTTGAGGTTGAGAAACGCCGGCGGGTAAAACCGAGCATCAGGATATAGCCTGCATAGAGCACGGCTGCTATCAGGGCGACACCGTCTCCTTTGAGACTGCTGTTGCCGGACGTATCGGGGCCGCCTTTCAGGATCAGCACGCCGAAAATAGCCATCGCCAGACCGCTGAGAAAAATCCGGCTGATTTTCTGTTTTAAAAACAGCCAGCCGCCGAGCGCTACAAAAATAGGGGAGAGATTGACGATCAGGGTGGAGTTGGCAACTGAGGTCATGGTCAGTGAAATATGCCAGACCACCAGTTCCAGTCCGATCAAAACGCCCGGAACAGCAAGGATCGCCAGATCGCCAAGAGAAGCAGGCTTAACCTGATCAACGCCGTGCTTCATCCGGTTATTCAGGATCAGCATTGGAATAATCGCCAACGCCAAGCGCCAGAAAGCGGTGACAATCGGGCCGGTTTCAGCAAAGCGCACCAGAATGGGCGAGCAACTGATCAGCAATCCGCCAAGCAACAGGGCAAAAATGGCTTTTCTCTGCGTCTCGGGCGTGTTTATCAGCGTGCCGGATGGGCTGAGAGGTGCAGGATCAGGGAGTGGTTTGTTCATGTTTGACCCGCCGCCCCGTCTGAGACAGCCTTATATAGGAGAAATGTGCGTTAGCACATATATCAGAAACAGTTCAGTAAAAAAGCGCATCATAATATGATGCGCTTTTTTCTTTTTGCCGGAAAGAGACGGACTTATACTTCGTATCCGACAATGCCTTTGATTTCGACGAATTCACGCAGGCCGAAAACGCCGTATTCACGACCGTTGCCCGACTGCTTGTAGCCACCAAAAGGAGCGGCGCCGTCCCAAGGGGCATCATTGATATAGACATTGCCGGTGCGCAGGCGTTTGGACAAAGCTTGCGCTTCTTTCAGGTCGCCCTGAATATAAGAGGCCAGACCGTAGACCGTATCATTGGCCATTTCGACAGCGTCATCCAGATCATCATAGGCGATCATCGACAGGACAGGGCCGAAGATTTCTTCGCGCGAAATGCGCATATCATGCCCGACGCGGGCAAAAATTGTCGGGCGCACATAATAACCGGCATTGAGTTCCGCAGGGCGACCGGTGCCACCGGTTACCAGTTCCGCACCTTCATCAATACCAGCCTGAATCAAATCCTGAATCTTGTCGAATTGCAGCTGACTTACGACCGGACCGAGATCGGTATTTGCTGAATTCGGGTCGCCGGTACGGAATTTTTCTGCTGCATCACGCGCGATAGTAATCGCATCATCCATGACTTCCTGCGGCACCAACATGCGGGTCGGAGCATTGCAGGACTGTCCGGTATTACCAAAGCAACGTGCAATACCGGAGCGCACGGCGGCATCGAGATCTGCACTACGCAGAATGATATTCGGGGATTTGCCGCCCAGTTCCTGATGCACACGTTTCACGGTCGGTGCTGCGGTCTGTGCAACGCTGACGCCGGCGCGGGTTGAGCCGGTGAAGGATACCATATCAACATCTTTATGACCGGAAAGCGCAACGCCAACAGTCGGGCCGTCACCGTGAACCAGATTGAACACGCCTTTCGGCACGCCTGCCTCATCCATGATTTCGGCAAACAGGACAGCACTGACCGGCGCAATTTCTGACGGTTTGAGCACCATCGTGCAGCCGGTTGCGATTGCCGGTGCGACTTTGGCTGCGATCTGATTGATCGGCCAGTTCCACGGCGTAATCATTGCCACAACACCGATCGGTTCATGTACAACGCGGGTGGTTCCCTGCATCGTGTCATATTCGAAAGCTTCAGCGGCTTTGATTGCTTCCATCAGATGCGCAGTACCGGAGCCAGCCTGCGCGGATTTCGCCATAGCCAGCGGAGCACCCATTTCCTGCGAAATGGCTGCGCCGATCTCATCTGAACGGCGGATAAAAATTTCCAGAATACGTTTGAGCAGCGCAAGACGTTCTTCTTTGGAGGTCGCAGCAAAGGCCGGAAAGGCAGCCTTGGCGGCTGCAACGGCTTTATCGACATCGGCAGCGGTGCCCATTGCGATTTTGGTAAATGGCAGTTCTGTCGCCGGATTAATAACATCCAGTGTTGTTACAGGACTTGATGCCGGATCAACCCATTCACCGTTGATGTAAAATTTGAGCGCGTGATCCATAGTTCCCATCCTGTCATGCTTTGAATGCTGGTTATTGCGTTGTGTTTTTGTGCGCAGTTTAGTCCTAAACCCCGTGATTACAACCGCATAAACAATATGGAGTGATGAAAATTCACG
>NZ_JARRAE010000014.1 GCF_030376605.1 Pseudochrobactrum sp. sp1633 | reverse complement strand
GAATTGAATGATCATTGTGATTTACAAAATCAGCGAAATAAACGCCGAGTAAAATTATAACAATTTCAAATAATCTCTCTGTAAATTTTCTTGACAATTTTATGTTCAAAGCACCGCTCCATTCCTTGAAAACCATCTTACTGTTAAGTCAGATGTTGAATTGGAGCGATTTTTAAGCTTTGACCATTACAGCAACATTACCCCTTCAAATTTCAATTCTCTGAAAAATTGTGAGTATGTTTGCGGAGCGAATGCGGGTGCACTGTTGAGTATTTTACCCGAGTTTCGCACCACGGGACTTTAAAAAGCCGGTCAGGCATTTACGCCTGACCGGCTTGATATTTTTCCGTTACTTGCGTGCAACAGGGCGAACCAATGGTGTTACGCGCCGGATCGTTACGCGACGGTTTTCCTGCTCGGCCACTTGTGTGCGGATTTTCAGGAACCGCTCGCCATATCCCTGCGTCACGAGGTTTTCTGCAGGAATATCATAGACTTCCGTGAGGAGGCTTGCCACGGATTCCGCGCGCTGGTCAGAAAGGACGAGATTTGACCGGTCGGAACCAACGGCGTCCGTATGACCTTCGATGAAGAAGGTTTCACCAGGGTCTTTGGCCAGCACTTTTTGCATTGCGTTTGCGACTTTACGCAGGGTTTTGGCCTGCGACAGTGAGACTTCTGCACTGCCTGTTGTAAAGTGAATTGTATCAAGATCGATACGGCGCACTTTATCACGCAAACGGGCAGAGTGGCGAACCTCATCAACCGTATAGACGCGCTCGACACGTTCGACCGGTGGCAGGGTCAGAAAGTCATAGAAGTCACGTTCTGGATCGGTCGCCACGTCAATAATGTAGTCGTTGACAGGGATGGTCAGCCGCATCGGAGGCAGATCATATCCAACGTCGAAGATCGCAGCGCGCGGATTATCATCATATTCCGGCGCATAGATCATCAGATATTCATTGCCGTCACGGTCAATGCGTGAGCGCTGCAAAATATCGCCGTAACGGTCATAAATGGTGACGATCTCATAGCCGCCGGGACGGACAATGGTTTCGCGCAAGCGACCGCGCGGCAATTCATCATAATAGCTGCGTTCCGCATCGCGGCGCAGACGGGGACGATCATCACCGCGCACGAAAATACGGTCACCTGTCTCAAGGATGACGCGATTGTCGATTTGCTCAACAACCTTCACATTCGTCACATTGTTAATCACCGTGTTGTTAATGACCGTATTATTGACAACCGTGTTATTGACGATGTTCGTGGTGTCAGGAACTACGAAAGCTGGCGCGTCCTTAATGCGCGTGCCTTCTTCTTTGAGGTTTGCTTCAATCTTCTGAGGCAGAGCTGCACTCACATCGGCAGGTATTTCAACCTGAGCGGCGGCATCGTTTTCTGGTGGCGGAGCCTTTTGTTCATCTGCAGCACGCTGTTGTTCACGTTGCTTGCGGCGCTCTTCTCGTGACTGATTGCCGCCCGAATTGTCCGCATCCTTGTCGCTGTCAAGAACGGCTGCACCGTTTTCAACCGGCAAAACAATAGTTTCATCGGTGCTGGCCGGATCTTTCGCAACTTCCTGCTTTTGCTCAGGTGTGCGCTCGTCAATAATTTCAGCTTTAGGTTCTGTTGTCTGATTATTGGCGGGTTGCTGTGCTTCCTGTTCTTTTTGCTCCGTCGGTACCTGCTGATCTGGTTGTGTCACCGGAGCGGCTTCATCAATCTGCGGTTTTTCCTCAGGGGCAGGGGGCTGTTGAGCAGGTTGCTCAGGCTGCATCTGAGATGCGGGTTGCTCTTCCTGCTGTTTAACAGGTGGCTGCTCTGCCGGTGCAACAGGCGGCTCAGTGGGCTGAGCTGTCTCAGGCTTCTGGTCAGCCGGTGCAGCTGGTACTTCTGCAGGTTGAGTTGGTTCAGGCTTTGGCTCGGCCGGAGTAGCGGGAGCCTCTTCAGATTGAACCGGATCGGGCTTCTGATCCGGATTTTCTTTTGGCTTGGATTGCTCTGCGGCTTCGTCAATTGCCTTCTGCTTTTCGGCAGCCTCACGCTGCGCCTGTTCTGCGGCCTGTTTCTGCTCTTCTGCCTGTCGGGCAGCGTCTTCAGTTTCTTTTCGGCGTGCTTCTTCTTCAGCTGCGCGCTGCTGATCAGCAGCACGCTGCTGCTCGGCCGCCTGACGGTCAGCCTCTTCCTGAGCCGCTTTCTGCTGCTGTTCGGCTACGCGTCTGGCCTCTTCTTCGGCCTCTTTCTGTTGTTTGGCTGCTTGCCGGGCAGCGTCTTCAGCTTCTTTTCTCTGCGCTTCTTCCGCCGCACGCTGTTGTTCAGCGGCACGTTGCTGCTCGGCAGCCTGACGCTCTGCCTCTTCCTGCGCAGCGCGCTGCTGCTGTTCAGCTACTTTGTTGGCTTCCTCTTCAGCTGCACGCTGTTGTTGTTCCTCGGCCTGGCGGCGGGCTTCTTCAGCCGCGCGCTCCGCTTCTTCTGCCTGTTGCTGACGCTGCATTTGATCGTCTGGCGACTGCTCACTGCTGTCTTGCGCAAGGATGATTGGCGCTTCTGACGTGCCCGCCTGAACCGGTTGCAACATGATGGAAGCTGAAAATGCCGGAAAAACAACCGTTGCAAGCAGCTTGGAACGAATACTCATAATCCCTCTCCTTAGGAAGGCAAGACATTGCACACGTTGCATTCTATCAGTTTCCGATCGAAAACAACGCTCAATACAGCCGTTATAATTTGCAGATTTACAGCAAAGTTCGGCGACATCATGAAATCGTTAGCGCAAAGTTCATGAACCTTCGCTGAATGTGAAAGAAGGTGCATGTTTACGGAGCAGCGAAACAACAAAAAATGTGATCAGAGAAAAAGAGCTGCCATAGGTGGCTCTCTCAGTTATCAGTGCGCCGACAAGCTACGCGTATGAAAAATCTGTTCCCCATCTTCTTTGGTGAAACTGGCAACCGGATTTTCCAGCAGATCAAGGACACGCTCAGACGGACGGCACAAGGCTGCGCCAAGAGGTGAGGTTACAACAGGCCTGTTCATCAGGATCGGATGTTGCACCATGAAATCCAGCAACTGATCGTCTGACCATTTCGCATTGGCTAAATCGAGTTCAGCAAAAGACGTACCTTTTTCCCGCAGCAAATCCCGCACGGAGATTTTCATGGCAGCAATAAGCTCTGACAATTGCTCTTTGGAGGGCGGCGTTTGCAGATAGTCAATGATGACAGGCTCTTCACCGCTGGCACGGATTATGGCGAGTGTGTTGCGTGAGGTTCCGCATTGAGGGTTGTGGTAGATAGTAACGGACATCAGATGTCACCTGTCTTGGTTTGATGATTGTCTTGTTCATACCAGCCTTTTGACCGGTTTACGATCCGGACGACGCAGAGCAGGGACTTCCATCATTACACCGACAATTGTTGCAAGGTATCAGTTGTGCGGTGATGACGGGGAAAACGCTATACGGACCACTGTTTCTATATCGTGCTCCATTCGGCCATTTTCTCACGAATGAGGCTGCGCATAATAGGAAACATTGGTGGTTGGGAGCGGCCGGACAGGCGGATGATGGCAAATTGTGATGTGTCCGAGGCGGGGCGCACCGGCACTTCCACAAGCTGCCCTGATGTTATCAGCTCATATGCCGGAGCGATAACCCCGTAATAAATTGTCTGGCTGCTCAATGTGGTTTGCAATAAACCATCAATCGCATCGGAATGGAAGGTTACACTCTCATCAGGATGGGCTTCCGGTCCGTAGATCGCAACCATATTGCGTATCTGCTCCGGCGCAAGGATTGTTGTTGCCAGCGGCCATGAGCGCAAATCAGAAAATTTCACCTGCGCGTGCTGTAATAAAGGATGACCTTGGCTGACAAGAAAACCTGTGCGCAATGCCGGCAGCATTTCAATTTGAAGATCAGCGGTCACCGGCACCCCTCTGATTTCAACCACCAGCATGTCCAGAGTTCTGTCCCGCAGCGCTTGCACTTGCAGCGGGATAGACCCGCGCATAAGCAGAATATGTAAAGACGGATTGGTCGTTGAAAACCGGCTGAGCAATGGGGCTGTGAGCAGGGCACTCGGCGTAGAGCCCAAGCCGATCCTGATCCGTCCCGCACTGCCTTCATGCTGCTGTTTGACAACACGATAAAGCTCTTCTGTTTCAAACAGCACCCTGCGCGCATGATCAAGCACCACATTACCAAAAGCCGTCACTTCACAGCGTTTGCCGATACGATCAACGAGCTTCATTCCAAGCTCCGATTCCAGCTGCGCAATGCTGCGCGACAAAGCCGGTTGTGTCAGATGTGCATGCTCGGCTGCCCGTGTGAACGAACCTTTCTCAGCTAACGCAATAAAATGTCGTAACTGCTGGATGTTCATGAAACTTTCCTAAACTGGTATGCGCTTTATGCATGATTATCAAATTTACTATGCATTGGACAAATGAAAATGCACCTCGTAGCTAACATTGGTAATGGTTTGGAAATCTTGGAGGGTGCAATCATGCAGGACATCAGAACACGGATTGAACGTGATGCTGAGGAATTTACGGCGCTGCGGCGTGATCTGCATCAGCACCCTGAACTGGCATTTCATGAAATCAGAACCGGCGGCATTGTTGCTGATCTGCTGGAGACGTGGGGCTATACGGTTGAGCGTAATATCGGTACCACAGGGATCGTTGGTCAGCTGCGCAATGGCGATAGCTCTGCGGCTATCGGCCTGCGTGCGGATATGGATGCGCTGCCGATTTTGGAAGCGACCGGCCTGCCTTATGCCAGCATTAATACCGGCGTGATGCATGCCTGCGGTCATGACGGCCACACCACAATGCTGCTCGCAGCCGCGAAAACCCTTGCCGAGCGTCGCAACTTTAACGGAACCATCAATCTGCTTTTTCAGCCTGCTGAAGAATACGGGCGCCCTGATAGTGGTGCAGCCCGCATGATCGCTGACGGATTGTTTGAAAAATTCCCGTGTGATGCGGTTTTCGGTATTCACAATATGCCAGGCTCGCCGCAGGGTCAGCTGCAATTTTATGACGGGGCGATGATGGCTTCGTCCGACAGTGTTTCCATTACGATAACAGGTCGTGGCGGTCACGGCGCACAGCCGCATACGACGGCCGATCCGATTGTTGCAACTGCCTCCATCGTCATGGCACTACAGACCGTCGTTGCCCGTAATGTTAATCCGCTTGATGCCGCTGTGGTGACTGTTGGTGTAATGCAGGCAGGTGTTGCGAATAATGTGATCCCTGAAAATTCGCGCATTGAATTGACGGTACGCAGCTTTAAACCGGAAGTGCGTGATCTGCTTGAGCAGAGAATTCGCGATCTGGTGGCCACGCAGGCGCAGAGCTTCGGCGTGAAGGCTGATATTGATTATGTTCGCGGCTACCCTGCCTTGCAGAATTCCACCGCAGAAACAGAGTTTGCACGACAGGTCGGCAAGCGCTTTGCCGCTGAGAGTAACTATGTTGCACAAACCACGCCGATGACTGGCAGCGAGGATTTCGCCTTCATGCTCGAGGAGCGCCCGGGTTCTTATATTTTCCTCGGTAACGGCGATCAGCCGGGCCCTGTCAGCCGTGCGCTGCATAATGACGGTTTCGATTTTAATGACGCGAATATCGTTGAGGGAGCCGCTTATTGGGTGGCCTTGACGGAGGAATTTCTGAACGGCACCACAGGCCGTAAAGACTAAAACTATTTTATCTGTTGGAGGATAACCATGAGCGCGACTACGATGCATGCGCCGCATACGGCTTCGGACAATCTGTCCGGCCAGTCTGAAAAACCGCCGGTCAAGGCAATCGCCGCAGCGGTTGCCGGTAACGCCCTCGAGTTCTACGATTTTATCGTCTACTCTTTCTTTGCTGTTTATATTGGACAGACCTTCTTTCCGCTCGGCAGTGAAACAGCAAGCCTGCTGGCCTCGGTTGCGGTTTTCGGCGTGGGCTTTTTCACCCGTCCGCTCGGCGGCGTTCTGATCGGTGCTTTTGCAGATAAGGCAGGGCGCCGTTCTGCGATGATCCTGACCGTTGCCTTGATCACAGTTGGTACATTGGGACTGGCAGCAACGCCAAGCTATGAAACGATTGGTATTGCCGCACCGATCATCGTTCTGTTTTGCCGTCTGCTGCAAGGTCTGGCGCTCGGTGGTGAGGTCGGCCCTGCATCGGCTATGCTCATCGAAGCCGCCCCGCGCGAAAAGCGTGGGCTCTATGCAAGCTGGCAGATCGCCAGCCAGGGTATCGCCGTTGTTGCCGGTGGTCTGATGGGTGTGCTGGTTTCCTGGTATCTGCCGCATGAAGATCTGGTTTCATGGGGCTGGCGTCTTCCGTTCCTCGTGTCTCTGGCTCTGATCCCGATTGCGATTTATATCCGTCGTGCATTGCCGGAAACGCTGGAAAAGCCGAGCGATAAAACCGGTACGCAGATCGTGACCTCAGTTTTCACCAACCACACCCGTTATCTGGTGCTTGGTATTCTGGTGATGATCGCTACCACAGTGTCGACACAGGTGGGTAACTACATGACCACCTATGCCATTCAGACATTGAAACTGCCTGCAATTCTTGCACAGGCGGGAACCGTGCTTGGTGGTACAATGACATTCATTTTTGCTCTGGTTGCCGGTTATCTTGCGGATAAATATGGCCGAAAGGGCGTGATGATCTGGCCGCGTATTGTGCTGATGATCGTTATTATTCCTCTGTTCTTCTGGCTGGCGGAATCCAAAGATCCAGCTGTACTGCTGTTGGTCACTGCCGCAATTACATTGCTCACTTCGATGACCGGCGCTGCAAGCCTTGTTGCGATCCCTGAGATGATGCCTATTGCGCTGCGTGCAACCGGTGTTTCCCTGATCTATGCGATCGGTGCGACCCTGTTTGGTGGGACAACACAGTTCATCATCACATGGCTGATTGGTATTTTCGGCGCAGTCGCTCCGGCGTATTATGTGGTTGCAACGAGTGTGATTTCACTTGTGGCAATGTTTATGATGCCTGAAACGCGCAATTTTGATGTTAAGCGCTAACAGATTGCGCATTTGAGAATAGACAGACTGGCTGGCTGGCATTGTTTAGCCAGTCTGTCTCACAAGCAGGCGGTGATGCGGAATAAACGGATCGCCGCCGCTTTCATGACTATTGTTGACGCAATAGCGACATCTCAAAGGTGTAAAATAGGTGAAACAGCGTTTGCGCGCCGTACTCGATGAAATCGAGGCTGAACTCAAAGATAGCGTTACACGCGGTAAAGTCGCCGACTATATTCCGCCGCTTGCGCAGGTCGATCCTGCGAAGTTCGGCATTGCGATTATGCTTCATGACGGCTCGCTGATTTCAGCCGGTGACGCAAAAGAAGCCTTTTCTATTCAAAGTATTTCTAAAGTCTTTGCTCTGACGCTGGCGCTTGGCAAAAGAGGCGACGGTATCTGGCAGCGTGTCGGCCGTGAACCGTCAGGCGACCCTTTTAACTCCAGTGTTCTGCTGGAGTTGGAAAAAGGGCTGCCGCGCAATCCGTTTATCAATGCCGGTGCTATTGTCATCTCGGATATTTTGCTGAGTTCACACCAGCCGCGCGAAACTATCGGCGAGATTGTGCGCTTTGTTCAGTCGATTGCCGAGGACGACGATATCTATATTGATGACGTGGTTGCCAAGGCAGAAGACAGGACCGGTTTCAATAATGCGGCTCTTGCGAACCTTTTAAAGGCCAACAAAAATCTGGATAACTGGCCGTCCCATGTGCTGGGTGTTTATCATCACCAATGTGCGCTGGCGATGAGCTGTGAGCAGCTTGCTCGTGCAGGGCTTTTTCTTTCTGCCTCCGGTCGCGATCCGGTGAGCAATCATCGGATTGTCAGCGTTGAGCGCGCGCTGCGTATTAATGCGCTGATGATGACCTGTGGTCATTATGACGGCTCCGGCGACTTCGCGTTTCGTGTGGGTGTCCCTGCCAAAAGCGGTGTGGGCGGGGGGATTCTTGCAATCGTTCCCGGTATTTCATCCATTGCCGTCTGGTCACCGGGGCTTAATCAGCATGGCAACTCTTTGCTCGGCACGCGTGCACTGGAAATTCTGTGCCGCCGTATGAACTGGTCAGTCTTCGGGCGTTGAGCTAACCCTTTGAGACTGCTTTTTACCAGTGCTACCAAGTTTCAGGGATAGTTTTTTCTGCAATTCTGCTTTTTATGTTCTTCAGTATATTGAGCAGGGCAGAGGGGCGGATCAATGAAACTAACATCAATATTGGCTTTGGCATCGAGTACATGTCTTTCAGCAGGTCTTTTGTCAGGTCTTTGTACCGGTTCTGCCTATGCTTTCACGCCTCATGAAATACGCGATGCCAAGGGCAATACGGTATTCGAGCTGCGTCTGTTCTACCCGAATGACGGTACTTATGATGGTGAGAAGCCTTCGAGCTGGGTGTTTGATCCGGCGACGCTGGATCGCATTTCTTCATCGGCACAATATTGGGCAGATATTATAAAGATCATCCCGGGCATGAATCCGGCCATTATCAATATCGGGACGGAAGAAGCAGAAAATGCTTTTGCGTATAGTCCCATCGCCATAGAGGAGAATGGCGCGGGCACCCTTGTCGCAGCGGCTTTGAACAATGGTGTGATGGATCCGGATCAGCTCCTTGATGGTGCGCACGGCATGATATCGATCGGCAAGATGGATTGGGACTGGCAGCAGCCATTTGTGCCGTCGCAGCTGATCCAGACTGCTCAGGTCGATATGACCAGTACTTTGATTCATGAAATAGCGCATGCGCTTGGCATCTCGGCATCCGTTGATGCAGAGCAAGACAATGGTCTGGTGCAGGCGAAGTTTGAATCCGTACTCAATAGCTGGAGCAGCCATCTGATCGACAGCAACGGCAAGGCTGCGGCAGCCAATCAGATCATTACCTGTACTTATTGTGAGCCTGCGGCGGCAGGCGCCGACACTTTTGATGTCAGCACAGGGCTGGCCTATTTTTCCGGTTCGCATGTATCAGCAGTGCTCAATGGTGCCATGCCGGGCATTCCGCTACGCATAGACTCGAGCCTGTCTCCGGGAAGTCTGGATCAGCCTTTTTCGCATACTGAATTGAGAAACAGTATGATGAGCCATCAGCAATATTCCAATTACATGACGTTGATGGAAGCGGAATTCGCGGCACTGCAAGACATTGGCTATACAATTGATCGCCGTAATCTGTTTGGTTATTCGGTCTATAATGACGGCGCTACACTCATTAATGACAATCCGTTCTTTGGCCGTAACAGCCAAGGCACAGCCTATATTGCCAATACATATAACACGGCCACGATGGGGCTCGGTCTGCATGTCTATGGCAGCGACAACACCATCATCCAGCGTGCGGATTTGCTCTCTGCAGGGGCAGGTGGTGCGGGTATCCGTGTTGATGGTATCGGCAATGATATGACGATTTTATCCGGCACGCGGGTCTATGCCAATGGCCTGAATGGTCTGGGCGTTCTGTTTGCCTATGGCCGCGATCATAGCCTGACACAACGCGGCGATGTCGAAGCGCTGGGTGAAAATGGTATCGCGGTCAGTTTTGACTTCGGTCATAACTCACTGGGTGACAAGAATGAGTATCGCGGCTCCTATTTTGTTACGTCCGAAGAGCGTGATCTGGAGGATGACTATCCCGATTATTATGCAGCAGCGCTTGCCGAGGTTAATGGCCCGCTTGTCTCAAGTTTTGATCTGAGTGGACGGGTGGCCGGACGCAAAGCTGCAATCTATATGGCAGACAGTGCTTATGTCGGTGAAATTAATGTCATGCAGGGAGCAAGCATCACCGGCGATATCATTTCTCATTATCAGGAAACGGATGAGAATAATGATCTGCGCCTGACCGAATTGCGCTTTGGTCTGGAAGCTGACGATCAGGGTAAAGCTACCGGTGCTGCTGATGCGGATTTCAACATCAGCTACGCTGATAATATTACCGGCGATAATCTGTCTTTGCAGTTTTTGGGTGGCACTTCGACCCTGACGGGTGATCATGATCTTTATGACGTGCTTGTAGAACAGAATGCTACACTTGCCGGCAGCGGCTTGTACCGGATCAATGATGATCGTTATTTCCACAATCAGGGCACGCTCAACCCGACTTTGCTCGGTGGCGCAATCACGATTGACGGGGATTATGAGCAAGCCGGAAACGGCAGATTACAGCTTGCCTTTAACAATGAGAAGCAAATCAGCAGTCTTATTGTGACTGGCAGTGCCGATCTTGATGCCACAATCGCTTTTGCGCCCGAGCGCGGTTTTTACGGCAATGGCTTCACGCTTACCTCGGATCAATGGTTGCAGGCCAGCACGGTGAATGGTGCTTTTACCGACGTCACGACCACGCTTGCCTCACCAACGCTCACTGCCAGCGCGACTGATAATGGTAACGCTTCCTATACGGTTTCTCTGAGCCGTGATGCGCAGGCTTATGAACAATATGCCGGTAACGGGAATGCCCGTAATGTCGGCAATGCTCTGGATCACCTTGTCAGTAACCCTTCGCCACAATTGGAACAGTTGATCGCAGCGCTGGATTTCTCTGCTCCCGATGGTTCAACCATCCGCTCCGCGCTGCCTCAGTTGAGCGGTGAGGCTTACGCATCTGCGAGTGGCGTATTGCTGAATGCCAGCGGAGCTACCCGCTTATCGGTCAATAATCGTCTGTCGCAGGCATTTGGCGGAACACCGGTCAATCCGGTCTCCGTGCAGGCCTTTGCGCCAGAACGAAAAACAACACAGGCTGCAGGCGCTATTGATAAAGTCTCGCCGGTGGCAAACGGTTCGGAAGATTTAAGCCGCACTGCAGCTTGGGGCACAGCGTTTGGCAGCTGGGCAAGCCAGTCGGGTGATGACAGCGCTGCACGCACCAAATCGACACTGGGCGGTTTCATTTCCGGTATTGATGGCAGTATTTATGACAATTGGCGGCTTGGTGTCATGGCGGGTTACAGTCGCTCCACCTTTAAAACGGCAAGTCTTCAGTCTTCCGGTTCCAGCGATAATTACACACTCGGTGCTTACACGGGTACGGAATGGGATGCAGCGCAAGGGTCTGTAGGCTTCCGCTCCGGCCTCAGCTATTCATGGCACACTATTGAAATGAGCCGCAGGGTCGCCTTCAATGCTTACTCTGACAGTCTGTCGGCCGACTATAATGCCGGTACATTTCAGGCCTTTGGAGAGCTGGGGTATAAACATAATCTCAGCCAGCGCTCTGTTATCGAGCCTTATGCCAATCTTGCCTATGTGCATGTCAGAACCGATGGCTTTGCAGAAAAAGGGCATAATGGTGCAGCGCTGATAGTTCAGTCCGGAACGATGGATACTACATTGCCGATGCTCGGTATTCGCACTTCGACCAGTTTCGAAATCGGCAATACGGTTGCAACTGCCCGCGCTGATCTTGGCTGGAGGTACGCCTTCGGTGATGTGATCCCAACGTCAACAGCGAGTTTTGCTGCCGGTTCAAACGCTTTCGTTTCGGCAGGGAACGCAATTGGCAAGAACACGGCGCTGATTGAAACCAGTCTTGATTTTGCGATTACAAAAAACACCAAACTCGGTGTCGCATATCAAGGGCAATTTGGCTCGGGCCTCACCCAAAATGGTGTGAATGCCAATTTCAGCATGAAATTCTGACAAGGAAATCACGGCAAGACGCAATCTGGACGCAACCCGCTCTAGTCTGCGTCTTGCCGTGATTTCCGGTTGGTTTGTTATGCAATTACCAGTTTTCAGGGATAGCGCATTTAGTCTGCGCCGGTTCGGCTTCGGGGGGAAGATGACAACCAGATTTATCGCTATGCTCGCTGTAACGACATGTTTGTCGACAGGCTTGCTTTGCACATCGATGACTTCTCCGGCTGCGGCCATCACGCCTTATGAAATCAAGAGTGCTGACGACACGCCTTTTATCACACTGCGCATCTTCGATACTGGCGACGGTGTTTACGGCGACAATGAGCAATCAACATGGAACCTTGCTGATTGGCAGATCAATCAGATTATCGCGGCAACACAATATTGGTCTGAGATCATCAGCGTCGTACCAGGTAAAAACCCTGCCGTCCTCAATGTCGGAACATTTGACGAGGTGTCGGCTGCAGCTCTCAGCTGGAATGCAACGGCTCAGCCGGGCTCGCCAAGCACCGTGCAGGCGGCACTGACCAATCAGCCTTTTGATAATCTGCAAGCGGGTGCACATGGTTATATCATCGTTGGCACGCTCAATTGGGCGCAGCAGCCTTATACGCCGTCCCATATGGCGCTTACCGGTGAAACCTCTCTGAGCGCTGTGCTTATCCATGAAATTGCCCATGCGCTTGGTGTCGCGGCGAATGCCTATGTCACTGGTGTGGACGATGAGGGCGCACCGATACTCGCCTTTGCCAATGGTTTTAACAGTTGGAGCGCTCATTTGCGCGACGATAATGACAAGGCTGCGACCCCCGATCAGATCATTTTGTGTAATATTTGCGTTGTGCCGCCGGAAAAGCAGGGGCTTGATACTTTTGATGTGCGGAATGATCAGGCCTACTTTACTGGCACGCATGTTTCTCAGGCGCTAAATGGCGCGATGAAGGGCCTGCCCATGCGGGTGGCAACGGATTACGGGCCGATAGATTCACCGGTTTTCAGTCATATCGAGCTTAAAAACAGTTTGATGAGCCATCAATATTACCGCAATTACAGCACATTGATGGAAGCTGAAATCGCCGCGTTACAGGATATCGGTTACACCATCGACCGGCGCAATTTCTATGGCAATTCCGTTTATGGCGACGGGCTGACACTCATCAATGATAACCCGTTTTACGCCCGTAATGCGAGCGGTACGGCATATCTTGCCAATACATATAACAGTGCGACATTGGGGCTTGGTCTCCATGTCTATGGTAGCAACAATACCATTTCTCAGCGTGCTGATTTATTGTCAGCCGGTGCAGGCGGTGGGGGCATCCGCGTTGACGGCGCTGCGAATAATCTGACTATTCTGCCTGGCACCCGCGTCTATGCTGATGGTGCAGACGGGCGCGCTGTCATGTTTGCCTATGGCAAGGATCACACATTCACCCATCGCGGTGATGCGCAGGCATTAGGCGACAGAGGCATCGCGGTGAGCTTTGACTTTGGTCATAATTCGCGTGGCGATGCGACCGGTTATCGGGGCTCTTATATTCTCTATGCGCCCAATTCAACGCCCGAGGAATATGCCGCCACTTTGCCAGAGCTTGAAGGGGCGCTGGTTTCGACCTTTGATCTCACCGGTCGTGTTGCAGGCCGTCAGGCTGCTATCTTCATGTCCGAAAATGCTCTCGTTGGCCGGATCAATGTTATGCAGGGTGCCAATATCACTGGCGACATTATCTCCAACTATGAGGAAGAAGACGAAAACGGCGATCTGCGTCTGACAAATTTAAGTTTTGGTTTGAAGGCCGATCGTGAGGGTCGCTCAACCGGCAATGCAGATGCTGATTTCCGGTTGACCTATAATGGCAATATGACCGGTAGCAATTTGGCGCTGCAAATAGACGGCGGGATTGCGCAATTCAGCGGCAATCATGATCTGTTCAATGTTGCCGTGGCACAAGGCGCAACCCTTGCTGGGCAGGGGCTTTATCAGATTGATACGGCACAGCAATTCCGCAATGCGGGTGTCGTCAATCCATCGGTTGCAGGCACAGCCATTACCATTAACGGCGATTATGTTCAGGCTGATAGCGGCACGCTGCAACTTGCCTTTAATGATCAGAAGGCGCTGAGTCAGCTGATCGTGCATGGTCAGGCAACGCTTGATGGCACTCTTGCTTTTGCGCCCGTTAAGGGCTGGTATCAGAACGGTTTCAGCGTCACATCAGACGCATGGCTGAGCGCAGATACAATGAGTGGTGCCTTTGAAGCCATTTCGACATCACTTGCATCGCCAACTCTGAGTGCAGCAGCCACCGACAATGGCAGTAACAGTTATACCGTGTCGCTTTCGCGTGCCGATGGTGCTTATTCACGCTATGCCGGCAGTACAAATGGTCTGGGTGCAGGTCTGGCACTTGATGCCGCTGCCAATACTGCTTCATCCGGCCTGCAAGGGCTGATCGCTTCACTGGATTTCTCGGCTCCCGATGGCTCGGCACTTCGTGCAGCTTTGCCGCAATTATCGGCTGAATCTTACGCCTCAACGGCTGGTGTACTGGCCAATGCCGGTGGTGCCACACGCTCTGCCGTCAATAATCGTCTGCAACAGGCCTTTGGCGGTACGCCTGCGGCCCCTGTTTCCGTCATGAATTTTGCACCAGCCGAACAGCCGAAAGCGGCTGCCAGTGCAATCAATGCTGTGGCACAAGAGGCGATCAGCAAGGATGATCTTGCCCGCTATACAGCATGGGGCTCCGCGTTTGGTAGCTGGGCAAGCCAGTCCGGTGACGGTAATGCGGCACGCACAAAATCCACGCTTGGTGGGTTCACGACCGGTATTGATGCGGCGGTCTATGACAATTGGCGGTTCGGTGTAATGGCCGGATACAGCCGTTCAACTTTTAAAACCGGAGAACGCGGTTCTTCCGGTTCCAGCGATAATTACACACTCGGTGCCTATGGCGGAACAGAATGGGCAACTGCCGGTGGTGCGATTGGTTTGCGGTCAGGTATTGCCTATGCATGGCATAATGTCGAGATGAGCCGTTCGGTGGCTTTCTCAGATTTTAGCGACAAGCTCACTGCCGATTATCGTGCAGGCACTTTTCAGGTCTTCGGCGAATTGGGATACAAGCTCAATATCAGCCCGCGCTCACTCATCGAGCCTTATGCCAATCTCGCTTACGTACATGTGCGCACTGGTGATTTTGACGAAAAGGGGCTGAATGGTGCAGCGCTATCAGTTCACTCCGGTTCGATGGATACCACTCTGTCCACATTGGGTATGCGTGTTTCAACCGGCTTTGATCTGGGTGGCTATATGACCACAGCGCGTGCTGATCTTGGCTGGCGCCATGCTTATGGCGATGTTATTCCGGCGACAACAGCCAGTTTTGTGGGCGGCTCCAACGCTTTCACTTCGCTCGGCACCTCAATCGGGCGCGATACAGCACTAATTGAAACCGGCTTTGACGTTCAGCTCAATCAGAACACGATGCTCGGTCTCAGCTATCAGGGGCAGTTTGGCTCAGGGCTCACGCAGAACAGTGTTAATGCCAATCTGAGTGTAAAGTTTTAAGTCTCATCAAACGCCGCCTGATTACAAAAGGGCGGCGTTTGCAGATATAATTTGCTAGAGCGTGTTGCGTTTAATCCGATCCACTGCGTTCGCTCTATCTTTTTGTTTTCACGCGTATCTTATCCGAAAACCGTTTTACACTTTTTGGGATACGCTCTAGTTTGCAAAGCCCTGTATTGAACGTGCGCGGGTTCAATGGCAGAACTTAATCGCAACGTGACCGGAGAGAAGATAGCCAATGCCAATCAGTGAGCTTGCTACCGATCTTATTCTGCCTGCTCCGGTGCTGATCGTGGAAGATGATGTGGCGGTGAGCCAGCGATTGGAAAACTTGCTGCTGCAACTGGGCTATCAGGCTGATGCTCTGATGATGGCAAGTTCTATTGCTGAGGCACAGCACTATCTGACGGATCAGCTGGTGGCACTGGCTTTGGTTGATCTCGGCTTGCCTGACGGCAGTGGCATTGATCTTATCCGCATGATGCACGAGCAAAATCCGACCGTTGCTATTCTGGTCATCTCTGCATGGTCAACGCAGGAAGCCATTCTGGCCGCATTGCGTGCCGGTGCAACGGGTTATGTGCTGAAAGAGCGCGATGATCTGGAAGTCGCATTGGCACTGCGCAGTGTCTTGCGCGGTGGTGCTCCGATTGACCCTTTGCTGGCTCGCCGTATCATCAGTGAATTTTCCTTCGAAGAGGAGGAGGGCATCGCGGATGAACCGGCGACAGAGGCCGAAAAGTTAAGCCCGCGTGAGCACCAGATTTTGCGCTTGGTGGCTGAAGGCATGGGCAATCGCGACATTGCCGAAAAACTCTCGATCTCACGCTATACGGTTGAATGCCACGTCAAGAATATCTATCGCAAACTTGCAGTCTCGTCGCGCACCCGTGCGATCCGTACCGCGCGTCAACGTGGATTGCTGGCGTGAGATGGTTTTGCCTGCTTACGATCTGGTTGTTTTTATGCACCGGTGCATTCGCGCAGGAGCATTGCTCTGTTGATATCGTTGCCATAGAGGCCGCACCGGCACTGCAAGGCAGGAAATATCCTGATAACGGACCTTGGCAGAAGGTCACACTGCCTGATGATGGCTGGAAGCATATGCCTGGAGCAATGGCTCCTGATGATCGCGCTGGTCTTGATGGTATCTGGTATCGCATTGACTGGAAACGTGCCTGCGATAGTCCGCGCACATATCCTGTCGCTTTGGTGGTGGAATCCATCGTGCTGGCGGGTGAAATCACTGTCAATAATGAACAACTCTGGCGGGATGCCAGTCTGATTGAGCCGCTTTCCCGCAGTTGGAATATGCCGCGCTTGTTGCGCTTGCCTGAAGCCCATTTGCGCGACGGGATAAACACGATCCGCATCCGCGTTGTCAGTACAACCGGACAGCAACTCGGCCTTGGCCCTGTTCATCTGGGCGAGGCACAGGCGATGCAGCAAATCTATGACGGTTTGTGGTGGCGTAACCGAACGCTCTTCACGATCAACATGATTGTTTCGGGTGTTCTTGGCGTTTTCTTTCTGGCTCTGTGGCTGGCACATCGCAATGAGACAGCTTACGGCTGGTATGCACTGTCAACATCGTTCTGGCTTATCTTCATTTCTAATATTCTGGCTACCAGCCCGTGGCCTTTTGCCAGCAGTGCCAGTGCCGCGACTGTCTTCCTCACCGGTCTGGTGCTGTCTATTGCCACGTTTTGTATTTTTACATGGCGGCTGAGTGAACAGAAACTGCCTCGCATTGAGCGGGTTCTGTGGTCGCTGACCGCTGTGCTGGTATTGGCACTGATATTTACGCCAGTTGCCTACGCCTCTGTTACACATGCGATTGTGGTTTTAGTCATCACTGTTGTTTTTGCTGCGAATTGCGTGGCTATACCGGTTCACGCGTGGCGGACACGCAATCCTGAGCATATTCTGCTGGCTGCATGTTTGCTGGCACTGCTCATCATAAGTGTGCATGATTATTTGCTGATAACACAGATTTTGCATGGTTCTGCTACGATCATGCCCTATGCCAATATTGCTATTACCTTATGTTTAGCGGGTATTATGGGGTTTCGCCATGCCAAAACTGTATACCGTGTCGAGCGTTTCAATCAGGAGCTTCAGGAAGCTGTAACGACAGCACAGGCAGAGCTCGCCACAACCTTGAAACATCAATACGGATTGGCTCTCACGAATACGCGTCTGCAAGATCGTCTCCAATTGGCACATGATCTGCATGACGGATTGGGCGGATCATTGCTGCATATTATGGCGTCTGTCGAGCAAAGCCCGCCAATGTTACAGCGCGAACGGGTGCTGTCCATGCTGAAGCTGCTGCGCGATGATCTGCGTCAAACGATTGACTCAAGTTCGAGCGAAGGGGTTGAAACACCGGCCACGCCGCGGGAATGGATTGCACCGCTGCGCCATCGTTTTACCTCACTGTTTGATCATTTCAATATTCGCAGTGACTGGCAGCTTCCCGATAAATGGTTGACGCGCCCCAACGCCATGCAATGTCTGGTGCTGACACGACTGGTCGAAGAGGGGCTGACCAATGTTGTACGCCATAGCCATGCCAAACATGTCCGGCTCCGTCTTACTCAGGATAATAAAGCCGAGCTGTGTCTTGAAATCGAGGATGATGGTGTTGGTTTTGATGTTGCAGCAGTGCGCCAGTCAGGCCTCAGCGTTGGTATGCGCAGTATGACGACCCGTATTGCCCGTCTCAACGGAACGCTCGCTGTGGAGTCCGTTTCCGGAAGAACTTTACTCGTTGCGCGGTTTAAACTCACCGAGAATTAAAACAGTTTCGATGTTGTAAATATATGGCTTCGTATTGAACTGATCACAGCCCCGTATATTGATGCTCATTGTGAAGCAAATCATATATAGCTTTCAATAGGGAGCTACTCTTTGTTGAAGATACAAAGGGCGGCTTATTCTTTCCTTTAATAAAGGTATATGAAAATGCATGGCGAATACAAAGTTCACGGCGGCAAGCTGGTTGTTGTTGATCTGGAAGTTCAGGATAACAAGCTGCATGAGGTTCAGGTTGCCGGTGATTTCTTTCTGGAACCGGCAGAAGCCTTGGACGATATCCGTGATGCGCTCAATGGCTTGCCCGTCACAGCTTCCGTGGTAGAGATCGCTGAAGCGGTGCAAAAAGGGCTGCGTCCTGACGCTGTCATGATCGGTTTTAGTCCGGAGGCCGTTGCTATTGCCGTTCGGCGCGCGCTCGGCGTGGCCAGAACCTGGCGTGATTATGAATGGCAGATCATCGACATTCCGCCGCTGTCACCGGCAATGCATTTGGCGCTGGATGAAGTTCTCGCGCGTGAAGTGGCTTCCGGCAGGCGCGCGCCGACATTGCGTTTCTGGGAATGGGAACGTCCATCCATCATCATTGGTGCGTTTCAGTCACTGCGCAATGAAGTTGATATGGAAGTAGCGAAAGAGATGGGTGTGGAGACTGTTCGCCGCGTTACCGGTGGCGGCGCTATGTTTGTCGAGCCGGGTAATACAATCACCTATTCGCTTTATGCACCCGGTGATCTGGTTCGGGATATGGACTTTGCCGCTTCTTATGCTTTCCTTGATGAATGGGTATTGAAATCCTTGAATTCACTGGGCGTTGATGCATTTTACAAACCGCTCAATGATATATCGAGTTCCAAAGGTAAAATTGGCGGCGCCGCACAGAAGCGTTATTCCGGCGGAACAGTTCTTCACCATGTCACAATGGCTTACGACATGGATGCGGATAAAATGGTGAAGGTTCTGCGTATCGGGCGTGAAAAACTGTCAGATAAGGGAACGGCAAGTGCGGTGAAACGCGTCGATCCTGTAAGAAGCCAGACAGGCCTGCCACGTCGCGAAGTCATTGACCGTATGATGGATATGTTTGTCTCGCTCAATGGCGGCGTGAAAGGTGCAGTCACAGCTGAGGAATTTGCTGCGGCCGAACAGCTCGTTACCGAGAAGTTCTCGACTGAAAAGTGGCTCCACCATATTCCGTAAATAACGGACTGAAGGGGGTGACCGTGTTTGATGGTCACCCTTCAGTAAAATTGTTCAGGGGGCGGAGGCTTTATTGCTAACCTTTATGGTTGTTGCATTAGGGGCTCTGTCACCTGCATGACGGATAGCGCTAATCCTGTTCATTTTGATGTAGAGGTCTGCATCCTGAACATTTGCTGGATCGTCTGTCCGCTCCGTATACCGTCAAGCCATGCTTTTTCTTTGTCGAGGTGCTCTTGTGCGGCTGCGAGTATTTCCTCCGCCCGCTCCAATGGTACAATCACCACGCCATCATCATTACCAAGTACAATATCTCCGGGGTGAACAACAGCACCGGCCATTGAAATAGCGCCGTCAATAATACCGCCAAAACCATGATGCGGGCCACGGGGGACAATCGCCTTACAGAACATGTTGAATTGCAGTTGCCTGACTTCTTCAACATCGCGGATAGCCCCGAACACGACTGCACCGCCCAGTTTTCGGTGGGCTGCTTCTGCCGTCATGATCCCGCCCCATACGGCAGTGTCTTCCACGCCGCCGGCATCAACCACAATGACTTCACCGGCCTCTGCTACGCCGATCAGTTCACAGATACTGCCGCAATCTCCTGCCATAGCGGTAACTGTTCGCGCCTGACCGCAAAGTATGATGCCCGTCGAGACGGGTTTGATCGCAGCGCTCATTGCCTGCGTCCGGTTCAGGCAGTCGGAGGCGACTGCAGGCGGGATGGTGCGCCATGCATCAAGAGCAGCACTAGACAGTTTTTGAAACGGGGCGTTTACTTTTTGAAATGCCATTGTGGCACACTCCTCGGCACACTGTATGTCAGTGGTTGTATTGTTCCCAACCGGGATTGACGTTGTTGCGGACTTTGTTGCGCAGAAGAAAATCCAGCATAATTTCAGCTGAGAATGTGCGCATGTCGACATAGCCGGCTTCAGAATAAAAAGCCGCATGGGGCGATACAATGAACCGTCCTGCAATCCACGCTTCATCATTGCGCCATGCTTCAAGCAAGGCGGGAGAAGGGGACGGTGGTTCAACCGGCAGAACATCGAGTCCGGCGGCGGCTAGTCGTCCGCTCTGCAATGCGCGGTAAAGCGCATCAATATCCACCAGACCACCGCGCGCAATATTAATGAAAACAGCATTGTCGCGGAACTGTGCCAGTAGGGTATCATTGATCATGGAACGGGTTTCAGCGGACAACGGTACATGCAGACTGACAATGTCAGATGTCGCCACCAGTTCTTCCAGCGTTTGCTTGCGCTCAAAACCGATACCCAGTTCATGCCCTTCAGGCAGATAGGGATCGTAGTAGGCAATTTTCATATCAAAGGCCGCAGCACGACGTGCGATTGCAGTGCCGATACGGCCGAGACCAATGGCGCCGAATGTCAATCCGCGCAGCCGCCGTACAACAGGGGCGCCTTCTGCGAAAAATCCTTTGACGGGATCAGCTTTAAGGCGTTTCTCATAGGTACCGAGACCGCGTGTCAGATAAAGCAGCATGGCAATGGCATGATCAGCCACTTCTGTTGTGCCGTAATTCGGAACATTGGATACAGCAATACCGGCTTTACGGCAGGCATCGACATCCACATTGTCAAAGCCCACACCAACGCGGACAATAAGCTTGCAATTGTCCAGCAGGGCAACTGTTTGCGGGGCAATGCGCATACGGTGCCAGACCAGAATACCGTCGCATTCCCGCCAATGCTGTTCCGGAATGGCAGAAGGGTCAGTTTCGTCATAAATCAGATATTCAAACCGGTCACCGGAAACGGCACTTTCAATTGCCAAATCGCGCAGATGCGCATCAGGCACCAGAATTTTGTAAGTCTGCATAAATTCCTCCCGAGAATTAATCAGAGAACTTTGGACAGGAAAGACTTGAGACGCGGGTCACGCGGCTGACTGAAGAATGTTGACGGTTCGCCACGCTCGACCATGATGCCGCCATCGGTGAAAAACACCTGATCAGCCACTTCCTGCGCGAAACGCATTTCATGGGTAACAAGCACACAGGTCATTCCTTCAGCTGCCAGATCGCGAATGACATTGAGGACTTCCTGCACCATTTCCGGATCAAGGGCGGCCGTTACTTCATCGAACAGGATGATTTCCGGCTGCATTGCCAGCGCCCGTGCAATGGCTACACGCTGCTGCTGGCCGCCGGACAATTCTCCCGGATAGGCATTTTCTTTGCCTGACAGCTGAACTTTGGCGAGAAGCCTGACCGCGCGCTCCCGCACGTCGTGCGGATTGTGTTTCAGCACTTGTATGGGTGCCATCATAATATTCTGCAGAACTGTCTTATGCGGAAACAGATTATATTGCTGAAACACCATTGAAACCTGATGGCGCAACGGAACCAGCTCTTTTTCAGAGCGCAGTTTTTCAACCTGAAAATTACCGACACGGATGCTGCCGTGGTTGACGGGGACAAGGCCGTTCAGGCAACGCAAAAGTGTGGATTTTCCTGAGCCGGAAGGGCCGATGATACAGGCAACATCACCCTTCTGAATTTCCATTGAAATGCCCTTCAGCACCGCAACAGAACCATAGTTCTTATAGATGTCGGCGACTTTGATGATTGGTGTGGAGGATGTGGTCATGTCATTTGCCTTTAATCAGGCGGCGCTCAAGAGCACGCGTCCAGGTCGCCAACGGATAGGCGAAGAGAAAAAATAGCAGGAGAATGTAGAGGTAGATTGCCGTCGCATATTCATCGCCGTCACTGGCAATAACCGTTTTGCCAATGGAGAGAACATCTGAGGTGCCGGTAACGACTACAAGGCTCGTGCCAATAAACAACATTGCATAGGTCGTCATCAGGTTGGGCAGCATCATTGGCAGTGCCTGAGGCAGAATAATGGAGCGCAAAATCTGACCGCGGCGATAACCGAGGGCACGGGCAGATTCCCACTGGCCATCCGGTACTGCGCGGATTCCGTTCCGGAACCCCTCCGCAACATAGGCGGTAACGGGCAGGGACAGACCGATGACAGCTTTGAGAAACGGCGACACAAAGATACTGATGCCGAAAAATGTCATGCGAAACGGCAGCAGATAAAGCATAGCATAGAGCACGACCAGCCAGGGTGAGGAGCGCAGCAGATTCATGATCAGTATGGCAGTGGTTCTGACCGCCCGATTAGGCGATACCATCGCGCCACCAAGGAAAAACCCTGCCACGAGTGCGATCATCATCGAAAAAATGCTGATAATCACATTTGCGGAGAAGCCGCCGCCAAAACCGGTGAAGCCGGCACTACCGGTGAGTAGCTGTGATGAACGGTCGATAAGAACGCCGATAGCAGCACCGCTTGCCTGTCCGTAACTTATAAACAGGATGGCCAGCAGCGTGATGATAACCCCGAAGAAACCAAGAATAGCGGAGATTGTATCTCTGTTCATTGTACTTCTCCTGCACCAAATCCCGGAATTGCAAAGGCTTTTGCGATTTGTTTGGCAAGCAGAACGACCAGGGTAGTTATGGCTAGATAGGTCAGCCAAAGCACGATCATCACTTCAAGGTTGAGAAAGGTTTCCAGTGCAATCTGCGTGGAAAAAAACATAATATCAGTCACAGCAACGAGGGCTGCCTGTGCCGATGTCTTGATCAGGCTCACAACATTGCTGGTCATATTGGGGATGGTCATGCGCAGTGCAATCGGCAGTTCAATCCAGCGAAAAATCTGCAACCGGCTATAGCCCATGCTCCGGCCGCCTTCGACTGTCTGAAGCGGCACTGAATTGATACCTGAGCGTATAATCTCAATAGCAATTGATCCATTATACAAGGCCAGTGAAATGACCACGCAGGCAAAACCGGATAAGAGCGGTACCTGCTCGCCTGTTGCTGAATCTGTATAGGACATGCCTAAATCAGACAGCATGAAATACAGAAAAAACAACTGCACCAGAGGCGGCGTGTTTCTGAACAAGTCGATCATGATAATCGTCAGAGAACGAGCAACTGGGACATTAAAATGAATGATCGCTGCTCCGGCAATGCCGATAATCAGCATTAATATTGTGCCCAGAGCAGTGATTGCGAGCGTGGTTTTTAAGCCCTCAAACAACCAGCTCTGATAGAGCGGATCTGCCAGCCATTCAAAATCGAGACCGAATATCATGAATTATTTCCGATGAATTTACCGGTTATCAGTTTGGCTACACAGGTATGTTCGCGAATGATAACCGGTTTTGTTCTCAGTGCAGATCAATGACCGGCAGCTTTGGCGTCTGCCGCGCGTTTGGTCACGTATTCGCTGGAGCCCATGTCGTAGGTTTCTTCTGCTTTAACGAGCAGACCTGCTGCTTCTGCGGAGAGAATGGCTTTGTTGACCTCTTCCAGAAAGCGCGGTTCGTTTTTGCGTACGCCGCCCGCAATCGGAATGTAATCAAATGTATCCAGTGCGATTTTGTACTTTGCGCCCCATTCCGGATCTGACAATTTTTGCTGGAGGATAGGGCCGTCAAAGGCAACGGCGCTGCAACGGCCGTTCTGAAATGCCTTGAACATGTCCGCGGTACCGGTGAGCAGAACTGTTTGTGCGCCGTAAGTTCCGGTCAGGGTACGATTGTAAAGATTGCCTTGCATGCCGCAGAGTTTCTGCCCGCGCACATCTTCCCATTTGGCGATTGTGCTATCTTTGGGAGCAAGCAGCACAATGCCTGCCATATTGTAATATTCTTCGGTAAAATCGATAACTTTTGCGCGTTCTTTATTAACACCGAGCGTTGCCAAAATCAGGTCAATACGACCGGCATTTAAAAGCTCGATACGGTTGGAAGCCACAACCGGCACAAGTTCAATTTCTGTTTCAGAACCGACAATCTTTCCGGCGACATGTTTCGCCAGATCGATTTCAAAACCTTTCAGTTCATCCTCTTTGGTCAAAAATCCGAAAGGCACATAATCGTTCTTAATGCCGACGATTAATTTCCCTCTGGCTTTTACGTCATCAAGCTGGTCAGCCTGTGCTGCCATGCACAATGTCAGTCCGGAAAGGACGGTGGTAAATGAGAGTTTGGCAAGTAAGTTAGCACGCATAAAAATCCCCTTTTGGTATGTGCATTTTCATTGTTGGCCTCACAAAACCGAACGACCGCGAAATGCTTTTTTTAAAACCTATCGACAATATCATATAATTAATAATACTATTTTCTAAGATAATTATAAGAAAATCTAATAAGGAGGGGCGGTGTATATCAGGCAGCTTGAGGCGTTTAAAGCCGTTATGTCGATGGGGAGTGTCAGCAGGGCCGCAGAATTGCTTTGCATTTCTCAGCCAGCAGTCAGTCAGCTGATCAATCAGTTGGAGTTTTATTGCGGCTTTTCCCTTTTTGAGCGCAAAGGAAAGCGTTTGCACCCGACCAGAGAGGCCGAAGCGCTGCTGGTGGAGGTTGAAGCAATGTTTGCCGGCGTAAACCGCGTTTCGCGTGTTGCTACTGCTCTAAGAGAACAGAAATGGGGAGCGCTGACATTCGGTGCCTTTCCGGCAATCGCCCGCCGTGTCTTGCCGGAAATTGTTGCAGATTATGCTGCTGAAAAACCCAATATTGTCTTTCATTTGCAGAGCATGCGCTCACGTAGTCTGATTGATGCTGTTGCCAGCCATCAGCTGGATTTCGGGATCAGTTTTATTCCGGGGGACAGGGATGAAATTGAAAGCATACCGCTGCAAACATTAAAAGCAGTATGCATTCTGCCGGTTGGACACCCATTGTCAGAAAAACAAAGCATCAAAGCACAGGATCTTGCCGGCCAGCCATTTGTATCTTTGGGGCCGCAGGATCAGTCACGCATGCTGATTGACAAAATTTTTGATGATTTACAGATACCACGCAAAATGCAGATTGAGACAGGTCAGTCAGAGACTGCCTGTTCATTTGTGGCTTTGGGGGCGGGCGTCTCTGTGGTTGACCCGATCAGTGCAGCCGGTTGTCGTGATGGTGAGTTGGTTGTCAAAAAGTTTGAGCCTGAGATTAAGTTTAATATCTGGTTGATCCGTCCGCGTATGCAGGTTCAATCCAGTGTGCTTGATCATTTTATCCAGTTTATGCGTGACAGATTATCTGCTTCAACCTGATGAAAAGTCGCAGCATGAGCTCACTACGGAGGGTGGAGAGGGTTTTATCTGTCAGCGGAGTTTCTTTCGGGTTGAGCTGAATTTAGATGTTCTCACCTCCGGCACGTCAGTTCAGGCTTTTCAGTGTCAGCAATTCCTGCGCGGTGGCTTCGTCTGTGATCAAAACCTGTGCTTTTGTCGTCAGAATACTAGCGCGGATCGCCTGTGCTTTGCGCACACCGCCTGCGGAAATGATCACTTTTGGCACGCGACGTAATTCCGTTGGATCAATCGCCATAGCACGTTTGTTGATCGGATGATCGACGATCTCACCGGCCTCATTGACGAACTGGCACAATACATCGCCGACAGCACCGGCTGCCTGCAGGCTCTCGGCATCTTCAGCGGTTAACAGGCCGCGACGGAAGATGGATGCCTGTTTGCTGACGTCGGCAACACTGAGGATCGCAAGATCAATCTCCGAGACTTTATTCCTCAGGGCTTTCAGGTCATCTATTTCCCATAATTCCTGCGCGAGCCTTTCATGAGGCACAAAAACCGGAGCTGTGATCTGAAAAAGCTCAGTCTTGTAAAACTCAGCCAGCCGCCACGCTACCGCAGACGGGTTGTAAGCCATAGAGTGGGTCAGGCCGCCGAGCAGGGAAATGACGGACAGATCACTGATCTCGCGCCATTTCAGGTTGCTCATACAAGCCTGCAACGTCGCGCCCCAGCCGACGCCGATGGTCAATCCGTCCTGCAGGCGGTCGGAGAGGTAACGACCGGTGGCGTGGCCGATTACGGAAGAGATACTGGCTTCTGACTGATCCGAGGAGGGCACGACGATGGCTTCAAACAGACCAAGATGTTTTTCCAATGCGCGCTGTAATCTAATCAGCGGTTCTGCATGGGAATTCAGGGAGATCTGGACAATACCTTCTTCACGCGTAGCTGCGAGTAAGCGAAAAGCTTTGATGCGGCTGATATCCAGATTTTGAGCAACCTGCTCCTGTGTCAGCCCTTCAATATAATAAAGCCAGGCTGCCCGCAGTTTTAATTCATCCTGATCTGCCTGAAACTTGGTTTTCGGCTTGGTGTTGCGGGCCATTATCCTACCTTTAGTTTCTTTTCGAACGAAAACGCGATCTGTCATCTGTGTGTGATAATGGCGTGATATTGACGCAAAGGTCAAGATTTGTCTAAAAAGATAATTGAACAAAATTATTTAATTTGCAAAGAATGTACAAATAAATCATATATTCCATCACAATTTCAGAGACTCTCCTGTAGTGGGGAAATGTTTTCAAGAGGTGGAATATGCGCATTCTGATTTCAAACGACGACGGTATTGATGCATCCGGCATTGCGGTGCTTGAAAAGGCTGCACGTCTTTTGACTGATGATGTTTGGGTCATTGCGCCCGACGGTAACCGGAGCGCAAACGGCCATTGTGTTTCACTCACCGCCGGTTTTTCTGTGAGCAAGCTGGCGGACAAGCGTTATGCCTGCACGGGTACGCCGGTCGATTGTGTGATTGCTGCGGTACATTGGGTGTTCCGGGATCAGAAGCTACCGGATCTTATTCTCTCCGGCATCAATGCGGGCCGCAATGTTGCAGAAGATGTATCCTATTCGGGTACGATGGCTGTTGCCCGCGAAGGTGCTTTGAACGGTATTGCATCGGTTGCATTTTCTGCGCCGCGCGATTGCGAACCGGCTGATGCGACTGCACTGGAATGGCTGGCCAGCCATATCCGCAATTTCTGGGAAACCCGAAATGACTGGGCGCATGACGGCCATTGGCTGAATATTAATCTGCCGCGCAAACTGCCTGCTGCCTTGCAAATGGCCGAGATCGGTCGTGATAAAAATCTGAAATATGTGAATATTCTGGAAGAGACAGAGAGTTCTGCCCGTATTCAGCCGCTTGCTGATCGTGATTATAAAAGCAACGGCAATGATGAAAATGCACTGATTGATTCAGGGAAAGCCAGCGTCACCAATCCGAATTGGTTCGGTCATTCCAAAGTGCCGGCCTCGGTGACAAAGCATCAGTCGGGCTGAGCCTGAATAGTATCTGTGCTCTGTAATATTAAAACCCCGCTTTATGTGAGTAAAGCGGGGTTTTTATTTGTTTTATAAGAGCTTATCCGATGAGCGGGTAAACCACTTTGATTACGTCTTCAAGGTGGTTATTGGCGAAGCCCTCATGTTTAAGAACCTTGCTTTCAACGCGGCCGTCATCGGAAAAATAGTGTTCCATATAGCCGACTTCTCGCGTGCCGCCCATTTCCGGCACCAGCTCATCTGTGGTTGTGAATGCAATAGATGAACACCATTCGAGATGCACATTGCCGCGTTTGGCCGAGCGCTGCTGATGCAGGTGGCCGCTGGCAATCAGACGCAATTGCGGATGGTTGATCAGGCCATCAAGACGATCCCAACCTTTCGGATCAACCGTCCAATAGGTCAGTTCTGTGCTGTCAGTATTGTCGATATAGATCGGCTGGTGGGTGAAGACTGCCAGATAGCGATCCCCCAATGATGCAATCTGTGCGTCGATCCAGTCATATTGTTCTTGCTCTTGCGGCAGGCCGGAGCCGATCAGCATCGAGCTGAGGCCAAGTATTCGCCAGCTTCCCTGATCAATAACCCAGCGGTCAGCGCCGAAATAATAAGCAAATTTAGCATAGCGGGCGGCATTGATAGCGCTGCCGTTTTCGCTCTCTGGTTTGGAGAGGTTCGGATTGTCGCCAATGTCGTGATTGCCCGCAAGGAAGCGAATGGTCTTGCCCGATTCTTTAAAGAAATCGCGGCACAGGGCGTAGTCTTCATCATAGCGGATGCCATCGAGCGTGATGTCGCCGGTGTGGATGATGAAGTCATGCTTTGATTCCGCCAGCGGTTTGGCCAGCAGGCGATTATTCTCGCGGAAATGCTCGGTACGCGGAGAAAGGTGGGTATCTGAGATTTGTAAAATACTGAATTTAGTCATGTTTCGCTCCCGTCAATGAATGAGTCAAATTCAAATCACTCAATTTTGTACAAAAGTATTGACTGTGAATAAAAAGTTCAATAATTTTTTTATAGAGTAAAGCCGGTTTCTGTTGATCTTGCAAAAGATGTTGCCGGAGAAATGCTGTCATTGAAAGCAAGCGGTGTTTTGCGTGGCGGCTATAAGCATTGGGGAGGGGGAGCGGATGTCCGGTATTGAGATCGTTAATCTCAACAAGAAGTGGACGACATTCCACGCAGTGAATGATGTGAATTTTACCGTGGAACCCGGCACGCTGACTGTGCTGTTAGGGCCTTCCGGTTGTGGTAAGTCAACATCTCTGCGTCTGATTGCCGGTCTGGACTCTGTGACTTCCGGCCAGATTATTATCGGTGGTAAGGATGTAACCAATGCTGCGCCCGCAAAGCGCGGTCTGGCAATGGTGTTCCAGTCCTATGCGCTGTTTCCGCATCTCACAGTTGCCGAAAATATTATCTTTGGCCTTCGTGTACGCAAAGTGTCAGCCGGTGAGCGTGATCAGCGGCTGAAGCGTGCCGCCGACATCCTTGGCCTGTCGCATTTGTTGGATCGCCGCCCGTCGCAGCTTTCCGGCGGACAGCAGCAGCGTGTCGCTCTGGGGCGTGCCATCGTGGCTGAAGCCTCCGTGTGCCTGATGGATGAGCCACTGTCCAATCTTGATGCCCAGTTGCGTCATGAGATGCGTAAGGAAATCCGCAATCTGCAGCAACAGCTCGGTATGACAATGGTCTATGTGACCCATGATCAGATTGAGGCCATGAGCCTTGCCGATCAGGTTGTTCTGATGAAGGGCGGCAAGATTGAGCAAAAGGCTAAACCCGCGGAGCTTTATCTGAAGCCTGCGACCACCTTTGTCGCGCGTTTTATCGGCACGCCGCCAATGAATGTTATCCGCATGGGTGAATATGACGGCAAGTCCACAATCAGCGGTGCTGTTGATGGTCCGGCAATCATTGAAGGCTCGGCAAACGGGCTGGTTCTGGGATTGCGGCCGGAGGAAATCCGCGTGGCGGATGAGGGGCGTGTCAAAGCCCGTATTGAAACAATCGAATATCATGGTGCCGACAGTATTCTGGATTGTCGGGTCGGGGATCAGACTTTGCAGGTGCGCATTGAAGGTGTGCGTCAGCTGAATGCCGGTGACACGGTTGGTCTGACATGGGCACCATCCGCAGTACATGTCTTTGATGAAGCCGCAGGGCATCGCGTCGAACGAGCCGCGCTGCCGGTCTAAACCGCAATACTTCAGGAATAACCATCCAACGTGAGGCAATGATTATGACTATGCAGGCAAAACGATCTGTAAAAACGCTCCTTGCAACATCAGCAATGTTGGCGGTTCTGGGCGGGTGGAGCGCAGCTCAGGCCGAACCGGTCGAAATCAGTTTTTATTATCCGGTGGCGATTGGCGGGCCGGTTACCAAAATTGTGGATGATCTGATCACCCGTTTTGAAGGGCAAAATCCGGATATTAAGGTGAAGCCGATTTATTCCGGCACATATCCTGAAACCCTGAGCAAATCGCTCACGGCGTTTAAATCCGGACAGGCACCGGAAGTGGCGGTTATGCTCTCGACAGATATGTTCACGCTGATTGAGGAAGATGCCATTCTTCCTTATGAGGATCTGGCAAAGAGCGATGAAGACAAAGCTTGGCTTGCAGGCTTTACGCCGGTTTTCATGGTCAACAGCAAGAGCGAAGATAAGACATGGGGTGTGCCGTTCCAGCGCGGAACCACAGTGTTTTTCTGGAATAAAGACGCTTTCAAGGAAGTCGGTCTTGATCCGGAAAAAGGTCCGCAGGACTGGGCAGAGGTTGTCGATTTTGCAACCAAGCTGACCAAGCGCTCAAGCGGCGGTAATGTTGAGCGCTGGGGTATGCAGGTGCCGTCATCGCTGACATCTTACTGGTTGCTGCAGGGCTATGTTGCGCAAAATGGTGGTAAGATTTCGGAGCCGGATGGCAAGAAAACCTATTTCAATTCGCCTGAAGTTGTTGAAGCCATGCAATATTGGGTTGATCTGGCGCATAAGCATAAGGTGATGAAGCCGGGTGTGATTGAATGGGCAACCAATCCGAAGGACTTCTTTGAGGGCCGCGCCGCGATGATCACCACAACAAGCGGCAATCTGACCAATGTGAAAAACAATGCACCATTTCCGTTTGGTGTGCAGATCCTGCCTAAGAACAAGGCCTATGGCGCACCGACCAGTGGCGGCAATGCTTATATCTTCAATGTTGAGGATGAGGCAAAGCAGCAGGCTGCATTTAAATTTGTGAAATGGTTGTCCTCGGCGGATCAGGCTGCAGAATGGAGCATCAAAACCGGCTACATCGCTGCGCGCGACGATGCATGGGAAACAGAAGCGATGAAGAAATATGTCGCGGAATTTCCGGGTGCAAAAGTTCCGCACGACCAGATTCAATATATGGTGCCTGAACTTTCAACCTATGAAAATCAGCGTGTTGCACGCGTGATTGATGATGCGATTGAAGCAGCATTGACCGGTAATAAAAGCGTTGAAACGGCGCTGGGCGATGCACAGGCTGAGGCTGAGCGTATTCTCAAGCCTTACCAGTAATATCGGGGCAGGGGCAGTGTATGGCGGAGGAGCCATACACTGCCTGATTATTCATAAAAGACAATATGATGTGCTGCCGGTTCGCTGGTCAGCACCATCGTCACAAAGGCTGGAGAAATCGCGTGAATCAGGCGAAAAACCAGATAACACCCTGGCTTCTACTGCTACCGGCCACAGTTTTGCTGGCTGTGTTTACGCATATTCCGGCGGTGATGACATTCATCAACAGCTTCTACCAGACGCAGCGTGGCAAACGTCCGCCGCAATTTGTCGGAGTTGATCATTATACAACGATGATCAATGATCCGGTGTTCTGGGCAGCGTTGAAGAATAATGCGATTTATGCGCTGGGCACAGTGCCTGCATCCATCGCTCTGGCAATGCTGATGGCAATTGTCGTGAATTCATCCATTCGCGGCCGGTCGCTGATGCGCATGTCATTCTTTCTGCCAACAGTCTTGCCGATGATTGCTGTCGCCAATATCTGGTTGTTTTTCTACACACCCGGCTATGGTCTGATTGATCAGTTTCTCGGATTGTTCGGTTTTCATGAAACCAACTGGCTTGGTAATCCTGATACTGTGCTGGGTAGCCTTATGGCTCTGGCGATCTGGAAAGAAGCCGGTTTCTTCATGATCTTTTATCTGGCCGCATTGCAGCAGATCAGTCCGAGTCTGTCAGAAGCCGCTGCACTTGAAGGCACAGGGCGCTGGTATTTCTTCCGTCGCGTTACATTCCCGCTGCTGATGCCGACAACTTTGTTCGTACTGATTAATGCGGTGATCAATGCATTCCGCCTGATTGACCATGTGATTGTAATGACGCGCGGCGGGCCGGATAATGCCAGTACTTTGCTGCTTTACTATGTTTACAATGTTGCATTCCGTTTCTGGGATACGGCCTATGCATCGGCTTTGACGGTTGTGCTATTGCTCGCACTCGCTCTCATCGCTTTTGTCCAGTTTGGGGTTCTTGATCGCAAGGTGCATTACAAATGAGTGCAATGACATTACCGCATCAGCCGCGTGAATTTTCCTTCTGGCGTGTTGTTGAAACCATCGGCTGCTATATGCTGGCGCTGCTCTGGATTTTGCCGCTGCTCTATGCCGTGTGGATGGCATTCCATCCGCCGGAATATGAAGCGCGTTTTGAGTTGTTTGCTCCGGTGACGCTCGAAAATTTCAGCAATGCATGGAATGCAGCACCTTTCGGGCGCTACTTCCTCAACACATTCATGCTGATTAGCACTATTCTGATCAGCCAGTTTGTCATCTGTACCCTCGCAGCCTATGCTTTTGCCCGTTATGAGTTTCGCGGCAAAACCATTGTTTTCATGCTGGTACTGGTGCAGCTGATGATTATGCCGGAAGTGCTGCTGGTGGAGAACTACCGCACCATTGCCAAACTCGGTCTGGTGGACACGGTTGTGGCGATGGGGCTGCCTTATATGGCATCAGCCTTTGGTATTTTCCTGCTGCGTCAGACATTCCTGACCGTACCTAAAGAGCTGGATGATGCAGCGCGTGTGGAAGGCGCAGGAGCGCTCACCACTTTGCTCAAAGTCTATGTACCTTTGGCAAAACCGATCTATGTGGCTTACGGGCTGGTATCCGTGAGCTACCACTGGAACAATCTGCTCTGGCCACTGGTCATTACCAATTCGGTGTCAACACGACCGCTGACGGTTGGTCTGCAGGTGTTCTCCTCGCCGGATCAGGGTGTGCAATGGAGCATTATCTCTGCAGCAGCCTTAATGACCTCGGCACCACTGCTGGTTGGTTTTCTGCTATTTCAACGCCAATTTGTACAAAGCTTCATGCGTGCAGGCATTAAATAAGTCGTGTTTTTTGAAGGCGTGTGTCTCGGTGCAAGCAGCTATGCGCCACAAGTCGGCCATCAGTACGAGATTTTCCGCTCCCGGAAGCAGACGTCTTTCGGGGCGCACTGCAATACCCGATGCACATGAACAGCTAGTATTGGTGCAATTGTGATGAAGTGCTGGTGCCCTTGGTTGCATCAGGGCGTGTCATGAGAGCTGTCGTTAAAATATTACTGTGCTACTTTGTCTATGAAACGTAGACCAATACCAAAAAGGCTGTTGTCGTTCTGGTATTGGTCAGATGATCAGAAGCGTGCTGTCGCGCTTAAGCGGAACGTACGACCTGGTGATGGTGTCAGGGCTTCGCTCATGGCATCAAGATAATAGAGGTCAAAGATATTCTCGATGCTCGCATTGAATGAAAAATTATCATTCAGCTTATAGGAAGCGAATGTGTCATAGACCTGATAAGAACGCCATTCGCTCTCTACAGTCCCTACGCCGCTGCGCTTTATGGCACGTTCACCGACGAAATTAACACGGCCGCCAACCGTCAGGCTTTCATCGAGGAAGCGGGCGCCAAGTGTAACTGATCCGCTATAGACTGGCGGAACATAAACGCTCTGGTAGTCATCCGGCGGAGTGCTTTCACCACATTTGGCGCTTTCACCTGCACGGGCGGCAAAACAATATTCAACATTGGTGTAGCGGTTGAAATTTGCGTCTGTAAAGAACATGCCTGCATCATAGGACATCGAAAGTTCGACACCTCTGAATTTTGCCCCATCGATATTGGCATAAACTCTGTAAGGGAACGGAAGCCCTGCACGGTTGCCATAGGATCTGACGATATAATCATCATAATTATTATCGAAAAAGGCGAGTTTGAAGCGTAGCTTGTCATCGTCAAGCAAGACATCATTACCAAGATAATTGGCGCCGATTTCATAGTTTTCCGATCGTTCCGGACGCAGGAACGGGTTGGGTTCTATCAGGCCGGGCATTTTGAAAATGGTTTCGCGGATGCTTGGCGGACGCCAGCCCTGCGCATAATTGGCAAAGAGCTGAAAGCCGTCCAGCGGTTCTAGCGTGACACCAAGCAGCGGCGTCAGACGCGTGCCGTCAAGACCCTCAACAGGAGCATTCAGACTGTTATCCTGTGTACGATATCCCTGATAACGCATACCTGCGGTCAGTGTCAGCCAGTCAACCGGTTTATAATCGGCATTGGCAAAGACTGCTGCGACGGTGCGGTTGCCTTCCATCCCTATATTGGTATCCGGATTTTGCACCGTTTTTTCATAGGAATAGGTGGAACCATATCTGAGATCAAAGGTGCCATAATCGGTATCAATATTGGATGTGTTTGAAATTTCTACGCCGGTTGTATCGGTTTTGGTATCCCCCGGTACACCGGTGAGAATTTCAACGGCAGCCCAGTTGTCAGACAGGCGCGTATGCCAGACATTGGCCTGCAAATTGATAAGGTCATTGTCTTCCGGATTCCACGTGTACTTAGCCGTGTACATGTCCGATCTGGTGCGGCTCAGATTGGCCTGATAAGGCGGCCACCCAGCAATGGCGACGGGATTATTCATATCGCCGTATTCTTCACCATAGGTGCTGTCATAGCGGATATAGCCGAGCTCCACGGACTGATCGTGCTCGAAATTAAACTTACCCTTGAGCAAAACAGATTTTGTGTCTTGTGAGGTGTTGAAGATTTCGCTGCCGGGTTTGTAGGCGGACATCGGCCCCCAGTTATACCTGCCACCGAAAGTGAAGCGTTTGACCTGTTTCTCGCCTTTTGTGCCTGCAAAATAATTGCCGTTGCGACGAGAGGCAAAGGCACCCACCAGCTCGTAATTTTCATTCTTGGCGGCGAGTGCAACACTTGCGATATTGCTGTTGCCATTCAGCCAGTCATTGCCACCAAAGCGCGGAGCCTCTGTGTTTGGCGGAATGTAATAGGAGCGTGGTTCGATGCTGTTTCCGGAGAAACCGCCCTTTACCTTTACTCCGTATGATTTGCCATCAATAATAATATCATCAGCATTGATGGTGCGCATGTTAACAACGCCGCCCATCGAACCACTGCCCTGAGCGCCGGTTGGCGGGCCTTTCTGGATATCAATGCCACCGATGAATTCCGGATCAACAAAAGTGCGGCTGCTCATGCCTTTATAGCCGCGATAGGCAGATGAACTCTGTTGCGCACCATCTACCAGAGTGGCGACACGGTTCATGCCTTGCAGCCCGCGAATATTGACGTCAAGCGCTTGACCTGTCCGGTTTCCGGCAGAAAACACGCCCGGAGCATTGCGCAAGATGTCTCCGGTGGATGACGGCGGTACGATCTGGATTTGCTCTGCGCTGATATAGGAAGAAGAACCGGCTGTTTTAAACGGGATATCTGCGATACTGGAAGTTCCGCCGCTGACAGTAATCGTGTCCAGCACGATCGCACCATTCGCACCGGTTGCCTCATTCGGGGCAGATGAGATGCGATCCGTAATTGTTACTGTATTGGCATTGGTGAAATTATAGCGAAGACCTGTGCCTGTAAGCAGACGGGACAAAGCTTCCTGACGGCTCATCGTTCCACTAAGGCCGGGAGAGGTTTTACCGCGAACCAGATCTGCCGGATATAATATCTGAAGGTTGGAACTGTCCCCAAAACCGGAAATCACAGTACCTAATGAACCTGCCGGAATGGAATAGGTGACACTGTTCTGTTGGGCATAGGCGACTGTGGCAAATGGATGACTAATCTGTAATGCCGTGGTTGCCAAAAGAGCCAGCAACAATTTGCCTGTTCTCATTCCCGTTCGAAGGGATGTACTGCTCGGGGATTCCATGTTCATGCTCTGATGACTCTCCGTCTTTATAACGCTTATCGGCATGAAAATGCCCTTTACAAGCAAAGACGACTCCCGGCTGCGACTCCCTCACCATAAAAGTTGAAAATATTTATCATATTTTATGCGTGTCATGGTTGTCATGCTGGTGCTTGTTCGTTTCGAATTGGTTTTAAGTCAGGCCGGACTTAAAAAAACGAGATAGCGGGTGAGTTCTGTTGTACGAACCGGAAGCGTATTGCGGATCGCATCCAGCACACCATCCGGTTTGTTGATGTCAAAAATTCCGCTTACACGCATGTTTAAAAGATTGCTATCCGTTGCACGGATTGTTCCGCTGCGATAGCGGTTGATATCGGCAAGAACCTGCCTGAGAGGGCGGTCTTCAAAAATCAGCTTACCCCGCTTCCATGCGCCTTCTGCATTAACATCGGCAGTATTGATCGGGCCGAACCCCGCAGCGTTGAAAGTGGTAAGCTGCGCGGCATTGATGATCCTCTCGCTCTTATCCGGAGCAACAACAGAGACCGCGCTTTCCTCAACCCAGACAGTTACCTCTGCGGCCCATTCATGCACGACGAAGCGTGTACCCAAAGCGGTCACGCTGCCTCCGGCTGCGGTGACGGTGAAGGGGCGTGCGGCATCTTTTGCTACATCAAAGAAGGCGCGTCCGCGCAGGAGCTGTACTTTACGGGTTTGTTCCGTGTAATTGATGGCAAGCGCGGTGTCTGCATCCAGATCAACAGTTGTTCCGTCTGATAGTGTGACACTACGCAGCTCTCCCGTTGAGGTTGCATAATCGCTGGTCAGAAAGTCTGGCTGCGCAATGAAAAGAACGCCGAGACTTGCGGCAATAGCTGCTCCGCCATACAGAAACGCCCTCCGCGAAGTAACAGGCGTTTGAGCTGGCACTTGTTGAATATTTTTATTGCGCGGGTCGGCGACAGCATCCAGATCACTCCAGATTGTGCCGAGCGCGTGATATTCAGCTTCGTTAGCAGGATCCGCGGCCATCCAGCTTGCATGTTCTGCTTTTTCAGCATTGGTAGCATCACCGGAATTCACACGTACGAACCAGGTCAGTGCCTCACTATGCGAGGTTCGAGCTTTGTCGTCGCTTGAGTTAACCATTGTGACCGCTGACTACTTTCTTGCGCGTGAATGAGGCTGCAACCCAGTCCAAAACTGATGGCTTGCTATAAAGACGTTTGCCGCTCCCAAATACCTCACTCTTATTATACAAGAAACTTACAATCCTTATTCGAGGAGATCACCAAGGTGATGCCTGCAATGGGCGAGGGCTTTGATGATCAGTTTTTCAACCGCACTTCTTGTAATGCCCAGTTTTTGCGCAATTTCAACATGGCTGAGACCATCGAATTTGTGCATCAGGAACACTTCTTTTTGCCGTGGAGGCAGTGTTTCTATTGCTTTTGCTAACAATTGAAGGCGTTGGCGATAGTCGGCTATGTGCTCAGGATCAGGCACTTCATCAATCGCATCGAATGTTTCTGCAGGCTTGATGTAGCGTTTCTGTACCTTTGCCGCCCGAAAATAATCTTTGGCGAGATTGTCTGCGATCCGGAACAGATACGATCGTATATTGTTGATATTATTTTGTTTTTTAGCGTTGTGAATGCGCAGGAATGTATCTTGGGTAATGTCTTTTGCTGTTTCAGAATCATGGCCGCGTTGCCGGAGGAAACGGGTAATGTCCGCTGCATGCCTTCTGAACAGTTCTTGAAGATCCCAAGTCATGACATTTTCGCCAATGCCGCAGCTTCTAAAAAGCCGCTTGATACAATCACTCGCCGTTTATGGCATTTTGCGCTATAATATGAGATGATTACTCATATTTTAAAAATGATACAAGTGAGTGCTCATGCTTTTTATTTAGCTGGGATAGCGTGCTCTCATAAATTTGCTGATTCAGAGCTGGAGCTTTCTTTTCGGGCGCAGGTCTAATACTTAGGGCGGGGTGTGCCCGCCCTAAGCTGATTAAGGTATTAAAACTTTGTGGTCAGTCCGGCTCTGATCGTGCGTCCGGGAGCAGGCGCGCGCGTAAATGAGAGCGGGTCGAGATAATATTGGTTCGTCAAATTCTCAACATTGACATTGAGCGAAACAGTTTCACTGAATTTATAATCGCCAAACAGGTCAATAATCGTTCTCTTTGGCCAGAGTGTCGGTGTGACATAGCCTAACCCCATTGCCTCACTAACAGCTCGTTCACCGAAAAATGTAGCACGACCACCGATCGTTAATTTTTGGTCAAGCAAGTGCACACCACCGGTCAGGGTAACAAGATATTCCGGCGGAATGTAATTGCCGCCATAGTCGATACCAATTGTTTTGGCGGCACAACCGGTAAGCTGATGGCAGAACTCGACTTTAGTATATTTTGTCAGTCCTGTTTCAAAGAATATTTGGTCAGTATTATATTTGAGAGAAAGCTCAATTCCCTCAAATGCTGCGCTTGGAATATTTGCCCAATGACGCGGTTCAGACCAGTTTTGCTTGATTGAATCCCGTATAATGTAATCTTTGTATTTGTTTTTGAAGTAGCTTGCCTTGAATTTCAGATTGTCCCCGTCCGAGAGAATATCCGAGCGCAATACATTGATGCCAGCCTCATAGTTCTCAGCTTTTTCGGGTTTTAAATCAGGATTTGGGAAGAGGATTTCACCATTGATATAACTCGTTTCCCGTAAGGAAGGCGGGCGCCAGCCCTGTACATATTGACCATAGAGCTGAATGCCTTCCCACGGCGTCACCGTGACAGATAAAGACGGGTTAAGCCGTGACCCGCTCTTGTCACCATAGGCCGCCAGAACGCCACCGCCTTGCTCAATTTTATATGTGTCATAGCGCAAACCCGCACTAAAACTCAGCCAGTCTGTCGCATCAAGTTTTGCATGGTTGAATACGCTGGCAAGACGGCGCTTTCCTGTCGGCCCTGCACTGATGAGATAGGTTCGTGTAGGATCCCAAGAATAGGAGCCGCGAAGTTCCTGCCCTTCGGAATCCTCCAAAGAAACCTGTGCACCATAATTTAATGTCAGGTGCCCGAGTGATGTTGTCAATTCGGAACGGTTATAAATTTCGGTGCCATAGGTCAGCACATCAGCGCTTCCGTCAAGGGTCGCGGGTGCTTCTCTTTTTACATTTGTCAACCAGGTTGAAATGTTGAAATCAACAAGGGGATTGTCAGAAGGATTATGGGCTAGTCTGGCAGTTAATGTGTCTGTTTTTCTGCGGTTCAGCGCGTTCTGACTTGGTGGGATGAATGTATAAATATAGGGAAAATCATCCAGCTCGCCGTGTTTGCTTTCATAGCGCATATAGCTCAGCTCTAAAGATGTATCCTCACTGAAATGCGCCTTTCCTTTCAGAAGAGCCGAGAATGAATCTTCGGACGTGTTAAAGACTTCACCGCCACGCGGCACCGGAGATAATGTGCCTGTATTATTTGCAAGAAGGTCTGAGCCTTTTTTACCGGCAAAGTAATTACCGGTTTTGCGGCGTGTTAATGCAGCCAGAAATTCGAAATTTTCCTGTACTGTTGCAGCGGCGACCGAACCGTTAAAACTATCGCCATTAAAGAATGAGGGTGCATCATTCAGCTGTTTATCTGTGCCCGTTGCAGGCGGAGTTTTTGTATTGCTGCCAATAGTTGCTTTAACCTGCGCGCCATATTCTTTGCCTTCAGCAACAATGTCGCGTGCGTTTAATGTTCTCATATTGACAACGCCGCCCATGGCACCATTGCCCAGCGGGCCGTCACTTGGGCCTTTGGTTATATCAATGCCTGCGATCAGATCAGGATCAACGAAAACGCTGCTGGTTTGTCCGCGATAGCCGGTATAGCTGGAGGTAGATTGCTGTGTTCCGTCGATTAATGTTGCAACGCGGTTCATACCCTGAAGGCCGCGAATATTAAGATTTAATCCCTGACCGGTACGGCTGCCTGACGATATAACCCCCGGTGTTGATTTAAAAAGATCGCCCTGACTGCTTGATGGTAACCGGCTGATATCTTCGGCAGAAATATAGGCGGCAGATCCGGGCGTTGTGTAAGGGGTGTTTTCAGGAGTGGTGCCCCCTGCAATCGTGATTGTATTGAGTAAAATTGAGCCGTCATCGGGAGAAGTTACCGTATTGTGGCTGGAGGCAAGACGGTCAATGATTGTTACCGATCTGGCATTATTGAAATTATAGCTAAGTCCTGTTCCCGCAAGAAGTTTCTCTAATCCCGCTTGGGGTGTGTATCTTCCGGTAAGACCCTGTGTAGAACGGTTGCCGATTGTTTTTTGGTCAAAGAATATATCTATTCCGCTGGCATTGGAAAATTCGAGCAATGCGGTGGAAAGTGACTGGCCGCGAATGGAAAAATTATGTTCGCTGGCTGATGTTTGTGCGCTGGCAATGGTCGGAGCAATAACAGCGGAAAGACTGGTGGACATCATAAGTGCTGCCATCAGATAGACTGCTTTTTTGCCAACCGGCTGCGTTAAACATTTGCGGTTTATCGTCAAAACCGTGCCGGTTAACTGTATATTCTGCATTGTCAAAGCCCCTCACATTTCCGCCTTTGGCGAATGTCATCCGTAAGAGTGCCGATTATTGGCTCTCATAGGGTATGACACGCGGGGTGGCTAAAGTTACTAAGCCGGTTTGTTTTTATTTCTCACCTACCGGCCGGAAATAAGAACCAGGCCACCGGCATGTCTGACGGTTATGGGAAGTGTTTGAGCAATTGAAACAAGTGCGGCATCTACGGAATCTGTGCTGAATGCGGCGCTCACTTGCATGTCGCCTAACCGGTTATCTGTCAGAATGATGAACCCGCCGCGATAACGCTCAATATCATTGAGAACACGGCGCAAAGGCGCTTTGTGATAAATGAGACGTCCTTTGCGCCAGGCTTCCACATTGTTGATGTCGACTTCTTGTGCCGGTAAAATTGCATCCGGCTTATAGGCTAATTGCCAGCCGCTGCTCAGGCGTTCGGATGGTAAACCGGGCAGGGAGATTTCTACCTGATGCTCAGTCACCGCGACCGTGACCAACTTATCGTCGGTTCGTATATTAAAGCGTGTACCGAGTGCTTTTGTTTCGCCGCCATTCGCCGCGACGATGAACGGCCGTTGCTCGGGAGCGACCGTGAAATAAGCTTCTCCCCAATGAAGCGTTATCCGGCGTCCGGTTTCAGAATAATTGATAGATAATGCTGAGCGGCTGCCAAGATCGACGACAGAACCATCTGCCAGAGTCAACGTACGTACTTCACCGGCGGCAGTGGAAAAATCGGCAAATAATCCGGCTTGATAAAACCAATGACTGCCTGAGCCAGCCGCGAGCAATCCAATGCCTGAGGCTATGAAAGCGCGTCGGCTTAGTTTTTTACGCCGCGTCTGACGCAGTTCTGTTTCAACTGGTGCAAAGGCAGACCAAAGCGCACCGGCTCGCTCCCATGCAGTGGCATGTTCGGGACTTTGGCTTTTCCATTGTTCGAAAACCTGATGGTCTTCTTCTGTGACGCTGTCATCCCTGAGCACTGCAAACCAGTGTAGAGCTTCACGTACGAGCGAGGATCGGTTTTCATCAGCCATAAAGGCGTATCCGGTTTAAAATAATGTATAAGCACATCGCAGAGGCCGTTATACCCTATGAGATAAGACACCTGACTGGCAGAAAGTTACTGAGGCAATTGTAAAAAATCAGAACCCAATGCCCGATCAAGATCATCAAGGGCATTAAAAATATGATTTATGACGGTGCGGCGCGATAGCTGGAACCTTTCTGCAATCTCGCTGTAACTTACCTCTTCAAAGCGATGAAGAATAAAAATCTCACGTCTGCGTGGCGGCAGGTTTGAGAGGGCGGTTAATAACCGTCGCAGTTCCTGCCGGTATAGCACCTCCATTTCAGGGGATGGTTTTCTGTCTGCAATGGCGTGATAAATCTGATCGTCAATTGTAACCTCAACGCCTTGCTGTAAATGGCGGAGGTGATTGAGCGCGAGATTTCGCGCTGCGCGGGTCAGATATGCAGAGGGTTCATGGATATTCTGCTTGTGAGATGCATCAATCAGTTTGGAAAAAGCGTCCTGCACCAGATCGTCAGCTGTTGCATTATTCCCGACAATACGAGCGATAAATCGTTTAAGACGACTTTTCTCAGATCCGTAGAGATGGGTGAAGCTATGGCTGAGAAATGCCATTGGGAGGTTCCTGAGATCAGAACAACTTTAACAGAATTGGCATTGGAACATCTGTCAGCCTGTTGAGTGTGTTGACTTGATCCATGCTGCTTATCGTAGATATCGTGTTCCTGTTTGTTTATCAAGTTTAATATGATTAAAAAAGTCATGTTAAATTATAAATGATAATTATCATGCTCCTAAATAAGGAGGCTCATCTAACTGACTGGTTTTCGAGGCGTCGAGAGTGGGGGAATGCACTCTAAATTAGGTGAAAACAATACTTGATGATAATAGTCATGAATAACACTCGTTCTCACGGAATAAGTTTGCATTTACCGGAATTCGTGATCAGATCCGCAATCTGCTAAATCATTGAAGCCGGCATGTAGTTGTAGCTTTTTGAGGCGGGATGTTTGCAATATTGAACAAGATCTTCCGTCGCCTCCTTGCGAGCTTGTCCACTGGTTTCGGCAAGTCGAACAACTTTTCGTGTAAAATCCTTCGTAAATTCTGCTCGTTTCGTCATGTAGGTTTCCTTTCAACTCAAGAAAAACTCTCCACTTTTATGAAGTATGTCCAATTTGCATTGCGGTCGCAAAAAAATCGATAGCGTTGCTTGTATCTCGCTGCGTCATTCATTTGTCATAAAATACTGTGCAGCAGGTCGGGAGGGTAAAAAAGGCCGAGGTCAAGCAGTGCGGAAACTATCTGAATGACAAATATCGTCCACTCAGCCGCGGCGGAAACACAAGCGCCTGGAACCAGCATGTTATCACCGTCGCTGGAGAGAAGTATTCCTTTCTAGGCCTTGATCGGGCAAGTTTGTTTATCGCGGCGAGACCATGAGCTTCGAGTGAGACTGGGGCGAAACCGGTAAGTATCGAAATGCCGCTCGCCAAACCGTCGCTGCCTGGGATCCCAATGGTGAGCCCAAGCAACGAGGATAACGCGGGATCAAAGCTTGGCGGATCGCCGACATCCGCTTGCCAGCCCGGCGTAGCGAGTGGAGTGATTGATCAGTGAATCCGGAGACTAATCTTGACCAGCGACCGCGACGGCTATGGTATCTTTCTGGAGACCTAGGAGCCTGGAGAAGGCCTACATCATGCATCGTTAGCGCAGAGCCTTTTCGATCCCTTCATCCGTATGTGCTTGCTCGACGACAGCAGCGGCAATGGCCAAGTCGCTCGCAGGATGTATACCTTGGTCAGAAGATTATGGACGACGACGAACGTGCCGTCAGAGCCTATGACTTTTTCCAACAGCACCATAACTATTGGGTCGGAGAGTTCAGGGATTCCGTGCTGAGCAAAGGGGGGCGGAGAAGAAATTGGACATCTTCGTCACAGGCTTTGCCTATTTGTAGGCTGACAGGAAGAAGTGGCGGCAGGACTCGCCGGAGATGCTTGCTATCAAGGCATGGATCCGCGACTTCGACTATCTCTGCTATCCTAGTTACGTTGGTCGCTTCGTCCTTGAGTCGGTTAACGTTTTCGTCGAAGCTCTCTTCACTCCGCAGGAGATAGCGGCAATCTTTGAGGCCAATGCGGAATTAATTGACGCCCTCGACCCGGACTACACTGATCATCTCGGTGATGATGGACTTGGCTCGCTCAGCGACGTCTAAGAGTGAATGTATGCGAGGGGAGGCTTTGGGTGGTGAGCGGCAGTCTGCCTCGCGGCATTTAGCGGTCTGCTAATGGTCGAGAGCTGTCGCAGATATTGTCCAAACGAATGTCGGCGCAGGTGTTCTGATTTCTAGAGGCCTACAAATCGCATGTGACCCATTATTGTCGAACTATTCTTGAAGTCAGATATTACCACACATGGCAAAAGGGCAGTTTTGTCATGTACTTCAGTTCCCTGGCATAACTTTCTTGCTGCTACATACGAATGGCTGCTTTGCGCGCAATCTCGGTCATTAGAACTACCGCGGTCATGCCCGAAAACTGCTACTAACACACGGTGTCAATGATGGCTGACTTGGGGTCGGGGCGGGCTATCTGCTGTGCTTCTGAGGACGCCAAAAGCTGACGCCGCTTTTAGCTTACAATGGCCCAGTCCTGAATGTTCTTCGCTCGCGCAGGCGTGTCTACACTTTGAGACTTGGAGATATAAAAATATCTTTATATCCTCTTGACACTTCGTTGCGATTGCAGCTAGGTAGAGATGCCTAGGTTCTCCGGTCGTTGCCTGCAGCGTGCCGGAGCTAAGAGGGAAACCGGTGCTCTGTATCATGCAGAAAAGCCGGCGCTGCCCCCGCAACTGTAAGCGGCGAGCTGAAGTCCAGCATGTCACTGGGATTTAACCCGGGAAGACGGACGGAAGTGATGACCCGTGAGCCAGGAGACCTGCCTTGGCGAAAGAACGTCCACGGGCGGGGTGTCCCAGTGTGCCGTAGCGGAGGCCGCATCGCGGCCTATACTGCTATGTGTCCGCAGACCCATGCCCCCCAACTCAATTGGGGTAGAACATGTCGCAGAACTTCAATTTCGCTATCAAGAGCGTTCCGTTTAACGAGGATTATCTTCCCTCGGAGAATACACGCATCACCACCAATTTTGCTAATCTGGCCAGAGGCGATCGTCGTCGGGAGAACCTCTGCAACACCTTGCGGATGATCGACAACCGGTTCAACGCCTTGGCGCATTGGGATAACCCCCAAGGTGATCGCTATTCGGTCGAGCTGGACATCATTTCCGTCACGTTGGGGATTGCTGGCGATGAATTCCCGCTGATTGAAATCCTCAAGACAACCATCGTCGACCAGAAAACCAGTGAGCGCATCGACGGTATTGTTGGGAATAACTTCTCTTCCTATGTGCGTGATTACGACTTCAGCATCGTTCTTCCCGAGTACAATCAGAACCAGCCCATATTCAGTATTCCGGCTAATTTCGGTGATCTGCATGGAAAGCTTTTCAAGTCTTTCCTGCGCTCAAAGACATATGCATCCCACTTCGGCAAAGCGCCCGTCATCTGCATTAGTGCTTCGACCAGCAAAATCTACCATCGCACTGACAATCATCATCCCATAATGGGCGCCGAATACCAGCAGAGCGAATCCTCGTCGACAGATCAGTATTTCGCAAAAATGGGGATGCAGGTCCGCTATTTCATGCCGGCAGGCAGCGTTGCGCCTTTGGCTTTCTATTTTATTGGTGACCTGCTTGGCGATTATTCCAACCTTGAGCTGATCAGCACCATCAGTACGATGGAGACGTTTCAGAGGATTTATCGGCCTGAAATCTACAATGCCAACGCTGCTGCAGGCGCGGTTTACCGGCCGAACTTGAAGCACGAGGATTATTCGCTGACACGCATTGTCTACGATCGCGAAGAACGCAGCCGGTTGGCTGTGAAGCAGGGCAAATTCACCGAGGAAAACTTCATCAAGCCATACCGGACCGTTCTCGACCAATGGTCCGCTTACGACGTCGCCTGATTGAAACGAAACAGAGGTCACCTATCTTGAAGACACTTCTCCCTACATCGACCGCAGGCAGCCTGCCTAAACCCTCCTGGCTCGCCCAGCCTGAAAAACTCTGGTCGCCCTGGAAACTGCAGGACGAGGAATTACTGGAAGGCAAGCGCGACGCTTTGCGGCTGTCGCTGGCCGACCAGCAACATGCAGGCATTGATATCGTCAGCGATGGGGAACAGACACGCCAGCATTTCGTGACGACTTTCATCGAGCATCTCGACGGCGTGGATTTTGAGAAGCGCGAGACCGTGCGAATTCGCAACCGCTATGATGCGAGCGTACCGACCGTCGTCGGGGCTGTGTCGCGCCAGAAACCGGTTTTCGTCGAGGACGCCAGATTTTTGCGTCAGCATACCACGCAGCCGATCAAATGGGCCCTGCCGGGTCCCATGACCATGATCGATACTCTCTATGATGCTCACTACAAGAGCCGCGAAAAGCTGGCTTGGGAATTCGCCAAAATCCTTAACGAGGAAGCCAGAGAGCTGGAGGCTGCTGGTGTCGACATCATCCAGTTCGACGAACCTGCCTTCAACGTCTTCTTTGATGAGGTGAATGACTGGGGCGTCGCTACGCTGGAGCGCGCAATCGAAGGTCTCAAATGTGAGACTGCCGTGCATATTTGCTACGGCTACGGCATTAAAGCCAATACGGATTGGAAGAGCACGCTTGGTTCAGAGTGGCGGCAATACGAGGAATCATTCCCCAAGCTGCAGCAATCCAGCATCGGCATGATCTCGCTGGAATGTAAGAACTCCCACGTCCCGATGGATCTGATTGAGCTTATTCGCGGCAAGAAGGTGATGGTAGGCGCCATCGACGTGGCATCCAATACCATCGAGACGCCTGAGGAAGTTGCTCAAACCCTTCGAAAAGCGCTTCAGTTCGTCGATGCAGACAAGCTTTATCCCTGCACCAATTGCGGCATGGCTCCACTCTCCCGGCCCATTGCTATGGGTAAGCTTCAGGCCTTGAGCGCGGGCGCAGAAATCGTCCGCAGAGAACTCACGGCCTAGAGCATAACTCCTTAAATTTGGAACAGTTTAAGGTAAAATTATGCTCTGATTTTAAAGTGTTAGAGCGACCTCTGTGTGCCAAGTCTGGCACACAGCGCTTTAGTGCTGCAAGCAATGTCTCGTGTTCAGTAACAAATATGCGGTTTCACGAAATCTGCACTCCGGAGTTGGCCGTTAGAGCATTTCACAGTCAAGTTGGATCAACTTGACGACCGTGATAATGCGACCAAATAAAGAATCTAGAGCGAGCGCTATGATCCAATCCGGACGTAAATCGCTCTAACGGCCAACTCCCACTCTTCAACCCTCTATGGGGATCGAATGGATATATTTGACCAACCTCTGCAAATTGTGGACAGGGCGGCATTCCGCAATGGTATGTCGCGGCTCGGCTCAGCCGTAAGCGTTGTTACCACTGTTTTTGGCGGCAAGCGCTACGGTTTTACCGCCTCGGCGGTCTGCAGCGTCAGCGACACTCCGGCAACGCTTCTCGTCTGCATCAATCGGACAAGCTCGTGTTTTCCTGCTTTTGACAACGCGCGCCACTTCTGCGTGAACACGTTGACGCCGGGTCAGGAGGACATCTCGGATGTCTTTGGCGGCAAGACGCCAGTAGCGGATCGGTTTGTGTTTGGCGAATGGGGGAAGGGTCTCACGGGTGTGCCGGTACTGGCCGGCGCATCGGTAAGCTTCGAATGCGAGCTCACCAATGCCATTGAGCAGGCGACGCACCGCGTCTTCTTCGGGCGGGTTATCGATATTCGTGAGAACGACGAAAAGGCAACACTATTCTACTGCAGACGACGCTATTTCGGGGGCTAAAGAGCCGTTTCGGCGCTGTATCCGTCATGTGGCGCCCGCCGCGTCGATGATTTATCAATGTCGGATCTGCTCAAGGCAATGGTTAAGCCGAAATAACCGTGCTTGATAATTCCTGTTCGTTATTAAACTTTTCGAATAGCAGAAAACGACTTCAATTTCCGGAAAACATGATTATATAAGTCAACAATTAATTGAAGCCCATCTGTATCAGAGAGTCTCCTTTGCAAACCGTCGATCATAACAAGAAGGATGGGTCGTATTTCGTTGAGGTATTTTTCTCCGTACGAACAAGGCTGACAAAGGTCATTGACGGCTACCTTAAAGACCGCGTGGAAACACAGGATCTTGTGCAGGATACTTTCGTCAGATTGTGGGAGCGAAAAGGCATTCTTGGCGATGTCAAAGATCTCAAAGGCTACTTTATACGCACCGGCCGGAATATTGCATTTGATTATCGCAGACGACTTCAACTCGCTCCCGTCATTGTTGATGTGCAAGAGCTTGAGTGGGTTCAGGATAATGCGCCATCTGCCGAACAGCATCTGATTTCTCGTGAAGAGCTCCTGCGGCTACAGAAGATTATCGCGAACATGCCGCCACGTGCACAGCAGGTATTTATTTTGTCTCGTATCGAGGGCATGACATATGCTCAGATCGGTGCACAGCTTGGTATCTCACCTAAAACAGCATTCAATCACATGGTTACAGCACTTAAAAATTTGCAGGTTGAGAAATCATCTTTTGATCGTCGCTGACCGGCATTTTTTGCTTCGCGTGTCTTGCCGGAAAACCGCTTCATACTTTCAGGATGTATCCAAACGTTAAGCGGGGTCTGTTCAATGCTCCGATATTTTATCTGCCGGAAGTGAATTGTGTCTAAGTCAGAAGAAGAGAATATTTCCAATCAAGCGGCACATTGGTTTGCATTGCTTCTGGAAGAACATATTGAAGAGGCTCAACTGGCAGGTTTCAGAGTCTGGCTGGAGGCTGATAGCCGTCATGCACAAGCTTACTCCCGGCTTGAACAGTTGTGGAGCAGTGCAGGTATGGTGCCGGATATATCCCAAACACAGCTTTCCCGGCGAAAACTGTTGAAGGGTGGCGCTACAGGCCTCGCATTGCTTTTAGCTGGCGGTGGGTACTATCAATTCAGTGTAAACCGGCCCGATTATTATAGTGCAACCGGTAAGGTGGAAGCCGCGGTTTTGCCTGACGGATCGAAGCTGCGATTGTCGTCAGCGAGTTCGGTTTCAGTTCATTTCACAGAGCAGAAGCGTCTGGTGAAACTGATCGCCGGCGAGGCGTTTTTCGATGTTGCTCCGGATAGTGCACGTCCCTTTACGGTCAGCGCGATGCATGTGAACACCACAGCGCTTGGCACTGCTTTTTCCGTTCGCCACGAAGATGACGGCGTGAGTGTCGTCGTCTCTGAGCACTCGGTCAGAGTGGAGACCTCTTCGCAGTCCGTGCAGGTTGAAGAGCGTTATGCGGTGCGAAGTCGTGGGAACAATCTCAGCATTCCGGAACCAGCCGAGCTTGATACGAGGCTGTCGTGGCTTGATGGCCGTCTTGTCTTTATTTCCCGTCCGCTTGGCGAGGTTGTCAAAGAGCTGGAACAATGGCAACGCGGAAAAATTATCATCACTGATGCTGCATTGGCACAAAGACCGGTAACTCTGATCATCAATATTGAAAGAGCGGATCAACTCACGCAAAAACTCGCCGAGGCACTGCCGGTCCGCGTCGAAAACTGGACGCCATTACTCACCCTTATACGCCCGCTTTAAATTATTTTATTTTTTCCATTTTTTGACCGGGATTTTTCGACCAGCTCTTCGTCCTTATAGATAGAGGCGCCTTTTAATACGGCCGAAATCTTTTGAAGGAGACGTTTATGCTGGCATTAGTAACACGAACCGGATCCGGTTCGAAAATCCAGCAGGTCTTCAAAACCACACTGCTTGCATCGGCATTATATCTTGCATTGGTGCCATATGGGGCGACGGATGCTTTTGCTCAGGCGACAACACCTTACAGTTTCTCCATTCCTCCACAGCCATTGGCACAGGCGTTAGTCCGTTTTTCTGCGGTCACCGGCGTAGATGTTGCCTTTGACGGAGCGTTACCATCAAACATCCGTTCAAACACCTTACAGGGCACATATTCAGCGGCCAGCGGATTGGGGCAACTTCTTGAAGGAACAAACCTGACTTATCGGTTCAGCAGTGCTTCAACTGCATTGATAATCAATCCGGCTCAAACGTCCGGCAATCGTCTTGGCGCTGTCGATGAGGGCACTGTTCTCCTTGATACAATTACAATTTCGGGTGGAACCGGTATAAGTGCAGCTGACGCACCATATCAAACACCAGGATCAAGCGCCTATATATCCGCTGATGAGATTGAAGCACGGCGCGGCACATCACCGGGGGATATTTTCTCAGGGATACCGGGCGTTCTGAACGGAGAATCGCGCAATTCTGGCGGTGTTGATGTCAATATCCGCGGTATGCAGGGGCAGGGTCGCGTACCGGTCATCGTGGATGGCGCTTCGCAAGAAGTGTCTGTGTATCGCGGTTATAACGGGTCGCAATCACGTTCTTATATTGACCCTGATTTCATTGGTGGCATGGCTATTGAAAAAGGGCCAAGCAATGGTGCAGATGCCACCGGCGCAACGGGTGGTGTGGTGCGTATCAGCACAATCAAGGCGGAGGATATTCTTCTGCCCGGTGAGACTTTTGGTGCACGCCTCAAAGGAGGCTTTGTTTCCAATAGTTCAGGCGTTCCTGCTCTCGGCACGCCTGCGGGACAAGGCAGCAATAATGATACTGGTTTGGATCGCCCTGGCGTATTTGTTCCGACATCAGGCAATGGTAGCGTTGCCATTGCAAAAACATCCGAGAATTTCGATATAGTCGCAGCCTACGCCCGACGTAAAACCGGAAATTACCACGCCGGCACACATGGATATGATGCCGACCTCAGCAAATTCCGCCCTGGCGAAGAAGTGCTCAATACATCGACAGATAATACATCCTGGATGTTAAAAGGGAATTTTCGCTGGGATGGCGGACATTCGCTGGAGCTTGGCTATACCAAATATCTCAGCGAATACGGCGAGATCATGCCAACCCAATTATCTCTGTTTGGCGGTGTGCCATATCAGGGCTTTCTTAATAAAATTGATCTGGACACCTATACAGGCCGCTATGGCTGGAAGCCTGATGATAGCGACCTCTTTGATGTGCGGCTTGATACATTTCTCACAAAAATGGATTTGCGTATCAATTCATCTATGTATTCAGCAGGCTCCCCGATCGGGCTTGTCGATTATTATACAGGCCAGATACGCTGGGGTGCGACGCTTTCCAACACGTCTTTGTTCGCAACGAGCCTTGGTGATTTGTCATTGAACTATGGCACATCTTTCACCAGAGAGAATGTAGGCCTGCCGAGCGGCTACGAATTTGCATCAGCCGGTACGGCTAATGTCACACCCGCACCACGAATGGGTAACCGCGAGGAGTGGAGCGGTTTTGCCACAATGGACTGGCAACCTCTTGATTGGCTGACACTTTCGCCAAGTTTGCGTTACTCCCGTTTTCATTCCTTTGATCGTGCGCCAAAGCTCTCAAATACCGGCGATCTGATATTCGGTTCACCCTTGGAGACTGAAGCATCGGGTTGGTCGCCACTTGGCACAATCAAAATTGAGCCGGTCGATAATCTGCAACTCTATGCCAAGGCGGGCAGTGTTCTGCGATCGCCGAGCATTTTTGAATCCCCCACCAGCATGTCCTTTACAGTGCAACCTGATGAAAACCCTATCCGTCCAGAGCGCAATCGCACCGTGGAGCTGGGTATGAATTACATGGCGGATGATGCTTTCCTGGCTGGCGATAAGCTTAGGCTACATGCCGCTTATTTCGACAACCACGTCAAGGATTACATCACCCGGGCAGAAGGTGCCGGTGGGCTGAGACGCATCAATCTCGACTACGCTGATATGCGCGGTTTCGAAGTGTCCGGAGAATATGACACTGGCCAGTATTTCGGGGGACTTGCCTGGAACCATTATACCCATGTCATGTTCTGTGCACCAGAGGGGGCAGTGTCTGCGCTTTATTCAACCTGTGCTCCGGGAGGCATCTATAATAGTTTTGCTGTTCAGCAGGTGCCGCCAAAAGATACTGTGACCATTCATCTAGGGGGGCGTTTTCTGGACGACAAACTGACTCTTGGCGGACGTATGACCTATGTCGGAAAGCGCATGGTGAAGGGTCTTGGTGATGGTACAGTTGTAACCGGTTTAACGAATATCCGCCCCGGCAGCTGGAATCCCTATGTGCTGCTTGATCTCTATGCAACCTATGAGCCGAATGAAAACGTACATATGCGTTTCTCGGTCGATAATGTTACTGACCGCTACTATATGGATGCGCTGAGTGCCTCGCTGATGCCAGCGCCCGGACGTACTTTCCGATTTGATCTCACGATCAAGCCATCCCTTGACGGGGTGTATAGTGGCGACGGATCGCTGTTCTCAGGCCTGACCACAACAAGCGCAACAGAAGCCGTTACCACGGATTGGACAGGCTTCTTTGTCGGGGCAAATATTGGCATGGACTGGTCGAAACTCAGCGGCACAACAGAAGCCATGAATGGCACATCCAATGCCTTTGCCGCCAATGAATCGGCTGCGCTTGATCTCTCCGGTGCTTCCTTTGGCTTGCAGGCAGGTTATAATCACCAGTTTTCAAACGGCTTTGTTGCAGGTTTTGAAGCGGATATTTCAAAGCCAACATTTTCAGGCAATCAAACAACCTATTCAACTGAATCTGCAGATTATAAGGACGGCACCATCCAGTCAGTGCAGGACTATCAGTATGATGTCGCCGCTTCCGCCAAGGCAAAATTTGGCTACGCCTTCAACCGGATGTTTGTTTACGGTACAGGCGGAATAGCACTGATGAATGAAGTGCAGACGCGGGATCAATATATTTCAACCGGTGCAACATCTTCTATGTTGGGTGGGACAGGAACGAAATTCAATTATTCTGAACAGGAAGAGGTAACTCGTCTTGGGTTCACACTCGGTGCTGGTATGGAATATGCTTTGAGTGATAAATGGTCGATAAAGGCTGATTATAACTACACAAGATTTAGTGCCAAAACATTCAATTTCGATGGTGCAGCTTCGGGTGTTGTTGCCCCTTATGATGAACGTATTCGATGCGGTCGGGTTAACAGGCCTGCAGCATGTCCGCCAGGTTTCAACGGACTTCATAATGTCAGCTCAAGTGGCACGGGTGCAAAAATCGACGGTCGTAAAGCCGAAAATAAATTGCAAAACCACAGCATCAAAGTGGGCTTGAACTATCGTTTCTGAGCGCACTATTTTTAGAGATGTTGATATGTTGAAGTATTTCACCGTCAAGTTTAACTACTTGGCGGTGAAATGCTTTGTGTTCGAGGATGTAGCGTTCCTTTAACCTGCATCTGAACATAATTCGGGTTTTGATGACTCTGTCACGCAGATTTCAGACACTCGATTTCACGCCATGTGGTGTTGGCAGCTTGGCGTAACTCATTGTGATTAATGGCGTTGAATTTACTGCGAGGAAAGTAATGCAAGTCGTAAATGTCGCGGTGATTTAAAGCGCTTCATGACCCGCTCTCGTTTGGCAGAACCATATGATCGTAAGGTATCGTATATTTGTTGTAATTCCGTCGACACCATCACTGCGGAGGGATATTGTATTCATTCTCGGAAAAGGACGTTTTGGCTCTCATTGAACAAAAACGTCGAAGTTTCTCATGTTGGATTTGAAACTTATTGTAACTTGCGATCCACAGCACCGCGACGCGGATAGATAGACAGATCTTCGTCCTCCGGATCGGTTTCAAGGCGTTTCAGGATCGGGCAATGCGGTCGGTGATCTCCCTGACAGGCATTGACCAGCATTGTCAGTGTGTTGGACATATCCTGCAGCGCTTTGATTTTGATGGCCAGTTCGTCGATATGGCCTTGCGCCATTTGTTTGACTTCTGCGCTCTTGCGAGAATCATCCCGCCACAGGCTGAGAAGGTCGCTGATTTCTGCAACTGAAAACCCCAGATCCCGCGCCCGCCTGATGAAGCGGAGCATATGGATATCGGTATTGGAATAATCACGATAGCCGGCGGATGTGCGGTCAGCGACCGGCACAAGCCCGATTTGCTCATAATAGCGGATCATTTTAGCTGATACGCCGGATGCTTTTGCTGCCTGACCAATATTCATCGAGGTTCTCCTTCCAAGAATGTGCAGCCGGTTCGCATAAAAGGACCGGCTGCACGGCTTTGTCAGCTGGCTATTTTGAATGAACGTAAGCGCAGGGCGTTACCCAGCACAAACACACTGGACAGTGCCATCGCTCCGGCGGCAAAAACCGGAGACAGCAGAATGCCATAGGCCGGATAAAGCAGACCGGCTGCAACCGGAACCAGAGCAGCATTATAGATAAATGCCCAGAACAGGTTTTGCCGGATATTACCGATGGTTGCTTTTGACAGGGCAATTGCATTCGGCACGCCCTGCAAACTGCCGGACATCAGCACAACATCTGCCGCTTCAATGGCGATATCAGTTCCTGTGCCGATGGCCAGACCCACATCTGCCTCGGCCAGTGCCGGTGCATCATTAATGCCATCGCCGACGAAGGCAGTTTGACCATATTGAGCCTTCAGGCGGCGGATAGCTTCAACTTTGCCGTCCGGCAATACTTCCGCCACAACTTCATCAATGCCCAGACGTGCTGCAATCGCTTTGGCGGTGCGGGCATTGTCACCGGTAATCATTGCCACTTTGAGGCCGAGATTATGCATGGCTTTAATGGCCGCAGGTGTGGTTTCCTTGATCGGATCGGCAACAGCAATGATGGCTGCCAGCTTGCCGTCGATTGCCGCATAAAGCGGGGATTTACCTTCATTACCAAGACGCTCGGAGACTTTGGCAAAAGCAGCCACATCATGGCCGAGCTCGGTCATATAGCGGTCTGCACCGATCTCAATGCGTTTGCTATCCACCATCGCTTTGACACCGAAACCTGTAACTGATTCAAAGTCGGATACGGGTGATAAAGAAAGACCTTCATTCTCAGCGGCATCGACAATGGCACGGGCAATCGGATGTTCTGATTTCGCCTCTACTGCTGCAACAAGAGCCAAAACATTGGCGCGATCAAAACCTCCGGCCAATTCCAGATCCGTCAGAGCAGGCTTGCCTTCCGTCAGCGTGCCGGTTTTATCGAGAGCGACAACCTTGGCATCTTTGAGCAATTGCAGCGCTTCACCCTTACGGAAAAGAACACCGAGTTCCGCACCGCGACCGGTGCCGACCATGATTGAGGTTGGTGTTGCCAGACCCATGGCGCACGGGCAGGCGATAATCAGAACGGCAACAGCATTCACCAATGCGAAAGTCAGTGCCGGTGACGGGCCGAGAATGAGCCATGCGGCAAATGTCAGAGCGGCAACTGCAAACACAGCCGGTACAAACCACATGGTCACTTTGTCGACCAGTGCCTGAATTGGCAGCTTGGAACCCTGAGCCTCTTCAACCATACGGATAATCTGGGACAGGACAGTGTTACCGCCGACCGCGGTCGCACGATAGGCAAAGGCGCCTTTCTGATTGACCGTGCCGCCAACAATCTCACTGCCAACGGATTTTGCCACAGGGATCGGCTCACCGGTGATCATGGATTCGTCGACATAGCTGATGCCTTCGACGACTTCGCCATCAACCGGCAGGCGTTCACCCGGACGGACTTCAACAATATCCCCTGACACAACATCATCAATCGGCAGATCGACGACCTGACCATTCCTGCGCACCCGTGCGGTTTTTGCCTGAAGACCGGCCAGACGCTTGATCGCCTCGGAAGTACGTCCTTTAGCGCGGGCTTCCAGCAAACGGCCGAGCAGGATCAGCGTTACAATAACGGCTGCTGCTTCATAATAGACATTGATTGTACCGGCAGGCAGAAAGCCGGGGGCAAAAGTAGCGACCAGAGAATAGCCGTAAGCTGCCAGTGTTCCGACAGCCACCAGCGAGTTCATATCCGGTGCAAAACGCATAAGCGCCGGAAGTCCTTTTTCATAAAACCGGATACCCGGAATGAAGAGCACCAAAGTCGTCAGAGCAAACTGGATATACCAGTTCCATTGCATGCCGATGGTTGATTCAATCAGCCCGTGCACACCCGGAATAATATGCGATCCCATTTCCATCAGGAAAACAGGAAGCGTCAGAACCGCCGCTATGGTGAAATCGCGGGTCAGCTCACGCCGTTCAGTTTCTTTTCGCTCTGCCCGTGCGTCATCCTCATTGCTGCTCTGGCTACCTGAGCCTGCAATCAGTCTGGCTTCATAACCGGCATCAGCAATTGCAGCGATCAGGTCTGCGGTATTCGCTGTTCCGTGAATAGTTGCGCGTTCTGTTGCCAGATTGACCACAGCATTTGTAACGCCCGAAATAGCTTTCAATGCGCGTTCAACACGGCCGACACAGGATGCGCAGGTCATGCCTTCAACGGAGAGTTCTACAGGGCCGGTTGCCGCAGGCATTTGCGCAGGCACAGAGTAGCCGGCCTTTTCGATGGCTTCGATTAATCTCACGCGAGGGACAGTTGAATCGGTTGTGATGTTCGCGCGCTCTGTTGCCAGATTAACGGACACGGTTTCAACTCCGGGCACAGCTTTGAGTGCACGTTCAATACTGCCGACGCAGGATGCGCAGGTCATTCCTTCAACAGGTAAGGACACAGTTTCAGATAAGTCTTTTGCTCGAACGGGGGCATTCATAGCCGCCTCCTTTTCTTTCCGAAAATTTAAATTCGGTGTGAGCATGAGGCTTCCAACAATTGGAAGGTCAAGAGCAAAAATTTCTTTGTTTTCACTCTTGACCTTTCCATGGTTGGAAACCTCATCTTGACGTCATGAGAGCCAAATAAAGGAGAAGTCTCATGGAACTGAAGATCGAAAATATGACCTGCGGCGGGTGCGCTAAATCCGTTACCAAAGCCATTCAGTCGGTGGATGCCAATGCGAAGATTGAAACCGATCCGGCAACACGGCTGGTAAGAATTGAAACTGCAGTCAGTTCTGATGCACTGCAGAAAGTTCTCGAAGAGGCAGGTTATCCCGCAGCTGTGAACTAAACAGGGGAATGATTATGAACAAGCTGAGCCTTATTCTTATTGCAGGCGCACTTGCTGTGAGTGTCGGGCTGGTATTTGCACAAAACCGGCTGGAAATGAAAGGCGGGATGCAAGGGCATTCCATGCAAGGTATGACAATGCCGGATCATGCAATGCGGACAGAAGAGGCGTCTTCTGAACCAAAACCGGTTCCGTGACAATAAGCTGGTCGTGTGTTGAGGGTTCGCTATACCCGCATCATGAAGAACCCGCTGCGATAATTTCGCAGCGGGTTTTGTCGTATTTTATTCGGCTACAGCCACGATTGGTAATGTTTCCGGCGTGAAGAAGATATCAGCATGCATATCTTCTTTTTGTAATCCGCGGGCAAAAGTAACAGCCATTGCTGCATCCACCATCAATGGTGGCCCCGCGACATAAGCTTTCCAGCCGCTGAAATCAGAAATGTCTTCTGCAACCGCGCGGGTCACAAAACCGCTCCGGTAAAGTTCAGAGCGTGTCTCTGATAAGACCAGTGTGAAAGACAGGTTAGGGTGCTTTTCTGTCAGGCTGCGGAAATGCTCAGTGAGGTAAAGATCGTGTTCGGAACGTGCGCCGAAATAGACATGAATCCTCTGTTTCATACCATGAGCAAGAGCGGTTTCTACAATGGATTTGATCGGCGCCAGCCCTGAGCCTCCGGCGATACACAGGATCGGGTCACCATGATGCTGACGCAGGAACGAAGACCCTAAAGCGACCTCCATCTTTACGGCGTCACCGATTTTCAAGGTTTTATGCACATAGCCGGATGTAATGCCTCTGGGCACATGGCGGATGTGAAATTCAAGGTGTTTCTCACCGGAGCGGTTCGCCATGGAATAGCTGCGGGAAGGTGCGCCGTTAAAGCTGAGTTCAGCATATTGCCCCGCTGAAAAATGCAGCGGCAAACCATTTTCAGGCGTGACCTGCACCAGCTTGATATCATGGGTGAGATCCTCAATACGGGTAACAATGCCTTTTAAACGTTGCGCAGGTTGCAGTTCTTCATGCTCGGTGCCCAGCCACGCGACAGTTATATCTGTCAGCGGCACCGAGCGGCATGCAAGGATCAGACCATCTGCTTTTTCCTCATCAGACAGGGCAAAACGGGAATGCTGAAGTATTTCCACTTCCCCTTCGATAAGGCGGGATTTACAGGAGCCGCAGCGGCCGGATTTGCAACCGTGAGGATAGGAAATATCTGCTGCAAGAGCTGCTTCCAGCAGAGTTTGCCCGCCAGCACAGGTAATGCTGCTGCGGGTCTGGCGGATGTCAATGCGTTTTGAGGTCATGGCTGCACCTCGGATGTTTCCATCTGTGCATCTGACAAACCAAGTGCCTTCATCAAACCGGGTTTCTGGCTCAAAAATGTGCCGTAAAAAACCTGATCGCCGACAATGCTGATCGGTGCAACACGCACACCGGTACGTGTTTTGGCTTCTTCTGCGATCAGCGGATCGCTGAGATCGCGTTCCTGATAGGCAACCTTTTTTTGGGCGAGCCAGCGTTTGAGCGCATGGCAATCGGGACAGGTCGGAGTTGTATAGATGAGGAGTTGCGGTGTACCGGCATTCATCTTTTTGCCTTTCTCTGAATGGGACAAGGTTCCTCTGAAAACAGCGACTGAATTGTGCTGACAGAGCAACATTGCAGGCACGATGCGGCTTCCAGCGCTTGTAAGGTCAAGAGCTGTTTAGGGCAGAAAAACCGGAACGCAGCAAAGCGGGGAGGGATGTTTATCGAAGCAAGACAGAAATTCTTTGTTATGCTTTTAAGGCTCTTGACCTTTCCAGCGTTGGAAACACCACCTTCATAAAAATTGAACGTGGCATCCCCTGAAGATGCCTTTATGAAGGTAAGCTGAAATGAAAAAGAAAATTACGGCACTGTACTTGACCGGTGTCGTTATTATCGGCGGGGCATTATTTTATCCCGATAAAGCAGAGCTGTATGTCAGCCGTTTCCTCACATTTCTCTCGTCGGCCGCTATTCCTTATGCTGCCGCACAATCGGGAGAAATGCCCGCACCGCAGGTGCCGGTAGCAGAGGTCGTAACACGTAAGGTTGCTCTGTCTACAGAATTTACCGGCCATCTGGAGGCAAGCAGGCTGGTGGAACTGCGCCCGCGTGTTGGCGGTGCAATTGAAACAGTAAGTGTTCCTGAAGGGGAGCTTGTACAATCGGGGCAAGCTCTGTTTGAGATTGATGCCAGACCGTTTCAGGTCGTTCTTGATGCCGCCAAGGCGGAGTTGCAGCAGGCGGAAGTTTTGCTGGAGCATGCTGAAACCAATTTCAAGCGCACAGCCAGTCTTGCGCCAAACGGCACAGTCTCCCGAAAGACTTTTGACGATGCTCAAGCTGCGCGCAGTCAGCGTAAGGCTCAGGTTGCTATCGCTAAGGCGACGGTTGCAGCTGCCGAACTTGATTTGTCCTTTACCCGTGTGACTGCCCCTGTTGACGGGCGCGTTGACCGCGTTTTGGTGCATGAAGGCAATCTGGTAACAGGGGGAAATGCTGGCAATGCGACATTGCTTACGACCATCGTGAGCACCGATCCGCTCTATGTGTATTTCGACATTGATGAGACAACATATCTCAGCTTTGTCGCGCGTGCCTGGGCTCAGGAACATGGCAAAGCTAACGCCGCATTGCCGGTGCAGATCGCACTGATGACGGATAAGGAGTTCACCTATTACGGGGCACTGGATTTTCTCAGCAATCGTATCGACAGACGCACCGGCACCATCCGTGCCCGTGCTGTCGTTGAAAATCCTGAAGGCATACTGGCCCCCGGACTTTTTGCACGCATAAAACTGGCGACCTCAGAGCCACTGCAAACAGTTCTGATTGATGATCAGGCCATCGGTACAGATCAGGGGCGTCGTTATGTGCTGGTTTTAGGTGAGGGCAATAAAGCCGAATTTCGTCCGGTTGAAATCGGGACGATAGTCGATGGTTTGCGCGTTATTTCTTCTGGTCTTCAGGCCGGCGAAAAAATCATCGTGAAGGGGCTTGTTGGCCCGGGCATGCAGGTCACACCACAGATGATTTCAATGGTGCCGGAGCGGGTTTCTGACAGCGCTCAGGCAGAAGCTTCTCAACAGGAGGTGCGTCGATGAATATCCCGCGTTTTTTTGTCGATCGCCCGATTTTTGCGGTCGTGCTTTCTGTCCTGATGCTGATTGCAGGCGGACTGACCCTGCTGAAACTGCCGCTGAGTGAATATCCTCAGGTCACACCGCCGACTGTACAGGTCACGGCGAGCTATCCGGGAGCCAATCCGGAAGTGATTGCTGAAACCGTCGCCGCGCCATTGGAACAGGCGATTAACGGTGTTGAGAATATGCTCTATATGGGTTCGCAGGCTGCAACCGACGGGCGTATGACGCTGACAATTGCGTTCCAGCAGGGCACTGATCCTGATATGGCGCAAATTCAGGTGCAAAACCGTGTTGCCCGTGTGCTGCCGCGCCTGCCGCAGGAAGTGCAGCGCATCGGCGTGGTGACGCAAAAAACCTCACCAGATATTCTGATGGTTGTGCATCTTGTATCGCCGGATCAGCGTTATGACCCGCTGTACTTGTCCAATTATGCGCTTTTGCAGGTGCGTGATCAGCTGGCGCGCGTGCCGGGGGTTGGTGATGTTTTGGTCTGGGGCGCCGGTGAATATTCGATGCGGGTCTGGCTTGATCCGAATAAAGTTGCGGCACGCGGTCTGACCGCGTCCGATGTGATTGCGGCAATTCAGGAACAGAATGTGCAGGTTGCTGCCGGTTCGGTCGGGCAGCAACCGGATGCTTCCTCAGCATTTCAGGTGACAGTCAACACGCTTGGCAGATTGTCCAATGAGGAGCAGTTCGGCGATATTGTTGTTAAAACCGGTTCTGAGGGACAGGTAACCCGCCTGCGGGACATTGCCCGTATCGAACTTGGTGCGGACGCCTATGCCTTGCGTAGTCTCTTGGACGGCAAGCCTGCGCTGGCCATTCAGATTATTCAAAGTCCGGGCGCGAATGCACTGGATGTATCAGCGGCTGTTCGCGATACGATGAGCGAACTGGAAAAGGATTTTCCGGAGGGTATAGAATCCCGCATCGCCTATGATCCGACTGTTTTCGTTAAGGCCTCGCTGGAAGCTGTGGTCGTGACATTGCTTGAAGCCATCGTACTGGTGGTTCTTGTGGTCGTGCTGTTTTTGCAGACATGGCGCGCTTCGATTATTCCGCTTGTTGCCGTACCGGTATCACTGGTCGGTACATTTGCCCTGATGTATCTGTTCGGCTTCTCGCTAAATACATTGTCGCTGTTCGGACTGGTGCTTTCTATCGGTATCGTGGTCGATGATGCGATTGTGGTTGTGGAAAACGCAGAGCGCCATATCGCCTTGGGAGAAACGCCCAAAGAAGCTGCGCGTAAAGCCATGGATGAAGTGACAGGGCCGATTATCGCCATTACCTCGGTGTTGTCGGCAGTGTTTATTCCGTCCGCCTTCCTCACCGGATTGCAGGGGGAGTTCTACCGGCAATTCGCCCTGACAATTGCTATTTCAACCATTCTGTCCGCAATCAATTCTTTGACATTGTCTCCGGCACTGGCTGGTGTTTTGCTGAAACCGCATCATGGCGAAGTGAAACGCGACAGACTTACCATGATCATTGCCCGGCTTTTCGGCTGGTTCTTCCGTCGCTTCAACCTGTTTTTTGATCGTGCCTCCAATGCCTATGTCTGGTCGGTACGCCGCGCTATCCGGTTCAGCGGATTTGTTCTGTTGTTCTATGTGGCGCTGGTCGGTACGACATGGCTTGGTTTTCAGACAGTGCCAATTGGCTTTGTACCGGCACAGGATAAATATTATCTGGTTGGTATTGCCCAATTGCCAAGCGGCGCTTCGCTTGATCGCACGGAGGCTATGGTCAAAACCATGTCCGAAATCGCTTTGGCAGAGCCGGGGGTAGAAAGTGTTGTCGCATTTCCGGGGCTTTCGGTGAATGGTATGGTCAATATTCCGAATGCTGCCGTGATGTTTACAATGCTCAAGCCTTTTGATGAGCGTAAGGATCCGTCTCTGTCTGCCTTTGCGATTGCAGGGCGGCTGATGGGTAAATTCAGTCAGATACCTGAAGGTTTTGCCGGTATTTTCCCGCCGCCGCCTGTGCCAGGTCTCGGTTCGACCGGTGGCTTTAAAATTCAGCTTGAGGATCGCGCCGGACTTGGTTTTGAGGCATTAGCAAAAACGCAGGGTGAGATCATGGCCAAGGCGATGCAAACACCGGAGCTGGCAGGTATGCTGGCCAGTTTCCAAGTGAATGCACCACAGGTGCAGGTGGATATCGACCGCGTTAAAGCCAAAATACAAGGCGTACCGCTCACGACAATATTTGAAACATTGCAGGTTTATCTCGGCTCACTCTATGCCAATGATTTCAACCGTTTTGGCCGTACCTATCGTGTGATGGTGCAGGCCGATGCTCCCTTCCGTATGCAGCCGCAGGATATCGGACGCCTGAAAGTGCGTAATGCCGCCGGAGATATGATCCCGCTATCAGCTTTGCTGACAGTGAAGGATAGTTCGGGACCGGATCGTATCATGCATTATAACGGTTTCCCTTCAGCGGATATCAGCGGCAGTCCTGCACCGGGTTATTCTTTCGGACAGGCAACGGCAGCAATAGAGCGCATTGCTCTGGAAACAATGCCGGCCGGTATGGCTTTTGAATGGACGGAACTTGCCTATCAGGAAAAACAGGCAGGCAATGCAGCCATGTATGTTTTCCCGCTGTCTGTATTGCTCGCTTTTCTCATTCTTGCGGCACAATATAACAGCTGGTCGTTGCCTTTCTCGGTTTTGCTGATTGCGCCAATGGCATTGTTGTCAGCGATTGCCGGTGTGTGGCTCACAGGCGGTGACAACAATATTTTCACGCAGATCGGCTTCGTGGTTCTGGTGGGGCTTGCCGCTAAAAACGCTATTCTGATTGTGGAATTTGCCAGAGCCAAAGAGGATGAAGGCGTCGATCCGCTCAATGCGGTTTTGGAAGCTGCAAGACTGCGTTTGCGACCGATCCTGATGACATCGCTGGCTTTCATTGCCGGTGTTGTTCCGCTAATGCTGGCAACAGGGGCGGGAGCAGAAATGCGTCATGTCATGGGTATTGCTGTTTTTGCCGGTATGCTCGGAGTGACGTTGTTCGGTCTTGTGCTGACACCGGTTTTCTATGTTTTAGTACGGCGTATGGCGCTTGCGCGTGAATTGCGTCGCACTAAGCGGGTGGCAGCAGAAACACACAGCTAATCTTTTTGCTGAACTGTACCAATAGACCCGCATTTGCTATTATGTAAATGCGGGATTTTCTGCTTTTCTGAGATCGGCGCTCCGGTCATGATCATGTCAAAAACGGGTACTGTTAAAGACATAAGAAACTTTACTGTAAACACACTCAAAAACTATTGCTTAAGTATGAACATTGTCTTTCTCGCTTACTGGTTTGTATGTGCAAGTACATCAGCTTTAAGCTGCTGAATTCGTCTTCATCGATTGCGCCAGCGGCACGTAATGAAGCAATTTTCTCTAATTGGTTGAGAGGGTTGTTCGTGCTGGGTTATGTTGCCTGACGGCGCAAATGAGCCGAAGCCAATGAGGGCAGGGCGTAAACCTATCGATAAAAAAGCACGCTAATCGTATTAAGATAAAAGCATTGCGTCTTGTTTAGGTGATGACGCTGCAACTGCTCAGTACTGCTGTTTTACCAATTCAAGCTAAATGACAATTTATTTTGTGTCCCTGGCAATCACGGATAATCCCTGATTGCTGGAATTGTCTTCGTTTTTCAATGTTGATTGCTATTTGATTGTTGGCTTAATTTTAGCGTATTGAAATTTATACTAAGTCATTGATTTTATGGTGCCGCTTACGTGACTCGAACACGTGACCCCATCATTACGAATGATGTGCTCTACCAACTGAGCTAAAGCGGCAGGGAGATGCTCCCGTACAGAATGCGCTGATTTTATGCAGTCTGTTCGGGCGCGTGATAGCGAAATCTCATTCTGATTGCAAGGCGCAAAAGCAAAAAGAAATGGTTTCCGTTATGTCATTCGAGGGATTTAAAACTCCCTGATAAAATGAACAATCTTGCTTTTTCCTTCAGGGAGTAAATCTCAGCTATAGCACTGTTTTTTAAGCTAACTTACGATCTTACTCAGCTTGGCAAAGCGCGGATTTTGCCTCTTTATATTGCTTCACCCAGCTTGCTATCAATTCCTCCGCCGGTAGTACTTCTTTAATTGCGCCAATGCCTTGACCACAGCCCCAAATGTCTTTCCATGCTTTGGCACCGGTTGTAGCTTTTTCGAAGTCCATTTTGCTGGGGTCTGCCTCCGGCAACTGGTCAGGATCCATCCCGGCTGCCTCAATAGAAGAACGCAGATAGTTGCCGTGAATACCGGTGAAATAATTGGAATAAACAATATCTTTCGCGCTGGATTGCACGATCATTTCTTTATAGCCATCAACGGCATTGGCCTCTTTCGTTGCAATGAATGGCGAGCCGATATAGGCGAGGTCTGCCCCCATTGCTTGCGCTGCCAGAATGGCACTGCCGCTGGAAATGGCGCCGGATAGTGCTACGGGGCCGTCAAACCATTCGCGAATTTCTGCGATCAATGCAAAAGGTGACAAGGTTCCGGCGTGTCCGCCGGCGCCTGCTGCAACCGCGATCAACCCGTCTGCGCCCTTGCGGATTGCGGAATTGGCGTGACGGTTATTGATCACATCATGCAGTACAATGCCCCCATAAGAATGGATCGCGGCATTGACCTCCGGTACAGCGCCGAGAGAGGAGATAACAACGGGCACTTTATACTTGATACAGAGTTCAAGATCTTGCTGCAGGCGCAGATTTGAGCGGTGCACTATCTGGTTAACTGCAAACGGAGCGGCAGGCAGCTCAGGAAGAGCCTGATTATGACGCTGAAGTTCTTCGGTAATCTCTGCAAGCCATTCATCCAGCTGTGCCGGTGTTCGTGCATTCAAAGCCGGAAACGCCCCGATTATGCCGCTTTTACACTGCGCTATAACCAGTGCAGGATTGGCAATAATGAACAGGGGAGCACCGATTGCCGGTAAGCGCAGGTGATTTTTAAGAATTTCAGGAAGAGCCATTTTGCAGTCCTGTTAATTGACGTAAACGTAAGCGGCATATTGGTAGCAGGAGAGGCGTGATGTCAAAGGCAAAAAATATAAAAATGTTATATCCCGAAAGACAAGAGCTTGCCGGTTGACTTATGTGTAATAATTACTGTCAAATCTGCCTGATATTACATTTTTATGCCTGTATTCAGCTTCATGTCGTGAAATGATGCGGGACAATAGCGCGGGATAATGAAAGGCTGAAAAATAGTCTTTGTGGAACAATATGTTAAGATCGTATACAATCTTTTTATATTGGGCCGAGTGATGGGATTTTATAAAGCTTAAAAATCAGTTAATGCGTATATCTGCTTATTCATGCATTAATGTGCAATCAGAAAATGCGGCCGGTAAAAGGAAGGGACAGTTTTGCAGGGCATCGAAAGTGCAATACGCAACGCTTTAACCAAAGCGGATTCTTCTGATCCGGCTATGCGCCAGCGGATTTATGAATCTGTCTGGAGTGCACATGAACGCGCTATGGCAGCGAATGCGAATCTTTCAGACCCGCAACGTATGGAGCGTCGTGAGAAGCTGAAGGCTGCAATCTCCCATGTTGAACAGGAAATGCGTGATGCAAGCAGTCGCGCTTCCGCGGAAGAAATGCTGACGGCTGCACCACAATATGACGGCGGGCTGGGTGTGCCTGAGCTTGATCGCGGCAATACGCAGTCCCGAACTAAAGGATCCGGCAAGCGCCGGAATAAAGTGGAAGCAGAGCCTGACCTTGGCTACGAGCAGGGTTTGAGCCAGCCTGTTCAGCCGAAAAAGCGTAAAAAATCCCGCCTGTTGTCTTTTGTGCTTCCGGTGGCAGTTCTGTTGACGGCCGGTTTTATCGGCTGGTCGCTCTATAACAGCTTTGTAACGATCGGGCCTGTTGGCAATGCAAGCCTTTCGCAGTCCGGCAATGTCGGGCCGGCGCTGGAAGGCACTGATGCAGACAGCAAGGATTGGGTCACAATCTTTACGCCGGCTCAGCCTGATCGTATTTCTGTGCAGGGCAGAGCGACAGTTGAAATAGGTGGTTCCGGTAATGCGCGTTATGCCCGTATCAAATCTCCAACTGCAACGGACACTGCCAGCTTTGATATCGGTCAAGGTGTGCTTGATCAGCTTGAAGGCAAACAGGCGACATTTGAAGTGATCCTGCGCAGTGACGATGGCGGAACAGTGCAGATGTCGGTCAGCTGTGATCTGGGCACACTGGGTGATTGCGGGCGTAAACGCTATGATGTGACAGATCAGCAGAGCAGCTTGTTGTTTGATCTTGCTGTTCCTGAAACGCAGACTGCAAATGCTTCCGGTCGTCTTGTTCTGACGAGTGATATCAGCGGCACAGGCAAAAGCATTGATGTTTATGCAATTCGTGTAAAAGCGGTCGAATAATCATGCTGTTGCCGGTTTCTCCGGCAATAAGCGCATCAGATTTTCCAGAATATCCGCCTCTGCCGGTGGCTTGTCCCAGCGTAGTCTTGAAATGCGCGGAAAGCGCATTGCCAATCCTGATTTATGACGTGTGGAGCGGTTCAGCCCTTCAAAGGCGACTTCTACCACAAGGCCATGCTGACGCTCTGCCCGTACAGCCCGAACGGGACCAAAACGCTGAATGGTATTCTCCCGCACAAATCTGTCGAGCAGCTTCATTTCCTCATCAGAGAAGCCTGAATAGGCTTTGCCGACCGGCAGCAATTGCGCATCTTCACTGCCGTCTGACCAGACAGCAAAAGTGAAGTCTGAATAATAGCTGGAGCGCTTGCCATGTCCGCGCTGGGCATAAATCAGAACGGCATCAATAACATGCGGATCACGCTTCCACTTAAACCACGGGCCTTTGGGGCGACCGGCACTGTAAACACTGTCATGACGTTTCAGCATCAGTCCTTCAATCACCGCATGGGGCCGGGTCGTGCGCAAATGCTTCAGCTCTGCCGGTGTCTGGAAATCAAGTAGCGGTGACAAATCAAAATATAACGGATCAAGCGCCTTGATAAAAATTTCAAGATGGCGCCGCCTTGCATCAAACGGCAGACCGCGTAAATCCTGACCATGTTTGCGGGCGCCCTGATGCAGAAGGTCATAAACGCGGATGAATGCCGGATAGTCCTGCAATTGTTTCGCAGAGACGGTTTTACGGTTCAGCCTTTGCTGCAAAGCATTAAACGAGGCCGGTTCGGTTTCCCCGTCTGCGTGGCGGATCAGGAGCTCCCCGTCCAGCGCACCTTCAAAATCCATAGCGCTGACAATATCGGGAAAAGCATGCGTAATATCATCTCCGCTTCGTGAGTAGAGTTTTTTAACGCCGGTTTCTGAAACGGCCTGGACGCGGATACCATCCCATTTCCACTCGGCTGCAAAAACCTCCGGTATCAGCATTTCTGCTTCCGCTTCATCCAGCGGTGTTGCCAGCATCATAGGGCGAAAAGGGGCAGGGTGAAGATTTTCCGGCTTGTCACTTTTGCCTTCAAGCCAGCTGAACAGGTTTACATAAGGTGGTTTTAGTCCGTGCCATAATTCTTCAATCTCACTCAGATCAACTTTGCCAAAGTCAGCAAGTGCCTGTTTTGCCAGTCGTGCTGAGACGCCGATGCGCAGACCGCCGGTTACCAGTTTAAGAAGAGCATAGCGCTCAGACACATCCAGCGTATCCATCAAATTTTCAACCAGTTGCGGAGCGGTACTGCGCGAGCTTTGTTGTAAGGCGCTGATTACTGCGCCGAGAGACTGGTCATTAAGGCGATGCGCCGTTTTATTCTCGGGCCAGATCAGCGAGATCGTTTCTGCCAGATCGCCGACATAATCATAGGAATAGGCGAATAGTTCACTATCCACACGCGCCATTGTCAGTGCGCGTAATAAAGCGGGTTTAACGGTGTTTAACTCAAGGGTGCCTGCGAGTGCTGCCAGCGCATAACCGCGGTCGGGATCGGCCCGTGTGCGAAAATAATCGGCGAGCAAGACCAGTTTTTCATTGCGGCGCGGCGTGAGCACCAGCCGGTCAAGCAGTTCGGCAAAGGCCTTCATACATCGCCCTCATCTTCATAACCCACCAGATGCAGAGGTTTCGCAGGGGTGTTGTTGAGCGCGCACCATCGTACCAGCGCTTCTTCGCGCCCGTGTGTTACCCAGACCTGCGCGGGGGATAGTTCGGTGATTGTATTGGTCAATTCATCCCAGTCGCAATGGTCGGAAAGGATGAGCGGCAACTCAATGCCTGATTGTTTGGCGCGTTGGCGGATACGCATCCAGCCGGATGCATAGCAGCTGACAGGATCATTGAAACGTCGTGACCAGCGGTCAGCCAGAGCTGACGGTGGCGCAAGGATGAGAGCTCCGGCGAAATGCTGTTTGTCGGCGGCAGTTTCCAGTGTTGCAGGACGCAAATCGCCGAGAACAATGCCCTGTGACTGATAGTAACTGCATAATTTTTCCAATGCCCCGTGGATATAGATTGGCGCATCATAACCGGCCTGCCGCACGAGACTGATGACACGCTGTGCTTTGCCAAGCGCATAGGCTCCGACAATATGGCTGCGCTCCGGAAATATTTGCAAAGAGTGCAGCAGTTTGGCTGTCTCATCTTCCGGTCGCGGGTGTCGGAAGACCGGCAATCCGAAAGTTGCCTCAGTTATAAATATATCGCAGGCAACGGGTTCAAACGGCAGGCAGGTTTTATCCGCAACGCGCTTGTAATCGCCCGAAGCAACAATGCGCAGGTTTTTATATTCCACTGCAATTTGTGCGGAGCCCAGTACATGGCCGGCGGGATAAAAGGTGACCTTAACGCCATTGATATCGAGAGGTTTGCCGTAATCAGCAATCTGGCTGGTTTGTGCGAAATTTTTACCAAACCGAATGCGCATAATGTCCAGTGTCTGGCTGGTGGCCAGTACATGGCGGCTCCCTGCACGCGCATGGTCGGCGTGACCATGCGTAATCAAAGCGCGGTCAACAGGGCGCACGGGATCGATATAAAAATCGCCTGCCGGACAGTAAAGCCCCTGCGGAGCCGGATACAGTAATTCTTCTGGGCGCATGGATCAAAGATAGATCAGCAGCCGTTTTTAACAAGGCAGGGGCAAAGCAGAAAAATGCTTATGCGGCGGGCGATAGCGTAAAAATATCTTGTCAAATGCCCCGCATCACTGCATATCGCGTGCTCTGCAACAAATGCGGTAACAATGGCGCGGGCATTTTTCTCTTCCGGTGATCTGATAGCGGATCGCCGTGCTCATTATGCGGTCATGATGTCTGAGGCGGGAGACCATTCCGCAGCGGCTGACCTGATGCGCCAGTCGCTTGATTATCTGAATGCACAGTTTTTGCAGTGGCCGGCCGGCATGTTTGTGCTTAGCGAGATGCATGAAAATGCCGGGGAAACAGACGAGGCCGTAGCACTCTGGCACAAGCTTCTGAAACTGGATCCCAAGGATCGTTTTGGTGCGGGGCTGAAACTGGCACAATGCGGTCTGGGAGAAACACCGGATACAGCGCCGCCCGCCTATATTGAGGCGTTGTTTGATGCTTATGCGCCGGATTTCGATGAGGCTCTGGTCGATAAACTTCATTATTGCGGGCCACAAAAGCTGGCGGAGCTGATTACAAAACATTTTCCTGAGCGCCATTATCAGCATGTGCTGGATCTGGGCTGCGGCACCGGCCTGATGGGCGAGGAAATCCATCAGCATTGCGGTTTGCTGAGCGGTGCCGATCTTTCGGAAGCCATGCTGAAAAAGGCAGAGGATAAGCAGATTTATACGCGGCTGATCAAGGCCGATATTAATCTGAGCCGCAAAGCCGATCTTGTTGATGAGGCACTGCCGCAACCGGACATGATCCTTGCTGTGGATTTGTTTATTTATATCGGCCAGCTGGAACGGGCGTTTACTCTGGCGGCGGAGTGTCTGCGGAGAGGAGGGGTGTTTGCCTTCTCGGTGGAAACGCATGACCGGCCTGAATTGCCCAATTCAGACGGCTCATGTGATGATATGATTTTGCAACCTTCCTTACGTTTTACCCATTCTGCCCGATATATTCAGAACTTATTGCAGGCCAGCCGTTTTGAAGTGCTGGACTATCAGCATATTGCCTTGCGTCTTGATCGTGGCGCCTATCTCGACGGTTATGTTTTCGTCGCACAAAAACTCTGAACCAGAGCACCTCCTGTCTGAATAGGACTTCACACTGTTCAGGTTGCGCACTAAATTGACCGTGTGAAACCGATATCCGCAGCGCATAATCATTCAGATACGGATTTGCTGCCCGCTGTCTTTGCGCAGTGGTTTGCTGATAAAGGCTGGCAGTTACGTCAGCATCAGCGTGAACTGCTGGAACGCAGCCTGACCGGTCAGTCAACCTTGCTGATTGCACCTACGGGTGCCGGTAAAACGCTGGCGGGGTTTTTGCCTGCTTTGACTGATCTGACCTTGCGGGCGCAGAGCGGTGCCCGCAACCAGCCACGCCGCTCCGGTATTCACACGCTTTATATTTCACCGCTCAAAGCGCTGGCCGTTGATATTCAGCGCAATCTGGCAACGCCGGTTGAGGAAATGGCACTGCCGGTGATTATTGAAACCCGCACAGGGGATACGCCAGCGCATAAACGCCAGCGGCAGAAGCGCCTGCCGCCGGATATATTGCTCACCACACCGGAGCAGCTGGCGCTGTTATTGGCCGCCAAAGATGCGGCTGATTTCTTTGCGGATTTGCGGTTTGTTATTTTTGATGAACTGCATGCGCTGGTCACTTCAAAGCGCGGGCAACTGCTGGCGCTGGGATTGGCACGGCTGCGCAATCTTGCACCGCAAATGCAGACCATCGGCCTGTCGGCGACAGTTGCGGAACCGGATGATTTGCGCCGCTGGCTGGTTGCCCAGAGGGATGTGCCAGCTTTGGCGGGGCTGGTTACTGTTCATGGCGGGGCAAAACCGGAAATCAGAATTCTGGAATCCGGTGAGCGGATACCCTGGGCCGGTCACAGTGCAGGCTATGCGCTTGGCGATGTTTATCAGCTGATCCAGAAATACCGTACAACACTGATTTTCGTGAATACCAGATCGCAGGCAGAGCGGATTTTTCAGGAACTCTGGCGCATCAATGAACTGACTTTGCCGATCGGCCTGCATCACGGATCGCTTGACGCCACACAGCGCCGTCGCGTGGAAGAGGCAATGTCCCGCAATGCTCTGCGGGCTGTTGTGGCAACCTCGACCCTTGATCTGGGAATTGACTGGGGTGATGTCGATCTGGTCATTCACATAGGCGCACCGAAAGGGGCGAGCAGGCTGGCACAGCGTATCGGCCGCTCCAACCATCGCATGGATGAGCCGAGCCGTGCTGTGCTGGTGCCTGCAAATCGTTTTGAGGTGCTGGAATGCAATGCAGCACTGGTGGCCAATATGGAAGGGGCGCAGGACACGCCGCCTCTGGCTGATGGTGCGCTGGATGTGCTGGCGCAGCATATTCTCGGCATGGCATGTGCTGAGCCGTTTCATGCGGATGCCCTTTATACAGAGGTTTGTTCTGCAGCCTCTTATCAGCAATTATCCCGCCTTGAGTTCGGACGTGTTCTGGATTTTGTTGCGACCGGCGGTTATGCGTTGCGGGTCTATGAGCGTTTTGCAAAAATCCGCCAAATGCCGGATGGCCGCTGGCGGGTCAGCAATGGTAAAGTTGCCCAGCAATACCGTCTTAATATCGGTACGATTGTTGAGGCACCGGAGCTGAATATCCGCATGATCCGTAAGGGACGTAAACTGGCAGGCAGTGCCGCTACGCCCATGCGCGGCGGACGGATATTAGGGCGCATTGAAGAATATTTTCTCGAAACACTGAACTATGGCGATACGTTCTTTTTTGCCGGTCAGACAGTGCGCTTTGAAGGTATCCGCGACAATGAATGTCTGGTGTCTCAGGCTTCCGGTGAGGATGCGAAGGTACCGGTCTATGCGGGCGGAAAATTTCCGCTCTCAACCTATCTGGCCTCAGAGGTTCGCGCGATGCTGGCCGATGCTGAGCGCTGGCAGCAATTGCCGGATCAGGTGCGGGACTGGCTGCAATTGCAGCGTGATCGTTCATTGCTGCCCGCTGTTGATGAATTGCTGGTTGAGACATTTCCGCGGCAAAACCGTTTTTACATGGTGTGCTACCCGTTTGAAGGTAGGTTGGCGCATCAGACGCTGGGTATGTTGCTGACACGGCGTCTGGAGCGGGCAGGGGTGCGTCCGCTGGGATTTGTCGCAACAGACTATTCTCTGGGGTTGTGGGCGGCGCGTGATCTGAATGCGATGATGGATGATGGCGAATTATCACTGGATGCGCTGTTTGATCAGGATATGCTTGGCGATGATCTGGAGGCGTGGCTGAATGAGAGCTATCTGCTGAAGCGCACCTTCCGCAATTGTGCGCTGATTTCAGGTATGATTGAGCGCCGCCATCCGGGCAAGGAAAAGACCGGCAGGCAGCTGACGATTTCCACCGATCTGATCTATGATGTGTTGCGCAGCCACGAGCCGGATCATATTCTGTTACAGGCCACGCGGGCGGAAGCGGCCGCAGGCTTGCTGGATATTGCCCGCCTTGGAACCATGCTGCAACGTATCCGCAATCATATTGTCCATCGTGATCTGCCGCATATTTCCCCTCTGGCTTTGCCTGTGATGCTGGAAATCGGCAAGGAACGGGTGGCAGGCAGCGGTGATGATCTGCTGGAAGATATGACCCGCGAGGCACTGGAACTGTGATGGAACATACAAGGCAAACCCATCAGGGCGGCACAGACATTCTCGTTAATGACATGCTCTGCCATCTTGATCCGCGCGGAGCATTATATCTGCCGTCATACCGGACACTGGTTGTCTCTGATCTGCATCTGGAAAAAGGCTCATTCTTTGCAAAGCGCGGTATGATGCTGCCGCCTTATGATACGTTGGCAACATTGGTCCAGCTGAAAACACTGGTTGATTATTATCAACCGCTTTGTGTGATCAGTCTCGGCGACAGTTTTCATGATTGTCAGGGCGCAGGGCGTTTGTCTGATGAGGCTGCTGCATTGTTGCGGCAGATGATGCAGAACCGTCAGTGGCTATGGATTGAAGGTAATCATGATCCGGTGCATCCGTCCGGTCTTGAAGGCGACGGTATGGCGGAGTTCAGACTTGGGGAACTGGTTTTCCGGCATGAGCCGCTTGCAAATGCAGGGGCTGGCGAAATTGCCGGACATCTGCATCCGGCAGCTAAGATCGTGCGGCAGGGACGCAGTGTGCGCCGCTCCTGTTTTGTCAGTGACGGGCACCGCCTGATTATGCCGGCCTTCGGGGCTTATACGGGCAAACTCAATGTACTGGACAAGGCTTTCAGCCGGTTGTTTTCCGCGTCAGGCTTTGATGTGCATCTGCGCGGCGAAGCGCGGATATTCTCTATCCAACAACGGTTTTTGCGGCCTGATTAAATCAGTCTTTGCGGAACAGTAATTGTCCGAGCCAACCGGTGAAACCGGCAAGAAAAACGGCAAACAAACCATATAAGAAGCTGTATTGATGTGCTGCTTCAAAAATCTGTTGCTCAAGACCGGCTTTGACAATATTGAGATGGGTATTGGCTTCACCGATAAACACGCCGTGCCGGAAGAGCAATGCGCGGGCTTTATGCCGCCCCACCGGCACATTGGCTGAAAGTGCCAGTGTCGCACGAAACAAAGTTTGTGAGACAAATTCCACCGAACCGACTTTTTGTGAATAAAGCCCCTGACGCGACTTGAGGCTGCGCAGTTCCTGTCCGAAACGTATGGCATTCGGATCGGCCAGTGTGCCGTACTCAGGGTTCAGTGAAAAGTAATTCACGCCGAGTGAAAGCTGTCTGTAGGTTTTCTCGTCGGTAATATCCTGCAGCGGCCTTGTGGAGGCGAGTGAGTAGGACAGCGGTACAGACAGGAAAGTCTCAGAGTCCGCATTGACCCAAACGCCGAGATAACGCGATTTCTCACGTACAACCAGATTGCGCTGCGGGCCTTCCAGAACCACGATAATATCGTAGCGTCCCTGTCTGCGGATCAGTGGGTCGGCATTGTCCAGCGCACCAAAAATCGTCAGATTTGTTCCGCTGAAGTTCGAAGCAATGGCAATCGTTTCTGTTGAAAGACCAATCTCGATGGTTTCCGGCAGCTGCTGTGGTTCCTGCAGATTGGCTGCGGCAACGGTTTCCTGCCCGCGTTCTTTGCCATTCGGAGCTGCATTCGCGCTCTGAAGAGGCATCAGGACGGTGAACATGGCAGTTGCGAACAGAGTTTTGCGGAGCAGTTGTTTCATCTTACTCATCCGCAAAGCCGATGGAGAAAAGATTGTCCGGCTGGATGAACAGGCCAAAAGCCAGTCGCAGGGCAACAGCGAGCACCAGCAGTGCCAGCAACATGCGTAATTGCTCACCGCGCAGTTTGCGACCGGCTCGTGCGCCATATTGAGCGCCGATCACCCCGCCGACCATCAGCAGAAAGGCCAGCACAATATCAACCGTATGGTTGTTGGTGGCCTGCATAACGGTTGTAAAGGCGGTTACAAAAGTGATCTGGAACAGCGAGGTGCCGACAACCACATTGGTAGGTACGCGCAGGAGATAAATCAGCGCCGGAACCATGATAAAGCCGCCGCCGACACCCATGACAGATGAAAGCAGGCCGATACAAAAGCCGATAATCAGAACAGGAATGATGCTGACATAGATCATTGAAGCGCGGAAGCGCGCTTTAAACGGCATGCGGTGGATCCAGTTATGCTGGCCTGAGCGGCGCACATCCGGCGCTTTGCCGTCTTTATTCCGGCGCAGGGTGCGCCAGCTTTCAACAGCCATCAGGCCGCCGACTGATCCGAGAAAGACCACATAAAGCAACGAAATAATCAGATCGAGCTGACCGAGATCACGCAACAGCGAAAATATATAAATACCGACCAGAGAGCCGACGAGACCGCCGATCACCAGCAATATGCCCAGTTTAAAATCCAGCGTCCGGCGTTTGAAATGGGTCAGTGCACCTGAAACCGAAGATGCAATCACCTGATTGGCACCGGTGGCAACGGCAATAGCTGGCGGGATATTGTAGAAAATTAGCAGCGGGGTAATCAGAAATCCGCCGCCAACGCCGAACAGGCCGGACAAAAAGCCGACAGCAGCCCCCATGCCGAGAAGTACCAGCATGTTGACCGAAATTTCAGCTATTGGCAGATAAATACCCACTTCGCATTACCGCTTATATGACACTGCCGGAAGATCGCCTGTAACACCGTGTCCGGTTTACAGTTAAGCTCCCCGCAGAGTGCTCCCGAAAATAATACCCGGCCTATCAGCAGACTTTGCAGCTTTTCGATGGCGGCGGGCGGTTATTATCCGTGACCTGACAGAATTATATGTTTAAGCGCCATTTGCGACGTTAAACCTGATTATTACTTATGCTGGTGTCGCTTTTTGCGTGCTACTTGCATGCAACGCAGTAATCGTCGCAAAAAACTGTTAATTTTCTGCGCCTTTGGCGACGCCAAGTCAAACCATCACTGTGCATAAGATGATGCGAAACCAGCAGCGTCTATGACGAGGGCATATTGTGTCGGGCAGGTGTTGCAGTTAGGTCGCAATTTTATGTGAGGGCAATACAAAAAATGCCCCGCTGCAATGCGTGCAGAGGGGCATGATTTTTGATTGTCGCTTCAACAAATCAGCTGTTTTTGGACAGCAAGGCTTCAACCAGTGGCTGATCGACTTCGCCTGTCGGCTTCATACCGTTGGCTTTCTGGAAAGCTGAAATAGCCTGTCTGGTCTTGTTGCCCATCACGCCGTCCGGTGTGCCTGCGTCATAACCGTTTTTCTGCAGGATCAGCTGAATATTGCGCACAGCCTTTTTCATATCCACTGAGGCGGTGGTGACGGCTTTGTCGTCGCTCCATGCATCAGGAATACTGGCAGAATTGGCTTCTTCAATCATATCTTTAGGCTTCCAGAGCTTTGTCAGATTGATGGCGCGTTCCAGTTGCTCAGGCTTGAGAGATTTGGCAACCTGATCGCGCTTTTCTGCTGCATCCGTGTCACCGGCCTCAGCGGCCAGAGCAAACCATTTATAGCTTTCTTCCAGATTTTGCGTGCGTCCCAGACCTTTGGCGGTCAGAATGCCGAGATTATACTGGCTGTCTTTTACGCCCAGTTCGGCGGCCTTAAAGAACCACTTTGCAGCATTGTTATTATCGGCTTCACCGCCAGCGCTTCCGCCGGTGCCCATTGCATAGAGCACAGCAAGATTATGCATTGCGCTGGCATTACCTTGTGCGGCGGCCTGTTCATAAAGCTTTGTTGCCTTGGCTGCATCGCGTGGCATGCCGAGGCCTTTTTCATTAAAATTACCAAGACGATACTGCGCCGGTGCAAAGCCACGCTCGGCAGACAGCGCATACCATTTGGCAGCTTCTGCAAAGTCGCTGGCAACGCCGCGGCCATCGGTGTAGCGCATGCCGATTTCGTAGAGTGCCCGTGCATCGCCACCCTCAGCTGCATTGCGCAGGGCAATCGGACCCGCTTCTTTGGCAACAGCAGGGACGGTTGATAGCTGAACAGGTGCAGACGTTTCAACACTTTGCGGCAAGCTCTGAGTGGTGCTTTGATCCGGCATTGCTGTGGCCGCTGGCATGCGTTCCGGTGCAACATAAGCGGCCAGTTCGTTGCTGTCGGCAGGTGCAGGCATTGGCTGCATATCAAGCGTAGATGTGACCGGCGGTGTAATAACAACCGGCTTGATGATGGCCTGAGTGCTGCCAGCCATCGGGGTGGCAGATAAAGGTTGTGTCGGGAACGGACGTGAGCCAAGCGGCTGCGCCTCAGGCATATCTGAAAGCGGGGCATGGTTCAGGCTGGTGATCTGAAGTGCTGAGCCGTTCTGATCTGCCATATCTGTTTTGGTGTCGAGCGTGGTGATCGTTGGCAGGACAGGCTTTTTATCTTCAATAATAAGCGGCTCTGTGCTGGCAGGTGCAGGCTGGATGCTCGCCAGATCCGGTGACTGCGGTGCTGTACGGTCTGCATTGGCTGCCATATAGCTGTTACCAAGCTGCATGCCGGTTACTGCAATAATAACCGCGCCGATTGCCAGCAAAAGCGGCTTGCGCAGGGAGCGCTTTGGCTTGTCTGTACCGGATAAACGATCTTCATCGCCTGTAATATCACCGTTCAGATTACCGTCACTCAGATTTTGATCGCGCAGACGGCCGGTTTCATCCGCTGCAGCCTGTACTGCGCGGCGTGCAGCGCTGATGAGATCGGATTTGCCGCTGCCGGAAACCTGCTCTGTGCCACGATCACGCTGCTCATCGCGAACACGGCGGATGATGGCGTTGAGGTCAGGCATTGCTGCAAGTGTTTGATCTGTGCGTTCTTCTTCCGCTTTAATTTGCGGAATATGCATTTCCTGAACAGTGTCGAGTGTCAGCAGATCATTATCTTCGATCTGAAATGCGCCGGTCGTATCTGCTGGTGCTTGTTCAGTTGGTTTTGTGCGGCGCACGGCCTGTGCAAGACCGCCGAGCAGGGATTTGCGTGGTGTTTCTTTGGTGCTTTCAGTGTCTGCAACGGCACTCACCCGATCGCCTGCCCTGTCTCCGGCCGGATTTGCGGCAGATTTTACCGCGGCGCGTGCGGCTTCAATTGCGGCAGCGGCAGGTGAGGGCACGGGTGCAAAAGGCGTTGCGCGGGACGTATTGCCACGCAATTCCGCGAATGCACTGCCTGAAGGCTGCTCAGTGTCATTGCCCCATTCGGGAATAGAAAACTGGCTGGTAAAGCGGTTTGCATTGTCCTGTTCGCGCTGTCCGGCAGAACGAGCAGCCTGTGCATGCGGTGGCTTTTGAAGATTGTCTTTTTCGATCTGCCCCAGACGGTCAGCAATTTTCAGTAATGTATCATGAACCTTGTTAAAGGTGCGGTTGTTACGTTCGTCAGTATCGCGGGTCAGCTGTTCCAGCGCTTTGAGGTCATCTGCAAGCTGGCGCGCAAAGCCGGTGTCGCGGGCAGAGCCTTTATCGACAACCTGACGGATCGCTTCTTCCGCAGCTTCGCGGGCAGCGCTGAGAACGGTGTCGCGATTAATGTCGATCGCGCGCTCAATCACATCCAGACGCGGCTTAATCTCAGCCAGTTCCGGCATCAGGCTTTCAGGCTTGCTTAAATGCTCTGTGATGAAACCAAGCTGCTTTTCAAGATTACGCAACAACTGCTGATCTGCGAGCGGAGCAGCAGCAGGCACGGCCTGAATGGCTGCAGTCTGTTCAGTGACCTGTCGGGTAATATGATCAAGGCGGTTTTCAAGCGCCTGAATAAACCGGTCGTCATTCAGCGCATTTTTCTGAGTGCTGCTGTGATACTGCTCATCCAGATGATTGGTCAGATCGGCAAAACGGCGGTCAAGCTCTTCGAATACAGCGCGTTCCTGTTCCGGCTGCTGACGCTGATAGCTGGTTGCGAGAATAGCGCGGCTGATTTCGTCAAGCCGTTCATCCAGCTGACGCAGGGCATTGCCCTGATTGTCCGGCAAATGTTCAACAGCATTGCGCAGTTCTTCAAGGCGCGCGCTGATTGCATCCAGTGCCGGATCAATCGACACAGACTGGCTGGAATGCAGTTTTTCAGACTGTTTCTGTTCAAAATTATCGAAACGCTCATCGAGTGCGTCCCAGCGATGGCTCATACGACGCAGAGACTCTTCACGCGCCAGTGTTTCCACTGTGCGCTTCAGTTCTTCAAAATCGCGACGCATAACACCATCGGTATCTGCGGTATGGCTCGGAATGGATGTGTAGCTGCTGGTGCCGGCGATAAAACGCTCGGCAGCTGAAACACGCACAGCATTATGTGTGTTTGCATCAGTAGTATGCAGTTTTTCAGTAATAGCCGCTGCCTGTCTCAGTTCAGTACGGGCACGCAGGCGCTGCAATTCATCGGCGATGGCTGCAAGCGCTTCCTTGTGAGGATTATCAGCGGCTGCCGGTGTTTGCGGCGCACGATGCTGTGCTGCTTGCTCATGGCGCAAAAATTCAAGTGCATCCGTTTCCGCAATTTCATCGGCCGCAGATTGCGGAGCGGTAAAGCTATCCGGATTTTGTTTGTCGAGAAGATGATTTTCCAGCGCGGACAAAGTGCGGTTCAGTTCATCCAGCGATGCAAGCGGACGACGCTCACGGCGCATGTTCAGGTTATCGAGAGGAGACCGCTGGTTTGTCATCGCCGTTTACACTCTTCAAACTGTGCCGCCATGTTCTGGAGGCTGGCCACATTGTCCGTTTTGCTTTCATCCGCCGGGTTTGCGGAATGCTGAAGCAAAACTTTTGTTTGGTGATGTTGAGAAATCACACGAAACACAGACTTTGCCGTGAAAACAGTTTTGTCGAAACGTGGTAAATAAGCGGTTAATTTTCAGTGATATTTATTAACTTTATATGTTTCAGGGGCTTGATGGCTGTAATTGACCTGCTGAAACAGGATGGGTGTGGCGGCATAAGGTGCTGCACGCTTTGTGATTTGAAACAATTACGCTTTTTTAGCTGACGCTGATTTAAAGAAATGTAGCGCGCTCAATGAAAAAGCCCCGCCTCATAGAGGCAGGGCTTTCAGTTCCGCTTGTGATCGTTAACGATCAGCAGATTAGAACTTGTAGTTTACACCGAGACGAACTTCGTTAACTTTAGTTTTAAAGTTACGGTTGTTCACATCTGAAGTTGGGAAGTTGATATCTGTCAAACGAACGCCATTTTTACCGAAGTCTTTGTACAGATATTCACCTTTAACAGTCCAATTGTCGGTAACTGCATATTCGAGACCCGCACCAGCGGTCCAGCCAGTTACAGTCTTCTTGTTCGAGTCTTCAAATGCGCCAACTCGAGTGCAGCCACCGATTGTTGTGCCTACGCGAGCAGTATCACAGCCGAGAGAATACTTTGTCTGACCCCAAGCAAAACCACCAGTTACGTATGGCAGGAAGCGATCTACAGCATAACCAAGACGCGCACGAACTGTACCGTTGGTGCTGAGTTTGTCAGAGCCATAATAAGGATCGTTTACGTTCGCACCGCCCCAGTTTTTCTTAACTGAGCCGAAAGAAACGTCAGCTTCTGCACCGAGAACAACATTGTTGTCGAACTGCCAGTTGTAACCAGCCTGCAGACCACCAAAACCGCCTTTGGTTTTCTGTTCGTTTGCTTTTGGATTGTGTACGTCGTGTGAGCGACCCCAGCCGTAACCGGCATGCGCACCGATATAACCACCTGTCCAACTGAATGCTGAATATTCAACCGGTGCTGGTTCTGGAGCAGAAACGATAGCATCTGCGGCGAAAGCCTGACCGGACAATACGGTCATGGCGAGAAGGGCTACGATTTTTTTCATATCAAAAGTCCGTTCGTTAATAATTTGAACCGACAATAGCGTGAAGAAAATTAATAGAAAGATTAAAAATACGGTTTAGGATTTACTAACGTTATTTTGCCAAGCCGTTGAAATTTCTTATTTTCCGTCGTTCCGGATAAGAAATATTTTTTCTGAATGAATTATCTATTGAAAATCAGTTTATTAAATTACTTTAGAATTAAGTAATATTGCTTTTTGATAAAAAATTATCGCGCGTTTTAATTTATTGCCGGTATGTTTTGCCCTATGCGGTGTTGCAGAAATGTCCCGCTTTCTTGTCCAAAATAACGCATTTCTGTTGAAAAAAGGAGCGAGGATCAGGCGAAAAGCCTGATTTTGCGGAATCACAGCTCAAATTTCACTGTTTTGTGTGTTTTGTGAATCAAAGCCGCCAGCCTGTAATATGTATGAAATCGACTTCGATTATTGGAATTCTGTTCTTCACTGACATGAAAGTGAATGAAGAGCAGAATTAAAAATTTTTGAAATTGAATTTTGACGTTTACGCAAACGTCAAAATTTATTAGGCTACTGCCTGAAGGTGCCAGACTTGTCTTCAATGGTTTCACAAAGATGCCGGTTTTCACTCGGATAGTGCATACTGTCATCCTGTCTCGTGATAGGTTGCTATACCTTTTTGCGGGGAGACTGAAATGAAGCTGCCGGAGAGGGGTGGCTGCAATCAGTGTCTGAACAGAAGAGCAAATGGCACCACAGAGCGCAGGCCATCCTGTGCTTTGAATGTTTGAATGAAAACGCGCGGGTCGGTGTGACTTCTTGATGAGCACCTCCGCCCGCATTCCGGCAGATGCATTATCTGCCGACGTCAAACTTGGAGGAAGTGCATGCCAGTCTATCGCGCGCCGGTTCGGGATACGCAATTTATTCTGAACGATGTTCTGGGCGTACAAAGCCGCAATGATCTGCCATCCTATGCGGAAATGAGCAGTGACACCGTTGAGGCTATTTTGCAGGAAGGCGCAAAGCTCGCCGAGCAGACATTGTTCCCTGTCAATTATAGTGGTGACCGCGAAGGCTGCGAGCGTCTGCCTGATGCTTCTGTGAAAGTTCCGCAGGGTTTCAAAGAAGCTTATGACCAATATTGCGCCGGTGGCTGGGTCGGGCTGGCCGCGCCGGAGGAATTCGGCGGTCAGGGGCTGCCATATCTGCTGCATGCTGCCGTTGGTGAATATATGTCCTCGGCCAATATGGCGCTGATGATGTATCCGGGTCTGACTCAGGGCGCGATTGCCGCCATCATCACCCACGGTACAGATGAACAGAAACAGGCCTATCTGCCAAAGATGATTGAAGGCCGCTGGTCCGGCACCATGAACCTCACCGAGCCGCATTGCGGTACGGATTTAGGTTTGCTGCGCACCAAAGCTGTGCCGCAGGCGGATGGCTCCTACAAGATTACCGGCTCGAAGATTTTCATCTCCGCCGGTGAGCACGGCATGACCGATAATATTATCCATCTGGTATTGGCGCGTATCGAAGGCGCACCGGAGGGGAATAAAGGCATTTCGCTGTTTATCGTGCCGAAGTTCAATCTTGATGCCAATGGTGAGGCGGGCACACGCAACGGCGTGGCTTGCGGCTCCATAGAAGAAAAGATGGGCATTCACGGCAACTCAACCTGCGTGATGAATTATGATGAGGCGACGGGCTTCCTGATCGGCGGTGAAAACAAAGGCCTGCGTGCCATGTTCACCATGATGAATGAAGCGCGTCTTGGCGTGGCGCTGCAGGGACTGGCAATTTCCGAAACCGCCTATCAGAATGCCGCTGATTATGCCCGTGATCGCTTGCAGGGTCGTGCGCTGACCGGGGCGAAATATCCGGACAAGAAAGCCGATCCGATCATCGTGCATCCGGATATCCGCCGCACGCTTTTGACCATCCGTGCTTTTAACGAAGCCGGTCGTGCCTTGTTGCTTTCAACCTCGCTGCAATCCGATATCGCCCATCACTCTGCGGATGAAACTGCCCGCCAACTGGCAGATGATCAGGTAGGGCTGCTGACGCCGGTGCTGAAAGGTGTGCTGACCGATAAAGGTTTTGATCATGCGGTCATGGCGCAGCAGGTCTTTGGTGGTCATGGCTATATTGAAGAAAACGGCATGAGCCAATATGTGCGCGATGCCCGCATCACCATGATTTATGAAGGTGCCAACGGTATTCAGGCGCTTGATCTGGTGGGGCGCAAGCTGCCTGCCAATGGTGGTCGTGCCTTGATGGCCTATTTCAAAGAAATCGGTGATTTCTGCGAAGAAAACCGTGCAGATGAAGCACTGTCTTTCTACACCAAGCATCTGAAAAAAGGTCTGAACGATCTGCAAGGAGCATCCATGTGGCTGATGCAGAATGCGATGGCTAATCCTGACAATGCCGGTGCCGCTTCAACAGATTATATGCATCTCTTTGGTCTGGTTGCATTTGGTTATATGTGGGCAAAAATGGTAAAAGCCGCACAGGCGAAGCTGAATGCCGGTGATGGTGACAAAGCCTATTTTGAGGCTAAACTTGTCACAGCCCGTTTCTATATGGAGCGTATCATGCCGGAAACACAGTTGCGTCTGGCTCGCATCCAGACCGGCGCTGAAACTCTGATGACACTACCGGAAGGTGCTTTTTAAGAGCTGCTCCGAGCGCTTCTTAAAACACTTGCGAATTTGGGAGTTAATTGAACTATGGCTGATGCTTTTATTTATGATCATGTGCGCACACCGCGCGGCCGCGGCAAGAAAGACGGCAGTCTTCATGAAGTGCCTGCGGTACGTCTTGGTGCTAAAGTGCTGGAAGCTCTGCGCGACCGTAACGGTATTGATACTGCAAAAGTAGATGACATTATTTTCGGTTGTGTCGATCCGGTGGGCGAAGCCGGTGCGGTTATTCCGCGATCAAGTGCCTTTGAAGCCGGATATGACTTCAAAGCACCGGGTATGCAGATTTCGCGCTTCTGTGCCTCCGGTCTTGATGCGGTTAATCTTGCTGCTGCCAAAATTGCAGGTGGTACCGATGAGCTGGTGATTGCCGGTGGTGTTGAAAGCATGTCCCGTGTTGGCATGGGGATGTCCGGCGGTGCATGGTATATGGACCCGTCGGTCGGTTTCCCGGGCTGGTTCATGCCGCAGGGCGTATCTGCTGATCTGATCGCCACCAAATATGGTTTCTCCCGTGAGGATGTGGATTCTTACGCAGTGGAAAGCCAGCGCCGTGCAGGGGAGAGCTGGAAGAAGGGTTATTTCAAAAACTCCGTCATTCCGGTGAAAGACATCAACGGTCTGACCATTCTTGACCATGACGAGCATATGCGTCCGACTACCGATCTGGCGGCGCTGTCCGGCCTTAATCCGTCTTTCGTCATGCCGGGTGAAATGGGTGGCTTTAACGCTGTCGGTATTCAGGCGCATCCGGAAGTCGAAACTATCAATCACGTCCACCATGCCGGTAATTCATCAGGTATTGTTGATGGCGCAGCAGGTGTACTGGTCGGTTCCAAACGCGCCGGTAAAATGCTGGATATCAAGCCGCGTGCCCGTATCCGCGCTTTCACCAATATCGGTTCCGATCCGGCATTGATGCTGACAGGCCCTGTGGATGTGACAGAAAAGCTGCTGGATCGCGCCAAGATGAAGCTCTCGGATATTGATCTGTTCGAGCTCAATGAAGCCTTCGCGGCTGTGGTGCTGCGCTATATGCAGGCCTTCAATATTCCTCACAATAAAATCAACGTAAATGGCGGCGCGATTGCTATGGGGCACCCTCTGGGCGCAACCGGTGCAATCATTCTCGGCACTGTGCTTGATGAACTGGAACGACGTGATCTCAATACGGCACTGGTTACCCTGTGTATCGGTGCAGGTATGGGTACGGCAACCATCATTGAGCGTGTGTGAGGGAGGGTAGACCAATGACAAATTACAAGAATTTTAAGGTTGAAACCGGCGCTGACGGTATTGCTGTTGTCACATGGGATATGCCTGACAAAAGCATGAATGTGCTGACCGTTGAGGTGATGACTGAGCTTGATCAGATTATTGATCAGGTTGTTGCGGATGCCGCAATTAAAGGTGCGGTGATTACCTCCGGCAAGGATACATTCTCCGGCGGTGCCGATCTCACCATGATGCAGGAAATGCTCGCACGCTTTAAGAAAGAGCAGAAGCAGGATGCCGATAAGGCTGTTCAGAACCTCTTTGATAATGTCGGTCGTATGACCGGCCTTTACCGCAAGCTGGAAACCAGCGGCAAACCTTGGGTTTCGGCAATCAACGGTACTTGCATGGGCGGGGCGCTGGAACTGTCGCTGGCCTGTCATGGTCGTGTTGTTTCCGATGCGGAAGGCGTGAAACTGGCGCTGCCTGAAGTCAAAGTCGGCCTGTTTCCGGGTGCCGGTGGCACGCAGCGTGTGCCGCGTCTGGTTAATCAACAAGATGCTTTGCAGATGATGACCACCGGTTCGAGCCTGACCGCAGCGCGTGCCAAAGGCATGGGTCTGGTGCATGAAGTGGCGCCAGCGAAGAAGCTGGTGGAAACCGCTAAAAAGATGATCCGCAACGGGTTGAAGCCTGTTCAGCCTTGGGATGAGAAGGGCTTTAAACTGCCGGGCGGTGCGATTTATTCTGCTGCCGGTGCCAATCTCTGGCCTGCAGCGACGGCTATTCTGCGTCGCGAAACCTCTGGTAATTATCCGGCGGCACTGACCATTCTGAAATGCGTTTATGAAGGTCTGCTGGTGCCGTTCGATACCGGCCTGAAGATTGAACAGCGCTATTTCACGCATATTTTGCAGACCACAGAAGCGCAATCGATGATCCGCTCGCTCTTCGTCTCCTTGCAGGAGTTGAACAAAGGCGCGCGTCGGCCAGCTGATATTAAGCCAACCAAGTTCAAGAAAATCGGTGTTATCGGCGCTGGTTTCATGGGTGCCGGTATTGCTTTTGTCACTGCCAAGGCCGGTATTCCGGTGGTGCTGATCGACCGTAATCTGGAAGCGGCAGAAAAGGGTAAAGCGCATTCTGCCGACCTGATTGCCAAAGAGATGCAGAAAGGCCGGATGACAGCAGAAGATAAAGACAAGCTGCTGGCACTCATCACGCCGTCTGCCGATTATGCGGCGCTGGATGGTGCCGATCTGGTGATTGAAGCAGTGTTTGAAGATCGTGGTGTAAAACAGGCGGCAACAGAACAGGCGGAAGCGGTGCTGGGGCAGAATGCAATTTTTGCGTCCAATACCTCGACCCTGCCGATTACCGGCCTTGCCAAAGTTTCTCAGCGCCCGAAAAACTTCATCGGTCTGCACTTCTTCTCGCCTGTCGATAAGATGATGTTGGTTGAAGTGATTATGGGCAAGAAAACAGGTGAAAAAGCTCTGGCAACGGCGCTGGATTATGTGCGTGCCATCAAGAAAACGCCAATTGTGGTCAATGATACACGCGGTTTCTACGTCAATCGCTGTGTACTGCGTTATATGTCTGAAGCCTATAATATGCTGGTGGAAGGCGTACCGCCTGCGATGATCGAGAATGCCGCCAAAATGGCCGGTATGCCGGTTGGCCCGCTGGCGCTTAATGATGAGACGGCGATTGATCTGTCGCAGAAAATTCTCAAAGTCACACTGGCTGATCTGGGTGACAAGGCCGTTGATCCGCGCCATGTCGAACTGGTCAACACGCTGGTGGATAAATATGACCGCCTTGGCCGCAAGAACGGCAAGGGCTTTTATGATTATCCGGCGAAACCTGCCAAGAAGCATCTGTGGCCGGAGCTGAGCACGCTCTATCCGCAGCAGGATGCAGACAAGGTAGATGTGGAAGTGCTGAAAGAGCGTTTCCTCGTCACAATCGCTCTGGAAGCCGCCCGTGTGATGGAAGAGGGAATTGTGACCGATCCGCGTGAAGCCGATGTCGGTTCTATTCTCGCCTTCGGTTTTGCACCTTATACCGGTGGCACCTTGTCTTACATCGACGGTATGGGCGCAAAAGCTTTCGTCAAGTTGACGAAGAAGCTGCAGAAGGATTACGGCGCGCAATTCAAGGCACCGAAACTTCTGACCGATATGGCTGAGAGCGGTGAGACTTTCTATCAGCGTTTCAATCCGTATAAGCAGGCTGAAAAGGCTGCTTAAAGCATCTTGAGCAAAAGTGGGAACCGGTTTTGCGTCCGGAAATGCGTAAAAACAAATAGATAGAGCATTTCTGATGATTCAGATTAAAATGGAAATGCTCTAACACGCAGTTTTGATCGGGAATGATAAAATGGCGCGGATATCTCTGCGCCATTTTCGTTTTTGTTGATGTTCTGATGTACGGACTGAGGTATACTTAGAAGGATTTTATTCCTTCGGATGGCTTATGTTTACCCACGCGGAACTTTGGTCGGCCATAGATGTACTGGCAAAACGGGCGCAATTAACCCCGTCCGGTCTGGCGCGGCGTGCGGGTCTTGATCCGACAATATTCAACAAGTCCAAGCGCTTTGCATCAGACGGGCGCCCGCGCTGGCCGTCAACGGAATCTCTGGCTAAAATCCTTGAAATTACCGAAACAGATATGATTACATTCGCGCAATTGCTGGCTATTCAAAAATCTCTTAATACACAGCAGAATAAGCATGACAATGAACAGGAGTGAGTATGCGTAAACCGGCAACCCTTCGTACAATTTTGCCGCCGATCCTCGCTTTCAGTGTTGGTGCTACTTTATTCGCAGCCTATGTCGCTCCGTTTTATGGCGCACTTGACCGTGAAGCCGGTAGTGGTGAACCGGCCATTGTTGTTGAAAATTTTGATCTGCCGGAAGATATGCCACCGGAACGGTTGCCGTCCGGAACGACCAGTGAAGATACTGCGACTGGCAATCCTTTGCCGGATGTTTCAGGAAGCATGCAAGACAAGCCGCTGGAGCGCATTGAACCGCGTCCGCCACTGAGTGATCTCGGGCTTGCTGCGCCTGTAGAGCAAAAACCAGCTGAGAGCGTGCCGTCCGAAGACAAAGCCGCTGAGGGTGGCTTATTCTACCGCCCCGTGGCGCTCGCTGCTGGACGACTGGCTGTCGGCAATCGCACGATTGAACTCAACGGCATTGATATTGTTGAGCCGGACGGATCCTGTTCGGATATTAACGGTGACGTCTGGCAATGCGGTATGCAGGCGCGCACAGCTTTCCGGTCATGGCTGCGTGGCCGTGCGGTCAGCTGTGATGTTGAAGGTATTGACCAAAATCAGGAGCTAATCCGCACGCAATGCACCTTGGCCGGTACGGATGTTGCCCGCTGGCTGGTGGAAAATGGCTGGGCGCGGGCAACCTTCGGCGGGCAATATGCAGACAGCCAGACACAGGCTGAGAAAATGCTGCTCGGCGTTTTCGGGCGTAAGCCGGTCGCTGAGCTGCCGCCATCACTGAACGGCGCATCTGGCGCTGCGACGGGAGTGGCTCCGATACCTTTGGAGGGTTTAGTGCCTGACAGTACTCCGCCGGTTCAGCCGCAACCGGAAAGTCAGCCCGCGGAACCGAATTTACCGTTTCCGCCTGTGCCGCAATAATAAAAACAAAAAAGCCGCGTTTCAGAAAAACGCGGCTTTTTATTTGTTTGGATTATATCAGGCGCGTTTCAGCGCCTCGGCAATCAGGCCACGTGTTTCATCAATGCCGTAAAGTGCTACGAATGAACCGAAACGCGGGCCGCGTTCCTGTCCGATCAGTACTTCATAGAGCATCTGGAAGAACGAGACGGAGACACCAGGGCCGCCGTCAGGGCTCTTCTTGTTGTGATCCTGATAGCGCTCGATAACGCGCGCCACATCCAGAATGGCATTCTGAATTGTGGTACCGTCTGCACCGCTATCCAGAGCGGCCAGTGCTGTATCCAGATCACGCAATGCCTGTTGTTCAACTTCATCCGGTGCGCGGAACTTCTTGCTCGGTTTCACGAAATCATTGAAGTAACGGATGGCATATTCCACCAGAGCATTGAGCTCCGGATGGGTTGCCGGAGAGGCACCCGGTGCATAGCGGGAAATAAAGCCCCACAAGGTGCTGGCATTTTCCGCATTGGATGCGCTGACAAGGTTCAGCAACATGGCAAACGGCACCGGCAGATCAACCTTCGGCGGATTACCGTAATGCTGATGCCAGACCGGATTGTTCAGGCGGGCAGCCCAATCCTGTTTTTCATAAGCCGCCAGATAGGTGAAATATTCATCTACCGCCTTCGGGATCACATCGAAATACAGCTTCTTCGCTGTTCTCGGCTTCTGGAACATATACAGGCCGAGACTTTCGGTCGGTGCATAGGTCAGCCACTCATCAATGCTGATGCCATTGCCTTTTGACTTAGAGATTTTCTGGCCGAGATCATCGAGAAACAGTTCATAGACAAAATGCTCCGGCGCACGACCGCCAAGAATTTCGCAAATCTTGTCATAGATCGTCTGATTGGTCTGGTGATCCTTACCAAACATTTCGAAGTCAATGCCAAGTGCTGCCCAGCGCATACCGAAATCCGGCTTCCACTGCAGCTTCACATTGCCACCAGTCACCGGCAGTGTGGTTTCAACACCGTTTTCATCGTCGAAAGTGATGGTGCCTGCTTGTGGGTCAACCTTTTTCATCGGTACATAAAGCACGCGGCCAGTGGTTGGCGAAATCGGTAGGAACGGGCTGTAGGTCGCACGGCGTTCTTCACCCAGTGTCGGCAACATCACGGCCATAATGTCGTCATAACGCTCAACAGCACGCAACAGAACTTCATCAAAGCGACCGGACTTGTAATAGTCGGTCGCACTGGCGAACTCATAATCAAAACTGAACGTGTCGAGGAAGCGACAGAACATGGTGTTGTTGTGATCGGCAAAGCTTTTGAAGTCACCGCCAAACGGGTTGGGCACAGCCGACAGCGGCAACTGCAAGAATGGCTCAAGGGCTGCACGATCCGGCACGTTTTCCGGAATTTTGCGCATACCGTCAAGATCATCTGAGAAGCAGATGATCTTGGTTTTCACCTTATCTTCGGTCAGTACACGGAAGGCGTGACGCACCATAGATGTACGCGCAACTTCACCGAATGTGCCGATATGCGGTAAACCGGACGGGCCGTAGCCGGTTTCAAAAATCACGACTTCAGGATAGCCGGTTTTCTCGTACCGTTTTATGATTTTCCGCGCCTCTTCAAAGGGCCACGCTTTCGCCTGTGCAGCTGCCGCAATAAGGTCGGGCGCAAGGTCGATGTGGTTTGAATGGTCGGTTGTCATAATATCTTTCCTGATAGGAGGTGTTGGTTTTAAACATCCGCACTTTTTACCGGTGCGAATAGTCAGGTCTATGGTGAGATGCGAGTTTCGTCAATGATGTGCTTTGCTTTCTTTACAGGCGTATGGGGGATTTGCTGCACTTTATCCTTGCCGTATAGGGGTAATATGAAAATTGGGGGCTGGTTGGTGCATTATCCGCCTGTAAAAGCGGAATTGAGCACTTGTTAAGCCCTATAGAATAGTTTCAAAGTCATGAAAAAGCCCATGCAGGAGTTCTGAAAAATGAAAATCACGCCGCAGGATGCGCTGATCTATATTATGGTAACGGTATCGGCTGCGGATACGCGGATGACAGATGCGGAATTGTCCTCGATTGGCAATCTGGTGCATCGTCTGCCGGTTTTTACCGGCTTCGACGACCAAAGAGTGCCGGAAATCGCCGAGCGTTGCTATGAATTACTGACCAAAGATGATGGCTTGGATCGTATTCTGGATATTGCGCATCAGGCTCTGCCGGAAAAGCTTTATGAAACAGCCTATGCGCTGGCTGTTGAGGTTGCCGCTGCCGATCTGCATGTTGAGCAGGAAGAGCTGGCATTTTTGCAGCTGATGCGTGATTTGTGGAACCTTGACGAGCTGAGTGTGGCTGCAATTGAACGCAGTGCGCGCGTGCGTTTCCGCAAGCTGTAATATGGTGATGAGCGCATCTTTTTTCCGGGATGTGCTCATTTTCCCTTAATAAAAGTCGACCGGAAAATAGCGCAAATACAAATCATCCAAAAAGCCATTGCGTTCGAGCGCGTTGATCGCGCTGTTAAAGGCAATGCGTAAATCCGTGTCCTGCTTGCGCACTGCAATCGTCATACCGGCTCCCAGAAATTCCGGAGCGGGATAAGCCCCGCCAACAAACTGACAACAGGCTCCTGTTTGTTGGCTGCCCGTTTCAGATGCTGCGGCAGCAGGGTTCATCCAGAGCGACAGGCTCATGGCATCGCCGAAAATGAGCTGAATTTTGCCGTCTTTCAGATCCTTATACATCAGCTCCGCATTCGCATAAGAGCTGCCCTTCGCCTTGGGAAAATAGGTTTTCAGCAATGCCTCATGGGCAGTGCCGCTGAGGACGCCAACCGTTTTGTCATCCGGTGAAAACGGTTTTCCGTTCGTTTGAGTGGTTTTTGCTGCCACAAAGCGCGCTGGCAGGCTGAAATAAGCACGGCTGAAATTAAAAACTGCCCGCTTCTCGCGATCGGGAACCAGTCCGGCAATCAGTGCGTCAGCCTCATTGTTTTGCATGGCGGGAATGAGCTCGTTCCACGGCCGTGCTTCAATCTGACAACGACTGGTAATTGTCAGTTCCTGACAAATTGCACGAATGAGATCAATGTTATAGCCGGTTAAGCGCCCTTGCGGTGAAAGGCTGTTAAAGGGCGCAAAATCTGTGCCCGTCAAAAACCGTATCTGTGTTCTTTGAGAGAGATCGGGCTTTGCCGGTTTTTGATCGGTGCCAGCCAGATGGGGCGGTGCTGCATGAGAATATGAAAGGCTGGATGCCAGCAATATCACCATTGCTGCGCAGATATGAGCATAGCGCTTAAAAGGCTGACTGAGCAGAGCAAAAATGAGCCTGTTGTGCATGAGGATATCCGCTATTTTGGCTGGAATTCATATT
>NZ_JARRAE010000013.1 GCF_030376605.1 Pseudochrobactrum sp. sp1633 | reverse complement strand
TTATATTTTTAATATTTAAATAAAATACAAAACAAATAATTGTTAAATTAATTATCAAACTTTCTTATAAATTAAATGCGCAACAATACAAAATACATTAACTACAATTGTATTTATATATTTAAAAAAATCAATCACCCTTTTTATTACCTGCATTTTATTGCAGTATCCATTTATGGTTTTTTTCATATGATGAGTTATAAATTTCCAATGGAAAAAGGACGATTTTTTTCCTCCTGTTAATTTATTACAATTCAGTTTTTTCTGAAAATCGGACTATGGAAATTCCATACGATTTTAAAAATTTAAAACAGACCCAAGTATAAATATATTTTTATTCAATTTTTAAGGTGAAAAATGTCAATTGTTGTCAATCTTGATGTTGTATTAGCACGTAAAAAAATTCGCTCACGCCAGCTTGCAGCTGATATCGGCATTACAGAGCCGAATGTATCACTTCTTAAATCCGGTAAAGTCCGCGGCATTCGCTTTGAAACACTGGCTAAAATCTGTCGCGTTCTCGACTGTCAGCCAGGTGATATTCTGGAATATCGTGATGAGGCAGGCACGTCTCACTAACAAAAACCAAACACAAAAAAGCCGCGCAGACATCAGCTGGCGCGGCTTTTTTAGATCATGACGGTTGTTTTTATTCAAAACAACGAAAAACAGTTTTATTGCTGATGGAAATTCGAAATTCCATATCCATCACTGGCGACAGCACTGCCACCTGTTTCGATGGAAAGTAGGCCCAGTCCGGTAAACAGGATTGCAGACAACATGAGGACAGTCAGGAGCGTGGCGCTCTTTGCGGACATGGATAGAAATCTCCTGAAAGCGGACTAATTACGGCCTGAACCGAGCATCACATAAAGCTGCTGACGGAACCGGCGCTGTTGAAAGATGCCTCCAGATATAAGCAGCCGAACTTAACAGCAATAAAACACGAGCCAGTTCTTGTCCAAAAACACATGGAAAAATCAGTTTGATTTCCATTGTGGCAGTTCAGCAACTCAAACGCGCTAATAAAGCAATAAATCCTGCATCAGATATACCAAATATTTACCATATTCGCTCTGCACCACACCATTCTCTGCATCAGGCGCACGTTTTAATACCTCCGCCTGCAAAGTGAGTCTCTCCGATTTTGGTAAGGCAGCGATCAGCTTCCTGCATATTTACACAAGTCACACTCAGCAGGCACCTCAGCCGCTTTTCTCTTGACCTGCCTGCCCTCTCTCTGCCATCCGTTGCCAATGCGCGCAAATTACAGAATGCAAAGATTACTCATCGACCTGCCTCTGCAACCGGCTCAGCCCGTTGAGGCTCTGGCCGAAACGGCACATTATCTGCTCAATGTTCTGCGTATGCGGGACGGAGATCAAATCCTGCTGTTTAACGGACAAGATGGCGAATGGCTGGCCGGCCTGCAGCAAACCGGAAAAAAGCGCGCATCTTTGCACCCCGTTGAGCAAGTCAGACAACAACCAGCAGCTCCGGATTTTCACTACTGCTTCGCACCTCTCAAAACCGGCCGTATGGATTATATGATCCAGAAAGCGGTTGAGATGGGCGCATCCGTTCTGCAGCCTGTTATTACCCAGCATTGCCAGATGCCGAAGCTCAATAGCGAGCGGATGCAGGCCAATATGCGCGAGGCTGCCGAACAATGCGGAATCCTCTCTCTGCCTGAATACAGAGAACCGCTGCGTTTTGACAAGTTTATGGAGCAATGGGATCATTCCCGCGCGCTGATATTTTGCGACGAAGCATCTGAAAGCAACAATCCGCTTCCTCTGCTCGCCCCCCTCAAAGGCAAACCGGCAGGTGTCTTTATCGGCCCGGAAGGCGGCTTCTCTGAAGAAGAACGCCAATATCTGTCACAACAGCCTTTCGTGACAGCGATTCCATTGGGCCCCAGAATTTTGCGGGCCGATACGGCCGCCGTTGCAGCTATGGCAGTAATTCAGGCCAGCATCGGCGACTGGTATTAGACCCTGTGTTTTTGCCCTTAGAACACACGCAAATTCAGTAATTACGTATTTTTCTTACAGTTCTTCGCAACAGGACAAGGATCAAAGACATGCCTTGTTATAATTGCTAATAATTATGCTTGCGTGTTGGATAAAAAAACGCCAATCACATATATGAATAGTCACAACTACAAAATAGGGTAATGCAAAGCATGGCTCGGGATACCACAGACGAAACAGTCATTTCCGGCATCGAGGAACTGGCTGCATATCTCGCAGAAGGCTGTAAGCCACAGGAAAAATGGCGCATCGGCACTGAGCATGAGAAATTCCCCTATTACGCTAAAGACAACAGCCCTGTTTCCTACGAGGGCACGCAGGGCATTCGCGCCATTTTGGAAGCGATGCAACAGCGCCTTAGCTGGGATCCGATCATTGATGAAGGCAAGCTGATCGGGCTCGTAAGCCCGCAAGGTCAGGGTGCTATCTCTTTGGAACCCGGCGGTCAGTTCGAGCTTTCCGGTGCACCACTGCAAACCATCCATCAAACCTATGCTGAGGCAAGCCAGCATCTGAAAGATGTTCACGCGATCAGTGCACCGCTTGGCATCCGCTTTCTCGGCATGGGCGGCAGCCCTAAATGGACGCTCAGCGAGACGCCGGTGATGCCGAAGTCGCGCTATGCCATCATGACCGCCTATATGCCAAAAGTCGGCACTCAGGGACTGGACATGATGTATCGCACCTCCACCATTCAGGTTAATCTGGATTTTGGCTCCGAAACAGATATGCGCCATAAAATGCAGGTCGGCATGAAGCTGCAATCGGTGGCGACAGCGCTTTTTGCATCCTCGCCATTCACCGAAGGCAAGCCGAACGGTCTGCAATCATGGCGTTCAAATATCTGGCGGGATACGGATAACAACCGTGCCGGTGTGCTGCCTTTTGTGTTCTCAGAAAACTTCGGCTTTGCCGATTATGTTGACTGGGCTCTGGACGTACCGATGTATTTCATCATGCGCGGCGGCCATTATATTGATTGCACCCATATTACATTCCGCCAGTTTCTGAATGGCGCGATGAAAGATCACCCGACAGCCGGTCAACCGAATATGGGCGATTGGGCGAACCATATTTCCACCCTATTTCCGGAAGTGCGCCTCAAACGCTTCCTCGAAATGCGCGGCGCTGATGGCGGCCCGCTGGAGCATATTGCAGCCCTTTCCGCATTCTGGGTTGGCCTCCTCTATGACAAAGATGCTCTGAACGCGGCGCTCGACCTGACCAAAGACTGGAGTTTTGAACAAGTTGCAGACATGCGTGATGCTGTTCCTGCAGCCGGTCTCAACACAGCATTTGGCAAGGGCAAAGTTGCGGATATCGCCAGACAAGCCGTTGAGATTGCGGTTCAGGGCTTGAAAAACCGTAAACAGACCGATGACAACGGTCGCGATGAGAGCCTTTATCTCGAACCGCTGGAAGCCATTGCCCGCTCAGGAAAACCACTGGCAGAAACAATGCTGGCTCAGTTTCACAATGAGTGGCAACAATCTGTCGAGCCGGTCTTTGCGGAATATGCCTACAAATAAGCACTCAGCATATGGCGGAGATGATTTGATCGTCTCTGCCGATGCACCTTTGCTTCCGAAATATTTCATATCTCAAGAAGCAGCTTAAAACAGGTATCAACAAAGCAATACCTCAATATATTACAACCAACTTAAATTAGTTTTATTCAAGTAAAGACATTGGAAAAACAAAATAAAACCATTTGCCTTCACTAGCATAATCCATATGATTACCGGAACTTAACCGGAGTATTGCATGCAGACACTTCTTGACCTGGATCAGCTGCGTACTTTTCTTCTGATTGCCGAAACGGGAAGTTTCACCAAAACGGCAGACAGTGTCTTCAGAACCCAGTCTGCCATTTCCATGCAAATACGCCGCCTGGAAGAGCGTATTGGCAAACCGCTTTTTGCCCGTGACGGTCGCAATCTCCTGCTGACCCCGCACGGCGAGAAGTTGCTGACCTATGCCCGCCGCCTCATTGAGCTGAATAATGAAACGGTGACCTCCTTCCGCACAGACAGGCTTCAGGCCAATATACGTATCGGTTTGCCGGATATTTATCTGGAGCATATGATCCACGATGCCCTGCAACCAATATTCCGTGACTATCCGGCCATTGAAACCATCATTCATTGTGAGCCAACAGATGCGCTGATCGAGCATATCAGGCGCGGAGCACTCGATCTCGCCCTGATTACCCAGAGCACTGGCCAAAAGCGGTCTGAAGTACTGAATACAAGCCGCTTTGTCTGGGTGACCTCTGATGATAATTCGCCGCATGAACAGGCTGTTATCCCGCTGGCTATGAACCGCACAAATTGCGCATGGCGCAAGGTGCTCACGGATTCCCTGAACACAATAAAGCGCGAATACCGCATTGTTCTGTCCACATCCTCAGCGCGCTCTATTATCATGGCGGTTCGCTCCGGCAGTGCGATATCCATTCTGCCTGATAATATGGTCGGATCGGGCATGCGTGTACTGAACGAGCAAGACGGATTTCCCAAGCTACCAGCCTGCGCGCTTTCTCTTATCCGCGCGCAGGGCATTCACGCGCCGGCAATTGATCTGATTGCCGGAACAATCCAGTCCAGCTTCAGAAGAACAATCCGGTATCCGGAACTGACCTGAGACAGCCGCCGACACAAAGAATTTCAAACCTTGCTCACCGCCTCCAAGACGGCAAAGGCCTTGACCGGCAGGCACATAAAATGGCCAATAGAGTCATGAGTTTTTTTCCAGATTCGCCCGCTTCTCAAACAGAAAATACCGCATCCAATGTTGCGGAATATTCTGTCTCGGAAATTTCCGGCGCGCTGAAACGTACTGTCGAAGATACGTTCAGCCATGTGCGGGTGCGTGGGGAAATTTCAGGTTATCGCGGGCCGCATTCATCCGGCCACGCCTATTTCGCCCTGAAAGATGAACGTGCGCGCATTGAGGCCGTAATCTGGCGCGGCTCCATGAGCCGCATCAAGTTCCGCCCTGAGGAAGGGATGGAGGTTATTGCCACCGGCAAACTCACGACCTATCCGGGTTCATCCAAATACCAGATTGTTATTGAGCAAATGGAGCCCGCCGGTGCCGGTGCACTGATGGCTCTGCTTGAGGAACGCAAACAACGGCTGGCGCGCGAAGGGCTTTTCGATGCCGATCGCAAGCAGCTTTTGCCTTTCATGCCGCGCACCATCGGCGTTGTAACGTCCCCCACCGGCGCTGTCATCCGCGATATTATTCACCGCATCACCGACCGCTTTCCCCTGCATGTACTGGTCTGGCCGGTGCGGGTGCAAGGAGAGACAACCGGTGAGGAAGTTTCCCGCGCCGTAACAGGCTTTAACTCCGATTATTTCGGTCGTGACCTGCCTCGTCCTGATGTGATTATTGTTGCCCGCGGTGGTGGCAGTCTTGAAGACCTTTGGGGCTTCAATGATGAGAGTGTCGTGCGAGCCGTTGCAGGCTCTGCCATTCCGGTCATCTCCGCTGTCGGCCATGAAACTGACTGGACATTGATTGATCTGGCTGCAGATATGCGCGCGCCCACCCCGACAGGCGCAGCAGAAATGGCCGTGCCGGTACGCGCAGATTTACAGGCGCAGCTTGCCTCGCAAGGCGCCAGACTGGCCGCCGCCATGACAAGGCTGATTGACAGACGGCGCGAAGTCTATCGCGGCCTGCAAAGAGCCATGCCGTCAACTGATCAGTTGCTCGCTCTGCCAAGACGGCGTTTTGATGAGGCTGCGTCCAGACTGAGCCGTGCATTGCTTGCCAGCACTGCACAAAAACGCGCCCGCTTCGACGGATTACAGCGCCATCTTTCTCCGCGCCTGCTGAACCAGCAAATACGGGAACGCAGACTGCAACTCCGCCAGCTGAACCAGCGCCTGCCAAGAGGTCTGTCGCTCAAGGCACAGAGCGCCCGCAACTTGTTGCAGCAGGTATCCGCAAAACTGAACAGTGAACTGATCCTGCGTCCGTCCCGCCAGCTGGCAGTAACTCTGCAAAACCTGCAAAGGCGCAGCGATCAAGCCGTCCGGCACAGACTGGAGCGATATTATCTGCGCAGTCAGGAACTGACGCGGCTTATGGAGACATTATCTCATACCAGCGTGCTCAAGCGCGGTTTTGCTATCGTGCTGAATGATGAGGGATTGCCGGTCAAAGCCGCAGCGACTGTTCATGCAGGCGAGCAGCTGACAGTACGCTTCCATGACGGGGACGCATCCGTCATTGCCACTGGTGCGGCTGCGGAAACACCTGCAATCAAAAAGAAAAACAAAACGGCAGCCCCAAAAGAAAATAAGCAGGGAACGCTTTTCTGAATAAAACATCGTCCGGAGCATTTCGCGCCTGTATTGAATTACAAGAAATGCTCTATCTTTTTGTTTTTACGCATATCTTTAGACGTCAACTGTCAAAACCGTTAAAGCTTTGCAATCTTATTATTGATGTAATGCAAGGGAGGGAATGGTACGGTCGAGTGGAGTTGAACCACCGACCTCAGGAGCCACAATCCTGCGCTCTAACCAACTGAGCTACGACCGCGTACCAATCCGGCAGTGAATCAATCACGCTGCCGATAGGGGTCAGATACGTAAAATCACTGCATATTGCAAGCATATATCAAAAAAACTTTGTGAAAATATGATGCTTTACCGGATTATCGCCCCAGATTTTATTTCACATGCCTAAAAAACCGGAAAACCGGCACAGTGAGCATACCTGCCGATCATGATTATGCCATGTAAACGGTGTATTTACCACTGGTTAACCATAATCACCGTGAGCAAACGAAACATGCGCCGTGTGATTTGGCTCAGCCGCTGGGGACATTAACTAATAGTTAAGAAAGTGTTTGTCAGAACCGGCTGCTTTGTGATGATAATGCAGACAACATTCAGATCGGAACCCTTCATTTCCGAATGACAGACAACAGCTTAAGACAGATCAAAATAACGATTATTGGTCGGGTACGGATTTAAATATATGCAACAGCATCTGGATTTCATGGAGCTGATCCCCCTTTCCGGCATCCGTGCAGCCCTTGCAAGACAGGATGCCATGCTGGTGCTGTCGCATGACCTGCAAACCATCGTCTGGGCAAATGATGCCGGTGCGCGCCTTCTTGGCGAGGAGAATGCTGCGACTGCCATTGGCGCAAACACCGATTTAAGCCCGCAAACGCGACGCCAGATTTTGGCTCTGAACCTGCAAAATGAAATTCCGCAGACGGTTATGCTGCGTCTGGGCGGCCTGCAGGCGTCATTGCAGCAATGCACTGTCACACCCCTGCCCCTCGACACGGCCGAAAACCCCGTTATTCTGATGACAACTGCGGCAAGCGATAAAGCTGACAATCATGCTTTGTCCTTACCCCAGCATCATGTGGTGCAGCTTCAGGCCGACGGCACAGTGCTGAACGATGATGCGCAATTTGACGCTTTGCAGATTAATAGCAACACTTTGGCTGATCTCATTATTGAAACGCAGGATGAGGCAGAAGGCATTGTCCGGCGGCGTGTTCGTGCCGGCCAAGGTACATTGCCTGCAATGATGATCCGGCTCGATGATCAGGATGTGCGCGCACCTTATCTCTTTATCGTGCCCAAAGTGCAGGACAACCATATTGCGCCGGAGCCTGCTCCTGCGGCTGAAACCACAGAGGAACCGGCTGAAGTTCACGCAGAACCGGAAAGCACCAGCCAAAATAAGAGCGAACTTGCAACAGAAGAAGCTGCGCCTGCCCGCTTTATCTGGAAGGTTGATGCAGACACAGTTTTCACTGAAATTTCGCCGGAATTTGCAGCAATTGTCGGTAACAATGCGGCAGATATTATCGGCCGTAAATTCTCTGATGTCGCAAAGGTCTTCGGCTTCGACAGTGACGGTGTCATTGCAGCGCTTTTGAACCAGCGCGAAACCTGGTCAGGCAAAAGAATTTTCTGGCCGCTACAGGGCACAGATCAACGCATCCCTGTTGATCTTGCTGCCTTGCCTGCTTTTGCCCGCGATAAGGCATTTTCCGGATTCAGCGGTTTTGGCGTACTCTATCCGTCTCTGGCCGAAACTGATCCTGAAGCCATTGGCATGGCTCTGATTTCCGGCCCTGTCGCTGTGCAGAGTTCCCGTGTGGCATCTCTGGAAGGCGACGCGACGAAAAACCCACTCGCCAGTGAAAAAATCATTCTGATGGAAGCTCTGCGCGCTTCGCAGATACGTCAGCAGGATTTGGACACGGCTAGCGAGCAGAAACCGGCAGATACAGAGCCGCATAAAACCGGCACCATTACTGAAATTCGCCCTGCCCGTCCGGAAAGCGGTCTTTCACCGACTGAGCGCAATGCTTTTCGAGAGATTGCCGATCGTCTGCGCCGTGAGGTTTTACAAAAAACACCAAAACCTCAGTCTGCGGAGCACTCTTCTGTTGCCGAGGCTGCACCTGTGCCGGATGCCGAACCGGTCACAGCAACCACACCGCTTCCATTGAAAGCTGCCGAAATTCCTTATCCGCACGACACACAACCGGCGAACTTCAATCAGCATGCTGAAAAGGCGGGCAAGCTCTCCGGCCAGCCGGAAACGATGTCTCAGGAAGATGAAGATCTGCATGTCCTGAGCGGGCTGCCGGTTCCGGTGCTGATCCACAGCGCGGATCGCCTGCATTTCGCCAATCAGGCGTTTTTCGACATGACCGGCTATACCTCACTGGATGACCTGCGCCATGCGGGTGGTATTGATGCGCTTTTTGCTCAGGCAGATGACAGCAATCTCAGTGGCATGATCCTTTGCCTCGCCGATGGCGGCCACAAAATTGTGGAAGCACATTTGCAGTCCGTTCCCTGGCAAGGTGCACGCGCCCTGATGCTCAGTCTGTTACCGGAGCTGGTGCTGAAGGCCGATAATGACGACACTATCAGCACCAAACCTGCCAAACTGTCTCTGGTCAGCACCGTTGAAAACGCCCCGCTTCTGCACGAAAATCCTGTGCATCAGATGCAATCAGAACTGGTCTTGCAGTCAGAGGAAAATCCGGAAACGGAAGAAGATAAGCCTGACACGGTATCCACTTCCGCAGACAGCCGGAAGCCGTCTGATTTTCAGGCTTTGCAAACCCAGATAGATGAGCTGACCTCTATTCTTGACACCGCAACAGACGGCGTTGTGATTATTGGTCAGGATGGCAAAATCCGCTCACTCAACCAGTCAGCCGCCGCATTGTTCGGTTATGATGTTAATGAACTGGCGGGCAAATCTTTTGCCGTGCTGTTTGCGATTGAAAGCCAGCGCGCTGCAATTGACTATATTCACGGTCTTTCCGGCGATGGCGTTGCCAGCCTGCTCAATGACGGGCGCGAGGTGATCGGTCGCGAAGCACAGGGGCGTTTTATCCCGTTGTTTATGACCATTGGCAAACTTCCTGCCTCCAAAGGCTATTGCGCCGTGATGCGCGATATTACGCAGTGGAAACGTGCAGAGGAAGAACTGACTTCGGCCCGTCAGGAGGCCGAGCGCGCCTCCACCCATAAAACTGAATTTCTGGCACGTATCAGCCATGAAATCCGCACGCCGCTGAATGCGATTATCGGTTTCTCCGAACTGATGGCGGAAGAAAAATTCGGCCCGATCGGCAATGACCGCTATCGTGAATATCTGCGTGATATTCACCGCTCAGGCAATCATGTGCTGGCGCTCGTCAATGATCTTCTGGATATTTCCAAGATTGAGGCCGGTGCGCTGGATCTCGAATTTGAAGCCGTGGCTCTTAATGATGCGCTGGCTGAGGCCGTGGCGCTGATGCAGCCGCAGGCCAATCGCGAGCGGGTTATTATCCGCTCCAGTTTCTCTGCCTTCCTGCCGGACATTGTGGCGGATGCCCGCTCTATCCGTCAGGTCGCGCTCAATCTCCTGTCCAATGCTATCCGCTTTACCGGTCAGGGTGGTCAGGTGATCGTCTCCACCAGTTATGAGCCGGACGGCCATGTGGTGATGCGGGTGCGTGATACCGGCATCGGTATGAACCAGAATGAACTGGAACAGGCGCTGAAGCCATTCAGACAGGTCAGCAATCATCACAACCAGACCCAAACCTTAAAGAACGCTGATGTTAAAGACTGGCGTCAACAGGGTACAGGTCTGGGGCTGCCGCTCACCAAAGCGATGGTGGAAGCCAATCGTGCGCAATTCTCCATTGAATCCGCACCGGAACAGGGCACAACTGTGGAAATCACCTTCCCGCCAACCCGTGTCCTTGCTGAATAAACAGGCTGACCGGCAGCAATCATCAAGCTGCCGTTCTTTCTTCTGATTGCAGTCTTTGCAACAGGCTGAAGCTGGTTTAAATCAGACACAGCCTGATATAATTTGTTACGTGATCGGAACACAATGAAGCTGATACGCCCTTTGCTGGCTGTTATCGTTATTCTGGCAGTGCTGTTTACCGGAGCGCTGGCCGCACTGCCTTATATTATCTCAACCGATGCAATCCGCCTGCATCTGGCGCAGAATATCAGTGCATGGACAGGCTATAGCGTTGAAATCCGTCAACCGCCGCGTTTAAGCTTCTTTCCGGTTTTCCGCGCCTCACTCAGTGATGTCACTTTGAGCAAGATGGGCGATGCCAATATCCCTTTTATGGCCGCAGAGCGTATTGAAGTGGAAATGTCGCCGCTTGATGCCCTGTTTGGCCGCGTTGCTTTTTCTGAAACACGGCTGATCAAAGCTCATTTCACATTGAGCGAACCGGTGGATGACCTGCCCCAATTTGTGAATACGCTGGCCTCCTCATCCGGTCGCCTCGGCCTTGCCATCCGGCAGGCACGCAATGTGACAGCGCAACGAGCAACCAATGAGCAGGCGAATGATAAACAGCTGCAAACCATGCCTTTTGGCAGGCTGGTGCTGGAAAACAGTTCTGTCGGTTTCACCACCCGCAACACAGAACAGCAGGAAAAAGTAACCGAGATCAATGCCAGCATTAACTGGCCGCAAACAACAAGCGGTGCGACCGTTAAAGGCAAAGCGGTCTGGCATGGAGAAACCGCCGAATATAATCTGAATATTGCGCAGCCGCTTTTGCTGCTGGCCAATGGCATGAGCCAGATTACAGCGCAAATATCCAGCAAGCCCCTGACTATCAGCTTTGATGGCCGCAGCAATATTTCTGAAAATCTTTTCAGTGAGGGCGCTTTCAGCCTTTCCAGCCCCTCACTCAGCGAGAGCCTGCACTGGCTTGGCCTCTCCTCGGATGCCAGCTATTCCCGCCGCGCGACGGAAGAAGATGCCTTCAGCATTGAAACCAATGTCAGCGCCACACCGGTGCGTGTTAAACTCGCTGACATTGTGCTCAATCTCAACAATATGCCTGCCAAAGGAGCCGCAGAAATCGGCTTTGGCAAAGAGCGCCCTGTTGTAACCGGTACGCTGGCTTTTCAGACGCTGAATGCCGTGTCCTTCTTCCATACGGCTACCACGCTGGTCACCAAAGTCAGTGAGGATGAGCAGAGCAAGAGCTTTAACGGTTATCGCTATGGCCCGCCGCGCATGATCGACACAAGACTGCTCAACAGCGCTGATCTCGATATCCGCCTCTCGGCTCAAAATGCAACTATCGGCACAGCGCAGATGACCGGACTTGCCGCTGCTCTGCAAGTTCGCGACGGGCAGGCAATCTTTGATATCGGCGATGCAAAAGCCTTCAAAGGCTCAATTCAATCCAGCGTCAAACTTGCACAAACAGACACTGGCAAAGATAATATCAGCATACGTCTTAATGCTGCGAATGTTGACAGTGCTGCATTCCTGACCGCCATTGGTCTGAGCGATCCGATTTTAAGCGGACAGGGCAATCTTTCTGTAACCGCAGAAACCTCACCCCATGATTTGCACAGCATGTTACAAAATGCGCGCGGTCAAATCAGCTTTACGCTCAACAATGGCCGGATGCTGGGCTTTGACCTCAATGACTTCATTGCCAAGATGAAGAGCGAGGGTTTCTTCGCTCTTCAACGGCGCGATAAGGTCAGCCTTGATTTCAAACGGCTGGATGTCAAAGCATCACTGGGCGACGGTGTTGCGACGCTGGAAACCACCAAAACCGAAACCATACAGGGCACATTGTCTCTCAGCGGTATTATTCCGCTGACAGATCGCAGTCTGGCATTGTCCGGCACGCTCACTCTTGCCCAACCGGAAAAAGAGGCGGCAGATACGGGTGAAGCAACGCCGCCTGCTCCTGTCGCCACGCCGGAAACCACAGAACTGACGCCAACAGAACCGCCAGTTCCTCCGACAGAAAATCTGCATTTCTTTGTTGGTGGTTCATGGGACAGACCGTTTATCTCACCATCAAAATAAACAAAAAGCCGGTGCATCTCTATTGATGCACCGGCTTTTTAATATTCTCTGACAGCGCAGATCAGCCGAGGCGGAAAGCCGCCTGCTCGTCACGCTGGCGCTGCACCACGCGGCGTTTATTCACAACAGAAGCGATGATCACACCTGTCGCCACCAAAGCGATCAGCAACGTACAGACCGCGTTGATCTCCGGTGTTACGCCCAGACGCACCTGGCTGTAGATTTTCATCGGCAGCGTGGTTGCACCGGGACCAGAGGTGAAGCTGGCAATAACCAGATCATCTAGCGACAGGGTGAAAGCCAGCATCCAGCCGGAAACCACCGCAGGCAGAATGATCGGCAGTGTGATTTTCATGAAAGTTGTGACCGGCGGTGCACCGAGATCCATCGCTGCCTCTTCCAGTGACCGGTCAAAGCTCACCAGACGCGACTGCACCACCACCGCCACAAAACACATCGCAAACGTGATATGTGCCAAGGTTACAGTCCAGAAACCGCGATCAAAACCGACAGCCACAAACAGCAACAGCAAAGACAGACCGGTAATCACCTCCGGCATCACCAGTGGTGCATAGATCATGCCCGAGAACAGTGTGCGACCGCGAAAGCGCGTATAGCGCGTTAAAGCCAGTGCACCCAGCGTGCCAAGCACTGTAGCAATCGTTGCCGAAAGCACGCCAACTCTTAGCGTCACCCATGCGGCATCTTTCAGCCCCTGATTTTTGAAAAGCTCAAAATACCATTTAACCGAAAAGCCAGACCAGACAGTGACAAGGCGTGATTCATTAAATGAATAGACCACCAGCAGCACAATCGGCAGATACAGAAAGGCAAAGCCCAGAACCACCGATACAATATTAAAACGTGACCAGGATGTAGCGTTCATTATTTCTTGCCCTCCTGAGCCGGTGTTTGCATGCGCTGGAACAGAACAATCGGGATGACCAGAATAACCAGCAACACCACCGCCACAGCTGCCGATACCGGCCAGTCGCGGTTGGAGAAAAATTCGCTCCACAATGTCTTACCGATCATCAGCGTGCTGGAGCCGCCCAGCAGATCAGGGATCACGAACTCACCGATTGCCGGAATAAAAACCAGCATCGAGCCGGCAATGACACCCGGCAGTGCCAGCGGGAAGGTGATTTTCCAGAAAGCTTTGAGTGGTGTGCAGCCCAGATCCTGCGCAGCTTCAATCAGCGAATAGTCCATTTTCTCCAGCGCCGAATAGATCGGCAGCACCATGAATGGCAGATAGGAATAGACAATACCGATATAAACCGCCGTATCCGTGTTCAGAATTGTCAGCGGTGTATCAATGATATTCAGCCACATCAGAAACTGATTAAGCAGACCTTCCGGCTTCAGAATTGCAATCCACGCATAAACACGAATGAGGAAAGACGTCCAGAATGGCAGGATCACCAGCATCAAAAGTGTGGGACGCAATGTGAGCGGTGCACGCGCCATGCCATAGGCCAGCGGAAAACCGATCAACAGCGCCAGAAAAGTCGAGACACCTGCAATCTTTACGCTCGACAAATAAGCTTTGTAATAGAGCGAATCCTGCGTCAGCCAGATATAGTTCTCAAAAGAAAACTGCTGAATCTTCGTCCAGAAACCGCTTAAGCCGTCGCTCCAGAAAAAGCGCGGATCATAGGCCGGAATGGCCATAGCCACCTGCGACAGCGAAATCTTGAAAACGATGATGAACGGGATCAGGAAAAACAGACCGAGCCAGATATATGGCACGGCGATCACCGCTCTGGAAGCAATAGCTGCAATCATTTTTTGCATGGGCTACTCCTCAATTCTTTGATGACGCGCATTTTATCCGAAAACCGCTCACACTTTTCGGAATGCGCTTTGGGTGATCAGGCAACCAGAACCATACCGGCGTCATCCTCAAAGGAGACCCAGACCTGCTCATCGTAACCCAGCGGATCATCAGTACGGCGCACAGAGTTCATGCTCGATGCTTTGATCGTGCGTCCATTGGCAAGACGCACATGGAACACGTTCATATCGCCGAAATAGGCAATATCCCAAAGCTCGCCCTGCAACGCATTCACTGATGCATCTTCCGGCTTGTCACGACTGATACTGATTTTCTCAGGGCGGATTGCATACCAGACTTTCTGGCCGGTTTGCAGATCACGGCTTGTCTTGGTGCGGATCGCTACATTATTTGCCGCGCTGTCAATATCCGCCTTGCCATTGGCAAAATGGCTGACTTCACCCTCGATAATATTAATATTGCCGATGAAGTCGGCCACAAATTTGCTGCTCGGTGCTTCATAAACCTCTGCCGGAGTAGCAACCTGCATGATCTGCCCTTTATCGAGCACCGCAATACGGTCTGCCATCGTCATTGCCTCTTCCTGATCATGTGTCACGATCAGAAATGTAAGGCCGAGATTCATCTGCAAATCCATCAGCTCAAACTGGGTTTCTTCGCGCAGTTTCTTGTCCAGTGCGCCCAGCGGCTCATCGAGCAGCAATACTTTCGGGCGCTTGGCAACCGCGCGCGCCAAAGCCACGCGCTGACGCTGACCTCCGGAAAGCTGATGCGGTTTGCGCTTGGTAAACTTCTCCAGCTTCACCAGTTTCAGCATATCATTGACGCGATCATCCATTTCAGATTTCGCCATGCCGTCCTGCTTCAGGCCAAAAGCAATATTCTGCTCAACAGTCATATGCGGAAACAGCGCATAGGACTGGAACATCATATTCACCGGACGCTTATAAGGCGGAATGCCGCGCATATCCTGCCCGTCCAGCATGATACGACCGGAGGTCGGCTCTTCAAAACCCGCCAGCATACGCATCAAAGTCGATTTACCGCTGCCGGAAGCCCCCAGCAGAGCAAAAAACTCGCGGTTAAAAATATTCAGAGACAGATCATCAATCACCGTCACATCGTCGAATTTTTTGACGATGTTCTCGAATGAAATATACGGCTTGGCAGCCGGATCGTTCCAGGGTGAGAACTTACGGCGAAAACTACCGAAGGATTTCATGCTGTTCCCCTCATATTGCGGGTCTTATTGGCCTTAAGCGCTATTTTGAAATGTCGCTGTGTCATTGCCTGAGGTGGTTCACACTTTTCGGCAATTCTAAAACAAACGGGGCATTTGCCCCGTTTGTTCCCTGATCCCGATTAATGACCGGTTACGATCTTTGTCCAGGTGCGGGTTGCCATCTGGTTGATCTTCGGCGGATAAGGCATCGGAACGAAGAGCTGTTTCATCACTTCTTCACTCGGATAGACCGCAGGATCATTCAGCAGTTCCTTGTCAATAAACTCCTGCGAAGCCTTGTTGCCATTGGCATAGAACACATAGTCCGAAGCCTTGGCGATCACCTCAGGGCGCATGATATAATTGATGAATTCATGCGCTTCAGCCACATGTTTGGCATCAGCAGGAATGGCCATCTGGTCAAACCACATCAGAGCGCCCTCTTTCGGAATGGAATAACCTATTTCCACGCCGTTTTTGGCTTCTTCCGCACGATCGCGTGCCTGAAAAATATCACCGGAATAACCGACAGCCATGCAAATATCGCCATTTGCCAAGGCATTGATATATTCAGAAGAGTGGAATTTACGGATATTCGGGCGAATGCTGAGGTAAAGCTCTTCAGCCTTGGCAAAGCTCTCCGCGGTTGGATTATTGGTATCAAAGCCCAGATAATGCAGAGCCGGACGCAGCATTTCACTGCCGGAATCCAGCAGATAGATACCGCAATCTTTCAGCTTTGCAGAATTTTCAGGCTTGAACAAAATATCCCAGCTGTCGATCTCATCAACACCGAGTGCTGCTTTGATCTTGGCCTTATTATAGCCGATACCGGTGGTGCCCCACATGTAATTGATAGAATACTCATTGCCCGGATCATATGCGCTGGTGCGCTTGGTAATCTCATCCCACATATTTTTCAGGTTTGGCAGTTTTTCCTTATCGAGCTTCTGGAAAACACCTGCCGGAATCTGGCGGCCGAGAAACTCCGCGGAAGGCACAACAATATCATAGCCTGTGCTGCCGGCGAGAAGTTTGGTCTCAAGGATTTCGTTGGAATCATAAACGTCATAGACAACTTTGATTCCGGTTTCCTTGGTGAAATCTGTCAGGATGGAATCATCAATATAATCAGACCAGTTATAGATGTTCAGCACCCGCTCCTGAGCGGAGGCAGGCAGTATAGTGGCAAGAGCCACGCAACCGGCCGATACATATGAAAGCAAATGGGCTTTGATCTTCATCACTCACTCCGTCCAGAAAGCTTTACAGGGCAGAAAACATCCCTCACACATTGCTCTTCAATGTGCATTCTCCGTTACCTTTTTAGATTAATTTGCGTTCGTCAACGGAAAGATGACGCTTAAAGCCCAAAGCACGGAATATTTGAATTTAATGAACACAATTTTAAACTTTGTGTGTCCTCAAGAGCGCATAAGTGCATTGTTTTAAGCCAATATCCGGCTTGTTCGGAACACAGATTTAAGTCTTATCTTTCAAAGATATGCTGCAAGAAGCCCTTAGCAGGCGGAAAGCCCGAATCTTTAGCTTTCAGCTGAACCTGCTCATTGAAAATCATAGGCCGAAAAACCCGACACCATCTCATCCAGAGCCAGCGGGCGGGTCAGCGGCGGTTCAGCGCGTGCAAGACACGCCTGCCTTTCGCACAAACGACAGGCTGTGCCGACCGGATTGATACCACTTCCTGCCGACACCCCTGCCAGATAGGCCGCATAGACCGTATCCTGCGCAGACGATGCCTCGCAAACCAGCATCAGTGCGGTGCGCCTTGTTTGCTCGCCAAAACCGGCCTGCGGCCCTTCAATCGTGCGGCTGATGGTCAGATATTGCGCCTTATCCGGCAACTCCACCTGCTCCACTAAGATTTGCTGCGGATGGGAGAAGGCATTGTAAACCTGCAATTTCGGGCAAGAGCCGCCAAAACGCGATTGCGGAAACCCTTGCGCACCGAAAGAACGCAACCGGTGTCCTGCCTGATCAATTTCCTGCAAGAAAAACGCCACACCTGACGCCCCCTGCTTTTGCAGCGTTGTGAGGCGGCATGCCGCCTGCTCAAACGAAACATTAAAACGCGCGCGCAGCACATCAACATCATATTTCGCCCGCTGTGCCGCCTCGCGAAACGGAGTATAGGGCATCATCAAAGCATGCGCCGCATAGCGCAGCAGTTCAAACCGTGCGATGCGCTTTGCCTCTGCTGAACTCAATTTCAGATCTTCCAGTTCTGCGCCAATCACCACCTGCATGCGGATGGAGGCCGCCTCCATTGCAATCTCGCGTGTCTGATCAAAATTTGACAGGCGTTCGGAAATAAACAGACGCAGCGAATGGCGGTCATAACGCCGCCGCCAGTTTGGCATGGTTGCAGCAGGCAGCGTGCGCACAGTAATGGACTGTTCGCGTTTCAGCCATTGTTTCAGCGCTGCGGCCAGACCATCCTCTGATTTAAGCAACCGGTTAAAACTATCCGCCTCGGCTTCAATCCGTTCAAAATAATTGGCCTTGCGTGCCAAAACCTCACGCACCTCATCAAGCGGCAGACGGGTCGGGCCAAGTGTGAGCGCTTTACCATCCCGCGCCATCATATCCGACAGGTCGGTAAGGCGTTTTTGCTGCTCGCGATAAGCACGAAACAGTTTCAAAATACCTGCAGCTGCATTGGGTGCCGCCTCGCAGATATCGATCAGCTCCTGATCGCCCGGCAGTTCCCCCGCCAGCAATGGCTCTGAAAACACTTCCTTTAAACCGGCAAGTGCCGAACCGGTTTCTTCCTGAAGCTGATCCAGATCCACTTTGTAAACTGACGCCAGCTTCAGCAAGAGCTGCACAGTTAATGGCCGCTGATTGCGCTCAATCAGATTGAGATAAGAGGGAGAAATGCCCAAAGCATCAGCCATAGAAACCTGTGTCAAAGCCCGTTCATTCCGAACGCGCCTGATACGCGCACCGGCAAAAATCTTACGCTCTGCCACGGACTTCTCTCCCCCTGAAGAATTTTACACGCCATGCAATTGTAAATAATGTGACTTATTTTTCAGATTTGTCAAATTTACAATTTTTACAAATTTACAAAGCACTCTTGTCAAAAACACACATCACAACTCGAATATATTGCTGAAATATCGCATTTTTCTCGCCTTCAAATTCGACATCTGTAAATCTGGTCATAGACAAAACGTTACTTCAACAAAAAATCCGATGACACGATTTTACAGGATATCTGATTATGACTGATTTTTACAATCTGGTTCCCTCTGCACCAAAAGGCCGCTTCGACGGCTTGCAGCGTTCGCACACCGCTGAAGATGTAAAGCGTCTGCGCGGTTCTGTTGAAATCCGCTATAGCTTAGCTGAAATGGGCGCCAACCGTCTGTGGAAACTCATTCATGAGGAAAATTTCATCAATGCACTGGGCGCACTTTCGGGCAATCAAGCAATGCAGATGGTTCGCGCAGGATTGCAGGCCATTTACCTCTCCGGCTGGCAGGTAGCAGCTGATGCGAATACAGCCTCCGCGATGTATCCGGATCAGTCACTTTATCCGGCCAATGCCGCACCGGAGCTTGCCAAGCGCATCAACCGCACTTTGCAGCGCGCCGATCAGATTGAAACCGCAGAAGGCAAAGGTTTGTCCGTAGACACATGGTTTGCGCCAATTGTTGCCGATGCGGAAGCAGGTTTCGGCGGCCCGCTGAATGCTTTTGAAATCATGAAAGCCTTCATCGAAGCTGGCGCTGCCGGTGTTCACTTTGAAGACCAGCTGGCTTCGGAAAAGAAATGCGGCCATCTCGGCGGCAAGGTTCTGATCCCGACCGCAGCCCATATCCGCAACCTGAATGCCGCACGTCTCGCCGCAGATATTATGGGCACGCCGACACTGGTTATTGCCCGCACTGATGCGGAAGCCGCCAAACTGCTGACCTCGGATATCGATGAACGCGACCAGCCATTTGTTGACTATGACAAAGGTCGCACCGTTGAAGGTTTCTACCATGTAAAGAACGGTCTTGAGCCATGTATTGCCCGCGCTGTGGCCTATGCACCGCATTGCGATCTGATCTGGTGCGAAACTTCAAAGCCTGATCTGGAACAGGCGCGTAAATTTGCCGAAGGCGTGCATAAGGCACATCCGGGCAAGCTGCTGGCCTATAATTGCTCACCTTCGTTCAACTGGAAGAAGCACCTTGATGATGCAACCATTGCTAAATTCCAGCGTGAGCTGGGTGCAATGGGTTATAAATTCCAGTTTATCACGCTGGCCGGCTTCCATCAGCTCAATTTCGGCATGTTCGAACTGGCTCGTGGCTATAAAGACCGTCAGATGGCTGCCTATTCTGAATTGCAGGAAGCCGAATTTGCAGCCGAAGCAAACGGTTACACCGCGACTAAACACCAGCGCGAAGTTGGCACCGGTTATTTCGATGCTGTCTCAATGGCGATCACCGGCGGCCAGTCTTCAACCACGGCCATGAGTGAATCGACCGAACACGACCAGTTCCGTCCTGCTGCTGAATAAGCAGAAACCGGAAAAGCAGAGCCGGACTCCAGTCACTCTCTGCATAGCAGCCATCCGTAGCCGGTTCTCTCCTTCACCCGCCGGTTACGGATAGCCACCCAAAACGCAACTTCAGCTCACGACCTCAATATAACCCAAGGACAAAGACCATGATGACCAAACCACAGGTTAAAGAACGGGCCGAAGAACAAGCTTCGGCTATGACAGAAGACCAGAAGGCTGCAATTCGCATGCTGGCCAACGATCTTCACCGCCTCAACCACGCTGTTATGAAAGCGGTTGAAGCCGGCGTATCCGTAGAGCTGGTGCGTTCCGCCCGACATCATGGTGGCGAAGGCCAGTGGGGCGATTTGCTGACACCGGTTATTGTAACCAGAAACTAAACCAATTTGCCTTCGCCACCATGCTTTTTTAATTGCATGCCTGCGGCAATGCGGGAATGGCGAAGGCCAGTGGGGCGATCTGCTGACACCGGTTATTGTAACCAGAAACTAAACCAACTGCCTTCGCCACCATGCCTCATTAATTGCATGCCTGCGGCAATGCGGGAATGGCGAAGGCCAGTGGGGCGATCTGCTGACACCGGTGATCGTAACCAGAAATTGAAATCCCGAAGTTCGGCTCCGTCCCCCCAATTACCCTTCCCGCATTTTCTCAGGGTAGTTTTTTCGGAACCGCACAATCGCAGGCTGTCCTGATGTCATGACTGACCGTTGCGTATAGTCATCAAGGCTACACAAGACAGTTTCAGGCAGCCTGCGTATTTCAACAAGACCACCCTGCCAAACCCGCGCAGAAAATATTTTTGGCAAAAGGACTTACCCTTACGCACACAAATGCTACTCTGTTTGTTAAAGGTCATATGAGAAACTATGATGACCCTATCGCAAACAGCTATCCGGTGAACAATGCCTGTCACACCTACTGAGAAGAAAAAACCGCGCAAAACTGTACGTCGCGGCACACCAGCCTATGTCAAGTCGCTGCGCGGCGTCAAAAACTGGAAAGAAGCTTCTGAATGGCTGGCATGGCGCGATATTGAAGATATTGAGTGCATCACGCCTGATCAGGCCGGTGTTGCCCGCGGCAAGATGATGCCATCCAAAAAATTCATCTCCAACTCCACTCTGGCACTACCGTCTGCTGTCTTCATGGTCACCATTTCCGGTGATTATCCTGATGACGGCCACGGCTTTGTCTATCCTGAAGATGACGGCGATCTGCGCCTTGTCGCCGACCTCTCCACCCTCACCGTTGTCCCGTGGGAGTCCGACCCGACAGCGCAGGTGCTGTGTGATCTGGTCTATCAGGATGGACGCGTCGCTGAATTCACACCGCGCAATGTGCTGAAACGCGTCGTGGAAGAATATTCAAAACTCGGCCTTAAACCGGTTGTGGCACCAGAAATCGAATTTTATCTGGTACGTAAAAACCCTGATCCGGATTATCCGCTCACCCCGCCGGTCGGCCGGTCAGGTCGCGCCATTGGCGGCGGTCAGGGCTACTCCATCGCCGGTGTCAACGAATTCGACGAATTGATCGATGACATCTATCATTTTTCGGAAGCGCAGGGACTGGAAATTGACACGCTGATCCATGAGGAAGGCGCTGGCCAGTTGGAAATCAACCTGCGCCACGGCGACCCGATTGAACTGGCTGACCAGGCCTTTATGTTCAAGCGCACCATCCGTGAAGCCGCGCTCAAGCATGATATGTATGCAACCTTTATGGCCAAGCCTATTCAAGGGCAGCCGGGCTCAGCCATGCATATTCACCAGTCTATTGTTGATAAAAAGACCGGCAAAAACATCTTCAGCAATGAAGATGGCACCGAGAGTGAAGCCTTCTATCATTTCATCGGCGGCATGCAGAAACATGTACCGAATGCGCTGGTGATGTTTGCCCCTTATGTGAACTCCTATCGCCGCCTGACGCCGGATGCATCTGCGCCGGTCAATGTTAAATGGGGTTATGATAACCGCACCACGGCTCTGCGCGTTCCGCGTTCTGAGCCGCAGGCACGGCGTGTGGAAAACCGCATCCCCTCCTCTGATGCCAATCCTTATCTGGCACTGGCAGCATCCCTTGCCTGCGGACTGATCGGCCTGAAAAACAAAATCATGCCGGACGCACCGGTGACAACTTCGGTCAACCGCAATGAGGTTGAACTACCCCGCGGCCTGATTGAAGCTGTCAATCTGTTTGAGCAGGACGCAGAGCTGAAAGCACTGCTGGGTGAGAGTTTTGCCACCACCTATGCCGCGATCAAACGGGCGGAATTTGAGACCTTCATGGAAGTGATCAGCCCGTGGGAGCGGGAATATCTGCTGCTCAACGTATAAAAACATCTCCGGCACATTGTTTTTGATCAATGTGCCGGCGCAATTTTTGCCGGACTATGCTTCCTACCATTCTTCTGCTCTCCGACTTACAGCACCAGCTCAAGGCACCCAATGCAACAGTCACAGCATTATCAGAGCCCGATTTCTCCCGGACTGTCATGGTATGAGGCAAGCATCAGTGAACGGCCGCAATATCCCGAATTTGACGGCTCACGACAGGCCGATGTTGTTATTATCGGCGGCGGTTATACGGGGCTGTCTGCTGCCTATCATCTGGCTGTTCAGGGTGTTGATGTTGTGCTCCTCGATGAAGCACGCTTTGGTGATGGCGCCTCAGGCCGCAATGGCGGACAACTGAATACTGGCCAGAGAACCTGGGCTGAAGACCTTGAAAAACAATATGGTTTTGATCAGGCGAAAACCCTGTTCGATCTGGCCGAAGAGGCCAAGCACCACCTTCTGAGCTTTGCGACAGAGCACAATATCGATATGGAATATGTGCAGGGACAAATCTCCGTCGCCCATAAACAGCGCTATGAAAAGCAATATCAGGCGCATAGTGAACTTATGGCTACACGATTCAACTACCCGCATCTGCGTTATATGGAACGCGATGAGGTTGCTGAAAAGCTCGGCTCACAGCGTTATTTCGGCGGCACTTATGACAGCGGTACAGGTCATATTCATCCTTTGAAACTTCTCATCGGACTGGCAAAAACAGCGGCCCGCGCCGGAGCCAAACTCCATGAGAACAGCAAAGCTACCGGCATTACCTCCTCCAACGGCCGCGTGATTGTTAAAACTGCGCGCGGCATTATCAATGCGGAAAAAGCTTTGATTGCGGTGAATGCGCATGGCGGTAATCTGGAGCCAGTGAGCGCTTGTCATGTCATGCCAATCCGCTCTTTTATCGGTGCAACAGTGCCCCTTGATGCCTCTTACGGCGTGTTACCGGGTGGAGAATCGGTCGATGATTCACGCTTTGTGGTGCGCTACTTCCGACGCTGCAAAGAGGGTCGCCTGCTCTTTGGCGGACGTGAAGCCTATACGGCAGATAATCCGCGTGACATTGCCACGCATATCCGCCGCCAGATCACGGAAATCTATCCGCAACTCAAAGACATCGAGATTACACATGGCTGGGGCGGTTCTGTCGGCATCACTATGCCACGACAGCCTTTTGTGCGGGAAGTTATGCCGAATGTTATCAGCGCAGGCGGCTATTCCGGCCACGGCGTGATGCTCGCCAATTTTATGGGTAAGCTTTACGCTGAAACGGCCACTGGCAATCGTGAACGTCTGCGCAAATTTGAAGCGCTCAAAGTACCCGCTTTTCCGGGCGGGCGCACATTCCGTGCGCCGCTGCTTTTCCTTGCACTGTCTTGGTATGCGATGATGGACCGGATTTAACCGGTCCCCGCTTACAGGCTGTAGCCACCATCCACATCCACGGATGTACCGGTCACAAATGCTGCCTCGTCGCTTGCCAGCCACAGAGCGGCATTGGCAATATCGTCCGGCTTTGAAAAACGGCCAAGCGGGATAGAGGCTTTGAGCGCCTCGCGGGCTTCCGGCGTGTCATCACCCAAAATCAGCTTCAGCGTTTCGGTTTCACTCTCTACCGGACAGATCGCATTGACGCGGATTTTGTCGTCAGCAAGTTCCAGCGCCATAGACTTGGTGGCGCTCATCACCCAGCCCTTAGAGGCATTATACCATGTGAGGCCTTTACGCGGATGCTGTGCACCGATGGAGGCAGTATTGATAATCGTGCCGCCGCCAAGTTTACGCATAACCGGCACAACCGCAAGCGTGGACAGATACAGCGCCTTCATATTAACCGCGGTAATCAGGTCAAAACTGTCTTCCGGAACATCGGTCAGCACCATGTTTTTATAGGCAAAGCCGGCATTATTGACCATGATATCCAACCGGCCGAACTGCTGTAAAGTTACACCGACCAGCCGCTCAACATCATCCTTGCGCGACACATCCACAGCCAGAGGCACTGCATTTTTACCGATGGAGCTGGCAATATCATTGGCACGTTTCGGGTTAATATCGGCAACCGTTACCTTTGCGCCTTCCTGCGCAAAACGGCGTGCGATTGCCTCTCCGAAACCAGAACCGGCGCCGGTAACAATTGCCACCTTATCCTTTAAACGTGCCATAATTTTCTCCAGAAACTTTCATTACGATGCAAATCAGTTAGCTCAATGCATAAAGCATTTCGAAGACTAAGGGAATCTTGCAGGAGAAAGCACCGGTTTTCTGTTTATCCGAACACGAAAGACCGTAAAATAAACGCCATTAAATCGATTTAAAAAACCACTATTGTCAACGCTGCTATTTCGCTAGATTATAGTGCAAATCACTATTGCCATCTTCGGCCAAATCCCAACACTTTCTCTCCATATCCTGAACAGGCGCTTCGGCGTATCAGACAAAAGCGAATAAAGAGACAGGTTCATGACCAGCCAGACAATTCCGGTAGAGCCCTTTGACTGCATCGTTTTCGGCGGCTCGGGCGACCTTGCCGAGCGCAAACTGATCCCTGCCCTTTACCAGCGCCAGCGCGCGGGACAGTTCAGCGAGCCAACACGTATTATCGGTGCCTCACGCAGCGAAATGAGCGATGCGGAATACAAAACCTTTGCCCGCAACGCTATTCATGAGCATGTCAAAAAAGACGAAATTGACGAAGAGCAAATCGAGCAATTTTTGCAGCGCATTTCCTATGTGGCGATTGATGCAAAGTCCGATCAAGGCTGGCCTGCCCTCAAAAAGCTGATTAAAACCAAACCTGCAGATATCCGCGCTTTTTATCTGGCTGTCAGCCCAAACCTGTTTGGCGATATTGCCCAACGCCTGCAAAGCAATGATCTGATCAGTGATCATACGCGGATCGTTGTTGAAAAACCGATCGGCCGCGATCTCGCTTCCGCTCAAATTCTCAATGACACGATCGGCAGCGTCTTCCGCGAAGACCAGATTTTCCGCATCGACCATTATCTTGGCAAGGAAACCGTGCAGAACCTGATGGCGCTGCGCTTTGCAAATGCTCTGTATGAACCGCTGTGGAACTCCGCGCATATTGACCATGTTCAGATTACCGTTGCAGAGGCTGTCGGCCTTGAAGGCCGTGCAGGCTATTACGACACCGCTGGTGCGCTGCGCGATATGGTGCAAAACCACATCCTGCAGTTACTGTGTCTGGTCGCTATGGAGCCACCGGCCTCATTGCAGGCCGATGCTGTGCATGATGAAAAAGTGAAAGTTCTGCGCTCGCTTGTGCCGATTACTGTTGAGAATGCTCAGGAATATACAGTACGCGGCCAGTACCGCGCCGGAGCCTCCGCTGGTGGCCCTGTTAAGTCCTATCTGGATGATCTGGAAAGCAATACCAGCAACACCGAAACTTTTGTGGCGCTGAAAGCTGAAATCGGCAACTGGCGCTGGGCGAATGTACCGTTTTATCTGCGTACCGGTAAAAGACTGGCCGAGCGCGTTTCAGAAATCGTGGTGACATTCAAACCAATCCCGCATTCGATTTTTGAAAGCAGCGCCGGTCAGATTATCGCCAATCAGCTGGTTATTCGCTTGCAACCGGATGAAGGCGTAAAGCAATGGATCATGATCAAAGATCCGGGTCCGGGTGGTATGCGCCTGCGCCACATTCCGCTGGATATGAGCTTTGCGGATTCATTTGATGAGCGCAATCCGGATGCCTATGAGCGCCTGATCATGGATGTGGTGCGCGGCAATCAGACCCTGTTTATGCGTCGTGATGAGGTCGAAGCCGCATGGCGCTGGATAGACCCTATTCTCGAAGGCTGGGATGCCAATGAGCAAAAAGTACAGGGCTATACATCAGGCACATGGGGTCCGTCCGGTTCCATCGCGCTGATCGAGCGTGACGGCCGTACATGGCATGATAGCCTGTAAAGAGACTTTATGCACTTTGTCTCTGGCGAGACAGGAGGCATAACAGCTCTGACATTATAACAGCCCCTCAAAGGCGCAGAATGAATACCCATCTGAGACGGTATTCTGTATACAGATACAAAATGACTGCACTGCGTTGTAATTTAACAAACAACCGGTGCAGGAACACTGATGGAGAATGACATAACCACTCTTGAAAGGCATGATTTTGCAGAGCCGTCCGCTCTGGCACTGCAATTAGCCGGAACAATCGCGGATCAACTGAATAAAGCCGTTGCGGCCAAAGGACAGGCTGTGCTCGCCGTATCCGGCGGCACAACGCCGGTAAAATTGTTCGAAGCGCTTTCCATGCAGGACGTGTCATGGAAGCAGGTAACGATTACCCTTGTTGACGAGCGTTTTGTGGCGCCTGACAACGAGCGCTCCAACGAAAAGCTGGTACGCGAAAATTTATTGCAAAACAAAGCGGCAGCCGCCACCTTTGTGAGCCTTTACGGCCCTGCGCAAACAGCCAGCGTTGCCGCGGTCACCGCTGCAAACCGTATTGATGCTTTGCCAAAACCTTTCGACGTGGTTGTGCTCGGTATGGGCAATGACGGCCATACGGCTTCCTTTTTTCGCGGCGGCAGCCGGCTGGATCAGGCAATTGATCCGAAAACACAGGCTGTTGTTCTGCCCATGCAGGCTGAGGGTGCAGGCGAACCGCGGCTGACCCTGACCTTGCCGCTTATTGCCAAGGCCGATCTCTTGATCCTGCATATTGAAGGACAAAAGAAACTGGCCGTTCTCGAAGAAGCATTGGCCAGCGACTTCAGCGAGAAAGATATTAATCTGATGCCTGTGCGTGCGGTTTTTGCCCATGCAAAACAGCCGGTGCAACTCTACTGGGCACCATAAACGCACGTTATTGAAGCTCTGCCCTGATCTTTTTTATGAAGTGAAATCACGGCAGAGCGGCGTTTTTATCCCTCGCTATTTTTTGTGCGCTTTATAGACGCATCCGGCTTTTCTCTCTCTTTCGCTATACTTATATTCCGTGTATTAAATCGGTTTAAATAACCATGCAGTGTGCCGGTTCCGAGCCGGTACGGGAGAGACTAACATGACCGTGAACCATACCCTTCAGGCCATAACCAACCGGATTATCGAGCGCTCACGCCCGACCCGTGAGGCCTATCTGGGGCGGATCGGTGAAGCCGCAACGCGCAAGCCGGTGCGCACTGCGCTTGGCTGCGCCAATCTTGCTCACGGTTTTGCGGCCTGCAATTCTTCTGACAAAGCAGCTTTGGCCGGAGACCAGCTCCTCAATGTCGGTATTATCACTGCCTATAATGACATGCTCTCCGCCCATCAGCCTTTTGAAACCTTTCCGAACCTGATCAAACAGGCCGCGCGCGAGGCAGGCGGCGTTGCGCAGGTTGCAGGCGGCGTGCCTGCCATGTGTGACGGCGTAACGCAGGGTTTTGCGGGCATGGAGCTGTCGCTGTTCTCCCGCGATGTTATTGCCATGGCCACTGCCGTCGGCCTGTCCCATGATATGTTTGACGCTGCCGTCTATCTTGGCGTGTGCGATAAGATCGTGCCGGGCCTGGTGATCGGCGCTCTGACCTTCGGCCATCTGCCTGCGATTTTCATTCCGGCGGGACCGATGACCTCCGGCCTGCCAAATGATGAAAAAGCCCGTATCCGTCAGCTCTATGCGGAAGGCAAAGTTGATCGTGCCGAATTGCTACAATCAGAATCCAGCTCCTATCACGGCCCCGGCACGTGCACCTTTTATGGTACGGCCAATTCCAATCAGATGCTGATGGAAATTATGGGGCTGCATATTCCGGGCTCATCCTTTATCAATCCGAACACACCTTTGCGCGATGCCATGACCCGCGAAGCCGCCAAGCGCGCTTTGCAAATCACCGCCTGCGGCAATGATTACACGCCGGTCGGCGCGATGCTGGATGAGCGCTCTTTCGTCAATGGCATTGTCGGCCTTAATGCCACCGGCGGCTCCACCAACCACACCATCCATCTGATCGCTATGGCCGCAGCCGCTGGCATCAAACTGACCTGGCAGGATATCTCTGACATTTCAGCAGCAGTACCGTTACTTGCCCGCGTCTATCCGAACGGGCTTGCCGATGTGAACCATTTCCACGCGGCTGGCGGCATGGGTTATCTGATCCGCGAGTTGCTGGATGCCGGTCTGCTGCATGAAGATGTGCGTACCGTCTGGGGCGACACTTTGCGCGATTACACCATTGAGCCTGCTATGGATAAAGACGGTAATGTCACCCGCAACCCTGCCCCTGAAGTGAGCGCCGATGCAAAAGTGCTGGCCAAGGCTAATGCGCCTTTCCAGCCGGATGGTGGCATTAAAGTACTGAGCGGCAATATCGGCAGCGCGATTATTAAAGTCTCCGCCGTGAAAGCGGATCGCCATGTGATTGAGGCTCCGGCAAAGATTTTTCACGATCAGGCCGAATTGCAGGATGCATTCAAGGCAGGTAAGCTGGAAGGCGATTTTATTGCTGTTGTGCGTTATCAGGGGCCAAAAGCCAACGGCATGCCGGAATTGCACAAGCTGATGACTGTGCTCGGCATTCTTCAGGATCGCGGGCAGAAAGTTGCACTTGTGACTGACGGACGTCTGTCCGGTGCCTCCGGCAAAGTGCCTTCGGCCATTCACGTCACACCGGAAGCACTCGACAACGGTATGATTGCGAAAATTCAGGAAGGCGACATCATCCGTCTTGATGCCCCGCAAGGCACCTTGTCGGTTCTGTTGAGTGATAGCGAATTGCAATCCCGCAACATTGAAACACCTGATCTCACCCGCAATCACTTTGGCATGGGGCGGGAACTGTTCGCCGCATTCCGGCATATTGCAGGTCATGCAGATCAGGGCGCATCGGTATTTTAAAAGACAACAAAAAACGGCGCGATCACAATGACCGCGCCGTTCTTCTTATCTAAGGACTAAAATCAGAACTTTGGTGCTTTCGCACAATATTAGAATTTCGGTGCCTTTACACCGGCAGCACGGCATGCAGCAACCAGTGTATTCGCCATCAGCATGGCAATGGTCATCGGCCCTACACCACCCGGAACCGGCGTAATGGCACCGGCCACCTTTGCAGCCTCCGCATAATCCACATCACCAACGAGGCGGGTTTTACCGATCCCCTTTTCCGGTGCATCAATGCGGTTAATCCCCACATCAATCACTGTGGCACCCGGCTTGATCCAGTCACCCTTCACCATTTGCGGTCGGCCTACAGCTGCCACCAGAATATCAGCGGTACGTGCCAGCGCCGGCAGGTCTTTGGTGCGGCTATGGGCAACGGTCACAGTGGCATTGGCTGCAAGCAACAAACTCGCCATCGGCTTGCCGACAATATTGGAGCGGCCGATCACCACCGCCGTCAGACCCGACAAGTCGCGGCCTAGCTGGCGCTCAATCATGATCATGCTGCCAGCCGGTGTGCATGGCACAAAAGCGCTATCAATAGCGCCGGTGCCGAGCTTGCCGACATTGATATAATGGAAACCGTCCACATCTTTGTCCGGCGCAATGGTCTGAATGACGCGGCCTTCATCAATATGTTTTGGCAGCGGTAACTGCACCAGAATACCGTGAATAGCCGGATCATTGTTGAGACTGTCAATCACATCCAGCAAATCTGCCTCGGATGTATCTTCGGTCAATGTATGCTGTACGGAATGGAAACCGCATTCACGCGCTTTACGGCCTTTGGAGGCGACATAAACCTGACTTGCCGGATCTTCCCCGACGATAACCACGGCAATCCCGGGCTTCACACCGGTTGCTGTCAGCAGATCTGTAGTTGCGCTTTTAACTGCTGCCACTACATCTTCCGCCAGTAATTTACCGTCGATTACTTTTGCGCCATTCGCCTCAGTCGTCATCTCACAACTCCGTCAGACCAAAAAATAATGCAAGAGCCGAAATTTGCGGGAGTACAAAGCCGCGCTTACATCCTGCCTTCGCATAATCTGCCTGCGTGATGATGACAATCAAAAAACAGTCCCGCTATCTGAATAACGGCATCAGCGTGTAGAATTTTCATTCTGTCGGGCATTGGCCAGTTTTTCATGCTCACGCAGAGCCTGCCGGATTTCAGCCAAAGCATGAGCGAGATCCGGCGCCTGCGGTATGGACTGATCTTCTGCTACAGCGGCGGCTGCATTTTTGCGCATCGCTGCATAGGTTTTTGAAACAGGCTGGCGACTGTCTTCAACAGCATTTTCTTCTGCTGCCGGCTTCGGCAGTGCTTCATCCAGCGTTGCCTGCAAAGGGCGCTCTGTCACGAACTGCTCCTCATGCGCCTTGCGGTTCAAAACGCGGGCAACATTACGCTCGACATCTGCAGCAACCGAACGCGGCGCTTTTTCAGAAGCAACAGGCAAATGTAAAGAGGTTTCAGCTGCCACATCCGCATTTCGTCTCGCCTTTAAAATGCCGGTGAGACGCAGCCATATTTTTTTAAACAGAGAGGATGTTTGCTCCGGCTCGAGCGCAACAATCTGCGTCTTTTCAAGCATAGACGGAGCCTGCGCATGACTGCGCAGCGGCTGGACACCGGTGCGCCCCATTGCAGCGCGTGCACGATAAGCGCGGGAACGCTGGGCATTCAGGCCAAAGTCCTGAGGTGCATAGGCTAAAAGCGGTAATGTGCCGGAAAATTTATGATCACGTTCCATAACGCCGCCCCGTTGTTTAAAATTAATACACACAGCAATTCATAATATATCCGAAAACACAGAGGTTTCCGGCAGTATCTCACATCCAAAAAGCCCCGTTCATCTCCGTATTGCGGGACTCATCAGGATTTGATCAACCGGAATAAATCCGAAGCTGACCATTCAAACTCTTCAAAACTGTTCGCAGATAAGCAACACGCCAGAAGCAACGCATTTCACTATGTAAATCACGTTTACCCGTTACGCTTTTGCAGCGCGGCGAAGCCGGTGCAAATCACTCTCCCTTATGGTTAACAAAACCTTAATCACTCTGGCAACCTTTCTGAGAAATAAATTTCATATTTCTGCGATGATAGTGGCAAAGTCCGGCAGCAAGACCTGAAAATTCCGTTACGCATTACGCGCTTTGCCATAATCACCACCAAATATTTCCATCTCCGTCCGAATGTTCTATGCATGAGACAAATCACTGCAAAAGATCACCGAGAGGCAATTTATGACGAAAAATAGCGTTATTCTGGTTGGTTGCGGCAATATGGGCTTTGCCATGCTGCAAGGCTGGCTCTCGTCCGGAAAATTGCAGGCATCTGATGTCACCGTTGTCGAACCGGCAGATGGTTTGCGCGAGCGTGCCGCAGAACTCGGCGTTAAAGCACTGGCAGACAGCACAGGTATTACCGGCTCGCCGCGCCTGATTATCATTGCCGTCAAACCACAGGTCATTCAGGATATTCTGCCTGCCTATCAATCTTATGCACCCGCAGCCACTTTTGTGAGCGTTGCCGCCGGAACACCGGTTTCGCTGTTTGAGACAATCTTAGGCGAACAGACCGCCATCATCCGCTGCATGCCCAACACACCGGCAGCGATTGGCAAAGGCATGATGGTAACTTTCGCCAACAGCAATGTCGCGCCGGACGACAAGCGCTTTACCGAAGAACTGCTGGAGACCAGCGGTAAAGTTGCGCATATCGACGATGAAAAGCTGATGGATGCTGTAACCGCCGTATCCGGCTCCGGCCCGGCCTATATTTTCCACTTCATTGAATGCCTCACACAGGCAGGCGTAATGGCTGGCCTGCCGCAGGATATTGCAGCAATGCTTGCCATGCAGACAGTTTACGGCGCTGGCGCGCTTGCCAAGACAAGCACGGACACCCCTTCGCAATTGCGCATTAATGTAACGAGCCCTAACGGCACTACGGCAGCAGCTCTGGAGGTTCTGATGGGAAATAACCGGTTGCAAAATCTGATGACTGAGGCCGTTGAAGCCGCCCGCTCCCGCTCTGAGGAACTGGGAAAAGCCTGAAACATATTACCGCAACAGGAACAATGGAGAGGATGCGCAGTCCTCTCCATTTCTATATTTTAAAAGATTTTTCTATTTTACAGTACTATCCGAAAGTACAACAATATCGGGATTTACCCGCGCTGATTTTTCGTTACTCTGCTGTCAGCGATCCTTTTCAATGATCGTATCAACGCACAAAAGTTCCGGCGAAAATCGCCGGACATTATAGAGCTGTCACATAATCAGGCGATAATATTTTCAGACCATCAGGCCTGTGCCGCCCATACAGGGATGAAAACAGGCAGTATTTTTTAAAATTACTGCGATGCCACGCAAGGACAAGCAAGCAGTAAGCAGCCCGACAGAGGAGACAGAAATGTCAAGTTTACTGCCGCCGCTACACAACGGACATGCATCAATCTATTTACTGAACGGCTTTCATGAAGCCCTCCACGCCTATGAAGACTGGAATATGAGAAGTGAGGAACCGCAGGTTGCGGTTTTCGGAAAATCAGTGCGTATCAGCGTTATTTTTCGCCGCCTGACACAATGTTCCGACCAGTTGCCGCAGCATGTACTGCAATCCCTTAAAGCCGCTATTCCGCAGCTCATGCAATATCAACCGGCAGACTTTCCGGCCACCTACGCGGATGCAGCAGGACTATTGCGACAAGTCTTAAAGAACCACAGCCGGCAACAGGCAACCAATCCTGCCTATAATTAAACCTGACCACTAAAAGGCAGGTGAAACGGCCTGCCTTTTATATTTTTATTCCGCTTTTACTTTAAGTTGCTGTATAGACTGCCTGTATCCGGCGCTTATCCAGCCACAATGCTGCGATAATCCCGAACCTCCGACGGCTCTGGTAAAGGCGCACCCATGCAACAACAGCACATTAAAGCATTCATCATCCATCTTGAGCGCGCCACAGAGCGCAGAGCGCAGGTGTCCGAGCTTGTGTCGCAACTGCCTGTTCCCGCAGAGATTATAACTGCGATTGATGCAAAACAGCTCCGTGACGCAGATGTTACGCAAGCCTACCAACCACGCCTGCACAAACCTTATTACCCGTTCCGCTTAAGCCGCAATGAAGTGGCCTGTTTCTTGTCTCACCGCAAAACATGGCAGGCAATTGTTGATCAGAATTTAGATGCTGCTCTTGTGCTTGAAGATGATGTTGCGCTGACAGAAGATTTTCCTGCGGCCTTTTCAGCGGCTGTTTCAGTTGCCGCTCAAGGTGGCCTTGTGCGCCTGCCATTCCGCTCCGACCGTGAAACCGGCGCTGTGGTGCTGGAGAGTGGTACGACAAAAGTTATTCGTCCGGTGCCGGTCGGACTGGGCATGGTTGCTCAGCTGATCACACGGAATGCCGCGCAGGCCTTGTTGAAAGCAACAGAACAATTTGACCGACCGGTTGATACTTTTGCCCAGATGAGCTGGGTGACCGAACTCAAACCACTTTCGGTTGTTCCGGGTGGTGTGCAGGAAATATCTGCCAATTTGGGCGGCAGCACCTTGAAACAACCCCGCTCTCTGGCGCATAAACTGCACCGAGAACTGATGCGGCCACTTTACCGGCATAGTGTCAAAATCTATTCCCGTAAATCCGGATAATCCTTATGAAACCTTCTGCCGTTCCGATCCTGCTTTACCATTCCATTGATGTGCCGCCGACGCGTGACAAGCCGTTTCGCAGTCTGCATGTTCATCCGGATCGGTTTCGCTCGCAGATGAAATGGCTGAAGCGGTTGGGCTATCAGGGGCTATCTATGCAGGATGCCCGTCCTTATCTCGAAGGCAGAAAACAGGGTAAGGTCGCCGTCATCACTTTTGATGACGGCTTTCTCAATGTCTATCAGCATGCCATGCCGGTACTGAATGAACTGGGCTTTACCGCGACCAATTACTTTGTCGCCAACCAAATCGGCGGACGCAATGAATGGGACATGCCTAAAGGCGCGGTCGAAATTCCTTGCATGACAACAGAACAGTTGCGGGACTGGGCAGCACATGGCCATGAAGTCGGCGCGCACACACTGGATCACATCTATTTGCCGGGCGCAGAAATGAAGGAAGCGGAACGCCAGATTGCCGGTTCCAAAAAAGCGCTTGAAGAGATACTCGGCGCTGAGGTCACGAATTTTTGCTATCCCTATGGCGGTTAAAATCAGGCCATGAGAGATATTGCCAGACAAGCCGGTTACATCCATGCAACCACAACAAAACGCGGCCACGCCAGAGCAACGGATGATCCGTTCGGGTTGCCGCGACGCTATATCCGTCGCACCGATGGCGGATTGCTCTTCCTGAAAAAACTGTTTGGCCTCTGATTATCTGATCAGAGTGCCTCACTTCGAAACTGTTTCAGAGAAAATTACTTTATCACAGAATTGGCAAAGGCGGATTCCGTTACTATAAAACGAAATCAAGCTGTAACAATTTTCCGGTTAGAGCATCTCTTCTGAAACGGGGTACAGTTTTGCCTGCATTACCTTCTGCCAGCACGAACGCCATGCGAGATAACAGCCAGCCGAAAAAATCTGTTACCATCATCGGAGGTGGTTTTTCAGGTGCATCTCTCGCCTATCACCTCGCAGCGATTACCATCCCCGCAGAACTCAGCATCACCGTTATAGAACCCCGCCCCTCGCTTGGGGCAGGTCTTGCCTATTCCACGGATGAAGACGCTTTTCGCCTCAATGTGCTCTCCGACCGGATGAGCCTGTTTTATGAGGACAAGCCGCATTTTGCTCGCTGGCTGGAAGAAAAACACAGCCTGATCCACGATCCGGAAGCTGTGACGCAAAACGGCCAGATCTATGCACGGCGTAGTACATTCGGCTCCTATATGGCGGATCAGATTGCTCCGCTGCTGGCAAGCGGGCAAGTACAGCACTTGCGCGCCAGCGCGACAGGCGCCAGACAAGACACTTCCGGCGGCTATGAAATTACCACCGATACCAATGAGACCATCACTACGGATTTTCTGGTGATCGCCGCTTCTCATCCTTTGCCGGCACTGCCCGCTCCGCTACGCCCTTTAACACAAAACACCACACAAGACATGAGCGGGATGATCGCTAATCCCTATCAGAAAAACGCTATAGAGCAGTTACTTAAGGCAAAAGGTACAGAGTGTTCCGTGCTTATTATCGGCGCGGGTTTAACCTCAGCGGACATGATTGCCGGACTGTCCCAACATGGTCACAGCGGTAAAATCACGGCTTTGTCGCGCCACGGGTTGCGCTCACGCCTCAATCTCCGACTCAAAGCAGGTGAGCCTAGACCTCAGAGGTTTTTCGGTGATTTTCTCAGCCCGCCGGAAAAATCCGCGACACAGCTTTTACACAAAATCCGCAAGACGATCCGTGAAGCGGCGCAGCAATCGGTGCCGTGGCAGTCGGTGATTGATACCCTGCGCGATCAGGGTGACGAAATCTGGCTTGCATTGCCGCTTGCCGAGCGCAAGCGCCTTGTCCGGCATTTGCGCACCTATTGGGATGCACATCGCTTCCGCCTTGCGACCCAGACTGACATGATTCTTGAAGAGTGCAGCCGTGACGGCACACTGACGTTTCTTGCTGCGCATATTACGGATGCAGCTGTTGCAGATGATGGTGACGGCTTCAATATCGGCATTCGTCTGCGCGGGCAGTCAGAGATTATCCGTCACCATTTTGATGCTGTCATCGTTACAACCGGCCCCGCGCACGGCGATATTATCAGCCAGTGTCCGCCGCTTGCCATGCTTCATGAAGCCGGTCTGATCGAAATGGATCCGACAGGGCTTGGTTTACATACATGCAGAGATGAAGACACCAACAAAACCATGCGTGCCATTGATAAAACAGGCCGCATTACGGACGACCTGTTCATTGCCGGACCACTGGCGCGCGGCACCTTTGGTGAGTTAATGGGCGCACCGGAAGTGACACGCTACACGCAAGCCCTTGCTCAGGTCATCAGGCAGGCAATATGAAATCAACGCCCGCCTGAATTGTATTATTCAGCAGCTTCATACATCTGCTGGCGCTTTTCAAAAATTGCCTGTGCTCCTTCAAGCATCAGAAACAGCTTTTTACTCCACAATTCTTTGGGATGATCCGTCATCATACGGCTCATGATCAAGATCGGCCGAGCTGTATCCGGATTACGGATAGCTTCCGCCTCCCATGACGCGACAACCTTTTCAATACCGTGACCACCGATACGGTCCTGATTATAAACTCTGCGCCAACCAGTAAAGCAGTCCATCGTCATGTCAAACATACTGTCGAGCAGCACCACAGCCTCATCGGCAGAAAAACCATATTCGACAAACTGATTGGCAATTTCGCCAAAAGCACGGATACCGGATGGTGGTGACACCTCAAGCTCGCGCATAGCATCAGCCAGCCCCGGATACCGGTCGAACAGCTCCCATGAAGAATTTGCAACCGTTTGTGCAAATTCACGCCAATTCGAAGGGTTTCCGCGCCAGTCCAGCTCAGTGATTGCCAGATCAGCGGCGGCAAGAAGCAGCTCCTTGCGACCTTTGACATAGCGGTACAGCGAAGAGTGATCGACGCCCAGCGCCTGACCGACCGCGATCATCGTCACATCTTCCAGACCGATTTTGAGCGCAATGCGGGCAATTTCCTCATAGGAAATACGCGCCGGCCGGCCGACGCGGCTTCCGGCAACCATACAAGGTTTTTCCGTATTATTGTTTTTCACTGCCGCCCCCGCTCATTGATTTTCCGGCACATATGCCAAATCAGATACAATCTTTCAGACCGCTTTTTAGGCATAAGAAAATCTATTTGCAACAAACTGTTCCTAATAAGTTGAGTGTCCGGCTGCTTTTCAACCGAAAGTGCATCCGACCGGTGTCCAAATTGACTGAAATCAATGCAAATGAACCAGACTAGGTCCATTTACCGCATGTATCCTTGTAGACGATGCCCCTCTAAAGGATTAGGTAACGGTGAAGAAAAGGAAGATGCCCCATGGACTATAGCCGGTTTTTTGAAGCGGCCATTGACCGCCTTCACACTGAAAATCGTTACCGTGTATTTGCTGATCTCGAGCGCATTGTCGGCCGCTTTCCGCAGGCAATCTGGCGCCATCAGGGTCAGGCGCGTGAAATCACGGTCTGGTGCTCCAATGACTATCTGGGCATGGGGCAAAATCCCGTTGTCCTGAAGGCTATGACTGACGCTGCCAGCACGCAAGGCTCTGGTGCAGGTGGAACGCGCAACATCTCCGGCAACAATCATCCGCTGGTTGAACTTGAGCATGAGCTTGCAGATCTGCACGGCAAAGAGGCCGGTCTGGTTTTCACTTCCGGCTATGTTTCCAATGATGCTTCCATCTCGACAATTGCCAAATTATTGCCGGATTGCCTGATCCTCTCGGATGAGCTGAACCATGCTTCGATGATTGCCGGTATCCGTCATTCCGGTGTTGAAAAACAGATTTTCCGTCATAATGATGTGGCTCATCTGGAAGAGCTGCTCAAAGCTGCCGGTCACGACCGCGCCAAGCTGATCGTTTTTGAATCCGTCTATTCAATGGACGGTGATGTGGCACCACTGAAGCAAATTGTGGAACTGGCAGAAAAATACAATGCCATGACCTATCTTGATGAAGTTCATGCGGTCGGCATGTATGGCGCACACGGCGGCGGCATTTCCGAGCGCGAAGGCCTCAGCCATCGTATTGATATTATTGAAGGTACACTGGCCAAGTCCTTTGGCACACTGGGCGGTTATATTACCGGTTCAAAAACTGTGGTTGATGCCGTGCGCTCCTATGCGCCGGGCTTTATCTTTACATCTGCCCTGCCACCGGCAATTGCCAATGCCACGGTTGCAGCTATCCGCCATCTCAAAACATCCGGGATTGAGCGGGAACTGCAGCAGAAAAATGCGCAGATGACCAAAAATATGCTGAAACGCGCAGGCCTGCCGGTCATGCCGACAGAAACGCATATTGTGCCGCTGTTTGTCGGCAATGCAGATTTGTGCAAAAAGGCTTGCGACCGGTTGCTTGAAGTGCATGGGATTTACATTCAGCCGATCAATTTCCCGACCGTACCACGCGGCACCGAGCGTCTGCGCATCACGCCGACACCTGTGCATGGTGAGGAACTGATTGCCGGATTGAAAGAAGCACTGCTGGAAGTCTGGCAGACGCTGAATATTCCCTATGCCACCGACTTCACAGGCAAGCCGTTAAAACAAACCGCCTGATAGGCTGCATCATATGCATCTTACAGCCGCTCAGAACTCCACTTGAGCGGCTGTTTGTTTTTCGTCCATCTTTTTGAGTGAACGCGCCAGAAACGGCACGAAAATCGCAATCATCATGAAGCGGACAACATGGTGAGATGCAACATAGGCAGGATCAACGCCGAGCGAGAAAGCAATCACTGTCAGTGCTTCCAATGCACCCGGTGCGAATGCCAGCGCAATCTGTGCCGGATGCAGCCCTGTTGCCAGCCATGCCAGCACACAAACCGCCGATGCCGTTGCAGTACCGATAACAAAGGCCAGCAAAGCCACAGGCAGGTAGTTAAGGATTGCTCCGCGATGGCGCGCATCAACACGCGACCCGATCAATACCCCGAGAATAACCATGCCGAAATCGGCCATTTCCGGCGGAACCCGCACACTCACCACGCCCGTCACATAGACCAGCGCACTGGCGAGCAATGCGCCCAGCATCATACCGCCGGGCAAACGGCTGTAATGACCAACCAGCGCACCGGCACAGCCAGCAACAAACAGCGCCAGCCACTCACGCTGCATATTGGCAGAACTTGCAACAAAATCTATGTGCGGTGCCGATTGCCCCAGCACATTGAGCACCGGCGCGAGCAGTCCGATCAGCAACAACAGACGCACCGTCTGAATGATTGTAATTTTCACCAGATCAGCGCGGGTTTCGCTGGCCGCCGCCATTACAAAAGACAAGGCTCCGGGCAGAGATGAGAAGAAAGCTGTCTGCGCGTCCCAGCGAAACACATAGCGCAGCAGCATGAAAGTACAGCCTGTCACCGTTACCAGCATGACGAACAGCAACAGGAAGCTCACCGGCCACTCACCGATCTGACTCAAAGTCTCAGGGCGCACGCCGGAACCCGCTTGTATGCCAAGCATGATAAATACTGCATTGCGCAGCCAAACCGGCAGATAAATGCGCACCCCGCTTAAAGAAGCGATTGTCACGCTACACATTGAGCCGAGCAAAAACGGAATTGGCAAGCCGATCAGATAAGCGATTGCCGCTCCTGCGCCTGCGATCAAAAATGTCAATAAAAGTGCAAACAGACTGTTTTTCAGGGAAAGCGGGCGGGACATGAGATCATTCTTACTCAAATTATCCTTATGAACCATAAGGATAGATTGAAACCTGATACGCTATCAGAGCGACCAGACGCGTCTGAAGTCCCTGAGGATATATCATAAAAGAAACCCGGCAACATCTCTGAGGCCGGGTTTCTTCGATTTTTTTATAATCAGGCCTTTTTGGCCAGAAGATCGCGGATTTCTGTCAGCAGCACCTGATCTGCCGGAATTGCAGCTTCGGCTTCAGGCTTGGCTTCTTCCTTTTTCTTCATCTTGTTCATACCCTTAACAACAAGGAAGAGAACCCAGGCGATGATCAGGAAGTTGATCAGCAGTGTAACGAAATTACCGTAAGCAATGGTTGCACCGGCTTCACGCGCTGCTGCCAATGTACCCTTTGGCTCACCGGCCAGCTGGATGAACATATTCGAGAAATCGATACCACCGGTAACCAGACCGATAATAGGCATGATGATATCATTGACAATGGAGTTAACGAGACCACCAAATGCACCACCAATGATCACACCGATCGCCAGATCGACCATATTTCCTTTGAGTGCAAATTCACGAAACTCTTTTAGCATGAGCTGTCCTTTCGAATACGGGGGCTTATTTCGATTTTATTATCGGCATTAAAATTTTAAAGTAGCGGAGAATATTATACTCTCAAGATGATAAAGCAGGTTGAAGCTTGATTATCCTGAAGTGTTGCATACAAACATAGGCAAAGAATAATCAGCGGACAGAGACTGCCAGTAATTGCAGCCATATACAGGATTTTTCTGTCCCGCAATAAATAACCAGTCAGAACAGTCTTCATTTTCCCTGAAGCTGCTTCAATAACGGGGTCAGAATGCACGGTTGGATTATTATCGGCATCGCATTTCTCTATCTGATCCTGCTTTTCGCAGTTGCCAGTATCGGAGATCGCAAGGCCTTCCGGTGGGGAGCCAAGCCCAGACCCTATATTTATGCATTCAGCCTTGCTGTTTATTGCACGTCGTGGACATTTTTCGGTTCTGTGGGGCTGGCGGCCAATCGCGGCCTTGAATTTCTGGGCATTTATATCGGGCCTATTCTTGTCTTTACTTTCGGTAACAAGTTTCTGCGCCATGTGGTCAGACTGGCGAAAGCCGAGCGCATTACGTCCATCGCCGACTTTCTCGCAGCCCGCTACGGTAAAAGCACCAGCGTTGCCACGATCGGCACCTGTATCGCCGTTGTCGGCTCAATGCCTTATATCGCGCTGCAACTGAAAGCCGTTTCCGGCAGCGTAGATATGGTATTGGCGCAATATCAGGTAACTTACGACCCGATTGTCTATGTCTTCGGCGATATTTCGCTGTTTGTAACCGCCTTACTTGCGATATTTGCCATCCTGTTCGGCACCAGACATACGGATGCAACCGAGCATCAGGACGGACTTATTCTGGCTGTGGCACTGGAATCCGTCATTAAGATCGCCGCCTTTCTGATCGTTGGCATTGCGACTACATTTTTTCTGTTCGGCTCACCGTTTGATCTGCCCCGTCAACTACAGGAGCGCAATATTGATTTCTGGGGAATGATATCCCAGACCAGCGCCAGCACATGGATCGTCCACACAGTGCTCAGTGCTGCCGCCATTCTGATGCTGCCGCGCCAGTTTCATGTCACCGTTGTGGAAAATCGCAGCGAAAAAGAACTGCGCACTGCCCGCTGGTTGTTTCCGGTCTATCTGATCCTGATCAACCTGTTTGTGCTGCCCATTGCCTTGCAAGGCATTATCAATCTGGGGCCGGCAACCAATGCCGATCTTTATGTGCTTGCTTTGCCGCTGGCCGCGAATTCCCATCTCCTGACCCTGCTGGCCTTTGTCGGGGGGCTTTCTGCCGCTACAGCAATGGTGATTGTGGCCTGCGTGGCGCTTTCGATCATGATTTCCAACCATTTGCTGCTGCCATTGCTGATCCGCTATGTTTTCCGGCGGAATAAGCATCAGCAACGGGATCTGACCCGCCTCATCCTCTATACACGCCGCGCAACCATCGTCATCATTCTCGCAGTTACGTTCAGCTATTATCGTGCCAGTTCCAGCACTTTTGGGCTGGCCTCCATCGGGCTGGTTTCGTTTGCCGCGATTGCGCAATTTGCTCCCCCGCTGATCGGCGGGCTGATATGGCGCAATGCCAATGCCCGCGGTGCCGTGCTGGGTATGGTCAGCGGCTTTGCGGTCTGGGCCTATACATTGCTTTTGCCAACCCTTGCCAATCCTGATGCACCAATATTGCGTGACGGTCTGTGGGGGCTTTCCTATCTGCGTCCGCAAGCTTTGTTCGGCGTGGATGCCTTGCCCCTCACCCACGGCGCATTGTGGAGCCTTGCCGTCAATGCGCTTTTCTTTGTGATCGGCTCGCTATCCCGCCAGTCCACACCGCTGGAGCGCATTCAGGCCAGCACATTCATGCCGCGCAATCTGAAAACCGTGCCGGTTCTGCGTCGTTTCCGTACCAGCGTCACTGTCGGGGAAATCAAAAATACGATTGCCCGCTATTTGGGTGAGGACCGTGTTGCCCTTGCTTTCAGCCGCTATGACCAGAACGGCGATCTGCCGCTGGACGACAAAGCCGTCGCCGATGTACCGCTGATCCGGTTTGCCGAGCAGATATTGGGCAGCGCCATCGGCTCCTCATCAGCACGACTGGTGCTCTCGCTCCTGTTGCAACGTAAAGACAATACTGCTCCCGACACGCTGCGCCTGCTTGATGATGCCTCGGAGGCACTGCAACACAACCGCGACTTGCTGCAAACCGCGCTTGACCAGATGCAACAAGGCATTACCGTTCTCGACAAGGATTTTCGCCTGACGTGCTGGAACCGCCGGTTCCGGTATTTATTGCAACTGCCTGATGGCTTCGCGCAGGTTGGCACACCGATTTCAGACGTCCTTGATCTGTTGCTGCAAAACGGAGAAATTCACGCAAGCGATGGCAGTGCAATGATGCGCACGCTGGAACGCGCCCATGAGCCAAGCCGTATCTTGCTGCACTCAACAGGCAAAATCATCGAAATTGCAGCCAATCCGATGCCTGACGGCGGGATTGTGGCGAGCTATACGGATATCACCGCTTCCGTTGAGGCGGATAATGCGATGAAGCGCCTGAATGAAACGCTGGAACAGCGCGTTGCCGATCGTACCACGGAACTTCTGGAGGTGAACCAGCAGCTCGTACAGGCACAAAAACTGGCTGAAGAGGCGAATTTCGGCAAAACACGTTTTCTTGCTGCCGCCGGACATGATATTTTGCAGCCGCTCAATGCCGCCCGTCTCTACAGCACTGCATTGAGCGAGAGGCTCGGCGTTTCAGAAGCGCAACTGGCGCGCAATATTGATTCATCCCTTGAGGCGGTTGAAGGGATTCTCAGTGCATTGCTGGATATTTCGCGCCTCGATACCGGCGCTTTGAAACCTGAGCTCACTTTGTTTCGCCTTGACCGGCTGTTACAGCAGGTTGCAACAGATTTTACCCCGCTGGCCGTTGCCAAAGGCCTGAAATTGCGGATTGTTCCCTGCTCTCTTACGGTTTACAGCGACCGCAATCTCTTGCGCCGGTTGCTACAAAATCTGGTTTCAAACTCGATAAAATACAGCCGCAGCGGTAAAATTCTGCTTGGCGTGCGCCGCCGCGGCGGCAATCTTGAAATTAAAGTTGCCGATACCGGCATCGGCATCGCACCGGAAAAGCAGCAACTGGTTTTCCGAGAGTTCTACCGGCTGGATGAGGGCATCAGTCAGGCTGACGGTTTAGGGCTTGGCCTATCTATTGTTGACCGCATTGTCAGGGTGCTGCATCTGACTATTCACCTGCAATCTCAACACGGAAAAGGCACCTGTTTCAGCGTTATCATGCCTGTCTCTCAGGAACCTGCGGCAGAAATAGTAACAGAGCAGCCGCAGGCCAGACGCCGCAGCAATGCACTCCAAGGCATGCGTGTTCTATGTATTGATAATGATCCGCTGATCCTTGACGGCATGCGCACATTGCTTGGTGGCTGGGGCTGCGACATGACCTTGATACGTGATGGTGCCCAATTGAAAGACTGGTGCAATCATATTTCCCGTGCACAGACGCCGGTCAGAATATTACCGGATATTATTCTTGCCGATTATCATCTTAACCGTGAAAACGGTCTGGATATGATCGGCTATACCCGTGAGATGCTCGGCCATCCTATTCCTGCGGTTCTGCTCACCGCAGACCGCTCCAAGGAAGTCAAACTGCGCGCGCAGGAAGATAATGTCCATGTGCTGAACAAGCCAATTAAACCCGCAGCCCTGCGGTCACTGCTGGCGCATTATCATCTGAGGTAATGCTTTAGTCGAGAAGGGAAAAGCCGGGACCAAGTTTGGAAAGCAAAATGACCGCCTGCGTGCGGCTGTCCACGCCCAGCTTTTGCAAAACCGCCGACACATGGGCTTTGACCGTTGCCTCTGAAATATTCAATTCATAGGCCAGCTGCTTATTGAGCAATCCCTGCCCCAGCATGGAAAGCACGCGTGTTTGCTGCGGGGTGAGCGCACGGATGCGGGCAATCAGATCCGCGATCTCAGCATCATTTTCCGCACCCAGTTCAAGATCGCCGGAGACCCACTCCCCGCCATCAAGCACAGTGCGCACCGCCAGACCAATCTCTTCCAGACCCGCTGATTTTGAAACAAAGCCCGATGCTCCAAGCTCCATAGCGCGGCGTATCGTTGCCACATCATCGGTTGCAGAAACAATCATCACCGGCAATTGCGGGTGCTGTGCTTTGAGATTGATGAGGCCGGAAAGTCCGCTGACACCGGGCATGGTCAGATCAAGAAATAACAGATCAACATCCTGCGCATCTTCTGCAACTTTTTGCAGTTGCTGATAATTGTCTGCTTCAGTCACACTTTCCGGCTGAAAACCGTCTTGCAAAATTTGCCGCAACGCACCACGGAATAAAGGGTGATCATCGGCAATAATAAAATTCAAATCCATAAATTTCCTACCCCTTATCTGTTCCCTCAACCGAGTTCCCGCGAACAGTCTCCCAAAGACACCTTATCCTTTTGTGTGACTAAAGATAAAGATCGAAATCGCATGTATTCATCACAGCTTACCGCCGGACAGCTCCCGCTCTGCCTCAGATGCCCCAAGTCTGTGCAGCCGCATTTTTTGTTTCAATGAGGCATGCAGGTCTGATAAAACTGTTGAATGCTATACCAAGCGCGCAACAAAAACCGTCTGTGACGGGCGCGGTTATCTTCATTATGCAATATTACCGGCATAGTGAACAATATGCAGTTTGTTTTCTGCTTTTGCCGCGATGGTGCCGTATTGTCAGTTAGGGTGATGCCTGCTCTATATGCAAGAGAAAAATCTTACCGCTTTGCGGGAATAATAACCAAAAAGGACGATCCATGACACGCCACAGCCTCTATCCGGACATTAATCCCTATCGGGAAGAGATGCTGCAGGTCTCATCACTGCACCGGATTTACTTTGAGGAATGCGGAAATCCGAACGGCAAGCCGGTCATCATGATTCACGGCGGACCGGGCGGCGGCATTTCGCCGACCATGCGTCGTCTGCATGACCCGTCAGCCTACCGCATTATTCTGTTTGACCAGCGCGGTTGCGGCCGTTCCACGCCTCATGCAGAGCTGCGTGAAAACACAACATGGGATCTGGTTGCTGATATGGAACGTCTGCGCACCCATCTCGGCGTTGAAAAATGGCAGGTATTCGGTGGCTCTTGGGGCTCCACACTCGGGCTCGCTTATGCACAGACCCATCCGGAGCGTGTCAGCGAACTGGTGCTGCGTGGTATCTTTCTGGCACGTCGCTTTGAAGTGGACTGGCTCTACAGCAATGGTGCCAGCATCATCTATCCGGATCGCTTTGAAGCCTATCAGCTGCATATTCCTGAAGCCGAGCGCGGCGATATGGTGGCCGCCTATTACCGCCGCCTGACCGATCCGAACCCGCAAATACAGATTGAAGCAGCACGACGCTGGTCACGCTGGGAAGGCTCAGCGATTTCTCTGTTGCCAGATCCGGAACGTGAAAACGCTTTTGCGCAGGATCATTTCGCCATCGCTTTCGCGCGCATCGAATGTCACTATTTCCAGAACCGCGCCTTCTTTGACACGGATGATCAGCTGCTGCGTCTGGCCGATCGTATCCGTCATATTCCGGGTGTTATCATTCACGGTCGCTACGATATGTGCACGCCGTTCATCAATGCATGGCATCTGAAGAAAGTCTGGCCGGAAGCCGATCTGCGGATTGTCGAGAATGGTGGTCATGCAGTGACCGAGCCGGGCATTACCCACGAGCTGATCGAGGCGACACGCCGCTTTGCCAATATCGGCTAAAGCAAATTGAAGAGAATAAAAAAGCGCCGGAAACGGCGCTTTTTTTCTTAGGAGGAATTATGTGCGGTTCGGCACCGGTGCCGGTTCATCAAGGCTCTTGGCTACGCCCATGAAGGAGCGCATGAAGCGTTCCATATAGCTTAAACCCTTTTCAAATTCTTCTTCACTTGGAAGCGTGCCGTTTGCAACGCCGCTTTTTTCAAGCTTGGCAATGCGTGCAGTCAGATCAGCAACCTGCTTTTCCAGCAGAATAACGCGTTCATCATTGCTCAGTTGTGCAGGTTTGGTTTCAGCACATTCAACCTTACCGGCCTGCTCTTTGCACAGGGAAAATTCACCGGTCTGGCGATCAAGGCGGATAATACCGGCTTCGGTTTTTTCCATAGAGTAGCGCTGCATATCTTGTGCAGGAGAAGGACTCATACCCCAGACCAAAGCCAACCCTGTTAAAGCCGAAAGAACAGCACTGCGTATAATGAGCTTGAATTTGTTTTCTTTTGCTACAGCAACCGCAATAGCGGACCGGTTCCTCATCTGCCCACTCCTTTAATCTGTCTGCTAGGTATATGGGTTTTATCCAGACACTTTCCAGTGCTTCCTGTCAAAAACACAAACTTGTCAGAACTCCATTTTGCTCATTTGCAAAAGTGATGTTAACCCTTTATTAAAATTTAGAGGTGGCTTGTGACTTAATTTTGTCTTAAAAGCTGCCGGATGCGCCAAACCGGCCACATATATAACGATGTCTGAACAATTTTACCGTTCACAACAATAGCGTTTTTCATGTCAAACAGTGATCCGTCACATCATACCATCTACAAGATTGCCACGCGCGCCCAATGGGCAGACGCGGAAAAGGCAGGGCATTTTTCCGGTGCGCCTGTTGATCTTCAGGATGGTTATATCCACTTTTCCACCGATGATACGGTTGCAGAAACCGCTGCCAAGCACTTTGCAAGGCAGCATGATCTGCTGCTGGTGGCTGTTGATGCAAACCAGCTGGGCGATGAACTTCGCTATGAAATTTCCCGCGGCGGCAAAGCCTTTCCGCATCTTTACGCCAATCTTCAGCTCACTGCGGTGCGCTGGGTGAAAGACCTGCCGCTCGACAGCGACGGCAAGCATCAGTTTCCGGAGCTTGAACAATGAGCGGTTTTTTTGAGAATATTGCCCGTCGCGCACTGTTTGCGATGGATGGTGAGCAGGCGCATGGCCTTTCCATTGCAGCACTGAAAACCGGTGTACTCTCCAGCCCTGCCCCGCTTGACCCTGCTTTGCAGCAAACAGTTGCCGGTCTTAAATTTACCAATCCGCTGGGCATGGCCGCTGGCTTTGACAAGAATGCAGAAGTACCGGATGCGCTGCTGAAACTCGGCTTTGGTTTTGCAGAAGTCGGCACCATTACGCCGCGCGCGCAGGCTGGCAATCCTAAACCGCGCATCTTCCGCCTTGTCGAAGATCGTGCAGTGATCAATCGTCTCGGCTTCAACAATGAAGGCCATGAAGCTGCTTATAAGCGCCTGAGCCAGCGTAACAGCTGCAGCAGTTGCGGTATTGTCGGCGTGAATATCGGCACCAATAAAGATAGTGAAGATCGCGTGGCCGATTATGTGGCCGGTATTCACCGCTTCTACAGCGTGGCCAAATATTTCACCGCGAATATTTCTTCGCCGAACACACCGGGTCTGCGCGATCTGCAAGCCAAAGACAGCCTGCATATTCTGCTTGAAAAAGTGCTGGAAGCACGCGATCAGGAAGCAGAAAAATGCACCCTGAAACGTCCTGTTTTTCTGAAAATTGCCCCTGACCTGACAGAAGAAGGCTTGGATGATATTGCCGAAGTGGCACTGGCTCATCCTCTCGACGGTCTGATTATTGCCAACACCACTTTGTCACGCACCAATCTGGTCAATCAGGTTGAAGCGAAGGAGACAGGCGGACTTTCCGGCGCACCGATTTTTGAACGATCGACCATTGTACTTGCTAAAATGCGCCAGCGCATCGGTAAAGCCATGCCGATCATCGGTGTTGGCGGTGTGGACAGCGGTGCAACCGCGCTTACCAAAATTAAAGCCGGTGCCGATCTGGTACAGCTTTATACCGGTATGATCTATCGCGGCCCGACCGTGCCGAAAGAGATCGTCAAAGAACTCTCCGCATTGGTGAAACAGGCAGGTGTCGCCAATATTTCCGAGCTGCGCGATTTGGAAACAGCTCAGTGGGCGGCCAAAGACATTCCGGCCTGATTTTTTAAAAAACTGAATACAAAAAAGCCGGAGCGGTTCTCACCACTCCGGCTTTTTCTTATTATTTATTTAATTAGCCGCTGATCTTTGAGAAGTCAGCAACCTGACCGGTTACCGAGCGGATTTTCGCCAGCAGTGCCAAGCGATTGGCGCGGATAGCTTCATCCTCATCATTGACCATCACCTTGTCGAAGAAGGCATCAACCGGCGCACGCAGCTCGGCCATTGCCGACATTGCCGCAGAGAAATCTTCCCTGGCAATTGCCTCGGCGGCCTTGGTTTCTGCCGACTGCACGGCAGCAAACAGCGCCTTTTCCTCTTCATTGTTGAAGAGTGCCGCATCAACATTTGCAGCAATGACAGTGCCCTTTTTCTCTTCAGCACCGAGAATATTGGCTGCACGTTTGGTGCCTGCCAGCAAGTTCTTGCCGTCTTCTTCATTGATGAAAACGATCAGAGCTTCGAGGCGACGGGCAACCAGCAGCAGATTATCTGCATCGGCTGACAGAACGGCATCAATCGCATCGTGACGTGCACCTTCATCCTTCAGATAGACCTTGAAACGGTCATGGAAGAAGGACAGCAGATCAGCGCCAACGTCTTTCGATGCCAGACCTTCGATTGACGCCAATGGCTTTTCAGCCTGCGCAATCAAAGCTTTCAATTCTGCGCGGATATCATTTTCGAGGATCAGGCGGATCACACCAAGGGCTGCACGGCGCAGCGCATAAGGGTCTTTCGAACCTGTCGGCTTTTCATCAATCGCCCAGAAACCTGTGAGCGTGTCGATCTTGTCAGCCAGTGCAACGGCAACCGATACCGGCTCACGCGGTACGCGATCAGACGGGCCCTGAGGCTTGTAATGATCTTCAAGTGCTATTGCGACACTCGCATCTTCACCCTGCAACAGCGCATATTTATGCCCCATCGCGCCCTGCAATTCAGGGAACTCACCAACAACTTCTGTCTGCAGATCAGCTTTAGCCAGCACAGCTGCACGGGCAGTCAGTGTAACATCCGCACCAACCAGCGGTGCAATTGCCTCAGCCAAAGCTTTGATGCGTGCCACGCGTGCACCCTGCGTGCCGAGCTTGGCATGGAAGGTCACATTGAGCGCATCCAGGCGTGCCATGCGCTGATCAAGCGGTTTAGCCAGATCAAGCGCGAATTTAGCAGCAGACGCTTTCAGCTTATCCATATCCGGCATATCTGCCTGATCGGTGTGCCAGAAATACAAGGCATCGGACAGACGTGCACGGACAACCTTGCCGTTACCGAAAGCGATTTCCTTGCCGCCGTCACGGGCAGCAATATTGGAGATCAGAATGAATTTGTTCGACAGCGCTTCTGTCTCACCCTGATTGCGGGTGACAAAGCATTTCTGATTTGCGCGGATGGTCAGGCGGATAACTTCCGGCGGAATGGAGAGGAACTCTTCCTCAAACTCGCCCATCAGCACCACCGGCCACTCAACCAGACCGGACACTTCTTCCAGCAGGCCTTCGTCTTCGACCAGCTCCAGACCGGAGGCAAATGCCAGATTGCGGGCATCGGTGAGAATGATTTCCTTGCGGCGCTCAGCATCGAGCACCACATGCGCTTTTTCCAGCTTCTCAACATAGTCGTCAAAGCGGCGCACGGTGATCGCTTTACCGTCGCTCATGAAACGGTGACCGTGCGTGGTGTTGCCGGAGCGTACGCCGCCGACTTCAAAATCCACCACAACGGTTTCTTCGGTTTCAGGACCAAACAGGCAAATAATCGACTGCAGCGGGCGTACCCAGCGCATCGCACCCGATTGTGCCGAAGCTTTGCCCCAGCGCATGGATTTCGGCCACGGAAAATTCTGCACCACATTCGGCACCAGTTCCGCGATGATCTCTTCAGCAGCGCGGCCAGATTTGGTGATATGCGCGACGTAGAAATCGCCCTTTTTCGGGTCGGAATGCACATGCGCCTGCGCAATATCGCTCAAGCCAGCTTTACGCAAGAAACCCTGAATTGCGGCCTCAGGCGCAGAAACGGACGGACCTTTGATATCTTCATGCACGTCTTTTGAACGCACAGTCAGACCACGAATATCCAGCGTGAGACGACGCGGTGTCCAGTAAGGCGTTGCCGCCTCATAGATCAGACCGGCTTCAACCAGACCATCAGTGATCATTTTCTTCAAATCACCGGCAGCTTTACGCTGCATGCGGGCTGGAATCTCTTCAGAGAACAATTCTAACAGTAAATCAGGCATCAGCGTGTCTCGTTCTTGTAGTTGACGCCACCGGCATCGGTCTGAAGGAAAGCTTCACCGCACTGGCGCGCAAGATTGCGCACACGCAGGATATAGCTCTGGCGCTCGGTTACCGAGATAACGCCACGGGCATCCATCAGATTGAAAATATGCGAGGCTTTGATCGCTTGATCGTAAGCAGGGAAAACACATTTATGTAGCTTCCCTGTCGTGCCTCCGGCACTCGTCGCCTCTTGTGGCGCACCCGCAGCCAACACAGCCTTACATTCCGCTTCCGCATCAATGAAATGCTGGTGCAGCATATCGGTATTGGCGATTTCGAAATTGTAGCGCGAATATTCCTGCTCGGTCTGGAGGAACACGTCACCGTAAGTGACCTTATCCTCACCTTCCAGACCATTGAAATTCAGGTCATAAACATTGTCCACGCCCTGCACATACATAGCGAGGCGCTCAAGACCATAGGTCAGCTCACCGGCGACCGGAGAACATTCGATACCGCAAACCTGCTGGAAATAAGTGAACTGCGAGATTTCCATACCATCGCACCAGCACTCCCAACCCAGCCCCCAAGAGCCGGTGGTCGGGTTTTCCCAGTCATCCTCAACAAAGCGGATATCATGCAGCTCTGTATCAATGCCGATGGCTTTCAGCGAGCCGAGATACAGCTCCTGCAGGTTCGGCGGGCTTGGCTTCAGCAAAACCTGATACTGGTAATAATGCTGCATACGGTTCGGGTTTTCACCATAGCGGCCGTCTTTCGGGCGGCGCGACGGCTGCACATAGGCAACATTCCACGGCTTTGGCCCCAGAGCGCGCAAAGTGGTAGACGGATGCAACGTACCCGCCCCGACTTCCATATCGTAAGGCTGCAAAATTGTGCAGCCATGCTGCGCCCAGTAATGCTGGAGCGCCATGATAAAGCCCTGAAAAGAGCGGGTCGGATGCAGGTGTTCAGGCAATGTGCTGGTCACGGAAGGCCTCATTAGAGCATTCTTGGCGAGATCAGTCATAAAAACTGTTCTTCTTGCAAAGCATGCGTGGTGAAAACGGTGAAAGCTGAGCCATAACAGCTCAGCTCCGCCGAAAAACAGATAGTTTGTCCTAATTATTCCGCGCTAAGCGGTCAAGACTTAAAGCCGGATAGCAAGGTATTATGGCTTTGCAGCAGGATCAGCAGGCTTCACATCCGGTGCAATTTCAGGCTTTGCCGAAGCCGTGTCTTTCACATCAGCTTCCGCTGTCTGTGTCAGGCCGTTTTTCAGCTTTTTCTCAATCTTGGCCAGCTCTGCCGCTTCCGGCTTACCGGCAATAGCATGATTCCACTGGAATGTTGCCTCCAGCCCGCGCCCTGCCTGCCAATAAGCATCGCCCAGATGATCATTGATCGTCGGGTCTTCAGGCCGCAGTTTGACAGCTTTTTCAAGCTCCACAACCGCCTCATTATAGCGACCCAGCTTGTAATAAGCCCAGCCAAGGGAATCGACAATATAACCGTCCTGCGGACGCATCTCGACAGCCTTGCGGATCATCTGCAAAGCTTCTTCCAGATTTTCACCGCGATCGACCCATGAATAGCCGAGATAGTTCATCACCTGCGGCTGGCTTGGAAACAGCTCCAATGCCTGACGGAAATTCGGCTCAGCCTTGTCCCATTGCTTCAGACGCTCATAGGCAATGCCGCGCTGATAAAACACAGGCCAGTCCTGACGTACCGGTGATTTAAGCTCCGCGACAGCCTGATCATAGGTCTTTGCCGCGTTTGCCCAGTCTTCCTTCTGCGCATAAACACCGCCAAGGGCCAGATAAGAACGGTTATCCTTATCATTGCTGCGCAGGTTGTTTTTCAGATGCTCAATTGCGTCATCAATCTTGCCGGTTTCCGCGAGATTGAGCGACAGCTGCATTTCCGCATCCCGCTTATAAGGCGATTTAGCGGCTACACGGCTATAATACTTAATCGCCTTTTCAGGCTGACGCAGTTTCGCAGCAATATCGCCAAGCTGGAACAATGTTGCGTCATTATCCTCTCGCAGCTCACCGGACATCTGCAGATAAATGGTTGCAAAAGCCTCTGCACCGCCACGATTAATGGCCGTTCCCAGAGAATAAAGCACCTCTGCCGCGCCTTGCTGCGGAGTGCGCACCTGCGGATCAAGCTTCTCACCGTTTTCGAGCTTCTGGCGCACTTCACGCAGGATCACACGACCGCTGAGAATTTGCTCGGCATCTTCTACCAGTTTGATCGCACCATCTTTATCACCCTGACGCTGTTTGAAATCAGCATAAGCGTAAATGATGCGCTCATAGGTATCAGGGGCAGCACTGCCGCCTTCTTTATCGGCCACAGCCTGCGCATAGAACTTATCCGCGACTTTGGTCTGTCCTGCACTGTCAGCAATCATTGCCGAAGTATATGTTTTGAAAAGGTCGTACCAGACAGGCCCGTCGAGCTTCTCAACGGCTGCCAGCGCATCTTTCGGGCGGCCTTCACCATAGAACGTCCATGCGCTCATCAGGCCGGTTGCCAAACGATCCATTTCCGACTGCTGCGTGAGCTTCAGATTGGTGCGGGCAGTACGGTAATGCTTATCGTTAAACGCTTTTATCGCCAGTACAACGCGGGAAAAACGCTCGACTTCCGGTTCATTTTTCAGCACGCGGGCAAATGGCAATGCCTCATCCAGCTGACCATCTGTCAGATAAGAGAGCAGCAGATCACGCTTCATCGGCTGATTGGACGGATCAAAAACCAGCGCCTGACGGTAATAAGCAATCGCCACGGGAAGATTATTGTCAATCTCGGCAATGCGGCCTGCCAGATAGGCGCCAGGGAAAGAGCCTGCACGGGAAATAATGACCGGCTCATCTGCCGGTGCTTTTGCCGGCGTCAGCGCATTGGCGATGCCTGACAGTCCGCCTGTAAAGGCTACCCCTGCCATCAAAGCGAGAACCAGAGCACGAGCTTTAACTGTATTCCGCCGCATCGGCATTTCCCCTTGAATTCTTAATGTCCGGCTCGATCTCCGGCTTATTCCAAACAATCACAACATCCGGTGTCAGTGGTTTAAATTCAACGCACTGACGTGGTTTTTATATGGCCGGAGAAGAGGGTATTTTTAAAATACCACTACCGGAAACATGCTCCGGTAGTGGTCAATAATCAGTTTACGCGGCTGATGCAGAAATCAATCACATCAATCAGCGCATCTTTTTGCGGGCTCTGCGGCAGCGGTGCCAATGCGTCACGCGCAATCTCACCAAAATGACGGGCGCGCTGCACTGTATCGGCAATCGAACCATGCTTGGTCATCAGGCCGATAGCTTTCTGCAAAGCCTCATCATCGTTTTTGCCCTGCTCAATAGAAACTTTCCAGAAAGCACGCTCTTCCTCAGAACCACGGCGATAGCTCAGCAGCAGCGGCATAGTGATTTTGCCTTCGCGGAAATCATCGCCTACATTTTTGCCGAGGTCTGCGGCGGAGCCACCGTAATCCAGCGCATCATCAATCAGCTGGAATGCAAGACCGAGATTGAGGCCATAGGAGCGCAATGCAAGACGATGCGCGCGCGGCGCATCGGCAATGATCGGGCCAACTTCGGCAGCAGCAGAAAACAGCGCTGCGGTCTTGGCTTTGATCACGGCCAGATATTCGTCTTCCGTGGTTTCCATGTTTTTTGCGGCGGCAAGCTGCATCACTTCGCCCTCGGCGATCACCGAGGCAGAAGTTGCCAGCACATCCAACGCGTCAAGCGAACCGACATCAACCATCATTTTGAAGGCTTGTCCGAGCAGGTAGTCACCAACCAGAACGCTGGCCTGATTGCCCCAGATCATCCGCGCAGTGCTTTTACCGCGGCGCAGGTCGCTCTCATCCACCACATCATCATGCAGCAGAGTGGCAGTGTGCATAAACTCCACACTGGTTGCGAGCTGCACATGGCCTTCACCCTCATAGCCGAACATGGCTGCAGCAGCGAGTGTCATCATCGGACGCAAACGCTTCCCACCGGATGAAATCAGATGATTGGCCACTTCCGGTATCATCTCAACATCAGAACCGGCCTTGGACAGGATCAGCGCATTGACACGTCCCATATCCGCTTTCGTCAGATCAACCAGCTTCTGAATGGACGCCTGCTGATTTTTTTTCTCATCGAGATTGAGAACCACACCCAATGCCATATCTCCAGTTCACGCGGCCTGATCATGAGACCCGTTTTTATAGCAGCACATTATTCAACGCTGCCTTTATGCTCAAGCGCCAAATGCACTAAAAGCCCCGTTAAAGGCAAGAGTTGCGAACGGCCACAACCCACAATAAAGCACATTCAGCTTATATAAGATGTCAAATAACCGTTAGTACGCAGAATTGTGGTCTGGTCCGCCTGTATACAGAATCGGTTAAAGCCGCTTTGATAGATACGAAAAGCACCCAAACAGGAAGCCGCCGCCTTTATGTCTCCCATGTCCAGCCCCCTGCCTTACGGTGAAACTCTCGATGCTTTTCATCGCGGCGCATTCCGTCTGGTGCAGCCATCGCTGAAGGGGCATCGCTCAGGCATCGATGCCATGATTTTGGCAAGTGCGGTGCCAGCGGATTTTAAAGGTAAAATCGCGGATCTCGGTGCCGGTGCCGGTGCCGCAGGTCTGGCTGTGGCCTCCCGCTGTACAGAGACACATGTTACGCTGATTGAGCGCTCGCCGGAAATGCTGCTCTATGCGGAAAAATCCTGCACACTGCCTGAAAATGCCCATATGCAAGGTCGCCTCTCCTGCTTGCAGGCAGATGTAACAATGGCCGGCCCTGCCCGTCATGAAGCAGGACTGGCCGACAATCATTTTGACTATGTGATTATGAACCCGCCCTTTAACCAGCATAATGACCGCGCCACGCCGGACGATTTAAAAGCGCAGGCGCATGTGATGCATGAGGGCATGTTTGAAAGCTGGATACGCACGGCATCGGGCATATTGCGCCCGCGCGGGCACATTGCGATCATCGCACGCCCAGCGAATATCAGTGAAATTCTGACCTGCATGGAACGCCGTTTTGGCAGCATTGCCATTGTTCCGATCCATGCCAGACCAGAGGAAGCGGCCATTCGCATCGTGATTACGGGCATAAAAGGCAGTCGCGCTCCGGTTTTTCTTGCACCGGCATTAATTTTGCATAAAAGTTCCGGTCATGAATTCACGCCCCGCGCAGAAAGCCTCATTAATGGTTGCGACAGCCTGTTGTAGCTGTTGCACACGAGGCCGGAGCGCATTTTCCCTAGAACAAAGACTGTCCGGGCAGGTTTTTCGCTCTATCTAAGGCGCGAAACCCCGAAAGACAGACAAGGGTAAGCACTTCCAAACTGCTGCCCGTAAAGAAAAGGCCGATACCGGATGACACAAAGCCAGACCAAGCGCCCCTTCTCAACGCTCCGCCATTGGCTCGACAGTGAATCCGCCAGCGGCATTGCACTGATGTTCGCTGCGGCTCTTGCCCTGATCGTTGCCAACTCCCCCCTATCTGCCGGATATTTTCAGGTTCTCGAAACCAAGCTCGGCCCGTTAAGCGTGCTGCACTGGATCAATGATGCGCTGATGGCCGTGTTCTTCCTGCTCGTAGGCCTCGAAATCAAACGCGAATTTCTCGATGGCCAACTTGCCAGCTGGTCAAACCGCGCTCTGCCAGGTATTGCCGCCGCCGGTGGTGTTATCGTTCCCGCACTGATTTTTGCCGGTTTTAACTGGTCAAATCCTGAAACCATCCGCGGCTGGGCTATTCCGTCCGCCACAGATATCGCTTTTGCACTCGGCGTTTTGTCCCTGCTCGGGCCACGCGTGCCAACCAGCCTGAAAGTGTTTCTGGCAACGCTTGCTATTCTTGATGATCTGGCAGCGGTTGCCATTATCGCCGTGTTTTATACAGCCGATATTTCCACGCTTTATCTTGCCGGTGCAGCCGGTATTTTCATCGCCATGTTCGCCATGAACAAGATGGGCGTGATGCGCCTCACACCTTATCTGCTGCTCGGCTGTGTTTTGTGGTTCTTTGTTCTGCGCTCCGGTGTTCACGCAACGGTCGCCGGTGTACTGATGGCTCTGACCATTCCGATCAAGCCTGCGCTTGGCCGTCCTGATGATATGAGCTCGCCGCTGCACACGCTGGAACATGCACTGGCCAAATGGGTTGGCTTTGTTATCGTGCCGATTTTCGGTTTTGCCAATGCGGGTGTTTCTTTCGCCGGTATGAGCCCATCAATCCTCACAGACACACTGACCCTCGGTATCGCGCTTGGCCTGTTTGTCGGCAAGCAGTTTGGTGTGTTTGGCGCAGCATGGATTGCCATTCGTTCGGGCATTGCCACCAAACCGATGGGTGCAAGCTGGGCGCAGCTTTATGGTGTGGCACTGCTTTGCGGTATCGGCTTCACCATGAGCCTGTTTATTGGTCTCCTGTCCTTCGATAATGATCTGCTGCACAGCGAAACCAAAATCGGTGTATTGCTCGGCTCACTTCTTTCCGCCGTGTGTGGCTGGGCATTGCTGCGCGTCACAACGCGCAACCGTACTGTAAAATAACAAGTTCTGCTTTCACCCGCTGTCGCTATAACAACGGGTGAAAACTATTATATCGCCCGCTTTTTCGCACCGGAGACTATCAGTGCCGTCACTTATCAGCCGTGTTATCCCGCGCCGTTTCAAATCTTCAAGCGTTGAAATTCCGGTTATCCGGCTCAGCGGTGCTATCATGACCGGCAATAGTCCGCTGCGCCAAAACCTGTCTCTTGAAGGCATTGCCATTCAGCTGGAAAAAGCCTTTGATAACAAACACAGCCCTGCTGTGGCACTCAGCATTAACTCACCCGGCGGTTCACCGGTACAATCACGGCTGATCTATAAACGCATCCGCGATCTGGCTGAAGAAAAGAACAAGAAAGTCCATGTCTTCGTTGAAGATGTGGCGGCATCCGGCGGCTATATGATTGCTATCGCAGGAGACGAGATCATTGCCGACCCGTCTTCCATTCTCGGTTCGATCGGCGTGGTTTCCGCTTCCTTTGGCTTTACTGAACTGATCAAGAAAATCGGCATCGAGCGCCGCGTGCATACGGCCGGTAAGAACAAAGCGACGATGGACCCGTTTCAGCCGGAAAAGGCATCGGACATTGAGCACATCAAAACGTTGCAGCTGGAAATTCACCAGACATTTATTGATATGGTGAAAGAGCGCCGTGGTGCAAAACTGCAGGATAATGATGATCTGTTTACCGGTCAGTTCTGGACAGGCATCACCGCTTTGCAGCTCGGACTGATCGACGGGCTGGGCGATATGCGCAGCCATTTGCGCAAGCTCTATGGCGAGAAAACCAAGCTTAATCTGATCCAGCCTTCACGCGGGCTGCTGGGACGCAAAAATACCGGCGGTATCTATCACGGGCAAATGCTCGGTGCTGCAGGTGAAAGTCTGATTAATGTTCTGGAAGAGAAGACCTTATGGTCGCGCTACGGCCTGTAACAGGCTAGAGCATTTCCAGTATATTTTGAATCACAGAAAATGCTCTATCTATTTGTTTTTACGCGTATCTTATCCGAAAACCGGTTCCCACTTTTCGGGATACGCTCTAGCGTTATCATAATATCATCAGAATAAGATGCTATAAGAGCTTCTTGAAACAAGACAGCGCCCTGACTAAATCAATAGGGTTCTGAACTCACTCCGGAAAGGAGCCGGTATGCCACAGCTGATTTTTCTGATCCTTCTGGTTGCAATTGCAATCTATGGCTATCGCTCCTTTAAGCGCGAGGCAGCACGTGTTTCGCAAAAAGTGCGTCAGGCTGAACATGAAGCCCGTACTGGTGCCAGCGGCACTCTGGTGCGTGATCCAAAAACCGGCGTTTACCGTCCGGCAGATAAAGACTGATCCCAGCGCATGCCAGATATTTTCAGTATGCAGACTGCTCCGGCTTCCTCTGCATTGCAGGCCACGGCCTATGCCAAGCTCAACCTTGCGCTGCATGTGACCGGCAGGCGCGATGACGGCTACCATCTGCTGGATACGCTTGTCGCTTTTGCCGGCTATGGCGACGAGATCACAATTTCTCCCGCGCAGGAAGACAGCTTCACCCTTTCGGGGCGGTTTGGACAGCAATTGCCGGTTAATGGTGATAATCTTGTGCTGAAGGCACGGGATGCACTTCGCGAGCATTTCCCGCAACAAAGCACTGCGATTGCTATTCATCTGGAAAAAAACCTGCCCGTTGCTTCCGGTATCGGTGGCGGGTCGAGCGATGCAGCGACACTCTTGGCGCTGCTCATCCGCCTGTGGAACATCAAGCCGGAACAGACATTGCTGAAGCAAATCTGCCTGCAACTTGGTGCCGATGTACCGATGTGCCTGCATGGTCAACTCTATGGCGGCGCATTGATTGCCAAAGGTATCGGTGAAGACGTGCAGAGCCTGTCCGGCCTGCCGGTTCTGCCGCTGGTGCTTGTGAATGACGGCACGGCGATATCAACGCCGCAGATTTTCAAGCATATGCACAAGCGGGATAATCCCGCATTGCCGGAACTGGCACGTTTCGACAGTCATGCAGAACTGTGCAATTTTCTGAAAACAACCCGCAATGATCTGCTGCCGCCTGCCGCCCAGCTTGCACCGCAATTGCCGGAAATTCTCCAGATTTTGCGGGATTGCGGCGCACATTATGCGCAAATGTCCGGATCAGGCGCGACTTGTTTCGGCATCTATGACACTCTGCCTGCGGCGCAACAGGCCGCAGAGGTTTTGCAACAGCAAAACCCGCATTGGTTTGTCTGCGCAACCACCACCCTGCCGAATAAAGCTTAACCGGAGCCAGCCATGTCCGATACTGCCAAAACCGAACGCGCATTTATACCTGTAGGTATCGCGGTGCTGACGGTTTCAGACAGCCGTACGTTGGAAACCGATACATCCGGCGCATTTCTCGCCTCCCGTATTGAAGAAGCAGGCCATCTGCTGCGCGACCGTCAAATCGTGACGGACGATGCTGCAAAAATCCGTGAACTGGTTGTGCAGTGGTCAAAAGATCCGGCCATTGATGTGGTGATTACCACCGGTGGCACCGGCTTTACCGGACGCGATGTGACGCCTGACGCTTTGGAGCCGGTCTTCGACAAGCGTATGGACGGGTTTTCAGTGATCTTTCATCAAATGTCCTACGCCAAAATCGGCACCTCCACGATCCAGTCCCGCGCTACCGCCGGATTGATCAACCAGACTTTTGTTTTCGTGCTACCGGGTTCCGGCGGTGCATGCCGCGATGCTTGGGACGGTATTCTTGCCCAGCAGCTGGATTACCGCCACCGCCCGTGCAACTTCGTTGAGATCATGCCGCGCCTTGATGAGCACCTGAAACGTAAAATTTGACTGCAAAATAAGTTCTTGCTTTGTTCCTATTTTAATATTAATTTGAAAACTCAAACGGTGCGTCAGAGTCGTATAATACGCGCCGTATCAATTTCTTCATTTTAAATATTTTGCTCCGGTCATGCTGTTCATGGCATTTCCGGAAGGGAGAAAGTTATGGCGATTTTACAGGAGGTTTTCGAACCGGCTGATCAGGCCGTTTTCTCCCGTCCTGCTGTATTCGGCTCGGAGCGTACAGATCAGGCAAATGCCATTATCGACGGCAGCGGCCTTCGGATTGATCACAGCCGCCGTCGCGGGCGTGGTGCAGGCATTAATCCTTCAGGGCGCTTTGAAAGCCAGACACGGATCGACAGTGATGACGGCTGGAACTCACTAGAAGAGCTGGAGCCTTTCAAAACTGAAGTTCAGATTGAAAAGCCGCGCACGATCATTACCCGCAATGACTCGCCGGACATCAATTTCGACCGCTCCATCAATCCCTATCGCGGTTGCGAGCATGGCTGCATCTATTGTTTCGCCCGCCCTTCCCACAGTTATATGGGGCTGTCGGCCGGTCTTGATTTTGAGACCAAACTGTTTGCTAAGCCGGATGCCGCAAAGCTGCTGGAGAAAGAGCTCTCCAAAGCGGGCTATGTTCCGAAGACCATTGCGATCGGCACCAATACTGACCCTTACCAGCCGATTGAGAAAAAATGGCGGATCATGCGTGATATTCTGAGCGTGCTGGATGCCGCTAATCATCCCGTCGGCATCATTACCAAATCTGCTCTGGTCACGCGGGATATTGATATTCTCGGCTCTATGGCTGAGAGGGGTCTGGCAAAGGTCGCGCTCTCCGTCACAACGCTTGATGCGAAGCTCGCACGCGATATGGAGCCGCGTGCTTCAACGCCAAGCCTGCGTCTGCAAGCCATCAGACAGCTCAATGAAGCTGGCATTCCCGCTTCTGTCATGCTCGGCCCCGTCATCCCCGGCATCAACGACCACGAGATTGAGCGGATACTGGATTCCGCACATGCTATGGGTGCGCGTGAGGCCGGATATGTATTGCTGCGGCTGCCTTATGAAGTCGCCCCCCTCTTCAAAGACTGGCTGCTCCAGCATTTTCCTGATCGCTACCGGCATGTCATGTCCCTGCTGCGCTCCATGCGCGGCGGAAAAGACTATGACGCTGAATGGGGCAGGCGTATGCGTGGCGAAGGCCCTTATGCATGGCAGATTGGCCGCCGCTTTGAAATCGCCTGTAGGAAGCTGGAATTGAATATCCATAAGCGGCGTTTGCGTTGTGACCTTTTCACTCCGCCGCAGCCGAATGGGGTGCAGCTTTCACTCTTCTGATCTGCCCTCCAGCAGATATAGGCTGCCCCGTCCTTTGCCGGCAGCCACCACGTCGCTTCCCCCTTTTGGCGATGTGGCTTGCGGAGAATTGGATAGGATGCAATCTCAGTTTATGAGCAAAGCACCTTCTGATTCTCCGCTTTTTTCTAAAAAGCAGCCTAAGTCATCAGCCAAAACCACGGCTGATAAATCTGTAAGCTTCACACCGGATTACAGTCATGAACTCAGCTTGCAAGCTGAAGGACACAGACTGATTGCCGGTCTCGATGAAGTCGGCCGCGGCCCCCTTGCAGGTCCTGTGGTCGCTGCCTGTGTGATCCTTGATCCTGATAATCTGCCAGAGGGTCTGGATGACTCCAAGAGACTAACCGCTGCAAAACGTGACCGGTTGTTTGACAGCATCATGGAAAAAGCAATTGCGGTAAGTCTGTGCAGTCTCAGCGCGCATACTATTGACCACAGCAACATACTCGCAGCCTCATTGCTAGCTATGAAACGCTGCGTCGATGCGCTGACTGTGCAGCCGGACTATGCGTTGGTCGACGGCAATAAATCACCGGCTGGCTTGCCCTGCCCTGCCATGACACTGGTCAAAGGTGATCAGCGATCACTCACAATTGCCGCAGCGTCAATCATTGCCAAAGTCACCCGTGACAAGATGATGGAGCGTGCCGGACTTATATATCCCGCATACGGGCTTGAAAAACATGCGGGCTACGGCACCGCTGCCCACAGACAAGCGATTGAAGAACAAGGACCCGTTGCGAGACTCCATCGCTATAGCTTTGCGCCAATCAAAGGACGCTGGCTTAGGGGTGAATAATCTAAATCACTCAATTTCAGGCATAAAAAACGCCGCATAAAGCGGCGTTTTTTTTGAACTCTATGAACTGCAATCAATTCAGATTGGTTTTAACCTGATCCAGTGATGCTTTGAACATTTCACCGGCAGTTTTTGCGTCCATTTTATTTGCGATCAGAGTACCGGCAGCAGCAACAGCGATTTCCACTGCAGATGCACGAACCTGATTAACCGCATCGCTTTCAGCCTGAGCGATTTTCTGTTCAGCCAGTTTGTTGCGGCGAACAATGTAATCTTCCGACTTCGCTTTTGCTTCGCTGAGCAGAGAAGATGCTTCACGCTGTGCAGCGGCAACGATCTCACCGGCTTCTTTTTCAGCTTCTTTACGCTTGCGATGATATTCAGCAAGCAAAGCCTGAGCTTCTTCACGCAGAGTGCGGGCTTCATCCAATTCCTTGGCAATGTTCGCAGCGCGTTCATCAAGCGAACGGCCGATCATGCCCGGAACTTTAAGATAAGCCAGCAGCGCCAGGAAAATAATCAGACCGACGAGGGCAATAAACGTTGCATCCATAATGGGTCTCCCTTACGCGCTGACAGCTTTAACAGCAGCCGTGACTTCAGCCTTGTCGGACTTACCGCCAAGCAGTTTTTCAACGATTTCTGCAGTTGTTTCTTCAGCAATCGAGCCGAGATCGCTCATCGCTTTCGCCTTAATGGCAGCAATGCGGTCTTCAGCTTCAGCCAATTTCTTTTCAAGTGATGCTTCAACAGCTTTACGCTCAGCATCAATATCGGTTTTAGCCTTATCACGGGCTTCCTGACCGATCACAGCCGCACTTTTGCGGGCTTCTGCCAGTTCCTGCTCGTAAGCAGCAATAGCATTATCGGCATCTGTTTTCAGACGTGCAGCCTGTTCCAGATCCTGTGCAATACGGTCACGACGCGTTTCGATGACGCCGCCGATACGTGGCAGCACAACGCGCGACATGAACAGATAAAACAGCCCGAAGGTAATCGCGAGCCACAGAAGCTGCGATGCATAATGGGTGGAATCAAATGGTGGAAACACGCCTTTACCGGCATCGTGCGCCACACCAGTTTCAGTGTGCACAACAGAGTTGCCACTGTCAGCTCCCGACACAGGTGCCGGCTGAGAGTCAGTTGCGGTTTGGGCAAACGCCGTGGACACGAACATCCAATTTTCCCCTTATTCACTCAGGCTTGATAAACGATAACCAGCCGCATATGCCATATACCTTCAAGAAGGAGACTTGCATATGCGGCCGATTTAATCCGGCAGCTTAAGCGATTAAACTGCGAACAGGAGAAGAAGCGCGATGAGCAGCGAGAAGATGCCCAGAGCTTCTGTCACGGCGAAACCGAATACCAGACGGCCGAACTGGCTGTCAGCGGCAGACGGATTGCGCAGTGCACCCGAAAGAAAGCTACCGAAAATGTTGCCGAGGCCGAGAGCCGTACCGGCCATACCGAAACAGGCCAGACCTGCGCCGATGTACTTTGCTGCTTCCGCTTCCATGTTAAGCTCCTTCTGGATTGATATAAATGCGGATTTCAGTTCTGGCGGAAACCCGCCGGTGATATTTCAGAGCGACCTGTTATTCTAAAAATAATGTGTCAGACACAGTTCTTAATAAAATGCAGAGCCTGATTTTAGGATAGGCAAGACTGCTGCCCGAATGCCGGACAGCAGTAATTTCAATTAGTGACCGTCCGGATGAACTGCATCATTGATGTACATGCAGGTCAGAACAGTGAACACATAGGCCTGCAGGAATGCGACCAGGAATTCCAGACCGGTAATAGCAACGGTCATGAACAGAGGCAGGATAGCGCCACCCACACCGAGCGGACCCAGTGCAGCCATAGAAACTACGAAACCTGCGAAAATCTTTACTGTGATGTGGCCGGCCAGCATACTGGCGAAAAGACGCACAGAAAGGCTGATCGGACGGGACAGGAACGAAATGATTTCAATCGCAGAAACCAGCGGCACGATGGCCATTGGTACACCGCTTGGCACAAACAGCTTGAGAAAGCGGAAGCCATGCTTGAAGAAACCATAGATAATTACTGTACCGATAACCAGCAGCGCCAGTGCGAAGGTAACAATAATCTGACTGGTCACTGTATAGAAATACGGAAACAGACCGATAAAGTTTGCTACAAGAATGAATGTGAACAGCGAGAACACAAACGGAAAAAATTTCATGCCATGAGAACCGGCAGAGTCTCTCAAAGAAGACGCCACGAACTCATAAGCCATCTCAGAAACTGACTGCAGACGGGTCGGAACAATGCCGCGGCCTGCTGATGTCAGAAACAGAAAAGCGGAAGCGGTTACGACAGTCAGCACCATAAAGGCGGACACATTCGTAAACGACAGATCGACACCGCCGACATCGATAGGAATCCATCTGGAAACCTGAAACTGATGGATCGGATCGTTTGCCACCTTAACCTCACCTGTCAACCCGTGCCCGAAGGCGTTACATTCATGCCCGAGGGCGCTTTTCAAAATTAAGACCGTAAGGCCTTAAAAAATTCAGAGCACTCAAAAAGCGATATCGCTTCAAGCGCATCTTGCCTTTACAGGCTTATTCGCTGCCGCGCATGTCAGGGATACCCTTTATGCACATTATTTTTCTTTCTGTTGCTTCTCGCCCACATTATTGCCGCTTTCTGCAACATATCCTGCCGAGCGTAAAACATTCAGAGTACCGGCACCGAATCCCAAAAAGAGGAAAATAATCAATCCCCAAGGGTTCGTACCTAAAACACGATCAAAAAACCAACCTATTACGGCACCGACCACGATACCAGCTATAAACTCGCTGGATAATTTCATGGCCTGCCCCATTGAGGCTGCATTTTTCTCGGCCTGTTCGTCTTTTTTGGATTTCTCCCCCACGCCCTTAGCCGCCAGATGGCTTTCAAGCTTGCGCAGACGGTCGTCCAGACTTTCCTGAGCACCGGCCGTAGTATTGGCCCGAGCTGAAATATCAGCCTTGCTTGCTGAATCATCGGAATGCTGAGGCTTTTCGGGTATTTTCCCGGCGGCCATTCACGCCTCCTTTGGCAAGAAAACTGAGGTTTTCACCCCACTCTGAAGTCGGCCGCAACATATTAACAGCCAACTCATTCGTCAAGGCACTGTCTGCATAGAAGTTGAAGGTTTTTTGTATTATTAAATCATATACTTAACAGCTATCAGCATGAAGCAGGTCATGAATCCCGCTTCACGCTGTGATTTCAGACACCGAATCCCCAGAGCAGATCGCATTTAATCATAGCCGTTGCGCCCGCTCTCGTTTCCTGAATTACCGCATGTTTGCGGACATTGCCTGAAGCCGGTTAACTGCAACATACTCAGGCAATTCAGCTCCAGCCGCCACCATAAGTGCGGTAGAAAACATGCAATCCGATTTTCTTGACTTTTTCCATTGTCGACGCCCAGCGAGGACGCACATATGTTGCGTGATAATGGGTTGCAGAGCCCACTTCCGGCAGCCAGATCTGACCCGCAGTCACTGCTTTCGCAACCTGCTGCGCCATACGCCAATGCCCCGTTTCCGTTACGCGATGTTTTTGTCCGTCACACGCAAAAGAAAACTGACAGGCATTACGCCAATCCTTGTTCTGATAAACCACGCCGCAGATCGTTGACGGATAGGCAGGATTGCGTACACGATTGAGAATGACCTGACCAACGGCTGCCTGCCCTTTGACAGGCTCGCCACGCGCCTCAAAATAGATGCCTTCAGCCAGACATTTCTGCTCTGCCGCACTGAATGCTGCTGGTGGCAAAGGCGTGGCGGCCCAATTGTGATCCCGCGCGCTGATCGGCGGAATAAAGCGACCACTGTCCTTTTCCGGCACAAGAATGCTCTCAAAAGGCGAAGTTTTGGCATAATCAGGCTTTGCCGGAGCATAACCCAGCGCCAGCACATCCGGCTTGTCATTGGTGATCAGCGACGCAAGTGCAGTTGGCACCGGCACAACAGGCTTCACCTCAGGACGATGGAATGCCAGTGTAATCTCAACTTCTTTGCCGCGGATCGGCGCTTTGACAAAGGCCGCTTTGACATCTTTCTTACCGGCTACCGGCTGCATCAGCCTGGGACTCACCGATGATACCTGTTCGGCCAGTGAGCCTGCATTGAACATGCGCGCGGGCGCTTTGGTCTGCACAGAAACCAGACGTCCCTGCTTGTCCGAACGGCTGATGCGTTTTTCATCCGGATTCGGATCATCAACGCCGCGCTTGCCGCCAGCTACACGACCGCTCATCACAACGCGCCCCAGACCCTCAATATCCGCGGCGGCAGTCAGGCTGCCGGTTACGACAGACGAATCAACAAACGGCATTTCAGCTTTGTGGATAGAACCGGCCGGAGCATCCACCATATAGGTTGCCCAGCGATTGCCGGACTGCTCGCCAACACTCATCATGCTGGCCATATCCTGATAGGCGATCACATTGCTCGAATAGAAAAACAGCCCCACTCCGGCGAGAAGCTTCGGCAAAGTTATCGACCGGCGCTTCTGTTTCACGGTTACGGCCACGGGATAATAACGGCCATCCTGCGGGGAATACCCTTCTGACGGATAATACCAGACCTGTGCTGGCTCATTGCCGGATCGGCCGAAAAGGGCCCGCAAAGCTACACTACGCACCGGAATACTCCACTCACTCAACAAGATGACTATAGTCAAATAATGATCTATTAACCTTGATGGATCGTTAACGCTGAGTGGCTTTAGCCCTTGATTTTATTTATTAATTTTTACTTAATGCCGTTGTCACCAACCAGCTTAAACGGTTGGATTTCATTGAGCTTTCCCCTGACAGGCGACCATTTGAAACGCAAAATCAGCGTTTTATCTGCAAGAAACGCGCATAAAAATATTTCTAATTTAGAAAACTTATTACTCAAAAACGAGCCAGCCGGATCATCCGCAGAGGATGATCCGGCTGGTTTATTTTAGATCGGGCTGCAGAGGTATCGCCGTTCAGGTGAGCGGGAATTCTCCGCGATAACGCTTTGGCAGCATGAATGACAAAGTCACCCCGCGAATAAACAGGAACATATTCAGTGCCAGCCACAGGCTGTGATTACCCAGCCAGTCACGTGTGCCATAAAGCACGCCGAAAAATACGAACAAAGACAAGAACATCATATTACGCATGTCCTTGGACCATGACGCACCGATGAAAATACTATCCATCTGGAAGGCATAGAGCCCCGTCAGCGCTGTCAGCGACACCCAAGGCAGATAATAAATCGCCATCTGGCGCACATCCGGCTCGGTTGTCAGCACATTGACCAGCAGATCACCGAAAGCGAGAAAGATCAGCCCCATAACAAGCGCCATCGCCATGCCCCAGAAAAAGGTCAGCTGAATGGAACGCCGGAAGGCCGGGCTATAGCGCGCGCCAACCGCCCGCCCCGCCAGCTGTTCGGCAGCAATCGTTACGCCTTCCAGAAAGAAGCCGACAACGAGATAAAAATTCATCAGCACGGCATTCGCTGCCAGCGTGATTGTGCCCATCTCATTGCCCACGCGGGCAAAAAACACATAAGTCGACATCAGCAGCAATGAGCGGATCATAATATCGCGGCTGATAACGATCATCCGCCACATGCCCGCCTTGTCAAACAGGCGGTTGATATCCAGCTTGCGCAACGCACCGCCGCGCCAGATCAGAATGGTCATGCCCGTCACAGCTGCTACAGTTTCACCTGCAACGGTTGCCCATGCCACGCCGGAAACTTCCCAGCCCAGCCCCAGACCCAGCGTCAGCGCCAGAATGATATTGATGCCATTGAGCAAAAATTGCAGCGCCAGCCCGAAAAGCCCCTTACCGCGCCCCAGCAACAGCCCAAGTACGGAGAAATTGAGCAGTGCCATCGGTGCCGAGATCATACGGATCGACACATATTCATTAAGTGCCTTGGCCGTATCCGATGTAGGTTTAAGAATATCATTGGCCGCATAGAGCGTGAGCGGCAAAATCGCGATCATCAGCAAACCGGCCACCAGCGCGACAATAATCGCACGCCAGAACACCATGATCTCTTCATTGCTGTCACCACGGCCCATAGCCTGCGCCACAAGCCCTGTTGTGCCTGAGCGCAAAAACCCAAAAACCGAAAACAGACAATCGAAAACCAGCGCGCCCATTGCCAGACCGCCCAGCATACCGGCATTGCCAAGCTGCCCGATAACACCCGTATCCACCAGCCCGAGCAAAGGCGTGGTCATGCCTGCCAGCGTCATGGGAATGGCAATCGTCAGCACCATCCGGTGCGTTACATTGAACGGACGAACGAGAGACGATGCGAGAGCGTCACTATCGGGCTTAAACATATAACCACACGAAAACTGTCAGCGAATAATGGTTCTGCCGTCAGCCGTTCCGGTTACCGCTCTGGGTGCGGTTATATTAAGCGGTTTTATCGGTCAGCGCAGAAAATCCTGCCAAGCAATATCCTGTTTTGCCAAAGCGGTCAGCACAATTATGCGAGATCATGGCGAATTATGGCGCGCATCTCGCCGCAGGCTTAAATACCGTAGAGCATAGCCCAATACAGATAATGTGGTTTTTCTGCCCGCGCCGCATAAGCCAGACCATAGCGGGTGAACAACGGATCAAGCAGGTTTTTGCGATGCCCTGCCGAATTGAGCCATGCAGTCAGTGCATCCGGCACATCTTTCTGGCCGGAAGCAACATTTTCTGCTGCGGGGCCGCGAATTCCGGCCTGTTTCAGCCTGCCTCCAAAGCTGTTTCCCCAACCGATACTATGACCGATCTTGCCATGCTTTGCCATCAGGCGTGCCTGATAGAGGGCGGCCTTTTCCAGCTTTTCTTCAGGCTGCATCGGCGGCGCACCATATTGGCGGCGCACTTTGTTCACCAGTTCATTGACGTTCTCCGCTGCCAACGCAGCAGAAAGCGGCATAAAAGCAGGCGTAAGCAACAAGGCACCGCCGGTAATTATCATCCGGCGGCGCGAGATCAGAAATTCGTCAGTCATCAAAAACCATCTGTAACAATGAAAAAGGTTATTTTCTGTAATTGATAATTCTGAGCAAAATAAAGGCAGGGATCACAACAGCGGCCCCCAGCAGCAGATAATCAGCAAAACGTGACAATGCCGAGAAGCCCATATTCCAGAGACTGATAAAGAAATCGCGGATATTCCAGAGAATATCATAAGGCGTCCAGTTAAAGGCGTGCATGACAACACCAACAACCAGCGACACCAGTACCAGTTTCACGATGATGCGGCCTGGCGTATCGCCCAAAAAGCGGGTAGCGCGGTCTGACATTGGGACACTCCTTTGTTGAGACGCAACAAATAAGCACGAATATCTGAAGAGGCAAGCCTCTGCTGCCGTCAATTTCAGCGGGTATTTCTGTAACTGCGCGGCAAATTCTGGTTCTGGCGCATGAAAGAACGGTTCATGCTGCGCGTGTCGGTGAAGCCACTGGCAACCGCAACTTCCAACAGCGATGAGCCGCTTGTTGTCAGCAGCTCTTTCGCACGCTGCACCCGCAATTCTTCGCGCACCTGAAAAGCCGTTTTGCCAAGCCCAAGCCGGAAGCCACGCTCCATCTGACGGGTAGAGATACCAAGCCTGCGGGCGACATCTGCCATTGCCAGCGGGTCTTCCAGCGTTTCTTCAAAAATACGGATCGCCTTGCGGATCATCGGAGAGCGCACACCGTTGAAACTGAGCGCCGGTTGCTCTGAGGTCATCAGCTCAAAAGGGAACATCAGAATTGACGCGCTTTTGCGTGCAAGCTCTTCGGAGATTTCCGCCTGAATAATAGACAGCGCCAGAGATGCCGCGCCCAATCCGCCAGCACAGGTGAAATGCCTGCCGCTGCGGTGAAACAGGCTCGTGGTATCAGCGGTAAATCCGTCGAAAAGCTGTAAAAAATCTTCTCTGTGGAACCAGTTAACGCAGCAATTGCGATCTTCAAGCAGGCCTGCCTCAGCAACAATAAAGGCGGCAGTGCATAGTCCGATAACATTTTTATTGTGCCGGTCTGCCCGTTTCAACACTTCAATCAGGGTATTTTGCCCCGGCCGGTAGTGCGGCAGCACACCACCGACAACCACCACATAATCACAATCATCCAGCGCGCCGATCGGGGCGGTTGGTTCAACGGCCATGCCGGAGCTGGATTCAACCGACAGGCCGGTTAATGTGCATATTTTCCAGCCGCAACGGATCTGACGGCTTTTATCCTTATCATCAGCAGCAAGACGAAACGGGTCCAGAAACAGGCTGAGCGCAGACAATGTAAATCCGGGAAGCACAATAATGCCCAGCATCAGGCGCTGCGCATCTGCTTCAACCGTTTTTTTGCCGAGCTTCCCCGTCTCCATGACCCTGTACTCACTCCCCTGCCCCTCACCAGCGATAAAGTTGATAACAGTTTTTGTAAAGAGTTGCGACAGCGCAGAACCCGGCACAGCGCATTAAAAGCAACCGGAACAAAACTGCTTGCTTCTCTAGCCGCTAGAGCATGCAGCATGCCAATACACCAGTTGCTTTTCTCAGACACAACCCGCCGGAGTAGGGCAACAGACTGAGCAAAGGCATATTTGAAAATTTATAAGTCTGACAATTCGTTTTTAAAGAGGTTTAAAATGTCCCGACCATATTCTTATGATTATCAGGAACCGCCGCGAAACAGAGGCAAGCTGATGCTGCTCATCATCATCGGCGTGATTGTCTGGTCACTGGCATTAATGCTGCTTTATACGATAGCTGACACCCTGATCAACTGGGCAGTAACCGGCGGCAGCGCTTTGATTGACACCGGAAAATCACTCGCAGGAAAGGAAGTCACAACCGCTTTTGACGCTCTCAACCTTGGTCAGCTTACAGAACCGGCAATCGCATTTCTGCATGCCTCACTCGCCCCTGTGGTGTGGATCATCTGGGCAGTGGGATTAATACTTATTCTGCTGTTTCCAGCTCTCATCCGACAGCTGCGCACCAAACGCAAACTGCGCAGACATTGAATAAATGACAGGCTGCCTTAACCGGCAGGCTGTCTTCTTCTCAGCCGCTCCATCCATAAATGCCGGTATGAGCGGATTTTATTCAATGCAAACCATCTTTGTCTGATCAGACTATAGAAAAAATGGCGTTCAGCTGTCGCCGTTCCCCGCGATTTACTGACAACAGCATCAATATCGCTCTGCTCGCCGCGTGCTTTCATCAGAGGCGGCCAGACCGCAAGGCCGGTATTTGTTCGCGTCAGCCAGAAGCGCAGATAATTATCGACCGGTGCGAAAATAAGATTTTGACTGCTCACGAAATTCTGCGCACCCGCACGCGACCAGATCAACCCTCCGGTCGTCATCGGGAAATAATGAGCACGCGTCAGCATATGCGTCTGTTCAGCGGAGCTGAAACCATGAAGCGGGGAATGACGTTTCATCCCGTCGGTGCCGATATTGATGAGATCCCAATACTGCCCGCTCTTTTCAAGCCAGTTCACAATTTCAGTTGTGGTTTGCGCCAGATCAGCGGGAAATCCCATATCGTCTTCCAGAACCATTGCGTATTTCTCGCCGGTATCCAGAAACATCTGTGCAGCTTTGAGATGGCTCAGGTAACAGCCCATCTCTCCGCCGCTGATATTACGCCCCATAAAAGCAAGCGCACGTCTTTCATTATAGGACGGATGTGCTCTGGGATCGCTGCCGCGCCCGTCCACGGCAGAAACACGCGTAAAAGCGATTCCGGCCTGTTCCAGCTGCACGCGGGAAGTGTCAAAACGCTCCTGACTGCCATCAAGATTTATAAGATATGTTCTCACACTATCTCCCGCCATAAAACGGTTTCACGCGCACCGCCATAGACTGGCTGTCTTGCATCACGGAATTATCAGTAGATGCAAGTTTGTGGAGATACAATCAAGAAATGAGCAGTTTTTAACGAAAATGTTTGGACAGTTTCAGACCCTGCGCCTGATAGTGCGAGCCCAGATCACTGCCATAAAGCGCCTTTGGTCGTTTGAGCATATGCTCATAAATTAAGCGGCCGACAATCTGCCCGTGTTCAAGAATGAACGGCACTTCATGGCTGCGCACTTCAAGCACTGCACGGCTGCCCTTGCCGCCCGCTGAAACATTGCCGAAACCCGGATCGAAGAAACCGGCATAATGCACGCGGAACTCACCGACCAGCGGATCAAAAGGCGTCATTTCCGCAGCATAAAGCGGTGGCACATGCACAGCTTCCTGTGAAACCAGAATGTAGAACTCGTCTGGATCGAGCACCAGTTCACGGTGACCGCGATCATAGATCGGCTCCCAGAAATCCAGCACATCATGCTGCGCGCGCTTATCGACATCAACCACAGATGTATGATGCTTGCCGCGATAACCGATCAGGCCGTTTTCAGCGCCGCTCAGATCAATCGACAGCGCGATACCGCCATTGGAAATATTCGGCGTGGCGGAAGCCACCAGCGTTTCAGCTGTGTGCAAGGCACTCAACTCTGTTTCATTGAGATGCGCAGCACCTTTGCGGAAACGGATTTGCGACAGACGCGAACCGGTGCGCGCAACAATCGGGAAAGTGCGCGGACTGACTTCGAGATAAAGCGGGCCGTTATAACCGGCAGGTACCTTGTCAAATTCCTGTGCGCTGTCGGTGATCACACGGGTAAAAATATCGAGACGACCCGTTGAGCTTTTCGGGTTGGCAGAAGCAGATAATTCCGGCGGCAGCGCCAGCCCTTCCAGCAGCGGCACAATATAGACGCAACCGGTCTCCAGCACTGCACCTTCACGCAGATCAATCTCATGAAGCTTGAGGCGCTCCAGCTTTTTAGCAACCGGCGTATCCGGCCCTGGCATGAAGGAGGCGCGAACGCGATACGCTTTTTCGCCAAGACGCAGATCAAGACTGGCAGGCTGTATCTGGTCATGATCCAAGGCTCGCGCAGACGTCAGCGCGCCGGTTTCAAACAGAGCTGCAATATCGCTGTCTGCCAAAATTCCGCTATCTCGGGTCATTCTCTGTCCAGTCATTAAATTTATTTTACCGCAACCTAGTCATTAACGGTTAAAAGAGGGCTACTGTGATCTCCGCATTTACAGATAGATTTCACTCTTTCCTGTCAAGTCCTGTAAAATCGAGTGCTTGACAGCACAATCATAACAGTCCTACAAAAATAACCGTGGTGATTTGGCCGGCCGGCTTGCAGCCACGTTAAAGAAGTTGCTAAATGTGGCCGCGGTTCCGAGCCGGCCTTTTTGCGTCTTCATGCATAGGCCGGTTTTTATTGGCCGGTGTGGCCCGAACCCTGCCGACCATCCTTTTAATTAGGTTGGACCGATGACAAAGACACATACCCGTACCCTTCGCCCCGCAACGCAGCTTGTGCATAGCGGTACGACCCGCACGCCCTATGGTGAAACATCAGAAGCACTGTTTCTGACACAGGGCTTTGTTTATGACAGCGCTGAGGCCTGCGAAGCCCGCTTTACCGGCGAAGATCCGGGTTTTATTTATTCCCGTTACGCAAACCCGACCACCGATATGTTTGAAAAGCGCATGTGCGCGATTGAAGGTGCAGAAGAAGCACGCGCCACCGCCTCCGGTATGGCTGCTGTTGCTGCTGCAATTCTCTGTCAGGTAAGTGCCGGCGACCATGTGCTGGCAGCAAAAGCCATGTTCGGCTCGTGTCGGTATATTATTGAAACGCTACTGCCGAAATATGGCGTTGAGTTCACACTGATTGACGGCGTGAAAATCGAAAATTGGGAAAACGCCATCCGGCCGAATACCAAAGTGCTGTTTCTGGAAAGCCCGACCAATCCAACACTGGAAGTCATGGACATTGCCAAAATTGCGGGCATTGCCAATAGCGTCGGCGCCAAGCTGATCGTTGACAATGTGTTTGCCACCCCGCTGTTCCAGAAACCGCTGGCACTGGGCGCACATATTGTTGTCTACTCCGCCACCAAACATATTGATGGTCAGGGACGTTGCCTCGGCGGGGTTGTTCTCTCCGACCGCGAGTGGATTACTGAAGTCTTGCAGGATTATTTCCGCCATACCGGCCCGGGTCTCAGCCCGTTCAATGCATGGACAATGCTCAAAGGCTTGGAAACGCTGGCCGTACGCGTTGAAGCCCAGACCCGCTCAGCAGCCAAAATCGCAGATTTTCTGGCCGAGCAGAATGCCATTGCCCGTGTGATTTATCCGGGTCGCAAGGATCACCCGCAGGCAGACATCATTGCCAGTCAGATGACCGGTGGTTCAACCATGATCGCATTGGAACTCAAAGCCGGCAAAAAAGCAGCTTTCGCGTTTGAGAATGCGCTGGAAGTCATCCGTATTTCCAACAATCTCGGTGATGCGAAAAGCCTGATCACCCATCCGGCAACCTCAACGCACAAGAATCTCAGCGATGAGGCAAAGGCAGAACTCGGCATTACTGACGGCTTGCTGCGTCTCTCCATCGGACTGGAAGATGCGGATGATCTGATCGATGATATTGGCTTTGCGCTGAAAGCCGCACAAGGCTAAACTGGCACTCGACGGCTGGTGATTTGTCAGCAGCCGTCATGCCCTGCCAGCCAGAGTGGTTCATATGTATCGCGCATTTACTGAGAATATCGAAGTGACCGTTGAGCCGTTTTATCTGGAGGAGCAGTCTTCACCGGATGAATCCCGCTATGTCTGGGCCTATCGGGTGACGATCATCAACCATTCGGACATTCCGGTGCAGTTGCGCTCACGGACGTGGAAAATTACCGATGCGCATGGACGCACGGAAGAAGTGCGCGGCCCCGGCGTGGTGGGCGAAGAACCATTTTTGAAACCGGGTGACAGCTATCAATATTCCTCCGGCTGCCCGCTGACAACTTCATCCGGCATGATGTCCGGCAGCTATATGATGCAAAATCATGAGGCAGGCAGCCCTGATGAAGGCAAGCTATTTGCCATTACAATTCCGGCTTTTTCACTCGATATGCCGGGACACAGGCCGGTTCTGAACTAGAGCGCCGTGTGCCAGACTTGGCACACAAAGGTCGCTCTAACACTTTAAAATTAGAGCATAATTTTACCTTAAACTGATCCAAGTTTAAGGAATTATGCTCTAACTATACAGTTTTAATCATCGTCACACGGCGCTCAATCGGCAGACCGATGGACTCTTCCAGTTCAGCGATTGAGCGAAAACGCGCATTATACTGATCGACCGGCAGCACCTGATGGCCGCAGCTTTCATAAAAAGGCCGGTTCCACAGCACATCGCCGAAAGTCGTCAGGCTTAGCTGTGTGCAGCCCTGCGCTTTGGCAATATCTGCCGCCGCATCCAGCAATTTGCGGCCAAGCCCGCGCCGCTGGAAATCCTGATGGACGGATAATTCCCAGACATGCAGGCAGCTTTCATCCGGCATGGCTTCTGCAACCAGAAAACCGCCAAGCACCCCGTCACATTCCGTAACCAGCACATGGCCTTTTTGCATAAAATCCAGATGCTGCTCAACAGACATCACCGGCATATCCAGAATGAAATGCAGTGACGGATCGGTGCTGAAGGTTTTGGCTACCGAGCACTCAATCTCAGGTAATAATGCTGCATCTGCAATCTGTGCCTGCCGTATCAGGCAGGCACATTTGTTTGCATCAGCACTCATTGTGCAGCTGCAATTTCCGATGGCTCAAAATCATAACGGCCTGAGCAGAACTCACAGGTCACAGAGATTTTGCCATTCTCTGTGCTGTGCTCAATTTCTTCAGCCGAAAAGCCTTTCAGCACACCGAAGATCTTGTCCCGCGAACAAGCGCAATGATCGGTCACTTTCGTGCCTTCATAAACGCGCACGCCGCGCTCATGGAACAGGCGATACAACAGACGCTCAGACGGCACCTGCGGATCGGTCAATTCAGAGTCATCAATGGTCGCAACCAGTGAACGGGCTTCCTGCCATTCATCCTCAACCGGAGCCTGTTCAGCTTCAGTCCCATTCGGATTATCACCGCCATGCAGATCACGGTGACGCGCCCGCAATTCGGACTGCGGCAGAAACTGCACCATCAGGCCACCGGCACGCCATTGTTCGGTCGCTTTGCCATCGGCACCGCGCTCGAAAAGCTTGGCAACAGCCAACTGAACTTCAGTCGCAATCTGTTCAGACTGCATGAAGTAATTGCGTGCGATATCTTCCAGCGAAGAACCGTCAAGAGCAACAATACCCTGATAGCGCTGCGTAAACTCACCCTGATCCACAGTCAGCGCCAGCGTACCCTGCCCCAGCAGTTCTTCCGGCTTGGTCTTACCAGCCGCCACAAACTCAGCCACACGGGCTTCGTCAAAACGGGCATAAGCGCGGATCGCATCCGGTGTGCGGAAATCCACAACCAGCATGTCCACAGGGCCGTCTGAACGGGTCTGGAAGATGAATTTGCCATCAAATTTCAGCGATGTGCCAAGCAGCACAGTCAGAACCGCAGCCTCGCCCAGCAGGCGTGACACAACTTCCGGATAATTATGGCGTTTCAGAATAGCATCCAGTGCCGCGCCGAGCTGCACCGTACGGCCGCGCACATCCAGACCTTCAACCTGAAACGGCACAACAACATCATCACCGGACATGGTAATATGGTCTGGCATCGGGCTATCAACTACAATCTGCTCTAAGCTGGTCTGGTTATTCATCGTAAGTCTCTTTTCACCGGCGTGCAAATATCCGCGCCACAAATAACACACGGCTCGCAGGCGTTATACGACCTGCAAGCCGTGGTTCAATCTTCAAATCAGGATCGGGGCATACCGATCCATACGTTATTCTATAGATAAGAAGCGATCAGCGTCCTTCAAGGCACCAGGTCAAAATCGCCTTCTGCGCATGCATCCGGTTTTCAGCCTCATCAAAGACAACCGATTGCGGGCCGTCAATCACTTCATCCGTCACTTCCTCACCGCGATGGGCTGGCAGGCAGTGCATGAACAAAGCATCTTTATTGGCCTTCGCCATCAGGTCAGCATTCACCTGATACGGCATGAAAACATTATTGCCGCGCGCATTATCTTCCTGCCCCATCGAAACCCATGTATCGGTCACGATGCAGTCAGAACCGGTCACAGCCTTTTCGGCACTGGTGGTTGAGAAGATTTTTGCGCCTTTTGCATTTGCCCAGTCAACAAAACGCGACAGCGGTTCACTGCCCGAAGGTGTGGCAATATTCAAACGGAAGTCGAATTGTGCTGCAGCCTCAATAAAGGAATGCAGCACATTGTTGCCGTCACCGCTCCATGTCACCGTGCGGCCTTTGATCGGGCCGCGATGTTCCTCAAAAGTCAGAATATCGGCCATGATCTGACACGGATGAGTATCATCGGTCAGAGCATTGATCACAGGCACGGTCGCATGCTCAGCCAGTTCGAGCATGCGTTCATGAGATGTTGTACGGATCATAATAGCATCGACAAAGCGTGACAAAACTTTAGCCGTATCCGCAATGGTTTCACTGCGGCCAAGCTGCATTTCCGAACCGGTCAGCATGATTGTTTCGCCGCCGAGCTGGCGCATACCCACATCAAAAGAAACGCGGGTTCGAGTAGACGGCTTTTCAAAAATCATAGCCAGAACTTTACCATCAAGCGGCTTATCGCGCTCACCGGCTTTTAATCGTTCTTTGCGGGCGCGCGCTTCATCAAGGATGAAGCGCAGGTCCTGCGGGCTGACTGCTGAGAGATCGGTAAAATGCTTTAAAGTCTTATCACTTGCCATTATCAGTCACCGTTATGCAGCAGCTTTTGAAAGCTTGGCTGCAACCTTTTCAATCCGGTTCAGGGCTTCACGCATATCATCTGCCGTTACTGTCAGCGGCGGCAGCAAACGCACAACATTGTCACCGGCGCCAACGCTGAGCATTTTCTCTGCGCGCAGACCTGTAATAACATCTGTGTTCGGAACCACGCATTTCAGACCGATCATCAGGCCTTTGCCACGCACTTCTGTGAACACATCCGGATAGCGGTCGATGATCGAAGCCATGCCCTGACGGAACTGCGATGCCATTTCGTTGACGTGATCGAAGAAACCATCCGCCAGCATCACATCCAGAACAGCCTCCCCCACGGCCATAGCCAGCGGATTGCCGCCATAGGTCGTGCCGTGCACGCCGATCACCATGCCTTTGGCTGCTTCTGCTGTTGCCAGACAAGCCCCCATAGGGAAGCCGCCGCCGATACCCTTAGCTGTTGCCAGCAGATCAGGCTCAATACCAGCCCATTCATAAGCATAGAATTTACCGGTACGGCCAACGCCGGTCTGTACTTCATCCAAAATCAGCAGCAGGCCGTTTTCATCGCAGATCTGGCGAATAAGACGCAGGAACTCGGTCGGGAAAGAGCGAAGACCGCCCTCACCCTGCACAGGCTCCAGAAGAATAGCAGCGGTTTCAGGTGTAATGGCAGCGCGTAATGCAGCTTCATCGCCAAACGGTACCTGATCAAAACCATCAACCTTCGGGCCGAAACCTTCAAGATATTTAGCCTGTCCGCCAGCGGCAATAGTTGCCAGCGTGCGGCCGTGGAAGGCACCTTCAAAAGTGACAATGCGGTAGCGCTCAGGCTGGCCATTGGTAAATTGATAACGACGTGCGGTTTTAATCGCGCATTCCAGAGCCTCGGCACCGGAGTTGGTGAAGAATACCTTATCGGCAAATGTATTGTCGACGAGGCGCTGACCGAGACGCTCCTGACCAGGCACTTCATAAACATTGGACAGGTGCCACAGTTTGGCGGCCTGATCCTGAAGTGTCTTCACCAGATGCGGGTGGCTGTGGCCGAGTGAATTCACAGCAATACCGGCTGCAAAATCAAGATAGCGCTCACCGCCCTCTGTAATCAGCCAAACGCCTTCCCCTCGCTCAAAGCGCAACGCTGCACGATTATAGGTGTCGTAAAGCGGGTGCACATTTGCAGTCGTCATGCCAATAAGGCCTCCAAAGCCTTTAAATTGAAGCGGGCATCATCACCAGTCTTCACCGGTCTCCGTGAGTTTTTCAAAACTCCCCCGGAGAAGCGGTTGTTGCGCGCGGATGAAATCAAAAAGCCGCCCTCAGGGCGGCCAGACAATGCACTATTGTTCGCCAATATTTAAATGTCAATCAAAGACGGAACTGTGATTGAGCAAAACAGCAACCATAAAACGTGCAAAAATGTCGCTGTCACGCGGGTTTGACGTATAGGTAACAGTCCTGCGACCAGCCTGTAAAAGCCTTTTGCCGATCTGTGACAGCTAATTTCTGACCCCGTGCGGATGAAATAAACTCCCGAGTGTTGCACGAAAACCTTGTATTTAAAAAAAACCGGTCTATTAAATGCCCGCTGATCTCCAAGGTTGGGGAAAACCATTTCAGCTACGGGTGCCGCGCTTGTCACGGTGTCCATGCTTAAGGTAGTTTCATATTAAAGTAAGACTAGATTTAGTGCGACAGCGCCAGCTGTCCGGTACATATGGTGCCTGCTTGGACGGGCCCGCAAAAACGATAGCCGGACGCTATAAGATTATAAAGAACGGAGCCTGAGCCACAATGAACTGGACAGATGAACGCGTCGAGCTTCTCAAGAAATTGTGGAGTGAAGGTCTGAGTGCAAGCCAGATTGCAGCCCAGCTGGGCGGCGTCAGCCGCAATGCGGTAATCGGCAAAGTGCACCGGCTTAAACTATCCGGTCGCGGCAAAACCACCACTGCCGCACCTCGCAGCAAAAAACCAGCACCTGCACCGGTGGCCGCACCTCGGCCGGCAACGACCTCCAATGTCAGCAGCATGTCTGCTGCCAGCGTCAGTGCTGCACAGGCTGCACCTCGTGCAACAGTCATGAAATCTTCCGGCGGCGCAGCGCTGCAGGCTGAAATTCTGGCTGATGCCGTTGCAGCACCGATCATTCGCTCGAATGAAAATGTCGTTGTGCCGATTTCACGCCACCTGACCTTGCTGCAGCTGACAGAACGCACCTGCAAATGGCCGGTCGGTGATCCTCTGCATGATGACTTCCATTTCTGCGGTCATGAATCCGGTGAATCCAGCCCATATTGCAGCTACCATTCCAAGCTGGCATTCCAGCCGACAGCCGAGCGCCGCCGCGCTCGCTGACTGGAAAATTACTGCAAACAAAAAAGGCGCTTCTCAGCGCCTTTTTTATTATGCTCACGTCAACTGCATCATGCATATGCCGCATATATTCATCTGCATTTAGTGCGAAGCCAAAGCAGGAAATGCACCGCTTTTTGCACCATTCAGCGCTCAAAACTCACAACAGGCGCTGATAAACCGCCAAAGTCTGATCTGCGATTCCTGACCAGCTATAGTTTTTTGCAATTTCCGCACTCTGTTCAGCCGCCTGCTCTGCACTGAAAGGCCGATCCAGTTTTTCGGCCATCTGCCGTGCTAAGGCCTGCGTATCTCCCAGCGGGAAATAATCCGCTTCCGGTAAACCAACCTCCAGATTAGCGGTGATATTGCTCGCCAGTACTGGCAGCCCGGATCCCATAGCTTCCATCATTGCGATGGGCATGCCCTCATGGCTGGAAGGCAGCACAAATAATGCAGCCTTACTGTATAGCGCCGTCAGATCATCGCCACGCTGCATTCCTGTCAGCACGACATTGGGCGTTTTGGCAGCAAGAGCTTTGACCTCATCCACATAAGGCGACTGATGATCGGCGGCTCCGACAATCGCCAGCTTCTTATCCTTGTGATAACCCGCCCCCTGCATTGCGGCAAAAGCCGCGATCAGATCGTGCTGGTTTTTTTCCGGCACAATACGGGCAACCATCACCACATAATGTTTCTCGGCCAAACCAAATTTTTGCAAAACATCGCTAACACCGCTCTCGCGCAAGGTTACACCGTTGGGGATGAATTGCGATGATACCTTATAACGCTCTGCCATCGCCTCTGCGATATGGCGGGAAACCGCAATACGCTGACTTGCAAAACGCATGCCTGCCCATTCGCCGGTTTTCAGCATTTTCCGTGCAAGTCCGCCCCATTTATCGCGGTTATAATCAAAGCCGTGATGGGTCACGACAGTTTTAAGCCCCAGCAGCCTCGCCAAAGGCGTGAGCAATGCAGGTCCGATCGCATGAATATGCAGAATATCAGGACGGCGCACTGCCGCTACCAGCACCCCGAGAAATGTATGGGCAATAGCCTCAAACTTAGTGGAAAGCGGCGCCCAAAGCGGCGTAACCTGCACGCCCTCCCATTGATAAGGTGTTTTCTGTGCCAGATACGGCTTGCGCCCCAGCACCTCAACATCCCAGCCTTTTTGCACAAAAAGCTCGCTCAGCTCTTCAACATGCTTTTCCACACCGCCCTGCACCTGAGGCACACCGCGCAGACCAAGCATCATCACTTTCGGCTGTTTATGCTTACTCATGCCCGCACACCCAGTCCGGCATAGAGTTCCAGCATACGGTTGCGATAGGCATCTGCTGAAAATTCATTCAATATCCATTCACGCCCCGCCAAGCCCATGCGATTGCGCTCTGCAAGCGGCAAGGCAGCCATGCGGCTCAATTGTGCGGCCAGATCATCGGCATTGCCAGCTTCCGCAGTCAGACCGGTTTCCCCTTCACGGATCATTTCCGGTATACCGCCGATACGCGCGCCAATGACGGGCGTGCCAAGTGCATAGGCCTCAAGAATACTCACCGGCGCATTTTCATACCATTCTGATGGCAGCACCAGTGCCCTCGCCTCGCCGATCAGACGATGCAGGTTTTCGCCAGTCACATAACCGGCGAAGGTCACAGGCGCATCCAGCTCTTTAACCAGCGCATGCAATTCGGCCTCATCGGGCCCTGTACCGGCAATGACCAGCCGGATGCCGGATTTTGCCGCTGCACGGATCAGCGTTTTAAGCCCTTTTTCCGGTGCCAAGCGACCGGCAAACAGAAAATAATCCTGCGCTTCATAGACCGGTTTCAGATGATCTGTTTCAACAAAGTTCGGAATATAGACCAGCTGCTCCTGCGGCCAGCCCCACTCAATCAGCTTCTCACGATAGAAACGACTTGGTACTACAAAGCGGTCAACCTTATTGCGATAGAGCCCGAGCATGCGGTGAATAGCAGTTTCCACAAACACCAGACCACTCAGCGGCACAGAGCCTTTGATGCAGCGATTGGCGACAACATTATAAATCCGCCCGCCTTTGCATTGCTCGCAAATATGACCGTCCACCAGCATTTTATAGGCAGGACAGGCCAGTTTCAGATCATGTACGGTCATCACAACCGGAATATTATGCTGCTTCAGCGTGGCAAAAATCGACGGCGACAAATGGTGGTAGACATTATGCGCATGGGCGATGTCCGGTTTTGCCACCGCGAGCAGCGCACTGAGATTGTTCTGCGCCTCACGGGAATAAATGACCTTCGCAGCCTGCTTCACCTTGGTCAGCGCCGAGCTTTCACGCCCGTATTCAATTTCTGAAACGAAATAGCGCGACCAGTCTGAAGGCAGGTTTTCCGGATGCTGCATAGCAAAAGGAATAGCATCCCAGCCGATGTCTTCAAACAAGCTCATATGGTCAAGAAAAATCGCTTCCGCTCCGCCCCGCCGGTAGAAGTAATTATTAATGGCCAGCAGACGCATCTGCTTCATATCAGAGATCATGAAAATTCCTCAAACCGGCAGTTATGCTTTGTAGATCAGATAAAGCTTAACGCCTCATACCGAACGCGGCGATGTGTAACGATCCAGCGCTGCATCAACAGTTAAAATTGTAGCACCACTTTGTACCGCATACTGAACCAGCTTTTCAAAAGTTGCCGGCGTGCAGCCATAGGGCGTTGGTGTCTCAGAAATGTCATGAGTGAAGAAAATCAACCAGCCCGGCTGCTCCTTAACCGCATCAATCTCGCGCGTCAGTTGCTGCGAATAAGCATCAGACAGGCCGATTTCCATACCGCAAAGCATTTGCGGGCTCGTTGCCCCCCGGTTAATCCGGTTTTCTCCGGCGCGGCAGGTACGGTAATTTCGGGCTAAACGGCGATACGCAAAATACGACACTGCGTTATACGGATAAGCAAAATTAAGCTGCGCACCATGCCCGCCCCTGCGACCGCCCAGAATGCGGCTTAGGAAAGAACGGTTACGATCAATATCTTCTTGCAGTTTTGCACCGCTCAATGTCGCAACATTCGGGTGGGAAAATGTGTGACAACCGATTTCATGGCCATGGTCGGCCAGTGCGCGAATACCGTCTTCCGAAATCAGCTTCCTGCTGGTGTCAGAACTTCCGGCAAGATTACCTGCGATGTAAAATGTGCCGTGCAGCCCGTATTTTTCGAGAATGGCTGCACCATAATGAAAAGCGCTGTCGGGCACATCGTCAAAGGTAAAAGATATGACAGGATGATCTGTTGGTATATTCAGTGTTTTAGGAGCGATACGGCGCATCAAATGCGCTTGCAAGCGACCAACCCAAAATTTGACTTTGCGCTTCACCGTCTTACCTCACTACAGCCACTTGAGACAGGGTGTTTGCGCAGCTGCCCGTTGTTTCGGTTTTCATCTCTGTAACCGGCTCAGCCACCGCCTGCAAACGCAATCCACAAATCGCCACCACCACAGAAAACCACAACAAGCTGCCGTTTTCGAAAAACATACTCTCTAAGGAACAGGAAAAAAGGCCATAGAGCCATATACGTATATAAAGCCGTACCACAGGAGTGTATTTTTTCTGTTTAAATATTCGGTTTACATAGATTAAAGGTAACACCAAAACCCATATAATCATTAAAATAAAACCGATTACACCCAGATTAATCAGAGCATCGACCCAAGCATTGTGACCATTAAATGCAAGTGGTGCCCAGTTTTCAACCGTATCATTATTTACGACGACATCAGACCGCCAGAATCCCTGCAAGCCGTAACCGAAAAACGGGCGTTCGGAAATTACCTGTGCAGCAAAGCGCCAGATATCAGCTCTGTTTGTGAAGCTGGGATCTACACCCAGAGATTCAATAAACTTATAAACCGGCGGCAACAGTGCTGCGCCTACAGTTAAAAAATTAATTGTCAGAGCGCCGCCCAATGCAATCGGCCAACGCAGCAAACCAAACTTCTCAAAAACAAAAGCAATAATCAGAATGGCGGGCAGCATCGCTGTCGATGTTTTTCCGCCTGTGTGAATAAGAAAATACACCGATAATATAACAATCAGCCACCCCGAAAAGCGCAGCCCTTTATCCTTCAGATATAGACCATAACAGCTGCTCATCAGCATCGCACCAGCGGCAACATTTTTATGTGCAAAATGCCCGCGCCAGTCACCCACCTGATCATTTCCCAGTTCAGTAGAAAACTGATGAATGCCCTGCAGCGGTTTAAAAAACACACCGAAATAAGCGAATCCCAGCATGATCAACAAACCAGCACATATTAAACGTGCAAACTGCTCCTCCGAACGCGGCAGAAGCAAAAAAACAGAAGCATTAACCAGCGTGATGCAAACCAAAATCAGCTGCTTGATCGAAGTCTGAGGAATAACCGCATAGACCGTTGTAACGATCAGCCACAGTAACAGCACAATCATGAAACCGCGCGGTTGCAAAACCAACGCTTTAACGGGGCTTTGCGTAATAAAAATGATCGACAGACAAAACAGGCTCATCGCTGCCAGCTGATTGATCAGGCTGGAAGCCCCGCTCCCGGCAATTGAGACAGAAATCTCTACATAGGGATCGACCGTCACCCACATGTACAAAAACTGTGCCATGAACAAAACCGGAGCGAGTACGGTTTCTGTACCGCCCAAACCGCTATGCTGTCTTGTCTGCATTTTCAGATTTTAATTGACTGCATAGGCCGCGCGGCGCTGAGCGCGCATCAATCCCACAAAACCCAGCAACATCGCCAAGGCTGAGCCAAGTCCGCCACCGACAACGGCACCGGCCACGGCCAGAACAGCTGTGCCCGGAGGCCACGAGCGGCTTTTCGGCGGCAGAGCGGTTGAAACAATACGAATATTCGTCGCATCAATCTGCTGCCGTTGGGCAATTTCCTGCGCACGGGTCAGATAGGTCTGATAAAGTGCTGTTGTAGCCAGCCGGTCACGTTCAAGATCATTCAATGTGACCTGCGCATCGGTATCCAGTGAAACCGCCGAACGGGCAGCTTCAGTCTGACGACGCAGCGTCTCAACAACAGAATTGGCCTGATCAAGATCAAGCTTCGCTGCACGCAGGATACGTGATGTTTCCTGTGCAATCTGTGTCTGCAATCCTGCAATCTGTGACTGCGTACTTACCAGCTCAGGATAAAGCGAACCATAGGTCATCGCCATCGCATCAAGACGCTGCTTCAGTGTTGCATATTGCGTGCGCAAAGCTGTCAAAGTCGGCGATTGCAATGTGCTGGACGGATCCAGCGCCTGATTATTCGCACTGGTCAGTTCATCATAACGCGACTTAGCTTCAGCCTGACGGGTCAGCGCTGCAACCAGCTGCGTATTAATCTGGGTCAGCGATTGTGTGCTGACGAGCTCACCGGCATTGCTGGTCTGCAAGCCCTGCGCATTGCGGAACTGTGCAACTTTCATCTCGGCTTCAGTGGCGGCCTTTTTCAGTTCATTCAACGGCTCTGTCAGAGCACGGGATGCGCGGGCCGCACCATCCTGCTCATTTTGCGCGACCTCTTCCTGAAAGGCCTTGGCCGTTGCATTGGCCAGCAAGACAGCCTTTTCCGGTTCCTGCGCCCATACAGTCAGGTTGATCAGATAAGAACGCTCAGGGCGGCGCGCCTCAATACGGGAAGACAGTTCGCGCAAGGCAGCAATATTCTTTGCCTGCTCAGGATTGGCACTGTCAGCATTTTTCTTTGCGCCACCCAGTATGCCTGAGAGCAATCCCGTTTGCGTGCCGTTGAATTCAGGATCATCCTGCAATTTTAATTCATCGACCACCCGCTGAAGAACATTACCGGATGTGAGCAAACGCAGTTTACTCTCAATATCCATCAGCTGGCTTTCGGCCTGCACACTTGGCACATAAACATCGTTCGGCACCAGTTGCAGATTGGACGGCGCGACCAGAATATCGGTTCCGGCATTAAAGCGCGGCTTGGCGGTTTTACCGAACCCGATACCTATAGCTGCACCCAATGCTGCCAGCAGCAGGATCAGCCACCAGTAACGCAAGAGCCAGTTGATAATCGTTGAAACGCCAATTGCCGGAAATACCCAGCCCTGCTGAACAGCAGTGTCATCATTGTACATCGTCGCTTTATCGCGCGAAGCCTGCGTGGCAGACTTTGGAGATACCGCAATATCCGGTTGTATTTCTGCATCTGTCCGCACAACAGCCTCTGCCCCGCGACCGCTTGCAGGCGTGGCTTTGGCTTTTTGGGCTAATTCTTGCAGAGTATACATAAGACGTCTCTACTATTTTGAGTCGAAGCTGTTATGTCGGGCACATATGCCGGACCTTATTTATGCAGTAACAGAGATATTAAAAAAAAAGGTTAACAAAGCTTGTCAGAGGCCGTTTAGGCATTGGAATGCATAAAAAATACATATTCTATTTTAGTTATATTAATTAATAATAGTCTTTGGTCTTTCTTGTGCTTGCGGGCCTAAAATAGTTCCATTTTACCGGAAAATGCTTTACAGAAGCAGCGACACGGGAAAATGAAAATATGAGTGAAACGGAGTTGCCAGACAACCGGTTGTCTGCGCGTATCAGGCGGCATGTACCGTCGCTCCTCTCCTATATGGCCTCCAGCGGCAGTTTGATCATGGCGAGCGTCGCTCAGCTTGTGACATTTGCTATTCTCGCCCGTTTTCTCGGTGCCGCCGAATTCGGCATGTTCATCACCATTATGGCAATTACCAGTATCGCTGTGCATGTTTGCGGCATCGGCGGGGCAGAATCTCTGCTGCGCCGCGTGGCTCAGAACAACAAAATATACCCCGTCCTGCTGGGGCACAACCTGATACTTGTCAGCATCAGCGGCGCGTTTCTTATTGCTGCCGGCATGATTATTCTGCCCTATTGGATACAGTTTTCTGAAGACCCTGTTACCAATCAGCTCAGCCTTTTTCTTTATCTTGTGACCAATATTGTTCTGCTGCGCCTGATCCTGCTGGTTGAGGCCGTTTATATCGGACACAGTAATTTCAAAGCGGCCAATCTTTCCGTGGTCGGCTTCGCATTCGCACGTACTTTTGCCGCCGTGGTGGCATGTATGGCCTTTGGCGTCAGCACAATTAACGGCTGGGCGTGGTGGCAATTTGCTTGCCATCTGCTGGTTGCCGCTTTTTACTGGTTTTTGCTGATACGCCTTGGCAAGCCGACATTTCGCATTGTACGTGAGGAGCTGAAACTCGGCGTTTTCTTTGCAACGCCATTCATATTCCGCGCCATTCGCCAGAATATCGATTTACTCTTGCTCGGTCTGCTTCTTTCTCCTGCAGTCATCGGCAGCTACGGTGTTGCCCGTCGTATTGTGGATAGCAGCTATCTGAATATTGATGCTATGAGCCGCCTGCTCTATCCACGCTTTGCCAAAATGAGCGCAAACGGCATCGACAAAGCGTGGCCGCTGGCACAAAAAGCCGCTCTGATGGCGCTGGGCATTGCCATCTTCACTGCCACCTTCATTTATTTCCTTGCACCTTATCTGCCGCTGGTTTTCGGGCAGGAATATCAGTCAATGGTATATTTCACGCAGGTGCTGTGCTGGGTCATTATTTTCTATGCCCTATGGTCGGTCGGCGTAGAAGCAATGGGTGCCGCCGGTGAGCATGGATATCGTGCAGCCATTCTCAACACCGGCAATTTGATCGGCGCACCTGTGCTGGCCTTTGCCACATGGCTGATGCCGCCCACAGGCACATTTATCTCAATCTATCTGATTGAGTTCTCCATCGCTTTATCCGCGTGGCTGGTGCTGTCACGACTGGTGCGCAAGGCCGCTCAACGCTCGGCCTAAAGCTTTTCCAGCAAAAGCGGGAACAGATTTTGCGTCAGGAAATGCGTAAAAACAAAGAGCTAGAGTATTCTCTCTGTTTCAATCAAAACTCGAAATGCTCTAGCTCTTGTTTTCCTGAATGATTTTACTCTCAATCTGTGCTGCAGGGTTTTTACGCGGTGCAAAAAAGCCAAGTGGCAGCGCAGCAGCATGGAAAAACCATGCCGTCACAGAATAAAGCCCGATGGAAAGACTACGGTGCTTCATGCTCATTAGTGCCACAACGCCGGCAATCATCGCCAGATCAACCATCAATGCGATACCGGCGGGCAACACGGCCAGAACCAGCAACATTACAATGATCCATCCATAGACACCCATCCACAGACGCAATTCCGGCAATTCGGCAAAAAGCATTTTAAAATGCGGTTTTCCCGTTGCCGAGCGCAGCAGTTCACCGATCCCGCGAATATATTTTGTCTGCCAGCGCCTCAACAACAACTTGTACGCATTGGCGCTGTGTCCTGTGTGATAAACAAAACGCCGGTCAAGACGAAACAGTGTCCACCCTTTGCTGCGCAACCGCACGCCAAGATCATATTCCTCATAGCTATGCAGATTGCGATCGGATAAATAACCGATCTCTTCTATCGCTTCGCGCCGGTAAAGACCGCCGCAATTAATGCGGTCAATCGTGCCAACTGCTTTATAGGCTGTTTTCCGCAAACCACGGCGGACATATTCAAGACTTTCATTATTCCGCTCCGTCACATGGCCCGTTACACCGGCAACACGCGGATTTTCTTCCAGATATTTCATGGCCTCAATAATAAAATCAGGTGCCAGTTCCGTATCACCATCCATCAGGCAGATGAAAGGAGCGCGGCTATACTGATAACCTAACTGAGGTCCAAGGCCGCAGCTGGCTTTAGCAGGCGCTTCGATCTGGGCGATTTTCACCGGATATTGACGCGCAATCTCAATGGTACGATCCGTTGAACCGCTGTCAGCCAAAATGACCTCACCCTGCCCGCCGGGCAGGGCTGCCAATGCACTTTCAATCGCAGCAGCAATGCGCCGTTCTTCATTCAGTGCTTTGATTATGATTGAAACTGTCATTTCTCTTCCGTCACAAAATCCGCAGCAATCTGTTCAAAGTATGTCGCGGCTCACTGCACCCGCGACGCCCGCACCATTCTTTTGCCTTAATGCGCGTCCTTTAATTCGCGCATGGAATAATACGGCATATATGCCTGACAAGAGCGTTTTGCAATTGACACCATAATTGATTAAAATTGACGTTAAATATAAATGAAACATTACAATAATGATTAATGATAATTACTTTACGACTTGCTTAATCATCATTTAAGCGACCACGAAATTGCGGATAACTCTCCGGTTGATAGGAGATTATTTACTCAATCCTGCCAATTCTGATTTCTGACAGCAATTATTTATATCTTTTGGCGCTATAATATCTCAATTATTGACGCGGACACAGGGAAGCCCGGAATTCAGCTGAACAGTATTTCAGATTTTTATATCCGGCTCGTACATAGGTTTCTTTGATAATATGGACATGCTCTCTTCAGCGCAGAACAATGCGACCAGGATTGATCCGGCAACCTATCAGCCTGCTTATTCTATCCGTTGTTTTAACGCGGTAGACAGCGTTTCGGCAGACTGGCCAGCCGCGACACCGGCGGCCCCCGGAAAAATCAATAGTAATGCCAGCCCCAATTATCATATTTTCCAGACCACAACCTTTTTGAGCGTATGGGCCGAGACTTATGCGCCTGTTCTTAAGGCAGAGCTTTGTCTGGTTGAAGTGCGCACGCCGTCCGGATTGCCTGTGCTCTTTTTGCCCCTCGCAATTATACCGCGCAACGGCATTCGCCTTTTAAGTTTTACGGATCAGGGCGTTGCCGATTATAATGCGCCCGTTCTGTTTGAATGCGGTATTGAGTGGACAGTCGATCAGGCACAAAACCTGTGGCGTCAAATCAAACTGGCACTGCCTGCCTTTGACTATGCCGACTTTGAGAACATGCCTGAAAAGCTTGGCTCTCTTGTGAACCCGCTATTTCTATTGGCCAATCTCAGTAATGGCGCCGATAGCCATGCTACTGTTCTGACGCATGACCTGCCTGAAATTGAAAAAGGGTTGATAAGACCGAAAAATATCCGGCGCAATATACGCCAGCTCAGCGAGACTGAGGAATTCTCATTTAATGTTGCGACGACGGATGAAGAGCGGCAGGCCTATTCAGAGTTCATGCTCCATGAAAAACAGCAGCGTTTTATTGAAACCGAAGTGCCCGGCTTTGAGACACATCCGGAGAAGCTCCATTATTTCAAATGCGCTACAGAGCGGTTTCATCATGCCGGTGTGCTGCATCTTTCCGCGTTGAAGCTGAATGGTGAAATTATTGCCTGCATGTGGGCGCTAACAAGCGGGCCGCATTATTACGGCATTATGATTGCCTCAAACCTTAAAAACTGGGCAAAATACTCTCCCGGCCGTATGCTGCATTATCTTCTCATAACGCGCCTCAAAGAAGAGGGCTATGATTGCCTGGATCTCGGCGTTGGCAATGAAGACTGGAAACTGCAAAATTGTGACCTGACAATTCCGCTGAAACGCATGACAGTGTGCAACACAACGCGCGGCAGGCTTTATGCAACATACCAGACCACAATGGCGCGTCTGCGTGCCACTTCATTCTGGCAGGCACTGCGGCCGCTGAAATGGCGTATCATCCGCACTTTCAAACGCTGAATGTTTCCGCAAATTACAAACTTATGATCCGGCGAAAACAACGGTGAACACAGCGCCTTTGCCAAGTTGCGAGCGGATAATCAAACGCCCGCGATGACGGGTGAGGATATGTTTGACGATTGCCAGTCCAAGCCCCGTACCTTTATGAGCGCGGCTGCTGTCAACATCAACACGGTAAAAACGCTCTGTCAGGCGAGGCAAATGCTCAGCCGGTATGCCGGGGCCAAAATCTTCCACACTGACAGAAAAGCCACGCAGCGCATCTGCGGAAGCCGAAGCGCTTTCCGCCCCCTGCTCGTCCAGTGTCACCACCACGCGTTTTCCTGACTGGCCATATTTGCAAGCATTTTCAATCAGATTTTGGAATACCTGAATGAGTTCATCTCTGTCGCCCGGCAATAGAACAGGATGATCCGGCTTTACCCATTCAATTGTGACCCCAACACCTGATGCCATAGGCGCCAGCGTTTCCACAACGTGGTTCAGGATCAGCCCTATATCAATCCGCTCTTTGAGTGGTATGGCCGCCTTCATTTCAAGGCGGGAGAGTGACAGCAAATCATCAATCAGACGGGACATCCGATCTGCCTGCGTTTGCATAATGCCTAAAAAGCGATCCCGCGCCGCCGCATCATCACGTGCCGGTCCTTGCAGCGTTTCGATAAAGCCACGCAAAGATGCGAGCGGTGTGCGCAATTCATGACTGGCATTGGCGATAAAATCCGACCGCATACGATCAATCCGGCGCAACTCCGTCTGATCACGGAAGATCAGAATGAAGCAATCCGCCTCACCCTTCGCCGTTTCAAACGTCATCACTGAAGCGCGATACCAGCGCTCCAGCGGCAAACGCTCCAGATAATCCGTTGAACGCGCCTGACCGTCAGCAATAATTCCCTGAATCAGCGAATGCATTTCCGGTGAGCGAAAGCACAGATAAAGCGATGTATCACGCGCGAGCGGCGGAAAAGTCTCACGCGCTGCATGGTTGATATAAAGAATGGTACCGGCTGCATCAAACAACACCAAAGGATCAGGCAGAAAATCGGCCAGCCGCTCACCGGATAAACGCGACAGCGGACCATCTCGTTTTTTCGTTTTAACTGCCACAGCCACAGGCTCCGGAGCAGTGAATGAGCTCACAATAATCAGTGCCGCAAAAGCGAGCGCACAGGCAACCACAGCCAGAAGGGGAGAAACACCCCAATACAACAAAACGAAGAACAGCGGCAGAAGTATAAACAGAGCCGGCGCAGATTTGCGCACAGGGTCTGTGAACCGCTGCAAACCTTTTTTGTGCCGTTGCGCCACTTCAATATCCGTTGTTGTTACGGCAATTTCATTTTGCTGTTTCTGACCAATTGCCATGTATCTGAATGCCGCCTTTTACCTGCCGGAACACAGGCATTTATGTGATTTCTTAATTCAAGTCATATTCTGCGAATATTGCTAAAGCATTTTGGAGCTAAAGCAAATTACCTGTTGCTCAATATTCGCCGTGATCTCATTCGAAACGATCACCACTCCCTTTGAAAACATTCGCAAAATTATTCATGATTTACATTACGGCTTTGTGACATTCCGGTAAAATCCCCTTGTCTTCCTGTGCATAAAGAACCGGCGATCCGGTTGCGATCATGACGCTCTCGCCGGTCTCTTTGAACAGGCCTTCAAGGCGACTTGGAAAATGCGGGGTTTTTTCCCAATGATGAGGCGCTGTAAACATCTGATAAAGCGCGCGCCATGATGCAAAGGACAGCAACAACCAATAAAACGGCACACCGCAGAGATAAAAATAGTGTCGCCGCTCCTCATATCGCAGCGTTTTCTTACAAAGCACATGAAAGCTTAAATAAGCCGTCAGCAAATTCATGCCGTTGAATAACATTGCTGCCAAAACAGCCTGATCCTGCTGCCCCGTTACAAACAAAAAGGCGCCCCACCCCAGACCGATCAGCATAAACGGATGTAGTAATGCTGATAGCAGCAAACCGGTTGTATAGATTAAATAGAGACTGAAACGCGCAACGCCTAACTGGCGGCACGTTTGTACTGGTGAGCGCATATGCACCAGCCATGTCTGCATCCAACCTTTAAACCAGCGGGTACGCTGTGTTTTCCAGTCTTTATAATTTTCAGGGGCGTCCTCTGTCGTCGGGCGATTAATAACATTCACGCGATAACCGAAACGCGCCAGACGCATCCCCAGATCAGCATCTTCTGTCACATTAAAGCTGTCCCAGCCGCCTATCTGCTGCAACACTTTCCGTTTCAGATGATTTGACGTTCCGCCCAAAGGCATTACCGCACCCCGCCTGCTCAACCAGGGCAGAAGCCCCCGAAACAATCCTGCATATTCAAACGAGAAAAAACGGGTCAGGTAATTGAAATCAAAATTACCGATAACCAGTGGTGCCTGAAGACACGCAAGTTCACTGCCGCCACGGCGGAAAGCCTGCCACGCCTCCAGCAGCTGATCACGATGTGGCCTGTCCTCAGCATCATAGACCACGACATACTCACCACGGGCAAATTGCAAAGCATAGTTCAGGGCTTTGGGCTTGGTGCGTGGCCCGATTGAGGGTACCTTTAATATTTCAAACTGAGCAGGCAATGACTGACAAGCCAATGCCGCCAATGTCTCACTGTCGTCGGCCTCGCATACCAGCTTGATATCCAGCTTGGTCGCCGGCCAGTTCAAAGCACTTAATGCGCTGACGAGCTGCCGCACAATACCCGCCTCCCGATAGAGCGGCACAAGCACGGTATAAACCGGAAGATCATGCAGGCGGTACGGAGCCAGCGGCCTGATATGCAATGGCCGTGCATTAAATGCAGCCAGAAGGCGAATTGTAACGCAAGCAAAGAAGAACAATGTCATTGCCCAATAAAGTAATGAAAGCTGAGCGTTGCCCTCTTTCAGGAATAGCCACATCACCCCCAGCAGCAATCCGCCGAAACAAAAGCCCTGCCAGCCGTTCAGCACAAGACTGGCCGAAAGATGCGACGGCGTCATTGTTTGCGCACGGCCTGCCGCAGCCTTTCCGTAGCGGTTGTGCAAAAGGGCTACCAGCACCGCTGGCGGGCACAGCCTCAAACGGTCGCGCATTTCAGGATATTGCTGCAAATAGAATTTCAGCATAGCCAGTTCTTTGAGATCAGGGGCCATATAGAGCAGGCTCTGCCCTTTGCGCCCCGCGATCAATATATGACGAATACTGCTGAGGCGCGCAGAGCCATCAAAAGGGCGCAGCAAAACCTCTCCCGCAGCGGGCGCATCATCATAGATCAACCCCGCTTCCTCAGCCCACAGCCGGTAAAGGTCGCCCTCGGAAATGGCGCCTCTGTGCACAAGCTCATCATTAAAGGAGGTATTATGCTGCGCCGCACTGGCGAAAGCCGCTATAATGTCTGTTTTTCTGAGGCCTGCCGCAACAAGACGCACAGAGAACGCCGCACACAGACCTATAAAATTTTGCGAAAATAAAAAATGCATCGTCATTCCGTCACCCCAAGAAATAACCTGCCTGAATTCACTAACTTATAAAACAATAAAGAACATTATTTTGAAATTAACACTCTATTAACAATACTATTCATAAAAA
>NZ_JARRAE010000012.1 GCF_030376605.1 Pseudochrobactrum sp. sp1633 | reverse complement strand
TACGCACTATTCAAACCATTTTAACACTACACAATATCAATAATTCTTTTTATGCGGGATACAATGAGAGATGAAAGAGCAAGCAGTCTTACTGCTCTCATTATACTTGCATCATGCATAACTGTTTTTCATGGGTGTTCCTATCGATAGAGAAAAGCCCCGCGTGAGCGAGGCTTTTCAGTTTAGGATTAATTATTTCGGGCGCTTCCGCCTTTTGCGTAACTGCCACATTGAAAATACGAGCATGATCACTCCTAGAGCGATAAAAGTTACAACCATGCTGTAGACCGAGAAAAATTCATGCGTATTCATTAGCGCCTCCTGTTAGATAACAGACAGGGCTGATACAGGTTCCAAATTGACAATAAAAAACCACCTCAAGGGCGGTTTTGGCTTAGTACTCATCTGTCAACTAATCATTTCATTATGACGCTTGCATAACTGATTGATATTTGAAATGAATGCCTTAGGGAATTCTCATTCAGTTGAAGCACATAACTCCAAAAATCCAATAAATAGTATTAAAACTCTGCGCAGACTTCCTGCTTTCATGGTTGATTTTTGAGAAAATATGGAAATCTAAAATGGCTCTTTTCAGAAAGTTGCGTACTCGGCTTGGATTTCGCAAAGAAACTTACCGTTTTGGGTTTAAACTGCCGAATGGCGTACATGTGGGTGAATGGACCTATGGGATAGAGGAAAAAGGGTTATTTGGATGTGACCTCTCCACTCCTCTCCAAATAGGCAAATTTTGCTCAATCGCTCAGAACGTCTCGTTTCTTTGTAAAGCAAATCACCCTACGCACTTTGCCTCTACATTTCCATTCAAAACCGAAATGACTAGAGTCGAACCTAACGGTAGTGATTTAATTGATAACGGATCAATAACGATCGGTAATGATGTTTGGATCGGTCGAGGTGTTACTATTATGCCAAATGTAACCATTGGGCACGGGGCAGTTATTGGAACAAATGCTCTAGTTAATAAAGACATACCACCATATGCCATCGTTGTTGGTGTTCCTGCCAAAATACTAAAGTTTCGATTTACTAAACCACAAATCGAAAAATTATTAAATATTCAGTGGTGGAATTGGAGTGATCAGAAGATAATCGATGAGCAACCGAGCTTCTTTATTCCAATTGATCAATTCATCGATCTGCATCAATAGTGATCATGGAGCTTCCCATGCCGCATCAATCTCATTGGGAGATTTATTAAAGAATGCTCCAATCATATCAACGTAAGGGTCAACGCGTCGGATAGATGTTGGCACCTCCCAAGCGTTAAGCGCTTTTTGCCTCTCAATATCAAATGGTATTTCAGTGATTTTAGCGGTTACCATATATGGGAAAATTCCCATGTCGGTTAAAATATCTCGAAATTCACGAGGTGTTTTATCCGGCATCTGTTCTCGCAATTCCTCCTCTGAGAGTGGTGACAGCGGAATATACGGCAATTCTTCTGGGACGTTATCCTCAAGCCACTGACGGATCATAGGGGCCGCCCCGTGTTCATCTCCGTGGCGCAGAATATAATCTGTTCTCATCCTATCGCCAGAGACACCTGTGAAGTCAACGTCTACGATAAGAGCATCGTCCGCAGTTTTAGTGACTGTAAACACTTCATGAATTTCTGGCATTATTCTGTCCTCTGAACCAAACTAACAATTGCACCACTGTATCCGTAGACACCCCGGTTCCGCCAAACGCCACTTAGAAGGGCAGTAGAGCCACCTGTAGAGAAACCCGTCCCCCCATTCGAAATGCGAACAGTCATAGCGATATTTCGGGCTGGCGTTTGGTCACGTACTAAAAGTAAAGTCCCGATTGGATAGTTGGTTTCATCCTGCCAATCACCTTTATAAATACTAGCCTTGCCTGCCAGCGCATTAGCAATCGACCCACTTATAACAAGACCCGCTTCGGTCTTTCCATTTAACAACGCGCTATCCGCAGCCTGTGCGTTCTTGTCGAGTTTGAGGTTGAGAGCCGTTTGCTGCTGTGTTGATACCGGCTTATTCGCGTCACTGGTATTATCGGCATTGCCGAGGCCAACCATTGCCTTTGTAAGCCAGCCTTGTATCCATGCTTTGACTGCGCTGAATCGGAACAGCTTTAACCCAGTGCCTGATGGGTCGAGGCCAGATAACCTGTCGCCATCACCAATCGTTTCACTTGGCGTCGGCGTAGCAAGCGCGGCCCCTACGGTGGACACATTAACGGGTTGCACTCCAATATTCGCTCTGGCTTGCTCCTGCTGTGGTGCAGTAAGAGTTTGCGGTACGAACTGCACCGCATTAATCAAACCGCCTGCAGCAGCTTCCGCTCTGTCAGCTTCACGCTTTGAACGATCGGCTTCATTGGTGGAGGTTGTCGCGCTCGATGCCGCTTGGTTTTTGCTTGTGCTGGCTGATGATGCGCTGCCAGAAGCCGCAGAGGCAGAACCGGCTGCGTTATTTTCACTAATTGCAGCAGCAACTGCACTCCTGCCAGAGCTATCGCTTGCTGCAACGGCTTGGCTCTTTGCCGTTACCGATTGATCACGCGCAGTTTCTGACTGGTTCTTTGCAGTCACAGACTGGTCACGCGCAGTTTCAGATGTATCTTTCGCCGCAACAGACCCGTCCTTCGCAGTAACTGACTGGTCTTTTGCACTTTCGGACTGGTTTTTAGCTGCAACAGATGCCGCTCTTGCAGTATCTGACGCCGTCGCCGACTGTGCTGCTGACAAAGCAGAGGCCGGATCATTCATGATCCTATAACGCCCATCTGTTTCGCGGGTAAGCATGACACGCCCAAGCCATTCACCAGCAGCAAGTGGATTGCCAGCCGCATTGAGAACAACGCCCTGACCAAGGCCAACAACATTAAGCGTTACGCTTGCCGTGTTTGGTGCGGTCACGTCGACGTAAAACACCAATGGCGCTGATGGATTGATGCCCTGCCCGACATTTGCGGTTGGCGCGTTGACTGCACCACTGGTGATAAACAGCCGTGAGATTGTATCCTGCAATGCACGGCCAAACACCCAACCCGCGCCACTATTGGTGTAATAACCGTTTTTTAGCGCGTCAGGGTCAGCCAGCACAACCGCAGCAGCAGGATATGACAGCGGCACATAGGTGCCAAGATCAGCATACTTCTGAAAGTAAACAACACCGGAATTGAGATATAGCGCCAGACTGTCGATGTCATACTCTGCCGCTGTTCCGACCGGCACAAACGGCCATGTGCGTTCCTGCGAACCGAATTCGGCCTTGATCGTATATGCCCCGCCAGCGACAAAGAAGAACACCTGACCGTTTTCATCGGCATTAAATGGGTTTGCTTTCGGTGCCGAGCCATCACGAGCGCTATACAGTTTTGCAAGTGCGCCCGTTGATGTACTGCGAACAGTAATTTTTGCCATAGGGACAACAGCGCCGTTACCGTCCTGAATAACGCTGTGCCAAGCTGAGTATTCCATGTTTATACCTCAGTTTATGCGTGGGCCGCGCAAATCGCCTTGCCCGCTCGTAAATGTTAAGAATGAAACGCCATCGATTGCAGCACCTGCCGCACCGCCCTTTGACCAGCTATCGCCCTTGCCGTTCCAGCCAGCCTCACCAGCCCCGCCACCACGGTTGCCATCGTGACCACCGTACTGTGCTTGTCCGTACTGCTCTCTTGTTGCGGAGAATGAATCACCGGCACCGCTGCCCCCTAAGCCAGCCGTGAAGCCTTGTCCGCCGCCACCACCGCCGCCATATTTCCACGTGCCAGAACCACCGCCACCGCCGCCGCCCCAGACCTGATTTGACTTCTCAATGATAACTGGCCTGCGGGTGTAGAAAGCCGCTCCACCGTCTTGCCCGTGGGTTGCATGGCCGTCATTACCGGCACCATCGCCACCGTTACCGCCTCGTCCTTGGATGCGGCCTCGGATATAAAGCCTCAGCTTAATGTCAGACGGCCAGTCACCAACAATAAAGGCAGCCCGACCAAAAATCTGACTGCCTACATTGGCACCTTCATTTACGATGCAAACTATATCGTCTGTGGCCTTGGGAGGCGGGTAAAGCCGGTTATATGCCTGCCGCCAGTTGAAGTTATAAACATCACCATCAATCGTAATGGTGCGGTCATTCAGGTCTTCTTCTGAGAAATCAATAAAGCGCATTTCAAGAGCGCTCACATCAAAGCCCTCTGCCTTTGGCGTGACCTTTGTTACCTGCACAGGCACTAGCTCTGATGCGCCAGATGCGGATTGCAAAGCCCGTGATGAGATCAGATAGCCATCACCAGACATAGGCGGGATAGTGTTAACACCTCTGAACGTGCTGAACTGGAACTCACGTGGCGGATTAACGAACCGGCCAAGCAAAATTTCATTGATGCGTTGGGCTACCGGACGGCCAAAGGCAGGTATCCAAGAGGCATGAAGCGTCCTGATAATATCGCCGCCATAGTTGGATTCTTCCTCAAGATTTACGTCCATCTGCAATGAATGGTAGCTGGTTGGCTCCGTATCGCGCTCTAACGGACTACGCTTGCCGTAATAGGTCATGACCTGCGATAGTCGGCTATCCGGCTTTTCTGTCTGTTTAAAACTGCCTTTCAGCGTGCTCATATCATCGTAGACACGGGCATCCGTATCAATCGCCCGGATAACCTTTAAACGGATCAGCTTGGTATTCTCATCCCACCACACCATAAGACCGGCCTGCTGGATAAGCTCAGAAATAGCCTTAGAAACGCCCATAGGCTCGGCCAGAATGCGGAAATACCGCCTGCGCAAGAAGGTTGCTGTTTCTGCGCGCCAATCCGCAATCGGAATATATTCAGTTGGTATCTTGGCGAATGAAACGAGCAAGTCCTGAATGATGTCGGCAGGATCGATGCCGTCATAAACCTGACAGGTCTGCACTCTGTCTTGTGACTTATGGGTGACGTTTACAGAACCCTCAACGCCGCGCTCCACCGTGAATACATCACCGGATCGGGTGAAAGTGCAAATCTCCTTCCCGCCAATATTGATATGCCCACTTGCAGGATATTCCAGATTGCCTGCGCCAGATGGCCCGATGGTGAATGTTGTCTGCGTCGCATTAATATCGGACAGCAGATAACCACGCGATGCAATCGGCACCTTCACCCGATCATCATCCGCGAGCTTTAGAATGTCTTTGCCTGTAATACTGAAACGCCCGTCCAGTGTCGGACCATTGAAGTTATCGACGATGAAGTGCCGGACTTCCATCGCGTCAAATGGCTGCCCGACCTGCCCTTGTATCCAGCGCATAGGCCGCCCGCGCAAATATCGCTGCCGAGCTGAGAACTTGCCCCAGAAAGTGCCTTGGCTATACGGGTCGTATTCGCGTTGCGCGTGATATTTATCAAAACCAAGCCCTGTATCAGACCACAGGAAATCCGACATTGTGACTGACAGGCTTGCTCTGCGGCCAAGGTTTTCACCAATCGACACCTCACCGGCAGAATATGAGATATCCTCAACGCATGGTGCGGTTATCTCAACGCCGGCCGCGTGAAGATATGAAGCCCCAACAGCAAACCGCAACGTGACAGACTGCGCCTTAAAGCTTGTCCGTGCCTGACAGGTTGATTTGGTGTTGAAGCATGGGCTGGAGCCTTTCGCACCACAAGGCAGCACTCCATAATTGAGACTGCAATATTCAATATCAATCTCAATGAATTCTAGCCGCTGCATGTTGAACCTTACGCGATTGTAGAAATATCCAGTGTGAAACTGACCTGAATACCGCCCGTAAAATGGGAAGCGTTCGGGTTAATGTCCGTATTGAGCCAGCCAAAGCCGACCTCATCAGGGTAAAGTTTCGGAAGCCATGAGAAGAAAAACGGCTGAGTTAGTGATGTTTTTGCAAACTCACCAAATTCACGCTTGAACCAGCTGTAATCAACCATTTCAAAGGTGTAGGACACGTTCTTCGATTGATCTGTGATGATGCGGCCAAGGAAGTCGCCGCTCTCTGCACGACCCGTAGCAACTTCCGTTTCATAGGCGAAATGGAGAGGAACAACCTCTTGAGCCATCCCGCGCTGCATAACAGTCAGTTTGCCGACATAGAGAATTGCGACCTGTGGCGGGGCATTCTGTGGCTTTAGATGAACCCTGATCCGTGTCGGGTATATCTCACCAAACCGGATAATCACCGGCTCATCGGTGCCAAGAAACTGCCCTGCGATAAGCTCAATATAGCCGTCGCTTTCATCCCCTGAGATAAGAGCCTCAACGCTGATCTCACAAAAGGTACTGCCTAGGTTGTGCCGAGCTATGGCGATGTAATCAATCGGAGCGCTACCACCCAACCCAACGTCAACCGTCTGTTCAGCGGCAGAAGTTGAGCGCCATGACAAGGCTGTGTTGGTATTGCCCAGATTGCTCGCCGGATGCAGTGCATCCTCAAACTGAGCAGTCACATTCCCACGCGTCACATAGTTACGCCATGCAAACCACGGCTTGCCACTTGTGCCGGACTGCGCCGAAGTGACAACCATGTTTTGCGTAATAATGATGGTCATTATGCAGTTCTCCATCTAGCGCATGACTAGTAGTATAATTAAATATTGGGTATGTGATTACCCAAGATCAGCCTCAAGCAAGCAATCTTTGCCATCGTATGATTACGAAATCGACTTCAGTACTTTGTAGTAGGCTCACACTTATCGTGCAGCTAACGGCATGGGTTTTGTTTATTGAGAGCCGTTAAGTTAGCCGTCATTTAATAGCAGCCGTGTACATCTACTTATTCTCAGTTTAAAGCCCGCTGACAGATGCCTAGGAATCCTGATACACATAAAATCAAAGCAATCATGGTGATGTAAATGTCATTATTTGAAGATAATGCAGCAGTTCTGCAAAGGTTCGCATCCGAGGGGAAAGACCTTATTTCACCACGAGCTATCGATTTCTGCCATATTTTCCCAGACAAAATATCCGCTGAAAACTTCGCTCAAGCGGCTGATGCCCAGGGGTTTGCCATTGCTATGTATGAAATTGACATTGAAATATACACGTGGGACGTAAAAGCTTCGAAAGAGATAATACCTACTTGCGAAGCCATAACAGAAATAGAAGAAAGCTTGGATAATTTAGCGCGATCACACAATGGTCAAGCAGATGGTTGGGGCTTCTTCACCCCCTGATGATGCTTTGATTCAGTTGCTAGAAATGTGAATATTGGAGACCGAAATATGACCCGCGATATCATTTCATTTCCAGAAGAAAAGCTTTGGGACGAGATTAATGACGGCTGGAGCCGTATGTCCTTCAGACAACGCAATCTCTGGGAAGTTATCAAGCGGGCGCCTGAGGTGTGGACAATAAATGACTCTAGCGCTTTCTGGGTTATAGCAATCATCGGTGAGACAGTGATTTATTACAATCACTTAGAATATGGTTTCAACCGCTCATCTTGGTCTAGTTTTGGTACTATCGATCATTATCAGTCCCTTCAAATAGGATTGGAGGAAGTAGTTCAAATACAGCTAGATATCATCAATACCGGCCTTGATAACGGACCTAGGACTAGCAGCCCGATTGCTGGCGAATATGTCGCCAGCTGACGCACATATATTTGTGTAACGCTCCCTTACACAGTCGCCCTGTACATCAATCACCTCACGCGCCCTGCCAGCTAATGACATGGCCGTCTTTTTGAACGTCATTGATCTTTTCAATCAGCCCGATCACCTGTTCTCGGTTGAAGACCTCGCCATGAACATCGATACGCGCCATCTGCCGGATTGGTGCCTTTTCCTGAGGTGCAGCGGCTTGAGTTGTGCCACCACCTCCGCCGCCTGATGCTGACGACTTCGAGCCGGATTTGATTGCGCCAACAAGCGCCATGCCCTTAGCGAGAACGGATGCCATAGCCGCTAAGTTTGCAGGGAAAGGAAGCTCCAGCGCCTTAGCCGCGCCGATATAGGTACTGACCAAAGCAGATGCGGCGCCAAATATGCGCTGCGCTTTCAGCATTTTCTCGTTATTGCCACCGACGACCTGAGCCATAGCGCCCATGAGATCGCCTGTAGCGCTCAGCGCGTCCGCATAGGATTGATAGCGAATAGCCTGCATTTCTTGCTCATGCTCACGAGTGACACGGGCTTTCCATTCTAGATATTCTTGTTCGCTGATCTTCTTGTTGGCTAAGTGCCAGTCGAGGGTTTCAAGGTCTTTCTGGTATTGAGCTAGAACCGTTTCTTCCTCGGTCATAAAGGCTTGCTTTAAAGCCTCAAGCCGGTGTTCCATTTCACGGCCAATTTTCTCGGCAGCGCGGGATTTTTCGTCTTTGCCGCTGCCTTTACCTTTGCCGCCAGCAGCCCCAAGAGACCCGCCAAAACCTTTGCCGCCGTCACCGCCAAGCGGGACTTCCTCAATCTCGCTTTTAAATTCTCTAAGAGCATTTTTTATTTGTTCTGCTGACTTCTGAAAGCCATCCAGGGCATATTTACCCGCCGTTTCACCCATAAGTTCATATTGAGCACCAAAGGCCTCAGCATCAGCCGCAGAGATGCCAAACAACCGCATTAATCCGGTCATCATTTTATCAGTAGACTGGTAGACATTCGCCATTAGCTTATACCAAAGGCTCTGCATATATTGAACAAGAGCAGACCATCCAGTTTTAAGACCCTCCCAAATCTCAAGCAGGCGTCCGGCAAGCCTTGAAAATGCCTCTCCCCAATCGTTTGAGGCTTTTCGTGCTTGCAGAAGTTGATAAACTAATTCGCCAAGAATGACGACAAGCGCACCAATACCTGTCGCCAAGAGAGCCCTTTGAAGAGTTAATAAAGCTCCAGACAATCCCCCTGTGGCAATGGCAGAGGCCGTCATTGCACCAACATATACTGTGCCAAATGTAAATGCTGCAGTCCCGCCGTAGACAATCAGCCTATCAATATTGTCTGCCAGCGTCAGAAGGACTTGTGCAAGCGACCCAGATGACCCCGACATTTGATCGAGCGTCCCAACAAAGGCTAGAGCGTTATTACTCATCCGCTGCCAAGCATCGCCAAGAGTAGCTGACATACTGTCAGCTTCTTCTCGAAGCTTTTGCATATTCCCTACGAGTGCAGAATAAATTATTTCCCCTGTGATTTTACCTTCCGAGCCGAGCTTTCGCACTTCAAGCGTTGATACTCCAAGCTTTTCAGCAAGCAACTCCACAACTCGCCCACCGCTGGCAATAACCGTATTAAGTTGATCCCCTTTCAGCGCACCAAGCGCCATAGCCTTCGCAAGAGCGTCTTGCACACTGGCGGCTACCTGCCCCTTCGCTCCGGACACAACAAGCGCATTATTCAGCGCCTCAGTGTAATCAATCTGCTGTTGGGTCGATTTACCAAGCGCCTTTAGCGTCGTAGAGTTTGCAATAAATGCTTCGGTCGTAGTTCTGAGGCTGGAATAGGTAGCATTCGCCATTTGGTGAAGGCGAGACATTACAGCCGTACCTTTTTCAACGCTACCTGTCGCAAGGTTTACACGGGAATTAAGGTCAGACCATTCGTCCGCCATTCGTCCAATAGCGCCAATAGAGAAAGCAGCAAGCACTCCACCAAGAGCACCGGTAAGCAGAGTTGCCGCGCCAGAAAGCGATTTTACGCTTCTTTCAGCGCTACTTGCGTTGCTATTGAGTTTTTCCAACTCAGAATTAGCTGCGCTCACGCCATTAGTGCTAACTCGGATATTTAAAATTGCCTCAGCCATAAAGTAGCTCTCTTTTATATTTCAAGCTCCGGCAGCACTCTACAAACTAAGCTGGGCTTATCTTGTTGCCTGACTGATGAGCAAAGACTATTGTCACCGCGGAAACTTTTGCAGGGGGCATGAATTGAATCGTATTTTTTCTGAAACTTTATCAGTACTAAATGCCACAATTGGCTTTTTGATAATCGCCACTGGGGCATACTTTGGCTACAAATCGCCTTTTGGGGGAACCACAAGCATCATCATTGGTACAGTTGTAGGCGTGATCATTGCAGCTGTGACCTGCGGGATTGTTTCCTTGCTTGTTCTAATTGAGGGCCATCTAGCTAAACTCACCTCACCTAATACTGAAATTAAAAGAAACGAACCTCGTTTCTAAATAGAAAAGGCGGCCTGAGCCGCCTTCTTTTATGCTGCACGAATAACGAGCTGAACGGTGCTCGGATCATACTGATCTATATCTCTGATTTCACTCAGATGTTTTCTAACTTTAAGATCAGGATATAACTCACGAAATACGCTTTCTATTTCAGCAATCGCGAGTTTGAGGCGCTCTTTCGGTGGTATTGGTGCTGGCAAAGACGCCGCCGGTGATGTAGCCAGAGCCACAGCAGGCACAGCAGAGAGGAAAGCGCGTCGGTTCATGCTGCTTTCCCCACTCGAATATGGTCAGGAAGGCGCTTTGAGAAATATTCCAGCCCCTTCGCTGTCATATAAGAACGCGGACGAACCTTATCCTCTACGATTTCGCTTTTGACTTCGAACAATCCCATTTGGATATACTGCACACGAGGAACCAACGCTGTACCCTGATAAAACATGTACTTTTCTTTCAGGTAGCGAATGAACAGATTAGGGCGAGCATTCAACGCCCTGCCAGCATTTTGCAGATTATAAAGACCTTCTGCATTAATGTAGGCATCGAAGAAGGATGTTTTCGGCTTATCCGCTTCAATGCGGCCTTCAAGTTCGATAACCTTCTCGCTGTACGTAAGAAGTAGACCCCGCATAGCAGCCGGATTATTAAGAACTGCAACCGGATCAACTGCATTTTTGGCTCGACGTTCACATTCTATGAAATACTGACGAGCCTGTTTGCCCTTTTCGTTCCGCTCTACCATGGCAAGCTCTTTCGCCATGTCTATTGAAACTGCGTATTCCTTTGATGGTCTGCCACCTTTTGAGTTCTCCCCAATTTCGGGGAAAACTACATAATCGGTGTTTTCCGAAAAACCATATTGAGCCACACGGTCTTTAATCCATGTTGAGAAGTCTTTGCCTACTTCAAGGAAGCGGTGTAAATCACGTCCGTTAACGGTCTGAATTGTTTCGGAGCCGATAGCCCCTTCCATTACGACAGGGAATTTGATATTGTTCATTCCGAAATCCTTGTATGATGGTTTCAAGAAAAAGCTGGATTATGCTGTGAGAGGCGATCCGGCTTTTTCGTTTTCTATGGCCCTCATCCGCTGCTTAACGGATCGAACTATTTCCGCATTGCGTGAAGTATAATTATCCTTCGCTTCCATTCCTAAAAAATCTGCCACTTCTTTGGGCAGCCTTACGGTCATTCTAACTTCTGACATTTAATCTCCCTATTTGACACACCGTGCGTCACTATATGTGTGTCATATGTGTGGCATAGAAGTCAAGTGCGATGTGTGTCATATGTGAGGCATGGCTAGAGAAGATTTACATTTCCGCTTGCGGATACCTGAAGACCTGAAAAATAAGATCGAAGAAGCTGCGTCTGCAAACCGGCGCTCGATGACTGCTGAGATTGTGAACCGATTAGAAACTAGCTTTAATATTCAATCGGAGCTTGGGCAGTCATTAGAAGATTCCAAAAAACACCTCGCATTCTCAGAATACGCGTTTTCTCAGATGAAACTAATGCGCTACCTACTTGATCAAGTAGCCGCCAGCGACGGTAATTTAGATTTAGATTTACTCAATATTATTAGAATAATATCCTCTACTACCTCAGGAGCAGCCGGCGAATTTGATTTGGATAAAGCAATATTACTCATCAAAGAAGCCACCCAAGTAAATCTTGATTAAATAACAGACCCCACCGACAGCAAGAGGGACAAAGAAAAAGGCGCCGAGGCGCCTTTAATAACTAAAAAATAACGGCTAAGTTATTATTAAAACTAACAATCATTATCACTAGGAGATCGTTTTCTCCGTTTAATTTCTTCATCCATACGATCTTTTTGAATCTTCATCAGACTGTATGGCAATGGAATTGATAGAAGCAAACCAAACGTAGATAGCCATTGTACAGCATACGATGCCCATATAACTCCTACAATCTTAGCGTCTTTAAATACCATCAGCAAAAGCACACCAATTAATATAATGATGTAAAGCGCTATTAGATTTGAGTAATTAGATATTCTTTTCTGTATATCTTTTGCATGCTCATGACCAAGGCGCCAATTTCCAGTCAAAAGCATTGATGGATCGCCAATAATCGACATAACGGCAACCAAAACACCCGCTAAGATTGAAAAAACACTAATAATCCCTTCTAGAGCAGCAGGAGATTTTTGAAGAACGTCCGGGGCATAATATACACCTGCAGTAGCAGCGATCGCACTCAGTATTATGTATATCCCTCGCCTATTCATCATTGCTCAAAAATCCCGGACCGTCTCCATGTACTCATTATCATTCGAAGAGGAGTGAAGGCACTTTGTGCATCAATTGCAACTTCATCTCCATCGACATCTATCTCTGCGCGGATGACAAGCTTTTCATGCGTTATTACAACATCATCAGTTGTAACGATCTTGAATTGGCTTCCTAGCTCTTCAACGCCATGTGCCAGATTAGCCAACACTTGAGGTATCAATGTATTCCTGCTTCTTCCATCATAACCTAGATGAATAGTCGCTTCAATGTGAGATGCTGCTTCTGCTTCCAATGGGGTACGATCTCGACCAAATGCATTTATTAAAGCCTCCCCCATCGCCGCAAATGGCTCAAGCCAATCGCTATTTCCACCTGCATTATTAATTTGATCAATAGTTGCATTGAAGGAGGTAATGCCAAGATCTATAGACTTCACCCCGCGTTGGATCAATCGCTGCAGTTGATCTTCATTCATTTTGGGCATTAGCCCAAACTGAGTTGTTTCATCAGGGAAATTCTGAGCCTTAAAAGCGCAATGGAATAAGTTAGTTATTTGAGCATCATTAGTATGGCCATCCGCGATATAAGCTACATTGTTGCCCTCAATCATAATGACAATACCGGTTTTAAGAAACTCTTCCCCACGAGGAGCATTCCGCCTATTAACGCTAGAGCCGCCATTTTCAACAGTCGCAGTTCGTCGTCCTTCTGTATAAAGTGTAAAATAGATACCAATACCGCGACCATTTATTGAGCGTTCGGCGATCTGAACATCAATATCCGTTCCATATACAAATTTCGTCGATACTACATCAGGACTTTGATTAAGATAAGTTCTTATTAATGCTTCCAATGTTGGCCCATTATCAACCAACCATACTGCACGACGGTAATGTGATACTTTTCTCATTAATTGCCCCACCTCGATATTGGCCATCAAAGCAGGATTCGTACAAAAGGCGAGTCATTAATATTATTTTTTACCAAATATAAAAATTGCCCCTCGCCTCCTCCCCGTCCGGTCCCTATCGCCTTAGCAGCGAAGGAAGCAGCCCCGCACTTAGCAGGGGCTGGTTTCATTAAGTCGCTGGAACTTCAACGCCTGCCCCGACTATCGGCAATAGCCTTTTGCTGTTCATCATGCCTTGTGCGGTTGTCTGCCATTTCAGACCGAAACGCTTCGACAAACCTTGCATCCATCGCAGTGATAAGCTCAAACTCGTAAGGCGTTAGATTGTTGCCAGACAAGCGTGACCAAGCGTCAATTTCGGAGAAATGCAGACGCTTTTCGCAGTCGTGGCGTGTGTTCGATATTTCAAAAAACCACTCCCAGAGATATAGCGCCTCAAGTGGGCACTTAATCTCTGGTGTATTATCTTCCCACCCTGCCAGCTGGTTGCGTTCCCGCCGTGTTGCCCCTTTGTGATCTGGGGTATCATATTTGACATGATGAAAAACAGCGCCGCAAATATCAGCCTTTAGGGATTGGTAAAATTTTGGATATCGTTGACCTGCTTGCTGATTTGGTCAAAAATCCAATCAACAGTCAAAACGTCAGAAATATTGCTTTTGTTGAACTCCGGCGCGCCTTCGCCTTCACGGAATTCCTGATCCGCCCAATCCCAACCGACAATGCTTGCTGATAAGCGTTCAATGATCTGTGCTTCGCCCTCATCAATATCAATTGTCTTACCCTTACGCTGCAGTGCGTAATTGAGTTTGATCTGTTTGCGATAGATGGCCTTGGCTTGATCAGATGCGCTTGAAACAAGTGAAAATGTTATACCCAGACCATCGCCAGATGCTGGGTGAACGAGTTCATATTTAATGGCCTCATCATACTTCACAATATTAAAAATTGACATGCAATTACCTTCTGAATTTAGTTACAAAAAACGCCCCGAAGGGCGCTATATTAAGTTGCTGGAACCCAGAACGGTTGCTGCGTAAAGCCGCCCGTGAAAGTTTCGGTCACGAAATCCTCAACTCCACCGTTTGAGCGTAGTGGCCCCGTTACAATCCCACGATTATATTCAGTGCTACCTTTGCCTGTGGGGGTGGCTTTATTGTCCAGCTCGAACTTAAAGGCATAAGTCATATTGGTTGCGCCAAATTGACGTAGCAGTGCCTGCCCCGGATCGGCCTGATCGAAGCGTACAGTAATCGCCACGTCACCGGCATCGGAAATACCTTTGCCCTTTTCAGTGAATTTAGTGTCCATCACTGGAAGCGACACGATGTTTGTATTGACGCCGGACTCACCGATTTCAGTTACAAATCGAACTTCCGTCCAGTCTGTTACCGCTTCAAATGCGTCCAAGTCCATTTCGGCTGGGTGTGCGGTGGCGCTGACATAGGTTTTACGCCCCATATTCGTTAGAGCAAGAGACATTGCATGACCTCATAAGTTGGAATGGATGTGATTATTGAAAACTGATTATCCGCCAGCCTGCCAGTAGATTGAAACCGGCAGCGTGACTTGTGAAGGCTCGGAAAAGATCGTGCCTAATTCTGGTATCTGGCTGATGCGGACTTGTGCCGCGCCATGCCAAAGCGTGAGATCAGCAGGAAAATGCTCAACCAGCTTTTCACCAAGGGCGAGATAATCACCCTCCGGCTTAATCCATTCGTCTTTTGTGGGAATGTGAGTGATTGTGCATTGCAGAATGCCCTTAAACAGGCTGACATTGCCCTCACCCATAGTTAAGCGTTCTGGCCTGTTGCGATACAGGTTGACCCGAATGAATGGCTCCCTGCCGCCGTTTAAAGGCGAATAACGTTTAAGCTGGTAGACAATAGGAATTTCAGCGTTGAGAAGTGACAGCCGCGTGTAGAGTGCGGACATAATGTCTTTGTAAATCATTAGACGGCACCGGCCTTTCTAAAGGCTTGCTCGACATAGCTATTCCAGTTTTGAGCGGCACCACGCACCCAGAACCGGCCAGACTGATTGTAAAGCCTGCCTTTGCTGTCCTTGCCTTCAAACCCATATTCAAGGCGCATGGCGTAAGAGGCTGTGAAACTCAGATAAACGGTGTCGGATATTTTGATGCCAGCAACCGCGCCGGATATTCCAGCAATACCAACCCCGTTATCGCCAAGGTTCGGCAAGCTGTTCAGTGTGATATTGAAGCTGTTGCGGAGAAAACCCGTATCAACCGGCGAAGTCTTCACAATGTCCTCGGCCATAAACTGCACACTGGTCTGAAACACTGCGAGAATGAGTTTCATCACGTCCTTGTGGAAGCCGCCGACCTGATCTGCAAAGCTCATCGATCTTTCCTTGCGAAGAAGTTCAACCTGACAAAATATGTACAGCGGCAGTTGATCGTTTGACTGGCGCCAGCCCCTAAGCTGCTATCCATCGGGTATTGCATCTGCGTACCGTCTGGCAGCGTGAAAGGCGTATCCATGCCCAACACTGACGCGTTATTCATGTGCAGGTGCTGTTCGCGAACTCGGTTGTCAGTTGTGGCAATCCAGACTTTTTCCGCTTTATCAGGATCAACTCCGGCTTGTTCTGCCGCCTGATAACCAGCTTCCATACGGGCAGAGTTCAAAGCCTCCATGACTTCGGTCTGTCCTATGGTATTTGCGCGCGTGATCAGAAGCCGCTCAGAGTATCGCGTTGCCAGTCTGTTGATCTGGGCTTGTGATAGTTCAATCTCGCCACTCATGGCCTTCCTGACCGTTCCGTCAAAGCGTTTATCGCGGCGCGTTCTGGTCAGGTAATTCGCCAATGATTGTGGGTTGCCTGATGAAAGTTCAGCTTTTGCCCGCTGGACATATTCAGCCTGATTGCGATTGAGTGCCAACGCCCCACCGATACGCTTGCGCTGTGCCGGATCATAAACGCCGATCAATTCTTGCGCGACCTGTCGCGGGTTACGTCCTGCCTTCAATCCTGCCGCCAAGGTTGCCCGTGTAGCGGCCTCGGCTTCTTTGGTGAAATCCTGTATCAATCCGCTCAAGTAGCTGCTCAGGCGGCGTTCTGCACGAAGATTGCGCGCATTGAACTGGAAGTTCACTTTGAAGCCGCGCGCATCACGAACAAGCGGCAGCATTGTCATTGCTGCAGCACCGGATGCAGCGTAAGCCTCGCCCATCGCCTCGCCTATCGCATTGAACGAACCGGGCTGAATACCGATAGACCGGAGAACATCACGGACATTCCCTGTCTCAATCGCCTGCACAAGTCTAGTAAAGTCAGCATCACGAATGATCTGATCAGCCACAGCGAGAAAGGCATCACGCACCACCGGCTCAAACCGCGCAGTTAACGCCTCAAGCTGTCGGCGCTGTTTTGCGGTTAACCGATATGTCATAAATTATGCCTTAGCAGCGAATGAGTAATAGACCGGCGTTCCGGCTGGATTGAGATCACGCGAACCGATCACAACAAGCTCTTCGCCATTCACATTGATGATGTCGGTTGGCTGCGGCTGAATGCGATCTGCTCCGGTGCCGCTGATTCTCTTCATCTGCACGGCCATGTAGCCAAAACGCGCTTGCTGGATAACAAAATTGGTATCGAACTTGAGGTCGAAGTTATCAGCCTTGCCTGCACTGACCGGCAGTATGGCAACCGTGACCTCGTAAACAGATTGAGTGCCACCCGATGATTGCCAGTCGTTCGGGTCGCCTGCATCAACTCTTGTGAGCGTTACCTTTGATCCGAATTCCGTAAGAAGCTCGAGCGCAGTATCGCGCATCATCCCATAATCAAAGGCTGTCATGCTACACCCGTGCTACAGAGCCAAAGACTGCCGCCCCCAATTGCTCAGGCTGGATCAGTCCGGACAAGATGTTTTCAATAACTGATGGTTCTTGATCGTTGCTCACGCCTGCAAGGGACATGAAAGCAACCTCACAAGCCGCAACGATAACTTGGCCAGGGATTTCGTTATTAGGGAAAAATCGCCCCTGAAACTTTGCCCGTTTGCGAGGCCATGCAAGGGGTTGTTCGAATGTTGCAGCCTCACCGATGAAGCGAGAGCCATATGTTGTGTCTAAATATTTCGAAGCACTGCGGAGGGCGTATTCAATGTCGCTGTCGCTATGTTCGGTCAGATCATGCCCAGCAGCATCGCAGTGGCCTTTGAACTTATCTAAATCGGTATAGTTATTTGCGATTTGGCTGGTCGCTACGAAATGAACTGCCATTAATCGATATCTCCCATGCGAATTTAAGTAATTTCCCCTGATTTATTTATATTTTCATCAATTAAACTCTGGACACTTCGCGCAAAGATAATGCAGAAGCACTCACTACTAGGGGGGCATCATGAAATCATTATTATTATTGTCGAGCTTAGCGGTATTAGCTTCGGGATGCACAACGAGCACATCTCCTGCGAATAAAGATTTAAGCGCAGAGGGCACGCTAGGTCTTTGTCGTATAGTCTACGAAAGCAAAGACGTAGTAACTAAAAATAAAGCAGTTATCCTGCTTATTAAGCGGGGTGCAAACCCTGAAAAGTGTGTGCGCCTTATTCAATCCGACAATAACCTAGCTACTGGAATTGCCATTTCTGCTGGCGCAGTCGCAGCAGGTGCAGTTGTCGCCAACAACGGCGGTTATGCTGGAGGCTATTACCCGCAAACTTCGTCCTACGGTGTAGCTTGGGATCAGTTCTACAACCAGTATAACCAGCTGATATGGCGCTGCCGTGATAAAGCTACAGGTAGATTTGTCGATGATTATCACTGCGCAGCTATGCCAAAAGCAGATTCAACTTGGCGGGGCTGGTGAGGCAAACCATCTGCCTGCTCGGTCATAAATCACCCAACTGCTCCGATCCAAACTCTCGATGCTTGTTTATCGCGAAGATATGGGGCGAGCATTCCGTCGACTGTCGATATGAGCGGTGTCAGAAATGATGCCGTTCCATCACTTTGAGCGCCTGCGTATTGAACCTCAAGTTCACCGACCTTCTTACGAGTGACCGCACCAGATGCAGAGCCAGTTGCATTCAAACTGCCCTGATTACGCGCCTCCTGATATGCGGCTTCAAATGAAGCATAGATAACCGGCAGCGTATGAGATAGTGATTGTGCCGCTTGTGGTAATCGCACCAGTTGCAGACAAGCCAGTCGGCACAGCAACCCCGACACTTGTCACTGTTCCTGTATTGGCAGTCGCGCCAGCAGCAATTCCGGCCAGCTTTGTCTTTTCAGCCGTCAAATAGCTGGCCGTCGTCGCATCGAGAACCGTTTTATTGCCATGCGCATGACGTGCTGCAGTGTTGGCATTAATTATAGCTGCCCATGTGGACGACAGCATATCACCAACGGCGGGATTGCCCCAAGAAAAGTCAAAATCGGCTCCGCTAGCCTTAACGGGAATTTGCCCCGGTGCACCTCCAGCCAGATTTGCATAAGTGCTCAACGCAACATCGCGTGCGGCTTCTGAGCCGGCCATAGCAGCTTGCGCTGCATTCCTGTCTGAGGCTGTGGCAGCACGATCTGCTGCAGTAAGCACCGCAGATGCCGCAGCTTCCCCAGCTTTAGTGCCTGCTGCTGTAGCGCTTGCGCCTGCCGCAAGTCTGTCCAATCCCGTTTGTACGCGATCAGCAGCAGCCTCACCGGCCTTTGTACTTGCAGTCAATGCACTGCCAGCCGCCGCGCTCTTATCAAGTCCAGTCTGAACCCGATCAGCAGCGGTTGCTGTCCGGTCGATACCGGTAGCAATTTTATCATCTGCAACCGCAGTACGATCAGCCGCTGTTGCGGCCTTATCCTGACCAGTCTGAACCGCAGCCGCTTCTGCTGCAGCTTTTGCTATAAGTGCAGCAGTAAGATTTGCTCCTGTACCCGCGAGATCGGATGCGGTCTGAAGTGCCGAAGAGTTGGCATATGCCGCCGAACCGGCAGCGTTACTTTCAGATAAAGCGGCATTAAAAGCGCTAATCCCACTGGCTTGGTTAGATACTTCCGAAGCGGCCGCCGATGCTGCTGTAGCAACTCTATCCTGACCTGTCGCGAGCCTATCGGCAGAGGTTGCATCTGAACTTGCTGCGGCAGATGCTGCACTCGCAGCCGCTGCAATCGCATATGCTGATGTATCCTGTAGCAATGTACCCCAGAATGTCCGGCCAGTTGCAGACCAAGTTCCATTCGCCTTAAAATATTCGTGCCCGTCAAGAATGGTAATGGCGGTATCGCGGTCATTCCCGAACGAAGGAATTAGATCCGCTTCAGTATCCACGACCCGAAAAAAGGCGCCTGTCGCGCCCTGCGTGCCTTTGCTTGAAATAATTATTCTGTATGGGGCTTTTGGTGGCGTGATAATGACGCGATTGGTTGAGTTCTGCACGTTGATGCTCATACCATGTTCACCCATATTTGCTCAGACACTTGAGCACAGCCATCAGGCATAGTTCGCCGTATCCGAAACCAGTTTATGTTCCCAGATGAAAGCTTTGCTGAATTATCCGGCGATAAGTGGAAATGGACAGCACCGGTGAGCGGGTCAGAAATCGAGATAACGGCGTCATAAAAAGCTGGCTTCGACGCTTTATAAACGTCGAATGTACTGTCAGTAATGTTTTCAGGTGTCCCGCTCTCGTCTGCATAGGTGATATCAAAATCGATGCAGCTGCCCAGAGTTGAATTGATGCAAGAATTATCCATGACACCTCCTACTTAAGCCGCAAGAGCGCGGATAATTTTGTTCATAACTATCGTCGGCTGCACAATGTTGTGTGCCTCGCCACCGCCTTGGCCGCTAATCGTATGGGGGTGATTTCCGGCCGCAGCCGTGTTTCCAGCCCAACTTTGACTGGTATTAGCACCACCCAACGTCGGTATTGAGCCACCTTGATCGGAATACCGCTGCCCAAAGATAGTGAAAGGGTGGGAGTGCTCTCCAGCCCATCCAGTTGACCCGCCATGATCATGAGAAGGCATCTGCGCGATAGTCAGAACATGGGTCTGTGCGCCGCCACTACCGCCAACAGTGGTGGTAGAAAAACTGGTAAGCCTGCCAGATGCAGTCCCACCCATATTATCAAGGCCAGCAATTACTCGTCCGCGTGTGTCAGGCAAGTTAAAGGTAGTGCTGCCATTGCCTGCGCCATAAGCCGTACCAATGACAGCGAATAAAGCAGCAAATTCAGCCCGCGAGATTTCCTGCCCATGACATAATAGCCAGCCTGATGGCGCAGCTGTTCCTGCAAAATCAACGATAATGCCGATTGGCGCTGAGGCTGAAAGCTGCCCTACCGTCGCTGCATCTGTTGATGCCTTGCCGACAGCCATATCTGTAACCTTATTCCCACCCATTGGAAGATTGCCAGTCATAGGCGACCGCCCGTCCCGCAAGAGAACGGAGCTTAGAGCACTTGCTATGTCTTCAAGTGGAGGGTTGTGTTGCGTAGGCAGCACTTTTTGCCCTGTTTCAGCTTTGTAGCCCGGAGGGAGAGCATAGTTACCGTTTGAACTGTAGGGCATAGGTTACTCCATAAAAAAAGCCCCGCAAAAGCGAGGCTGTGTGTATGTAGATATAATCCCAAAGTATTATTTGAGAGGTTACATTAAGATTTAAATATCGGAGCGTTAACAAGCGAGGGAATCAAAATGGCCGTTTACATCGTCTCTTATGACTTAAACTCACCGGGCAAGGATTATACCGAATTGCTCAGACAGATAAGAAGTTACACGCACTGTCATGCGCTAAAATCATTGTTTTTTATTGAGACAACAAAGTCAGCTAGCGAAGTTCTTGACCATTTAATGAGATATATTGATGGAAACGACTCTCTGTATGTTACGCGCCTCACAGGTGAATGGGGCGCTAATAGACACATGGCCTGTACTAACTGGCTCAAGGACCGAAATGGCCGTTTCTGATTGATCCATAGGGCATCCCATCTATATGAATGAGGATGCCCAACGCTTTAGCTATAAGATGAATAAAGAATAGACGTATCTTCATCTTCCATTCCTTTCAGGATTGAGTATTGAAAAAGGCGGCCTGAGCCGCCTTCTTTTATGCTGTCAATAATTCCATGAAGTGCATTAACTTACACTTTCAAACTGTGGATGTGCATTTATTTCCCATTTTGGGAATTTTTCACTTGTTCCCAATTCGGGAATACGCTATATAAGGCCATGCAGATCATAGCCAAAAAAGCACTCAAAGATTTCTGGGTTAAGCACAATCAAGCTGAGGCACCTTTGACGGCTTGGTATCTAGCGGTAAGCAAGGCCGAATGGTCTGGCCCACACGATATCAAGGCTATGTTTGGCTCCGCAGACTTTGTTAGTGACAATCGCGTTATTTTTGACATCGGCGGCAACAAGTACCGTATCGTTGTGCATGTGGCTTACAAGTTTCACCGTGTTCTCATCAAGTTTGTCGGAACACATAAAGAGTATGACAAAATCAATCCGGAGAAGGTGTGATGGAAAATATTCGTCCTATTAAAACCGAAGCCGACTACGATTGGGCTATTGTCGAAATTACCAAATACTTCGAGAATGAACCAGAAGTAGGCTCTCCTGATGGTGATCGCTTCGATATCCTCGCTACTCTCATTGAGGCATATGAGGATAAGCACTACCCTATTACGACACCCGACCCTATTGAAGCCATTCAGGCACATATGAATATGGCCGGATACAAGCAGACTGCCCTTGCTGATGTAATCGGATCACGCTCTCGAGCTTCCGAAGTTCTGAGCAAGAAGCGCCAGCTTACTATGGATATGGCATTCAAGCTCAACAGAGACTGGCACATTCCAGCAGAGGTTCTCATCCAGCCGTATCATTTGGTGAATGATGACCAAAGAGATAAAGCCAACGCAGCTTAACGCTAAAACTCCACGCCCCTCTAATATCGAGGGAAACTAACCCCGCTCGGCGGGGTTTTATTTTGTCTCGACATTTCCGCCCGTGCCAGTAAAGTACGCTTATGCAAATAGACCACGACCCAAATGAGCCAAAGATTGACCGCTCATCATTCCCTTATTGGCAGGGGTTTGTTGTCGTCGGTTTAGCTTGGGCAGGATACCTATACTTCAATGAATTTCAGTGGTGGCCGATTGCTCTTGGTGGCTTCACCGGCATTATGCTCACGGCATGGGCGATTGAGATCACAGGGAACAAAGTCCCTGAATCATGGCGTACCAAGCCTCGCGACCCCAGCGGCTCCTAAATTGCCCGTAATAGCATTCACTAGAGCGCGATGAGTTTCAGATTTTGTGAGCTGACGCGAACCGGTATCAAGTAATTTCCGCGCAACCTCTGGGTCTGTCTCTAACAGAGCTTTGGCAATCAACTCAGATACAGCTTTCGGCTGCCCTCTGCCTGCATTCAATAGCGATCCAATACCCTGCGCTGCCGCTGCGAATGGCCTACCCCGCATAAGTGTTGAGACAATACTCGGGTCGAGTTTTGATAGCTCTGCCGCATCAGCCAAATTATCAGCAGTCTTAGACCCGCCCAAGGCGGTATTAGCTGTATCAAACATGCGCTGTTCACGAGCAATACGTGCACCTAACTGATCGGCTTTGCCTGCCGCTGCGAATACTGGAAACTCCTGACCCGTTTTCTCCGTTACCAATGCCCGTGCTTTGTTAGTGGTTGGCGACATAGAGGCAGATTCAACCTTGGTAATCAGTGGGTCAGCATAGCCAGCGCGGAATGCATCTTGGGCATCAGGCGCAAGTTTGTTGAACTGAGGAATAGTATCACCCGCCCTCATCCGGCTTGAAGCTGCATTCTTTCCCTGTTCAACCGCATCAATTGCTTGGCTTTGCTGGCGGAAGGTATTGCGAGCCGCCGCATATGGCTCAGAGGCATTGCCCAGAGCTTCATCGAGAGAATTACGGATCGGGATTAACTGGCACTGAACTGCTGGTTTTGCCCCTTCAATCATCGCGTCAATTTCCTGTTTGGATCGCAACGCGGCATTGAAGTCGGTTAGGATAGAGTTGCCGTCAGTGAGGTATGACCGCGCGCGGCGCACAGCGGATTCAATGCTGTCATCCGCAATATTGTTGCCCGGGTTCATGACGCGTGAAGCCCCTGGCATCAAGAAATCATCTGCCGCCTGAATAGCTGACGTTGGATCAACTGTTCCCGCGGCTTCACGGGCTGCTCCATAATTAACTGTTGCTGCGGCTTTCTGCTGAGCTGTCAGACTTGCTGCGCGTTGCGCGGCTGTATCAGTTGCGTCAAATCCATCAGCAAGGAACTGAGACAATCTTTCACCCTGCCCCATTTGACGCTGCGTAAGTGTATCAACAACGGTTTGGCGCATTTCGCTTGGATTACGAGCAACAGTTGAGAGCATGCGCTGACCAGAATGCCCCATAGCGTCAGCCACAGTAAACATGCCTTGGTCATCAGCCTGTGAGCCGGTAAGCATGGCCGCTATTTTATCCGCAGTGCTACCAGAGCGTCGAACACCGTCACCAAGAGCCTTGGCGGCGTATTTCTCAGGATTTATCATTGCCCCTGCCTGTGCAAGGTAAGGTTTAACTACCCCTGATACGCCTGCGATTGCAGCAGGTGCGGCTGCACCTATAATGCCGCCACCAGCCAAGCCGATTGAACCATTTAATGCTCGCCCATCAACACCCTCGCCACTGCCAAAGCCGTGCAAGCCGCCAAGGGTAGCACCCTCTACACCCGATGCAAGAGCAACCTTGCCGAGACTTTTACCTGCGTTAATTGCATTCGCACCGAGGGACACGCCGGATTTTGCCAAGCCCACGCCACCTGTAACACCACCGGTAATCTGGCCACCGAGACGATAGCCGAAACGCTCATCACTATCTGACTGGTCAATACCCCGCTGGCGGGCAAGTTCTTGGTCGTAATCACCTAGATAGCCAAAGCCAGTGCCTAGACCCGCGGCGATCTCATCAGAGAACCCAAATGAAAGCGTGTCAGCAGCGCCGCGCATGACTGAATCCACTTTGCCCAAAAAGCTATCACGTGGATCGGCTTGCTCTGGTGTGATCTGGCTTGACTGCCCAAATTGCTTCATCAGGGCAGTCCGCATTACATCCTGCGATGTACCTGCCGGAAATTCAGCAATTGTACCGTCTGGCAATTCAACTTCAATGATGTCTGTATCCATGCTTGCAGCCTCCGCCTGATCTGTCCCGCTCATAGCCAATGCGCCAGCGCCGCCCGCTGCGGCAACGCTGTTGAATTGGATAATATTTTTGAGTTTGGGGTGAGTGTTTACGTATTCACGGATACTGGCCGCAGTTTTGGGGGCAACAGTCTTGAAGTAGTTAGGATTTGACATGTAGGCGCGGATTGCTTCCGCACTTAGCTCATAGGGAGCTTCAAAATCTTCATAACCAACATCTTGCGGAGTAGCGATCCGCCCGTCTGGATGTTTTACTCTCAATAATTGAGAATAATTGGCAGCGGCTTCCTGTTCATTGAACGGAATTCGCCCCGCCGTAAGGTCAATAGCATGTCCCACCTCATGCGGCAGAACCTCATTGTACTGCTGTTGTGTTAGCCCTCTTTGGAGAGTAATTTCAACCGGAGTTCCCGACTGATCGAAGTGAAGACTCGCAAGCCCGTCCTCTTCTCCCACTCCGCCATTTCTAAACTGTACTGGTCTCCCAGTGATTTCCTCTCCGATGGATCGCACCTCGCGAGGCGTAAGCGCCACTTCACTTGCGCCGAGGCTTGTGCGTCCAGCAATTCTTGGCGCTGTAAGAGGTCTTCCTTCGATATCGGTAAGGAGCCGTCCGTTGTCGTGTTGTGCGCCATTTGGATAATCCATTTCAAAAGGGCGTTGAGGCAAATCAGGAATGTCATCATACAGTTTTGATGTACGTGACGCAAACTTACCACTTTTATCAACCGCTTTCGCACCCTTGGCAACACCGGCTGTGACCACTCCCCCGGGTAGTGCTCCAAGAGCGTTCAAAGCTGCCCCCCCATAGTTCCCGTTCTGGGCAGATCTAATAGCCTCATCACCCGAAAGAACCATGCCAAGCGGAGTGAAGTCAGAAACTGATAGGCTGTCATTACCAAGGCCTGTTGAGCCAAGCGCACCAAGAACTACCCGCCGTTTTGTCTCCGAAGGTTTTCCGTCGCCAAGGAGCATGCGGGCAATCCTATCCCGCAACGAGGGATTGTATGCGCGCAACTCTGCCATTATTTGAATCCTCCACTCTGTGGATCAAATCGAAGTCTTTTAGATTGCGCACTTCCTGATTGCGCGTTGTTACCGCCAGCTTTCTGTTTTAATTTTTGCATGCCATCTGAGACTGCGCTTCGAAAATCCTTCAGAGCAGTTTTAAAGTCATCCTCACTCAGCGAGCGCTCCATACGCGCCATTGCAGCTTCTGCTTTCGCTCCTTCAATTTCAGTAATTTGACCGCCGCCTTTGAGCATCCCAAATGCCTGAAGAAATGCGCCGCCTTGAAGCTGTTTGAGGCGCGCCAACGCGTCACGGCCACTTGATCCCATCGTCCATGATGGACGGTATTGGTCAGCAGGCCCCACAATTGCAGATAAGCCATCGTGGGAGAGCAACTGATCAATCTGCCCTACCGTTTGCTCACTCTTAGCCAAATCGGCAGGAAGTGAAGCGACAGCCTCGCCTTGAGCCTTGCCGACAACTTTTTCCCGCTCGGCATTTGCAAGGTTTTTCGGAACCGAACCGATAATCTGACCTGAACGCTTGTCTTTAATGGCAAAGCTGTCGCCAAGGTCGATCTGTTCTGTGCCGGACGAAATATCAAACTGGCCAGTATCGACTTTTTTAAATGAACCATCTTTGCCGAGAACACCTAAGACCGAATTGCCTTTTTCGTCCTGCCCCCAGATAGGATTCAAGTCATACTCAGTAGCCTTGCCTTCCCCTGCTGCTTTAGCCTGCAACGCTGCGATCTGCGCTCGCTTATAATCCATAGCCTGTTAGAAGGCCCTGTACGTGTCAATCAAGGCAATGCCGTAATAAATATACGCAACGGCGGACAAATTTTAGGTAGCGCCGCACAGATTGGCGTTATAGCTCCATATGATTCCGCTGACGGTAAAGGACAATTTGATCGCGGAGGCTCTGCCGACATTTTTGTATCCGATGCCGGCTCGCGCTGGGATGTTACCTACCCGTTCATTTTGCTTCGCGGCTCCCTGAATATTCTCAATGGCGGTGTCGTGCAGGCAGGCAGCATGCGTGCGGGCTTTTTTGACACACGTATTACAGAAGACGCTGTTGCTGATGTCATGGTTTCAGGTGTCGGTTCGCAGTTGATTACAACAGACAATCGGGTCAATGGTTTTGTTCTTGGCGGCGGCACCGGCAACGTCGTCAAAAAAGGCACACTCACCATCAATAATGGTGGCGCTGTCATTGCTGCTGGCGGCGCCGGTACCATTGATATTGCCACAACTGCAGACAGCGAAGGTGTCATCAATATCGGTGGCGCTACAGGTCAGGCGGCAACGCGTGCAGGTACAATTGAAGCTGGCAGCATCAAGTTCGGCGCCGGTAATGGCGCACTCAATTTCAATCACATTGAAAACAACTATGACTTCGGCACGGCGCTGGAAGGCAAAGGCACGCTCAGCCAGATCGGCTCCGGCAAAACCACACTGACAACAGATCAGACAGGTTTCACCGGTCAGACACTCGTTCAATCCGGCATTCTTGAGGTTGATCATCGTCTCGGCGGCACGATGGATGTTTCCGGCGGGCGCTTGCAGGGTATCGGCACAATCGGTGATACCGTTCTGTCCAAAGGCGGTGTGATTGCAGCTGGCAATGCATCCCTCGGCACATTGACAATCGACGGTGATTATACCGGCAAAGGCGGCGTGCTCGAGATCGAAACCGTGCTTGGCGATGATACATCGGCGACCGACAAGCTGGTCATTACCGGCAACAGTTCCGGTGATACTGATGTGAAAGTATTGAACCGTAACGGTCTTGGCGGGCAGACAGTCAACGGCATCAAGATTATTGAAGTCGGCGGCCAGTCCGACGGTACTTTCTCGCTTGTCAGCGATTATACCTCCAAAGACGGCAAGAAGGTCGTCATTGGTGGCGCCTATGCCTATGAACTGCTCAAAAATGCCAAATCCGACCCCGCCGATGGCGACTGGTATCTGGTCAGCGAAGTTTACAAAACCGACCCTGTCGATGGCGGCAATGGTAATGGTGATGGCAATGAAACCACCCCGCGCTACAGTGCAGCCGTGCCGGTTTATCAGGGCTATATGAGCACTTTGCAATCGCTGAACAAGCTGCCTACTTTGCAGCAGCGTGTCGGCGAGCGCTATCAGGATGGCACACCTGCTTCAACCGCGGGCCAAAGCAGCGGTGAAAACCGCGCTATCTGGGGTCGCATTGAAGGCGCCCATAGCGATCTTCGCAACAATAGCTCATCCGGCCGCCTGCAACAGGATATCAATACATATGTTATGCAAAGCGGCGCTGATGGCCAGTTCTATGAAAATGACAATGGCAGGCTGATCGGCGGCATCACCGGTCAATATGGCAATGCGCAGAGCAATGTCTCAGCTTTTGCCGGTGACGGTACGATCAAAACACAGAGCTGGGGTCTGGGCAGCACGCTCACATGGTATGGCAGCAACGGTTTCTACGTTGACGGTCAGGCACAGGCCAACTGGTATGACAGTGATCTGAAAATTGACAATGCGAACAGCCTTACCAACGGTCACAATGCCTTCGGCTATGCGTTGAGCATTGAATCCGGACAGAACTTTGCCGTCAATGACAACTGGTCGCTGACACCACAGGCACAGCTGATGTGGTCTTCGCTCGATTTCAACAGCTTCAGCGACAGCTATGGCACACAAGTCGATAAGAATGACGGCGACAGCCTGACAGCGCGTCTCGGCCTTGCTGCCAATTATCGCAGCGACTGGAAGGGTGATGACGGACGCACGGTTAACACTCAGCTTTACGGCATTGCCAATCTTTATCAGGAGCTCTCCGGCAGCAGCAAAATCAATGTTGCGGACGTGAAACTGGCCAATGATGAAGACAGAACATGGGCAGGTCTTGGTGCCGGTGGTACCTATGCATGGGGCGACAATGCCTATGCTGTTTATGGCGAAGGTTCGGTCAATACATCACTCAATCATTTTGCAGACAGCTATATTGTCAAAGGTACTGTCGGATTCAAAATGAAGTGGTAGTCCAGCTGCACAGCTTATAACGATATAAAAGCCTGATATCCGGCACTTCGGATGTGAGGCTTTTTTGTTAAATAAAATTGCGCCCATGCGACACGCGTGCTGCATGTCTCAGAAAGCAGCCAGTCCCATACTGATCAGCGCAAGCAAGGCAACAACAATCCACGGCTGTACTTTCCAAAGGGTGAGCAGCAGAAAACCGGCCAGCGCCAGCGCAAAGTCCCGTGATGAGAAGACAGCGCCTGTCCAGACCGGATCATAAAGCGCCGCGCCAAGAATACCGACAACTGCAGCATTTGCTCCGCGCATGGCCGCTTGCGCCGCCGGTCGCAGACGCAGCCTGTCCCAGAAGGGCAGCATGCCATAGACCAGCAACAAGCCGGGCAGGAATATGCCCGTCAGCGCGATTATGGCTCCGCTCAGACCATTCGGCTCCGGCTGCATCACCGCACCGAGATAGGCTGCAAAAGTAAAAAGCGGCCCCGGAACTGCCTGCGCCAGACCGTAGCCGGCAAGAAAAGCCTCGCGGCTCACCCATTCCGGTGTCACAACTTCAGCCTGCAACAGGGGCAGAACCACATGCCCGCCCCCGAATACAAGGGCACCCGCACGGTAAAAGGCATCAAACACTGCCACAGACTGGGCGCCGGTTGTTGCGGCCAGCACCGGCAGGATCACAAACAAAGCGGCAAAAATAAACAGGGCAATCATGCCGCCTCTGCGTGAAACCGGAAAATTCAGATGACCGGTCACGGGCGCGCCGTTGCTGCGGCAGAGCCACAACCCGATGATGGCACCGCCGCCGATTGCAGCAATCTGGCCGGATGCACCAGTGGCAAACACCACAACACCAACAGCCATCAGCGCAATCGCCGCGCGGGGCTTATCCGGCGTGAGGCTCTTTGCCATGCCCCAGACAGCCTGCGCAACAATAGCCACTGCAACCAGTTTCAGCCCGTGCAGCAAGCCTTCCGCATAGGGTCCTGTCAATGCCGTGGCACTCAGCCCCAGCGCCACAAGCACGAGAGCTGAAGGCAGTGTAAAAGCGAGGGATGCCGCCAGACCACCAAGCAAGCCATTGCCCCGCAACACACCCAGCGCAAAGGCAACCTGACTGGATGCCGGCCCCGGCAAAAACTGGCAGAGCGCAACAAGATCGGCATAACCGGCCTCATCAATCCATTTCCGCCGCACCACCAGCTCATCTCTGTAATAGCCGAGATGGGCGATCGGCCCCCCGAATGAGGTGAGACCGAGCTTGAGAAAAGCAAGGAAAACTTCGCCGCAGGACCCTCTTGCCGTTTCTGTGCCAGTGCCGGATTTATCGCTTGCGTTCATGCTTCCCCAACCAAGACATTGCCTTCAAACCCTACAGGGTTTTGCATGGTTTAGCAGCCATGCCCAGCGTTTCAGGCTCATAAGACGCGCTCATGTCAGAGGCATGACAGAACCAGCTGGCCACGCCCAAGCGACTAACAAGTAAATCTTGTCATTTAGTGTCTTTTCTTGATTTCTGATGACGCGCCAACATGCATTTATATCCGGCAGCCGCAATGCTTGCTCTGATAATTCCGCCGCAAGCATGCACCCCGCCAGAGATAAGCCGGAGATGCGCCGGACACAGCGAAGGAAATGGCATGACATCCCGAAACGACATCCGGCTTGGTGCAGATATCGGCGGCACATTCACCGATATTGCACTGGATATGCGCGGTACACTCTATTCCACCAAAGTGCTGACCAATTATACCGCACCGGAGCAGGCCATTCTCGACGGCATCCATATTGTCACGGAACAGGCTGGCATCAGCCCTGCCGAGCTCGATATTGTTATTCACGGCACCACACTGGCCACCAATGCGCTGATTGAGCGGCGCGGTGCCAAGACAGCTTTTGTGACCACCGAAGGCTATCGTGATGTGATCGAAATGCGCAGTGAAAACCGTTTCGAGCAATATGATCTCAATCTGAAATTGCCCTCGCCTCTGGTTGTGCGTGAACATCGCTTCACCGTGAAAGGCCGCATGAATGCGCAGGGGCAGGAATTGCAGCCGCTGGATGAGGCAAAGCTGGAAGAAATCGCCGATGCGATTTCAGAAGGTGGTTTCGGTGCGGTGGCCATCGGCTTTATTCACTCCTATATGAATCCGGAGCATGAACGCCGTGCCCGTGCTATTTTGCAGCGCAAGCTCTCAATCCCCATTTCTATTTCGGCAGAAGTCTCGCCGCAAATGCGTGAATTCGAACGCTTCAACACCGTCTGCGCCAATGCCTATGTGCGCCCGCAAATGGCGGATTATCTGGCACGTCTGCAAGTGCGTCTCAAAGAAATGGGCGCAAACTGCCCTGTTTTCATGATCCACTCCGGCGGCAGCCTGATTTCCGTTGATACAGCGTCTGAATTCCCAGTCCGTCTGGTGGAATCCGGCCCTGCGGGCGGCGCGATCTTTGCTGCCGCTATTGCCCGCCGCTTTGGTCTTGAGAATGTTGTTTCCTATGATATGGGCGGCACCACAGCCAAGATTTGTCTGATCGAAAATTTCGTCCCGAAAACCGCGCGTACCTTTGAAGTTGCCCGTACCTATCGCTTCAGCAAAGGTTCCGGCATGCCGATCTCCATTCCGGTGATCGAGATGATCGAAATCGGTGCAGGCGGCGGATCTATCGCTTGGGTGGACTCGATGGGACGCATCCAGACCGGTCCTGAAAGTGCGGCTTCTGAACCCGGCCCTGCCTGCTATCAGCGTGGCGGTGAGCGTCCTGCGATCACCGATGCCGATCTGATGCTGGGCAAGCTCGATGCCGATAATTTCGCCGGTGGCGCGATTAAGCTGTCGGTGCAGAATGCCGAAAGTGCCATCGACAAAGAAGTCGGCTCCAAGCTCAATCTCAAACCGCTTTCCGCTGCTTTCGGCATTTGTGAAGTGGTCGATGAGAATATGGCCAATGCCGCCCGCGTTCATGCGGTGGAGAACGGCAAAAACATCTCCGATAATATTATGATCGCCTTTGGCGGTGCCGCACCTTTGCATGCCGCGCGCCTGTGTGAAAAGCTCGGCGTTGAGCAATGCCTGATCCCGCAGGGCGCAGGAGTCGGTTCCGCTATCGGCTTCCTCAAAGCACCGTTCGGCTATGAGGCTCTGGTTTCACATCTAGCCAAATTATCCGGCATCAATCTTGATGCAGTCAATGCCACGCTGGCAGAACTCAGTGCAGCCGCGGAAAGCTTTGTGCGCAGCGGCACTGATGCACCGCTGGAGCGTGAAGTCACCGCTTTCATGCGCTATGCGGGTCAGGGCTGGGAAATTCCGGTTACTGCACTGCAGCCACCGTTTAATGATCAGGCACTGGCGACCCTCCGCGACCGCTTTATTGAAAATTATGCCCGTTTCTTTGGTCGCCCGATTGAAGGTGCGGAGATTGAAATCGTAACATGGTCGGTGAAAGTAGAAGTCAAACAGAACTTCACCCAAAGCGGCACTGTCAGCTATGGCGAGCGTGTGATTGCACCATCGCAGCAACGCGATGTGTTTGATCCAAGCAACGGCGCGATGCTGTCGACCGGTATTTTTGACCGCGCAGCATTGCAAGCGGGCGACCGCATAACCGGCCCTGCGATCATTACCGAGCGCGAAACCTCCACCATTGTGACCGCACCTTTTGATGCGGTTATACAGCATGACGGCACAATTCTGCTGGTGAAAAAAGGAAAATCCGCATGAGCGAACTGGATGAAATCCGCATGCAGGTCATGTGGAACCGCCTGATTTCCGTGGTGGAAGAACAGGCGCTGACTTTGCTGCGCACCGCCTTTTCTACCTCAGTGCGTGAGGCGGGTGATCTTTCTGCCGGTGTCTTTGATCCGCAGGGGCAAATGCTGGCGCAGGCCGTGACCGGCACACCGGGCCATGTGAATACTATGGCCGAAGCGGTACTGGAATTTATCAAGGAAATTCCCCGCGAAGAGATGTTCGAGGGTGATACCTATGTCACCAATGATCCGTGGAAAGGTACCGGCCATCTCCATGATATCACAATGGTTTCGCCGTCCTTCCTCAATGGCGAACTGGTCGCATTCTTCGCCTGTACCGCCCATGTGGTCGATGTCGGCGGCCGTGGCTTCGGCGCAGATGGTAAATCCGTCTATGAAGAAGGTATTCAGATTCCGATCATGAAATTTGCCGAACGCGGTGTGGTCAATAAAGACCTGATCCGCATTCTGCGTGCCAATGTGCGTGAGCCACATCAGGTCGTCGGCGATTTCTACTCACTCTCAGCCTGTAACGAGGTTGGTCATCGCCGTCTTGTTGATATGATGCGTGAGATCGGCCTGACATCGCTCGACAATCTGTCGGAGTTCATCTTCTCGCGCACCACCAATGCCATGCGCGAACGTCATGCGCAGTTTCCGGAAGGCTCATGGTCAAGCGAACTGATGACTGACGGCTATGATGCGCCGATCCGCCTCGCAGCCGTAGTGGATATGAAAGACGGTCTGGTGAATGTTGATTTCACCGGCAGCGATCCGATGAGCCGCTGGGGCATCAATGTTCCGATCATCTATACCAAGGCCTATGCATCCTATGCGCTGAAATGCGTGCTGGCACCGGAAATTCCGAACAATGCCGCCTCGCTGGCTTTCTTCACCGTGTCATCCGAGACCAATATTCTCAATGCGCAACGTCCGGCTCCGGTTAGTCTGCGCCACGTTATCGGTCATATGGTGCCCGATCTGGTATTCGGTGCGCTGGCACAGGCTTTGCCGGGTCAGATTATGGCTGAAGGGGCAGGCGCTTTGTGGAACATCCATATTTCCGTGCGCCCTGTGAACGGGCAAAGCGGACGCAATGCCGAAGTGCTGATGTTCAATTCCGGAGGTATGGGTGCGCGCCCTGCCCTCGACGGATTATCAGCCACGGCCTTCCCGTCCGGCGTGCACACGATGCCGATTGAAGCCACCGAACATACCGGTCCTGTGATTATCTGGCGTAAGGAATTGCGGCCGGATTCCGGTGGGGATGGTGAGTTCCGCGGTGGTCTGGGACAGGTCATCGAAATCGGTGCAGCGGATAATCATGAGTTTGATTTCTCGGCGATGTTTGACCGCGTTACGCAGGCGCCGCGCGGCCGCAATGGCGGTAAAAACGGAACAGCAGGCACGGTTAAGCTCGACGACGGCACGACAATGCGCTCTAAAGGCTGGCAGCATGTACCTGCGGGCAAAAGGCTGGTGCTGAACCTGCCCGGTGGCGGCGGATATGGCAATCCGGCACAGCGCTGCGCACAGGCAAAAGAGCAGGACAGACTTCAGGGCTATGTCACGGAGGGTAAATAATGACCTGTGTAGCATCTCATCCGGCAGCCCGTTCTCACACATCTTCAAAGGTACAAAAACATGGACTTTGATACAATCCTGATTACCGGCGCTGCCGGAAGGCTCGGCACAGAACTGCGGCGCGGTCTGGCACCGCTGGCGCGCAAATTACGCCTCAGCGACCGCGTTGCTATATCCGATCTGCAGCCCAATGAAGAGGCCGTGATCTGCGATCTGGATGATGCCGATGCAATCATGAAGCTGGCAGAGGGCGTTGATGTTATCCTGCATTTCGGCGGTGAACCGCTGGAGACGACATGGGACAAAGTTTTGCGCTCGAATATTCAGGGCAGCTATAATATTTATGAAGCCGCCCGCAAAAACGGCGTCAAACGCGTGATTTATGCCTCTTCAGTCCATGCTATCGGCTATCACGAACTAGAAACCCATATCAACACTGATGCCCCGCATCGTCCTGATAGTCTCTACGGGCTGTCCAAATGTTTTGTCGAAGATCTGGGACGGCTCTACTGGGATAAATTCGGTATCGAAACAGTTGCCCTGCGCATTTTCTCGTCTTTTCCGGAACCGGCGGACCGCCGCATGTTGTGGTCGTGGTTGTCTTTTGATGATTGTGTGCGTCTGGTCTCCGCGGCCATCACCGCACCGCGTGTCGGCTTTACTATCAGTTTCGGCATGTCTGATAACCGTGTGTCGCCGGTCGATAACAGCAAGGCAGGTCACCTTGGCTATCAGCCGCAGGATCATACGGAAAGCTACCGCGCAGCTGTGGAAGGCCGCACCAAACGGGCTGATCCTGATGCCCCTGCCACCCGTTGTCTCGGTGGCTGGTTTGTCGATATCGGGCATCCTGATGACGAGGCAAAATCATGAAACAACATTATGATGTTGTGATTATTGGCGGCGCGGTTATCGGCTCCTCGGTCGCTTATTTCCTGTCACAAAACCCTGATTTTGACGGTTCAATCCTCGTGGTAGAACGCGATCCGACCTATGTGCGCGCAGCCACATCACTGTCTTCCTCGTCAATCCGCAACCAGTTTTCCAATCCGGTTAATGTGGAAATCAGCCGTTTCGGCACGCAGTTTATCCGCAATTTTGCGGAAGTGATGCAGGTTGCCGGTGACAAACCTGATCTGCAATTTCACGAAGGCGGCTATCTGTTCCTCGCCAATACGCAAGCTCAGATGCAAACTTTGCGCGAAAATCACGAAGTGCAGATCGCCTGTGGTGCTGATGTGGTGTTGTGGGATCGTGAGGCACTGAGCCGCGCATTTCCGCATCTCAATACGGATGATATTCTGCTGGCCTCCTATGGCCGCTCCGGTGAAGGCTGGTTCAACAATACCGGCCTGATGTATGGCTTTAAAAACAAAGCCCGTGAACTCGGTGCCGATTATATCAATGATGAAGTGGTGGCACTTCACCGCGCACAAAACCGCATTACTGGTGTGGAGCTGAAATCCGGCCAGACCATCTCGGCAGGCACCATCGTCAATGCATCGGGCGCCAGCGCCGCCTTAACAGCACGGATGGCGGGGCTGGATGTGCCGGTTGAACCTCGCAAACGCACCTTATTCGTCTATGATTGTGCTAAAACGCCGGAAGGCAGCGCCACGGTCAATGGCGGACGACTACCGCTGATGATTGATCCGGGCGGTGTCTTCTGCCGTCCTGAAGGGCGTTTCTTCCTCACCGGCTGCTCGCCTGTGGAAGATCCTGTTGCAGACTGGGATGATTTCACGCCGCGTTATGAGGAGTTTGAAGAGATTATCTGGCCTGCATTGGCAGAACGCTCTCCGGCTTTTGAAGCGATCAAAGTGGTCAACCAATGGGCAGGGCATTATGACTTCAATGTGCTGGATCATAATCTGATTGTCGGCCGTCATCCTGAGGTAACCAATTTCATTTTCGCCAACGGATTTTCCGGTCACGGCCTGCAGCAAGGCCCCGCAACGGGGCGTGCTGTGTCGGAGCTGATTACCTATAATGCGTTCCGCACGCTCGATCTCTCGGAAGTGGGCTATGAGCGCGTGATTGCCAACAAGCCTTTCCTTGAAAAGGCTGTGATATGATGTAAGCCTTATTGATCAATAAGGGAGCGCAGGCAGTCGATGCAAACAACTCAGGTCATTGCAATCATGGTCGCAGACTATGAATGACAGGGTGCCGCGCCTTCCTCCGCTCAATGCTTTGCGTGTTTTTCATGCGGTGATGCGGTATCGCAGTTTTCGCAAGGCGGCAGACGAATTATTTGTCAGCCCGCAAGCTGTCAGCCAGCAAATCAAATTGCTGGAAGACACGCTGGGGATCATGTTGTTTGACCGTAAAACCCGCATGGTCGAGCCCACAGAGCAAGCCATTTTGCTCGCGCATTTTGTGCAGGCCGGTTTTGATGAATTTGCTGAAGGTGTGCGCCGCGTTACCAAGACCGGACACCGCAACCGCATCAATGTAAATGCCAGCCCCTATTTTGCCACCCGCTATCTGATGGACCGTCTGGAGCAGTTCCGCACGACGATGCCCGGTGTGGTTCTGCAGCTCACCACTATGGTGGAAATTCCCGATTTCTCCCGCGATGATATTGACGTTTCCGTGCAATGGGGCTTTGGCGAATGGGCGGAATTTGACCAGACATTGCTGGTACGCGATCCGAAAATTCTCTGTTGCGCACCGGCATTAGCGCATCGTGTGCGCAAGCCGGAAGACCTGCCGAGCATGACCTTGCTGCATCCGGTTCTGGCCACCAATCTGTGGCAGAAAGTGCTGCGACACCTTGATGTGCAGGATGTTGAAGCCAAAGGCGATGTGCAGTTTCAGGATGCTGCCACCATGCGCCGCGCAACATTGGCGGGTATGGGTATCGGTTTGATTTCGGCAATTGATGCGATTGATGATCTGCGTCAGGGACGGCTGATTGCACCGCTCGGCACTGATGCCCTGAGCACGATGAAAGAGAAAGACATTCCGGGCTTTTATCTCGTTGTTCCGCGCGGCTACCGGCGGATGAAAACCACCGCGGCCTTCTGCGACTGGATTAAAGCGGAAGACTGGTCAGCCATACTGCACAGAGAAATGACCGCGGACTAACCGCCCGCTATTTCTCCCGCAAATTCCCTGCGGGAGAAAGACGGCTCAGACGCCGAGATACTGATCCTGAATATCTGCACTCATGGCAGAGGATTTACCCTCCCAGACCGTGCGCCCGCGCTCCAGCACAACGCAACGATCTGCCACCGGCAGCAGTTCCGACAGCGTTTTGTCGACGACCAGAATAGACTGGCCACGCCGTTTCAGTTCGCGCACAGCCTTCCAGATTTCCAGCCGGATGACCGGCGCAAGCCCTTCGGTTGCCTCATCCAGCACAATCAGTTCAGGATTGGTCATCAGCGCCCGGCCAACCGCCAGCATCTGCTGCTCACCGCCGGACAAAGTATTGGCCTGTTGCTGGCTGCGCTCTTTCAGACGGGGAAACAGCTCATTCACCGCTTCAATCGTCCACTCGCCTTTGCGCGCTGAGGCCAGCAGATTTTCCGTAACAGTCAGATTGGGAAAACAGCGCCGCCCTTCCGGCACCAGCCCCAACCCAAGCCGCGCAATGCGATAGGGCTGCATCGCAGAAATATTACGCCCCATGAAACTGACTTTGCCCTGACGCAGCGGTGTCAGGCCAAAGATGGAGCGAATGGTCGTGGTTTTACCCATGCCGTTGCGCCCCATCAACGCGACGACCTCGCCTTTTTCAACATGCAGATCAATACCGAACAATGCCTGCGAAGCGCCGTAAAATGTTTCGACCTGATTGAGTTCCAGCAACATCAAACCGCCTCCCCGAGATAGGCTTCACGCACCAGTGCATTGCTGCGGATTTCTGCCACGGTACCGTTGGCAACAACACGGCCATAGACCAGAACGGAAATCCGGTCTGCCAGTGCAAAAACCGCATCCATATCATGCTCAACCAACAGCACCGGCACTTCATGGCGCAGGGCGTCGAGAAATACCGTCAGCTGCTTGGAGCCCTCAGGACCCATTCCGGCCATAGGCTCATCAAGCAACAATGCTTTGGAGCGCAGTGCCAGTGCAATGGCAATCTCCAGCTGGCGGCGTTCGCCATGCGAAAGCTCGGCGCTCGGCACATGCATCCGCGACCCGAGCCGCACCCGCTCCAGAACAGCTGCTGCTTCATCCTTCAGTGCCGTATCCTGCATCACCGGTTTCCAGAAACGGAAACTTGAGCCCTGCCGCGCCTGCAAAGCCAGCATCACATTACGCAATGCAGAAAATTCGGGCATCAGCGATGACACCTGAAAAGTCCGCCCCAGCCCTAATTGCGCGCGCTGTGTTACGCCCAGCGAGCCTATATCCTGCCCGTCAAAGCGGATTGTGCCGCTGTCATGTTTAATCGTACCGGCAATCTGGCCGATAAGGGTGGATTTTCCCGCACCGTTGGGCCCGATTAAAGCGTGGATTTCACCTTTGCGTAAATTCAGGCTCACATCATCGGTCGCCTTCAGCCCGCCAAAGCTTTTACATAGATTTTTAATGTCCAGAACTGTCTCAGCCATATCGGATTTTCCCTGCAACCAGACCGATAATTCCGCCACGGGCAAACATGACCGCCCCTAGCAAAATCAATCCGAAAAACAACTGCCAGTGCTCAACCATACCGCCCAGTGCAAATTCAAACAGCACATAGAGGACTGCGCCGATCAACGGGCCAAACAGGCGCCCTGTGCCACCGAGAATGATCAGCACAATCAGCTCACCTGACATATGCCATGAGAACATGGACGGGCTGACGAAGCGATTGAGATCAACAAACAAGGCACCGGCCAGCGCCGTGATCATCGCCGAGAGAACAAAGGCCACCAGCCTGATGCGCAACGGGCCGATGCCGACAGAAGCCAGCCGCAATTCATTTTGCCGTGCACCTTCCAGCGCCGCACCGAAACGGGAATTGCGGATGCGCGAGAAAACAAACAGCGCTGCCATCAAAACAAGATAAGCAATCAGGAAAAAGCTCAAAGGCTTGAGCGTGTTCACACCGGGGAAATTATTGCGCAGCGCAAGGGACAGACCGTCTTCCCCGCCATAGGCAGGCCAGGAAATCGTGAAATAATAAATCATCTGCGCGAAGGCCAGTGTAATCATAATGAAATACACGCCCGAGGTGCGCAGGCTGATCATGCCAATCGGCAGGGCGATAAGACCCGCCACCAGCATCGCCGCAGGCCAGATAACCAGCATCTGGTCACTGCCGGAAATCGCAAACGGCCAGTTCATCACCGCTGTTCCGTCAGCAGCATGGCTGGCCAGAATGCCCGCCACATAACCGCCGATCCCGAAAAAGGCAGCATGCCCGAAAGACACCATGCCACCAAGACCAAGCACCAGATTAAGTCCCGTGGCCGCCAGTGCCAGAATGGCAATACGCGTGACCAGTGAGATATAAAATGTCTCGCCCAGCTGATTGGCAATCAATGCAATGATTGGCAGCGCCAGCGCAAAAACCAGACTTATCAATGTTTCGCGTGTCATTGCCCCTGCTCCTGACATGTCTTACTTGCCAGCACCGGAACCAGTACCGCATCACAGCATGAAGAAAATATTTTGAAACTATCCATTGGCTGCAAACAATCCCTGTGGCCGCACCGTGAGAATGATCGCCATAACGATGTAAATCAGCATGGATGCCAGCGCGGTTCCCGCTGTTGCTGCCTGCGACGGCTCCATAAACATCGCAAAGAGTTTGGGCAGCAAAAAGCGCCCCATCGTATCCACCACACCCACCAGCACAGCGCCCGCCAGCGCGCCTTTGACAGAGCCGATACCACCGATAACAATCACCACAAAAGCGAGAATCAGCACCGGCTCGCCCATGCCCACCTGCACCGATTGCAGCGCGCCGATCAATGCACCGGCAAGGCCTGCCAAGGCAGCACCGAGCGCAAAAACAATCGTGTTCAGTTTGGCAATATCAACGCCCAGTGCGCCGATCATTTCACGGTCTGCCTCACCGGCGCGGATGCGCATGCCAAGGCGGGTTTTCGCGATCAGAAGATACAAGCCGACCGCAACGATAATTCCGGCACCAATGATAGCCAGCCGGTAGAGCTGATATTGCGAACCGCCGGGCAGCGTAACCGACCCCTGCAAAAGTGGCGGAATATCCAGATAAAGCGGGAATGAACCAAAGATCCAGCGTGTTGCATCGGAAAAAATCAGGATCAGCGCAAAGGTTGCCAGAACCTGATCCAGATGACTGCGATTATAGAGCCTGCGGATCAGCACCATTTCTATGATCCCACCGGCAGCTGCTGCTGCAATCAGACTGGCAGCAAGGCCGAGCCAGAACGAACCGGTCGCCGCGGCCACCACCGCGCAGGCAAATGCTCCCACCATAAACAGCGAGCCGTGAGCAAGATTGATAACACCCATAACCCCGAAAATAAGGGTTAGTCCGGCTGCCATCAAAAACAGCATAACGCCGAATTGCAGCCCGTTGAGTAACTGCTCAATAAAAAGTGCAGAAGACAAAACCGCGTCCGATCTGTTGATTGGTTCTCATAAAAATATCTTTGAAAAAAGTCGTCTATGCCGCCCGAAGAACTGTTATGGCAACAGTCCGGCCGGTGCTGAAGACAGCCTGAGCGAAAAGCGGCGACAGTTCACACTGTCGCCGTATCCGGTTGCATCAGAGCTTGCAGTCTTTTGCATAGTTGTCCTGATGATCGGTGAAGCTTGTTGCCACGATCTTATTGGTCAGAACGCCGTCTTCCTTGATCACTTCGCGCATATAAATATCCTGAATAGGATGGTTATTATTGCCGAATTTGAACTTGCCGCGAACAGATTTGAAATCAGCCGCTTTCATCGCTGCGCGGAAAGCTTCTTTGTCATTAACGCTCGCCTTAGCGGCTGCCGAAAGGATCAGATTGGCTGCATCATAGCCCTGTGTTGCATAGAGCGACGGCAGGCGGCCATATTCTTTTTTGAAGGCTTCGACATAGGCTTTGTTTGCCTCATTATCGAGATCTTTTGACCAATGGGAGGAGTTTTTCACGCCCACAGCCGCATCACCGATCGCGCCGAGCACATCCTGATCGAAGGAGAAGCCAGGGCCGGTTACCGGAATGGTCATGCCCGACTGTGAATACTGCTTCATGAAAGCAATGCCCATGCCGCCCGGCAGGAAGAAATAAACCGAATCCGCACCGGAAGCACGGATCTGTGCAATCTCGGCCGCATAATCGGTCTGGCCGACTTTGGTGTAAATTTCACCGGCCAGTTTGCCTTTATAAAAACGCTTGTAACCAGTCAGAGCATCGGTGCCTGCCGGATAGTTCGGCGCCAGAATAAAGCTGTTTTTATAGCCTGCGGTATTGGCATAGTTGCCGACAGCTTCATGCAGATTGTCGTTCTGATAGGCGGCATTGAAGTAATTGGCATTGCACTTGGCACCCGCCAGCGCAGAAGGACCCGCATTGGTGGAAACATAGATTTTATCCTGCGCCACAACGCCCGGCACCACGGCCATCGCCAGATTGGACCAGACAATACCGGTCAGAATATCGACCTTATCGCTCTGCACCATTTTATCGGCGATCTGCACAGCCAGTTCAGGCTTTTGTGCATCATCTTCAACGATAACGCTGACATCTTTATTGCCAGCCTGTTTGACCGCAAGCAGAAAGCCGTCACGGATATCAATACCAAGTCCGGCACCGCCACCGGAAAGCGTTGTGATCATGCCGATCTTCAAAGGCTCTGCCATCGCAGTTCCTGAGAAGGCCAGACCTAAACCAAGGCAGGCTGTTGATAAGCCAAGAGTAATTCGTTTCATCAGTGTTCCCTCGTGATTATTGTTATTATGCAGTTCAATAATAAAATACGATCACTTACAAGCCCGCTTTTGTCTCTCCCGATACAAAACTGTGCTTCAGGCCTTACAGACAGAGCAATCTGCGCGTCAGCGGATGATCCGCTTCAGCCAGACCGTCAATGACATTCATATGATGACGTTCAGGTTCCTCCACCTGATCAATACGGCAGTTGAACCCGCTCCACAAATTAGCCAGTGCCTGATTTTGCCGGATAAATTCCGGCAATTCCGCCGCGCCGACCCATGCCGTCACATCAATACCGTTCAGCGGCTCAAGCAAAGCCGGACTTTCCTTGCGCGCCTGTTCCAGATCAAGCCTGAAATCATCATTCATTTTCAGGTTCAGCAAGGGCCGCAAGTCACTCAGCCCCGAGATCGGTACAATTTTTCGCAAACGCTGTTGCAGGCTTCGGCTCAGGGGTGTTGTAACCGTTCCCATCCGCGCAACCAGATGTCCGCCCGCAGAATGCCCTGTCAGATGTATCGGGCCTGCGACCATCGATGCGGCCTGCACAATCGCCATACCAATTTCAGCGGTAATTTCGCTGATCTTCGCTTGCGGGCAAAGTGTATAGGACGGGATTGCAACGGCAAAACCATGCGCTGCGGCACCGGCAGCAAGATAAGTGAAATAGGACTTGTCAAAGCGCACCCAATAGCCGCCATGCACAAAGACCATCAGCCCACGCGGCTGCCCCTGCGGCATCACGATATCCAGCACATTGCGTTCGTCCGAACCATAGCGCACATCGGCGATCAACCGGTTCTGCGCCTGCATTTGCTGCCGAAAACCTTGTGATTTTTGCTGCCATTGCGGAGGAAATTGCGCAGAACCGGTGACATGCAGCACATTCGAATAGGCCAGATCCCAGTCTTTCATAGCTGGGCTATCCGGTTCAGCGGGCGCGGTTTTTAAAACCGGTTCTGCCGCTCTGATCTGCATTCCCCGCTCCTCCGTCATGACTACCCTTCAAATATCTCCATAAATAAAAAATAATTTCAAGCATGAAATTTCATACTTGAAATTATTTTTGTAAGTGACACCATAAAAGAAATCAGTCGCCCTGCAATCACACCAAATCTTTGCAGGAGGCAACGGAGTGTTACGATGGTAGTTGCGCAAGATCAGCAGAAAACAGTGGCAGACGGGCAGGCTTCAGCCAAGCAAAGTCTGCGCACATGGCTGAAGCTTCTCAAATCAACAAAGCATGTTGAAGCGGTGATCCGCGAAAAGCTGCGTCAGGAATTTGATACGACCCTGCCCCGCTTCGACGTGATGGCAGCGCTGTACCGCTTTGAAAGCGGCCTCAAAATGACCGAATTGTCTGCGGCTCTGCGGGTTTCCAACGGCAATGTCACCGGCATTGTGGAGCGGCTGGTCAGTGACGGCTCCGTTTTGCGGGTTCCGGTTGCGGGCGACAAACGCGCTATGCTGGTGCGCCTCACCCAGAAGGGACGCGAAGAGTTTGAAGCCATGGCCGCCGCCCATGAGCATTGGATCAGCGATATTTTCAGCGTGCTGTCACCGGCACAATCGGCAGAACTGGTCACGGTTATCGATACAATCGAGCATGCGCTGGCCTTGCAGGACGAGCACGACCATCTGGCTTAACCGGCATCAGACCATTCGAAAAATCAGGATACCCGTTACGAAAAATCCACATCATCTGCCGCCATTTTTTAAAAAATAACGACGCGGGCAAAAGCTCGCAGGGGAACAAAAAATGCTTGGACCAACGGCGCATACAGACCATTTTACCAGAAATAACCTGCCACCGGCTGAGGATTGGCCGGAATTGCCATCCGGCGACATCACCTATCCCGAATGGCTCAATGCCGGCTATGAACTTTCCGATGCGATGGTGGCCAAAGGCTTTGGCGATCACACTGCGCTGATTGGCAACGGACGGCGGCGCACCTATAAGGAACTCACCGACTGGAGCAACCGCATTGCCCATGTGCTGGTTGAAGATTACGGCGTGCAGCCGGGCAATCGCATTCTGATCCGCTCTGCCAATAATCCGGCAATGGTTGCCTGCTGGCTCGCCGCCACCAAGGCCGGTGCGGTCGTGGTCAATTCCATGCCGATGCTGCGCCCTGATGAGCTGACAAAAATCGTCAATAAAGCAGAAATCTCGCTGGCGCTGTGTGACACGCGACTGCTGGAAGATTTGCAGATTTGCGCGGCAAAGAGCCCTTTTCTTAAAACAGTGATCGGCTTTGACGGCACCGCCAATCATGATGCGGAACTTGACCATGCAGCGCTCAACAAGCCGGTGCGTTTTGATGCGGTAAGAACCGGACGCGATGATGTGGCACTGCTGGGTTTTACGTCCGGTACTACCGGTGAGCCGAAGGCCACCATGCATTTTCACCGCGATCTGCTGTTGATTGCCGATACCTATGCCAAGGAAGTGCTGAATGTGCAGCCGGACGATATTTTCGTTGGCTCACCACCGCTCGCTTTCACCTTTGGTCTGGGCGGACTGGCCATTTTCCCGCTGCGCTTCGGGGCAGCAGCAGCGCTGCTTGAACAGGCAACACCGCCTAAGATGATCGAGCTGATTGAGACCTATAAGGCGACCATCAGCTTTACTGCCCCCACCGCCTATCGCGTGATGTTGCAGGCAATGAATGAAGGTGCCGACTTGTCATCCTTGCGCATTGCGGTTTCGGCAGGTGAAACCCTGCCCGCCCCGATTTATGAAGCATGGGTGGAGAAAACCGGTAAGCCGATGCTGGACGGGATCGGCGCGACCGAGATGCTGCATATTTTTATCAGCAACCGTTTAGGTGATTCCGGTCCCGGCCGCACAGGCAAACCCGTTACCGGCTATCAGGCCAAAATCGTTGATGAGAATATGCAGGAAGTGCCGCGCGGTGAAATCGGCCGCTTAGCGGTGCGCGGCCCGACCGGCTGCCGTTACCTCGCGGATGAGCGTCAGAAAGTCTATGTCCGCGATGGCTGGAACCTGACCGGCGACAGTTTCTTTCAGGATGAGAACGGCGATTTCCATTTCGCTGCCCGTGCGGATGATATGATTATTTCTGCCGGGTATAATATCGCGGGGCCTGAGGTTGAGGCCGCCCTTCTCGCCCATGCGGATGTGCAGGAATGCGCGGTGATCGGCGTGAGTGATGAAGAACGCGGCCAGATTGTTGAGGCGCATATTGTGCTTCGCAATGGTGTGCAGCCTTCTCCTGAAACGGTCAAAGCCTTGCAGGATCACGTTAAAAAGCTGATCGCACCGTATAAATATCCCCGCTCAGTTCGTTTTGTCGATGCGTTGCCGAAAACCGTTACCGGCAAAATCCAGCGTTTCATGCTGCGTAAGCAAGGCTGAACGCATCATGCAAATTTATCACTTGACCAAAACCATTTCATCCATATGTTTTAAGCATAAAATAAATTGTGCTTTGGTGCCTGCCGCCGTTGCACATCATAAAAATGACTGCGGCCGCATAGCGGGTAACAGAGCATTCAAGGGGAGAATTTGACCATGCGTATCGTTTGTATCGGTGGCGGTCCGGCCGGACTGTATTTTGCCCTGTTGATGAAGAAAACCCATCCCGAGCATCACATCCGCGTGGTCGAGCGCAACAAACCCTATGACACATTCGGCTGGGGCGTTGTGTTTTCCGATGCGACGATGGAAGCGATGAAGGTCTGGGATGAAACCAGTGCGGCAGAAATTCAGGATGCGTTCAATCATTGGGACGATATTGAAGTGCTGTTCAAAGGCACACGCCAGCGCACAAGCGGTCATGGTTTTGTCGGTATCGGCCGCAAAAAACTGCTGAATATTCTGCAAAAACGCTGCGAAGATCTGGGCGTTGAGCTGATATTTGAAACCGATGTGGATGCAGATACGCAATATCCCGATGCTGATCTGATTATCGCCTCTGACGGGCTGAATTCCAAAATCCGTCACCGTTATGCCGATATATTCGAGCCGGATATGATCGTGCGGCCAAACCGTTATATCTGGCTTGGCACCAATAAGCTCTTTGACGCCTTCACCTTTGATTTCCGCAAGACGGATCATGGCTGGTTTCAGGCGCATATTTACAAGTTCGACGACAAAACCTCGACTTTCATTATCGAGACCACGGAAGAAGCTTATCAGGCGCATGGTCTTGACGAGATGTCACAGCAGGATTCCATTTCTTTCTGTGAGAACCTTTTCTCGGAAGTGCTTGAGGGCGCACCGCTGATGACCAATGCGCGGCATTTGCGCGGTTCGGCATGGCTGAATTTCAACCGGCTGATCTGCGGCAAGTGGAGCCATTATAACGGTAATTCCCATGTGGTGCTGATGGGCGATGCCGCCCATACCGCTCATTTTGCCATCGGCTCCGGCACCAAACTGGCAATTGATGATGCGATTGAGCTGACCCGACAGTTCCAGTTGCACGGCCATGATAAGAGCCATATTCCCGCAGCGCTGGAAACCTATGAGGAAATCCGCCGCGTGGATGTGGCGCGCATTCAGAATGCCGCGCGCAATGCGATGGAATGGTTTGAGGTGGTTGGTCAGCGCTATGCCGATCATTTTGAACCGGAACAATTCATGTATTCCATGCTGACGCGCTCACAGCGTATCAGCCATGAAAATCTGCGCCTGCGCGATAAAAACTGGCTGCAGGGCTATGAAAACTGGTTTGCCAGAAAGTCCGGTCTGCCGGTTGAGAGCAACAGCGGCAAGCGCCATGTGCCGCCGATGTTCACGCCCTATCAATTGCGCGGTGTGACTTTGGCGAACCGTATCGTCATGTCGCCAATGGCGATGTATTCGGCAACGGACGGGCTGATTAATGATTTTCACATGGTGCATCTCGGTTCCCGTGCGCTCGGCGGTGCCGGTCTGATCTTTGCTGAAATGACCTGCGTATCCCCTGATGCACGTATCACTCCGAATTGTCTGGGATTGTGGAACGAAGAGCAGCGCGACGGCTGGAAACGTCTGGTCGATTTTGTGCATCAGAACAGCGATGCCAAAGTGGCTATTCAGCTGGGTCATGCGGGGCGCAAAGGCGCCACCAAACCTGCTTGGGAAGGCATTGACCAGCCGGTTGATGAAGCGAGCGGCTGGCCGCTGATTTCGGCCTCGGCTGAGCCTTATCTGGTCAACAGCCAGAAGCCGAAGCCTATGACGCGCGAAGATATGGATCGGGTAATTGCTGATTTTGTACGCGCGACCGAGCTTGCCGCAAGTACCGGCGCAGACTGGCTGGAACTTCATGCCGCGCATGGCTATCTGCTCTCCAGTTTCCTCTCACCGCTCACCAATCAGCGTGAAGATGAATATGGCGGCAGCCACGCAAACCGTGCGCGTTTTCCGCTGGAAGTGTTCAAAGCCATTCGCGCGGTCTGGCCGCAGGATAAGCCGATTTCGGTGCGCCTCTCCTGTCATGACTGGGCGGAAGGTGGCAATACGCCTGATGATGCAGCGATTTTTGCGCGGATGTTTAAAGATGCCGGTGCCGATCTCATCGACTGTTCGTCCGGTCAGGTCGTTAAACATGAAAAACCGGTTTATGGCCGTCTGTTCCAGACCCCGTTTTCAGACAAAATCCGCAATGAAGTCGGCATCCCGACAATTGCTGTGGGTGCGATATCGGAAGCCGATCACGCCAATTCAGTGATCTCCGCGGGGCGTGCCGATCTTTGCGCCGTGGCCCGCCCGCATCTGGCAGACCCCGCTTGGGTGCTGCATGAGGCAGCGAAAATCGGGCTGACCTCCGTGCCTTGGCCGAAGCAATATTACTCAGGCAAAGCCCAGTATGAAACCAATCTGGCTCGTGAAGCCGCCGCGGCTGCCGCACAAAAATAACCAGAATGAGACCGGATATGAGCAAGAATAAATTCGACGGCAGACATGTTTTAATCACCGGCGCGGGCAGCGGTATCGGTGCGGCCATTGCCCGTGACTTTGCTATGTCCGGTGCCAATGTCACTTTGTCCGGCAGACGGCATGAGCCTCTGGCGGCACTGGCCGCAGAGCTCGATCAGGCTGCGGGGCGCAAAACCTGTTTTGTCGCCAGCGGTTTTGACGTGACGAATGCGCAAGCGATCAGCACAGGGTTGCAGGCGGCTCAATCGGCTTTCGGGCCGGTGAGTATTTTGGTCAACAATGCAGGTGAAGCGCCTTCCGCGCCGTTTGAAAAAACCAGTCTTGAGATATGGTCGCAAGTGCTTGCGGTTGATCTGACCGGTGTTTTTCAGGTAACGCAGGCTGTGCTGCCCGATCTCAAAAACTATGGCACAAATGCGCGTATCATCAATATTGCATCCACCGCAGGGCTGACCGGCTATGCCTATGTCTCGGCCTATTGCGCTGCAAAACATGGTGTTGTCGGCCTCACCCGTGCTTTGGCGCTGGAGCTCGCAACTAAGGGCATTACCGTCAATGCCGTTTGTCCGGGTTTTACCGATACGCCGATTATCCGTGAAGCCATTGCACAGATCATGCAAAAAACCGGCCGCTCTGAAGAAGAAGCGCTGGCGCATTTTGTAAAAGCCAATCCGCAAAACCGGCTGATTAAACCGGAGGAAGTGGCACACACAGTCTTATGGCTGGCATCTCCTGATGCCGCCTCCATCAACGGACAGGCAATTGCGATTGCCGGTGGCGAGGTATTGGCAGGATGAGCGAACAAATCATCAGCATGAACAGTCATCTGAAAGCGTTCAAAAACTATCAGGCACAGCATTTTCTGTGGGAGGTGAGTGAAGACGGGCGCGTTGCCACCCTCACGCTCAACCGCCCTGCCCGCAAAAACCCGCTGACATTTGAAAGCTATGCGGAGCTGCGCGATCTGTTCCGTGATTTGACCTATGCATCGGATATTCGCGCCGTGGTTGTCACCGGAGCGGGCGGTAATTTCTCTTCCGGCGGTGATGTCTTCGAGATCATCGAACCTTTGACGAAAATGCCGATGCCGGAACTGCTGGCCTTCACCCGCATGACCGGCGATGTGGTAAAGGCCATGCGCAAATGCCCGCAGCCCGTGATTGCGGCTGTGGACGGTATTTGCGCCGGTGCCGGTGCCATTCTGGCAATGGCCTCCGATTTACGCCTTGCCACCCATGAGGCGAAAACCGCATTCCTATTCACCCGTGTCGGTCTTGCCGGTGCGGATATGGGCGCCTGCGGAATTCTGCCCCGTATTATCGGTCAGGGGCGTGCAGCAGAGCTGCTTTATACGGGTCGTTTCATGTCTGCCACCGAGGGCAAAGACTGGGGTTTCTACAACCATCTGCATGATGGTGAGAACCTTCTGGCGGAAGCGCAAAAGCTCGCCAAAACCCTCGCTGACGGCCCTTATTTTGCACATGGCATTACCAAAACCATGCTGGCTCAGGAATGGGCGATGGGCATTGATGAAATGATTGAATCGGAAGCGCAGGCACAGGCCATTTGCATGGCGACACAGGATTTCCGCCGCGCATTTGAAGCCTTTGCCGCCAAACGCCGCCCTGAATTTGAAGGGAACTGAACCATGTCAGATACAGCTTGCCGCGAAGCCCCCGTTCATGAACATCTGGAACTGCCGTTTTTTGAGCAGCAACAGCGTGATTTTGCTCGAAAGCTCAATGAATTTGCCGCATCCGGTGTTTTGAAAAATATTGATCATCACGACACAGATGCCGCCTGCCGCAAGTTGGTGAAACTGCTTGGGCAAGCAGGACTTCTTGATAGCGTCACCGGCAACAGCGGCAAGACCGAGATCGACTCCCGCTCGGTCTGTCTGGCGCGCGAAACACTGGCATGGCATGACGGGCTGGCGGATTTTGCCTTTGCCATGCAGGGGCTTGGCACCGGCGCGATCGGCCTTGCCGGATCGGATGAATTAAAACAGCATATTCTGCCAAAAATCTCTTCCGGTGAATGGCTTTCGGCCTTTGCCCTGTCGGAGAAAGAAGCCGGTTCCGATGTCGCCGCCATGCAATGCGCTGCGACACAGGACGGCGATGAGTATATTCTCAACGGCGAGAAAACCTGGATTTCTAATGGCGGCATCGCCGATGTTTACACCGTCTTTGCCCGCACGGGTGAGGCTGCAGGCACACGCGGCATCTCGGCCTTTGTGGTCTATGCCACTGATCCGGGCTTTTCTATTGCCGAGCGGCTTGAAGTGATTGCGCCGCATCCGCTCGCTACAATCCGTTTTGAGAATTGCCGTATCCCCGCTTCACGGCGTTTAGGCGCAGGCGGCGAAGGATTTAAAATTGCCATGCGCACGCTGGATATTTTCCGTGCTTCAGTGGCAGCCGCCGCCCTTGGCTTTGCCCGCCGTGCCTTGGATGAGGCTTTGAACCATGCGCGTAACCGGCAGATATTTGGCGCAACACTCAGCGATCTGCAACTGACACAGGCCGCACTTGGCGATATGGCGACAGAACTGGAGGCGGCAACCCTGCTGACCTACCGCGCTGCATGGCGCCGCGATGTGCAGAAACTGCCAACCACGCAACAGGCGGCAATGGCCAAAATGGCTGCGACGGAATCTGCCCAAATGATTATTGACCGCGCTTTACAGATGTTTGGCGGACGCGGTGTGCAAAGCGGCGCGATTACCGAAAAGCTCTATCGGGAAATCCGTAGCCTGCGCATTTATGAAGGGGCAACAGAGGTTCAGAAACTGATCATCGCCCGCGAATTGCTGAAAACGGTTTAAAGGGCGGATCATGGCTTTTCACACCACAAGGCCCTTGCGGTTCGGCGATTGTGATCCTTCGGGCATCGCTTATTTTCCGTCTTATCTGAATATTCTGATCGGGGTTCTGGAAGACTTCTTCGCCTCAATCGGAGCCGACTGGAAAAGCCTCAATCATGACCGGCAGATCGCAACACCAACCGTGCGGCTTGATCTGACTTTTGTAAAACCCGGCTTCCATGCCGACCTGCTGGACTTCACACTGAAAGTCACTGCGGTTGGCGGCAGTTCGCTGTCGCTCGACCATGAAGTGCGCGCCAATGGCGATCTGTTATGGACGGCGAAACACAAGCTCGTCGCCACCTCAAGCACAACTCATAAAGCCCGCGCATGGCCCGATGATATCCGCGCCGCGCTTCTCAATCATCTGGAGACAGTTCATGCATAAGATTTTACAGCCGGATAACTGGGTTGCCCCGATCGGCTATTCCAACGGCATCTCGGCACGCGGACGCACCATTTTTATCGGCGGGCAAATCGGCTGGAATGAACAATGTGAATTCGAAACCGATGATTTTGTTGAACAGGTTCACCAGACCCTGAAAAACATCGTCGCCATTCTCGCTGTCGATGGTGCGGGGCCGGAACATATTACCAGCATGACCTGGTATTTCACCGACAAGCAGGAATACAAAGCCAATATGCGCGGTCTTGGTCAGGCCTATCGCGATGTTATCGGCAAGCATTTTCCGGCAATGGCGGCAATGCAGGTGGCAGGGCTGATTGAAGATCGTGCCAAGATCGAGATTCAGGCCACAGCAGTTGTGCCAGACTAAAGTAATTGCCTGAGTAAGCGACTGAAAATCCGGACAGGACATATAATGCACAGCCCTTCTGACACGCCGCAGCCGATCAGTTTTTCATCTGCCGTTACCGGCATGGTGCAGGATGGTGTGTTGCATCTCACTCTAGCAAACCCGCCGGTGAATGCGATTTCAGCCGCCATCCGCGAAGGGCTGATGCAGGCGCTGGGTTTGGCAGAGAACTCTACCGAGATCCGTGTCCTTACTCTGCGCGGTGCAGGCAAATTCTTTGCTGCCGGTGCTGATATCAAAGAGTTTGATCTGCCGCCGAGCGAGCCGACACTGCCACAGGTGACAGCGCGGATTGAAGCATCCGCTAAGCCGGTGATTGCCGCCATTAACGGTGCAGCCCTTGGTGGCGGTTGCGAGATTATTCTCGCCTGCCATTACCGGCTGGCTGTTGAGAAAGCCAAGTTCGGTCTGCCGGAAGTAAAACTCGGACTTGTGCCGGGTGCGGGCGGCACCCAGCGTCTGCCACGCCTAACCGGCCTTGCTACTGCAATCGACATGATCGCATCGGGTAAAACCATTTCCGCACAGGAAGCGCTGCAGAATGGCCTGATTGATGAAATCACAACAGCTGAGAACCTGACTGATGCCGCACAAAAGGCAGCGCAACACCATATGGGCACAGAACCGCGCCGCACGCTGGCTTTGTCTGTTCAGCCTGCAAACAATGAACAAATAATCGCAAAAATTCTTGCCAAAGCGCGCGGGCGTCTCGCCCCTTCCGAGGCCGTGCGTCTGGTATCGCTGGCAGCCACACTCCCTGCCCAACAGGCTTTAGCCGAAGAACGCGCCACATTTCTGCGCCTTCGTGAAAGCGATGAAGCTAAAGCCTTGCGGCATGTGTTTTTCGCCGAACGCGAAGCCGGAAAGCATGATCTGCCTGCCGGAACCGTGCCACGGCCGGTTGCTACAATCGGCATTGCCGGCACCGGTATGATGGGCTCGGCAATTGCGGTTGCTGCCCTTGCCGCTGGCTATCAGCTTATCGGCTATGAGCCGACACAGGAAGCGGCAGATGCCGGTCTTGCCCGCATCACAGCACTGCTGAACAAGCAGCTTCAGTCCGGCCGCCTCAGTGAACAGGCGCTAGAACAGCAGCGCGCCAATTGCACAGTCAGTGTTGATCTCAACGCGCTTGCCGGTGCTGATCTGGTGATTGAAGCGGTGTTTGATGATTTTGAGGTTAAATCAGAACTGTTTCGCCGTCTGTCCGGCGTTTTGCGTGACGATGCTATTGTTGCCACCAATACCAGCTATCTCAATCCTGATGAATTAGCACAACAGATCAGCAATCCGTCGCGGGTTATCGGCATGCATTTCTTCTCACCGGCGCATATTATGCGCCTGCTGGAAGTGGTCAATTGTGCAAAAACAGCGCCGGATGTACTGGCGACCACGCTTGAGGTTGCCAAAAAACTCAACAAGCTGGCCATTGTCTGCGGCGTTTGCGAGGGCTTTATCGGCAACCGGATTTTCTCCGCCTATCGCCGTGAGGCCGAGTTCATGCTTGAGCAAGGTGCGTGGCCGCATGAGATTGATGCAGCGCTGGAGCATTACGGTTTTGCTCTCGGACTGTTTGCGGTTTACGATATGGCAGGACTGGAGATTGCCTGGGCAAAGCGCAAGCGTCAGGCGGCAACGCGCAACCCTGATGAGCCCTATTGCAGCATTCCCGACCGTCTTTGCGAGGCAGGCCGGTTCGGACAAAAAAGCGGTAAAGGCTGGTATATTTACAGTGATGGCAAGCGGCAAACCGATCCGGATGTCACCGCGATTATCGAAGCGGCACGGCTTGAGAAAAACATTACGCCGCGCTCCTTCACGCAGGATGAAATCATCCGCCAGCTTTTGAAAGTCATGGCTGATGAGGGCGCGCAACTCTTGCGTGAGGGCATTGCAGCGCGCGGCAGCGATATCGACCTGGTGCTGATTAACGGCTATGGCTTTCCCGCGCATAAAGGCGGGCCGATGTTTGCTGCACAAAACCATAAGGAACACTAATATGAGCGAAGCCTATATTATCGGTGGTGTGCGCACGCCAATCGGCCGTTATGGCGGCGCACTCTCATCGGTGCGGCCTGATGATATGGCAGCGCATACTATCCGTGAGGCGCTGGCACGTTTCCCGTCTTTGAGCGCAGAGATGATTGATGAAGTGGTGTTCGGCTGCGCCAATCAGGCTGGTGAGGACAACCGCAATGTCGCGCGCATGGCAGTCTTGCTTTCCGGCCTTGGCGAAACAGTTCCTGCAACAACGCTCAACCGTCTTTGCGGCTCTGGTCTTGATGCTGTGGGTTATGCTGCGCGCGCCGTTAAACTCGGTGAGGCCGATATTATCATCGCCGGTGGTGTTGAGAGCATGTCGCGTGCGCCATTCGTGATGCCCAAAGCCGATGCCGCGTTTCAGCGGCAAAATGCAGTCTATGACACCACAATAGGCTGGCGCTTTATCAATCCGCAGCTCGACAAAAATTACGGCAGTGAATCCATGCCGGAAACCGCAGAAAATCTCAGCGCTGATTATAGTATCAGCCGCGCAGATCAGGATGCATTCGCATTACGCAGCCAGCAACGCGCAGCAACAGCCATGCAAAGCGGGCGTCTGGCGCAGGAAATTGCACCCTATACAATTGCAGGGCGCAAAGGCACCAGCACGATTGTTGCTCAGGATGAGCAGCCACGCGAAACCTCATTGGAAAAACTGGCCGCGCTTGATACGCCGTTTCGCCGTGGGGGCACGATCACCGCAGGCAATGCCTCAAGCGTGAATGACGGTGCGGCGGCGGTTATTATCGCGTCCAAACAAGCGGTTGAGCGCTACGACCTGACACCGCTGGCGCGGATCAGCGGCATGGCAACCGCAGGTGTTGCACCGCGTATTATGGGCATCGGCCCAGTGCCTGCCACACAAAAACTGCTGCACCGTCATGGCCTTACCATGGCCGATATCGGTCTGGTTGAGCTGAATGAGGCTTTTGCCGCGCAGGCTCTGGTCTGTATGCGCCAGCTCGGACTGGATGATGATGCAGCGCATGTCAATCCGAATGGCGGCGCAATTGCACTTGGTCATCCGTTGGGCATGTCCGGTGCAAGGCTGGCTTTGACCGCTGCCATTGAGTTGCAGGCACGAGGTATAAATCACGCCTTGGCAACCATGTGCGTGGGTGTCGGTCAGGGCATATCCATGCTGCTCAGCCAGCCTTAAACAGCAGGTTTGCGCGGCGCGTTACCATGAATAAGGTCACGCGCCGCATAAATACCGCCGGTAATTTCGATTGCAAGGCGGTCGCTGTCGCGGCGGCGGACATCCTCCATCACGCGCACGCGCTCATCCTCCTCAACATCAAGGATTTCCAGCGCTTTTTCGCCAAGAGCCAGTGCGGATTCAAATGTCTCACGGATCTGATACTCCACACCCGCATGGATCAGCTCGATGGCATGCTCACGGTCGAATGCCCGCGCCAGCACCGGAACCAGTGGAAACTCCGCCTTCACGATCTCCGCAATTTTCAGACTGGCCTCGCGGTCGTCAATACCGACAATAATCAACCGTGCATGATGCGCTCCGGCAGCATGGAGAATATCAAGACGCGAGCCATCACCGAAATAGATCTTGAAGCCGAAGTCCCGCGCATCGCGAATGGCGTCTGTATCCGTTTCGATAATCGAAATTGAACAGCTATTGCCAAGCAAAGGCTGGCTGACAATCTGACCAAAACGCCCGAAACCTATCAGCAGCACACTTGCCGACAGGTTTTCCGCCGCCTCAACCCCGTCCATTGTCGGTTCCGGTTTTGGCATCAGCCGGTCATAAAGAATGATCATCACCGGCGTGAGTGCCATAGAAACGATGATCGTCGCCGTCAGGATCGCATTGGCGCTTGTATCAATAATATTGACAGAAGCCGCAGCAGCATTGAGCACGAAAGCAAATTCGCCACCCTGCGCCATCAACACGGCACGCTCCATCGCCTCACGATTGCCCGCGCGAAACAGACGGGCAATGACATAAATGCCGATCATCTTCAGCAACATATAAGCGATGACCGCGATAATAATAAGCTGCCAGTTTGCGGCAATCACCGCAAAATCGAGCGACATGCCGACACCAAGGAAAAACAAGCCAAGCAGAATACCGCGAAAAGGTTCGATATCAGCTTCCAGTTGATGGCGGAAAGAGGATTCCGAGAGCAGCACGCCCGCGAGAAATGCCCCCATCGCCATCGACAACCCGCCGAGCTGCATAACAAGTGCAGCCCCCAGCACCACAAAGAGAGCGGCCGCTGTCATAACCTCACGCGCCCTCGCCTTGCCGAGAATGCGAAACAGCGGATCAAGCAGGTAGCGTCCGGCGAGGATCAGACCGGCAATCGAGGCAAGACCAATTGCAATACCGGTCAGGCGGTCACTAAGCGTGGCTTCTTCACCGCCCGGCGCCAGAAAGACCACAAGAGCCAGCAGCGGCACAATAGCAAGATCTTCAAGCAGGAGAATTGCAACAATGCGGCGGCCTTTCGGCAGCCCCATAGCATGACGCTCTTCCAGCATCTGCATCACAATGGCGGTGGAGGTCAGCACAAAGCCTGTGCCTGCAACAAAGCTCTGCGGAACCGAGTAACCAAGCGCAAGACCGACACAGGTCAAAAGAGCGATACACACCGTAACCTGCGCCAGACCAAGCCCGAAAATCTCGCCGCGCATAGACCATAGCCTCGAGGGCTGCATTTCCAGACCGATGATAAAAAGAAACATCACCACGCCCAGCTCGGCAACATGCAAGATAGCCTGCGGGTTTGAGAACAGCCCCAGACCGAACGGCCCGATGAACAATCCGGCAGCAAGATAACCAAGCACCGAACCAAGCCCTATACGCTTGAAAAGCGGAACAGCGATGACGGCAGTGCCCAGCAGAATGACAATAGGAACCAAATCAAAACCGCCATGTTGAACGGCTTCAGCGGCATGGGTTGCGGTTTCGGTTCCTGCCATCGCTCAACTCCTTGCCAGTGTCACTGATCGAAGTGTAGCTAAAATAAGCATTGATGCATAGACCGGTATCTGCGCCCTAAAACAGCGCCCGCAAAGATGATTATCGCACTATTGAAAAGCCGGTATGAGTGCCCTCTTTGCTGGGCGAGGCTCCGGCTTCCACCTTGTCAGGCCTATGCCTTCCGGCGGGATATCGGCACTGCCAAGCTTATATATTTCATATTACTGCAATTCAAATATTTAATATAAATACAGAAAAAAGATAAACTTCTCATAATAAGATAAGTGTTTTACAAGAACTCCACTTGATAAATATTTATTCTTTTTCGGGGAAGAATATGAATAAGCCAATTCAATTAAAATCCCTGCAGCAAGGCCGCGGTTTAGCAGCCATAGCAGTTGTGGCTTTTCACCTGTCGCTTTTACTCGGAAGCCCTCGTTATCTGAATGATGCTGTGTTGCTGAATTTCACGCATCGCGGCAATTTAGGCGTGGATTTTTTCTTCGTTTTGTCTGGTTTCATCATCGTTTTCGCACATCACAACGATATTAATCAGCCAGATCGTGCCCGGGACTATTTAATCAAACGCTTCATCCGGCTCTTTCCGGTATATTGGCTCTACACTGCGATTTTTTGTATTCTGGTCGCCTTGGGCTTTGGCAGCGCCAGTATTGTCCCTGAGAGCTTCAGCAACTGGATATCAACACTATTCCTGATCCGACTCGATAGTTTTGAGCTGCCGATCACGCCTGCATGGACACTGATCCATGAGCTGGCTTTCTATCTGATTTTTGCCACGCTCATTCTAAACCGCACCCTCGGGATAATAGTGATGTTCGTGTGGTTATTAGCGGGCGGTATTGTTTTTCAGTATCCTGAGGAAGGTGCCCGACTGCCTCTGACAACCTATTTTTCGCCTCTGAATTTTAACTTTCTTATCGGCATGGCCGCTTTCTATGCTTTGAAGCATTCGCAGAATATCAATCTGAAACCGGCATTCCCTTTCGGTCTGGCGCTCTTCATTCTCATCTACTTCCTTGAGAGCAAGCGGCTGACCTACAATTATCTTCAGCTGGCTTATGCTGCCAGCTTCGGGTTCATCATTGTTGGCGCTGCGGCCTATGAAAGAGCTGGTTTTCCGGCGTCGCGCTTTAAACTGCTCAGCCTGATCGGCGATGCGTCCTATACGATCTATCTCACGCATTTAGCCTTTCTGGGGCTGATTGCAAAGATCGTCATCAAGCTCTCTGGCTTTGTCGCGGTAAACTCTTTGGTTGTGTATTTCGTCACATTTTGCATAACAATTTTATGCGGTTGCCTTTTATACGTGTTTGTCGAGCGCCCTTTATTGCGCCTCTGCAGAAAGTATCTTTTAAAAACCAAGGGAAATCCCCCGCTTGTAGAACAAGCTGCATAAAGCACGCTGGAATATTGAAAAAGAAGATCGCATCGGCGGTTTGACCGCTTTGGTCATGCCGATGCCACTGTTGCATATCCTACAGATCAGGCATGAGTTGCAGCCCTCTGATTTTAAGGGTGCGGGTCTGGGACACGCAACGCGGCTAAATTGCGCCCGTTCTGATGCAGAGTTAGCGAAGTCGTTTTACCGTCACGGACACTAAAGCTGATCTGCGCATCCACCTCGCGCACAAAGAATTTGGTTTCGCTTTCCGGATACACGGCAAATCGTTGCTGGCCGGTAAGCTGGATAAAAAGCTGTCCCTGTTCTGCTGTGACAGTCATAAATGTCATCAGACCCAACTGGTAAATGCCGGTATAGTTTTGCAAAAGAGCCGGATCAATCCGGGCAACCATGCGGGGCTTTGGCTGTTGAACCAGTTGCTGTTCTTTATCCAGCAGATGCGCGCCGATATCTTCTATGCCTGATGTGGAAATCCGGTTGGCCAGAATGATAACGCCATTGCCGTTTTCCCTGTCGATGCCGGCAAAGCTGTTAAAGCCGCCGGTCTTGCCGTTATGCCAGACAATCGTACGCTTTGCGAGTTTCGAGATGAAAGGGCCAAGACCAACCCGTTTGGTGCCGTCACCGGCAGAGCGGGTACGCTCAAGCAACAGGTTGAAAGCGGGTGTTAGTGGAGTCTCCATCTGACCCGAGGCTGCGGTCATAAATTTGGTGAGATCGCTTGCAGACGTGATCAGCGCCCCTGCCGGTGCAAAGACATCAAAGTCCCAGTGACTGACCGGTGCACCGCTCAGATCGTGGCCGGTTGCCATATCCGGACGCACTGTACCGGTTAATGCAAGGCTTGTCTGTTGCATGCCAAGCGGATCAAGTATCACTTCCTGCAGCATCTGTGCATAAGACCGGCCATCAACATGGGTAATAGCCAGCGCCAGCAGCGCCGTGCCCGCGATTGAATATTCGAAAGTTTGCCCGATCGGGCGGGTAATGCGAACACCCGCCAGCCAATCCAAAAATGCCTGACGTCCATAGCCTGTATACGGATTTTTTAACCCCGCTGCCATCAGATCATCCGGTAGTCCTGACAAGCCCGAACTGTGTGTCGACAGATCAAAAGCGGTTATTGCCCTGCCCTCAAAGTCGGGCAGAATTGTACCGGCGGGAAGATAGTTGGTAATCGGCGCATCGAGATCAATACGCCCGTCGAGAACAAGCTGTGCCAACAGCAGGTTGGTAAATATCTTGGTAATCGAGCCCGCTTCAAACAGCGTATATTCATCGACCGGCCGAAGGTCATCTCGTCCAAAATAACCATGAGAGGTGAACCGTGCCTTACCATTCTCAACCACAGCGACAACGATACCAGTGCCAGCCTGATCACGGTCAATACGGTCGGTTAAAATCTGGGTGATGTCCGCATCCGAAGGAAGAGTCACCTCCTGACCATAGACCGGCGTCAGCATGAATAAAGCAGCCATGAAAGTAGAGAAAGCAAGTTTCATCAGTCTCTCCGTTATGATGCGGAAACTGGCCGCATCAAAGATGCGGCAGAGTATCATTTATGAATGCTATTTATACAGTCTGTCCTGCTCGCTTCAGCTGAAGCAAAGCCTGAAATGCCGGATCATCTGTCAGCGTCTGAAGAGCCCAGAACCCCTCCAGCCATTCGGCCTCACCTTCCCAGCCCCCCTCGATCAGAAGACGAACATTCTCAAGAGCCTTTTCACGCTCACCGGCAAGCGCCCGCGCTCCGGCTGCATGAAAACGGCTCCAGTTGATATGTTCGCCGGCCTTCTCAAAATGAACCGCCAGTTCCAAACAATCGTCAGAACTGAGATCGCCAATATTTTCGGCCGGCAGACTGCAACTATAAGCCGTGTGCCTGTCCAGTTCGACAAGTCCTATGGCCTTGCCGATTGCCAGCGAACCTTTGTTTGAGACATGCGTATGCCATTCAACAGCATGATGGCCGCGCCTGATGCACTCGGCAATTGTAGCGGAAACAACCGCATGCCCAAGCCCCATACGCCGGAATCCGGCATCTGTTCCCACACCGACTTCACATCGGGAACCACTGACACTATCCGTTACGCTGTGGCTGACGATCTTGCCCTCATGCAGGACACAAAAGCCAACTGCGGATTCAAAGAAAGTATCTTCTGAACCCCATCCCTCAACATTGTCAATTAGCACATCCAGACTATCAGGATTGCGATCAAACAAGGCACGGTCAATCGGCACAAGTTCAAACTGCGCAGATGGCAGGCGTGGTGCAGGCAAGGCAGTACCGGACACATATCCCATCCGAATGCGCGGATGCGGAATGGCAAAGCTGTTGTTCCAGATCTTGGAGAGATGCGGAACCCAGCAGTCTTCCACAAAGAGATAAGCCCAGTCGGGAATAATGTCTTTGACACTTTTCAAGGTCGGGGCTGCGGCATCCGGAGTACCTGCCAGAAAATACGTATCGCCATTAACGACAATGACAACCGCAGGATTGACCGGATCATCGACCCATATTTCTCCGTCAATCATACCGTCGAGAACAGCGACGACGGCAAGATGGACAGAAGATAGTTCAGCTAAAACAGCGTGAGCGACCGCATAGGTCTTTTGCTCGATTTTTCTCATATAAAAGCGATCCTGAAGGTGCAGCGCTGCGCGCCTGCACCATGAATGTTACCAGACGGAACAGATCATATGTTCCGCACAAATCCGGCTTACGCCCGCCGGCACATGGCACAGAAACAACTGTCATTCTGGAACCTCGCTTTTGCGTTTCATGCACTGCAATAAAAGTGCAGACCAGTCAGATACTGCCGGATCAGAGGCGGAACAAGCGGTTTTTGGCCGCTTGCCCGAACCTTGATACAGCCCTGACCGGAGACGGATCACACGAGAATATTGCGGAACTGCCACGGGTCTTTGGTGTCGAGTTCTTCCTGAAAGAGATGGCTGCGACCTTCCAGCGGTGTCCAGTCGGTATAATAACCTTTGACCGGCCCCAGATATTGCATCTGCACGTCCAGGCAGCGGCGATAATCCATCTCGTCAGTCTCAACAATGCCCCTTTCAGGGTTTTCCAGTGCCCAGACCATGCCTGCCAGCACTGCGGAAGAAACCTGCAATCCGGTCGCATTCTGATAAGGGGCAAGAGCACGCGCCTCCGCAACTGTCAGCTGCGAGCCATACCAATATGCATTCTTATCGTGACCGTAGAGCAAAACCCCTAGCTCATCGGAGCCGTCAATAATTTCATCTTCTCCGAGCACATGCTGTACCGGCTGCGCCTTGCCGCTGGCACCAAACATCTCGTCCAGTGAAAGCAGGGCAACATTGCTCGGGTGATAGGCGTAGTGGCAGGTCAGGCGGTAGTCGAGTTTACCCTTCTTGTCGCGCAGCGTGAAAAAGTCTGCAATGGAAATCGCCTCATTATGCGTCACCAGCAGGCCATATTGCGCGCCAAGGGTCGGGCACCACGTGCGGATGCGGGTATTACCGCCCGGTTGCTCAAGAAAAATGGCTGCTTTACTGCCTTTCTTCTGTTTGCGGGCGTTTTTCGGTTTCCATTTTTCATGGCTGCCCCAGCCGAGTTCTGCCGGTTGCAACCCTTCCGAGATAAAGCCCTCGACTGACCACGTATTCCAGAACGCATTAAAAGGCTTGGGCTCTTTAGCGCGCTGTGTATCGCGCTCGGCAATATGAATGCCTTTGACACCGGCCTTCTTCATCAGTTTTGCCCAACCGGAACGGTCATCTGCTGCCGGTTCGGTGAAGTCGATTTTCAACTCTGTCGCGAGATCAATCAGGGCTTTTTTGACAAACCACGACACCATGCCGGGATTGGCACCGCAGCAGGAAACGGCGGTGGTTCCGCCCGGATTTTTGCGCTTCTCAGCGCGTATCGTTTCACGTAGGGCATAATTGGTGCGGGAGGCATTATCCGCCTGCTCATCAAAGTAAAAGCCGGGCCAGGGTTCGGTGACCGTATCAATATAAAGCGCGCCATGTTCACGGCTGAAACGCATCAGTTCAAGCGAGCTGGTATCAATAGAAAGATTGACGACAAAAGGCTGGCCTTTGGCACCCTTCAAAAGCGGCTCGAGCACCTGCCTGTAATTCTCTTTCGTAATCGCCTCTTGTATGTAGCGGATGCCTTTATCATCAAGAATTTTACGGTTGATATCGCTCGGATCGATCACGGTCATCTGCGCTTTATCGAATTTGAAATGACGCTCAATCAGCGGCAAGGTACCGCGCCCGATAGATCCGAAACCGATCATGATGACAGGGCCGGTTATCTCGCCATAGACTTGCCATTTCGCTTTCGCCATTTTTGCCTCTCTGACCGTAAGTATAAAAACCTGTATTTGAAGAGCAACGAGCCTGTTTTAATCAGACTATCGCTTCATAATAACGATAAACACCCTGTAATGCATTAATATTACAAAACATGATTACCTGCCTGCCATGTAGAGTCAGAGCCCACCCCGAAAAATATGAAACAGCTTTCAAACAAAATATGTTTATAAACAAAGAGTTATAACAGCTTCAACGGGTCAATATTAACCGGAGCCGCTCTGGTGCTGTTCAGCGCCTGAGCAACCCGCGATTGCGGCGAGCGGCCAAGATATTTGCTGATCCAGACTGCGCAATCCACCAGTTGCTTCAGGTCAATACCGGTTTCCACACCTGTCCGGTTAAACAGCCAGACAAGATCTTCTGTCGCCACATTGCCGGTAGCGCCTGCGGCATAGGGGCAGCCACCCAGCCCTGCGACCGAGGCATCAAAAGTTCTTATGCCCAAGGCATAGGCAGCCACGACATTGGCCACGGCCATGCCATAGGTATCGTGAAAATGTCCGGCCAGTGTCTCAACGGGAACCTGCGCACCGACACTTTCAATCAGCCGCTTCACACCATCGGGCACACCGACACCAATCGTGTCGCCCAGGCTGATTTCATAACAGCCCATATCGAACATCTCTTTGGAGATTTGCGCGACCCGTCGCGGATCGATCTCTCCTTCATAGGGACAGCCCAATACGCACGAGACATAGCCGCGTATTTTTAGTCCCAATTTCAGTGCTTGCTCTGTGACCGGCACGAAACGCTCCAGCGATTGCGCGATACTGGCATTGATATTCTTCCGGCTGAAAGTCTCTGAAGCCGCAGCAAAAACGGCAACCTCCTTTGCGTCTGCGGCCACCGCCGCCTCAAAGCCTTGCAGATTAGGCGTGAGCACCGAATAGGAAACACCGGCATGGGTTTTCAGCCCCTGCATAACCGCCGACTGATCTGCCATTTGCGGTATCCATTTGGGCGATACGAAAGACGTCACCTCAATATTGCGCAAACCGGCCGCGACCAGACGCTCGATCAGTTCAAGCTTGATGCTTGTATCAATGATCTGCTTTTCATTTTGCAGACCATCGCGCGGGCCGACTTCAACAATTTTGACACGCTCTCCCATTGTGATCTCCCGTCAGCTTACGCTGTTCTGCTTTCCTAAAGTCCCGGTTCTTGCATCATCTGGTCGCGAATAATGTATTTTTGTATCTTACCTGTCACCGTCATCGGAAACTGATCAACGAATTTGACGTGATGCGGGATTTTATAATGGGCGATCTGCCCCTCACAGAAGGCGCGGACATCCTCCGCTGTCAGTTCGGCATCTGCGCGCAAAATAATCCATGCACAGACTACCTCGCCATATTTATGATCGGGAACACCCACGATCTGCACATCCCTGATTGCAGGATGGCGAAACAGAAATTCCTCAACCTCGCGGGGATAAATGTTCTCGCCGCCGCGGATAATAATATCCTTTATCCGCCCGACAATATTGCAATAGCCCTCAGCATCAATGGTGGCGAGGTCGCCGGTGTGCATCCAGCCATCCTGATCCACGGCCTCATCAGTCTGGCGCTGATCGTCCCAATAGCCATGCATAACGAGATAACCGCGCGTACAGAGTTCGCCCGACACACCACGCGGCACAATTGTCCCGCTGCTATCAATGATCTTCACTTCGCAATGCGGCTGAACCCTGCCAACCGTTGAAACACGGCGCTCAAGACTGTCATCGACACTGCTTTGAAACGATACCGGCGATGTCTCTGTCATACCATAGGCGATTGTGATCTGCTTCATATGCAGATGCTCGATCACCCGCTTCATCACCTCAACCGGACAGGGACTGCCCGCCATAATACCGGTACGCAGGCTTGAGACATCAAATGTTGCAAAGTCAGGATGATCGAGGATACCGATAAACATGGTCGGCACACCATATAGAGCGCAGCAATGCTCATTCTGCACGGCCTTCAGCACAGCCAGCGGTTCAAAAGACTCTGCCGGATAGACCATCGTCGCGCCATGTGTGAGACAGCCGAGATTACCCATCACCATCCCGAAACAATGATAAAGCGGTACGGGAATGCACAGCCTGTCACCGCTTTGCAGGCGGATTGCATCGCCGACAAAGCGTCCATTATTGAGAATATTGCGATGTGTGAGTGTCGCCCCTTTCGGTGAGCCGGTTGTGCCTGAGGTAAATTGAATATTGATGGGGTCATTCGCATTCAGACCCGCACCAATCTGCTGCAATGCGTCCAGTTCTGCCACTTCCGGCGCAACAAGCAGATCGTCGAAGTTGATCAGGCCGGATGTCTTATCCGTGCCAAGGCGTATAACCCATCGCAATTGCGGGAAACGCTCAATCCGCAGATTATACGGGTCTGAAACAGGGATTTCCGGCGCTAATTCGCAGAGCATCGCGATATAATCGCTGCTTTTAAAACGAGGAGACAGGATAATCGCCCTGCATGCCACCTTGCTGATTGCAAAAGCAAGCTCGGTCAGGCGATAAGCCGGATTGATATTAACGAGGATCAGACCCGCTTTTGCTGTGGCAAACTGTGTCAAAACCCATTCGGCATTATTGGGTGACAGGATCGCAACCCGATCCCCTTTTGTCAGGCCAAGGCGCAATAAACCGCAGGCCAGAGCATCCACTTTTTGACGGAGCTCGGCATAGGTCAGCCGTATATTCTGATGCACTGAGATCAGGGCATCAACATGCGGATATCGCAAACAAGTTTCATCGAAAAACTGACCGATCGTGGCTTCTATCAGCGGATATTCCGTCGCGCCTTTCACCAAGCTCAGCTTTTCTGTCACTTTCATTCCTCCTGTGAGGTCAGCGCAAGCTGCTCCTTTGCCTCTCCGTCTGCTAGCTCAAAATCAGCCAGCTCTGTGCCTTCATTGACCTGATCGCCAACAGCACAGCGGAAGGCTTTCACATAGCCCGCAGCAGGAGCCGTGATTTTGAATTCCATTTTCATCGCCTCAACGATCAGAAGCGGCGTGCCTTTGGCAACCTGCTGCCCCTGCTCCACCAGCAAGGCGGTAATACTGCCGGGCATGGGTGCCACGAGTCCGTCATGGGAAGCAGCGTGATCGGGCGACACATCAAGCGGATCAAGCCATTCCAGCTTCCAGCTTTGCCCGTCTGTGAAAAGGTGAATGAAACTGCCCAATCTGACTGCCGTGAATGATTTACGCAGCCCGTCAATCTCGGCAATGATGCGATTGCCCTTGTCTTGTCGGCCGGTGGCAGTGACATCAAGTGAGCCTGTTTGCAACCGGTATCCTGTGTCCAGATAGGTCACAGTGACAATGTGCTGTGCCGCACCATAACGGAAATTCAGATCACGCCTGACCTGCGTATTGAGCCGGAAACCATCGCGCCGTTGCAAGAAAGAAGACAACGGAGCCTCATCGGCCTCATGCAACAATTGTGCCAGTGCCGCCAATAAAAACACTTCAGCGGGTGGCTCCTGCACTTCTGGAAAGAGCGCCGCAGTTTCACGCTCAATCAGCCCCGTATCCAGATCAGCCTGCGTAAAGGAACGGCAACGCACGAGACGCGAGAGAAACTCAATATTGCTGGCAATGCCTGCAACCTGCGTATCTGCCAGTGCACGTTCCATGCGGCGCAGGGCTTTGTCACGTGTTTCATCCCAGACAATCAACTTGGCGATCATCGGATCGTAGAACCGGCTGATCGCATCCCCCTCCTCAACACCTGCATCCACCCGCACATGAGCACTTTCCTCAGGCAATTGAAAATGCACGAGCTTGCCTGTTGACGGTAAAAATCCGGCTGACGGATCTTCCGCATAGATACGCGCCTCTATGGCATGGCCGGAGTGAGACAAATCCTCCTGCGTAACAGGCAGTTTCTCACCACTCGCGACCCGCAACTGCCATTCCACAAGATCAAGGCCGGTTATCATTTCTGTCACCGGATGTTCCACCTGAAGGCGAGTATTCATCTCCATGAAATAGAACTGCCCGTCAGGGGCAACGATAAATTCGACCGTGCCTGCGCCCGTATAATGCACTGCGCGCGCGGCATCTGTTGCGGCCTTGCCCATGATGCGGCGTTGCTGTTCGGAAAAATGCGGCGCAGGCGCTTCTTCAACGATCTTCTGGTGCCTACGCTGCACCGAGCAATCCCGCTCAAACAGCGAAACATAATTGCCGTGACTGTCGCCGAAAATCTGAATTTCAATATGGCGCGGACGGGTAATATAGCGCTCGATCAGCACATGATCATCACCGAAAGCGGATTGCGCCTCACGCTGGCAGGCGAACAAGTTTTGCGTAAAATCCTCAGACCTTTCAACAAGCCGCATGCCTTTGCCGCCGCCGCCTGCCGATGCTTTGATAAGGACCGGATAGCCGATTGCATCAGCCTCGCGTTGCAGGTTTTCAGGCGTCTGATCTTCCCCGTGATAACCGGGGATCAGCGGAATGCCCGCCGCACCCATCAGCTTTTTCGCTTGCGACTTCAAACCCATGACCCGAATGGCCTCAACGGGCGGACCGATAAAGACAATTCCGGCCTGCGCACAGGCAAGACAAAAAGCTTCATTCTCCGAGAGAAAACCATAACCGGGATGAATGGCCTGAGCGCCGGTGGCTTGTGCCACAGCGATAATTTTTGCCCCGTCGAGATAGGATTCCCGTGGCGGCGCAGCCCCAATATAAACGGCCTCATCCGCCAGCCGCACATGCCGCGCCTGCGCATCAGCGTCAGAGAAAACGGCAACCGTGCGGATATCCATTTGGCGGGCGGTTTTGATGATGCGGCAGGCAATTTCGCCGCGATTGGCAATCAGAATTTTGTCAAACATCATCTGATCCTGTCCGGTTTATCCATGCCGGTACCCGTTTATCGAGAAAGGCACTCAGGCCTTCACGGGCTTCCGCATTCATACGCAGAGCAGCAATACTATCCGCGGTTTCCTGCGCCAATGCATCGCCCATCATCTTGCCAGCAACATTGCGGATCAGTCGTTTTGCAGCGGCCTGTGCCTGCGGGCCGCCATTGAGCAGAGCCGCTATCAGATCATCAATCGCAGCATCGAGCGCCTCCGCTTCCGTCACTTCATGCACAAGGCCGATTTGCAGGGCTTTTGCAGCATCAATGCGCTCCGCAGTCAGAAAATAGCGTGAAGCCTGCCGTGCACCGATAGCACGCAGCACATAGGGACTGATCACCGCCGGAATAATGCCCAGCCGCACTTCGGATGTGGCAAAACTTGCCAGCGTTGAGGCAATACAAATATCGCAGGCAGAAGCCAGCCCCATTCCGCCGCCCAATGCTGCACCATGCACGCGCGCGATTGTCGGCTTGGGTATCTCAGCCAAAATGTGAAACATCTGCGCCAGCTTTTCCGCATCGGCAAGATTGGCATCAAAACCGGCCTCACCGGCAGCTTTCATCCAGTTGAGGTCGCCGCCTGCAGAAAAACTTTTGCCGCGACCGGCCAAGATCACAATACGGGTCTCATCATCTGCACCAAGCTGCGTAAAGGCCTGTGTCAGTTCGGCAATGAGTGCAGCGTCGAACGCATTATGCCGTTGCGGACGGTTCATCCAGATGGTTGCCACGGAGCCGTCGCGGGTAATTTCCAAGGCTTCATACATGATTTGCCTCACATTCTGAAAAGACCGAATTTGGTTTCTTTCACCGGAGCATTCAGCGCTGCAGCCAGTGACAGGCCGAGAACGCGGCGGCTTTGGGCTGGGTCAATAATGCCGTCATCCCAAAGGCGGGCTGTGGCATAATAGGGATTGCCCTGCGTTTCATATTGCTCGCGGATCGGCGCCTGAAATGCTTCTTCATCCGCAGTGCTCCAGCTTTCTCCGCGCGCTTCCAAGGCATCGCGCCGCACACGGGCGAGCACGCTGGCAGCCTGTTCACCACCCATTACCGAAATGCGGCTATTCGGCCATGTCCACAGAAAGCGCGGCGAATAGGCTCTGCCGCACATGCCGTAATTACCGGCACCAAAGGAGCCGCCGATCAGCATTGTAATTTTTGGAACCTGCGCGGTTGCCACAGCCGTCACCATTTTCGCGCCGTCTTTGGCAATGCCGTTATTTTCGTATTTTCGCCCGACGATAAAACCGGCAATATTTTGCAGAAAAACCAATGGAATATGCCGCTGCGCGCAAAGCTCAATAAAATGTGCGCCTTTCTGTGCAGATTCACCGAACAGAATACCGTTATTCGCAATGATCCCGACCGTTGCGCCATAGAGTTGCGCAAAACCGGTCACAAGCGTTGTGCCGTACCGCGCCTTGAACTCATCAAAGCGTGAGCCGTCAACCAGCCGCGCAATCACCTCCCGAACATCATAAGGATGACGCGGATTTGCAGGGATAATGCCGTAGAGCTCTTCCGGCGGGTAAAGCGGTTCTTCACCGCCATTGAGCAGATCAGGCCTTGCCGTCATATTCAGATTGGCAACGATCCGGCGGGCGATTGTCAGCGCATGGGCATCATTTTCCGCAAGATAATCGGCCACACCGGACTGGCTTGTATGCACATCAGCACCACCTAATTCTTCTGCTGTGACCACTTCACCGGTTGCCGCTTTAACCAGTGGCGGCCCGCCTAAAAAGATGGTGCCCTGATTGCGCACGATAATCGTTTCATCAGACATTGCAGGCACATAAGCACCGCCTGCCGTGCAGGAGCCCATCACCACAGCAATCTGCGCAATGCCTTTTGCCGACATATTCGCCTGATTATAAAAAATCCGGCCGAAATGCTCACGATCCGCAAACACCTCATCCTGTCTCGGCAGATAGGCACCACCGGAATCCACCAGATAGATGCAGGGCAGATAGTTCTGCTCGGCAATCTCCTGCGCACGCAGATGTTTTTTGACCGTGAGCGGATAATAAGTGCCGCCTTTGACCGTGGCATCATTGGCGATAATCATACATTGCGTGCCTGAAACGCAGCCAATACCGGCAACAAGACCGGCACTCGGCGCGTCATCATCATAAAGACCGTTTGCGGCAAGCTGTCCGATTTCCAGAAACGCTGCACCGGCATCAAGCAGCAGATCAATACGCTCCCGCGCCAGCAATTTGCCCCGCGCTTTGTGCCGTGCCGATGCGGCCTCCCCGCCTCCGGCACAGGCAGTCTGACTGCGGCCACGCAACTCCCCCACCAGAGAGCGCATGACAGCGTGATTAGCGGTAAATTCGTCGCTTTGCAGGTTAATACCGGTTTTCAGAACACCCATATCTATGCCCCGATTATCTGGTTTCAGCCATTAATTCCCGCCCGATCAGCATCCGGCGGATTTCTGAAGTTCCTGCACCGATCTCGTATAATTTGGCATCGCGCCACAGCCGTGCCGCTGCGTAATCATTTGTATAGCCGCAGCCGCCGAGTGTCTGGATTGTTTCTCCGGCCATCCATGTCGCTTTTTCTGCGGCATAGAGAATGGCGCTTGCCGCATCTTTGCGCAGGGTTCTGGAATGGTCATTGCGGTCGCATACCACGCCAACAGCATAGATATAGGCGCGCACGGCCTGCCATGTGGAATACATATCGGCCAGCTTGCCCTGCATGAGCTGAAAATCACCGATCGGCTGGCCGAACTGCTTGCGCTCATGCATATAAGGCAGCGTGATATCCATACAGGCCGCCATGATGCCGAGGGGGCCGCCGCTCAGAACCACGCGTTCATAATCAAGCCCCGACATCAGAACTTTAACGCCATTGCCCTCGCCGCCAAGCACATTTTCTGCAGGCACAAGACAATTATCGAAGAACAGCGGGTATGTGTTGGAGCCGCGCATGCCGAGCTTATCAAGATGCGCACCGTGGCTGAAACCGGCCATGTCTTTTTCGACAAGAAAAGCTGTGATGCCCTCTGCCCCTTTGCCGGCGCCGGTTCTTGCATAAACAACCAGCACATCCGCATCGCCACCATTGGTAATCCACATTTTCGAGCCGTTGAGGATATAATGATCCGCCTGTTTCTGCGCCTGCAATTTCATTGAAACAACATCAGAACCCGCATCCGGTTCCGACATCGCCAAGGCGCCGACATGCTCTCCTGAGATCAGTTTTGGCAGATATTTGGCTTTTTGCGCTGCACTGCCGTTGCGACGGATTTGATTGACGCAAAGATTGGAATGGGCACTGTAAGACAGACCGACAGAGGCGGAGGCGCGCGAAATCTCTTCCATCGCCACAATATGCGCCAGATAGCCCATGCCGGTGCCGCCGTCTTCTTCCGGCACGGTGAGGCCAAGCAATCCCATTGCACCAAACTTCATCCACAAATCGGCGGGAAATTGATTGCTGCTGTCGATATATGCCGCGCGGGGGGCAATTTCTGCCTCTGCGAATGTACGCACACTATCCCGCAACTGGGCGATTTCCTCTCCCAAAAGGAAGTCAAGGCTTGGTGTCATCAACAACAGTCCTCCCAAACCGTTTTGCAGTTTGCCTATGTTATAACCAGTGTGAACCATAAGCCGGCACTTGATCGGACATACAGGTTGCAAAATCGGCCATTTGGCTACAAGCTACGGTTATGACGGATCAAATTTCGGTCTCTTCTCACACAGGAAAAGCGGCAGCGGTCATCCCTGCGGCCTTTGTCCGCTGTATTTTGCTGGCCTATGCAAAATATGGGGCAGATCCTGCCGCAACACTGGAAAAGGCACAAATTCCGCCAGAAAGCCTTGCTGATGAGAACGGTCGCGTCACACCGGATCAGTTTGAAGACCTGAACTGGGAAGCAATGCAGGAGCTGGATGATGAGGCTCTGGGCTGGTTTTCCCGCAAATTGCCGTGGGGCACTTATGGCATGCTTTGCCGTGCCTCCCTTGGTGCCACAACGCTTGGCATTGCCCTGCACCGCTGGAAGCGCCATCATCGCCTGCTCACAGATGATGTTCTTCTCAATCTCGATATTGCCGATGGCATTGCCTCGATCAGCATCACTGAGATACGGGCTCTCGGAGCTTATCGCGAGTTCTGCCTCGTCACTTTACTGCGCTATGTTTTAGGCTTTGCCTGCTGGGCTATCGACGAGAGAATACCGCTTACAACCGCCGAGTTTCCCTATGCAGAACCACAACACGCCGATATTTATCCCAAGCTGTTCTCACCAAAGCTAAAGTTTTCAGCCTCAATCGCGCGTATTCAGTTCAATGCAGCGTTTCTAGAACGCCCGCTGCAACGGGATGAGGCTGCAATTAACAGCATGCTCAAACGCGCTTTGCCGCTCACTGTTCTGCCCTATAAAAGCGAGCATCAACTGACAAGTCAGGTGCGACGCTTATTGCGTATGGCAAAAAACGGCCTGCCTGTGGCCGAGGATGTGGCAAGTGTTTTCAACCTGTCTGTGCGCAGTTTGCACCGCCATCTCAGTGCGGAAGGAACCTCTTTGCGCGCGCTGAAAGAACACGTGCAGACGGAACGCGCCAAAGAGCTGCTTGCACGCTCAACACATCCGATCAAGCGCGTGGCCTTTCTTGCCGGTTTCAGCAATGAGAAAAGTTTCTCCCGTGCATTCCGCTCCCGCACGAATGAAACGCCCAGTGTCTTCAGAAAAAAGTCCCAGACAGGGTGCTAAATCTGCAACTCCGGCAGGTTTGCATAAAGAGCCAATGCTTCAGGATTGGCCAGTGCTTCCCGATTGTTAATTGGGCGACAGTGAACAACATCCCGCACGGCGATTTCAGCAATTTTTCCTGATTTGGTGCGTGGAATATCGGCAATTGCGATAATTTTTGCAGGCACATGACGTGGTGAGGCACCGTTGCGGATGTGTTGCCTGATCTGTTCCTGCAAGGCATCATCAAGACTGGCACCTGCGGCAAGACGCACGAACAGCACGATCCGCACATCATCTGCAAAGTTCTGCCCGATACAAATCGCTTCGGCAACTTCCGGCAATTGCTCGACCTGATTATAAATCTCGGCGGTGCCGATCCGCACACCACCCGGATTGAGTGTGGCATCAGAACGCCCGTGGATGATGATGCCGCCATGTTCCGTGAGTTCGGCAAAATCACCGTGACACCACACATTTGCAAAACGGTCGAAATAGGCCGAGCGGTATTTCTCGCCAGTCGGATCATTCCAGAAACCGGTCGGCTGGCAAGGAAACGGTTTGGTGCAGACAAGCTCGCCTTTGCCATGCATCAATGGTGTGCCGTCTACGTCCCAGACTGCAACAGCCATGCCAAGGCCTGCACCCTGAATTTCACCGCTCCATACCGGCAGAACCGGAACACCCAGCACAAAACAGGACACGATATCGGTGCCGCCGGAGATCGAAGCGAGGTGGATATCCTTCTTAACAGACTGATAAATATAGAAAAAACTTTCCGGTGAAAGCGGTGATCCGGTAGAAAACACAGCGCGCAGATGCGGCAGATGATGACTGGTCGCAGGCTCGATCCCGCTTTTGCGCAAGACATCAATATATTTAGCGGAAGTGCCGAAATGAGTCATGCTTTCGGCCTGCGCATAGTCAAATAGCACATTGCCATCGGGATAAAACGGCGACCCGTCATAGAGCAACAAGGTCGCCCCTGCAGCCAGCCCCGAGGCCAGCCAGTTCCACATCATCCAGCCGCAGGTTGTGAAATAGAACAGTCTGTCGCCCTGTTTAATATCCGCATGTAAACGGTGTTCTTTGGCATGTTGCAACAAGGTGCCGCCAGCGGAATGGACAATACATTTTGGTATGCCGGTGGTGCCCGATGAGAAGAGAATAAACAGCGGATGAGCAAATGGAAGTTGGTTAAACTGCAATTCTGATGGGGTGAATTGTTCTGTGGCCTGATCGAAGGTCAGACATTTTGCCGATGTCCCATTTTGAATCTCGCGGGACACAGCTTCAGCAGTGCCCAGATAATCAACGATCAGCACCGCTTGCAGGGACGGCAATTGCGGCACAATCTGTTCTAATTTATCACCGATCGGCTGCGCTTTGCCATTATACCAATAGCCATCGCAGGTGATGAACAGTTTGGGCAATATCTGGCCAAAACGATCCAGCACCCCTTGCACACCAAAATCGGGTGAACAGGACGACCAGACAGCACCAATGGAAGCGCAGGCCAGCATAGCGGCAATGCTTTGCGGCATATTTGGCAGCATGGCCGCCACACGATCCCCCGCCTGCACGCCCTGCGCCAGCATAAACTGCTGTAACTGCGAGATCAGATCCCGCAACTGATCGCAGGACAGACGCGAACGGACACGATCCTCACCGCGAAACACCAGAGCATCGTCATTACCGGTTTTTTGCAGCAGATTTTCAGCATAGTTCAGTTTCGCATCGGGGAAAAACCGTGCAGCCAGCATATTGTCGGCATTAATCAGAATGCGAGCACCTTTATGCCCGATAATACCGCATTCATCCCATATCAGAGGCCAGAAAACCTCCGGCCGCTCAACTGACCAGTCATGCAATTGCTGATAGGTTTCAAGAGGTGAGCCGCTGATACTCCGCGCTTTTGCTGTAAAACCGGTCAGATTAGCTGCGGCAATATTTTGTGCCGTCGGCTGCCATAAAGGTCTGGCATCTTCAGTGGTTGGTCGGGCATTGGTGTTCATCCGGCTCTCCTCCTCACAGCATTATCGCCGTTTTTATGAAGAAGACAAAGGCCGGATGAAAATGCGGGTGCTGTATCTGAAATTCAACGAGCAGCTATTTCGCTTATATTTCTTAATTATTCAAAAAAATATAAATTAATCAAAAGCTTATAGTTTTTTACTCATCCTTATCATTCCGTTTCATTTCATAACGAATAAGAAAAACAGTCATGCCAAAAACCATAAGCGCCAGTGAAAACCAGGTTAAAGCATAGACAAGATGGTTATCTGCAAATTTGATCACGGTCAGCCCGCCTTGCGGCCGGTCGGAACGGTTTTGCTCCGCATTCGCGTCAATGAAATAGGCCGGGACATTTTTCAAACCTGCGCGTTCAGCAAAAATCTCAACATCACGGGCATACCAGATATTTTTATCCGGCTCGTTCTGACGCAAGAAAAAACCTTTCGGTTCTGTCAGTCTGAGCAGGCCTGTGACGGATGTTTCCTCTGTAATCTGGCCGCTGGCGCGTTTTGCAGGATCGCGCAGAGCTGAAGCAACATAACCACGGTTGATATAAACAACTTCGCCACTATCACGTTGAAATGGTGTGACAATCCAATAACCGGAGCCTTTTTCTGTCAAGGCACCGACATGAATTTCCTTATCGTTCAAATAATGCCCACGCACGCTGACAGCACGGTATTCCGTGGCTTTCTTATCGGCCGTTTGCCATGCAGCACTATCCGGTGCAGCAACCGGTTGCGCATGAATATTCTGTTCAACACGGGCAACCAGATCATGCTTCCAGCCTAAACGCTGTATCTGCCAGCTGCCTAGCGCAGTTAAAATTCCGATTAAAACCAATGCAATCAGGCCAATCAGCGCTATTCTGCCGCGCAGATTTTTAACAGGTGTCGTTTGCTCTTCAACCATGTTTTTACCCTCATCTGTTAAGCGCACGCCGTATGAGCCTTAATCATATCATTATTAACCCATTGTATTTGCTTCGATTTTAAGATTTCTTATCATAAGCCGACACAAAAAGAGTATGGTTTTGCCTTGATCTTCGCAGCGGAACCTTGCCCAGCAAATAAGATTTTGAATTGCGCACCACAACCTCAAATGACAGGTAATCACCGAAATTAATGATCGAACCGGTAATTTGCCGTACTTTCAATGTCCGGAACGAGCGCTATGAAACAATCCGGAGATCAACCGCCCGGGTATGAGCCAAGGCTCTTAAAGCCGGTTTTACCGAATATTGCCCTATTTCAGCACGCTGCGTTAATTTTCGCAAATACCCCCCTGCGGAATGAATTGTCTCCGAGCGCTCAAGCATAGCCGCAATTGTAGCCGCGGCATTCATATCGCCCATTATTTCACAGGCTTGTTGCCATGCAGAGGCAGTAATACCAAGCATGGAGCGGATATGCCCTGCTGTTGTAATCAAATCAGCCCAATTATGAATGCCGCGGACGGCATAGCTCTTAATCTGCGGGCAGTTTTGTAAAATCTCATCCAGTTCAGGCACTGTCCGGAGCATGGTGGTCTTCGGTTTAGCTGGCTCTGCCTTGTGAGCGATATTCTTCTTCTTACTTTTTTCGTTGGTTTCTAAATCTATAGATTCTATTTTTGAATTCTGAATGTGGTGCTCATTTTCAGTTTCATTGCCGATCATTTCCTGGTTAGAAAGATTTGAAAGATAAAGGTTTTCTACTTTCTGACGCAGAACGCTTAAGCTCAGCTCACGTTCACTCAAATCATGGATCGTGCCATTGCGCTCCACGCGGCCGGAAAGCTGCTGCAAACGGACGAGAAGGCTTGCCCAGTCGCCTGCCCTGCCCTCATTGAGCGCAGCATCAATTGTCTTGGCAATATCTCTGAGATGGATGGTAATAGCGAAGCGCAGCTGCTGTCTCTGGCGGTTTTCTTCCCTTGCCTGTTCGGCAAAACTCTCAATCTCATCGGCTTTGAAGGTAAGTGGTGCCAGATCGAAGCCAAAAGCCATCGCAATCTCGCCATTGCTGTCACGGCGGACAAAACGCTTCCCGTTCGGACTGTCACGCCGCAGGATAAAGCCAAGTGCAACAAGGCATGCAATATGACGGCGAATGGTTGGCGCGGACATGCCGCGCAGACGCATGGAAAGCTCGTGATTGGACGGGAAGACGATCAGGGGGAGCGAACCGTCGAGCATCTTATCGGTATAAAAGCTCATAAGCGCTTCCAAAACCGCAATGGTGCGATAGGAAAGCTGATAGGCTTCACGCGCTTCCGTTAAAGAACGCAGCAGTTTCCATCGGTCGACAGACCGGTTTTGCACCGGTTTTGCACCACGATCGGATTGTTCGTTGCACATATTTTGTTGCTGTTGACGAAGTTTTTCGTAACTCAAAAAATGTGCAGCATTCATCATTCGCCCGCCAAATGGGGACGTCGCAAAATGCTCAGTCATTTGTCACCTCGTTTGAGGCAAGCAAAAACACTGCCGGAACATCGCCGACGCTTGACTTTTGGTCTCGAAAGTGATTCTCTCTAATTGCTACATCGAAAGAGGGCTTCCGGTTCGGATACGTTCAGGGGGCCTTTTTTCTTGCCGTTTTTTCCTATCTTTGTGAATTTGACTATGTCAGCGTCCGTGCCGCATGTGCGTGGCAGGGATTAGTCAACATAACCGCTACACTTCCTTTATTCGTTTCCTGTTGCCGCCTTCAGCAGTTGAGCCTGCTCAAGACGATGAATGACGCGTGTTACCCATACTTAACGCAAGTCTGCAAAGCGGGGATAGATTTTTACTTTTCCCGCACTTGCCGGTATTTCTCAAAGAGCGCTGCCATTTCACCGGCCAGATACTCTGCGAAAGCTTCTGCATCGTGATGTTGAATATCGAATTGCGCCCTGCCCTGCTGTAAACGCAACAGTCCGAGACTTTCACCATCACGCGTACGCAACTTATGTTCTGCCGGTTTCTGTGTTTCAGCTTTATCGGTGGCTGTCAGTTTTTGCAGGAGATGCTGAAAACGCAGATCCGTTTCCGCATCTTTAAAATCCTGCTCTGCGATCACACGTTGCGCTTGTTTCAGTAAAACCTTGTCTCTCAGCGCATCGGCCAATTGCATCCAGCGTGGTCTGCCGACTTTGGGCGCAGGGCCAATGGCCCGAATGATCTGCTCAGGAATAGCTGTGGCAACCTGAAGGAAGCGCGTCATTTCCGCTTTATGCAAAGACAGAGCATCCTGAACGGTTGTCCGGTCAAAGCCGCGTTCAATCAGGGCTTGCGCAAACAATGCGCGTTCAATGAAAGAAAGATCACGGCGCTCGCTGTTTTCTTTGCCCTGCGCGAGCACCAGTTCGGCATCGCTCAAAGGCTTGATCAGCGCTTTGACCGGCAGACCAAGACGCGCTGCGGCACGCATACGCCGGTGACCATAGGCCGCCTGATAGCGCCCGGTTTTTTCCGGATGCGGACGCACCAGAATTGGCACTTGTTGCCCGTGTTGATGCAAGCTCTGTACTAAAGCCAGAAAGTCCGGATCATCGGTTTCCTGCCGTGTCAGGCGGTCCTCGACAAAAGAACCGTCGATCAGTGCGGCATCAAGCTCGACAACCTGATCGCCCTTGGCTAGGCTTTCCGACAGTTGCTTTGCGCTTTCCAATTCACGCGACATATCCGCAAGTGACAATCCCATCGCCTTCACGGCACCGGAACGGCTGGCTTGAGAACGCATCGGTGTGTCCGCCGTTTTTTCGGGCGTTGTAAGATTTTCAGCCGGTATTGCCTGCGGAGCAAGTGGTGCAGATTGTTCTGCAACCTTCGGCTCCGGTGTTGGCACAACCGGAGCACCGAACAGGGCTTTCAGCTGGTTTTTACGGCTTGAGCTGTTCATGCCTTACCTCCCCTCGCCGGACGGTTCCAGGCAGAATAGATCAGCGCTTCGATCTCTGCGTTGACAGCTGTCAACGATTCCATCGCACGGTCATAGGTGACGCGGCTGAAATTTTCACGTCCGACTTCATAAAGTGTCTGCTTGGTCAGACCGGCATCAGAAACTGCCGTTGATTTGACCATTGGTGAGGTTAGCACCCGTTCGCCAAATTGCGCCCGTAAGAAACCGGCAATCTGTGCCTGTGGCCCGTCATTTGGCTCGTAGCGTGTGATGAGGTAACGCAGGAAGTCAAAATTCAACGAGCCGCCGGCTTCACGCACAACGGAAAGCAAATCCGATGTCATGAACAGGAACTGGCTCATCGAGGCAACGTCCAGCATCTGCGGATGAACCGTCACGATAACCGATGTGGCTGCGCACAAAGCTGACAGTGTGAGAAAGCCCAGCTGCGGCGGGCAGTCGATGACAACGACATCATAATCATCGGCAACCGATTGCAGGGCAGCCTGAACACGGGTGAAAAACATATCGGTGGCAGGGCCGCGACGTTCAGCCAGAACCCGCGGCGTGGTATGCTCGAACTCCTGCAATTCCAGATTGCCCGGAACCAGATCAAGACCGTCGAAATATGTTTTGCGGATAATATCGCTTAAAGGGCGCTGTGCTTCATCATAACGAATGGCACCATAGAGCGTATCATTGCCGCTCAAATCCAGTTCCGGCTGATAACCGAACAGGGCTGACATTGAAGCCTGAGGATCGAGATCAACCGCCAGAACGCGCAAGCCTGATAAAGCGAGATGCTGCGCCAGATGGGTAGTGGTTGTGGTTTTGCCTGAACCGCCCTTAAAGTTGGTAACCGCGATGACCTGCAAATGTTCGCCGCGTTCTTCATCGCGCCAAGGCAGGTAGCTGCGGCTTTTATTAGTATTCTGTTCGGTGAGCAGATGGCGCAATGCATTGATATCTTCAAGCGTATAGAGCCTGCGGCCACCGGTTCCGGTTTCCGGCTGCGGGCCTTCGCCTGCAATAGAAAGCTGACGCAGATAACTGTCGGAGACGCCGATCAGCTTTGCCGCTTCGCTGCTGCTGAATTTACGCAGAATTTTACTGGATGCCGGCGCAAACAACCGTTCACGCATAGCCTGCAACTGGGCAGACAACAATTCCGCATCCGCAGCAATCGCCTGGTCGGCGGCCAGCGGTGCTTCAGTTGATTTGTTTGTCGTTGCCAAATGCTGCTGTGCATCAGCAACAATATCTGCCCAATTCGTTGTCACTTTATCTAACCTTTATGCGTACCGGTTACGAATACCTGCAATCCGCTACTTTTATTTGCCTACCATGCTACGATTCGGACAAAATTACGAATCTGTTAACGACAGTATTGAAATCAACACTGGAAAACGCAAATAACAGCAGGATAAACGAGTAACGGAAAAACGATAAATATTCGAATTTATTCGTTACAAAGGTGTAAAATCCTGTAAGGAAAGTCAAATAGTTTATAGTTAACGGAAATTAACCGCTCTGCAACGCTCGATTATCAAAATTTGACGCGCAAAATTCGACGCCGGAAAGGTCGGTGTCGCGCATTTTCAGGACATGACTTGCCTGCAGTAAGGCTGTCTCATCCCCGCAGAGTTGACAGCTGTCAACAGCACTCTGTTTTAGAAACTCAGATCTTCAGCCTTGTCGGAGATCTGAATACGTCCATGTGTAATATCTGTCAGCATGCGCAGCACAGTGTCTTTTTCAGCAACGGGAACTTCCAGCCGCAAGTCTGCACCGGTATTGTGAAAGGCTTCTGAGGTGATAGCCAGATGCTCAACGCCTGCCAGTCGCGCCTTAATCAAAGCCAGCTCTGAGAAATGCGCGCGGATATAAACAGTCTCGGTCGGGATGAGCTCAATCAGTTCAGCGGCGCGTAAACATAAAGCGGCACTGCCGCCATAGGCGCGGATCAATCCGCCGCTGCCAAGCAAAGTGCCGCCAAACCATCGTGTGACCAGAACGGCGACATTATCCAGTTCCAACCCGTCGATTGCTTGCAGGATCGGTTTGCCTGCGGTGCCGCTTGGTTCACCATCATCGTTGAAGCGGTAATTCTGTCCGATGCGCCATGCCCAGCAATTGTGATTGGCATCACTATAGGATTCACGGGCAATAAAATCTTTAGCAGCGTCTTCATCGGCAACGGGAAGTGCAATGGCAAGAAAACGGCTCCGTTTGATTTCCTGCTCAAAAACCTCGCGTTTTGCTAGCGTAAACATGGCGTCTCAATTTCTGCGGATGAATGCTGTCTTGCAATGCGCCTTGTTTTAAAACAAAGCGGACATTGCGAATGCTCTGATAGCAGATAATGTCTGAAGCGCCAAATGCGCTACGGGCGCTGCCTGTAAGAATGACGCTGATGAAAGCGCTCCAGCTCAGCGCCGGAGGGCAGGGTGCCTGAGAAAATTGCAACATAGGACGGAACACGCAGCATACGTGTTGCCACATCTTCCTGTGTGTTCATGCTGATATAGCCGATCTGTGTCAGATAAAGCGCACGGGAGCGAACATCGGCGACCAGTGGTTCTGAGCCGTGGCGGATAAACATTGCTTTGACGGCTTCAAGCCTGACTGCATCAGCGTCACTGAGTGCTTGCGATACAGAAGCCGACTGTACGCCCCAGCTGCGCACCGCATGTTCAAACACGCTGTCAAAAAGGGCATTATCAAGCCAGCAGTCAAAAAGATTGAGCGTCGCTTCGGCAAGGCTGCTGGCTTTGGCCGTCGTCTGGTTGAGCAAGGCAGAAGTGTTTTTCTCCTGCCAGAGAATGAGCAGCGCATCGAGCAAAGCATCACGGTCTTTGAAGAACCAGTAGAAGCTGGTACGGGACAATTTCAGCATTTTTGCCAGCGTCAGAACCCGGACATTGTCGATCCCGCCTTCAATCAACAACTGATAGGCGGCTTCAAGCCAGAGCTCTTTTGAGCCGCGCCAGCCGCTGTCTGCATCCGTCAAGGCCTCCATCATCGGCACCTGCTTTCAATTTAAATTCATATTTATCATAGTCTTATGTTAAAACCAGAGCCAGAGATTATAGTACCTGCGATAAAATGTACACTGCTGTATATAAAATTGACACTGTTGTACATTTTACATAGGCTTTCACCAAAATAGGGGGAAAGACAATGCTTAATGATCCGCTCCTGCAGCCGTATCAGCTGAAACATCTCACATTACGTAATCGTATTATCACCACATCGCATGAACCTGCTTATCCTGAAGACGGTATGCCGAAAGATGCCTATCGCGCCTATCACGTGGAGCGTGCCAAAGCGGGTGTGGCGCTGACAATGACTGCGGGCTCTGCCACAGTCTCGCGTGACAGCCCGCCGGTTTTCAACAATGTGCTGGCCTATAAAGATGAAGTCGTGCCGTGGATGAAGGCGTTGGCAGACGAATGCCACGAATATGGCGCAGCGGTAATGATCCAGCTGACCCATCTTGGTCGCCGCACACGTTGGGATAAAGGCGACTGGTTGCCAGCTGTCACCTCGTCGCACGAGCGGGAAGGAGCGCATCGCGCGTTCCCGAAGCGGCTGGAGGACTGGGACATTGCGCGGATTATCAAGGATTTCGGCGATGCGGCCGAGCGTATGCAGGCCGCAGGATTGGACGGGGTTGAATTGCAGGCCTATGGCCATTTGATCCAGCAGTTCTGGTCGCCGGTGACCAATGATCTTAACAATGCCTATGGCGGCTCGCTGGATAATCGTCTGCGCTTTACTTTTGATGTGCTGGCAGAGATCCGCAAACGGGTAGGCTCAGAGTTTATTGTCGGCATTCGTTATACCGGTGATGAAATGATGGAAGGCGGCCACGACAAAGAAGAGGGGATCGAGATTTCCCGTCGTCTCAAAGACTGTGGCATGATCGACTTTCTCAATGTGGTGCGCGGTCATATTGATACCGACCCGGCAATGACCGATCTCATTCCTATTCAGGGTATGGCCGGTTCTCCGCATCTGGACTTTGCCGGAGAAATTCGTGCAGCGACCAATTTTCCGACCTTTCATGCGGCCAGAATTCCTGATGTGGCGACAGCGCGCCATGCCATTGCTTCCGGCAAGCTGGATATGGTGGGGATGACGCGCGCCCACATGACCGATCCGCATATTGTGCGTAAAATTATTGAAGGGCGTGAAGATGATATCCGCCCTTGTGTCGGTGCCAATTACTGTCTCGACCGGATTTATCAGGGCGGTGCGGCCTATTGCATTCATAATCCGGCGACGGGGCGTGAGCTGACGATGCCGCATACGATCAGCAAAGCGCCGGTGAAAAAGAAGATTGTGATTGTCGGCGCAGGGCCTGCCGGTATGGAGGCAGCCCGTGTTGCCGGTGAACGCGGCCACGAAGTGGTGGTGTTTGAAGCGGCAGACAGGGCAGGCGGGCAAATCCGCCTGACAGCACAGTCCGCACGCCGCCGTGAGATGATCGGCATTATCGACTGGCGTATGGCGCAATGTGAGCGGCTCGGTGTGCAGTTCAAATTCAGCACATGGGCAGAGCAGGCGGAGATTGATGCGGAAAATCCTGATGTGGTGATTATTGCCACCGGTGGTTTGCCGCATACGGAAATGCTGCCTGAGGGAAATGATTTTGTTGTTTCTGCATGGGATATCTTATCCGGCGATGTCAAAGCGGGCAGCAATGTGCTGATTTTTGACGATGCGGGTGACCATGCTGCCTTGCAGGCGGCGGAAGTGTTGGCAAAAGCAGGCGCTAAAGTTGAGGTGATGACCCCTGATCGCAGTTTTGCGCCGGAAATCATGGCGATGAATCTCGTGCCCTATATGCGGAGCTTGCAAAAAGACGGTGTGACGTTCACCGTGACGTACCGTCTGGATAAAGTGACCCGAAGCGGCAACAGCCTCACCGCACATATCGGCAGTGATTATGGCGGCGTGGATAAGCAGCAGGAACATGATCAGATTATTATCAACCACGGCACGCGGCCGCTGGATGATCTGTATTTCGACCTGAAACCGCTCTCCAAAAATCTCGGCGCGGTGAATTATGATGATCTGATTGATGGTCGCGCCCAAGAGATCAATTCAAACGGGGAGGGGAGGTACCAGCTGTTCCGTATTGGTGATGCCGTTGCCGCGCGTAATACCCATGCAGCGATTTATGATGCGCTGCGTCTGGTCAAAGACCTTTAACAGAAGAGAAGCCCCCTGCCCTCTTCGGAGGAGGGCAGGGGGCTTCTTATATTTTAACTGTAAATGCTTAGCCCTTCTGAGCAGCCAGTGCCTGTTCACGCATCGCGCTCAGGGTCATCTTCGGTGTAATTGCTTCCTGATCAATACGGATTTCGATCAGTGCAGGCTTACCGGAGGCAACGGAACGCTCAAAAGCCGGTGCAAATTCACCGGTATTTTCAACCACTTCGCCATGCAGGCCATAGGCCTGAGCCAGAGCTGCAAAGTCCGGATTAGCAAGAGCGGTGCCGGAAACACGGCCCGGATAGGTGCGTTCCTGATGCATGCGAATAGTGCCATACATGCCGTTATTAACAACGATAAACACCACGCGGGCATCATATTGCATCGCCGTTGCCAGTTCCTGACCATTCATCATGAAGCAGCCGTCACCGGCAAAAGCAATCACTGTGCGGTCACGGTCGGTCAGCTTGGCAGCAATCGCCGCCGGTACGCCATAGCCCATTGAGCCGTTGGTCGCACCAAGCTGGGTGCGGAAGGTTTTATACTGGTAGAAACGATGCGGCCATGCGGTGTAGTTGCCCGCGCCGGTGGTCATGATCGTATCTTCAGGCAGATTTGCCCGCATCCACTGCATGATTTCACCCATCTGCACATTGCCCGGAATTGGCGCATGTTGCAGATTATCGTTGTAATTCTTGTTCAGCTCAGCTGTCCAGGATGCCCATTTATCAGAGCTGATCTTGGCAAGACCACGCAATTGCTTGGCAAAGGCTGCCATTGTCGCATTGATTGGCAGGGTAGGGTAATAAACGCGGCCAAGCTCTTCCGCGCCGCTATGCACATGGATCAGTTTCTGATTTGGCACCGGAATATTGACCATTGTATAGCCGGCACTGGTCATTTCCCCGATCCGTGCGCCAATCACCAGCAAAAGATCGCTGTTTTTGACACTTTGCAGCAGTTTCGGGCTGGCAGACGTGCCTAATTCACCGGCATAGTTAGCCAGCGCATTATTATAGAGATCCTGACAGCGGAACGATGTTGTTACCGGCAGATTGTTGGCTGCGCAGAAGGATTCCACATCGGCCACAGCCTGCTTGTTCCAGCCGCTGCCACCGAGCATCACCACAGGGCGTTCTGCCTGTTTCAAAAGATCGGTCAGTTCCTGCAATTGCTCGGCACCGGCAGAAATTTCTACCTTTTTATGTGCCGGAACGTCAGAAACGCTGGCATGAGCGGTCAGCATATCTTCCGGTAGCGCCACCACAACAGGACCCGGACGGCCGTTGACCGCGCGGTGAAACGCCTGAGACACCAGCTCCGGAATACGGGCGACATCATCAATCTGCACAACCCATTTGGCCATCTGGCCGAACATGCGGCGATAATCCACTTCCTGAAAGGCTTCGCGTTCAACCTGATCGCTGGCAACCTGTCCGATAAACAGGATCATCGGGGTGGAATCCTGAAATGCGGTATGCACGCCCACCGATGCGTTGGTTGCACCCGGTCCGCGGGTAACAAAAGCAATCCCCGGCTTGCCAGTGAGTTTGCCATAGGCTTCCGCCATATAAGTTGCACCGCCCTCCTGACGGCAGACAATCAGCTCAATTTCCTCTTTTGCATCGTGCAATGCATCGAGAGCTGCCAGATAGCTTTCACCCGGCACGCAGAAAGCTCTGTCCACGCCGTTGATGCGCAAAGCATCAATCAGGATCTCTCCGCCTGTCCGGTGATTATTTTTATGATTCATAGCCGACATTTCCTCAATAATGTTCGCCTGCAGTGCCTGTAACCGTACCGGCATCCCCCCGGATTACCTTGATCACGGTTAACTGCCGTCCGGAGCAGTGCATGCTCCGTTCATTCCCTTTGCATGCTGGTACCGAAAAAAACGTGTCCGTTTTTTCGAAGCATGCCCCTAACCTGTCTCCCACAGATATAAGACCACAGAAATACAGTTTGAAAATTGAGCTTAGTCAACAACAACGACAATCATTTGTGATGAATACTAATCACATTGTGCCAATAGATCATCATTAGAGCGCCGGGCGTCCCATTGAACGCACAAAACTCGCTCTAACATCTGAAAATGAGCGCATAATTTTAACTGAAACTGATTCAAGTTTAAGAAATTACGGTTTAACCGGAAAAACGCTAATCCAGATCGAAATTCCGGATGGACATAAGCAACCGGCAGGGAGGATTGTTTATTGGATTCTGCTGCGGGCATGCAGCCGCAGTGCAAAAACGGCTGCGAGGAGTGAGAACCACACCTGCCCGCGCGGGGCAAAAAACGGCGATTCCAGACTGGCATAGAGCATCATAAACACCCAGATGCGCAGATACATCATTGCAAGCCCTGTATCATTGCCGGTTTTCTGCGACCGGTGATAATCCAGAAGCGGGCAAAACAGCATCCAGACGATAAACAGTCCTACGCCGATAATCCCTGTGCTCACCATCAGATTGATATAGCCGTTATGCGCATGTCCGGCTGATGCTGCCCATGTTTCAATCTCATAGCCGCCATTCACCAGATGGGACATGTTCCAGAATGTATCAAAGCCGAAACCGATCCACGGATGCGCCCGCAATTGCTCAAGCGCAAATTTCCAGACTTCGGTGCGTCCGGTAAAGGTCGGGTCTGAAATCAGTCCGGTAACAAAATCCTGCACAGGCAGGCTCACAACTGTGCCAACCGTCAGCACCATCATCAATCCGATGGGGATGAGTGCTGCCAGAATTTGCAGCGGCAGCAATCGCGCAAAACGCACAGCCTCGGCGACCAGAAGGGCTACAATAATCAGGCCGATGGAGGTTTTGTTGTTTGAAAAGATCAGGAAAATTGTGGCCAGCACGATATTCAGCGCCGGTATCAGATAATCATCTTTGCGCAGCAGATACAGATTATAGATGATCAGCACGATCATCGCAGGGCCTGCAATATTCTTATGAGAGAAATGTCCGCGCCACGAACCGGCATTGATCAGTTCCAGCACTTCAGCTTCATTATGAATAGAAACTTCCGGCATGAAAATCACGCCGAAATAAGACAATCCCAGAATGAACAGGCTGAGATATTTCAGCATGCGCTGAAAATGCTGCTTATTTTCAGGCAGAATAACCCATGCCATAGCGGTCACAATCACTGTGATGCTGTAGACATACCGGCGGAATGCAATATCGGAATAATCAGACGTGAAGACCGTAATAAACTGCCAGAACAGCAGGATGATCAGCAGTGGCGACAGCATTTTGAAGGCGATCTGCCGGTTTGCCAGTAAATAAAGACCGGAAATGAAGAACAGCGACAGGGATATAAGCTGCTGAAGCGCGTTGCCCTGCTCCTGTGCGAGCAGGACAGTCGGATCACGCAAATCCATAAACGGTGTCAACGTGACCCAGAACAGAAGAAAAATCAGCACAAACAGGATAGTCTTGCCTGTCCGGTTCACTGATCTTTCCTTTCAAAATAATTATCTCTTCAAATAACGCTAATATACGTCAGTTTTCTCTTATTTCATTCTAACTCTTATATATTTAAACTTCTATAATCATGAACTTGTGTCTGCTGTTTACCGCCAGATTATGTCCAGCGCAGTTCAGCTTCCATGCCTTTGCGATCCGAGCGGTTTCGCAGGCTGAACAACACACCAATGCGTTTGGCCGCGGTTTCCACAATGGTCAGTCCCAGACCGGTTCCTGTCTGGCTTTTGTTGCTGCCGCGATAAAAGCGCGTTGTCAGCAACGGCACTTCCTCTTCTGTGACGCCGGGCCCGCAATCGCGCACAATAATGCCGTTGCCGGTTTTCAGGCTCTCCCAACGGATAACCTCATCCTGCGGTGAATAATGGGTGGCATTTTCATAGATGTTACGCAGCATCAGCGACAGATTATGCCGGTCTGTTTCGATTGTGCTGTCGTAGAGCGCCGGATCAATCATGTTTGCAACCTTTCGGCCACTCACGGGGTTTTGCGCAATGATCTCCTCGACCAACTGCCCGAGATTGACCGTTTCGGTCACAACAGGGGAGGCATCGGCATCCAGTTTTGCCAGTGCCAACAACTGGCGCACCAGACGGGTTGTGCGGTCAACAGAGAGCAGGATTTGCTGCAATGCGCCTTCTTTAATCGCGGGATCGGCGGCGGCAAGGGCAATCTGCGCCTGCGTTTTCAGACCGGCGAGGGGTGTGCGCAATTCATGGGCGGCAAAAGCAGTGACTTCACGCTCATGGCGGCGTGCGGCTTCTACTTTAACAAAAAGCCCGTTGAGCGCATCGGCCAGCGGTTTCACTTCTGAAGGAATATTTGTCGCCTGCAACGGCCGCATATCATCGGCATCTTTCTGCCGCACCTTATCAGCCAGTTCATGCAGCGGCCGCAAACCACGGCCAAGGCTCACCCAGATCAGAAGCCCGAACAATGGCAGGATCAGAATAACCGGCGCAAGCAGTCCTTTAATCAGATCACTTACAAGCCGGTCGCGCAAAGCCAGCCGGTCAGCCACAATAATCCGCACAGATTTTGCCGGATCAACAATCGTATAAACACGCCATAGCTCGCCCTCAACCACTTCATCCGAAAAGCCGGTGGTGTTGCCATGTATTTTGATATCCGGCGCGCCGGTGGAACTGCCGACAAGCTCACCATCCAGCGACCAGATCTGGCAGGAAAGATAACGCTCATAATTGCCATGTGCATGGGGCAGGCTGATAGCTTTGGACGTACTCATTCCCGCTGAATTGCCCAAGAGCGAGTGCACCATCCGTGCGGCTTCCTGCAATCGGGTGTCGAGCACATTTTCCAGCTGATTGCGACTGTTGAAATATGTCCACGCAACCGCACAAGCCCAGATAATACCGGTTGCGGTTACAAGAATGATGAACAGTCTTTTATGCAGCGATGTCATTATGTTACCCGCATGCGGTAGCCAAGGCCGCGTATTGTTTCAATCGCATCCCGCCCCACTTTATTGCGCAGATTATGGATATGCACTTCCACAGTATTGCTTTCCACTTCCTCCTGCCAGCCATAGAGCCTTTCTTCAATATCGCTTTTGGAGCGGATAATGCCCGGCCTTTCCATCAGCGCAGATAAAACGGCAAATTCCCTGCGCGACAGCGGCACACGCTGGCCTTTTACTTTTGCATTGAGGCTTGAAGGATCAAGCTCCACATGACCGGCCACCATAACGGCGCGCGCACGCCCCGCACCGCGCCGCGCAATCGCTCTGATCCGTGCGGCCAACTCATCCAGATCAAACGGCTTGCCCATATAATCATCCGCGCCGCTGTCCAGCCCCGTAATGCGGTCTGATGTTTCATCCATCGCAGTGAGCAGCAGCACCGGGGTCTGGTCTTTGTCCGCGCGTATTTTCTTAAGCACATCCAGTCCGGAACCGTCCGGCAGCATCAGATCGAGCACAATCGCATCAAACCGGGAAGACGTGAGTGCGACCAGAGCATCGGCACAAGTGGCAACCTGATCAACAGTCGCGCCGGTCAGCCCAAGACCCACTTTAAGACCGTTTGACAAAACCGGATCATCTTCCACTACCAGAATTCGCATATCATTCTCCTGCGCCGCACCGCCCGTATTCTCTCAGGGGCTGCATAACCATATTTACCTGCAACGGATTTGCGGTCTATTCTTGGCCAAGCCTGACTTTTCTGCCTTAAGGCTGACTTAAGGTCATGAGATAAATATACATATTATAACACGGCGCCACGGTTCTGGGATGAGCCTCAAGGCGACTTATCATCTAATCACATGCACAGTTCCACGATCCGCAGGATAATATGCTCCGATATTTTCACAGACAGCTTTTCAGCTTTGTTTTTTTAAGCGCTTTTTTATCCGTTGTTTTGACGGCTGCTTTTCTTGCTACCCCTCAGGCGCAGGCACAATCTGTTCGCAGTGTTGAAGAGGTTATGCAACTGACCGTCGCGCGCGATGCGAACAATGCGTTGCAGCTGCAGTGGAATATTGCACCTAAGATTTATATGTATCGCGACAAGATACAGGTTGAGAAACCGGACGGCACGCTTTTGCCAGCAGATGTGACTGAGGGCATTATCAAAGAGGATATGAACTTCGGCAGCACAGAGGTTCTGTATAACCGTGCCTTTGCACAGGTCGCAGACAGTGCCCTGCCAAAAGACGGCCATGTGCTGATCCGCTATCAGGGTTGTGAAGAGGACAGCATCTGCTATCCGCCGGTAACAAAGTCGCTTGATCTGCAAACGCTGGAAATATCAAAGGTCGCGCTCGGTTTTGGCGGGCTGGGGCAGGCTGATCTGCCGGTCGCCGATTTGTCACTGGGTGACACCTCTTTTGCTGAGACAAGCACGCCACCGGCAGAAACCGGATTTGTCGCAAGCCTGACAGATGTGAGCGCAGAGGAAGTCAGCACATGGCTGGCCTCCAATTTCACGCTCATGCTGGCTGCATTTTTCGGCTTCGGCCTGTTGCTGGCGCTCACACCTTGTGTGTTTCCGATGATCCCGATCCTGTCGGGCATGCTTGCCCGTTCCGGTGAAAAGCTTTCAGCGGGGCGCGGCTTTGTGCTGTCTTCGGCTTATGTGGTGGCAATGGCTGCTGCCTATGCTCTGCTTGGCTTTGCCGCATCCTGGTCCGGCTATAATTTGCAGGCCGCACTGCAAACGCCTTATGCGCTTGGATTCATGGCGCTGATTTTTGTGGCACTCGCCTTTTCTATGTTCGGCTATTACGAATTGCAGCTGCCGCAAGCCTGGACGAACTATTTCAGCCGCCGCACATCGGCAAAAGGCGGTGCAATCACCGGCGCGTTATTGCTGGGCTTTGGCTCCGCGCTGATTGTCGGGCCATGTGTTACTCCGCCGCTTGCCGCCGCTCTGCTTTACGTGGCGCAGACCGGAGATGCCGTGCGCGGTGCTTCAGCCTTGTTTGCACTGGGGCTGGGCATGGGCGTGCCGCTCATCATCTTTGGGACTTTCGGAGCAAAATTCCTGCCAAAATCCGGCCCTTGGCTGAATACGATCAAGCAGATTTTCGGCGTCGTGTTTCTGGGGCTGGCGATCTATATGGTGCTACGCCTGCTGTCGGATGAAAATGCCATGCTGCTGCTCGCTGTTACGGCGCTGGCCTGTGGTGTGTTTCTCGGCGTATTCGACCGGTTGAGCACCAAAAGCACGCCGCTGATGCGGGTGGAAAAAACGACCGGTATTGTTGCGCTGATTTACGGAACATTGCTGCTTGTCGGTTTTGCTGGTGGCTCTACCGATCCGTGGCAGCCGTTAGGTTTTTTGCAGGGCAATGCCACGCAGATTGCTCAGGGCACACCGGTGCAACAGGCCAAAATTGTCAAAACGACAACCGAATATGATCTGGCAATGAGCGAAGCCGTGGCGACCGGAAAGCCGGTGCTGGTTGACTTCACCGCAGACTGGTGTGTGACCTGCAAGGCCAATGAAAAACTGATGAAAAAACCGGAATATGCGGCGAGGCTCGGCAATCTGACACTCATCAAGGCCGATATTACCGAATATTCGGATGCCAGCCGTGATCTGATGCAGCGTTTTAATGTTGCCGGCCCGCCAACGCTGATGTTCCTTGAAGCGCAAACGGCAAAAGAGCAAACGCATAACCGTGTCATCGGTGAGCTGACCTCAGCAAAGCTGAATGACCGGTTGCAGGCGCTTGGTCTGTGAACACAACACGCGATTTTATTTTAGTATAACAGGAGTTACCCAATGCAACGCCGCCAGTTTCTTCAAGTGTCCTCCGGCATCGCGCTGAGTGCTTCTCTGCTGCTCGCCGGACAACAGGCAGCGCTTGCGCAGGATGTTGATATCAACGGTATTCTCTATGATCCGGAAGCGCCGCTTGGCGGCAATCCGAAAGGTGATCTGACCATTGTTGTCTTCACCGATTATAACTGCATTTATTGCAAAAAGTCCGGTGTGGATCTGGCGCGGATTGTGAAGGAAGACGGAAATATCCGCCTTGTTTATAAAGAATGGCCGATACTGACAGAATCCTCGGTCTATGGTTCCCAGCTGGCACTGGCGGCGCAGTATCAGGGTAAATATGAGTTGGTGCATAAAGCACTGATGTCTATTCCGGGTGGCAAAGTCTCAAAAAAGGCGATGCTTGATGCGGTCAAAGCCTCTGGCGCTGATATGCAGCAGTTGCAGGCTGATCTGAACAAGAACAACGGCAAAATCACTGCGCAGCTTAAACGTGTTATGGCGCAGGCGGAGTCCATCGGCGTTGAGGGCACTCCAACCCATCTGATCGGGCCGTTCCGTGCAATGGCTTTGGATTATAACGGTTTCAAGATGGCTGTTGCTGATGCCCGCGCCCGTGAAAAGGCTGCGAAATAACGAGACAGAGCGGTTTTATTACCCTTCGGTATAATACCGCTCTGGAATTTACCGGTAATACCAATATTGCCAGTAAGTGTGAACGACACAAAAGTCGTCGTCCTCTGAATGGAAAAATATGATGAGCGATCCGCTGAACAACAACCGCTATCACAGTCCCGTTGAACAGCGGATCGTCTATCATAATAATGGCGCTCATATAAATGCGAGCCCCGCAGACACAAAAGCCTATATGGCAAGTCTGCTCACATCACTGACAAATCATGTACAGGCACTTCGCAGCGATGCAACACCGGACGGCTTTGCCATTCATGTCGTTTGTCATGGTGCGGGGGTTGATCTGTTCGGCATTGTTGAAGCCGACGAAACTCTAAAAAACCGTTTTGATGGTTTGCACGAACAGGGCGTTCGTTTTCTGGTCTGCGCTAATACATTGCGCGCGCGGGCTCTGGAGCCGAAAAATCTCTGCCGCGTTGCAGAGAATGACATTGTGCCAAGCGGCGTTGCAGAACTTGGCTACCTGCAAATGCAGGGCTTTGCCTATATCCATCTTTGATTGACGGGCTTTCAGCAAAAAATTCAGGTTGCAGAAAAAGTAAACGCCCGACGCTGGGAGGAGCATCGGGCGTTACAATGAATGACCGGTTGGGAGGAGGGAGACCGGTCTTCAATCAAACCTGAGTTGGGAGGAGGAGGGAGGCTCAGGTTTGATATCTCTGTAATTCTTATTAGCGCTGAGCTGCCTTGCGAGCTACAAACGGAATTTCTGCAGGCAGGATGCCGAGATCGTTCAGTTCGCGTGTTGAGAGGCGGTTCAGTTCGTTTACTGTGCTGCGGTAACGGCGCCAGTTATTGTAAGAGCGGATCAGGTTCATGTTTCTCACCTAGAAAATTTTATGTCGTTGTTTGTTGAGTTGTATATAGCCCTTGTGATCAGAAATGAGCAGAGACAAATTTGCATAGCAGCGTTGCTTATTCAGATTGGGAAAACGCATCCCTACGCATCAAATTGTCATAATCATCGTTTTAATTGAAAAACTTGCCCAAAATGCTCTGTATGCAGCCCAGAAGCGGCCACAATCGTGGTCAGGCTCTTATAAAGGCTGCATTTTTGCAAAACCGGCACCTGAGCTATGCAGTTCTTTATTGGACGCCGGTATATCCTATCATTCTGCCGTCTTTATCGAGATTAATGAATGCGCGTTTACCGCGTCTGCCAACGGCCATAAAAACGATCTTGTTCGGATGCGCTTCAAGAAACCGCAAAGCATGACCGCTCTTATCATAATGCGTAATGTCGGTTCCGTTCGTCTCCTGAAAACCCTGATCATGCATGAAGCGTTCGTTTGCGTGTGCAACGGTAAAGATTTTAAGGCGCTTAGGTCGTTGGAATAAGCCGACTAAAATACCGGCTGCTGTCATAAGCAGTGTTGCGCTTGCGCCAATGAAAATCGCGCCGGATATTGTGGCAGGACTGGACTGGGTGGCTCCCGCAGCAATGAAGTAGAAGACTATTGCTGACGATGCGGCAATGCCCAGCGCTATAAGCAAAAAATTGCTGATACAGGTCAGGAAAAGCGTTCCTAAAAAACCACGGTCATGCCCCCTGACAAGACCGCGCCCGCCGATAAACGGACAGACGAGTGCTGCGCCCAATAAGAGGAGCAAACCGACACTCCTCTTGGTGCTTTTATATAAGTCACGACCGGCAGCCAATCCGAAGCCTGCAACTGCTGCCCCGCCGGCACCTGCTGCCAGCATGGATAATTTTGTCGGACTAGAGAGCTTCATGGGCAACTCGTTTTTTCTTGCGGGCAATTATGCGGTAGGTTGACTTTGACAGCGAATAAACAAGCCAAATTGCCCATGCGAGCCAGATCGCAACAGAGATCAGAATGGAGATAACCAAGTACAGGAGCTTGCCGAGCCTGATGGCATTTTTGCCAAGCAGCTTGATGACGGATGAAGTTTTCTCGGCGAATTTATCAGATAGTTTGGCGAACTTACGCAAGTCTTTTGCATCATCGGCATAGGCCAGCGCCCGCATAGAGGTGCTGACACCGGCACTGGAGAGCAACTTTCCGGATGCTGAGACAAGGTCATCCAGTTCTTTGACGGCACTTGTATTTATAACGCCGTCAAATCTTTTTCCCAGTGCTGCGAGATCAAGCGGGCTCGCTTCATACAAAATGGTTTCTGAATCAGTGAAATCGCCTTTAAGCAATTTCTTATAGTCAATATTCTTAGCGGCTGTTGTCATCTTCGATAGTGAAGGGATTTTGTATAATGGCTCAGGGCTCGTTAATGCCTTTGTTAAGGCGGGTTTATTGATGAGCTTGGAAGAAACGGCCGTTATTTTCTCAATGAGCGGTCGCGACAGTTTTCGGGTCTTGTATGCGCCCTTTATTAATGACGCGCCTTTATCAGCCTGAGCGGCAGCTAATGCTACGGGTACAGTTACAGGTGCATTAATCGGGTTCAAAGAGGCGATCTTAGAACTCCAGGTTACAACCGATGTAGATAAACCGACTGCAGCTATACCTAAGGTGATCGCATCATAGCTTTCACCTGTTACGAACTTTGTGCCTTCTGTCGATATGTCTCTCAGGTCGCCATACCCAACATAATCGGATGCTAGGCTACCGAGCAGTGTGTTAACGGAATCGACTTCGCCATAGATAAATCCATTCACAAAACCGGAGCTATAGCGGTAGGTTGCTGCCAGATAACCTTCTTCGGTATTTGCCACCAGTTCCTGCGGAAGTGTGTGCCCGTAATCTGTTGCCAAGGTGACGAGATTTTGCGCCTCTGCAATATCATCTTCATCCAAAGCGCTCTGAATTTCAGAAATAAACTCGTCCGTAGTTAAGGCGGAGAGTCTGTAATGAGAAATTGCAAACGGATCCCACCAGTTTAAAGCGAGTTTGAGCGCTGCAAACTGATTGGAATAAATGAAAGCGATTGCCGTGCACGTAATTACACCCGCGCTGATAAGCTGGCGAATGCCTTTATAGGTTTTAAGCAAGACTACCCCCGCGGTTTTTGCCTAAATATGATGCAAAGACTACATATACTACGGGGATAAAAATGGCAGCGCTAATTTCTGTAATAATTCCTGTTCTGCTCAGACCACTAATATTAGATATGACTGCAAAACTATTTCAGAATATACTATATTTGAGGAGCTGCAGCCTGCCTGCACAAGCTGAGCTTCAGCGCTCAATCCGTGTGGAGAGAATAATGGAAGACATTGTGCGTTCAACGCCTTCCAGCGCGCCGATCTGATCCAGCACACTATCAAGCTCGCCGATGGACGGGGCTTCCACAATCACAATCATATCAAAATTGCCGCTGATTGAATGCACCGAGCGCACGGACAGCATTGTTTTGAGTCCGATTTCAACCTTTGGTGAAAATTTCGGCAGAGCGGTTACCAGCACATGCGCGCGCACCAGATGGCTCTCATGTTCGGACGATAGTTTAACCGTATAGCCGGTAATAACGCCGCGTTTTTCGAGCCTGTCGATACGGCTCTGCACGGTTGTTCGTGATACGCCGAGCCGCCTGGCCAGTGTTGCTGTCGATGCGCGGGCATTCTCGCGTAAAAGAGCAATCAGGGCCATATCGGCTTTCGTCGTCATTTTGAACCTCGTTAACGTCACTTCGTCCAAATATATAGCGTCATTCCGTCATTTTAGATACTTCTTTTTGACGAAATTTCTGCGACTCTATGCCATCATTTTTTGGGAATGAATCAAAGTACCCAACAAATAGTACAGTATTATTAAAGTGTTACATTTCTCTTGTTGCGCAGGCACAGGCTGTGACACTCAGGCAGATATAATAAAGGGTCAATCATGAAAGACGTCGTCGTCGTTGGTGCCGGTAAGATCGGTGTAACAATTGCACAGCTTCTGGGTAACACCGGTGATTATAATGTAACGGTAACAGACCGTTCGGAAGAACAGCTGAAAGCCCTTGCAGGCAAAAAGAATATCACTGCCAAGGTTGTTGATATTGCTGATGCCGCAGCTCTTGAAGCCGTTCTGGCCGGCAAATTTGCCGTTCTCAGCGCAGCGCCTTATCAGATGACAATCCGCATTGCTGATGCTGCTGCTAAAGCCGGCGTTCACTACCTCGACCTGACTGAAGACGTTGCAAGCACACGCCACGTTAAAGAACTGGCGAAAACAGCTAAAACCGCTTTCATTCCACAGTGCGGTCTGGCTCCGGGCTTCATCTCGATCGTTGCTTACGATCTGGCGAAGAAATTCGACAAGCTGGAATCCATCGGCATGCGCGTTGGCGCCCTGCCACAGTTCCCGACCAACTCCATCACCTACAACCTGACATGGAGCACGGACGGCGTTATCAACGAATATATCGAGCCTTGCGAAGCGATCGTAAACGGCAAGCTGACTATGGTTCCTGCGATGGAAGAGCGTGAAGAATTCTCGCTCGAAGGCGTAACCTATGAAGCCTTCAACACTTCCGGCGGCCTTGGCACTCTGGCAGAAACCCTTGAAGGTAAAGTGCGCACCCTGAACTACCGCACTATCCGTTACCCTGGCCATTGCGCAATCTTCAAAACACTGCTCAACGATCTGGGCCTGCGCAACCGTCGCGACCTGTTCAAGGAAGTTCTGGAAACATCCGTTCCGGGCACCCAGCAGGACGTTATCGTTATTTTCGTAACCGTAACCGGTTACAAGGATGGCCGTCTGACTCAGGAAACCTATGCAAACAAGGTTTACAACCAGACTCAGGGCGAGCTGGAAATGACCGGTATCCAGGTTACCACAGCTTCCGCAATCTGCGCTGTTGTTGATATGCTTGCTGACGGCAGCATCCCTGCACAGGGCTTCATGAAGCAGGAAGATATTGCGCTGGATGCATTCCTCGCAAACCGCTTCGGTAAAGTTTACGCGTAATTCAACCGTCCCTGTCGCGCATCATTCATGTGATGCGCGATGAGAATATGGTCATGAAATGAGAAACGGGGCAGGGGCTTTCCTTTGTCCCGTTTTTCTGTTTAGCTACCCTCGGAAATAACGATTTCTACGACATAAATGAGGGAACTATGCGTAAATCAGTTTTATTCGCCGGTCTGGTACTGGCTGCTATTGCAACATCAGCTGGCGCTAAAGAATGGAAAGAAATCCGCATCGCCACCGAAGGTGCCTATCCTCCGTTCAACTTTGTTGATGCTGACGGTACGCTGAAAGGCTTTGACGTTGATATTGCCAATGCGCTTTGTGAGGAAATGAAAGCGAAATGTACTCTGGTTGCTAATGACTGGGATGGCATGATCCCGGGTCTGCAGGCCGGAAAATTTGATGCGGTTATCGCATCCATGAGCATCACCGAAGAGCGTCAGAAACAGATCGACTTCACCAATAAATATTACTCCACCCCTCTGGCGATTGCCGTACCGAAAGACAGCCCCATTAAAGATGTGAAACCGGAAAGCTTCTCCGGCAAAACAATCGGCGCGCAGGGCGGTACCACACAGGCTATTTATGCTGAAGACGTGTTTGCCAAAGCAGGTGCCGAAGTCAAACTCTATGTCAGCGCAGATGAAGCCAATGCCGATCTCAAGACCGGTCGTCTGGATGCGATGATTTCTGATAAGTTCCCTGTCATGGACTGGCTGAAAACGGAAGCCGGCAGCTGCTGTCATATTTTGGAAGATGTTCCGGGCACCCAGACAGAAACCGGCATTGCTCTGAAAAAAGGCAATGACGATCTGAAAGCCCAGTTCAATGCGGCGATTGATGGCATCCGCAAAAACGGCACCTATGACAAGATCATGAAGAAGTATTTCGACTTCGACATTTATTGATCGCTATAGCTGCTAAAGCATTTGGTGGGCGCGCATCATTGCGCGCTCATTTCACTTCAAATTTCATATTTCTCTGTTGTTGCGTGGCAAAGCTGCTGACCGGATACTTCTGTTCCAGTCGTTTGTGACCCGCATTTTCCGGCTATATCATGCGTAAATTCGATACCATTGTTTTAGGGGCAGGCATTATCGGTGTCAGCACCGCCCTTCATTTGCAGGCTCGCGGTCATGCCGTTTGTCTCGTCGACAAAAAAGATCCCGGAGAAGGCACCAGCTACGGCAATGCCGGTCTGATTGAGCGCTCCAGCGTTATTCCTTATTCTTTTCCGCGCGGACTTTCCAATCTCGTAAAATACGCCCTGAATAACCGCACCGATGTGCGTTATGATCCGGCCTATATGGTGAAACTGGCGCCGTGGTTGTTTCAGTTCTGGCGCAATTCATCTGCCGCCGGACTTGCCAAAGCCACGGAAGCCATGCTGCCGCTCGTTGAAGCAAGCGTGACAGAACATGATTTCCTGATTGAACAGGCAGATTGTCAGGGGCTGATTCAGGACAAAGGTTGGCTGGAAGCGTTTTGCAGTGAGCAGGCTTTCAATGCTTTCGTTAAAAATCTGCCGGATCTCGACCGGTTTGGCCTGAAGTATAAAGTGCTCGACGGTTCCGGCTTTGCGGCAACAGAACCATCCATGCGCAATATTGCCGGTGCAGTGCATTGGCTCGATCCGAAAACCGTGAGTGATCCTTCCGCTTTGGTGAAAGCCTATGCCGGTCTGTTCGTGCAGAGAGGCGGCGTTTTCCTGCATGGTGATGCTTCCACATTGCAACAGCAGAGCGATGGCTGGTCTGTGCAGGCCAAAGAGCCGGTGCAAGCGCGCAATGTTGTGGCCGCGCTCGGACCGCAGTCACATCTCATCTATCAAAAAGCCGGTCTGCAATTGCCAATGGCTGTCAAGCGCGGCACCCATCTGCATTTCTCGCTCAATGATGATGCAGCGCTCAATCATCCGGTGGTTGAAGTGGAAGGCGGCTATGTGCTGGCACCAATGCGTCAGGGCATGCGTCTCACAACCGGTATTGAATTCGCGTCACCGGATGCACCGGCCAACCGTATCCTGCTGGATCGTGCCGAAAAACGGGCGCGTAAAGTGCTGCCGTCGCTGGGTAAGCCGGTTGAAAGCCAACCTTGGTTAGGTTTGCGTCCTTGTATGCCGGATATGCGCCCGGTGATCGGTCAGGTGCCGAACAAGCCGGGACTGTGGATGAATTTTGGTCATGCGCATCATGGTCTTACACTGGGGCCTGCCTCCGGTCGTCTGCTGGCAGAACTGATGACGCAAGAAAAACCGTTCATTCCGGCAGAGCCATATTCTGCAGGTCGTTTTATGTAATAGGAAACTTTGTCAACCTTGACAACAACAGCAAGGTTGACAACGCCTCTGTGCAGTATCATCTTTAAGATCAGGAGATGATAATGGTACAGACAACGCAGAATGCACAGGAACCCAAGAAAGCACGGCAAACGCTGACTGCCAAGGCAAAGGCGCGCTCCGGCACAACGTTGCGCGCGACTGCGAAAAGACAGACCGCGCATAAAACTGCGGGCGCTGTTATTGCCAGAGATGCTTACCAGCCGGATGCCCGTGCTATGGCTTTGTTGCGTGGTCTTGAGATTGCTCAGCAGGATCTGCGTGAAGCGGGCGGTGCCTACACGCTGGAGCAGGTGCGTCTGTTATTGCAGGGTATTTCCCGTCAGGCTGTTGATAAACGCGTGCAGGATGGCTCATTGCTTGCAGTTCCTGGGCCCGGCAACCGCCGTGCCTATCCGACAATTCAGTTTCTCAATGACGGCAGTATTGTTGCCGGACTGAAAGCTGTGCGGCAGGCACTTGGCAGTGCTAATCCGTGGTTCCTGCTGAACTTTCTGAGCAGGCCGGATGAGCGGCTCAACGGCAAAAAGCCGATTGAACTGTTGCGCCGCGGTGAGACTGAGCCGGTGCTGGAAGCTGCACGGCTGAATGGTCTGCAAGGCGCGTGAGCGGGCCGCAACCACCGCACAATCTGGCTTCCCGACAGCCTGAGCTGATGCCTCTGGCTGCGGGGAGCAAATTATATCGCTTTCACACGGCAGCATTTGAGCCTGTCTATTTCGACCGCTCGGATATGGGCAGGCTGAATGCGCCGGATGCGTCCTATGGTGTATTGTATACTGCCGCCGCTCGGGAAGGCGCTTTTGCTGAAACATTCTTACGCGAACCCGGCCGCAGCCTGATTGATCTGGGGCTTTTGCAAAAGAAAGCGCATGTGGAGCTGGAACTGACCGCACCCTTGAAGCTGGCTAAGCTTGCAGGGCGCGGCCTTGCTATTCTTGGTGCAACGGCAGAGGTTCTGCATAGCGGACTGCCTTACGATACCGCGCAAAACTGGTCAAAAGCGCTGCACAACCATCCTGCACAGATAGATGGCATTGCCTATTATGCCCGCCACGATGATGAGCAGCTTTGCTACGCGCTGTTTGATCATTGCGCGGAGCATATCAGCATTGCTGAGCGGCAGGCTGATCTTGATGCAGACTGGTTCTGGCAAATTGCCAATCACTATAATCTGGGTATCGCACCTTAAAAATCACCACTAAGGAAACTGAAATCATGCCGGACAAAACTGCCAAAATCCTGATTGCGGATCATCTGGAGTTGCGGCTGGATGCGGAAGGTAAGCATCAATGGCATGAAATCCGCCGTTACATTGAAGGCAAAGGCGGGGTCTTCCACGACCATGCTTTGCAAGCAGGGCAGGAACTCGCAGCTGGTAAGCTGCATTTCTTCTATTGCCCTGATTTGAGCACTGAACAAGAACTGACAGCTGTTGCAGGGAAGGGGCAATATGATGCGGTAATTGCAGCCGCCACCCGTATCCCGCCACAATGCCTGTTTGCCGAGGGCGGGGTGCGTATTGGTGCCGGTACCGGCAATATGCAATCGCAATCATGGGTTTCCGGCACAGCGCCTTTGATGAATACACCGGGCATCAATAGCCGTATCACCGCACAAATGGTGCTGAAAGCGCTATTACAGTTTCGTCCTGATTTGGATACGGAAGCGCTTTATACGCAGGTGCTGGAAGGCAAATTCGATACCGGCCGCGATCTGGCACGTTTTCCAAGCACTGGTCTGGAAGGATGTAAGTTTGCAGTCCTCGGCAGCGGCAATATTGGCATGGAAGTGGCAAAACTCGCCAAAGCCTTTGCTATGGATGTGGTGATCTATGCACGCGAACATCACCGCCAATGGATTGAAAGCCAAGGCTATACTTATGCGACGACACCACAAGAGGCTGCGCAAAATGCTGATGTATTGAGCGTGCATCTGGGACTAGGTGCGCTGAATAGTGAAACAGGACGCTACAGCAATCAGGATCTTGTCGGTCACGATGTTCTGACGGCAATGGCGACAAGCGCAATGGTCATCAATTATGACCGTGGCGAGCTGGTGGATGTTGCGGCGCTTGAACGGCTGATGCAGAGCGGACATATCCGCAATGTTGCAGTGGATGCCGACCTGTTTGAAAAAGACGGCACTCTGTCTGGGCCGCTGGCGCCTTATTTGCCATTGGCAAAAAAATACCCGCAACGCATGCTTCTGCTGCCTCATGCAGCAGCTGATACCGATCACCCATCTCGGCTGGCAGGAGCAAAACAGGCCGTTGACCAGATTTTCGCGGCGATTACCGAGCGCCGTGTCATCAATGCAGTTGGCGCGATCCCTGCCGGTTACAGCTATGGTGGCAGCCAGCTGCCGCAGGGTATCGGGCGCCCGCAGGCGAAACTCAAAAAAGGGCAAGAGCGGCAATTCCTCAAATCGCTGTTTGAAACAGCCGTGCAGGCAGCTGATCCGCTGCATTGTCTCAAACCCTATTTGCCGCAAGCACCAAAGGGCAGAACGGTTGTGATCGGTGCGGGCAAAGGCGCTGCGCAACTGGCGCAGGCTTTTGAGGCTTTATGGGTTGAGGCCGGTAACCCTGCACCGCAGGGTGTGGTTGTCACCCGTTATGGTTATGGTGCAGAATGCTGTTTTATCAAAGTGCTGGAAGCCGCACATCCGGTGCCGGATGATGCCGGACTGGAAGCAGCAAAACAGTTAAAAGCCGCGCTGAAAAATCTCCACGAAGATGATCTGGTTGTGGCGCTGATCTGCGGCGGCGGTTCGGCTTTGCTGCCTGCGCCACCGGAGGGGCTGACACTGGCCGATGAGCAGGCGGTTAATGCTGCACTGCTCGCCAGCGGCGCGCCGATCAGTGTCATGAATGTCATTCGCAAACATGTCTCCACGATTAAAGGCGGCAGGCTGGCAGCTTTGGCAGGACCTGCCCGCATGGTCAGCCTGATTGTCTCAGATATTCCGGGCGATGAACCGGCGCTGATTGCTTCAGGCCCCACAATTGCCGACCGTGCAACGCGCTATGATGCACTGAAATATATTGAACATTATAAGATGCAGTTGCCGGAAAAGGTGATGGCACATTTGCGAAGTGAAGCAGCGGATGCTCCGCAGCCGGATGATGCGGTGTTTGCGCGGCACAGTCACCATATTATTGCCAGTGCCGCGCAATCACTAAAGGCAGCTGCAAAACTGGCCGAAGCACAAGGCGTTGAGACGCTCATTCTATCGGATTCCATTGAAGGTGAAGCGAAAGACATTGCGCTGATACATGGGGCAATGGCGCAGTATCAGGCACGCAACCGCACATCCGGCCAGCCGCTTCTGCTGCTTTCGGGCGGTGAAACAACGGTAACGCTCGGCTCCGGTTCAAAAGCAGGGAAAGGCGGGCGCAATAGCGAATTTATGCTGGCATTGGCACTGAATATTGCTGGGCTCGTGAATATCCATGCTTTGGCTGCGGATACGGACGGTATTGACGGCTCGGAAAATAATGCCGGTGCTTTTGCTGATGGAAGCACAATTCAGCGCATGACGAAGCTTGGTCTTGATGCGAAACAATTTCTCGCAGAGCACGACAGCTGGAGTGCGTTCAATGCCAGTGGTGATCTGTTTGTGACGGGGCCGACCGGCACAAATGTCAATGATTTCCGTGCCATATTAATCAACTGAACTTGCGAGCGGTGGACAGCCGCATTTCGCTCTGCCATAATGAAGATGAGAGACAGGGGCGCCCGGATCATACCGGCTGAGAAGTACCCTTTGAACCTGAACCGGATAATGCCGGCGGAGGGAGTCAGATCAAAGGGCGGCTTTTCGCAACAGCGACGATAACGGCCCCGCGTCAGACCCTCACCGTTGCGGAGGGCTGATATGAAAAATTTACCGGATTTCGGCGTGATGCTGGAAACCATGCGGCAACGTAAACCCCTCATACAATGCATCACTAATTTCGTGGCGATGAATACGGCTGCCAATGTGGTTCTGGCTGCCGGAGCCTCACCGGCCATGCTGCATGCGCAGGAAGAGGCAGGAGAGTTCGCAAAATTATGCGGTGCGGTCACGATCAATATCGGCACGCTGTCGCCGCTCTGGCTGCAAGGTATGTTTACAGCGGTTGAAGCCGCCAATGCGCATAATATTCCGTGGGTTTTTGACCCTGTTGCGCATTTTGCCTCAACTTTCCGCCGCGATGCTGTGCAAAAACTTCTGGCACTGAAGCCAACCGTCATCCGCGGCAATGCATCGGAAATTCTGACGCTTGCCGGTTTTTCCGCGCGCGGACAAGGCGCAGACAGCGGTGATGATGCCGGTAGCGCGCACCATGCGGCACAACAACTGGCGCAGCAGCATAAATGCACAGTCGCGGTGACCGGCGCTTATGATCTTGTCACCGATGGTCAGACAACTTTGCGCATTGACGGCGGCTCGCCACTGATGCCGCAAGTCACGGCTTTGGGTTGTGCGCTGACCTGCCTGACCGGTGCTTTTGTCGCTGCACATAAAGTCTCTGCTCTCGAGGCCTCTGCCGCAGCTCTGGCTATGTATGCCGTGGCCGGAGAGCACGCCGCCTTGCAGGCAAAAGGCCCCGCCAGCTTCCAGATAAATTTTATTGATGCGCTTTATGCGCTCTCCCCCGCACAATTCCAGTCTCAGGCAAAGGTACAATTTTATGAAACAGTTTGATCTGTCGCTCTATCTCGTTCTCGACCGCGAGCTTTGCGGCAGTTTGGGTATGGTAGAAACCGCAATCGCAGCGGTGCGCGGCGGTGCTACAATGGTGCAGTTGCGTGATAAAGATGCCAGTCAGCAAGAGATACTTGGAACCGCCAAAGCGCTGAAGGCGGCGCTTGAAGGCACCAATGCCAAGCTGATTATCAATGACAATGTTGATGTTGCCATTGCTGTTGGTGCGGATGGTTTGCATATCGGCCAGCATGACGGCTCGCCGGAACAGGTGCGTGCAAAAATCGGGCCGGATATGATCCTCGGTCTGTCGGTACAGACTGCAGAAATGGCCACTAAAGCGGATAGTGCTGTGGTTGATTATCTTGGCATCGGCCCAGTTTTCCCGACCGCTACCAAAAAGAACTGCGCGCCCTCTATCGGTTTTGACGGGTTGAAACGGGTTTACTCGCACAACGGCCTGCCAGCCGTGGCAATCGGAGGCATTAAACTGCCGCATGTGGAAGATGTGCTGGCAACCGGTGTTAATGGTCTGGCTGTGGTGTCTGCGATTTGCGGACAGGAGAGCCCTGAACAGGAAGCGCGTGCTTTCAATGCGGCGATTGCTCATTTCCGTGGAGCAAAGGGCTAAGTCATGAAAAATGTTCTCTCTCTCGCCGGTTCCGATCCGTCCGGCGGTGCCGGTATTCAGGCTGATCTGAAAACCTTTGCTGCCCGAGGCACTTACGGCATGGCGGCGCTAACAGCGCTGACAGCGCAAAATACACAGGGCGTTTCCGGTGTTTTCCCTGTACCGGCAGATTTTGTTGCCCAGCAATTAACCATGATTTTTAGCGATGTGCGCGTCGATGCGGTTAAGATCGGTATGATCGTGAATGCGCAGATTTCTGACCGCGTGGCGCAGGTTTTGCAGGAGCAGCTTGTCAAACAACCGGATTTACAGATTGTGCTTGATCCGGTGATGATTGCCAAAGGCGGCGCAGCATTGCTTGATCCGCAGGCGGTGGAAAGTCTGACGCAGAAATTGCTGCCGCTGGCAACTTTGCTGACGCCGAACCTGCCGGAAGCGGCGGCATTGCTGGGACAACCGATGGCTGAAAACCGTGAAGATATGGAGCGCCAAGGCCGTGCTTTGCTGGCTAAAGGTTGCAAAGCCGTGCTGATGAAGGGCGGTCATATGACTGGAGAGCATTGCCCTGATCTGCTCCTGAATGCTGAGTATAATATGTGGTTTGAAGCGCCGCGTGTTGAAACGCCCGATACCCACGGCACCGGCTGCACGCTCTCCAGCGCTTTGGCGGCGGAACTGGCAAAAGGCAATATATTGCCGGATGCGGTGCGCGAGGCCAAGGCCTATCTGCTGCGGGCGATTGGCGCTGCGCATCAGCTTAAAGTTGGTATGAAAGACGGAAATGGCCGATCAGTCGGTCACGGCCCTGTGTTTCATTCGATTGATCAAATGAACTGATAAGTGGGGGCTTCCTGAGTGATCAGGAAGCCCTGACTTTACGGGCGATCAACATGCCGACAATCATCGCCGGTACAAAGATCAATGTTCCGGTTGCGGCTAAGCCGACAGTGGTGATGGCAGGCCCCGGACAAATACCGCCAAGCCCCCAGCCGATGCCGAACAGGATTGCCCCTGTCATCAGGGATTTGTCGGTTTTACGGTTTGCAGGCACATCAAAACCAACAGCGCAGAGCGGTTTCTGACGGGCAAAAACCACGCGATAGCCGATGAAAGTTGTGACCACTGCTGCACCCATCACCAGAGCTAATGAGGGATCCCAATTGCCGGTAATATCCAGAAAGTTCAGTACTTTCTCAGGATTGGCCAGACCGGAGATTACCAGCCCCAGCCCGAAGATCAGACCGATAACAAGATTAATCAAAAATGACATGATCGATCTCCTTTATCCGATAAGATGGCGCATGATGAAGACGGTGATAAAACCGGCTGCCATGAACAATGTTGTCGCCAGCAGTGAGCGGGGTGAGAGGCGGGAAATTCCGCATACACCGTGGCCGGAGGTGCAGCCGCTACCCAAGACCGCACCAAAACCAACCAGCAAACCGGCGCTCATCATCATGACCGGATCGGATGAAACTGTGATTGTTGGCAGCGCACCGGTGAAGAGCAGATAGAGAAAAGGTGCTGTCAGTAATCCCAGCACAAAACCGGCGCGAGATAAAAAACGATTGTCGGTATAGGGCGGGAAAAGCCTGCTGACAATACCGCTGATACCGGCAATCCGACCTTCAAACAACATTAGCAAGACGGCTGAAAACCCGATCAGCAGCCCGCCGGAGAGTGCAGACCACGGGGTAAAATTTTCCATGATATTACGTCCTTATATCCGGTGCGCAAAACAGCTGATGCATGGTCGCGATGAAGATTTTCACCCGCTCATCGGCCAGCGAATAAAACACGGCTTTGCCTTCTTTGCGGGCGCTGATCAGACCGGCAGCGCGCAATTCTGCCAGCTGCTGTGACAGACCTGGCTGGCGGATGCCGAGCATATCCTCAAGCTGGCGCACGGACAGTTCACCCTCAACCAGAGCGCAGGCCACTTGCAGGCGGTCAGGGTTCGAGAGCTTTTTCAGAAAGGCGGAAGCCTCGGTCACCCGCGCGCGCAGTTCACTCGCATCGGGGGCAGAGGCTACAGATTGTATAATGTCAGCCATATTTTACTCCCACGGCGCGCCGTCAAAACGCCCGAGCGGGATTTTGATATAGCGCTGTCCGTTATCTTCCGGCTCCGGCAAACGCCCGCCGCGAATATTCACCTGCAAGGCATGGAGCATTAGTTTTGGTATCGGCAAAGTGGAATCCCGTGTCTGACGGGCGGCCACAAAGCTCGCCTCATCGCGGTAGCGACTGAGATGAATATTATCCTGCAATTGGTCGCCAATTCGGGATTCCCAGCGAGCTTCGCGGCCGTTCGGCCGGTAATCATGGCCGGTAAACAGACGCGTATCTTCCGGCAATTGCAGAATGGCCTGAATACTGTTCCACAGTGCCGTGGCATTGCCGCCCGGAAAATCGGCGCGCGCTGTACCGCCATCGGGCATGAACAATGTATCATGGATGAAAGCGGCATCGCCGATCACATAAGTGACCGAGGCCAGCGTGTGGCCGGGGGAGTGGATCACGCGGGCATCGAGATTGCCGACTTGAAATGTCTCGCCGTCTTCAAACAAATGATCCCATTGCGAACCGTCGCAGGCCAGATCCGGCCAGTTATATATTTCGCACCAAATTTTCTGCACTTGTCTGACCTCCGCGCCGATAGATGTCGGCGCACCGGTGCGGGTGTGCAGATAATGGGCGGCAGAAAGGTGATCAGCATGGGGATGCGTGTCGAGAATACGCACGAGCCGGTAGCTACGGCGCGCGATATAATCCAGCATTTCATCAGCATGGTTGGTGGCAGTCTGGCCGGATTTCTCATCATATTCCAGCACGGGATCAATAATCACGCAGTCCAGCGTTTCAGGGTCTGCAACAACATATTGAACGGAGCCGGTGCGCTGATCGTA
>NZ_JARRAE010000011.1 GCF_030376605.1 Pseudochrobactrum sp. sp1633 | reverse complement strand
GCTCTGAAATTCAGAGCGGCTCATTTAAATTCACCAATCAGACCTTATGCAGCCTGAATGGCGGAAAGTTTCCACTCTTCAATCCGGCCGTTTTCAGGGCGGACAAAAGTCCAGACTTCTGTGCTTTCCGAAATATCCTTGCTCTCGCCTTCAGCCAGTTCGCCGGTATCGCGGTCTGCAAGATAGTCGATGCTTTCATAGCGGATGGCAACGGTGGCGTAATCTTTGCCTTCTTCGCTCCAGCCTTCCGATACGTCGCCCTGCAGCAATTTCACATTGCTTACATGGTTGCGCAGGCCGTTGGTGGCGTTTTCACCCAGCTCTTCGGCCAGATAAGACATGGCTTCCGGCGTTGTCAGCTGGCGCAGCGTGCCGTAATTTTCCTGACCATAGGCCGTCTGGACTTCAGTCAGCATTTTTTCAAAATGCTCCAGATCTTCCTGCGAAACGGTCAGCGGCTTTTCCTGCACGGCAGGCTGCATCATGCTTGCAGCTGCACCTGAATTTGTATTGCCACCAAAACCGGCTGATGGGACAGAAGCTGAAGAACGCGCATGTGTGTTGTCATCACGTTTGCCAAACTGTGCACCCAGATTCTGCATCGGGTTCGCACGGTTTGCGCCAGCATTACCGGCTCCGGCAGCAGCCGTTACCGGCTTATTGCGATTGGCGAAGAAGCGCATGGCCAGCATGGCCAGACCTGCGAAAAGGGCAACCTGCAAGATCAGGCCGAGGAAACCGGCCATACCGCCGAGACCATTGCCCAGCAGCATACCGATCAGACCGCCGACCAGCAGACCACCCAGCATGGAGCGGCCGAAATTATTGAAAAAGCCCGGCTTTGCCGCATTGGCAGCCGCTGCACCCTGTGCAGGGCGGGTCTGCGCACCGGTATTCGGGGTCATGGAGCGTTCAATCGGCGCAGCAGTGTTCGGCGCGGTCTGCGTTTGTGCAGGCGCCTGATAGGTTTTGCTGCCGCGGCTGCCGAAGCCACCACCACCCGCACGTCTGGCATCGGCGATATCCATCGCGGAAAGCGATACAACGAGCGCCAGCCCCAATGCTACGGTGAACTGGCTTAAACGCGAGGTGGCACGGAACATATGTGTCTCCTGAAAATTGGTCTTGGGCAGGATATAGGAACAGGGGCTTTTGTTTGTAAGAGCAAGACGCAAAGAAATTCGTATAATTTACAAGAATTTGCTCGGAATTTTAAAAGCGCGCCAGATATGCACGCATTACAAATATCGCTGCATTGATTTTTGCCCCCGCGCTGTCGCATAGTCTGCACAAAGATTTTAACCTGAATTTTCAGGAGCTGATTTGACCTATCGTTTCATCCATGCGGCGGATATCCATCTGGATTCACCGCTGCGCTCATTAGCTTTGCGCAATCATGATCTTGCTGCCCTGATCGGTAATGCAACGCGCCGTGCTTTTGAAAATATTATTGATCTGTGCTTAAGTGAACGCGTGAATGCTCTGCTGATTGCCGGTGATCTTTATGACGGCGATCAGACTTCGATGAAAACCGCACGTTTTCTGGCAGAGCAGCTGCGCCGTCTTGATCAGGCGGGGATTGATGTTTTCATCATTCGCGGCAACCACGATGCACTGTCGAAAATTACCAAGGAACTCATTCTGCCGGAGCGCGTGCAGATATTTGACCGCAAAGCCCGCGCGATCACGGTGTCCGCGCCGGAACATTCACAGCCGGTGGTTATTCACGGGTTGAGTTTTGCCAAGCCTCATGCGCCGGAAAGCCTGCTGCCCAATTACGGGTTGCCGGTGAGTGATGCCGTCAATATCGGGCTGATGCATACCAGCCTCAATGGTGCTGAAGGGCATGATCTTTATGCGCCGGTCAGTGTGCATGATCTGCAATCGCACGGTTTTCATTACTGGGCGCTTGGCCATATCCACAAGCGTGCGGTCTATGCGCCGACCAGTCATCATAACAGTACGGTGGTGATGGCGGGCAATCCGCAGGGACGCGATATTAATGAGGCGGGCGCAAAATCTGTAACGCTTGTCACGATCCACGACGACGGCACTGTGCAGACAGAAGAGCGGCTGACCTCGATTGCGCAATTTGAGCGGGTGAGCGTGGATGTTTCGGCTTGCGAAGACTGGCGCGCCATTGTGCAAAAAATAAGCTCTGCATTGGAAGATAAACGCGAGGCAACACTGAGCGAACAGCTGGTGGCACGCCTGCATCTGACCGGCACCACGTCTCTGGCATGGCAGATGCGCCGTGACCATGATTTGCTGCTCACGGAGGCTGAAGACAAAGCCGAGCAGACCGGAAATTGCTGGATTGAAAAGCTGGAAATTGAAAGCACGCCGCTGCGCAGCGCCACACAAGGGGCAGCGTCCGCCACGCATGACCCGTTGCAGGAGCTTGGCAGGCTGATTGAGAACGAGCTGGTGTCTTCCCCTGTTTTTCAGACCGGACTTGCCGAGCAGATGGATGCTCTGGTGAAAAAACTCCCCCCTGAAATTCGCAGTACATTCGGCAATGACGAAGCACAGGCGCAGGCTTTAATCGGGGAGTTGCTGCATCGTGGCAGTGAGGATGTGCTGGCCGAGCTGAGCGCAGCCTCACAGGCGGAGGAACAGGCATAATGCGGATTAATCGTCTGGATCTCACCCGTTATGGCCGGTTTACCGATCGTGTTCTGGATTTTGGTACAATGGATCAGGGCAAGCCTGATCTGCATATTATCTACGGGCCCAACGAGGCCGGAAAATCTACCACATTTTCAGCGCTGCTTGATTTGTTGTTCGGTATTGAACATGCAAGCCGCTATAATTTTCTGCATCCCTATCCGGCGATGAAAATCGGTGCCTCGCTGCAATTGCAGGATGCAACACAGGAGCTGGTGCGCACCAAAGCCCGCGTCAACAGCCTGAGTGATGATGCAGGACGCGCACTGCCGGATACGCTGATCTCAGCAGAACTCGGCGACATCGACCGCGATGCCTATCGCATGATGTTTTCGCTTGATGATGATACGCTGGAAGAAGGCGGCGATGCGATCCTTGCCAGCAAGGGCAATCTCGGCGAATTGCTGTTTTCTGCCAGTGCCGGTCTTGCAGGCCTGAGCCAAAATCTGAGCCAGTTGCGCAGCCGCGCCGACCAGTTTTATCGTCCGGGTGCACGCAAGGGTGAGCTGGCGGATTTACGGTTGCGCTTGCAGGAGATTGAGGCGGCTAAAACTGAGCTGGATGCGAAAAGCTCGGCGCAGGCCTATGGCAAACTCGCTGAAGCACACCGGCAGGCACAGAGTGAATATCAGCAAGCACTGAGCCTTCACGGCCAAACCAGAAACCGCATTGCGGATATTGATGCGATGCTCAATGCGCTGCCGCATCTGCACCGTTTGCATGAGCTGCGGGAAAAACTCACCGCTTTAGCGGATGTGCCCGTTGTACCGGCAGGGTTTGAGGCTGAGCTGCCGCGTCTGATGATTGATGATGCGGAACTGCGCACCCGCCTTGAGGGGCAGGCGGCGGCACTCGCCGCGCTGGAGCAGGATATTGGTGTGATTTTTCTGGATGAAAATGCGCTGCATCTTGCCGCCTCCGCCGGACAGTTGCAGATTTTGCGGGCACGGTTTCTCACGGCTGAAAAAGATCTGCCGGAACGTGAAGCGGCTTTGCGCACCGAGCAGCAGAAGATTGATACGCTGTTGATCCGCCTCGGGCAGGATGTGAAGCGTAATCCTCGTGACCTTTTGATACCTGTGCAGGCGGAAACGGCCTTGCGCAGTCTGATCGAGCGGCGCTCAGGCATTGCAGCGGCTATGCAACTGAGCGGTAAAGAACTGGAAGCCGCGCAAGACCGGCTGGCATTGGCGCAAGAGAAGCTGGAAAATGCCGGTGCGGCACAGGGCAATTTTGATGCTGCACAACGCCAGACACTCAATAATCTTCTGAGCCGGTTGCGCGGTGAAGATCACAGCGCCTTTTTGCGCCAGGCAGAAAGCACTGTGCGGGAGGAAGAAGCACAGTTACGGGAACTGTGGCAGGCACAGCCTTACAGGCAGGGGGAATTTGCCACTGATCTGGAAGCCCTTGCCGCGCTGCCGGTGCCGGATGCAGCAGAGGTTGAAGCCGCAGGACAACAGGCGCAAGCCTTGGAAAGCCGCTTGCAGCAGGCACAAGATGCGATTGCAAAACACACAGAAGATAGTGTGGAGTTGCGTGCGCAATTGCAGAGCCTGCAACAAGATAATCTGGTGATGACGCAGGAGCAGGCGGCAGAATTACGCCAGACCCGCAATGCCGCATGGCAACAGCACCGCAAGACGCTCACCGATGATACGGCAGCGAAATTTGAACATTTGCTGGTGCAGGACGATCAGGCTGTGCATAGCAGGCTGACACAGGCGAGTGAATTTGCCCGCGCCATGCAGTTGCGCGAGCGTATTGCTGTGCTTGATGCACAGATCGCACATGCTCAAAATTCTGTTGTGCATTTGCATACAGAATTGCAGGCCGTCAATGCACGCATTGCCATCTGGCAGCAGCAGCTGGTGCCTGCCGCAAGTGATGTTTTGTCTGCGGGCAGTCTGTTGCGTTGGATGGAAAAGCGCAGCACCTTGCTGCAAAAACGCCAGCTCTGGCTGCGTGCCTGCCGGATGCGCGATGAGCGGTTGGCGCAGATTAATGATGCTGAAAGTGCGCTGTCCGGTGCCTTGCAGCAAGCTGGCATTTCCCTTGAAGGGAGCGATTTGAGTGTGCTGCAAGCGCAGGCCTCAGCCTTGAGCGAGGCCTTTCAGCAGCATGCCGGTTTGCAGGCAGAACTGGCAGAGCGGGAACAGGAACTGCGCCGCCGCCGCAAAGAGGCAGATGAAGTTGAGTCACAGGATGGGCAATGGCAGGAGGCGTGGAGCGCTGCCTGTCAGACAACATGGCTTGCACAAGATGTGACCATACCGGCATTGGAACAGGTGCGTGAGATTTTAAACCTTACGGCAGAACTGGCACCGGCACTGGAGCGCAGCCATGATCTGGCGCAGCGCATCAGCGCAATGCACGATGATCAGGCCGCTTATCGCAGCGAGGCGGAGGCTCTGGCGCAGCGTCTTGGTCTGCCGGTTGTCACAGCTGCAGGAGATGCCTTGCCGGTGGCAGAACTGGCCGCGCGCAGTGAGCAGCATATTCGCAAGGCTGAAGAAGAACAGCAGAAGCTGCTTGGTCTGCGAGGCCGCTTGGCAGAAGCTGCACAACAAATGCAGGTCTTTGAGCGGCAGGCAGACGTGCTGGGCGCCCGCAAAGATGCGATGCTCGCGCAATTGCAGGCGGATAATCTGGAAGAGGCGGGGTTGAAAATTCAGGCTGCTGCGAAAAAGGCAGGCCTTGAACAATCTCGCGCAGGTGAGGAGCAGACAATCACCTATCTGCTCAAGCTTGCACAACCGGCAGAGGCGGAAGCGCTGCTGGAACATGCCGACAACACGGTATTGAAAGCTGAATTGCAGACCCTGCGCGAACAGGATGAAACGCAGGATCAGCATAAGCAGGAACAATACCGCTTGTGGAAACAGGCCGAGCAACTGATGCGCGATGCGCAGGCGGGGGATGACAGTGCTGCAAAGCTGGACGAGCGACGCCGTACCTTACTGCTGGAAATTGAGGAGCAGTCAAAACAGTATCTGCGTTTGCGTTTTGGCATCAGCGCCGCTGAGCAGGCCTTGCGTCTATATCGCGATCAGCACCGCTCATCCATGATGGCGCAGGCATCGGCAGCTTTTGCCGCGATCAGTCAGGGCAGTTATCGCCAGCTGACCACACAGACCGATAAAGATAGTGAAATTCTGATTGCGATTGCTGCAGACGGCAGTTCCAAAACGGCCGATGAACTTTCCAAAGGCACGCGGTTTCAGCTCTATCTGGCTTTGCGCATTGCCGGTTATTACGAGTTTGTCGCGCGTCGTCCGATGCCCTTTATCGCCGATGATATTATGGAAACATTTGACGATGACCGCGCGCGTGAAACCTTCCGTCTATTCACGCAGATGTCACAAAAAGGGCAGGTGATCTATCTGACCCACCATCAGCATTTGTGTGATATTGCGAAGGAAATCTATCCGGATGTGCGGTTGCACAGGCTTTGAGCTGGAATAAACGCATAAAAAAAGCCTGCATGTAAAAATGCAGGCTTTCTTGTTTTAATAGCTGTTTTTATTTGTTGGCTTCAACTTTAACGCCGAGAACCGACCAGAGCTTTTTCGGCTCTGCCATGCCAACGGCTGTCAGAATGCCGAAAGTGACCGGAGTTTCCGGCTGAATTTTCAGGCTGAGGGATTTCGGTGCGTCCAGATATTCACCCAGAGCTTTCACAGCGTCTACAACTAGCGGCTCATTCTCAAAATAAACAACGCCGAATTGCAGCTGGTCTTTCATTTCTTTTACGAGTTCTTCGCGGGTGATACCGCGTTCTTTTGCCTGATAGTCCAGCACTTTCCCGAAGAAATTCGCATCATCATAACGCATCTCCATATTTTTGATGGAGAGGTTCTGCATCATGCCAAGCGCTGCAATCTGCATGGAAGTGTTGTCGTTGCCGTCTTCCATCACGCTGGAAATCAGATCCTGCACAGCCTTGATGAATTTCAGATCATAGCCGCCCATCGCCAGCTTGTAATTATAAGTGCCGATGTTCTGGCCGTTGATCGTCATCTGGTCGACAGTGTACTGGCCTGAAAACGGCGACCAGGTTCCTTTGGCATCCATTGTCAGGTGGACTTTTTCCAGTCCGAGCGCGCGGACGGCTTCGATATTAATGTCGTCGCTCACATCTTCAGCACTGTCTGCCGGTTCAAGCGTATCAACATTGTCTTCTTCAACTTCAGCTTCAGCGCTGTCGGCAACGGCAGCGTCTTCGCCCGCGTTTTCATCAGAGCGTTTTGGCGTATCGCTGCGCACTGTATCCTCTGCGGCTGCCTCTGCATCCGTTGCAGCTTCTGCAGCGGCGGTTGCAGCTTCTTCGGCCGCTTTTGTGGCTTCTTCTACGGCAGCCTGCATTTCAGCAGCTTCTTTTTTCTTCTTTTCCTGCTCAAGGCGGCTCATTTCCGCAATATCAAGATCCAGCGCCTTGATACCCCAGCTGTAATTGCTGGCTTTTTCTTTGGAATAAGGCTCCTGCGTCAGATAAAGACCGCTGAGTTTAAATATTTCTTTGCCGCCGGTTGTGACTGAAAGAGCACCAATATTAAACGCCTCAGCATATTGCATGCGGCCAAGCAGATCGGTTTTCGGGTCTTTTGTCAGTCGGACCTTGTCAAAGCTGATACCGGCCGAGGTGAAAACAGTGTTGTCTTCAACAATTTTCACATCATTGAAGCTGACTTTCTCAACGAGATAGACATCGCCTTCAGTGTCAGAAATACCGCTCAGAGTGATATTGCCGAGATTAACAGGGGCATTGTCCTTATTTTTTTCTTCTTCTGTCTCGTCAGAGAGTGATTTCGGCAAAGCGATCTGCGCTTTTGCATCGTGCAAAATGACATTTTTACCGTCGGTTTCTGCTTTGGAAAAAGTCAGTTCCACCATTTGCTCTTTAAGCAGCGCCTGCACGCGTTTTGCAACATCATCACCGGTCCAGGCCAGTGCAGTTCCTGCCCACAAAGGTGCGATGACAGCGGTCAGTGCAAATGTTTTCGCAAAAGCAGAACGTGGCATTTTCAATAGCATAGCTTACCTCAGTAATAAGACGGACAAGACCGGTCGCTGACCGCAGGATGAATGCAGCCAGACGGTTTTCAAAAAAACAGAATGACCTTATGCGCGATAATTTGTGGTAACCCCTATAACAAATCAACGATAATTCCAATAAACATAATCTGACAGACCAAGGGGAATTCAATGGACAATCATTCTGCTCAACAGCAATTGCTGGGCAAACTCTCTGCATTACTTGGAAAAGACCTGTATTCCGGTGAAAATATTGATGTGTCGCATCTGCGTGACTGGAGTGATGAGCAGGGCGGCAAGCCGCTGGCGCTCGCCGTGCCGCGCGACACGCAAGCTGTTTCTGAACTGATGAAACTCTGCAATGAGTTTCGTGTAGCGGTTGTCCCGCAGGGCGGGCTGACCGGTCTTGCCGGTGGTGCAGTGCCGGTGCAGGATTGTGTGATGCTGTCGTTGCGCAATATGAACCGCATTGAAACCATCAATGTGCAGGCCGGTACGATGATTGTGGAAGCCGGCACAATTCTGCAAACCATTCAGGAAGCGGCACGCAATGCGGGTATGATTTTTCCCTTGGATCTCGGCGCACGCGGCTCCTGCCAGATCGGCGGTAATATCTCCACCAATGCGGGCGGCAATCGTGTGATCCGCTATGGTATGACCCGTGATCTGGTGCTGGGTCTGGAAGCGGTGCTCGCAGACGGCACAATCCTCAGTATGATGAATGAAATGCCGAAAAACAATGCGGCATTGGATATGAAGCATCTGTTCATCGGCGCGGAAGGCACAATGGGCATTGTCACCCGCGCTGTGCTTCGCTTGCGTCCGGGTGTGGGCGGTGCCAATGCAGCTGTGGTGGCGCTTGAGAATTTTGAGAATGCCCTGCAGTTACTGAATTACGCGCAAAAACGCCTTTCCGGCCGCGTCAGCGCTTTTGAAGCGATGTGGAATGATTATTACATCATGGCGTCGAAATATGCCCGCGCACCGCTTGAAGGCGGCTATCCGCTTTATGTGTTGATGGATATGCAGGGTGCCGAGCCGGATGCGGAAGCGGATTTGTTTCAGTCGGTTCTGGAACATGCATTGGAAGAGGGCTGGATTGCCGATGCTGCCATTGCACAATCTCATCGTGAGGCCGAAGAATTCTGGACAATGCGCGATGCCATTGCGGAAATCATGACCCATGAAGGACCATGCATCGGTTTTGACGTCTCAGTCCCGCAAACTCAGATCGGCGCTGCGGTGGATGCTATTCAGGCAGCATTGCAGAACCGCTATCCGGGTATGACCAGCCTGTTTTTCGGCCATGTCGGCGATTGTAATTTCCATATTGATATTACGAAATTTACGGATTTTACCGAAGATGACCGCGCTGTTGAAGATATTGTCTATGACATTATCCGCGCATTCAAAGGCTCGGTTTCGGCGGAGCATGGTATCGGCCTGCATAAAAAACCGTGGCTGCATTACAGCCGCAGCGCTGCCGAATTGCAGACTTTGAAAACGCTGAAAGCGGCGCTTGATCCGCATAATATTCTCAATCCGGGCAAAGTTCTGGACTAAGAATAACAAAGGCCGGAACATAAGCTCCGGCCTTTATGTTTTACGCTCCGAAGCGTTTTTCACTCATGGAAGCCTGCATCAGTGCTTTGGTATAATCCTCGCGCGGTGCATCGAAAATCTGGGCAGTTTCGCCTTCTTCCACGACCTTGCCGGTTTTCATTACCAGAATATAATCAGAAAGCGCGCGCACCACCGCCAGATCATGGCTGATGAAGAGATAGGACAGGCCGTATTTTTCCTGCAAATCACGTAGCAATGTCACCACTTGTTTCTGCACCGAGCGGTCGAGCGCACTGGTCGGTTCATCCAGCACAATCACTTTCGGTTTCAGGATCATGGTGCGTGCAATCGCAATACGCTGACGCTGACCGCCGGAAAATTCATGCGGATAGCGGTTGCGCATCGAAGGCTCAAGGCCAACTTCTTTCAGCGCTTCACCGGCACGAATATCCCGCTCTTTGGCGGAGAGTTCCGGCTCGTGGATCAGCAGCCCTTCGGTGATAATCCGCCCCACGGTCATACGCGGGCTGAGCGAGCCGAACGGGTCCTGAAATACCAGCTGTAATTCGCGCCGTTTTGGACGCATTTCCTGCTGGTCTGTCGGCAGTTCTTTGCCTAGATAAGCGATACGCCCGTCAGATTTCAGCAGGCGCAGAATGGCGCGGCCGAGGGTGGATTTGCCCGAACCGGATTCCCCCACGATGCCGATAGTCTGCCCCTGTTTCAGATTGAGCGAGATACCATCCACCGCCCGCAGATAGGTTTGCGGTTTCAGCCAGCCTTTTGCCAGATTGAAGGTGACGGAGACATTATCCGCCTCAATCAGCAAAGGGGCGGTTGCCGGTGGCGCTGCCTTGGTGCCTTCCGGTTCGGCATCGAGCAGCATTTTCGTATAAGCGTGCTCGGGAGCAGAGAAAATTTTCTCCGTTGCACCGCTTTCAACCACTTCACCCGAGCGCATGACGCAGACCTGATCGGCAAAGCGTTTTACAATGCCCAGATCATGGGTAATGAAAACGATGGCCATGCCAAGACGCTTCTGCAAATCGGCCAGAAGCTCCAGAATTTGCGCCTGAATGGTCACATCCAGCGCCGTTGTCGGCTCGTCGGCAATCAGAATATCCGGATCATTCGCCAATGCCATCGCGATCATCACACGCTGACGCTGGCCACCGGATAATTCATAAGGGTAGCTGTCAATGCGGCGTTCCGGTTCAGGAATACCAACCAGTTTCAGCAGTTCCAGAATGCGCGGCCGTGCCTGAGATTTGCTCATACCACGGTGAAAACGCAAAGGTTCTGCCAGCTGGTCGCCGATTTTATAGAGCGGATCAAGCGAGGTCATCGGTTCCTGAAAAATCATGGTGATTTTCGCACCACGGATTTTATTCAGCTCTTTGTCGGACATGCCGACCAGATCCTGACCGCGATAGAGCGCCTGACCTGTGGCCTTGCCGTTTTGCGAGAGCAAGCCCATGATCGCCATTGTCGTCTGGCTTTTGCCAGAACCGGATTCACCAACAATAGCAACGGTTTCGCCTGATTTAACATCAAGGCTGATACCGCGCACCGCATGAACCGGCCCGTCATTAGTTTCAAATGTCACACGCAGATCGCGTACAGATAAGACTGTTTCTGCTGTCATCTTAGCGGTCCTTCGGATCAAGGCTGTCACGCAGGCCGTCGCCCAGGAAGTTCAGCGCAAAGAGGATGAGTGTCAGGGTAACGGCAGGGAAAATCAGCTGCCATGAAGCGCCGCGCATATTCTGCGCCCCTTCAGAGATCAGCAGACCCAGCGATGTCATCGGATCCTGAACACCAAGACCAAGGAATGAGAGCAGGCTTTCGAGCAGAATGGCTTTCGGTACTAGCAGGGTAACGAATACAATCACCGGCCCCAGAGCATTGGAAATAATATGACGGGTGATAATACCGCGCCGTGTTGCACCAAGCGCCTCTGCTGCCTGCACAAACTCTTGCCGTTTAAGACTGAGCGTTTGCCCGCGCACAATACGCGCCATATCCAGCCATTCCGTTGCGCCGATGGCAATGAAGATGATGATGATCGATCGCCCGAAAAACACCAGCATCAGAATGACGAAGAAGATGAACGGCAGGGAATAGAGAATATCGACAATACGCATCATGATATTGTCTGCGCGTCCGCCCAAATAGCCGGAAACTGCGCCATAGGTTACACCCAGCACAAGCGCCATGACCGAGGCCAAAAGACCAATGGCCAGCGATATGCGCACACCGATAAAGGTGCGGGTCATCATATCACGCCCGAGATTATCGGTGCCGAAGAAGAAATAAAGGCGCGATACATTGAGCGAAAGTTTGCCGCTTAATTTATCGGTAGCAAGCTCGATTTGCGGATTGCTGAAAAGATCAGAGCGCTCAAAATAACGCAAAACCCGCTCATCCAGCTCACGCCCCGCACTTGAGGTCACGTCAACGGTTAGCTTTGAGCCGGAGAGTTCCGGTTCGCCGCCTTTAAGACGCGCACGTGCCATTTCCCGCTCAAGGCCGGGAAGGATAGTATCCGCACGCGGATAGGCTTCAAGGCTCGGTGCCATGCGCACAAATTGCGGATAGATTTTCTCATAAGGGTGCGGGCTGATCATGGGCCCGAAAATGCCGGTCAGAGACAGAATGATCAGCACAACAGCACTGGCCACGGCAGCGCGATTGCGGCGCAGTCTGATCCATGCATCCTGCCAGAGTGAGCGGCCGGCAACAGTTGCGTTGCCTTCCGGTGCGCCATGAGACGGCATATTTGTTGAGATATCAGTCATAGCGCACCCGCGGATCAAGATAAGCATAGATCAGATCAACAATTAAGTTGAACAGCACGACAAAGACCGAAATGACCACAACGGTACCCATAACCAGTGTGTAATCACGACCCAGCGCACCTTGCACGAAGTAGCGTCCGATACCCGGAATACCGAAAATAGTTTCCACAACGACTGAGCCTGTGAGCAGGGCTGCGGCTGTGGGGCCGAGATAGGAAACAGCAGGCAGAAGAGCCGCACGCAGCGCATGCACGCCGACAACAATACGGGCGGGCAGACCATAGGCACGCGCCGTGCGCACATGATTGGCACGCAGGGCTTCAATCGTTGAGCCGCGCACTAAGCGGGCAATCACTGCAATTTGCGGCAGTGCCAGTGTGGTGATCGGCAATATCCAATAGGCAATATTGGCGGAAGACCAGCCACCCGCAGGCACCCAACCGAGAATAACGCCGAAAAACAGGCTGAGCAGCGGGGCAACAACGAAATTGGGAGTGGTGATACCGAATGTTGCAACCGCAACAATGGTATAATCGAGCCATGAATTCTGGCGCAGCGCTGCAATGGCGCCGAGAATTGTGCCAAGAATTGCGGCAAGTGTGAGCGCGAGACCACCAAGCAGAATAGAAACCGGCAGACCGGAAGCAAACAGATCATTGACCGTAAAATCACGGCGGGCAAAGCTTGGCCCCAGATCACCTTTGAGCAGATTGCCTAAATAGATCAGATATTGCTGCCATAAAGGCGCATCCATATTATAGGCTTTTTTCAGATTTTCGAGGATCAGCGGATCAATCGGGCGCTCAAGATCAAACGGGCCGCCCGGCACCAGCCGGATCATGAAGAAAGTCAGCGTGATGATGATAAATATCGTCGGGATCGCGCTGGCCAGCCGCCGCAGCGTATAGCTCAACATAGTATTTTCCTGACTGCAGCCTTCATAAAAATAATGGCTGCCGCAAAGTTAAAATAATTTGATATGCAACAGGCTGCACCGTTCTTGCGCGTATCTTATCCGAAAACCGTTTCACACTTTTCGGGATACGCTCGGATCAATGCAGCCTGCCAGTAAAAATACTTACTGTTTGAGCGACAGCCAGCGGGTTGCGTGTGCATCCATCAGGTTGTCATGCCAGCCTTCGATATTCTCGGAGACCAGAGCGCGTGATGAATAATACAACACCGGAATAACGGCTGTTTCTTTGAGCAACAGACGTTCCGCATCGGCAAGAATTTCCGCACGGGCTTTCAGGTCTGTTGTGGTTTCGGCTTTCGTCATCAGAGCATCGTAATCTGCGTTCTTCCACTTAGAGTAGTTGAAGCTCACGCTGCTCTGAGTGAGGAACAGGAAGTTCTGCGGATCGTTATAATCGCCGATCCAGCCTGCGCGGGCGATGTCAAAAGGACCATCTTCACGCAGGAAGTTGAAATAGGTCGCGCCCTCAGTTTCGTTGAGCGTTGACTTGATGCCGATATTGCTGAGCATATCGGAAATCGCAGCCATCGTGTTCTTGTGATTTTCGGACGTATTATAGAGCAGTTCAATCGACAGGCTGCCCGGTTCAACACCGGCTTCTTTCAACAGGGCTTTAGCCTTGTCTTCACGCTCCAGCATGTCTTCACCGGCATAGGATGCCTTCACGCCGCCTTCAACATAATTGGCAATGCCCGGAGGAACAACCGAATAGGCCGGAAGCATTGTGCCCTGCCAGACCTGCTCTGCCATGAATTCGCGGTCGATCGCCATCGAAATGGCTTCACGCACGCGCGGGTCTTTCAGCTTGCTGTCGGCGGTCTTACCTTTAACCGGCAGATAATAGGAGCCGAGATAAGGGGCAATGTGGAATTCTTTGGCCAGTTTGCTCTTCACATAATCCATCTGTTCGGAAGGAACATCGGAGCAAATCTGAACTTCTTTGGCCTCAAAACGGCGCATGCAGCTGGCGCGGTCTTCAAACGGAATCCAGTTTACAACGTCGATCTGGACTTTATCCGCATCATAGTAATTCGGGTTTTTCTTCATGACAATTTTGTCATTCGGCGTAAAGCTGACCAGCTGATAAGCGCCGTTGGTCACCATTTTACCGGCAGCGGTAAATTTGTCGCCGTTTTCTTCAACGCTTTTCTTGTTCATCGGCAGACCGGTCTGGTGGGTCAGCAGCTCAAGAAAATAAGGGGTCGGGCTTTTGAGCGTAATTTTGAGGGTCAGATCATCGACCGCTTCAACACCCAGCTCTTCGAGTGGTTTCTTACCGCCAACCACATCTTCAGCGTTTTTGATCGGGAACAGCATGCTGGCATAACCGGCAGCGGTTTTAGGATCCATAATGCGGCGGAATGTGAACAGGAAATCACCGGCGGTTACTTTGTCGCCATTCGACCATTTCGCATCATCGCGCAGGTGGAATGTATAGACCAGACCGTCTTCGGAAATATCCCAGGATTTGGCGGTGGCAGCAACAGCTTCGCCTTTGGCGCTCTGACGGACAAGGCCATCATAGAGATCGGCCATAATACGGCCTTCGGATACGGTGGATGTGCGATGATGATCCAGTGTTGCCGGATCTGTGTCGTTACCACGGTTCAGAACGACTTCGGCAGATGCCGCACCGGCAAAAGCGCCGGTTAGTGTGAGTGCGCAGACACCTGCGAGCAAAATTTTACGATACATATAACCCTCCCTGTTAAAGTACTGAGACGAATTCAGTATGAGTTTTTCAGGCAGAGTCAAACATCTATTTTCAGTTCTTCGTCATGCGCCTTTAGTCGAAGGAGATTATTTTAAAACAAAAGAGAAACTTTGTTATTAATCGCAATATTATTGGCGAATTCTAAAATTTTATTACAAAGAACGAAACTAAAACAATCAGCCAAAAAATCATATTATTCAATGGGATAAAATAATTTATCAACACTGATAATTTAAGTAAAATACAATAAATATAGTTCCAGAAATTTTTTTCGCTTATGCGGGTCAAAAAACTGTCATTTCAACAGGCAAGACCTTCATTTTGAAGGTAAATCAGCCAAATCACGAGTCGGTTTTGTAAAAGCGACATGCCGGCGCTTTGTTTGTCAGCTGTCAAACCAATAAAAAGGCCGCTGAAAGCGGCCTTCTCAAGTGCAGTTTTTCGCTTATTTTTCAGAGTTCAATTCTGCCAGAATTTCTTCCGTATGCTCACCTAAACGCGGGGAGCGCAGGCTGGTTTTCAGTTCTGTATTGGAGAATTTCAGCGGCGTGCGCAAGCCCGGAACACCCTGATTATCCACCCGCATTTGCCGGGCGATAAATTGCGGATCGCTAAACACATCGGCAATCGTGTTGATCGGCCCTGCCGGTACGCCGAGCTTTTCCAGTGCCGCCAGCAGATCATCGCGCAACCAAACGGAGGTTTTACCTTCCAGCAATGCGGTCAGTGCATCGCGGTTTTGCACGCGTGCTGCATTGGTGCGGAATTTCTCATCCTCAGCTAGTTCGGCTAAGCCCAGCAGACCGGCCAGTTTGGCGAATTGTCCGTCATTGCCGCAGGCGATGATGAAATACCCGTCTTGCACCGGTAATGTCTGATAAGGCGCAATATTCGGATGCGCATTGCCGAGACGTTTCGGCGCTACGCCGGAGGCGAGAAAATTCATTGCCTGATTGGCGAGAACGCCGGTCATACAGTCAAACAGTGACATATCAATATGCTGGCCGAGGCCGGTCACTTGACGATGCAGGAGTGCTGACTGAATGCCGATCACCCCGTAAAGACCGGTGATAATATCGACCAGAGCCACGCCGATTTTCTGCGGCTCACCCTTTGGATCGCCGGTAATATCCATAATGCCGCTCATGCCCTGAATCATGAAATCATAACCGGCACGCGCTGCATAAGGCCCGTCCTGTCCGAAACCGGTGACAGAGCAATAAATCAGGCGCGGATTGATCTGTTTCAGAGATTCATAATCAAGGCCGTATTTTTCCAAACCGCCGAGCTTGAAATTCTCGATGACAATATCAGCATTTTTGATGAGTTTGAGCACGGTCTCGCGCCCTGCATCCTCACGAAAATCGCAGACAATCGAGCGTTTTCCGCGGTTGCAGCCGTGGTAATAGGCGGCAGACTGTTCCGCACCATCGTCAATATAAGGTGGGCCCCATTTGCGGGTATCGTCCCCTTCGGGGCTTTCTACTTTAATGACATCGGCACCAAGATCGGCCAATGTCTGGCCAATCCAGGGTCCCGCAAGAATACGTGCCAGTTCAACGACTTTAATGCCTTCCAGCGGCGCCTGCATCAGATTTGCTCCGGATATGAAAAAACCCGCTTCCATCAGTTATGTCGCCGAAAAATCAGCACCATACAGAGGGAAGCGGGCAATTATGGAATATTAAAAGAATGCCTGAAGACCGGTCTGCGCACGACCGAGGATCAGCGCGTGAACATCATGCGTACCTTCATAGGTATTCACTGTTTCCAGATTCTGCGAATGACGCATCACGTGATATTCAATCGAGATACCATTGCCGCCATGCATGTCGCGTGCCTGACGGGCGATGTCGAGCGCTTTACCGCAATTGTTACGCTTCATCATAGAGATCATTTCCGGCGCGAATTTATGCTCGTCCATCAGACGGCCAACACGCAGCGAACCCTGAAGGCCAAGCGTGATTTCTGTCTGCATATCGGCCAGCTTCTTCTGGAAAAGCTGTGTCTGCGCCAGCGGGCGGTTAAACTGCTTGCGATCCAGACCATATTGCAGCGCACGGTGCCAGCAATCTTCTGCCGCACCCAGCACACCCCATGAAATACCGTAGCGGGCGCGGTTGAGGCAGCCGAACGGACCCTTGAGGCCGGATACATTTGGCAGCAGCGCATCTTCGCCGACTTCCACGCCGTCCATCACGATTTCACCGGTGACAGAAGCACGCAGGGAAAGCTTGCCGCCGATTTTCGGTGCGCTCAGACCCTTCATGCCTTTTTCAAGCACAAAGCCACGGATCTGGTTGTCATGGGCAACAGACTTCGCCCAGACGACGAAAACATCGGCGATCGGGGAGTTGGAAATCCACATTTTCGAGCCGTGCAGCTTGTAGCCGGTCGCGGTTTTTTCCGCGCGGGTTTTCATGCCTGCAGGATCAGAACCGGCATCCGGCTCGGTCAGACCAAAGCAGCCGATCAGCTCGCCGGAAACCAGACCCGGCAGATATTTGTCTTTCTGCTCTTCCGAACCATAGGCAAAAATCGGGTAGATCACGAGTGAGGACTGCACGCTCATCATCGAGCGGTAACCGGAATCCACGCGTTCCACTTCACGGGCAACAAGACCGTAGGAAACATAATTGGCTTCAGCCGCGCCGTATTTTTCCGGCAATGTCACGCCGAGCAAACCGGCCTGACCCATGAGGCGGAACAGTTCAGGCTGAACGGCTTCTTCCAGATAGGCTTCTTCAATACGCGGCAGCAATTCGCTTTTGGCAAACGCGGCTGCGGAATCGCGGATCATACGTTCATCGTCAGACAGCTGATCATCGAGCAGGAACGGATCGCTCCATGAAAATTTTGTCATATCACTCATTTAGTATCTCCCGATAAAGTTGGCACATTCTCAGACGATTGACCAAAGACTGCAAACCCTTATTTGCACTTTAGTCATGAATTTTATGCATCAACTTGACCATTCGTACTTGTATGGCAATGAGGCTATGCGGGGTACTCGGGAAGACTGAGCCTTATTTTTCAGTCAATAAGCGCGGCAATGGTTTTTCAGTGTTTGAAACCGGCGGCGAGTTCCAGCCATGCGCGCGCCGCATGAGGCAGATAAGCGCCCCGCCGCCAGACCCATGCCATATCCCATGAAAGCTCAGGTTCTGTGAGGGTGATATGCTTCACACCGGAGCGCACCCGCTGCTCGGCAATCATGCGCGGCAGAAAACCCGCACCAAGCCCTGCATAGACCAGTTCAACAATAAAATTGATCTGGCTGGAGCGTGCGGAAATCGTAGGTGTGAAGCCCTGCGAGCGGCAGGCATTAAGAATAATCGGATTGAGCGCAAAAGCACTATCAAACAGGATGAACGGCATATCCTGCAATTGTTTCAAGGCAATAAACGACTGGTCAGCCAGCGGGTGCGATGCGGGGATCAGCACATCAATCGGCTCTTTGCGCACATTCTGCCAGTCAAATTCATCCGGTGCCGGCAGCAGAGAAGCACCGAGATCAACCTCGCCGTTACGCACCATATCTTCCAGTTTTTTACTGCCATGTTCTACGAGGTGAATCTCAATGCCGGGATAAAGCTTGCGATAAATCGCAAACATTGGCGCAAACAGAGCGTCACTGCCAATCGGTGGCAGCCCAAGCCGCAGCACGCCTTTGGTCAGCCCCTGCAATTCTGCCAGTTCGGTTTTCAGATCATCCTGCTCTGCGAGCATGCGCAATGCACGCTGAAACACCACTTCTCCGGCATCGGTCATCACGGATTTGTGGCCGTTGCGATCCAGAAGTGTGACGCCGAGTTCTTCTTCAAGCTGGCGCACTGCTTTGCTGACTGCCGACTGGGTGAGAAAGACTGTTTTGGCGGCCTGCGTAAACCCGCCTTGGCGGACAACCTCAGCAAAAATCCGCAATGTGCGCAGTTCCATACTATTCCTCACACGACTTAAATCTATTCAATCAATTCATTTTTATCATGAATGCAGATGCGTTATAAGGGAGGAAATAAATTCATGCATAAAGAGTATATGAAATGTCACCAGCTCAAATGTCGGGAGGAGTCCGCCATTGGGTACAAAGCAGCCGGATCGGCCAGATCGCTTTGATCGCCGGTTTCTGGGCTTTGGGGGAGGGAATAGCCAGACTAACGCATCTGCCCGTGCCGGGCAGTGTGATCGGCTTGTTCCTGTTGTTCGTGTTGCTTATGACCGGTGGTATGAACCTGCTGACCGTGCGCCGTGGGGCGCAGTGGTATCTGGCGGAAATGCTGCTGTTTTTTATCCCCGCAGTGCTTGCCGTGCTGGATCACCGGGAGTTTTTCGGCCTGCTGGGCTTGAAAATTCTGGCGGTTATACTCTTCGGCACATTGATTGTGATGATTGCAACGGCGCTGGCTGTTGAGGCCGGTATGCGGTTAAGCCGCCACTTTAACAAAGCGGCGTGAGATGACGATCATGGACAGCTTTATCTCTTATCTTGTTGCTCACGGCTGGGTCACACTCCTCTGGTCGGTCGCGACAATTGCATTTTACCTGCTGTCGAAAAGACTTTACCGGCGCTGGCCGCATGTGTGGTTCTCACCACTGATTGCTGCTCCGCTTCTGCTGATTGCGGCTGTCCTGTTAATGCGCACGAGTTATGCGGAATATAATAGTGCAACCCATTGGCTGGTGATGCTGCTGGGGCCCGCAACGGTGGCTTTTGCCGTGCCGATTTATGAGCAGCGGGCAACTGTGCGGCAATATTGGCCGGTGCTGGTTTTTGGTGTGCTGGTTGGCAGCAGTGCAGCCATACTGTCGGCATGGGGGCTTGCGCATCTGCTAAGCCTTGATGAAACGCTGAGCCTCAGCCTGATCCCGCGTTCTGTGACTTCGCCTTTTGCTATGGCCTTGTCCGAAAATATTGGCGGCATTCCCAATCTGACGGCCTTGTTTGTGGTTATCACGGGTGTGATCGGTGCAGCGCTTGGGGAGACAATTCTGCGCTTTCTGCCTCTCCGCTCGGCTTTGTCGCGCGGTGCGCTGTTCGGTATGGGCGCGCATGGGGCAGGGGTTGCCAAAGCCCAGCAAATTGGTGCGCAAGAGGGCACAATTGCCGGTCTGGTGATGGTGATGGTCGGGCTGGTCAATGTTTTTGCCGCACCGCTGATCCGCTGGATTTTGCTGTAATAAAAAAGGCCACTCATCAGAGTGGCCTTTTTTGTTCATTTATGCGTTTTTTTTACGCATGAAGAAATAGATCACGCCGAGCAGGACAAACCAGACCGGTGTAATCAGCAGTGCCTGTGCCGTGTCAGCCTGCTGTGCCAAAGCCCAGAGAATGAAAGCAAAGAACGCAAACACCATAATGATGGCAGCATAACCGCCCGGCATTTTGAAGTTTGATTTTTCATGGAGATCAGGGCGTTTACGGCGATACTGCACATAAGATGCCAGAATGATCGACCAGACAAAGATAAACAGCAAAGCCGAAATCGTGGTCACGATCGTGAAGGCTTCAATAATGCTCTGTCCTGCATAGAGCAGCACAACACCTGCGAGCAGGAATGTGCAGGAAAAGAACAGCGCATTAACCGGTACATGACGGTGGTTCAGCTTGCCCAGCGTTTTTGGTGCCAGTGCATAGCTTGCCAGACCAAAGATCATACGCGAGGTGGAGTAAATGCCGGAATTGGCGCTGGAGGCCGCAGAGGTCAGCACCACGAAATTCACCACATGCGCGGCGATACCGATACCCGCCAGCGAGAACATTGCCACAAACGGGCTGCTTGTCGGATCAACCTGATTCCACGGCATCACGGTCATGATCACAAACAGCGATCCGAGATAGAACAGCACGATACGTACAGGGATCGAGTTGATCGCCTTTGGCAGATTGCGCTCCGGATTTTCGGTTTCCGCAGCCGCAGTTCCCACCAGCTCAATACCGACAAAAGCAAAAACCGCGATCTGGAAACCGGCGACAAAACCGAAGAAGCCATTCGGGAAGAAACCGCCCTGATCCCACAAATGGGTAATGGAAGCCGCAGTGCCGTTCGGCGATGTGAAACCGGATGTCAGCATAACAACGCCGGTAATAATCAGCGCGACAATAGCCACGATCTTGATCAGCGCGAACCAGAATTCGATTTCACCGAAATTGCGCACATTTGGCAGGTTTAGTGCCACCAGTACGACGATCAGGCCAAGGGCGGGAATCCACAGAGCCAGTTCGGGGAACCAGAATGACATATAACCGGCAACGGCGACCACATCGGCAACACCGGTTACAATCCAGCAGAGCCAATAGGTCCAGCCGGTAAAAAACTGTGCCCATGAACCGAGATAATCACCGGCGAAATCAGCGAATGAGCGATAGTTCAGGTTGGACAGCAACAGCTCGCCCAAAGCACGCATAACGAAAAACAGCATGAAGCCGATAATCGCATAGACCAGCAGGATCGACGGGCCTGCCAGTGAAATTGTTTTGCCGGAACCCATGAAAAGACCAGTACCGATAGCTCCGCCGATGGCGATCAGCTGCAGGTGACGGTTTTTCAGATTACGGGCGAGATGCGGTTCTTCTTCATGACCGGTCGGGCGGGAGTGCCCCGATGCAGTATCCATTCAGTATGCCTCACAATTCATCTGCCAGAACATTTTCCCTCCTGTTATTCCAAGAAAATGCTCTGTTTTGTTTTCTGCATGCATGCTGGTGCGGGTTGATTCTCCGACGCAGACAAACATGCTGTGCGATTACTCCCCCCGCTTTAAGAGAGGAAGTAAAAATTGCATAGGCTTAGACTAATGTCGCATAAGGCTGATGTTCGAAGGCCAAACAAAAAGGCCCTGATTTTCATCAGGGCCTTTGTTATTTTTAGTCCGTATAAGAATCCATCGGCGGGCAGGAGCAGACCAGATTGCGGTCGCCGCCTACGTTGTCGATGCGTGATACCGGAGCCCAATATTTGGAAGCCGGATCCATATTCTTCGCAGGAAACGCTGCTTCCGTACGGGAATACGGATGTTTCCAGTCGTCGATCATCGTATCTGCAACGGTGTGCGGTGCATTAGCCAGCGGATTATCATCCTGCGGCCATTCACCTGCCTCAACCTTGGCAGCTTCTTTGGCGATGGAAATCATTGCATCGCAAAGACGGTCGATTTCAGCTTTCGACTCGGATTCTGTCGGCTCAACCATCAGCGTTCCGGCAACCGGCCATGACATGGTCGGCGCGTGGAAACCGTAGTCGATCAGACGTTTTGCAACATCTTCAACGCTCACACCTGCTTTGTCTTTCAACACGCGGGTATCAACGATGCATTCATGCGCAACGCGATTGTTCGCACCGGTATAAAGGATCGGATAATGATCCTTCAGGCGCTCAGCGATATAGTTTGCGTTGAGAATGGCCACTTCCGTTGCATTTTTCAGACCGGCGCCGCCCATCATACGGATATACATCCATGTGATAACGAGGATAGACGCACTGCCGAATGGTGCAGCAGAAACCGCATTGTCGCTGCCTGCATTGACATGACCCGGCAGGAATGGTGCCAGATGTGCGCCGACACCGATCGGGCCGATGCCCGGTCCGCCGCCGCCATGCGGAATGCAGAAAGTTTTATGCAGGTTCATGTGGCAAACGTCAGCACCGATATCGGCAGGACGTGCCAGACCAACAAGCGCATTGAGGTTCGCACCGTCGAAGTAAACCTGACCGCCATTCGCGTGAATGATCGTGCAGATTTCACGGATGGTTTCTTCAAACACGCCGTGTGTGGACGGATAGGTGATCATCAGCGCCGACAGCGTATCGCGATACTGTTCTGCCTTGGCTTTCAGATCGGCCACATCAATGTCACCGTCTTCGAGACAGTTGACGACAACCACTTTCATGCCTGCCATCTGCGCACTGGCCGGATTGGTGCCGTGTGCGGAAGACGGAATGAGGCAGATATTGCGGTTTTCGTCGCCATTGGCGCGGTGATAACGGCGGATTGCCAGAAGACCGGCATATTCGCCCTGACTACCGGCATTCGGCTGCAGGGATACAGCGTCAAAACCGGTTACTTCGCAAAGCCATGCTTCGAGATTGTCGGTCAGAACCTTGTAACCTTCCAGATGCGCCTGTGGTGCAAAAGGATGCAGACCACCAACTGTCGGCCATGAGACCGGCATCATTTCGGCAGCAGCGTTCAGCTTCATGGTGCAGGAGCCGAGCGGGATCATCGCACGGTCAAGCGCCAGATCTTTATCAGCCAGCTTGCGCAGGAAACGCATCATTTCAGTTTCTGAACGGTAGCTGTGGAATGCAGCCTGTGTCAGGAAATGATCGTCACGCGGAGCATCCGGCAGCAGACGGGCAGCTTTTTCAACAGGTTTCGCACCAAACAATGCAACCAGAGCCAGATAGTCTTCTTCCAGCGAGGTTTCATCGAAAGTGACAGACACAGTATCGGCATCAATCACACGGATCAGACGCTCACCGGCCAAAGCCTTGTCAGCATAATCCTGTGCTTTGCCTTTAACCGTAACAGTCACTGTATCAAACAACTGTTCACCGGCCAGTTCAAAACCGGCGGCTTTAAGCGAGGCTGCAAAGCGGGCAGTGATCGCATGAACAGCATCAGCAATAGCCTGCAGGCCTTTAGGGCCGTGCCAGATTGCATAAGATGCAGCCATATTGGCCAGCAGTGCCTGAGCGGTACAGATATTCGAAGTCGCTTTATCGCGGCGGATATGCTGTTCGCGGGTCTGCAATGCTAAGCGATAGCTTGGACGGCCATGCGCATCGAGCGACTGACCAACAATACGACCCGGAATGATACGGGTGAGGTTTTCTTTCACGCCGAGATAGGCAGCGTGAGGACCACCATTGCCCATTGGTACGCCGTAGCGCTGCATGGAACCGACAGCAATATCGGCACCCCATGAGCCCGGAGACTGGGTAATGGTCAGTGCCAACGGATCGGCAACGGCCACAACCAGAGCGCCGGTCTGCTTGGCGCTGGCGATAATACGGGTGAAATCACCGTAAACGCCGCGTGTATCCGGCCACGGAATGATCACGGCAGCAGTGGTTGTATCCACTTCGCCACCAACCTCGATGATCATGCCATGCGGTTCTGCGCGGGTATTCAGCACATCCAGTGTCTGCGGGTGCAGTTCACCGGCAACAACCATTTTCGGGCGTTTTTCGCGGTGATGACGATAGGCAATGCCAACAGCTTCAGCAACAGCAGTTGCTTCATCCAGCAGCGATGCACAGGCAACCGGCAGGCCGGTCAGTTCTGTTACCAGTGTCTGGAAGTTGAACAACAGCTCAAGACGACCCTGACTGATCTCAGCCTGATACGGCGTATAGGCCGTGTACCATGCCGGATTTTCAAACAGGTTGCGCTGGATCACCGGCGGCACATGCGTGCCGTGATAGCCCGCACCGTAGAAGCTTTTGGCAACGACGTTGCGACCCATAATGCCGGACAGTTCACTCAGAGCTGCGGCTTCATCGAGCGGAGCAGGCAGGTTGAGTGCGCGGTCAAGACGAATTGACTGCGGCACGGCCTGACTGATGAGAGCATCCAGCGACGGCAGGCCGAGAGCTGACAGCATTGACTGCTGTTCGCTCACGCGCGGGCCGATATGGCGCTCTACAAACGGAAGAGATGATGCTGCCATGATTTAGCCAACCAGTGCCTGATAACCGGCAGCGTCGAGCAGACCTTCCAGCTGGCTTTCATCGGAGACTTTCATCTTCCACAGCCAGCCTTCACCTTCTGCGGCGCTGTTTACGAGAGCCGGATTGCCGTTGAGTTCTTCATTCACAGCAATAACTTCACCGTTGAGCGGCGCATACACATCGGATGCAGCCTTCACAGACTCAACCACAACAATGGCTTCGCCTTTTTCTACAACGCGTTCAACTTCCGGCAATTCTACGAATACCAGATCGCCAAGCTGTTCCTGAGCGTGGTTGGTAATACCGACGGTTGCAACGCCGTCTTCAACGCTGAGCCATTCATGATCTTCGGTAAAAAAGATTTTAGCCATGCGATTATCCTTTGTGATAGCGAGGTTGGGTAAATGGAAGTGTGTGGACGTCTACAGGCATTTTATTGCCGCGGACTTCCGCAAAAAGACGTGTGCCCGGCTCTTTCAGATCTGCTCTGACATAGCCCATAGCAACAGGGAAACCGGCTGAAGGGCCGAAACCACCGGAGGTGATTTCACCAACTTCGCTGCCAGCCTCATCAAACAGTTTGGTACCGGCGCGAACCGGCTGGCGGCCTTCCGGCTTGATGCCGACGCGGCGCTTTTCAGGGCCGTTGGCAATCAGTTCGAGAACTTTAGCGGCAGCAGGGAATGCTGCAGTCTCGCGTACAGCTTTGGTGATCGCCCATGTCAGACCGGCAGAAACCGGATCAATGGTCTCGGTGATGTCCTGACCATGCAGGCAAAGACCGGCTTCAAGGCGCAAGCTGTCACGGGCAGCAAGACCGATCCATGCAACGCGGGCATCGCCCAGCAGGGATTTCGCCAGTGCCTGTGCATCGCTGAGCGGTGCGGCAATTTCAAAACCGTCTTCACCGGTATAGCCGGAGCGGGTGACGAACCAGCCCTGTTTCGGCTCAAAACCGTGCATGAATTTTAAGCTTTCAACGCTGAAACCGAGTTCAGAGGCGACGCTTTTCATAACATCCGCAGCCTGCGGGCCCTGAATGGCAAGCAGAACGCGGTCAAGCGGGGTGACTGTGCAGTTAAGACCTGCTGCGCCTTTTTGGAACTGGGCGATATCAACATCGGCATTGCCGGCATTGGCCACAATCATAAAGCGTTCATCGCCGAGACGGGTGACAATCAGGTCATCAATAATGCCTGCATCATCATTCATCAGGAATGTATATTTCGACTGGCCTTCATTGAGCTTGGTGACATCAATCGGGCACAGCTTTGCAAACAAAGCGGCAGCATCGCTGCCTGAAACTTCGATGAGTTTCATATGCGAGATGTCGAACAGGCCAGCCTGTTCACGGGTATGCACATGCTCTTTCATCACGCCGAGCGGATAGGTCAGAGGCATGTTCCAACCGGCAAAACCGCCAAAACGGGCACCGGATGCAGTATGTAATTCTTCCAGCGGAAGCGTTTTCAAAGAAGATGTATCGCCCATTATTTACTCCAGAGACACACGTACGCCTTCCGCGAAAGCGGAAAGCCATGATGTACCCCTCTGTCGGGAGCCTGAGAGACTCGCAAGCCTGAAACGGCTTACTTACACCTTCGGCGCGGAGTTTCCCCCGACTTTCCAGAGTTGCCTTGCCTTTCTGCGGTTCTTGGTACCTGAGAGATTTCGGGCGATTTCCCCTTCGGTGGCCGTTTCCGGCGCTCTCCCGCAGACAAACAGGAATCAGGATATTATCCTCTCCTCGGCATGTGTGCCTTTTATCGCAGCTGATACGCGAAGTCATCTGGAAATATCGGGCTTTTCAATGATTGGCAGCGATGGAATGTCGCGTCTTTTAAAAATGCAGTTTTGGCCGCGACGCAGAATGCTCAATATAAGACGCATAAAATTTATATAAGCGCTGAAGCCCGAACCCAGAATCTCTGCATTGAAGATTCGCGTAATTTATCCGTTCAAAACACCCGATTTGATGCTGATTTGCAGTTTTCCGACTTAAAAGGCGGGGTTCCCAACAGAAATTATCCTTTAAAAATCAAGGAAAACAGGGGTTTTTGCAAAATAACTGCCTATCATCTGCATTATTCCTGTTTTGGGTGCTGGACAGCAGAAAATTTAATGCTATAAACCGCTCAATCCTGACGGACACCAACACCGTCAAGCCAGCCAGACAGGCTGACACAGATGCCCGGATAGCTCAGTTGGTAGAGCAGCGGATTGAAAATCCGCGTGTCGGCGGTTCAAATCCGTCTCCGGGCACCACTCTTTTTTTCCAGTAAATTGACGACAGCACAACGCATACAGCAACCTCGTGTTTGCATTTCCGGTGCTGTTTTTTGCTTTTATCATCAGTAATCTTTTTTCAAATCAGCCAATAGCATGCGATTCTCAGTATAAAATCGCATTGACTTTTATTGCAGACAAAGCGCAAAGAGCGAACAGGCAGGATTTTCTTAAGATTACCTGCTTTCTTTACTTAAGATACTGCTAAATTTATCTGCAAACAAAGGTCAATCATGAGCCGGCAACGTATTTTTGCTATCTTAGCTTTTTCACTGCTTACCTCAGCTGCCAGCGGCGTAGTTTACGCGCAGGACAACAGCGACCCGTCCTATCTGGAAAAACGCAATGATCTTGGAATCATTGCGTTTTGCAGCGGTAAAGGTCTGCTGGAGGCTGATTCTGAAAAGTACTTCAAAGTCGGCATTGATGAAATTTACGGCGAACTGCCAAGTTCAGATGAAGCAGAGCTTCATGAGCAGAAAGGCCGTGACGGCATTTCTTATCTTCAGGGCGACGAACAGTCACTCGATGATCTTGCTGCTGCAAACAATGTCGATGTTGCGGCTGTTTGTAATCAATATAAAGGGCAGGTCACTTTGGGTAAAATGATGGCAAAGCGGAAAAGCAGCCAGTAAGTCTGCCAATAATTCTGTCCTTGGCTCCGTATGCTGCAGGTTTTTCTCTGATCCTTTCCGTTATATGAAACAAACGAAACAGGTTTCCTTATGAATACAAAGCTCTTAGCCGTTTTTACTGCTGCAATGTTTCAATTGCCGGTTCTGTCTTCAGCTGCATTTGCGGATGCTGACAGCAACAAGCTCTATAATTCTGCGCGCAACCAGCTTGGTCTGATCAAATATTGCGCTGCAAACGGCCATATTTCTGCCGATGCGACTGCCGGTTATGAGAAAATCATTGCGGTCTTGCCGGTTGCCGCAGATTCAGCTGAAAGCGACAAGTATGAAGCGGAAGGTGCGAATGGCAACAGCTATGACGGCACTGAACCTGTTTCAATTGAACAGATTGCCACCGCCACAGGCTCAACAATTGCAGCCCATTGCGCACAATATGAAGCTCTGACAAAACAGTAATTCCTGTCTGTTTTGCAGGTTTGCGATACAAAACGGAGCAGACTTAAAATTTGCTCCGTTTATTTGCCCTTCAGGGAAGAATAGCAGGCTCTCAGTCCGGCCATTGCTGCTGCTGATTTATCAGATGCAAAACGATAGCGGCCGATCTTGAGGCTTCGCGCTTCTGCTAGACTCGTGATCCAGTCCGTTTCCCCGTTCAGCTCAACGGTCAGAGTACCGGCCAATGGCACGGCTTCTGCATTTACCGGCCTGTCATTGATCAGCACCGGCAAGTTCCCCGTATTTTCAGGAAATTCTTCAGCAACGGACAGCATGGCAGAGAGCCGCGGCATCGTCTGGTCTGGCGTTGCTTTGACAACCACTATTGAAAACTCGCTCTGCTCTGTGCCTTGCAGAGAGATAAAGCAGGAGCATTTTGCTGTCTGCAACGTCCATGCTTCTATCTGCGTTTCAGATAAAGCACGATCGCCGTCCTCCGCGCTGCACATCTCCGGTGCCGGCGGTTGAGGAACCGAGAAATAGAATGTCCACAGAACGATGGCGGAGAGTGTTGAGAGCATCACTTATCCGAAAATATCCCGCTGATGCGTTTGAACCGGCAGGAACAGTTTAAGCTGTCGCCAGCAGGGTTATCATCGCAATGACTGCCAGCGGAATGACCGCCCAGTAATATTCTCTGCGCAGCACCTTAATGCTTACAAGCAGGGCAATAATCATCGAAGCGACAATCGGAATAATGATAAAGACGATATCAATCAGTGACATGAACGCTCTTCACAAGGTTTGCAGTTGCCGGAACCATCGCATCCGTAACACAAAATAATGACAAGTTCTCATGAAAACGCGCAAAGGGAGCAGACTGTTCGCCTGCTCCCTCTCAGGTCGTCATTTTGTATAATCAGCCCGCTTGCGCAGCCATCCGCTTTTTATGTCTGGCACGACGAGCCAGTATGGCCGGAATAACAGCAACAGCCGCTGCCAGACCCCAGAGGATCAGCGATATTTTGCTCTGGAAAAGAATGGCAATGTCTCCGCCGCTGATCGCCAATGCATTGCGCAGGTTCACTTCCATCATATTGCCGAGCACAAAACCCAGAATAATCGGCGCCATGTCAAATCCGGCTTTGCGCAACAACCAGCCTACCATACCGATTGCAAGCATCAGCAAAACAGCAAACACAGAAGCATGGGTGGAATATACACCGATGATCGAGAGGATGAGAATGCCCGGCACCAGAATCCAGTTTGGCAGTGTCAGAAGACGGGCAAAAATATTCACGAGCGGCAGGTTGAGCAAAAGCAGCAGAATATTGCCGATAAACAGGGATGCAATCAGTCCGCCGACAATCTCAGGCCGTTCGGCAATCAGCATCGGGCCCGGCTGAATATTATACAGCATCAATGCGCCGAGCATCACCGCAGTGGTGCCTGATCCCGGAACACCGAGCGTCAGCATCGGCACAAAAGCACCGCAGGCCGTCGCATTATTAGCCGCTTCAGGTGCTGCAAGTCCGCGAACATCACCTTTGCCGAAGGTGCCCTCTGTATCAGAAATCCGTTTTTCGGTTGTATAAGACACCGCGCTTGATACGGATGCGCCGGTTCCCGGCAATACGCCGACAATAAAACCGATGAAAGAGCCGCGAAGCGTTGCGCCTGTTGAGCGCACAATGTCGCTCCAGCGTGCAAACATACGTCCCATATGACGGATAACTGTGTGGCCTTTTGCCTGATTTTCCAGAATAAGCAGCGCTTCTGAAATTGAAAACAGGCCGATAACCAGCACGACAAACTCAATACCGTCGCCCAGTTCCGGCTCGTTGAAGGTAAAGCGATACGCACCGGATGTTGCATCAAGCCCGACAGTTGCCAGCATCAGACCGAGTACACAGCCGATCAGCGTTTTTGACGGCTGGGAGCCGACCATCGAGCCAAGCGTGGCAAAGGCAAAAACCATCAGTACAAAATACTCGGCCGGTCCAAAGCCGATGGCGATGCCGGACAGTAGCGGCGCAAACAAAGCCAATCCTGTTGCCCCGATCATGCCGCCGACAAAGGAGGCCAGACCCGAGAGCATCAGCGCTTCACCGGCACGCCCCTGACGCGCCATCGGATTGCCGTCCAGTGCAGTCATAACCGCGCCTGCATCTCCGGGCACATTCAGTAGAATAGAAGAGATGCGGCCGCCATATTCCGCGCCGCAATAAATTGCCGCCAGCAGGATCATTGTGCTTTCCGGCGGAAGTCCCATTGTATAGGCAATCGGCAGCAGCAGTGCGATGCCGTTGATGGGGCCAATGGCGGGCAGAGCACCAACCATTGTGCCGATGAAAGCCCCGATAAGGCCGATAAGAAGGTTTTGCGCTGTGAGTGCGACAGCAAACCCGTTCCAGAGATAATCAAGATTCATTGTATTGGTTCCTCCGAGCTGAAACCGGCTGATCAGCCGAAGACTATTCCCTTAGGCAAATAGACTTCGAGCAAATAGGAAAACACGAACCACCACAGCGGCGCCTGAGCTGCGCCGCCGGCCAGTGCAAGTTTCAGCGGAGCGCCGAACAGGGCGCCGATGACTGTGACAATAAAGAAAACCGTGAGCAGAAAACCGGCTGTTTCTAGCATCAGCACGGCAACAACCAGTGTGAACGGTACTGCCAGAATTCTGAGTAAGGTGGCACCGCGCGGGAAGGTTTCTGCCTCGCCGGGGTTTCTGAGATAGAAAAAGCACAACAGTGCAAGGAGTACGGCCAGCATAACCGGCACAACCCGCGGCCCCAGCGGGTCAGAGGCAAATGCATAGTCAATGCGGCTGCCGCCGATCCCGTAAACCGCGGCCAGCACCAGCAGACAGGCTGCATAAATAAGCCCTATGCGTTTGGAATTGATCGTATTCTCGGACATAATCTGCCTCCTGCACCGCTGCCGGTGAGGCAGGCACTGCATTTTTGTTCACGGCTTTGCGGGAATGCGGTTGCATGCTCCGAACACAGCCTGAAAATTGTAAAAGGTAAAATTTGTTGGTCTGCCGCGACCGGCAGCACAGGCCGCCGGATCAGTCAGAACACAGAGCCGCGATACGGGCAGGTACAGACTTGAATATCCGCACTGCCCGCAAAACGGCGGTTTACATGCCCGCTTCTTTGGCCAAAGTTTTAAAGCGCGCTACGTCAGCTTTAACCTGATCGTCAAAAGCCTGACCGATTTCTGTATAGGCATAAAGGCCGCGTGCCTCGCGCTCCTGAGAAAATTCCGGTGTTTCAGCCATTTTGGTAAAGGCATCTACCCACCATTTATAATCTGCGTCGGAAACATCTTTGCCGACATAGTAACCACGCCAGACCGGCCAGTCGATTTCAACACCCTGTTCACGGGCAGTGGCAACATCTTTGAGGTCTCCGGGCAGGCGCTCCGGTGCCATAACGGCCAGAATACGCACTTTACCGGCAACATGGTGTTTTGACATTTCAGCAGCATCACCGGCGCCGACTTTCACATGGCCACCCTCCAGTGCTGTGAGTACTGCGCCACCGCCTTCAAGCGCCACATAGCGCATTTGTTTCGGGTCCTGTCCGGCATTTTTAGCCAGCAGTGAGCCTTTCATCCAATCCTGTGAGCCGACCGCGCCGCCGCCCGCAATGGCAAAATCAGCAGGGTTTTCTTTATAGGCTGCAATCAGTTCCTGAAGGGTTTTATACGGGGAATCCGCGGCCACAACCAGCACGCCGTAATCGGTGCCCAGAGCGCCAAGCCAGCGCACGGCACTCTCATCATATTTGCCGAATTTGCCCTGTGCGATCAGTAGGGCTGAACCTGTTGATGCCGCCGCAATCATGTTGCTGTCAGACGCACGCTTACCGATGACATGGTTATAGGCAACAGCGCCGACGCCGCCTTCCATATAGGTCACAGCCATTGGCTTCGCGATGGTTTTGGTTGCCAGCAGGGCATTTGCTGCCAGACGGCAGGTCAGATCAAAACCGCCGCCTGGCTTCGCCCCCGCGAGACATTCAGGTTTTGACGGCTCAGCCTGCGCACCTGTACTGACAGACAAGACTATTCCGGCAACCGCCAGAGCTCCGATGAAAATATGCTTCATGTTCTCTCCCTCTTATCCGCTCTCCAGGCGGTACTTGTGACATCTGACCGGAAACCGGTGACCTGCCATTCGTGCAAAATCCGCACTGATATGGCGGCATCACAGACCACTCCTCCCGATCCGTGATATGCATGAAGTTCCATATGAACCTGTCATGAGGCTGTCACAAAAAATAGATTTTCCTGTTCTTGTGCGCTCCCGCATCATAGTGTTAGATCGCGGTTATGCGCATCCTACTGGTGGAAGATACAAGGGATGTCGGGGAGGCAATCAGCCAGCGTTTGGGGAAAACCGGTCATTTGGTTGATTGGCAGACAGACGGAACTGTCGCTGCGGAAATTCTCGGCTTTACCGAATATGATCTGGTTATACTTGACGTTATGCTGCCAGGCATGAACGGGTTTGAGATATTAAAACATCTCCGCTCAACCGGAAATATGAGCCCCGTTCTGATTTTAACTGCACGTTCCGAAGTTGAAGACCGTGTCGGCGCGCTCGATATCGGTGCGGATGATTATCTGGTGAAGCCCTTTGATTTTCGGGAGCTTGAGGCGCGCGTCCGTGTTTTATTACGCCGGAAAAACGGTGGCGCCACCAATCTGCTCACATGCGGCAATCTCATTCTTGACCGGCAAAGCCGCTCCGTTACCGTTGGCAAAAAAGAAATTCAGCTGAAGCGTCGTGAAATCGCGATCCTTGAACTCTTAGTCTCAAGGCCGGGGCGGCTCTTCAGCAAAAGTGACCTGATGGATCACCTCTACGGTTTTGATGAAGATGTGAACAGCAATGCGATTGAGCTGTATATCAGCCGCCTGAGAAAGAAAATTGAGGGCGCCCGCGTTAAAATCATTACCCAGCGGGGCATTGGTTATCAGATGGTCGCAGACGATGGCGCGTGAACATTCGCTTTTCGGCAGGCTGGTGCTGCGGGTCAGTATTATTCTCGCGATTGGTGCCGCGCTGCTCATAACAGCCGCGTGGTATTACGGGCGCAGCGCTGCCAGCCAGACCTATGACCGGCTTTTACTTGGTGCTGCGCTGCAAATGACCGACAGCCTGTCGATTGAGGACGGCCATCTGATTGCCAGTCTGCCTGTTTCAGCATTTGAATTGCTCGGCTTTTCAAAAGAAGACCGTATTTTCTACCGCCTGATAGATACGGAAGGGCAGACCTTAACCGGCTATCGTGATCTGGCTGGGTTTATTGATTATACGGCAGCGCGCACCGGCCCTGTTTTTCTCAATGATACCTATCGGGAAACGCCTGTCCGTCTGGTTGTTGTCTCGCGCGTTTTATCCGATCCGCCTTTATCGGGCTGGGCCTATGTGATCGTTGCTCAAACCACAGAGGCCAGAAGCGCATTGACCCATGAGATCACCGGACGGGCAATCTTGCTGGTTATTCTGATGAGCTTTTTGGCGCTGATCGCGGGTATTCTGGCTATCCGGTTTTCTCTTCAGCCGGTGGAAGCACTCGGCAATGCTTTGCATAAACGCGACCCGCAGGATCTGACGCCGCTTGACCTTGATGTGCCGGGCGAGATGAAGCCTTTCATCGGCTCGATCAACCATTTTATGAGCCGTCTTGATCAGCGTGTTTTGTTGTTGCAGCGCTTTATTGCGGATGCGGCACATCAGATCCGCACGCCGCTGACGGCACTGGCGGCGCAGGCCGATATGCTGGAAACCGAGCGTCTGCCTGCGGGAGCAAAACGCTCATTACACCGCATGCGCACACGCATTACAGAATTATCGAGACTGACGGGACAATTGCTGAATCATGCAATGGTCATTCACAGGGCGGGTACCGTGCATCTGGAAAAAACAGACCTTGTGACTGTGGCCCGACAGGCATTCCGCATTGCGGTGCCGATAACGGTTAATCCTGATATTGTGGTTTCCTTTGAAGCCGAACAACCGCAACTCTTGGTTCAGGGTGATATTGTCAGTCTGCGTGAAGCTATCGCCAATATTATCGACAATGCTTTGCGGCACGGCAGCGTGGCCAAGCTGGCGGTGCGGGTGGCGGAAGAGGGGGGGCGCGCGATTGTGGAAGTAACCGATGACGGGGCGGGCATTCCGCCTGATAAATGGCCGCTTGTTGTCAAACGCTTCATGACATCGAAGCCCGATGAGGGGAATTCCGGCCTTGGCTTTTCCATCGCGGCCGAAGTTGCTACCGCTCATAGCGGGCTGATCCGCTTTAAGGAAAAGACTGCGGAGAATTGCTTCAGCGTCATTCTGGATATTCCGTTGTGGCAGGATACACTATGACCCGATATCCGTTGTTGAAAATCTTATCCCTGACCCTTTGCCTTGCGACTGGTAGTCCATTGGTGGCTTATGCTTCAGAGGGAACGGCCAGCCTGTTTCCCGCACAACAAACGGAAACGGAACGCCTGCATATCAATGGTGCAATGGATACGGCCGCCATCGCGCCTCTCATCGAAGATTTTCAAAAACGCCGCCCGGGAATAGCTGTCGCCTATCAGGACTTTATTACGAATGATCTGTATGAAAAGGCCGATACTGCCTGTGCCGGTAAAGTGCCTTTCGCTGATATCATCCTGTCATCTTCCGTCGATCATCTGGTTAAACTCGCCAATGACGGCTGCGCCAGATCTTATAGCTCTCAATACACAACGGATATTCCGGAATGGACGCAATGGCGCAACGAAGTTTACGGCTTCACGTTTGAACCGGCTCTTCTGGTTTATAACAGCGATTATGTTGCACCGGATGAAATGGCGGCAACGCATGGTGAACTGGCCGACTTGCTGCGCCGCAAGAACGACTATTATTTCCGCCGTGTGGGAACCTATGATCTGCGAACATCCGGCATAGGCTATCTTCTGGCTTTTCTCGACGCGCAGCAGGCTTCTGCGACCTATGGCAGGTTGTTGGAGAGCATGAGCCGCACGGAAAGTGTCTTATACTGCTGTAATAATGATGTTCTCAGCAGGCTGGAAAGCGGCGAACTGTATATCGGCTATAATATTCTGGGGTCTTATGCCTATGCCGCACAGAAACGCAATCCGAAGCTGCGTATCGTGATGATGCGTGATTACACCCATATTCTCAGCAGAGGTGCATTGTTACCGCGCTTTGCGCAAAACAACCATCTGGGCGAGAGTTTTCTTGATTATCTGTTGTCGCCGCAAGGAAAAACTATAGCACTGGAACATGGCGTTTCTTTTCCGTGGGACGGCGTGCCGCCGCCTGATATTGATGCGCCGGCCTCTCTTTTGACCTCCGGCACCGGACGACCGATACGCATCGGCCCGTCCTTATTGGCGGCACAGGATCAGATGCGCAGACAGCGCTTTATCAGTGACTGGCGGGATGCAATGCTGCCATCCTCACCGGAACATTGAAAACGCCTATCCGGCGCACACCAGACAATAAAACAAATAAAAACTCCGGAATGTTTACCTGAAACATTCCGGAGTTGCTGATTTCAGACACGTAACGGGTTTCAGAATTTATAGGCTATACCCAGCCGTATATTATTGGTGGTAAGTTTGGCTTCAACCAGACTATTCTCCACGATGTCTTGTTTGCCATAGTCGCTGTAGCGATATTCAGCACGTAACAACAGATTGTTGGTCAGCGCATAATCCATACCGGCGCCGATGGTGAAACCGACAGCGGTGTGGGAAGCGGTGCCGATATCGGTATTGCCGGTTGTCAGATTATGTTTAACGCCTGCAAATGCCAAACCACCGGCAATATATGGCAGCCAGCGTTCATAATTGATACCAAAGCGTGCCCGCAATGCGCCTTCCCATTCAACGCGGCTGTTCCACACAGAACCGTGATTATTGACCTCAATATCTGTATCTTTACTCAGATCTGAATAATTAATATCGCCTTCAAGGCCGAATAAATAAGCGTTTGAAAACTCCCAGTTATAACCGGCATAAACACCGCCCATAAAGCCGTTAGAATTGGCAGAGATATTATCATCGCCACCATAAAGCTTGTTTTTTGCCCAGCTATAACCGACCTGACCACCGATATAGCCACCGCTCCATATTGAGGTTTCATCATAGGCCGGAGCTTCGGGGCTGTTGTACACAACATCCGCTGCATGGGACAAACTCACGCCGGAAATAAAGAATGCTGCGGTTAAATATAAAAATTTATTTTTCACAAAAATACTCCTTCAAAGTATAGATTGAACTATATTTGTGATTCAATAAAAATAATGTAGTAAAATTACAACACAAAAATCGGATGTATTTCAAATATTGTTTTATATTATATTTATAATGATGGTCTTTTGATAAATATCGTAATCATTTATTTTAAATTGCGATGTTTTTTATATTTTCAACTATAATATTTACGCGAAAAATTTTGTGCAGAAACTGCCTGTAAAATTTACAGGGCATCCAGCATCGTGAACGCCCTGTAAGATATAGATCAATCGCGGGCGAGCGCTGCCACCGGATCGAGTTTCGAGGCGTTTCGTGCCGGAAGAAAGCCGAAACAGATGCCGATCAGGCTGGAGCAGATAAAAGCAGCAATAATCGAGAACGGCGAATAGATCAGCTCAAACGGTGTATTGAACTGCCTGAACAGCCAGCCGAAGCCCATCGCCACCATAATGCCGAGAAAGCCACCGATCAGGCACACAAGCACGGCCTCGATCAGAAATTGCTGCAAAATATCGCTGCGCCGCGCACCGACGGCCATGCGCACGCCGATTTCATTAATGCGCTCAGAGACCGAAACCAGCATAATATTCATCACACCGATGCCACCGACCAGCAGGGAAATTAGCGCGATTGCTGAAACCAGCAGTGTCAGCGCTTGCGTGGTGCTAGTAATGGTCTTGCGGATATCATCCGTATTGAGGATCGTAAAATCCTGCTCACCGTGTCGCTGGATCAGAAAAGCAGTGACCGCTTTTTCCGCCAGATCGGGGGATGTGCCATCGCTGATACGCAGGGTCAGACTGCGCAACACGCGCGAGCCGGTCATGCGGGTTTGTACAGTGGTATAAGGCAGATAAACGGACAGGTTCTCGCTGGAACCGAAACCGCCTTGTTCCGGTTGCATGACCCCGACAATGCGCACCGGTACATTTTTGAGAATGATGATCTGGCCAACCGGACTGCCTTCAAAGCCTGCAAACAGTGTTTTGCGGGTATTTTCATCAATCACAGCATCTAGCGCGATATCATGGACAGATTTCTCGTCAAAAAACCGGCCTTCGGCCAGCTTACTGCCACGGGTGACAAAATACTGATTGCTCACACCATTCACAAGCGCATTGGCTTCAACCCCATGAAAGCGGGCTGTTGTCGGCGTGGAAACTGTTGGCGTTGCCGCCATAATATAGGGCTGCTTGGCAAGCTGGTTGGCGTCATCAATCGTCAGGGTTGTAATGCGCCCCGAACTTCTGTCGCCGAAACCGCGTCCGGGAAAAATCTCCAGTGTATTTGTGCCAAGACTGCTGATCTGGTCGAGCACCTGTTTCTGCGAGCCTTTACCAAGCGCCACAACACAGACGACCGATGCAATACCGATAATAATACCGAGCATGGTCAGAAAAGTGCGCAGCCGGTGCGCATTCATCGAGCGCAGTGCCATCAGAAAGGCTTCGCCAAAACGGTCGGTCAATGTGCCGAGCGACGACTGCCCGCCATTGCTCTCGCTTGCTCCCGTTGCAATGTCGCTCATTGCGGGTGCTTCAATGCCTGCCGTTTCAGCACGCGTTGTATCAGAAATAATTTCGCCGTCGCTGATTTCGATAATGCGCTGCGCACGTTCAGCTACATGCCGGTCATGCGTGACGATGATGATGGTTTTGCCTTCGCGGTGCAGCTCTTCCAGAATTTTCAGGACTTCTTCACCGCTGTGGCTGTCCAGCGCACCGGTCGGCTCATCCGCCAGAATAACATCCGCATTATTGATCAGTGCGCGGGCAATGGAGACACGCTGCTGCTGCCCGCCGGAGAGTTGTCCGGGACGGTGATGAGTGCGGTCACCCATGCCAAGCCGGTCGAGAATATGAACCGCGCGTTCCTGCCGGTTTTCGCGGCTTTGCCCTGCATAGATCGCCGGAATTTCCACATTGCCGACAGCGCTAAGCTCATTGAGCAGATGATAGCGCTGAAAAATAAAGCCGAAATGCTCGCGCCGTAATTCTGCAAGCTCATCCGCTTCGAGATCAGACGTCTCACGACCGGAGATGAAATATTTGCCCTCGCTCGGGCGGTCAAGGCAGCCCAGAATATTCATCAGCGTGGATTTGCCGGAACCGGACGCACCGACAATCGCCACCATTTCACCGTGGCCGATCGTCAGATTGACGTCTTTCAAAACGGTCGTAAAACCCTCTCCTGAAGGATAGTGGCGATAAAGATGCTCAAGGGTAATCAGTGGCTTACCCATCATCAAAACCTTATGGAGCGGCCGCGATTGCTGCGCGGAACGGCAGGCCCGCCGCTGCCGTCACCGGTCACGACTTTGTCGCCTTCATTGAGGCCTGAGCGGATTTCCACCAGCACTTTGTCATTCAGGCCTGTTTCAACCGGTATTTGGGTGATCGTGCCGTCTTTACCCATTACGCCGACTGTGACCTGACCTTTTTTGTCAGGCGCAGAGAGAGCAGGTGAGGGGATCAGCAAAACATCTTTGGCGCTGCCGAGAATGATATGAATCTCCGCAGTCATATAGGTTTTGAGCACACCATCGGGATTGGCAATGTCAAAAATACCCTTGTAATAAATAGCGGATGCCGAAGCTGTGCTGCTGCTAGCGGAACTGCTGCTGCCAAAGCTTTTATCACTGACAATGGATTGTGGTGCCGGCTCCAGCACTTGCAATTTTGCTGTATAGCGCTTGTCATTCTGGCCGGGGATCGTGAAATAGAGATCCTGCCCTTCTTTCACATTGACCACATCGGCTTCGGAAATATCGGCCTCAACCGTCATCTTATCAAGCTGGCCGATAATCGCGATTGTCGGCGCCGATTGCACCGCATTCACAGTCTGGCCTTCCTGCACAACAGTTGCCAGAATGGTGCCGTCAATCGGTGCGCGGATTTGCGTATAACCGAGATTGGCCTCAGCAGTTTCAACCGCAATTTTAGACACCACAATCTGCGCATCGCTTAAAGCGATTTGCGCCTCGGCAGATTTAACAGCGCTGACCGCCTTATCATAATCGGCTCTGGAAATTGCATTGCGCGAAACCATTTGCTGCTGGCGGGTCAGATCCTGTTTGGCCAGCTGCAATTTCGCAATTTTATCTTCGCGGTCTGCCTGATTGCGAATTTCCTCTGCCTGAGCTTTGCGCAGGTCATTGTTCTGAGTGGTGGCATCAATCTGTGCGATCAGGTCATCTTTTTTGATCTGCTGTCCCGCTTTGACATTCAGCGAAAGCACGCGGCCTGAAGCCTGCGCACCCACAGCCACTAGCCGCGCGGGCTTGAGAATTCCGGTTGCCAGAACCGTGGTTTCAATATCGCCCTTGCGCACGGTATAAGTCATCACTTGCGGGGCTTCGGTCTTGAAATAATCCGCAGTGAAGTAATAGAGAACAGCAGCCAGTGCTGCGATTGCGAGCAGCCAGAAGAACCATTTCTTTTTGGAAAAACCGCGTTTCTTTTTGGTACTACCGTTCATCTATACCTCATAAACCCGCACTTATGGTGTCGGGGTGTTTTCTTTTTTAGCAACTAAATGCGGGCCGGTATAACCGTCCTGAACCTCAGGCTTATCCGCATTGATTGTGCCGTTCCAGCCACCGCCAAGTGCCTTTTGCAGGTTGATATAATCCTGCAACAGGCTGACTTTCAGCTGTATCAGACTGCCTTCATTGGAATACAGCGACCGCTCGGACGTCAGCAAATCAAGGAAGCTTGTTGATCCGCTCTGATAGAGATCACGGGACAAATCCGTTGCCCGCCGGTAAGACTGCACGGCTTTCTGTGTTTTAGCATATTGAATGCGCCGCTGATTAAGCGAGACACTGGCATTTTCCACTTCTTCCAGCGTCGTCAGAATAGCTTTGCGATAGCTGATAAAGGCCTGATCGCGGCTGGCTTTTGCAGCGTCCACGGCCGCATTGAGCTGCCCGCCTTTAAACAGCGGCACAGTCAGGCTCGGCCCGAAGCCCCAGCTGATCGTGGAGCTTTTGCCAAGGTCGCCAATCTGCGCACCGGCAGTGCTGATATTGCCGGTCAGATTGACACTCGGATAAAGCGCCGCCTGTTTTTGCCCGATTGTTGCGGTCGAGCGCGCATAATTGCGCTCTGCAACCCGCAGGTCAGGCCGGTTCAGCAGAAGATCAGCCGGAATACCGGCCGTCACGATTGCCGGAACAGAGGGGACGGGCTTTGATTTTTCAAGACGTGCCGTCAGTGCTGTCGGTGCCTGTCCGGTGAGGACAGACAGACGGTGCAGGCTCTTGGCATAGGCGGTTTTCAGTTCCGGTATTTGTGCTTCCGTGCTGCTGGTCTGGCCTTGAGCATTGGCAAGATCCACTTCAGAAATATCACCGGCATTGAAGCGCGCACGGGTCAGTTCAGCGGTTTTGCGCTGGGAGGCAACGGTGCGCTCTGTCAATGCAATCCGCGCCTGCAACCCGCGCAACTCTGCATAATTGCTGGCGATATCACCGATCATAGTGACCAGTACCGCATGCATATTTTCCTGCTCGGCATCCAGACCATAGCGCGCCGCCTCCACTGAGCGGAGATTAGCGCCGAAAAGATCAAGCTCCCAGCTGGTATTCAGACCGGCATTGAGGCTTGTACTTTCTCCGCTGTCACCGGCCTTTGAGCGTTTTGCACTGCTTGATCCCTCAAGAGTCGGATAAAGCACACCGCCTGCCTGCCGGTATGAGGCACGGGATTCGCGGATTTTGGCTTTGGCCAGCGCCACATCATTATTGCCCTGCACGGCCTGTTCAATCAGGCTGTCCAGCACCGGATCATTAAAACGCTTCCACCACTGGGCAAGCTGCGCAGGCTTTGCCGGTGCAGATTTCTGCCCGCCCCAGGATGCAGGTAACAGGTGTGATGGTGTTTGATAGTCAGGACCGACGGCGACACAGGCTCCAAGAGCCGGAAGCGTCATGGTCAATGTTGCCAGGCGCAAAAACAGCACAGTCATGAAAAGGCAATATCCCTGAAATATAAATAACAGCAAAGCAAACACCGCTGTCATGCCGTGTTTGCAGTCTTGTCACAGCTTGGCGCTGAAAAAAAGCAAGAAAACCGTTTTTTTACCAAGCTTAACGATTTGTAATAATTAATCCGCTGAGTGTGGGCAAAGAACGGGTAAAATGTCAGGGTTCAGCCAGTAAAATCCGTCATGTCTGAAAAATCATGTATTACGGGTTCGCATTATGCAGCCGGATGCGGCTGATAATCAGATCACTTGCTGTCAGAATGTCATGCGCGATTGCCGCCTCCGCGGCATCGGCATCCCGCCGCTCAATCGCCTCCACAATCTTGTAATGGTCGTCAATCATGGTGCGCCCGCCATGCCTGTAAGCATCAGCAATCAGCGGGCCCATCTGCAACCATAAACGATTAATGATGGAGTTGAGCACCGGCATACCGGCAACCTCAACCAAAGCGGTGTGGAAAATATGGTTCATCGCTAAGGCATCGCTCCAAAGCTGTTTTTCCATCGCTTTATCGTTGTCTTTAACCAGCTTCCAGAGCTTGGCGATATCCTTTTTGTCGGCCTGTTCTGCGGCTTGTCTGGCCGCAAGCCCTTCAAGGCGCACGCGAATAGCGCGGATTTCTTCATATTTTTTCTGATCCAGCACCGGCACGCGGATGTCGCGCGGGGTTTTCTGAATCAGCGCATCATCCTGAATAAGCCGCAGCAAAGCATCCCGCACCGGCGTAACACTGGTGCCGAGTGAGGCGGCAAGCTCGCGGATTGTCAGTCTGGTATCAGGTGCAAATTGTCCGCGCATCAGCGCCTGCGACAATTTCCGGTAAACGATTTCGCCGAGATTATGATGTTCCAGCGTCTGAAGTTCTGAAATGCTGTTCATGCAAGATGTTTCCCCCCAGTATATGCGCGACTGAATTAACCTCCGATCGCGCTTGATTAATTCCCCGTTTAACCCTTGTCACAACCGTGAATAAAATACCGATAATGCTATTGATTACGCTGATTGCAAGCCATCCCGCAACAATAAATTGGGTCTGCGATATGCTTGACAAACTATTATATAAAAAACATGATGCATCAAATGGGAGGCGGAGTTTTATTTCAGACATCGCTTCAGCGGAGAAATTTCAGAGCAGTTTTAAGCCAAAAGCGGAACCGGTTTTGTGCGAAAAACTGCGCCGAGTAAAGCGATGAGCGGTTTCCGGTTCGGAAAAGAAAAACCGCTCTGAAATAAACCAGGTAGGGAACTATGGATAAGCAGCCGAATTCACCTGAAGCGCGGGATATTCAGTATCACCTTCATTCCTATACGAATGCGCGTCGTCATCAGGAAATCGGACCGATGATCCTTGAAAAAGGCGATGGGATCTATGTCGAGGACAATAACGGCAAGCGCTATATTGAAGGTCTGGCCGGTCTGTGGAGTGTAGGTCTGGGCTTCTCAGAACAGCGTCTCGTGGATGCCGCCACCAAGCAGATGCAGAAGCTGCCTTATTACCACAATTTCGGTCATAAATCGCATGGCCCTGCGATTGATCTGGCTGAGAAGCTGGTGACAATGGCGCCGGTGCCGATGAGCAAGGCGTTTTTCACCAATTCCGGCTCCGAGGCCAATGATACCGCGATCAAAATGCTGTGGTACCGTTCCAATGCACTCGGCCAGCCGCAGCGCAAAAAGATCATCAGCCGCAAACGCGGTTATCATGGTGTGACCATTGCTGCTGCAAGCCTTACCGGCCTGCCTGCAAACCAGATGTCTTTCGATCTGCCGATTGCCAATATTCTGCACACATCCTGCCCGCATTATTGGCGTGAGGCGCTGCCGGGTGAAACGGAAGAACAGTTCACCGACCGAATGGCCGCTGATCTGGAGGCAATGATCCTTGCAGAAGGCCCGGATACCATTGCCGCATTCATCGGTGAGCCGATCATGGGTGCCGGTGGTGTTGTTGTGCCGCCGGATAGTTACTGGGGCAAAATTCAGGCTGTTCTGAAGAAATACGACATTCTGCTGATTGCGGATGAAGTGATCTGCGGTTTCGGCCGTACCGGCAATATGTTCGGTTCCGAGACCTTCAAAATGCAGCCGGACATTATGGTGTTCTCCAAGCAGCTTTCATCGTCCTACCTGCCGATTTCGGCACTTGTGGTGAATGAAAAGGTCTTTGCACCGCTGGCGGATGAGAGCAATCGTATCGGCACATTCGGTCATGGTTATACCGGTGGTGCACATCCGGTTGCCGCGGCCGTTGCCAATGAAAATATCAAGATCATTGAAGAGCGCAATCTGGTTGCCAATGCCCGTGAAGTCGGTGCGCATATGCAGAAGCGTCTGCGTGAACTGGCCGATCATCCGCTTGTGGGTGAAGTGCGCGGTAAAGGCCTGATCGCAGCGGTTGAACTGGTTGCTGATAAGCAGACCAAAGAGCCGCTTGAAAAAGCCGGTAATCTCGGCCTGAAGGCAAATGCTGCGCTGTTGAATCACGGTGTAATCTGCCGCAATATGCTGGATACGGTTGCATTCTGCCCGCCGCTGATCATCAACGAAAAACAGGTCGATGAAATGGTCGGTGCTTTTGCAAAAGCACTTGATGAAGTGGCTGCAGAAGTTAAAAAATAATTTCTTCTGAAAGCTGGAATGAAACGGCGCATGTGAGCAATCATATGCGCCGTTTTTATTTATACCCTTTCAAAGCACTGCAATATGTGCTTAATCTCGCGCATCCACAGGGGGGCTCCGTAGTGCCGGGGCTGAGATGCTAGTGTCAAACTGGCGGACTCTAAAGCTGATCTGGGTAATACTAGCGGAGCGAGGCGGACCATGTTTTCTGGCGCACAAATTTCCCTTTATTCTGTCACGGCAATTCCGGCTGATGGTTTCCGGCCGACCTGAAAAACTTCGTAGCAAGTCTCACCCATAGTCTTGTCACCGGAATTTTGTCATGTCTGCTTATCAAGCTGTTGTCGCAGATTGCCCGCAATCTGCACGCAAATTCACTGGGCGTTCGTCCAGAATTCTTCCCGCTACGCTGTCCATCAGTGCGGTGTTTCTGTTCTGGGAGGGCTATGTCGCCTTATCCGGCATTTCCTCCTCAGCGCTGCCCGCGCCTAGCCGCATTGTTCAGCAGATGGTTCTGCACCGGCAGGCTTTGTGGGACAACACGCTGCCGACCATCCGCGCAACGCTGATCGGCTTTAGCTGTTCGGTCATCACTGCCTGTCTGCTCTCCGTACTGATCGACCGCTATATCCTGCTGCGGCGCGCGTTGTTTCCGCTGTTCATTATCAGCCAGACCCTGCCGCTGATCGCCATTGCGCCGTTGATTGTGCTGTGGTTCGGCTTTGGGCTGCTGCCGAAAATTCTGCTGGTATCTCTGGTCACATTTTTTCCGATGCTGGTGGCGCTCGTGCAGGGCTATGCGGCGACAGAAAAAGAGATCGAGCAATTGCTGGCTTCAATGGGAGCAGGGCGCTGGACAATCTTCCGGCTTGCACGCATTCCGTCCGCCTTGCCGTATTTTTTCGCAGGCCTGCGGATTTCCATCACCTATGCGGTGGTTGCGGCCATCTTTGCCGAATATGCGGGCGCTTTCAAAGGTTTAGGCATTTATATTCTCAATGCCAAAAACAACTTTCGCCCTGATCTGGTGTTGGCTGCAGTGTTCATCAGTGCAACGCTCACGCTGAGCCTCTTTGCCCTGACATTTCTGGTGCAGCGCTGGGTAGCACCATGGTTGAAAACCGACGGAGGCACAGGGCAATGACACGTCTGGAACTGAAAAATATTGCCAAATCCTTCGGGTCGCTTGAGGTATTGCGCAATATTTCATTGCATGTGGCGGCGGGGGAGTTTGTCTCCGTTCTTGGGCCATCGGGTGCGGGTAAATCCACTATTTTCAATCTGCTGACCGGTGCCGAGCCAATGCAAAAAGGCAGCATGTTGTTTGATGGTGCCGCTCTGACCAAAGCCCGCAATGCCTTTGCCTTCATGCCACAGCGCGATGCGCTGATGCCTTGGCGGCGGATGATCGACAATGCCACGCTGGGGCTGGAAGTGCAGGGCATGAGCCGTCAGCAGGCACGTAAATTAGCTGAACCATTGTTTGAGGAATTCGGCCTTGCCGGTTTTGAGCAAGCCTATCCGGCAGAGTTGTCCGGTGGCATGCGTCAGCGCGCGGCCTTGCTGCGCACGGTCATTCAACAGCGGGATATGTTGCTGCTGGACGAGCCTTTCGGTGCACTGGATGCCCTGACCCGCGCCTCGATGCAGCAATGGCTGGAGACCATGTGGCAGAGTCATCGCTGGACGGCGCTGCTGATCACCCATGATGTGCGTGAAGCCGTTTATCTCTCCGACCGGATTTATGTTTTGTCGGCACGGCCAAGCACGGTTGTGCATGAGGTGACGGTCGATCTGCCAAGACCGCGACGCAGCACCATGCCCGGACAAATGCCGGAGAAAGCACTGGAAAAAGCCGCGCTGCTTGAAGCTGAAATTTTAAACATCTTGTTAAATTCGTGAGGGAAGTTATGGCCATTCTGAACCGTCGCCGTCTGTTGTCAGCCGTTGCTGCCACCGGTCTTTTCTGTGCGCTGCCAGCGGCGCAAGCATCAGCACAAGAGCTGGCGAAAGTAACCGTCGCGCTCGACTGGACTGTGAATACCAATCATATCGGTATGTTTATCGCCCGCGATCAGGGCTTTTATAAAGAGGCGGGGCTGGATGTAACGATCCTGCCTTATTCTGATATGTCGGCGGGCGTGCTGGTCACCACCGGCGCGGCGGATTTTGGCATTGTCAGTTCCACCGGTGTGTTTTCCCAGCGCACCGCCGGTGCCGATCTGGTTGCGACCTATGCGGTGGTGCAGCACGAGACAGGGCGCCTTGTCTTTAACGATGACCGGCAGGATATTCGCTCACCGAAAGATCTCGACGGCAAAATCTATGCCGGTTTCGGTTCTGCATGGGAGCGCAGAATGATTGCGAGCATGATCCGTCATGACGGCGGCAAAGGTGAGTTTGAAGTGGCAACACTCGGCACCTCTGCCTATGAGGCGCTTGCCAATCGCGCTGTGGATTTCACGCTGGAAATCGTGACCTGGGAAGGCGTGAAAAACGAGCTGGAAGGTGTGAAACAGCGGGCATTCCGCTATTCTGATTACGGTGTGCCGGATGAGCACACGACCTTACTTGCCTCAAGCGACAAGTTTCTGACCAGCCAGCCGGAAACGGCGAAGGCGTTTCTCGCCGCCACACAACGCGGCTATGCCTATGCGGTGGATCATCCTGATGAGGCGAGTGATATTCTGCTGCGCGGAAATCAGGATATGCTCACCGATGACAAGCTGATCCGCGCTTCGCTGAAAGCTTTGAATGACGGGAATTTTCTGCGTGATCATGATGGCACCATCGGAAAAATGCGGCCTGCAACAATGACAGCGCTTGGCGACTTCTTGTTTGAAGCGGGAATTCTGCATGATAAAGATGGTAATCCGGTGCAGGAAAAACCTGATTTTTCCGGTTATTTTACCAATGATTTTCTGCCGTAAAGAACGGGTCACAGCATGAAGAAAACGGAACCGGTGCAAATTGTGGTGATGGGCGTTTCCGGTTCCGGCAAATCAACACTGGCCTCAGCTCTGGCGCAGACCCTTGATTTGCCGTTTATAGAGGGCGATGCACTGCATCCGCACAGCAATATTGCGAAAATGCAGGCGGGCATCGCCCTTGATGATGCTGACCGGTGGCCTTGGTTGCAGGCAGTGTCGGAACAAATTTTACTGTCATCTGAGTGTGCCGTTGCTAGCTGCTCGGCATTGAAAAAATCCTATCGGGATTTTCTGCGCGCTCAGACCGGCCAGCCTTTATATTTCATCTGCCTGACTTGTGATCCAGTCATGATCGCTGCGCGTTTGCAGGCAAGACACGGACATTTCATGCCCGCATCTTTGCTCGCCTCGCAACTGGCAAGTTTTGAAAACCCGCTAGGCGAACCGGCGACATTGATATTGTCTTGTGATCAGCCTGTGAGCGCCATGCTTGCGACTTGCAAAACATGGCTGGAAGATCAGACCGGGTTAAGCGCAATCACAAAGACTGTGCCGCTGCCGGAGAGCTGAAGCTCTGTATTGCTGCATTGCTCAAACCTCAGACAATCATTGACCTCAAGCTGTGTATCATTGGTCTGCACCGAACCGCTGCCGCAAAAGACGAGCACAGTCGTTCCGGAGAGAGACAAGACTGTATCTCCTGAAATCGGATGGCGGATGACCTGATGGGCAAACCGCCCGCGCCGCGTCATCACATTGAGATCGGTGATAGCAGAGCCAAGCAGTTTCGCACTGGTCGGGCTGTCTGCCGGAAACGGGAAGGGCGGTGTCTCGCCCTTCAGTTCCTGCTCTTCGAGCCCTTCCACAGACAGGATAATACCGTCCCCTTCCAACACCGATAAAGTGCGGTCAATGCCGGAAAAAACCGAAAATGCTCCGTCGCTGGCCACGGTTGCTGTGCTGACACGCCAGTCGAAATTATCGACCGACGCATCCGTAGGAAAAACCGCTATTTCGATGGTGACCCCGCCGCCGTTTTTCCACGGCATGCGGCGGTGATCACCGGATTTGAGAAGCTGCATATTATAACCAGCCATTCGAGACTGCCCAGAGAGCAACAGGTGCTGTCAGCAAGATGCTGAGAGCGGTGCGGATATACCAAATCACGATCAGGTCGCGGAATTTGAGCGGAATTGAAGTTGCAAGAACACAAGGGATGGAAGCTGAAAGAAACAGCACCTGCGAGACGGAAACAACAGCTGCAACAAATTTCAGCGTCACATCGGCATCTTTCAGCAGGATGGCAGGCAGGAACATTTCAGCCAGACCGGCAGCCATTGATTTCGCCGCCAGCATTGGTTCTGACAATTGGGCAATCCATGTGAACGGATAGAGCGCGAGACCCAGCACATCAAAGACCGGTGTATATTTGGAGGCCAGCAGGCCGAGCAGGCCAACAGCCATAATGCTTGGCAGGATCATCGAGGCCATACGCAAGCCGTCGAGGAAAGTTGCACGCAGCATCGGCAGAATATGCGGTGCTTTCTCTGCCTGTTCCAGACCGGCATCAATCGCAGTCGCCAGACGCGATTTGCCATGTGGCAGCGGCGTGTCGCGGTTTTCAGGATGATCCATTTTGGCCAGCGGCCACAGACGCGCAACAATCGCCGAAACGATGAAAGTCACGAAGAAAGTTGTCCAAAAATACAGGTTCCACGCATCCATGAGATTAAGCGTCTTGGCGACAATAATCATGAAGGTGGCGGAAACGGTGGAGAAGCCGGTGGCAACAATCGCCGCTTCACGCGCGGTATATTTGCCCTCGCGGTAAACGCGGTCGGTAATCAGCAAAGCCAGCGAATAGCTGCCGACAAACGAGGCCACGGCATCAATAGCCGACCAGCCCGGTGTGCGCCAGATCGGGCGCATAACCGGCTGCACGATCACACCGGTAAATTCCAGCAACCCATAACCAATTAGGAAAGCCAGTGCGAGTGCGCCGATCGGCACAATCAGGCCAACGGAGAGCACCAGCTTGTCAAAAAGAAACGGCAACATATCCGGCGTGAACAGCAATGCCGGCCCGACACCGGCGAGATACATGATTGTGAGCACCAGACCCAGCACACGCAAAACGGAGAAAATTGTCTCGGTCAGGTTTTTATTCCATGTGCCGCGGACAAACGGGCTGAGCGCGCCATAGGCAATCAGCAGGCAGACAAAAGTCAGCGCCGCAGGCCGTAATTGTGTGGCGATAGCGGTCGCTGCATGGTCGAGCAGAATGGTGGATTTACCGCCGATCGTCACCGGCACAAAGAAAAAGAAAATGCCGATAAAACTGAAGAAGATGAGTTTGAGAGCAGCCCCGCCGCGTGAGCCGCCGCTGCTGCTGATTGTTGTATCTGTCATGATTACCCCTGATTATTGTTATTCATGCAGAAGGAGATTCCGTGATCCTAAATGCTTTTTGTCCTTGTATGATACGGCCTCTCCCAAAGCCGGAACTAGAAATTTGAAAGGCAGCCTCCTCGCAGGCTGCCTTTCATTAAGTGTTTAGTTGCCGAGAATGCCCGGCAGGCGCAGGCCCTGTTCCTTGGCGCAGTCGACTGCAATTTCATAACCGGCATCGGCATGACGCATCACACCGGTTGCAGGATCATTCCACAGCACGCGCTCAAGACGACGCGCTGCATCGTCCGTACCATCCGCGCAGATCACCATGCCTGCATGCTGGCTGAAGCCCATGCCAACGCCGCCGCCGTGATGCAGCGATACCCATGTGGCACCGGATGCAGTGTTGAGCAGGGCATTGAGCAGCGGCCAGTCGGACACAGCATCGGAGCCATCTTTCATCGCTTCTGTTTCGCGGTTTGGCGAAGCCACAGAACCGGAATCCAGATGGTCGCGGCCGATCACAACCGGTGCTTTCAGCTCGCCGTTTTTGACCATTTCGTTGAAGGCAAGGCCGAGACGGTGGCGGTCACCAAGACCCACCCAGCAGATACGCGCTGGCAGACCCTGAAACTCGATGCGCTCACGCGCCATATCCAACCAGTTATGCAGGTGGGTGTTGCCCGGTGTGAGTTCTTTGACCTTGGCATCGGTCTTGTAAATATCTTCCGGATCGCCGGAGAGCGCAGCCCAGCGGAACGGACCAATGCCGCGGCAGAATAGCGGGCGGATATAGGCAGGCACAAAGCCCGGGAAGGCAAATGCGTCTTCCAGACCTTCTTCCAGCGCCATCTGACGGATATTATTGCCGTAATCGAGGGTCGGAATGCCCATATTCCAGAAATCAACCATTGCGGCGACCTGAATTTTCATCGAGGCACGGGCGGCTTTTTCAACAGCTTTCGGGTCGCTTTCCTGTTTCGCACGCCATTCGGCAACGCTCCAGCCGATCGGCAGATAGCCGTGCACCGGATCATGTGCGGAGGTCTGGTCGGTGACGATATCCGGCTTGACGCCGCGCTTCACCAGTTCAGGGAAAATCTCTGCCGCATTGCCGATCAGGGCAATCGACTTGGCTTCACCGGCTTTTGTCCACGCATCAATACGTGCAAGCGCTTCATCAAGGCTATGGGTCTTTTCATCGACATAGCGGGTACGCAGACGGAAATCCGCACGGGTTTCATCGCATTCAACAGCGAGACAGCAGGCACCGGCCATGACAGCCGCCAGTGGCTGTGCGCCGCCCATACCGCCTAAGCCGCCGGTGAGAATCCATTTGCCTTTGAGATTGCCGCCGAAATGCTGACGACCAGCTTCGACAAAAGTTTCATAAGTGCCCTGCACAATGCCCTGCGCACCGATATAAATCCACGAACCGGCAGTCATCTGGCCATACATAGCCAGTCCCTTTTTATCCAGTTCGTTGAAATGATCCCAGTTTGCCCAATGCGGTACCAGATTGGAATTGGCGATCAGAACGCGCGGCGCATCTTTATGGGTGCGGAAAATACCGACCGGCTTGCCGGACTGTACCAGCAATGTTTCATCGCCTTCCAGATCTTTCAGGCTGGCAACAATCTTGTCAAAATCTGCCCATGTACGGGCGGCGCGGCCGATACCGCCATAGACCACCAGCTCATGCGGACGCTCGGCAACATCAGGATGCAGATTGTTCATCAGCATGCGCATCGGCGCTTCGGTGAGCCAGCTTTTGGCGGTGATTTCCGTGCCGGTGGCAGGGCGGATTTCACGTTCATTATGACGCGGATTATTCATCGAATGTTCCCTTATTTAATTTTTAAGCTGGCAGCGGCTGCTTCAAGCCGTTGCAAAATAGTTTTGAGATGGATGCGGATTTTGTCGGCCTTTGCCTCGTCATAGGCAAAAGGCACGGCTTCTGTTGCCAGATGTGTCGATTGCGCGAGTTCCATCTGAATGGCGTGCACACCGGTTTCCGGCTGGCCGTAATGGCGCGTTGTCCAGCCGCCTTTGAAACGGCCGTTGAGAATGGACGTGTAACCTTCTGCCTTGCTGGCCACATCAAAGACTGCTGCTTCAATGGCCGGCGCACAGGTCTTGCCATTATCCGTTCCGATATTGAAATCCGGCAATGTGCCTTCAAACAAAAACGGAATATGGGAACGGATCGAGTGGCAGTCATAGAGAATGGCCACGCCGTGAATGGCCTTCACACGCTCGATTTCAGCCGCCAGTGCTTCATGATAGGGTTTGTGAAAACGGCTGATACGATCAGCAATATCGGCTTGCATAGGTTGCTCACCGTCTTTCCAGATCCCCAGACCATCAAAATCCGTTTCCGGTAATAGTGTCGTTGTGTTCTGCCCCGGATAGAGGCTTACACCCGCCGGATCACGATTGGCATCAATGCAATAGCGGTGGAAGGTGGCGCGTACGGTCGTCACATTATCCAGCAACCCGTCATAGAGCTTGTGAATATGCCAGTCCGTATCAGCAAGAATCTGGCCATTCTCATTGAGGCGCGTCCAGATATCTTCCGGCACATCTGTGCCGGTATGGGGCAGGCCGAGGATGACCGGCGAGGTTCCCTGATGAACTTCAAATGCGCTCATTTAGGCCTCCAAGACTGGTAAAATACCGATGCTAACCACCGCATTCAGCGAGCCGTCAGCCACGATTTCCGCAGCGGCAGCCAGATCATCAGCCATATAGCGGTCAACCTCGAGCGTCGGCACTTTGGTGCGCAGCACGGCGATTGCCGCTTTCAGTTCAGGGCTGGTTTCCAGCGGGCCACGCAGTTCCACACCGAGGGCACCGGTCAGGGCTTCAATGCCGATAATGGCATTGAGATTGTCGGTCATTTGCAGCAGACGGCGGGCGCCGTGGCAGGCCATCGACACATGATCTTCCTGATTGGCAGAAGTCGGGGTTGAATCGACCGAGGCCGGATGGGACATTTGCTTGTTTTCCGACATTAGGGCGGCGGAAGTGACTTCGGCAATCATCAGGCCGGAATTGAGCCCCGGCTTTTTCGCCAGAAACGCAGGCAGGCCGAAGGAGAGGGCAGGGTCAACCAGCAGTGCAATACGGCGCTGGGCAATGGCACCGATTTCACAAATTGCCAGTGCAATCTGGTCGGCTGCAAAAGCCACCGGTTCAGCGTGGAAGTTGCCACCGGAGACCACTGTATTATCGGAGAGTACCAGTGGATTATCGGTGACCGCATTGGCTTCAATTTCAAGCGTAACCGCGACCTGACGCAGCAGATCAAGACAGGCACCATCGACCTGTGGCTGGCAGCGGATGCAATACGGGTCCTGCACGCGCTGATCGCCTTCCAGATGGCTGTCACGGATAATCGAGCCTTCGAGCAATTTGCGCAGAGCCGCACCGGTGTCAATCTGGCCTTTATGACCGCGCAATGTGTGTATGTCTGCGTGGAATGGTGCGGTGGAGCCCATGGCAGCATCGGTCGACAGAGCGCCGGTAATCAGAGCTGCCTGCAAGGCTGTATGGGCGCGGAATAATCCGGCCAGTGCAAGAGCGGTGGAGGTCTGCGTGCCGTTGATCAGTGCCAGACCTTCTTTGGCGGCCAGAACAACTGGTGTCAGACCAGCTTTACTCAGTGCGGCAGCGGCAGAAATCCGTGCACCCTGATAAAAAACCTCACCTTCGCCGATCATGGCCGCAGCCATATGTGCCAGCGGTGCCAGATCGCCGGACGCACCGACCGAGCCTTTTTCCGGAATGACCGGAATGACGCCTTTTTCAAGCATGGCTTCAATCAGCGCAATGATTTCAGGGCGCACACCGGAGGCACCGCGACCAAGTGAAATCAGTTTGAGCGACATGATGAGACGCACAATATTTTCAGCCAGAGGTGCGCCGACGCCGCAGCAATGCGACAGGATCAGATTGCGCTGGAGTGTTGCCACATCTTCCGGTGCAATACGAATGGAAGCCAGTTTGCCGAAGCCGGTATTGATGCCATAGACCGGCGCATCACCGGCGGCGATTTCCGCAATGCGGGCGGCGGATTTGGCAATGCCCGCATGGAAAGACGGATCAAGACGGGCAACTGTGCCATTGCGATAGATATCTTCAAGTGTGGCGAGTGATACAGAACCTGGTTTCAGAATAATGCTCATGGCGGGTACTTTCTTCAAAGCGCATTCATCACATGCGCAGATATTCGAATCTTTTAGTTGCCGCGGAAAACCCGCTTCCAGAGCGGGTTAAAGCCGATGCGATAGACAAGCTCTGCAGGGCGCTGCACATCCCAGATCGCCAGATCGGCATATTTACCGGTCTCGATTGTGCCGGTTTCAGGCAGAATGCCGAGCGCACGGGCGGCCTCACGGGTCACGCCGGCAATGCATTCATCGACGGTGAGGCGGAACAGGGTTGCGCCCATATTCATGGTCAAAAGCAGGGAGGTAAGGGGGGATGTGCCCGGATTATTATCGGTCGCCAGCGCCATTTTTGTGCCCGCCTGACGGAAGGCTTCAACCGGCGGTTTTTGCGTTTCGCGGATGAAATAATAGGCACCGGGCAACAGCACAGCGACGGTACCGGCCTTGGCCATCGCCTGCGCACCTTGCGCGTCGGTATATTCCACATGGTCGGCGGACAGGGCATGATAGGAGGCCGCTAATTTGGCACCATGCAGGTTAGACAGCTGATCGGCATGGAGTTTGACCGGCAGGTTATGCGCCTTTGCAGCATCAAAAACGCGGGCGATTTCATCCGGCAGAAAGGCGATCCCTTCACAGAAACCATCAACCGCATCGGCAAGGCCTTCTGTCGCAATGGCAGGCAGCATCTCATTGATAACAATGTCAATATAGGCTGCTTTGTCGCCGTTCATTTCCGGCGGCAGCGCATGGGCGCCGAGGAAAGTGGTGCGGATCGCAACATCACGCTCCTGTGCCAGACGTCTGGCTGCTTTCAGCGATTTGATTTCATTTTCCGTATCGAGACCGTAACCGGATTTAACTTCGACGGTTGTTACGCCTTCGGCAATCAGGGCATCGAGACGTGGCAGGCTCTCGCGTACCAGATCATCTTCGCTGGCTGCACGCAGCGCCTTTACGGAAGACACAATGCCGCCGCCCGCTTTAGCCACTTCCTCATAGGAAGCGCCTTCGAGGCGCAGCTCAAATTCATGGGCGCGGTTGCCCGCGTGAATCAGATGCGTATGGCAGTCGATCAGACCTGGGGTAATCAACCGGTTTTCGCAGTCGGTTGCCGGATAATCCGTATAGAGCGCTGGCATTTCGGATTGCGGGCCGACATAGGCGATTCTGCCCTGTTCCACCACGATTGCCGCATCCTCAATCAGGCCGAGACCGTCGGCGTCTTCACGCAGCGTCGCAACACGCGCATGGGTGAAAATATGGCCTTTGTCGTTCAGCGTATCTTTTGTCATGAATGTTTTCCCGCTTCCCCTCTCCGACTATAATGTATATACATATTAAAAAATGGCAAAGGAAATTTTTAGCCGGATATTTCAGGAGGAGAGAACCGTGCTTCAGCAAAAACATGTCATCCATGCGCAACAGGTTTTATTGGAAAGCGGCTGGGCTGAGAATGTCCGCCTGACGGTTGAAGCCGGAACAATCACGGCGATTGAAAGCGGAGCAAACGCACAATCCGGCGATGAGCGCCATGAGGTCATCATTGCGGGGATGCCAAATCTGCACAGTCATGCGTTCCAATATGGCATGGCGGGACTGGCAGAAAAGCGCGGTCCTTCAGCCGATAGTTTCTGGAGCTGGCGCGATGTGATGTATCGTTTTGCCCTGACCATGTCGCCGGAGCAGGCGGAAGCTGTGGCACTACGTCTCTATGTGGATATGCTGGAAAATGGCTACACCCGCGTTGGCGAGTTTCACTATTTGCATCATGACCGCGACGGTGCGTCTTACGCCGATATTGCGGAGATGAGCAAACGCATTGCCAGCGCTGCTAACACGAGCGGTATCGGGCTGACCTTGCTGCCGGTTTTCTACGCTCACTCCACATTTGGCGGTGCAGCTCCCAATGAAGGACAACGCCGCTTTATCAATAGCATAGACCAATATCAGCTCTTGCTGGATGGTTGCAGCACTGCACTGAAAAATATGGACGGCGCGGTGCTGGGTGTTGCGCCGCATAGCCTGCGCGCTGTGACGCCGGATGAGCTAAAAATCGTCACGCAGATATTGCCGGAAACGCCGGTACATATTCATGTGGCCGAGCAGATCAAAGAAGTTGAAGATTGCATTGCATGGTCTGGCAAACGACCTGTTGAGTGGCTGCTGGACAATGCCGGTTTGAGCGATCGTTGGTGCCTGATCCACGCCACCCATATGACGGATGATGAGACAACGCGTATGGCGCAGGCCGGTGCGATTGCCGGTCTTTGTCCGGTAACAGAGGCCAATCTTGGTGACGGCACGTTCAATGCTGGTATTTTCACACAAGCCGGTGGCAAATTTGGCGTGGGCTCGGACTCCAATGTGCTGATTGGTTTGGGGGATGAGTTGCGTCAGCTTGAATATTCGCAGCGCCTGCAACACCGCGCCCGCAATGTGATGGCAGTGGCAGAAGGCTCAACCGGTCGTGCTCTGTTTGACGGCGCGCTCGAAGGCGGCAATATCGCTATGGGCGTGCGCGGGCAGGGGCTTAAAACCGGTTCATCAGCAGATTTTGTAGCACTGGATGTCAGCCGAATTCCCCATGCAAAAGGCGATATGGTGCTGGATGGTATGATCTTTGCCAACCGCGCCAAACCGGCGCATGTTTGGGTGCGCGGTGTAAAACAGGTTGAAAACGGCCGTCATCACCTGCATGAACAGGCAGAGGCCGGTTTCCGCAAAGTTTTAAACGAACTTCTCGATAGCTAAGCTGGCACACATTGAAGAAAAGCGGGCAAAACTGAGTATGCAGGATATTTCATCCGGAGACAGTGAACAGGCTTCATCCCTGCATCAGCGGATTCTGGATGATATTGAGAGCCGCATTCTCTCCGGCGAGTGGCAGCCCGGTTATCGTATTCCTTTTGAACACGAACTGACCGAGCAATATTCCTGTTCGCGTATGACGGTGAATAAAGCGCTGACGCAACTGGCCAAGGCCGGAATGATTGAGCGGAAGCGCCGTTCCGGCAGTTTTGTATCCAAGCCGCAATCGCAGGCGGCAATCTTGGAAATTCACGATATCCGCGATGAGGTGGAGCAATTAGGCCTGCCTTATCGCTATGAGCTGCAAAAATCCGTTAATCGTAAAAGCACAGCAACTGACGGCAAAAAGCTTGATATCGAGCGTAATACGCCGCTGATAGAGCTAACCTGCCGCCATTATGCCGGCAAACGGGTTTTTGCACTGGAAGAGCGTATCATTAATCTGCTGGCGGTGCCGGATGCTGCACAAACAGATTTTTCCAAGCAATCGCCCAGCCCGTGGCTGGTGGCTTATGTGCCGTGGAGCAATGCGCAGCATGCGATCCGCGCCGTTGCAGCGGATGAAAATGTGGCGGCGATTCTTGGTATTCCGGCAGGCGCGGCTTGTCTGGTTATTGAGCGTCAGACATGGAATGCCGGACAGGCGGTGACCCATGTGCGGCTCACTTATAGCGGTGACAGCCACGCGCTTATTGCCCGTTTTGCACCATCACAAGGGTAGATACTGAGGTTTAAACGTGACTTTCGGCTGCCTCAGCCATTATTATTTAGAGTTATAAATTATCAAAAAATAAAATATGAATATTGCATCAAGATATCTTGACATATTTTCATTTTACCAGAATTATCCACTTTAGCGGATAATTTTCCACTAAATCAAATTTACACCTGAAGGGAAGCGGGCGTAAATATTACCTTGATTGGTGGAAGCGAAAACTCTGCGCCTGATATAAAAAACAAATATCTTCAGGGGAACATAATGAGGAAGACTCTTCTGGTTAACCGCCGGTCAGCATTGAAGCTGGTTGCGGCAGGTGCGGCTGCATTGTCGTCACCATATATCATCAGACCGCGTCCGGCTTGGGCTGAAAACGGCGTTCTGAATGTTACAACTTATGACAAGTTTCTGCCGCAGGACTTTCTGGACAAGTTCCAGAAGGAGACCGGCATTGAAGTACGCGTTCGTCTGACAGACGATCAGGGCAAGCAATATAACCTGCTGACTGCCGAGGGCGCTAATCCTTCAACCGATATCGTAACGGTTGCGGGTCATCGCTACAGTCAGTTCATCCAGTCCAAGCTGATTTCTGCAATTGATACAGATAAAATCGGCAACTGGAAAAATCTCAATTCGGTTTATCAGGATGCCAAATGGGCGCGCGTTGATGGCAAGCTCTGGGGTCTGCCAATTTTGGCCGGCTATGAGGGGCTCGCGCGCAATACAGATTACGTCAAGGAAGCCGACAGTCTGGAGATCATGTTTGATCCGGAATATAAGGGGCAGACCTCTTATATCGTCAGCGACTTCCTGACACTGGCCATGCAGTATCTTGGCTATGACGGTGACTTTGTCAGCTATACGGATAATCGTGAGCTTGCACAAAAAGCCACCAATGAAGCCCGCGATCTCCTGATTAAGAACAAGGATATGGTGCGTAAATATTACGACGCCGGTTCCGAAGTGCAGCAGATGTTTATCAATGAAGATATTTATCTGGCGCATTCCTGGTCAGGTCCGGTTGCCAAGCTGATTATGGAAGGTCATCCAATTCAGCTTTCTGCGCCGAAAGAAGGCACATTCGGCTTCGTTTACACGCTGAATATCGTCAATAATGCCCCTAATCAGGAAAATGCCTATAAGCTGCTCAGTGCAGTTCTGGCAGATCCGGAAGTCGGTGCTTCGATGACACGTCAGTCCGGCTACAGCTCCACAATCAATGGTGTTGCTGATCTGCTGAACGACCGTGAAAAAATGGCAGCAACCTTGCCGCAGAACCAGCTTGAGCGGGTAATTTTCTTTAGCTCCGTCAACCGCGATATGAAAAACGAACTGGTTGACCGTGCGACTGCAGAGGTCAAGGCCGCCTGACGGTTCTTCGTTCTGAATGAATGTTTGCGCCTGATCCGGCGCAAACATTTCCCCCACAAAATGACTGTCTGATGAAACAGCACGACATGCGTCGCAGGGCTGAACAGGAAAGCTATATGTCTGACACCTCTATCAGGGATGATGTTGGTATAAGCCAAAAAGCGGAGATTCCGCGCTATTCAACACGGATAGCAAAAATCATGAATTCCGGCTTATATCAGAAAACATTGGGAGCCGCAGTCAGCACACGCTATGGCCGTGTGATCCTGCTGGCAGGTTTTCCTCTGCTCTGGCTCGTGTTTCTGCATGTCGGGCCGATTTATCAGATGCTGAAAATCAGCCTGATGTCGCAATATCCGGTACCTGCCGGCAGTGAGCCGCAATTTACACTGGATAATTATGCGATCTTCTTTCAGGAGTCGATTTACTTCACACCCCTGATCCGCAGCTTCTTCTTCTCGCTGTTTGCAACTGTGGCCACGCTGATTGTGGTTTATCCGGTTGCCTATTATGTAGCTAAAATCGTGCGTCCGGAAGGCCGCTCCAAAGCTTTGCTTTTGCTGCTCGTACCGTTCTGGGCAGGCGAGCTGATCCGCACATTCTCGGTGATTATGCTGCTGGCAAATCGCGGTGCGCTCAATGTTTTTCTGCGGGAAATCGGATTGATCGACCGGCCTATTCAAATGCTGTACGGCCCGTTTTCCCTGACATTCGGCCTCATCTATCTCGTTTGTCTTTATATGCTACTGCCGCTTTATTCCGCGATTGAGAAAATCCCGTCGTCATACCTCGATGCCGCTGCCGATCTTGGTGCAGGCCCGTGGACACGTTTCCGCAGAATTATTCTGCCTTTGTCTAAGGAAGGCATTATTTCGGGATGCTCTCTGGTCTTTCTCACGACAGTCGGCGTTTTCGCCACACCAATGCTGCTTGGCGGTCCCGGCACAGTTATGTTCCCTGAAACCATCAGCGGCTTCTTCCACGGTGCCAGCAATAAATGGCCGGTGGGCGCAGCTTTTGCCATCATCATGCTTGTAAGCGCTTTAACTGCCGCCGGAATTTTCATGCGCCTTGTCGGCGGACGCAAACGGAGGGCAATCTGATGCGAAATCTGTTTCATGATGCACCGCGCACCGCTTTGACTGCCGCTTACTGGGCATTTGTCATCTATCTTCTGCTGCCGCTGATGCTGATGATGGCTATGAGCTTTAAAGACGCCAATTTCATTGCCTTTCCGATCAGCGAATGGACGTTCGACTGGTATGCCAAGGTGATGCAGGACAAGCAGTTTCTGGAAGCGATTATCTATTCCATTCTGATTGCTGCGGCGACCACGCTGGCGGCCACCACGATCGGCACATGGGTTGCCATGCTGATCGTGGCGGAAGGCATCAAAGGTCAGGCGATTATTTTCGCGCTTGCCTGTTTGCCCGCCGTGGTGCCGGGGATGATCTCTGCGATTTCAATGCGCATTTTCATCTCGGCCATTGATATGCCGACCGGCACTGCCGCCATTATTCTGGGACACACCGTTCACGCCGTGCCTTTTGTGGTGGTGATGGTGCTGACAAGACTGCGCACAATGCCGAGCAATCTGGTGGATGCGGCGCGTGATCTCGGTGCTGATAGTGTCGTGGCCTTTTTCCGGGTGACACTGCCTTATCTCTGGCCTGCGATCATGGGCGGGATGATCTTCTGCACCCTGCTGTCGATTGATGACTTTGTGCGCACCTTCTTTCTGGGCGGCTATCAACCGACGCTCCCGATGCTGATTTTTGCCAAAGTGCAGGGCGGCATGTCTCCTGAAATCAACGCAATGGCAACACTTGTCCTGCTGGCGACCGCAGCAATCGGACTCTATGCCGAATATAAAACCCGCCGTTCGAGGACACGCTAATGGAACCGATCGTTAAATTTGAAAATGTTACAAAAAACTATGGTTCTTTTGTTGCGGTGGAAGAGCTCAACCTGACCATTGAAGCAGGCAAGTTCATCACATTGCTCGGGCCTTCCGGTTGCGGTAAGTCCACCACTTTGCGCATGCTCGGCGGATTTGAAACACCGAGTTCCGGCCGCATCATCATCGCGGGCAAGGATGTGACAAAGCTGCCGCCCAATAAGCGCGATGTGAATATTGTGTTTCAGGATTATGCTTTGTTTCCGCATATGTCTGTTGCCAAAAATATTGCTTTCGGTCTGGAGCTCAAAGGCCACGACAAGCACTTTATTCACAAGCGTGTCACTGAATTGCTGGAGCTGGTTCAGCTGCAGGATTATGCGCATCGCCTGCCGTCAGAACTTTCCGGCGGTCAGCGTCAGCGTGTTGCTCTGATGCGTGCTTTGGCACCGGATCCGCAGGTGCTGTTGCTGGATGAGCCGCTCTCGGCACTGGATGCAAAACTGCGTCAGCAAATGCAGATTGAGCTGAAATCCATTCAGGAAAAGACCGGTAAGACTTTTGTTTTTGTTACGCATGATCAGGAAGAGGCACTCACAATGTCTGACCAGATCATTGTGATGAATAAAGGCCGGATTGAACAGATGGGCGATCCGCATACGCTGTATCGCGCGCCGAAAAGCGTTTTTGTTGCCAACTTCATTGGTGAAACCAATCTGCTGCGCAGTCAGGTTTCCGGCGTTGAAAACGATATGCTGAAGCTGAATTGGAATGACAATATTCTGACGGCTCCGCGCGGTACTGTCAGCGCTTCAACCAAAGACGGCTATTTCATTGCTTTGCGTCCTGAAGCGATCCGCTGCACTGAAACCGCACCGGAAAGCCAGAACCGTTTGAAAGGGCGCATTCGCCAGCTGGTGTTTAAAGGCAATCATACGTCTGTCTTTGTTGAGGTCGACGGCGGCACAGTCATCAATGCGCTCAGCCATCCGGCAGACATCAACTCTTCCGTGGGGGATGATATCTGGGTCAGCTGGAAGCCGGAAAGCGCAACGGTATTACCCGTATCAAACTGATGTCACGCACTCCGTTATCTGAAAAAACCGGATGGAAATGAGTTATGCAATATAACGTGCAGGCACCGCTTAACGTTGCCGCTTCCACTCTTGAAGAACTGGAACATCGTGTCCGCGATGATCTGGCCTGTCTTTGCTATCCTCCTGCAAACTGGGTGGAAACAACTGATGGTGCAGAAAAAGTGCATGATGTCGTGATTATCGGCGGCGGCATGTGCGGGCTTGTCGCGGGATTTTCGCTACAGGCGGGCGGTATCCGCAATATTCGCATTCTTGATCGCAGTCCTGAAGGTTTTGAAGGGCCGTGGCTGACCTATGCGCGAATGGAAACACTGCGCTCGCCAAAACAGCTGACAGGGCCTGCCTATGGTATCGCCTCGCTGACGTTTCGCTCGTGGTATGTAGCGCAGTTCGGCAATGACGCATGGGCTGAAATGGATAAAATTCCGCGGCCGATGTGGATGGATTATCTGCGTTGGTATCGGAAAGTTCTGTCGCTGCCGGTTGAGAATAATGTTGAGGTGAAGTCCATCTTGCCGGAAGGGGCGCTGATGCGCCTGACACTGGCAGGCAGCAGTGCCAAAGAAGAGACAATCCTGACCCGCAAGATTGTTATGGCAACCGGCCGTGACGGTATGGGACATCCGAATATTCCGGATTTTGCTGCGGGGCTGAACCGGAAATTCTGGGCGCATTCTTCTGATGCGATTGATTTTCAGGCGCTGCGTTCCAAACGTGTGGTTGTGATCGGCGTTGGTGCCTCTGCGGTGGACAATGCCGCGGAAGCGCTGGAGGTTGGCGCCAAAGAGGTACGTCATCTCATCCGCCGCAAGGAAATGCCGCAGATCAATAAGCTGATGGGCATTGGTTCTTTTGGCTTTACGGCAGCTTTTTCCAAGCTGGATGATGCCCGCCGCTGGCAGATCATGAATTATTCACTACGCACACAGACCCCCGCGCCGCGTGGTTCAACCCTGCGTGTCAGCCGTCATGACAATGCGTATTTTCATTTTAATGCCGGTATTAAAACGGTGCAGCAGAGCGGTGATGAACTCGTCATCACAACGCAGGACGGCAGCAGGCTGATTACGGATTTTATGATCCTCGGCACCGGTTTTACTGTCGATCCGCTGGCGCGCAAAGAGCTTGAAGCCTATGCGGATAAAATTCTGCTCTGGCGTGATTGCTACACGCCTCCGGCCGGTGAAGACAATACAGAGCTTGGCAATCATCCTTATCTTTCCGCTGACTTCTCTTTCCGCGAGAAAGAGGTGGGCACAGCGCCCTGGCTGGCGAATATCTACAGTTTCAATGCCGGTGCGGCGGCCAGTCTGGGCAAGCTGAGCGGCGATATTCCGGGCATCAGCGAGGGCGCAGCTATTCTCGCCCGTGAGATTGCAGCCAGACTTTATCAGGAAAATTTTGCACAGCACTGGCAGGCCTTGCAGGATTACAGCACGCCGGAATTGCAGGGCGATGAGTGGACAGCTTCGCCTTTGCCGGATGCAGAGCAGGCATGGTCTCAACAGGCCGAGGAGGTATAATGACTGAAACTGCGGATATTCTTATCAGTGCCGCCGGTATAGGGGCATCCGATCCTTTGCGTGATGTGCTGGCAGGCCGTGCAGATATTATGGCGCTGACACAGCAAACCCATGACAGCGCTTTAATGCCTGCTGATGCGGGTGGGCTGTCCCGTGCGGAGCGTGCTGCCATTGCAGTGCGTGTTGCCAAACATAATCAGGACGAAGCACTGACACAGCATTTCACGACTTTGCTGGAACAGGCGGACAATGCTGCAGACGCGGCTCTGATCGCTGATCTGAGTTTCAGCGGCGGCGAGGATGCGCGTTTGCAGGCTCTGATCCGGCACACGGATATTGTGACGCGTTCCCCCAAAGATGCCACGGGTGCGGATATTGAGAAGTTGCGTCAGGCCGGTGTGAACGACGCTGATATTGTAAGGCTTTCGGAGCTTCTGGCTTTTGTCAGCTATCAGATCCGTGTGGCTGCCGGTTTGCGTTTGATGCGAGGTTTACATGGGTAAGACCATTCATGAATTCACGACAACAGTGCCGGTCTGGAAGCCTTATGTGACGCCGGTTGTGCTGGCTGACGCAACACCGGAGCAGCTGGATGCGCTGAAGGTTACGCCGTCCAATACCAAGGTTTCTGACTATCTTCTGGTGCTGGCGCATGATGCTGAAACGTTGAAGCACCGGTCACCGCTGTTTAACGGCGTGATGTATAATCGCGGTGGCATGTCCCGTGCGGAGCGGGAAATCGGCGCGGTGGGAGCTTCGGTTGTAAACCAATGTATCTATTGCGCAGCGGTGCATGCAAGCCGCTATAATCAGCTGGCTAAGGAAGAGGATACCATTGCCGCCATTTTTAAGGATGGTGTGAATGCGGAGATTGAACCGCGGCTGAAAGCTATTTTCAATTTTGCTGTCCGCTTGTCTGCCTGCCCGCCGCAGGCTGATGCAAGTGATATGCAGGCTTTGACCGATGCGGGGCTGGATCAGAATGAAATCCTCGATCTTATTCTGTCTGCATCGCTTTTCGGCTGGGCAAACAGGCTGATGCATACATTGGGAGAGCCGGTAGAAGAATAGGTCTGCGGCATAGTTTGAGGAGTGAGCAGATGAAGCAGCAGCTGACACCACCGGAAATCGGGCCACGTTTGCAGGCCTTACGTAAAGAGCGCAAGCTAACACTGGCAGACCTTTCCGTTATGGCAGGCGTGTCACGTTCCATTCTTTCCGAGATTGAGCGCGGCAATGCCAATCCGACCTATGGCACATTATGGCATCTGACGCAGGCGCTTGGCGTTAATCTGGATTGTCTGATGGGCGGCGTGACCAATGAGCGGACAGATCAGATTCATCTTTTGCCCGGCAACCTGACGCCGACGATCCGCAGTCCGGACGGTACCTGTACTTTGCAGATTCTGGCGCCGGCCAGCATGATTGCACTGATCGAATGGTATCTCCTGAACTTTGATCTCAATGGCAAGCTGGAGAGTGAGGCGCATAGTCCGGGAACGATGGAGCATCTGCATTGTCTTGAGGGTGAAATCCACGTTTCCAACACCGCTTCACAAACTGTGGTCAGAGCGGGTGAAACAGCCCGCTATTCGGCAGAGGTGCCGCATTGTCTGACCAGTATCGGCAGCCAGCCTGCCAAGGCCTTTCTGGTCGTTGCTTTTGCCGGTGTGAATGGCGGCTTTGGCAGCACCTTACGACCCAAATAACAAAATGCGGAACAACCGCAGAATAATTTGAATGAATATGAGTGAGGAACAAAAGATTATGCGGGTAGGGATTATTGGCGCCGGATCAATCGCGTTTGGTATGGCAGCATTTCTGGAACAGGCTGGCCACACAGCTATTCTCTGGTCACCATCGGGTGAGCGCACGAAGGCGCTGGCCGCAGGCGAGGCATTGACTGCCTCCGGTGCTGTGACCGGCACATTCCGGCCGCAGGTGGCAGCGGATGCGCGCGCACTGGCAGAAGGTTCTGATGTGCTTGTGGTAGCTTTGCCTGCTTATGGACACAAGGCGGTGCTGGATGCTGTGGCACCACATATCCGTGCGGATCAGAGCGTTATCATCAGCTCCCATGCCTCCTTTGGTGCGCTTTATCTGTCCCGCCTTTTGGCTACGCGTGATATCAGCGTGCCGGTTATTGCCTGGGGCACAACGGTTGTTTCAGGCCGTCAGCTGAGCCAGACGGAAGTGAATGTGAATACTGTACGCAAGCGTATTGATCTTGCGACAGTGCCGGAATCTCGTAGCGCAGAAGGGCTTGCCCTCTGCCAGACATTGTTCGGAGATCGTTTTGTCGATCGCGGCAGCTTGCTGGCCATTGCTTTGTCCAATCTCAATCCGCAAAACCACATGGGCATTGCACTGGGCAATATGACCCGTATGGAACGTGGTGAAAGCTGGAGCCAGGGGCAGAATGTAACGCCGAATGTCGGACGTCTTCTGGAAGATCTGGATCAGGAGCGCATCAATGTTGCTACAGCTCTGGGACTAAACGTCCGAACGATTTTCGAGCATTTCCACCTTTCATTCCACATTCCTGTCAGCTCGATTTCGCAGATGAATCAGGAAATGCATGCCGCAGGCAATGGCGGCTCTGGCCCGACCACAGCGGACAGCCGCTACGTTACGGAGGATGTGCCGTTCGGTCTGGTGATGACTGCCAGACTGGCACGTCTTGCAGGTAAACCTGCTGAGCTGCATGAAGCAGGCGTTAAAATTTTCTCGGCAATGTACGGACGGGATTTTACCGCTGAAAACGACCTTTTAAACGCATTGGATATGGATGCACTTTCCTTGTCTGATCTGACCGGACTTTGCAAACATGGCTATGCAACCGGTCAATAATTGATCTGCTATACATCTGCCCTGCATCGGAAAATACTGATAAAATGCAGGGCAGATGCCGGTATAATTGTGAGAGAGCTTCAAGCATGACACATAATTTTCTTCGACATCTCCGTTCCGAGCTGGATGGCCTGAAAACATCCGGCCTGTATAAGACCGAGCGTATTATTACCTCCAAACAGGCCGGTGAAATCGAAGTGGCCTCGGGAGATCGCGTTCTTAATTTTTGTGCCAATAATTATCTCGGACTGGCGGATAATGAAGAACTGACAGAATCTGCCAAGCAGGCACTCGACCGCTATGGCTATGGCATGGCTTCGGTGCGTTTTATCTGCGGGACGCAGGAAGAGCACAAACAGCTGGAAGACCGGATTTCCTCATTCCTTGGCATGGAAGATACCATCCTTTACTCTTCCTGTTTTGATGCGAATGGCGGGCTTTTTGAAACGCTGTTCGGTGAAGAAGACGCAATTATTTCAGATGCACTGAACCATGCCTCGATTATTGACGGCATTCGCCTGTCGAAGGCAAAACGGTTCCGTTATGCCAATAATGATATGGTTGCGCTTGAAGAAGAGCTGAAGAAGGCGGAGGGCTCCCGCTTTAAGCTGATCGCCACAGACGGCGTGTTCTCGATGGACGGGATTATTGCCAATCTGCAGGGCGTTTGTGATCTCGCGGACAAATATAATGCGATGGTCATGGTTGATGACAGCCATGCAGTCGGCTTTGTCGGTAAAAACGGCCGCGGTTCCGCTGAATATTGCGGCGTTGAAGGGCGGGTTGATATTATCACCGGCACACTCGGCAAGGCTCTTGGCGGTGCATCCGGCGGCTATACATCTGCCAAGGCTGAAACTGTGGAATGGCTGCGTCAGCGCTCACGGCCTTATCTGTTTTCCAACACGCTTGCGCCGGTTATTGCTGCGGCATCACTGAAAGTTTTTGACCTGATCGAAAACGGTGCGGAACTGCGCGCCCGCCTCGCTGCGAATGCAGAGCTCTTCCGCCGCGAAATGACAAAGCTCGGTTTTACACTTGCCGGAGATGGCCATCCGATCATTCCGGTGATGCTGGGCGATGCGGCACTGGCACAGGAAATGGCCGCCCGAATGCTTGAAAAAGGCGTCTATGTAACCGGCTTTTCGTTCCCTGTGGTGCCGAAAGGTCAGGCGCGTATCCGTACACAAATGTCGGCAGCCCATTCGGAGCAGGATGTTCGCAAAGCCATTGCGGTCTTTGAACAAACCGGCCGTGAATTAGGCATTATCTGAGGGAACTCCAATGACGAATATGATGAAAGCCCTGGTTAAAGCAAAGGCAGAACCGGGTCTGTGGATGGAGCGCGTCCCTGTTCCTGAGATCGGCCCGAATGACGTGCTGATCAAGGTCAAAAAATCCGCAATCTGCGGCACGGATGTGCATATCTGGAACTGGGATCAGTGGGCGCAAAACACAGTTCCGGTGCCGATGGTTGTCGGCCATGAATTTATGGGCGAGATCGCAGAGATCGGCTCCGCAGTGACCAAGTATAAAGTCGGTGAGCGCGTCTCGGGCGAAGGGCATATTGTATGCGGCAAGTGCCGTAACTGTCGCGCGGGGCGTGGTCATCTGTGCCGCAATACGCTGGGTGTTGGCGTGCATCGATCCGGTTCTTTCGGAGAGTTCATCTGCTTGCCGGAATATAATGTGGTGGCGATTCCCGAGGAAGTGCCGGACGAGATCGCCGCTATTTTCGATCCTTTCGGCAATGCTGTGCACACGGCTTTGTCCTTCGATCTGATTGGTGAGGATGTGCTGGTTACCGGTGCAGGACCGATCGGCATCATGGGGGCAATGGTTGCCAAACGTGCGGGTGCGCGCAAGGTTGTCATCACTGATATTAATCCGGTGCGCCTGGATCTCGCCAAAAAAGTCGGCATTGACTATGTGGTGGATGCCTCAAGAGAAAATCTTGATGATGTGATGAAATCCATCGGCATGACGGAAGGCTTTGATGTCGGGCTGGAAATGTCCGGTGCTGCACCTGCGTTCCGCGATATGATCGACAAGATGAATAATGGCGGCAAGATTGCTATTCTCGGTATTGCTCCTGCCGGTTTTGAAATCGACTGGAATAAGGTCATTTTCAAAATGCTCAATCTGAAAGGCATTTACGGGCGTGAGATGTTTGAGACCTGGTACAAGATGATCGCCTTTGTGCAGGGCGGGCTTGATCTGTCTCCGGTTATTACGCACCGCATCAAGATTGATGAATTCCGCGACGGTTTCGAGGCCATGCGCTCCGGCAATTCCGGCAAAGTCGTCATGGACTGGTAAGTTCAGTTATTTATGACCGCGCCGGGACTGTGGGTTTTGCAAGGCTCGACAATACTCGGTGCGGACATAAATCCGGAGCATTTATCATCTGGAAACAAACCGTAACTCTCCAAATAAATTATTGATTATAAAATACTCGCAACATTCAAGTATTTGACTTGTAATGTTTATATTGCTCTCATACAGCTATGAGCACTGATAATTTAAAGTATTTTTATGCACAGCGCATCCAGAAAGGATGACACTTGCTCTTCCCTGTACCGGCCGGAAGCTATTGCTGCACAACGTGATGCATGGTTAGGCCAGCCAAAATTATTGCAACCGATTTCTATCGTTGTAGCAACAATCATGGGCGTGCTTGTCATTGCTTTGATAGTCAGCTTTCTAACCTTTGGTCACTACACAAGACGCGTGCGCGTTCATGGGACAGTTGTGCCAAGCGCAGGCGTAATGCATGTTTTCACACCGCAAACCGGTCGCATTATAAGCGGTATAACATCCGCGCATGACCGTGTTCAGCTTGGTGACCCGCTATTTACAATCAGCACAGATACGACAACGGGATTAGGCGAGACAGAGCTTGTTATCAAAGATCAGCTATTGAGCCGTATTGCCGAGCTTGAGAATGCAATTACACAACGTGCTCAACTGGATCGTGTCGACAAACAAGGACTGCACAATCAGGATAGCGCTATCCAAAATGAGATCGAGCGGGTTAAAGCCCAGATTGCACAGACACAGGAATATATTTCCATCCTGCAACCGCGTGCTGATAAATACCGCAAGCTGATCACACAGGGCATTGCAGTCGAACGCACGTTCGAGACCACGCAACAAAGCTATATGCAGATCCGTCAGGAACTTGAAAGCCAGCGCCGGCAGCATGTTCAGCTCAGTGGCCGATTATCTGAAATTCGGACAAAACTGGCAGGTTTTGACGCGTCTGCCGCAATCACATTGGGCGAATTGCGGCAGCGCATTGCAACGCTGAAAGAACAGCTGGCTCAGGGGGAGGCCAGACGGTCTATTGTCATCACGGCACCAGTGAACGGAACAATAGCCGCACTTCTGACCCATCAAGGGCAGGTCGTTGCAGCAGGCACCCCGCTTGTCTCTGTTCTGCCTGAAGGCGAAAAAATGGAAATCCACCTCTTAGCACAGAGTAGCGCTATTGGATTTATCCGCGAAGGCATCTCCGTTCTGTTGCGCTATACCGCATTTCCTTATCAAAAATTCGGGCAATATGGCGGGACAGTCACCAAAGTATCCCGCGTGACCTTACGCCAAAATGAAACTGATATTGACGCGCTCGCTGCGCAGCCAAAACAGGCAGTAGCTCTGTACCGCATTACGGTTATACCGGATCAGCCTAATGTATTAGCTTATGGAAAAGCTGAAGCCTTGCGTGCCGGTATGAGTGTTGAGGCTGATCTTTTGCTGGAAACAAGGCCGGTTTATCAATGGATACTGGAGCCGCTCTATAGCTTGCGTGGCCGCACGACCGGACAATCACCGGACACACCGTCATGAGTACGGAACTAAATCTCTCCCTTTCTTTGCGCAAGCGTATGCCGGTTATATTACAGACAGAAGTGGCCGAATGCGGGCTGGCATGTCTGGCAATGGTGGCCGGTTATTATGGTCACAATATTGATCTTGGAGCCTTACGGCGACGGTTCTCAGCCTCGATGAAAGGCCTGTCACTTCTTGATCTGTCACGTTTTGCTACGGGTCTTTTCTTGGCAACAAGACCAGCTCGTGTTGAGATCGAAGAACTGTCCAAACTTCACATGCCCTGTATCCTGCACTGGAAATTTATCCATTATGTTGTCTTGGAGCGGATCACATCAAAAGGGGCCTATATTCATGATCCGGCACATGGCCGGCGTTGGGTTCCGCTTAAAGAGCTGTCTGAAAGCTTTTCCGGTATCGCGCTGGAGCTTTGGCCAGCCGAAGGATTTGAACGAAAAACCGAAAAAGAACGTATTCGTCTCAGCGATCTGTTTCGACGTATCGATGGTTTGAAGCGGGCTTTAGTGCAGATTTTTCTTCTGTCTCTGTGCCTTGAGGTCATTGCGCTGCTTTCTCCGATTGGTTCTCAGATCATTTTTGATGAAGTGATTGTTGCAGCGGATCATGATCTTCTCACACTGGTGGCAATCGGTATGGGTATCCTTGTTATCTTACAGGTAATTTTTGGTTTGTCCCGCGCTTGGGCAACCCTGATTATGGGAACAAATCTCAGCCTGCAATGGACGACGGCTTTGTTTGACCACATGTTACGCCTGCCGCTTTCCTATTTTGAAAAACGCCATGTTGGCGATGTGGTGTCGCGGTTCGGGTCATTGGGACATATTCAATCCGCACTCACAACAGATATTATTGGTGCCGTTCTGGATGGTATTATGACCATCGGCGCACTGATTATGATGATTTTCTATGGTGGTTGGCTGGCACTCGTAGCCTTTGGAACACTTACAATTCACTTGCTCATTCGTGTTGCTGCATACCGGCCATACCGTGCAGCCAATGAAGCAGCCATTATTCAACGTGCCAAGGAAAGTTCCCACTTCATAGAAACAATCCGTGGGGTTGCCAGCATCAAGACCCTTGATCTGCATGAGCGGCGCAGAGGCACATGGCTCAATCTGCTCGTGAATGCCATCAATGCCAATTTGCAGATACAAAAGCTGGATTTTGTTTTTGGTACGGTCGGGACATTTCTCGCAGCCGCTGATGGTATTATTATGCTTGTCATAGGAACCCGCTTTGTCATGAATGGCTCAATGACCATTGGTATGCTGATCGCATTTATAGCCTATAAAGATCAGTTTGTTGGTCGTGTCGGAGCTTTGATCGGTCTGGCTATCAACCTGAAAATGCTGAGCCTACATACCGAGCGTATTGCAGATATTGCTTTGGCAACACCGGAAGACACGCCAGCAAACGGACTATATCCAACAGTTCAATCTCAACCGGAACAATCAGCGTTGTTGAGCGTTCAAAATGTTCATTTCAGCTACGGAGAAGGTTTGCCCAAAGTGCTTGAGGCCGTCAGCTTTGATGTTGCAGCCGGAGAATGCCTTGCTATTACCGGCGCTTCAGGATGCGGAAAAACTACATTGCTGAAAATCATGGCCGGATTGATAACGCCGAGCGAAGGTAAAATTCTCGTCGGTGATGTTGATATCAATCAGCTCGGAACCGTGAATTATCGCCGGAGCATTGCGACAGTTTTGCAGGACGATCAACTCTTTGCAGGAACGATCAGCGAAAACATCGCCTGTTTTGATTCAAATGCGGATCAGGCATGGATAGAGCGATGTGCCGAGCTGGTTGCCATGCATGATGAAATCATGGGGATGCCTATGCGCTTTGACTCACTTGTTGGAGACATGGGCAGCACTCTGTCAGGCGGACAAAAACAGCGTCTCTTTTTAGCCCGCGCCCTCTACAGGCGACCGTCTATACTGTTTTTAGATGAAGCAACAAGCGCACTGGATGAAACCAATGAACAACACATCAACCAAGCTGTTGCAAAGTTAAAGATCAGCCGCATTATTGTTGCCCACAGACCATCAACCATTGCTCAGGCTTCTCGCATCATTAAGCTCGGTTAAAATGAAAAAAGGCAGTGTGAAACAGATCTGATAGCATTCATCCAGTAATACTATCATTATTTATCAGGGCATAGGCAGATATATTTCAGGGCAACAACATAAGCTAATATTATCCCCCAATTTATAGGAATAAAAAACAGCTTATATGAGTGTTATTCTGCTCGTCTTAACGGGAGAAAACCTATGCGTATTTTATCAATGGAAGAAATGAGCCTTGTCGTCGGTAGTGGTCGATTAGATTCAGCCGATCATGACGGAACAAACAGTAATTCCAACTCATCAAGCGGTAGTTCTAACTCCCCTAGCGGGAACAGAGGCAGTGGAAATAGCGGGTGGGGTAAAGATATTGGGGCAACTTTAGGATCATTGGCCGGTGGTGTTTTGGGTGGCCTTTCTCCAGTGGCTGGAGGTGCAGGAGTTGGCTCAATAATGGGAGGGCTAGCTGGACGTGCTTTAGGGAATAGTATTGATAACAACATCAACTCCGGTGTCTCGCCAGATTACGGCTCCTACAATGCTATGGGGGATTACACAAATGGAAATAGTAACCAAGGGGATGGTGATAGTGGTGGTCGTGGCCCAAAGTAAATAAAATATTAATTTTATGGTGTAAATCAATGAGTAAATACATAGATTTCATTCCATGGGTAATTATAAATCCATTAATTATTTTATTATTTCCGTACAAATTAATGAACATTGATAGGGAGTATTCATTTATTGTGATTATTTTCTCCCCAATAATAGTTGGATTTCTATGGTTTTTATTTAGACGTTATGTGTTTACATATAAAATTTAAAAAATACCAACCAATATCACCTTGTTATTGACTGACTTGTCGTGGCTCTGCGCATTTAATCGCGCTGTAGGAGCCGTTACAAATTAGAAGCTTCATCCGTGATCTTCACCCAAACACCAACTCGCCTGCCGTTCCTGCTCTGCGCAGCACTTATTCCGTTCACCCCATTAATAGGAATAAGAAGCGATTTACATTGGTGTTATCCTTCTCAATTTAACGAGAGGAAAAACCTATGCGTATTTTATCAATGGAAGAAATGAGCCTCATTGTAGGTGGTGGCGCACTTGATGCCCGGGATGATGGAGCAGGTGGCACAAGGGGTGGAACAGGTTCATCAAAAGGGGCCGTGATCGTGGAAAGGGTGCAGGAATGGGGGCAAATGACGGATATAGTTTTGATAAACAGGTTGAGGCCTCGAAGTCGCCGGGAAACAATCCTGGTTTTAAAGATTCACTTATTGGAAAAGTAGGTCAAGCTCTTGCCAATGCCTTCGCTTGTGGTGGCAGTCCAGATTATGGGTCATATAATGCAATGGGCGATTATACAGGGGACAGCAGTAGCAGGGGGATGGCGATAGTGGCGGGCGTGGTTCTCGCTAACAGTAAATGATAGCTCTGCAAACGAACCTTTGAGCAATTACGACGTGAGAGGTTACGCTTGGAAATGTTCTGGTATGTTTTTGGAATAATACTAACTGCCGGTGCAGAAGAGCTCATGAAAGCTTTTATAGTTTTGTTGTTTTTCGAAACGATATTTAAAATACCGTCACTTTTCCTGTTTGCTATTGCAGAGTCGATGTACTTTTTTAATGCCGTTTATGAGCATAATATTGAATTAGGTCTTAATTCTGAAATGGCAATTTTAGCGACTATATTTTTATTGACTGGTTCTAAATCGTTTCATATTATGACTTCAATAATTTATTTAAAAGTAAAATTTAAGTGGTGGTCAATATTTTTTATGACGTTAATTCACTCAACAATTAATTTTTATGTAGATAATCTGCCAGCGCTAAATGTTATTCTATACAATATTGGAGCTTGGTTTATTTCAGCGATTTCTGGAATTTTTATTTATTTGTATTTTCTGGTCGATAGACAGATGTCAAAAAATTACAAAACAACTGCCGACTAAGGCACTTGCACTAAGTTTATAAACACTGTCGAGCCCCCAAGCTCCAGCAAGCGCGCCGTAGAAGGTGCGACATTCACAAGCTCCACCCATGCTGAACTATAAATGTGTCTGCTGTTACGGTGCTTCTCCTGATTACGCAAAAGATAACGCAATGGGGAATTGTGCTGGTCGTATTAGAGAGAATTTCGCGCGGAAACTGAACTTTTCACCACATTCAAATCTATAAACTCAATACAAATTAGATCCAATTTATTGGAATAAGAAACTATTTATATAGGTGTTATCCTTCACGAATTAACGGGAGGGAAAATTTATGCGCATTTTATCAATGGAAGAAATGAGCCTTGTTGTTGGCGGTGGTCGACTTGATTCAGCTGATTATGACGGATTAAGAGGCGGATGGGGCAAAGATGATAATAGTAGCACACATGGCCCGTCCTCTAGGGGAAGAGGGACAGCAGAGCATGATAGACATCGAGCACAAGAATCCTATTTGGGAACTGATGTGTACGGGGCGAATGCAGTTGGTCTAAATCCTGACGTTGGATGGGGGGCAGCTATAGGCGCGTTAGGAGGAGCCCTCGGAGGGGTGGCAGGGGTAACGTGGGGTGGACTGGTTGGCGCGTTAGGAGGTGCCAGAGGTGGTTTTTCTTCCCCGTCGCCCAGTAATAATAGTGGCCGAGAGCAGGGAGGTGGGGATAGTGATGGACGGGGTTCACGATAATTAAAAATCAGTCCGCCTCTTAATGTTTTTAAGTGAAAATTGAGCGAAATTGATATTCATAACAAGGAGATAACTGATGAGTTATACGCAGATTATAGCTGGGTTTTGGTTATCTCCTGCTGGATTTATTGGTTTAGTATACTTAATTGGGAATGATCGTTTCGGCATGAATATTGATCTATATCTTTATTTAAAGTCAGCAATTTGGGCAGTTATTCCAATATCACTACCACTTTCATTAATAGCGATTTATAAGAATAGAAAAAATAAGAATTAATAAGAATTAATAAATTACAAATCCAACCGTACTCGCACGGGCTGTGATCAGCCGTAACATGCCAAGTCTCCAGCAGCTAAAACTCACACACCCTCTAACTGCTACAGCAGGCGGTAGGATGGTTGACTAAGCACTCTGCTATTTCCAACTCTCTTTTGGGAGCTGAAGACATCGTGCCAATCGGTGGAAGCGATTGAATTGTTGTATTTAGAAATGAAATTGTCGATGAGGGAGTTCTTTTCTCGGCATGCTTCAACTGAAAGCAATGTTCTAAGGGGTGTACATGAGGGAATTCACATATAAAAATGCAGCTTTTTTTGTGGTCTTTATTGCCGTCGTCATGCTTCTGACTTGGCAAGATGGACCAGTCATCGCCTTGGTAAAAGCATCTGCATCAATTCTTTTTCTCTCGGCGACAACATTCCGCAATCAGCCATCGCTCGCATTATTAAAAAGCAACTCAAAATATTATTATTGTATTTTAAATTCATTTTTTGAAAGTATATTGCTATCTAGTTGGATGATGATTTTTATGTTTAATTATTCAATTGGCGCTAAATCAATGATAATGATGACATCAGTAATTATTGTTATATATTTTATATTTAGCACTATAGTATTTTTTATATTTAAATTTTTACATAAAAATAAAATTGTAAATAATGGGAATAGTCAATTTTGACGCAATAACACAGCATGAACATGCTTTCGGAGTAGGTTAATTTAAAAATTTATGCAGCGATTTTTATTGATTAGCGAAGGTTCGTAGAAAATTTCTTCGAGATATCACAGAGGCAGTCGTCACAGTAGGAAATCAGCGTAACCCTTAGCTTTCATATTCATCGTGCCGCCTGTTCCAGATATATGCTTCGCTCTGTGGCCAGCCCTCCGGTGAATCCTCCCACAACTCCTGACGGCCATAAGGTGTCAGATCCAGATAGGTCCAAAAACTGCCGAGATATTCAATACCGCGTCCGCCGTTAAAATAGGTGCGATAGATATTCTCACCATCACGCAGGAAAACGCTGATACCATGCACCTCCTGCATTTTGTCCGGTGTGTCCGGATCGCTCCGCGTAGCTCCCATATCCTGATTGAAATCGCTATATTGTGAGGAATACCAGTTCGGATACTGCCAACCCATGCGCTTTTGATAGTTTTGCAGTTTTTCCAACGGTGCACGCGATATCAAAACAAGCGAGGTATCCCGTGCATTGAGATGCGCGGGATGGGTCATCGCATCCACAACCCATGAGCACCCGTCGCAGCCCGCCTTCCATTCAGGTGCGAACATAAAGTGATAAACGATCAGCTGCCGCCGCCCCGCGAAAAGATCTGACAGGCTGACTTCGCCTGCCGGTCCGGCAAACTTGTATGCCTTGTCAATCTTGACCATCGGCAGGCGTCGCCGCTGTGCATTCAGCTGATCGCGCGCACGGGTAAAAGCTTTTTCTCTGTTGATCTGTTCTTCAAGCGCGGATTGCCACGCATTCATTGAAACAATTTCAGGCAGCATGATCAATCGCTCCTATTATTGTGAGCACCGTTTTAAAATATTCGCCGGTGCTGGCGCAGGACTGAGCCTTCTGTTGTCTGGTCGTGTAGCAGGCCTTGGCAAAGCCTGAGTTCTGCCTGCAGTATGGAACAAAAACATCATACGTCAAATAGCAGTGAAAAAGACGTGGCGCTGCGCAGACTTACCAGTACTACATAGTTTTCCGATACACTCAAACGACCGTTGAGCGGGCTTCATTGGAGGCCAGCAGTTCATCCATTAAAGGTGAATTCGGGTACTTTAAACCACTCAGAATTGAAAAGTGATTTTGCTCTTTTTCTTCAAAGAGCCTTACCTGTGCCAAGCCATCCCACATCATTGCCAGAAGGCGGGATTGGCGAATGAATTCAGGGCGCTCATCTGCTCCGACCCAGCAAGTTACATGCGCTGATGCCAGTGGCCGCAACAGCGCAGGGCTCTCACGCTCAGCTTCCATATCGTCCAGTTGCAGTGCAGTATTCATTTTGGTTTGCTGAAGCAGGCGAAGATCATGCAAACCACTGATCGACATGACATTGGTTATACGTGCCAGAATTTCCGGCGCAATGGGGCTGTCCTGACAGATCATGCGCGTAACCAGATGGCCACCGGCGGAATGGCCAACCAGCCTGATCGGCCCTTCGACCAAATGCGCAGCCTTGGTGATGGCTTGAGAAATCTCGTGGGTTATTTCCGAAATTCGGGCATTTGGTGCAAGCGTGTAACCGGGCAGGGCAACAGTCCAGCCATTGAGACGCGCGCCTTCAGCCAGATCTGTCCAGTCGGATTTGTTACACTCCATCCAAAAGCCGCCATGTACGAAGACAACCAGCCCTTTGCTTTTACCATCCGGAAAGACGAGATCCAGCCGGTTGCGCGAAGCTGTGCCGTAGGCGATATCTTCCTGCATCGGTGTTGCCTGCCGGTAGGCTGCGGCATTGGCAGCCCACAGGGCAGGAAGCTTTTCTGAGCCGGGAATATAAGCTGAATTTGCAAATTCATCGTCCCAGTTACGCTTCATATTTCACCTGTTCTTAAACAACCTGAATAGGAAAATTACGGATCAAAGTTCTGTGCGGACACGCCAAAGCTCAGGGAACAACTCAACCTCCAGCATACGCTTGAGATAACTAATTCCTCCGGTGCCGCCGGTACCACGTTTAAACCCAATCACCCGCTCAACCGTTGTGACATGGTTGAAACGCCAGCGCCGGAAATAGTCTTCAAAATCGACCAGTTTCTCAGCGACTTCATAAGCTTCCCAGTAGCGCGACGGGTCCTGATAGACCTTTGTCCACACTGCGAGCACATCCTGATCCAACTGCCATGCCTGTCGCAGATCACGGTTTAACACTGCCTCAGGCACAGCCAAACCGGTTCGGGCAAGGCGGCGCAGCACTTCATCATAAAGGGAAGGGCGCGCCAGTTCGGCTTCCAGCATTTCCATAATGTCAGGGCAATGTGCATGGGGCTTCAACATTGCCAGATTACGATTGCCAACTGCATATTCAATCAATCTGTATTGCCAGGATTGAAAACCCGAGCTTTGCCCCAGTGCATCGCGGAACTGCGTATATTCTGATGGTGTCATGGTGCGCAGCACATCCCACGCAGAATTGAGCTGTTCAAAAATACGCGACACGCGTGCCAGCATTTTCAAAGCTTCGGCTGTGCGGTCAGCGGCGATCATCTGCCGTGCGGCATTGAGCTCATACAGCGCCAGTTTCATCCATAATTCTGATGTTTGATGCTGAATAATGAACAGCATCTCATCATGCGCCGAAGAAAGCGGATGTTGCGCAGAGAGAATTTTATCAATCTGAAGATAATCGCCATAGGACATGCGCTGGCGAAAATCCATCTGCGCGCCATCTTTTGAAGGATCATACGTCATGTTCTGTTTTTCGCTTCTGCTATGACAAATTATCAACGATCTTATAGGTTTACCGCGATTTTGGCATGTGCAAAATCGCGGTAAAATCATTCCTCAGGTGACTGCGTTCTGCGTTGCAAAACGCGGTTCTTTCCAGCGCTCAGTTACAAGCACATCGCGCAGAATTTCAATCGCATTCCACACATCTTCATAACTGACATAAAGCGGTGTGAAGCCAAAACGCAGCACATCCGGCGCACGAAAATCGCCAACAACCTGATCCGCGATCAAGGCTTGCATCACCTCATAGGCATGCGGATGGGTGAAGCCGACTTGTGAACCGCGTTCATTGTGATTGCGCGGCGTGATGAGCTGCAAGTCAAAGCCTGCACAACGCTCTTCAACCAGCTTGATGAAGAGATCGGTCAGTGCCAGACTTTTCACCCGCAGATTAGCCATATTGACGCCCTGCCAAGCCTCCAGTGCGCCGCTGAGTGTTTGCATGGAGAGGATCGGCTGTGTTCCGCAAAGAAAGCGGGCAATGGCCGGTGCCGCTTCATATTGCTGTTCAAAAGCAAAAGGACGGACATGCCCCCACCAGCCGGAAAGTGGCTGACGTGCTTCTGCCTGATGGCGTTTTGCAACATAAATAAAGGCAGGCGCGCCGGGCCCGCCATTGATGTATTTATAGGTGCAACCAACCGCGAAATCGACATCGCAATCATCGAGCTGAACATCGAGTGCACCGGCGCTGTGGCACAGATCCCAGACAACCAAAGCACCGGCTTCATGAATCCGGCGGGTTAAGGCCTTCATATCATGCAGGCGGCCGCTGCGATAATTGACGTGGTTGAGCAAAACCACGCCAACATCAGGCCCGAGCAGTTCTTCGATCGTGTCACCGTCAACGCCTTCCAGCTTGAGCGTCAAATCCGGCTGACTGGCGACAAAGCCTTCTGCTATGTACAAGTCAGTCGGGAAGCTTGTGCCTTCAGCAACAATCACTTTACGATCAGGGCGCAGGCTTGCAGCAGCACTCAATGCTTTGAAAATATTGATGGATGTACTGTCACAAACCGCAATCTGTCCGGCAGAAGCACCGGTAAGCTCGCCAACTTTATCACCCAAACGCAGTGGAAGCTCAAACCAGCCCGCACTGTTCCAGCTGCGGATCAGGTCTTGTCCCCATTCAACATTGGCAGCGCGGTCAAGCGCAGCGAATGCGGATTTTGGGGCAGGGCCTAATGAGTTGCCGTCCAGATAAATCATATTATCCGGAATAACAAAACGCTCCCGAAAAGCACGCAGACTGTCTTTTGCGTCCAGTGCCCGTACTGTTTCCAGTGTCATATCTTGCGACATAACTGCCTCCGTTTAAGATCAGCGCAACCCAATGCGCCGGATATAGATGACTGTGATAAGACTGAGCACACTGCCGAAAGCCAGATAGATTGCAGGCGCAAGATTGGAGCCGGTGGCATTGATCATCCATGCAATGATGAAGGGTGCGAAACCGCCAAAAATCGTGACCGCAAAACTGTAGCTCATCGACAAGCCCGCACCGCGTGAACGGGTAGGAAAGAGCTCGGACATCAAAGCTGCGAGTGGGCCGGAATAGCCTGTAAGTGCAAATGCAAGCGCACCAAGCAGCAGATGAAAGCCAAATACAGACACATTGCTATCAAGATAAGCAAAGGCCGGAATAATGCCAACGGCGATGATGAGTGAGGATGCAAGCATGGAAGGCGTGCGTCCGATCCGGTCGGAAAGAGCGCCGAAAATCGGGGTCATCAGCAATTGGATGCAGCCCATCAGCAACGTGCCGGTAAAGCCATAGACCGGTTCGAGGTGCAATTGACGCACGGCATAAGACGGCAGAAACAGCAATGTATAGGATGTTACTGTCAGCAGAATAACGAGACCAAAAGACAGGAACAGTTTCTGACGTTCCGCAACAACCGTCTGGCCAAGGCTGCTTGTATCACCCTGTTCAGCCACTGCTGCAAATTCTTCCGATTCATGCATCTGGCGGCGGATATAAATGGCAACCGGCCCGATCAGCAGCCCGAAGATAAACGGTAGTCTCCAGCCCCAACTTTCCAGCTGTTCAGGTGTTAAGCCGCTATTCAGATAAACGCCGAAGCCCGATGCGAGCAGTGTGACCAGACCCTGCGATGCAAATTGCCAGCTGGCATAGAAGCCGCGCTTTTTAGGGTTCAGTTCTGCCAGAAATGCTGTGGCCGAGCCAAACTCACCACCGGCAGAAAAGCCCTGGGCAAGACGCGCCAGCACCACCATGATCGAGCCGAAAACACCGGCCTGTGCATAGGTTGGCGCAATTGCAATGGCGAATGTGCCGAGCATCATCATCCAGATGGAAAGTGACAGCGCTTTTTTGCGCCCCACACGATCAGCATAAGCGCCGATAACGACAGCACCGAGCGGGCGCATGACAAAGGCCACACCGAACGTGGCGAAAGTCAGCATCAGCGAATAGAAGTCATTGACCGCCGGAAAAAACAGCTTGGCAATTGTCGCAGCCAGAAAGCCGTAAACGGCGAGATCGAACCATTCGAGCGCATTGCCGATGGAAATAGCGACAATCATTTTCGCGTTTTTCTTACGCGGTACCGAATGTCCGGCAATTGTGTCGCTTTGTTGTATAACCGCCATGTTTAATTTCCCTCCCTCTTAAACAGGAACAAGCCTTATCCGTTCTTTGCGGTTTCAGCTTTGGTGTTTCACTATCTGCAATGCAAGCCGTGCAATCTCTGCATAGAGAGCGACACCGGCCGGTAAAATCTGATCATTGAAATCGTAATAAGGGTGATGCAGTCCGTGCTCGCCCCCCTGACCAAGCCAGAAATAACAGCCCGGTACTTCCTGCAGCATGAAAGAAAAATCTTCACTCGTCATGGCAGGGCGAAGGCCTGTTTCCGGCGTCGCTACCGCTAAACCCAGATTATGAGCAGCCTGCGCGACTAAGTCCGTCGCGTTTTTCTCGCTGATTGTCGGTGGGTAATATTCTTCAATCCGGACATCAGCTTCAGCTCCCCAGCTTTTGGCTATGCCTTTGATAAGGTCTGGCATTTCGTCTTGAATGATTTTTGCAGCAATGGCATCAAAGAGGCGGATTGTGCCGTCAAATCTGACTTCATCGGGAATAACATTATTGGCCTCGCCACCCGCAAAACGGGTAATGGAGAGCACCGCAGGATTAAAAGGCGGCAAACGACGCGCCATAAATGACTGCATCTGATTGAGAATTTGCACAGCAATATTCAGCTGATCGGTGCAGGCATAAGGCGTTGCACCATGCCCGCCGGTGCCGCGAACGGAAACTTCAATCGTATAGCCGCCCGCCATGATAGGCCCTGTCATTACACCGACAGTATTTGGCGCAAGCTCCGGCCAGTTATGAAGCGAGAAAACGTGCTGCATCGGAAAGCGCTGGAACAAGCCGTCTTCCATCATGCGTTTTGCGCCTGCACCGCCTTCTTCTGCGGGCTGGAAGATAAAGCGCACAGTGCCGTCAAAGTCGCGGTTTTCGCTTAAATAAGCGGCAAGCCCGAGCAGGATTGTCATGTGACCATCATGGCCGCAGGCATGCTTTACACCTTGGTGTCTGGAGCGATGAGGAAAATCGTTCGGCTCAGTAATAGGCAGTGCATCAAGCTCGGTGCGGAAACCAATAATGGTGCCGGTCTCATTTTGTGCTGTGGCTGTACCGCGTAAAGTGGCAACAATTCCTGTGCCGCCAATGCCCGCTTCAAAAGGAATATTGAGCGTGTTTAATGCATCTGCGATGAAGGCAGCTGTTTGCTTTTCTTCGTAACGTAGTTCAGGATATTGATGCAAATGATGCCGGATCGCCTCAAGCGATTGGTTGCTGATGGTGAGGCGCTCAAACGGCGCAAACTGGCCTGAATTCTGCATTGAAAAGTCTCCCGTCAAATTACTTACCTTTGTTAAGTAATTTTGGCAAGAGGGTGGTTTTGCTTGTCACGCAGTGTATGTTCCGACATGGCGGAGAAGGCGAAAGAGTTCTTGTTTTTCGGCTTCACTTAAGCCTGTCATCAGCTTGCGGTCTTTTTCATTGGCAAGAGCTTTCAGCTGCTCGGCTTTTTCCAAACCGCTCGGCGTAATCTGATAATGGGTAATACGCTTGTCATGCGCCGGACGGCTTTGAATGATGTAGCCTTTTTTGCGCAGTGAATTCACATGCCGTTGGGTGGCTGGCAGCTCAACACCGACAGCGGCCGTGATCTCTTGCAATGAGTGGTTTGGATTATAAGCGATAATCATGAGCGTGGTGAGTTCGGCACGGGTGAAATCATTGGCTGCCAAAACCGGCAGTACCTGACGATCTGAAGCACGCGCGGCAATGCGCAGTAAATATCCAAGAATTTCAGGCAGCTCGCCTAAATCCATGTCAGTGGTTGTTTTCTCTTGTCGTGTCATAGACATTTTCTTTTAAAATCAGTGACGGCATTATGCGATGCGCATGTTGAGCATGGAGAATCGACACCACCTGCAACGGGCAAGATGACGGTAGCTGATTAAGCTATCTCGTGCAAAAGTGCGATAAAGGTCATCTACCTCGATTGCCTGCTCATAAAATAAAGACAAGTTCAGTATAAGTATGATCGATTGCATCATTTAATCTTGGCAGCGTTGACTGAACGGGTGCAGATCTTTTACGCAGTGAACAGCCCCACAGATCAGGCTTATTCAGAACATCCAGCTCAAGAAAGAAGAAACCGCGCAGCATAAGATAACGTGCAAGCGGACCAAGGGCATCATAAATCAAGGTCCGGTCTTTCACCAGAATGACTCTGGTACTACGAAGGCCGCCTCTTTTCTTGGGCTGTAAAATAACGGGATGCCGCTCGCCGTTCATTTCGATCATGAGAACCAAACAGCCAAGATCAATATGGTCGCTGAGTATCTGGGTCGTATCTTCAGAAAGACCTTCTGACAACTGAGGGTCATATGCCCGTATCACCGCCCCTTTTGAGGGGCGCCAAACTGCGGTTGGCAGAGGCACAACGAGTGTAGCAATTGCAGATGTTGAAAATCCCAAATGCGTATTGATTTTTCTCATTGAGAATGAGGCTGTCACATCGACATAATCAACATGAGACGTGGATATTATACGCCTTAAAAATACGGCAGCCATCCATTGATAGTCCCGCTTGATATAAAACGCTGCCAGATTGATCGCTTCCACAGGCTCTTGTTCATAGATCGAGCGAACCAATGGGATTGCGAGGCAAATGCCGATGTCACCCTCTTTATTGAAGGCGATATAGCCAATTGTAGAGCGGCCCAGTGTTTCTGCATGACTGAATATATCAAGAAGATTTGCTCTCCATGTTGCCTCTGATAGCTTGTGAAAACCTTCATTCAGCAATCTGGCGGCGCAATCCAGCTGATCAATGGTTAAAGGGCGCAGCTTCATGGTTCAATCTTCGAAAAAAACAGGGTGAAATGGTGATATCAAATCAAACAATGAGCGCTGAGCTTTTACGCGTATTGAGGTAATTCTCAAGCGATTGAAGGCTGTCTATATGATTGATATCAAAGTCTTCATCAGCCAAGTCGATATTAAAATCTGCTTCTAATTGCGTCAAAATCTGAACCGCAGCAAGAGAATCCAGCATCCCCGAAGAGAATAATTTCTGGTCTTCTTCAACATGATGAATGTTATAACTCGCAAGCACGCCTGCAATGTACTCTTTAATGTTTTTCACTTCTGAAGACAGCATTTCAATTTCCATATTTTGCTAAATGCGAATTACATTTGTTCAATGAGTTGTTTTCGATCAATTTTCCCATTGATGTTTACTGGCAGCTCATCCCGGATGTGAATATTTTCCGGAACCATATAGCGCGGTAAATTTTCCAGCAGAGCCGTTTTAATCACGGTTTCCTTCAGCGGACTTGTGCAGAAAGCAACCAGTGCTTGCGCAGAACCCTCGATAATAGGCCAGGCAATAACCGCGACCATTTCGCTCTGTGCCGCGTGTCTGAGATGCGCTTCAACTTCTTCAAGCTCAATGCGGTTACCTTTGAGTTTGATCTGGTTATCTGTGCGACCAAGATGGTGATAAATTCCGTTTTCATCACGCATTCCTAAATCACCGGTCAGATACCAACGCTGACCCTCAATCTCGCGAAAGCGGTCTGTTTGATTGGTATTGGCATAATTGAAATAACAGTCCGCAAGTTGCGGGCCACAAAGGGCAATTTCGCCAACCTGCCCGTTTGGCAGCGGGCGTTGCTGAGCGTCAAAGACAGCAACTTGCATTGACGTATAAGGGGTGCCGATGGCGATAATATCACGGCCAGGCGTTGTCACCGGAGTAGCGCCCACCCTATGGCGCAGGCAAATAACAGTCCCCTCAGTCGGCCCGTAAATATTATCAATAGTGCCGTTAGGGGCAGCTTTTGACCATGCTTCAACAGTTGCAACCGGCAGTGGTTCACCACAGAAAATAGAAGATCGAAGTGTCGGCAAGCTGTCTGGCTTGAGAGAGCCGCTCTTGCGCATCATCGCTGCCAGCGTGGGCACAGACATCCATACGGTAATGGAACGCTCACGGATAAAACGGCTTGGCGCCAGCATTTCCAGTGATGAAAGAATATGCAGTGACGCACCCGCATCAGCGCATAAAAAGAGATTATGGACGCTTAAATCGAACGTCACATCGCATGTTTCTGCAAGCCTGTCCTGAGTGGTCAGCTGCGTCCACGGTTTAGCTTGCTCAATATAACTTTTAAGAGCACCAGCCGAAATCATCACGCCTTTTGGCATGCCCGTCGTGCCCGAGGTAAAGATAATATAGGCCAGATCTTTCGCTGTAACGAATGCCGGTGCCCTAAGAGTATCTGCTGTAATACCGGAAAATTCGGAGATCTTTTGTGCATGGCGGGCAGGGGTAATATTTTTATTGGCTGGCACAATGACAATATCCGGAGCGACATTTAAAACCGCTGGCGTGAGCAGAGTAAGCCCTTGCTTGTCAACGATAAGAGCGTCCAGATGCAGCGCTTCGAGTAATTGCACTATTCTCTGTTCTGTCCACTTCAGATTGAGCGGAACATAGGTGGCGCCTGCATAACCGGCGGCCAGAATGCCTGCATAAGCTTCCGGACTTTTGGTGCCAAGAATGCCTACTTTTTTGAGCTTGTTACCTTGGGATATGAAGCTGGCCAGATTGGTGATCATGGCGCGCATTTCACCATAAGTTATGTCTGCCGACCTGTTTGAATAAAATAAATTTTTACTACTTTTATCGCAAGTCTCAATAAAGTTGAGAGATATATTATAATTTTCAGGCACTATCACATCTCTTTTAATTTAATTAGATATTGTGATGAATTAATATTCAATATTACGACAAATATTTTCTTGATTATATAAATATATGTCGTAGCAATAATGTATTATAATTTATTTGTGTGTTTTTTGTTTGCAATATTTCTGTTTTTAACGAAGTAAATGTTCTTTAAATTTCCCGCCGGATAAGTGCGGGCATTACATGCAATTACGTCCTGAGCGCCTTAGGACAGGTGCAGACAGGACGGGCGCACAAAGTTCATTCTCTGGTATTTAAAACGATTGGTTTTATCGAGCCAAAATGAATAGCGAAATAACTGCGCAATATGTGTGTTGGGTTATCGGCTTTCACAAAGAACTGGTCAGCCAGTTCATTGTAATGACGTAGAGAAGACTACAAATAGCAACGCCTGCCTGTGTAAACACACAGGCAGGCGTTGAATTTCATGCGGGCAGGAATTTAAAACAATCCCTGAATTTCGTTATTGTGATTAAGCCCGATATGTTCTGCCGCCGGTGTTCTCGGCAATCCGGGCATAGTCATAATGTTCCCGCAAATAGCGACGATGAAACCCGCTCCGGCAGACAGTTTTACTTCACGAACAGGCACAACATGGCCTGAAGGCGCGCCTAAAGCGGTCGGATCAACGGAAAAACTATACTGCGTTTTTGCCATACACACAGGCAAATGCCCGAACCCATCGCGCTCCCATTGCTCCAGCTGTTTCAGAACGGCCGGTTCTGCTCTGGCCTGCTCTGCGCCATAGATTTCGCGCGCTACTTTCTGAATTTTCTCCCACAAAGGAAGGCTGTCCTCATAAAGCAGCTGCAGTTCGGCATCATTATTATCGGCAAGTTTTGCAACCTCAAGGGCGAGGTCTTCTGCACCTGCACCGCCTTCTGACCAATGCCGGCAGAGAATGGCTTTAACACCGGCCTCGCTGCACACATCATGAAGCACAGCAATTTCTTCATCCGTATCCGTGGCAAAATGGTTGATTGCGACCACAACCGGCAGACCAAACTTCTGGACATTGCGGATATGCCGGATGAGGTTGCTCGAACCTTTTTTTAGAGCCTCTGCATTGCCGGTGCCAAGCTCACTTTTCGGTATGCCGCCATTCATTTTCAATGCACGGATTGTTGCGACAACAACAACTGCATCAGGACTAAGTCCGGCTTTGCGGCATTTGATGTTGAAAAACTTTTCTGCACCCAGATCGGCACCAAATCCGGCCTCGGTCACAACATAATCACCAAGTGCCAGCGCTGTCTTGGTAGCGATCACACTGTTGCAGCCATGCGCAATATTGGCAAATGGCCCCCCGTGAATAAGCACGGGATTGTTTTCAATCGTCTGAACCAAATTCGGCTGCAACGCATCTTTCAGCAGTGCCGTCATTGCACCGTCGGCCTTCAGATCTGCAGCTGTAATTGGTTGTTTATCAAGATTATAACCGACAATGATACGCGCCAGACGTGCTTTCAGATCCGTCAGGTCTTCCGCAAGGCACAGGATTGCCATAACCTCGGAAGCAACGGAAATATCAAATCCGGCTTCGCGCGGGTAACCGTTGGAAGGCCCGCCAAGTGCAACCGTTACATCCCGTAATGCGCGATCATTCATGTCGAGAACGCGCCGCCAGCTGATGCGGCGTGTATCAAACCTTAGCTTGTTTCCCCAATGGATATGGTTGTCGATCATTGCGGCAAGCAGATTATTGGCACTGCTGATTGCGTGAAAGTCGCCGGTGAAATGAAGATTAATATCTTCCATCGGAATAACTTGTGATTTTCCGCCGCCAGCCGCGCCGCCTTTCATGCCAAAATTTGGCCCAAGGCTTGGTTCACGCAGACAGATAATCGCTTTTTTGCCGATTTTGTTCAGTGCATCACCCAGTCCCACAGAGGTTGTGGTTTTACCTTCTCCGGCAGGGGTGGGATTGATCGAGGTAACCAGAATAAGCTTGCCCTTGCGAGCAGATTTAAGCCTGTCCACCACATTATGGGTCAGTTTTGCTTTATCATGGCCATAAGGCAGCAGATCATCGAAACCGAGGTTGAGTTTCGCGGCAATCTCAATAATCGGGCGCTTTCGGGCTGCGCGGGCAATCTCAATATCAGAATACATTGAACACTCCGCTGCAAGAATAGTTTTCATTGTTCATGACTAATCCCCGTCAATTTTGATAACCGCGCTCTTCCGCGTTCTTATCGCATCACACATTTTATGGATAGTCCTGGCTTGCCAGCCAGTGAGCATTAAAGAGCGCATAAATACGGTAGACAGGTCATGGGACGGCAGGAAACTATTTACCTGCCTCCAATAACCAGATTGACCTATCGGCTCTTAAAACGATCCTGTGCTGTCAGTCTTATTGACAGGGGTTCAGCATCTTTCCAGCGATAGATTTCCGTTTGGAGATAGTGCAGCTCGTCGGCATAATTGTCTTCATCAACCTCAACCCACCATGCTTTGGGGCGGCCGTCATTGCCGTCGGACCACCGGTATCCCCGTTTTTTCAGATGGTCTTTCATGTCGAAAGGGCTGTTTTCCGCATAAATTCTGACGCGGGCTTTACGGCTGGACTTGAGCAGTTCTGTGAAAGGAATGGTTGCTTCGTTCCCCGCAGGCCGGATCAGTACTTCCAGCAATGCGTGACAATCATCTGTCGCACGATGTCCGTTATGGAAGAGCCCGCTCTGGCCGACCAGATAGCCCAGTTTACTGCCTTCGAAACCAAAGCCTGCCCACTGCACTTCCGCAACGGAACATGCCCATGCTTTTAATACGAATAAGGGTGAAAGTTTTTCGCAGAATGGTCTGTCAAATCCGGCATTATGGGCAATGATGAGATCGGCTGGTTCAATCAGCGCTTCCAGCGACCGGAGATCGAGTGTCTGACCCTGCACCATTGCATCGGTAATGCCTGTCAGGCGGGTGATTTCCGCCGGAATAGGGATAGTTGGCTGCTGCATTCCGCTGAATACGCCAACCATATCACCAAAGGTACCGTCATCATTATAGGTAAAGGCGACAGCGCCGACCTCGATAATCTGGTCAGTTGCATGGTGCAGTCCGGTTGTTTCCGTGTCAACGAGAACAGCAAGCCGCTCAAACGGGCTGTCCTCCCGCCTGATAACGGGACGCGGTGTCAGCTTGCGCAGAATGCGAAATCGTCCTGTTTCCTCCAGCTGTCTTGCTAAGGCTTCTTCATTGTCTGGCATAGCTTTGCGGGCGGCAGCAACAGGTGGCGCATCAACCGGATGACTGGTTTTTGCATCAAACATATCAAATTGGACTGGTTTTGAATTCATACCGCAAATCTTGTCACTGAGGCTTCAGGAGAGGGATGGGGCAGGAGTGAGCCTACAGAATGCGCATATTCTAATTAATCTTGGCAAATAATGTCAAAGTCCATTTGCCGTATCTCTGATGCCAGCGTTTCTGTGCGCAGATTTGAGGGTGATTTCCACAGAATGCAGCGCATTGGCAATATTGCATAGCTGCTATGCAAAAATGAGCGGCACTGCAAAGCCGGCAAAATTTCATAATAACCCATTGTTTTAATTAGGTTTATATTATTTTATCAGAGCGATAGTTAAAACCTATCAATTTTATATGATTAATTGACTTTATCAATTGCGCTTTCGCCTCTATACGGAGCCCAGACAACATTCTGACAGGAGTGCTCAATGGCAACCGTAAACACACAGATCAAACCTTTTATCGCGCAGGCTTACCGTCAAGGTAAATTCCTCTCCGTGACTGAAGAAGACGTATTGGGCAAATGGGCCGTCTTTTTCTTCTATCCGGCTGACTTTACATTCGTATGCCCTACCGAACTGGGTGACGTTGCAGATCATTACGAAGAACTGCAGAAAATGGGTGTTGAGGTTTATTCCGTTTCCACCGATACGCATTTCACACACAAAGCCTGGCATGATTCATCCGACACAATCGGCAAGATCAACTACACCATGCTCGGCGATCCGAGCGGTGTTGTAACCAACAATTTCGGCGTTATGCGCGAAGGTCAGGGTCTTGCAGACCGCGCGACTTTCATCGTTGATCCGGATGGTATCATTCAGGCAATGGAAATCACTGCTGAAGGCATTGGCCGTGACGCTTCGGACCTCGTGCGCAAGATCAAAGCTGCTCAGTATGTACGTTCGCATCCGGGTGAAGTTTGCCCTGCAAAATGGCAGGAAGGCGAAGCGACCCTTGCTCCTTCGCTCGACCTCGTCGGCAAAATCTGACGCGCCGTAAATAATAAAACGGGCGGCTGTTTCCCGCAGCTGCCCGATTATCTATGACAGTTTAGCAAGAGGAACACAGTATGCTCGATACGAACTTGAAAACCCAGCTGAAGGGCTATCTGGAACGTCTGGTGCGGCCGGTTGAAATCATCGCCTATGCCGGAGATGATGCTAAATCGCGCGAACTGCTGCAACTTCTTGAGCAAATCCGTGAACAGTCGGACAAGATTACGATTAAGCGCGGTGATGTGGCCGGTGCGCGTGTGCCTTCATTTGCGCTGACTTCGCCGGGTGAAGATATTCATCTGGTTTTTGCCGGCCTTCCGCTCGGTCATGAATTTACCTCTCTGGTGCTGGCTCTTTTGCAGGCCGGTGGCTATCCGCCAAAGGTCGAGCAGGCGCTGATCGACCAAATTCGTGGCATCAAGGGTAATTTCCGTTTCGAAACTTATTACTCACTTTCCTGCCAGAACTGCCCAGATGTTGTGCAAGCGCTGAATCTGATGGCTGTTCTAAATCCTGGTATTGAGCATGTCGCCATCGACGGCGCGCTGTTTCAGGATGAAGTTGCCGAGCGTCAGGTCATGTCCGTGCCGTCCATTTTCCTGAATGGTGAAGCTTTTGGTTCCGGCCGTATGGGCGCTGAGGAAATTCTGGCAAAGATCGACACCGGCGCAGGTGAACGTGCTGCCGAGGCGATTGATGCACAGGCGCCTTTTGATGTTCTGGTCGTGGGCGGTGGCCCAGCCGGTGCAGCAGCAGCGGTTTATGCGGCGCGTAAAGGCATCCGTACCGGTGTTGTTGCTGACCGTTTTGGCGGTCAGGTGCTGGATACAATGTCGATTGAGAATTTTATTTCGGTTACCCATACAGAAGGGCCAAAACTTGCCCGCGCTCTGGAAGCGCATGTACGTGATTATGATGCCGAAATCATTAATGGTCAGCAGGCTGTTAAACTGGAGCGAATTTCTGAGGGCTTCAAGGTGACACTGGCTTCGGGCGCATCCCTCACCAGCACTTCTGTTGTGTTGTCGACCGGCGCACGCTGGCGCAAAATGGGCGTGCCGGGTGAGCAGCAATATATCAATAAAGGCGTTGCTTTCTGCCCGCATTGCGATGGCCCGCTGTTTAAAGGCAAGCGTATTGCCGTGATTGGTGGCGGTAATTCGGGCGTGGAAGCTGCGATTGATCTGGCCGGTCTGGTCAGCCATGTGACGCTTATCGAATTTGATAAGGTGCTTCGCGCTGACGATGTGCTGCAACGTAAGCTGAAAAGCCTGCCGAATGTGACTGTTCTTACATCGGCCAAAACCACAGAAGTGACCGGCGACGGCAAGCGCGTCACCGGCCTGACCTATGAAGACCGGATCAGCGGTGAAACCCGCTCGCTGACACTGGAAGGCATTTTTGTGCAGATCGGTCTTGTGCCGAATACTGAGTGGCTGAAAGATACAGTATCATTGAATGCCCGCGGTGAAATCATCACGGATCTTTACGGTGCAACCTCGGTTCCGGGTGTATTTGCGGCAGGCGATTGCACAACTGCGCCTTACAAACAGATTGTGATCGCAATGGGTGAAGGAGCACGAGCCTCACTTGCAGCCTTTGACTATCTGATCCGTCTGCCTGCTGAGGAGCAGGCGGCTTAATGCGCGGTCTCGCATGAATCTCCGCGAGCTTGAATATCTGGTTGCGCTGGCTGAACAGCGCAACTTTCACCGTGCGGCTGAAGTCTGCAATGCCAGTCAACCGACCCTCTCCGCCCAGATCCGTAAGCTGGAAGAAGAGCTGGGCGTCACATTGTTTGAACGCTCATCACGCGGTCTTATTCTGACGCAAGCCGGTGAAGCAGCAGTCAGACGCGCACGTATCATTCTTCATGAAGTGACACAATTGCGCGATGAAGCTGCCGCACATTGTGCCGACGGCACGCGACGCTTGCATCTTGGCGTGTTTCCGACACTCGGCCCCTATCTTCTGCCGCATATTGTGCCGCAATTTATGCGCCATTTTCCGTCTATGGACATTTTGCTGACAGAAGAAAAAAGCACCGTTCTATTACAGAGGCTGATCGACGGGCAGATTGATGCCGCATTACTGGCATTGCCGGTCGAAGATCCGCATGTGACCGGACGAAAATTATTCAGTGAGCCTTTTCATCTGGCCGTACCTTCCGGTCATATTCTGGCGGGACAAGACCGTTTGGCAGCGGATGCGCTTTCCGGACAGCGTCTGATGCTGCTCGAAGAGGGGCATTGTCTGCGCGATCAGGCGCTTACATTGTGCCGGCGCTATGGTGCGCATGAATATGATGGGTTTCGCGGCACCAGTCTCGAAACTTTGCGTCAGATGGTTGTTGCGGGCATGGGGCTTACTTTATTGCCGCAACTGGCTTGCATCGGCGCAAATGCGCAAAATCACATCGCATTTTTACCTCTCGAGGCCGACGGCTTTCAGAGGAATATTGGCCTTTACTGGCGCAAATCAAGTAATTCCGGTGATTTTATGGAAAAACTCTCATCAGTCATTGCCGGTGTTGTTGCAGAACTTATGCCGTAATGAGCCTGAGATGCGCTGAACATATTTGCGATTCAGCAGAATCATTTTAGCCCTATTGAATATGCGATTGCGTGAAAAGGTAAGCACGCAGCGCATGTGATGACGTTTTATGCGCGTTTATATGCGGATTTTGATGAAGTCCGGCACAGTGGCACCTCTCACAGAACATTAACAATAATAACAGCGCGTTATACAAAGTTACGTCTCATTAGTTCTCGATTTTTCGTTGACACTTATGCAGACTTGGCAAAGCTCTGGCCTTCACTGGATTGAGAAGCAGAGAATGGAGCTTGCACATGTAAAATATTTCATTAATAATTTGACAATCACAACCTGTATATCGTGTTTACATATCGCAATATGCAATTTATCTCTTGTAGATAGTACATGCAAATTGCTTATAATTTTTACAATAAATATCAATATACTTTATTAAACTTTAGTTTGATTTCAACGCGGAGTGAAACAGAAAAATAGTATTATAATAAAATATAAATCGGCTTACTATGGGAGGAAATGGTTTGAGCGCGATGATACTTATACTTGTCGGCCTTGCCGCATTTGCAGGGGGCTATTTCGTTTATTCGAAATACATTGCTGAACGCATCTATGCACTTGATCCGGAATATAAAACGCCCGCTCATACCATGAAAGATGGTGTAGATTATGTGCCAACCAACAAATTCGTGCTATGGGGGCACCATTTTACGTCTGTTGCTGGTGCGGCACCTATCGTCGGTCCTGCAATCGCGGTGATCTGGGGCTGGGCACCGGCCTTTATCTGGGTTGTGCTCGGTACTGTTTTCTTTGCAGGTGTTCATGATTTTGGTGCACTATGGGCAAGTGTCCGCAATCGCGGACGCTCAATCGGTGCACTGACGGAGAATGTTCTCGGCACCCGTGCGCGCTCCATTTTCATGACTGTTATTTTCCTGTTACTGCTGATGGTCAACGCCGTTTTTGCAGTGGTCATTGCAGGATTGCTGATTAATTTCCCGACATCTGTAATCCCGATCTGGGGTGCAATTGCCGTGGCAATCGTGATCGGGCAGCTGATTTATCGTCATGGCGTCGGGCTGCTGTGGCCGTCTGTGATTGGCGTGATCGTGCTTTACGCCATGATCTTTGTCGGGCAGGCTTATCCGATTACCTTACCGGATTCCTTTCTCGGTATGAGCCCAATGGTACAGTGGATTCTGTATCTCTTCATCTATGCGGGTATTGCCTCGCAATTACCTGTCTGGGTTCTTCTCCAGCCACGCGATTATATTAACGGGCTTCAGCTCTTTGTCGGTTTGCTGCTGCTCTATGGTGCAACCTTGATTGCGCAGCCGCAGATCGTAGTACCGGCATTCAATTCGGATGTTCCGGCAGGCACGCCAAGCATTGTTCCATTGCTGTTCGTGACTATCGCTTGCGGTGCCATTTCCGGCTTCCACGGGCTTGTCTCGTCGGGCACATCGTCCAAACAGCTTGATAAAGAAACCGATGCCCGTTTCGTCGGTTATTTCGGCGCTGTCGGTGAGGGTATGCTTGCGCTCGCAGCGATTATTGCCTGTACGGCAGGTTTTGCATCTTATGAAGCCTGGCAGGGCGTTTATACGCAGTTCTCTGCCGGTGGCGTTAAAGCCTTTGTTGAAGGTGGCGCGAATATCCTTTCAGCCGGGACGGGGCTGGGCGTCGGCCTTGCCGCAACCATTCTGACCGTTATGGCCGCCTTGTTTGCAGGAACAACGATGGACACGGGACTGCGTCTGCAGCGCTATGTTATTCAGGAAGTGGGCGAGATCACCAATATCAAGCCATTGCAGGGCGGCACAGTCGCGACTTTGGTCGCGCTTGCAAGCTGCCTTGCTCTTGCTTTCGGTGCCGGTACAGGCGGCAGCGGCGGCATGCTGATCTGGCCGCTCTTCGGGACAACAAACCAGTTGCTCGCCGGACTGACACTTGCGATTGTTGCGGTGATGTTGATGCGTATGAAGCGTCCGGTTCTGCCGGTTCTGATCCCGCTGGCCTTTGTACTGGTGATGGCGATCCTTGCGCTTTTCATACAGCTCGGAACATTCTTTGCGAATAAACAATGGCTGCTGTTCGGACTGGGACTGGTTGTGCTTGGTGCAGCGCTTTTTGTTGCACTGGAGGCGATCCGGACAATGCGCAGAGAATACAGCGCGCAAACGGCTGCCGGATGAGCAGGTTAATCTGATGTCCAGACGGCTGAATAAAGAAAAACTGGCGGCGCTGTTCAGCGCCGTCTCTCAAGGTCTGGGCGAGTTTTATGCCGCGCCTTACAGACGCACTTTTGCAAAAGCCAGACGTGAGGAGGACGATCTTTTCATGATGCTCGTTTTCTCGGAAAGTCTGGGAATCCCTAATCCCGCGACCTATTACACGTTGGAACTTATGCCCGAGCTCTATGAGCGATTTCACGACTGGCACATCCGAATGGGTATGGAACACTCACCGCTTGATGGTTTCCGATGCTGCTGAATGTTTTGAAAGATCGCAGAGTTCTGTTTTTTGGGGGCAAAGGTGGGGTCGGCAAGACGACACTTGCCAGCGCGACAGCCGCAGGACTCGCTCAGGAGGGTCGCCGCATATTGGTGGTTTCAACCGATCCCGCGCATAATCTCGGCCATTTATGGGAGCGTGAGATCGGCCCCAAACCGGTTTCGCTTATGGCCGGTCTGGATGGTATTGAACTTGATCCAAACAGTACGGTTGATGAGCATCTTAAAGCCGTTGAAAATTCACTGCGAAAACTGATGCCGGAAAGGCTGCATAAGGAAGTCAAACGGCATCTGGAGCAGGCGCGTGAAGCACCGGGCATGGTTGAGGCGGCATTGCTGGAGCGGATTGCCGTGACCTTAGAAACGGGGCTTGCGCACTATGACACTGTTATTTTTGACACTGCTCCAACCGGACATACGACCAGACTTCTCGAACTGCCGGAGCTGATGGCGGCATGGACAGACGGGCTGCTCAAAAACCGCGAACGCTCGGGCAACTTCACACGTGCGCTTGGCCAGTTTAAAGCCGTTGATGCCGATAATGATGTTGCCAGTCATCTCTTTCAGGATGAACCAGCCCGCGATCATGAAATGCGGGCGGTTTTGATGCGGCGTCAGGATCGTTTTCGTAAGTTGCGTGAGATCCTGACAGATAGTGAAACAACGGCCTTTATGATTGTGCTGACTGCTGAGCGGTTACCGGTTCTCGAAACAATAGAGCTTTGTGATCGTTTGCGTAATTTGCAGGTATCTGTTGGCGGTCTTATTGTGAACCGGCGCTCGCCGCGGGGCGAAAGTGCATTGCTTGATCAGCGTGCAAAGAATGAAGATGAGCATCTGGCGAAATTAATCAGTGCGTTGCAGCCTAAAGTGCCGGAGATTAAGGAGATACCTCTGTCTGCTAGTGAGATTATCGGCGGGCAGGAGCTTGTGCGTTTTGCCTCCGCCTATTTGGGCTGATTTTTAAAACTGCCAAGATATGCATCAAACTCACATGTCCGGTTTTGAAGCAGATGGTACTCCAGCCCCTATGCGTGACTTATCCTTGATGCCGTGTTAGTAATTTTTCTCGACTGCGTCTGGGGAGGGGCATTTCGTATGAATGGCAGGGCATGGTCAAAGTAAACACTGTTAACATTCTCAATATGTTGGTGTTTTTTGCCATCTCGATGGCTTTGTCTGTTGTTCCCGTGCGGTCTTCAGAGCAGGGTGAACTCTCGATCATCACGTCATATCCACCATCGTTTTTTGAGCCGTTTCGTCTCGCATTCGAAAAGCAATATCCTGATATCCGTGTGTCTATCGCCCAAAGAAACACGGCAAGTGCGAACCGCTTCATCATGGAGAAGCCGGATATCACGCCGGATATTTTCTGGGCGTCCGCAGCAGATGCTTTTGAATTATTAAAGCGCAAAAATGCGTTACGCCCGATCCGCAGCAGGCCCACCGGAGCGCCGCAATATGTTCTTGGCTATCCGGTCAATGATCCTGAAGGATATTATTTAGGGTTTGCTCTGTCCGGTTACGGCATTGTGTATAGCCCGTCCTATCTGCTGCAGCACAATCTGCCGGTGCCTCGCAATTGGGATGATCTGTTAAAGCCGGTTTATTCGGGACATATTGGCATTACTTCACCCTCGCGCTCCGGCACAACGCATCTGATTGTGGAAGTCTTTCTGCAAACCTATGGCTGGGACAAAGGTTGGGCGATGCTCTCTAAACTCGGCGGCAACTTGTCAACGGTAACAGCACGCAGTTTTGGCGTTGCCTCCGGTGTGGCGCAGAAGCGTTTCGGCATCGGTATTACCATTGATTTTCTGGCGCAGCCTCTCGACGACACGCATACAGATAATGTTTTCATTATGCCGCCCGATGCGATCTATACGCCAGCCAATGTTGCTATTTTGCGGGGCGCAAAAAACGTCACCAATGCTGAGCGTTTTGTGGACTTTCTGCTTTCTGAAAAAGGGCAGAAAATATTGCGCTATCCCGGCATCAACCGCATTCCTGTGCTGAGTAAACTGAATAAGGATTTACTTCCCGCACCGGACAGGCGCGGCCTGATGAATACGGCAAAATTTGATCCGCATTTGTCTGCGCAGAGATATGGTTTGGTCAATCTCATTTTTGATAATTTCATTATCCGCCGCAGAGCAACACTTGCCAGACTTTGGCGGAAAGCGAATGAGCTGGAAGAGGCAAAATTTGAAAATACAGAAACTCTGAGCACTTTGGCGCGGGCGCACCAGCTGCTCAGCACGCCGCCTTTGTCGGCGCATGAAACCAATGCTTTGAGTGAGGAACTGAAAACAGAATGGCCTCGCAGTGTGGCACGCACAGCGGAGCAGGAGCAATTCGCCAGTAAAATCCGCAGCATTGTTGAACATAATTTTGCAAAGGTTGAGACACTGCTTTCATCAGTATCTCCTGTCGCAAATGATGCACGGTGGTACCGGTAATTTGATGGCAGGATTTATGAAAAAAATCGCTCCGGCGATAACCCGCTGGCGCTTTGGTATTGGTGCGCGGCTTGGCGCTGCATTTGTCGTCATTGTCGGTTTGGCCGTCGGCGCCTGTATTGTCGGCTGGCTGTCCTATTACCGGCTGTCCGGTGAATTGTCACATATTGCTGAACAGCAAATGCCGCGACTGGCATTTGCGTCACGTCTGTCAAAAGCCGGAGCAGACATAGGCTCGCTGACGTCGGCATTGGCAGGGGCTGAGAGCAGAAGCGAATATACTGCGATGCGGCATATTTATGCCGCACGGCTCTCTGCCTTGGAAACCTTGCTGGAGACAAGCGATCTCAGCGCAACAGTGAATACGATCTTGCCGCTGGCTCGCGCTATTGAACGCAATTTGCAGCAGATTGATCTTACATCGGGTAAGCGCTTCACTCTCACCGAAGCGATACACGCAGATATTGATGAACTGCGCTGGGTGCAGGCTGATCTGATCGATGAAGCCGCGCCATTGGTTGACGATACCCGATTTAATATTGAAACCGAAATGCGCAACGGCCGTGATGCGGCAGCGCTTAGTGAGCAGCGCAAGAGCGAGGCATTACTGACGCTTGTCGCGCAGGCAAGTTTGTCGACAGGTCTGATTGCCCGCCTTGCCAATGCCTCAACAGCTGAAGAAATTCAGGAAGCCAATGCCTTTCTCGGTGATAGTGCAGATGAACTGGCAAACCATCTTGGTACGCTCAACAGCTGGCCGGACAGTATAACTGTGCGTCAGCTGGCCAAACGTATTTTGCAAAAGTCCGATCCGGCAACCGGCACACCAAACCGCAAACGCTCACAAATGCTCGAAACCATGCGGCTCGGGGAACTGGCCGTTATGAATGGCCAACTCGTCAGCGATCTTGGCCGCAATATTGAGACGGAGGTTGTGGCAATCGAAGCAAGTGCGGCGGCGGCAGCGGAACGTGCGGCATCAGCGATTAGTACCGGTAGAAAATTACTGGCGGCAATTGCTCTGCTCTCGGTTGTTTTAGCCGTCGCCATCGGTGTGCTTTATGTTCACAAGAACCTGCTTTTCCGCATCCGGCAACTGGCAACAGCAGCCAGTGCAATCAGTGCGGGGCGACCGGAGATAGAAATTCCGGCAAAGGGAACAGACGAACTAGCTGATCTGGCCGGGGCATTATTGCTCTTTCGCCAAACGCGCGACGAGCTTATTCAGTCGGCAAAACTTGCGGCGCTCGGGCAAATGGCGGCGGGTATCGGGCATGAGCTCAATCAGCCGCTCGCAGCAATTCGTGCGCATATACACAGCGGTTCAACTTTGATTACGCGTGGTAAAGGCGAGCAGGCTCTGGTCAATTTTGACAAGATCCGGCAACTAACTACCCGTATGGCTGACCAGATCAGCCATATCAGGCGCTTTGCTCGACGTCCGGACGCAAAACAGCAAGCCGTCGATCTGTGCAAGAGTGTACGTGAAGCGCTCAGTCTTCTGGAGCATCGTTTTGAAGATGATGATGTGCGCCTGAAACTCGATTTGCCGGTATCGGACTGTCCGCTTGTCATGGCTGAACCGGTGCGTCTGGAGCAGGTGATTGTCAATCTCCTTGCCAATGCTCTGGACGCGGTAAAAGATCAGCCTGTTCGTGAGGTCTCCATCAATGTTGAGGCAACTGCACATGGTGCAAGTCTAATTATTGAAGATACGGGCACCGGTATTGAGAGCGATTATTTGAATGCAGTTTTTGATCCGTTTTTTACGACCAAGCCGGTCGGATCGGGATTAGGGCTTGGCCTTTCAATTTCTTATAATATTGTCAAAGACTTCGGTGCCAGCATTGCTGTGCTGGATACAGGTCCGAACGGAACGCGGTTTATAGTTTTGCTGAAAGGGCCGGAATGACCTTGCAACCGGATGTTATTCTTATCGACGATGATGCCAGCGTGCTTGAGGCATGTCGTGAAGTGCTGGAGCTTGAAGATTATAAGGTTGCGGCGCATAGCTCGGTTGCATCTGCGCTGCGTGATATGCGTGTTGATAGCGGTGCGATTGTGGTTTCCGATGTGCGCATGCCGGAGCATGACGGGTTCGATCTCCTTAAAGCTGTGCAGTCCATTGATGCGGAAATACCGATCGTGCTGATGTCCGGTCATGGCGATATCCCTATGGCTCTGCGCGCTATGCGTGATGGCGCATGGGACTTTCTGGAAAAACCGGCCGATCCGCTGATCCTGATTGAAACGATCCGGCGTGCACGCAATCATCGTCAACTCCTGCTTGAAAATCGCCGGTTACGGCAGGCTGTAGCGGTTGACGGCTGGGAGGCTCGCCTGATCGGCCATTCAGCGCCGATTGTACAATTGCGGGAGCGGTTAAAACGTATTTGCGGTGTCGCCACGGATATTTTGCTTATCGGCAAAACCGGCACCGGTAAGGAAGTCACTGCCCGCGCATTGCATGATTTCAGTAACAGAAAAGGGCATTTTGTGGCCGTGAATTGCGGAGCAATTCCTGAAACAATGCTGGAATCTGAACTTTTCGGCCACGAGGCTGGTGCCTTCACCGGTGCGCGGGAAAAACGCATCGGCAAGATAGAATATGCCAATAACGGCACGCTTTTTCTTGATGAAATAGAATCCATGCCGCTGAGTGCGCAGGTGCGGCTTTTGCGTGTTTTACAGGAGCGCAAAATAGAGCGCCTTGGCTCAAATACCGAGCTTAAAGTGGATATTCAGGTGATTGCGGCCAGTAAAACAGATTTACATAAGCTGGTCGTGCAGGGCAGTTTTCGTGAAGATCTTGCTTACCGGCTTGATATAGCTCGCGTTGAAATTCCGCCTTTATCAGCCCGCAAAGGCGATGTCGGATTGCTGTTCAAGCTGTTTCTTGATCTTGCCGCCAAAAGGCAGGGGCGTGCCGCTCCGCGTGTGGATGCAACATTTATCGCCGATCTTGATGGCCGAAGCTGGCCTGGCAATGTCCGCGAATTGCGCAATGTGGCGGAACGATATGTGCTGGGACTGGAGAATAATGCGCTGGCCGACCTGTCTTTAGACAAAACACAAACGCTGGAAGCACAAATGGACAAGCTGGAGCGCGCTATCCTGCTTGATACCTTGTCCAATCACGACGGGCGCATTGGCGCTTCGGCGACCGCCTTGGGAATTTCCCGCAAAACGCTTTATCTGAAAATGCGCAAATTTGACATCGCCGCACAGAATGAAGATGAGGAATGATACCCTTATGACCCGCGCGCAGGCCGGTCATGTTACCTTTATGACCCATTTCTGTTTGCCAAAGCCCGCATTTCCGGCGCTTTTGAATTTGGCATGATACTTGCTTCTTTAAAGGTGTCGTCTGATCTCAGGCGATACTCTAGGGAGGAGAGTTCTATGTTGAAATCGATTGCAGCAACCATGCTGATGTCAGCGGCTATGATTATCACTGCTTCTGCGCAAAATGGCGGAAAAGTAACTGTTGTCACGTCTTTCTCGAAAGATGTGACAGACCCGTTTAAAGCTGGTTTTGAAGCCAGTAATCCGGGCTTCACGCTTGATGTTCAAAACAAGAGCACCAGTTCCGGCGTAAAATATGTTGATGAAACAAAATCCAACAATCAGGTTGATCTATTCTGGGCTTCCGCACCGGATGCTTTTGAAGTGCTCAAAGGCCGTAGTCTGCTGAACAAATTTACCCCGTCGGTTACAGGCCTGCCGGATAAGGTCGGCTCCTATCCGGTTAATGATCCGGATTCCTATTATTTCGGCTTTGCAGCGTCGGGCTATGGCATTATGTCCAACGACCGTTATCTGGAAGCAAACAATCTGACAAAACCTGTTGAGTGGTCTGATCTGACGCGGCCGGAATATTATGATCACATCGCGATTGCAGCCCCTTCGCGTTCCGGTACCACCCATCTGACTATTGAAACCATTTTGCAGGGTGAAGGCTGGGATCAGGGCTGGGCAACGCTCAAGAATATTGGTGGTAATCTCCAGCAGGTGACAGAGCGCTCTTTCGGTGTGCCTGATGCGGTGAATTCCGGCCAGACAGGAATCGGTATTGTCATCGACTTCTTTGCATTCTCTGCACAGGCAAGTGGTTTTCCGGTCAGCTTCTCTTATCCGTCAGTCACCACTGTTGTACCGGCCAATATTGGTGTTGTAGCCAATGCACCTAATCAGGCGGGCGCAGAAGCTTTTGTCAATTACTTGCTCTCAGAAAAAGGGCAGGCCGTCTTGCTTGAACCGGCAATCCGCCGTCTTCCGATTAATCCGGCCAGTTATGCAAATGCACCGGAAGGTTTCCCTAACCCGTTCAAGGATGCGCGTTTTCAGACCATGCTTGTCTTTGACTCTGACACATCCAAAAAACGCACCGATGCTGTGGATGCATTATATGACCAGCTGATTTCGTTTCAGCTGGATAATCTGAAAGCCGCAACACGCGCCATTCATGCAGCAGAAAAAGCGCTTGCCGCCAATGAACAGGCACCGGCACGCGCACTCGTCAATGAAGCCCGTGCACTGGTTGCCGCTATGCCGGTCAGTGCTGATGAAGCCGTGAGCCAGCAGCTTCGCGATGCGTTTTCCGGCGGCAAGGAAAAGACAGCCCGTCAGGCCGAGCTTGAACAGCAATGGGCTGCTTTTGCCAAGGAAAAATATTCAGCCGCAAAAGCAAAGGCTGAAGAGGCACTTGCGCTCGTCAATTAAAGTCTGAGTCTCTCACGGTCAGGCTGTCCGGTTTGACCGTGCGATGTTCCGGCGCATGACAGACCGCCTGCGAAAGCAGGCGGCTCCATCCGATTATCCGCTTTCGTTTGCTCTGGCGCCCTGTGGCTTGCCGGAACAGCCGACTTCATACCGGAGACTGCCGCAATGGCTTTCACATTATCCTTTCCAAGAAAACGCACCTCGGCCAGCCCCGGCCAGATCGTAACAGCGCTGATTATTGCCCTGTTTCTGGCTGTTTTCCTGCTCATTCCCACCGGAACGGTGATCTATACGGCGTTTACGGAAAAGGGCACCGGCGCACTTACAGCCATCAATTTTATTGATTTTTTTAATACCGAGCTATTCCGTCGTTCGTTCTTCAACTCGGTCTATGTTGCAGGCATGTCGGTTGTCTGGGCGACGGTCATTGCATTGCCGCTGGCCGTCCTGACCACCCGTTTTGATTTTCGCGGGTCAATGATTATCCAGACACTTGGCTTCATCCCGCTCATCATGCCACCCTTTGTTGGCGCGGTGGCGATGCAGCTGCTGTTTGGCCGCAATGGTACGGTCAATCTCCTGCTGAATGACTGGTTTGGCTTCCGTATTCCCTTCATGGAGGGGCTGAACGGCGTTATTTTTGTACAGTCGCTGCATTATTTCCCATTCATTCTCATCAATCTTTCTGCGAGCCTGCGTAATATCGACCGCTCGATGGAAGAAGCCGCGCAAAATCTTGGCTCTTCAGGTTTCCGTCTGTTCCGGCGTATTGTTTTCCCGTTGGCAATGCCGGGTTATCTCGCCGGTGCCTCGCTTGTTTTCGTCAAAGTTTTTGATGATCTGGCGACGCCGCTGCTCCTTAATGTGAAGGATATGCTGGCACCGCAGGCCTATCTGCGCGTGACCTCGGTCGGGTTGACCGATCCGATGGGTTATGTGATCGCGGTTATTCTGATTGTTGTTTCTATTTTTGCCATGTGGCTGTCCGCAGTCGCCATGCGCGGCAAAGATTATTCCACGGTACAACGCGGCGGCGGCGGGCTGACAAAGCGCAAACTCACCAGACGCGAAAGCCTTGTGGCCTATGCCACGGTCAGCTTTATTCTGCTGCTGGTTCTCTCACCGCATATCGGATTGCTGCTGCTGTCTTTTGCTACGGTCTGGTCATACAGCCCGCTGCCGGACGGTTATACAGTGGCGCATTACACCCGCGTGTTTGGCGAAAGCTCGCTCTATATTAAAAACACGCTGATTTATGTCAGCCTTGCCGGTCTGATTGATGTCATCGTGGGCAGTGCCATTGCCTATCTCGTATTGCGTACAAAGCTGATCGGGCGTCGCTGGCTGGATTGGGCTGCAACTTCTGCACTGGCCATTCCCGGCGTTGTGCTCGGTATTGGTTATCTGCGTACTTTCTACAATATCCCGCTGCCGGACGGCACACCGTTGGCAACGCTTTGGGTAATGCTGGTACTGGCACTTGCCATCCGCCGCCTGCCTTATGCGCTGCGGGCTTGCTATGCCGCACTTCAACAGGTGTCTATCTCGCTTGAAGAAGCCGCTGAAAATCTTGGTGCAACAAAGCAGAGAACAATCCGCCGTATAGTCTTGCCATTGATGACAGGCGGTTTGCTTGCCGGATTTGTTACCAGTTTTGCAACGGCTGCGGTCGAGCTTTCCGCAACGTTGATGCTTATCCAAAGCAATTCTGACGCGCCGATTGCCTATGGGCTTTATGTCTTCATGCAATCACCTGCCGGACGCGGCCCGGGTGCCGCACTCGGGGTTATCGCAGTGATACTGGTCGGGCTTTGCACGTTTTTATCACACTACGTTATTGAACGCCGGCAAAAGACGCTTGGGGCGGCCAAGTAAAATTGGGGAGAAAAAATATGACATTAGACACAAACAGCGCCGCCTTGCCGACAACACCGGCAAAAGCAATCAGTATCCGCGATGTGAACCTGTCTTATGGTGCGGTTCATGTGCTGAAGGATATCAGTCTGGATATTAAGCCCGGCGAATTCTTCGCCTTTCTGGGGCCGTCCGGTTGCGGCAAGACAACATTATTGCGCCTGATTGCCGGATTTAACGTTGCGCAACAGGGCAAGGTGGAAATTGGCGGTGCGGACGTGCTTGATATGCCGCCGTGGAAACGTGATGTCGGCATGGTGTTCCAGTCATATGCGCTATGGCCGCATATGACCGTTGCACGCAATGTTGCCTTTGGTTTGGAAGAACGCAAACTACCGCGTAAAGAAGTTGATAAGCGTGTTAAAGCGGCTCTGGAACTGGTGGGGCTGACCCATCTTGCAGATCGTCGTCCTGCCCAGCTCTCAGGCGGGCAGCAGCAACGCGTGGCGCTCGCCCGCACAATTGCCATCGAACCCAAAGTTCTGCTTCTCGATGAGCCGCTGTCAAATCTGGATGCGAAAATGCGTGTCGAGGTTCGCCGTGAATTGCGCGATTTGCAGCAACGCCTGAAGCTGACGACCATTTTTGTGACTCACGATCAGGAAGAAGCCAATACGGTTTGTGACCGTATCGCAGTCTTCAATGAGGGGCGTATTCAGCAGGTCGGAACACCGATGAGCCTGTATGAAAAGCCAGCTAATTTGTTTGTCGCCAGCTTTCTGGGAACTGCCAATATTCTCGACGGTCATGTTGAGGATACACCGAACGGTCGTGTTTTTGTGGTGGAAGGGGCAGGCTCCATCCCTGTCCCTGACGGCACAGAAGTTGCGCAAGGGGCTAAACTGGTATTCCGTCCGCAATATGCAATAATCGGTCATACAGAAGAAGGTGCGGTTGCGCTTGAAGGCACTATTGCACATCGCGAGTTTCTCGGCGCAATCATCCGCTATGGTGTTCAGGTCGGCACTGCGACGGTATTGATTGATGTACCTTTCTATACCGGTGACACATTGCTGGAACCGGGAACTGCGACTGTGCTTGGCTTACAGCCTTCCGCAGCGCTCTGGCTGTCAGAGTAAGAAATGCAGCATCCGCCGGTGAAATTACCGGCGGATGCTGCCTGAACACAACTATATCCGATTATCCCAGATATTAATTGAGCATGTCATGAATGAGTTGCCTGATCTCATAGTCATCCGTCACGGTGAAACCCAATGGAATGTTGCCGGAAGATTGCAAGGACGAAAAGACACGCCTTTAACGAATAATGGTGTGCGGCAGGCGCGCGCTGTCGGGGTGCGGCTTGCTGATACAATTACTTCTCATAAAAGGTTGAAATTCTGGAGCAGCCCGCTGCCCCGTGCTTTGCAAACCACATCCATTCTTGCAGACATATGGGCTGTGCCTTTTGAAAAATTTACACAAGCTCCGATCCTGATGGAGCGTTGTTTCGGAGTGTGGGAGGGGTATACATCGGATGAAATCAGAAGCAATTTACCTGATCAGTACCAGGAGCAAGAAGCCGATCCGTGGGGCTATGCGATGCCGCATGGGGAAAGCCGCAATGAACTGACAACACGGATGCAAACATGGCTGAGCGGTCTTGAACGAGAGACAACGCATGTTGTGGTGACACATAGCGGATGCCTGCGGGCACTACGTGGTATTTATACAAAAGCATCGGCTGAAGTGATGCTTGCCTATAGCGAGCCGCAGACAGCCTCGTTTTTGCTTTCTTCCGGCTCTGAGATTATGCTTGAAATTCCGGCAGGCATTTTACGGGCATTTGGCTGCGAGGGTGCCGGAACCACAGTGCGTCTTTGATCCATTACCATCATGTTCTGATGACATTGCAGTGCAGGATTATTCCGACAAATGAAACCATATAAAAAAGTTAAAATCCTGGCCACGCTTGGACCGGCTTCCTCCGAAGAGCATATTATCCGGCAGTTGCATGAGGCAGGAGCTGATCTGTTCCGGATCAATATGAGCCATGCCAGCCATGACACGATGCGTCAATTAATCCAGCGTATCCGCGCTGTTGAGCTGCAATGTGGCCGACCGATCGGCATTCTCGCCGATTTGCAGGGGCCAAAATTGCGTATTGGCAGATTTGCACAGGGCACCGTGGAACTGAGAGTCGGGCAGAGTTTTACGCTGGATAACAGGGATGAACCGGGTGACAACAGCCGTGTTTACCTGCCGCATCCGGAGATATTTGCCGCGGTGAGGGCGGGGCACCGTCTACTGATAGATGATGGAAAACTGCACCTGCGCGTTGAAAAAGCAGACAATGAGAGCATGACCACCACTGTTGTGGCCGGTACAAAAATCTCTGACCGCAAGGGTGTCAGTCTACCGGATACACTATTGACCGTGGGCGTTTTGACCGACAAGGATCGGGCAGATCTTGATGCGGTGCTGGCAACCGGCGAAATTGACTGGGTTGCCTTGTCTTTCGTGCAGAGGCCTGAAGACCTGCTTGAAGTGCGCAAGATTGCCGGTAACCGTGTTGGGCTGATGTCCAAGATCGAAAAACCGCAGGCTCTGGATCATATTGACGAGATTATCAAACTTTCAGATGCGCTGATGGTTGCCCGTGGCGACTTGGGCGTGGAAATGCCGCTTGAATCTGTTCCCGGATTGCAAAAGCAACTGACGCGGGCATGCAGACGTGCAGGCAAACCAGTGGTGATTGCCACGCAGATGCTGGAATCTATGATTAGCGCTCCGGTGCCTACGCGTGCAGAAGTTTCGGATGTCGCGACTGCGGTTTTCGAAGGTGCAGATGCCATTATGCTTTCGGCAGAATCCGCTTCAGGTGATTATCCGGTTGAGGCTGTCGCAACAATGGCGTCAATCGCCCGCAATGTGGAGCTTGATCCGCTTTATGCGGGTATTATCAACAAGCAGGGTGCTGCTCCTGAAGCGACCGGAGCGGATGCAATTTCTCTGGCGGCACACCAGATCGCAGTTACTTTACAGCTTGCTGCAATTGTTTGTTACACCTCGTCGGGAACAACAGGGTTGCGTGCCGCGCGCGAGCGCCCTCCGGTGCCAATTATTGCGCTTTCGCCGGTTGTGCAAACTGCGCGACGGCTTTCTCTGGTCTGGGGGCTCTATTGTGTCACCACGGATGATACGGCCGATATGGACGAAACTGTGAAACGTGCCTGTGCCATTGTGGAGGCTGAAGGTTTCGGCAAGCAAGGTGATAGTATAATCATTTCTGCGGGCGTGCCTTTTGGCATACCGGGCAGCACGAATATGCTCCGCATAGTCGATATGGGTTTATAAATATGAGCATTCGTGCAGGGTTCTAAGAACGAAAGAAGTAGCCCGATCCAAGTGATCGGGAGCTCGATTT
>NZ_JARRAE010000010.1 GCF_030376605.1 Pseudochrobactrum sp. sp1633 | reverse complement strand
CCGGCAGTGCGGAGATATTTCACATCTTGTTTTATTTCTGCCATCTCCACCGCGGTAATACTGCCATAATCGCTTTTATCCGGAACCTGAACGTTGCTAAGCTGACTTTCAGGAACCAGACCGTTTTCATCCAGCGTAGCAACGCCCCCTGCGGCTCCCTTTTCGCGCGCCATCAGTGTGGCATGCCCGCCTTCAGTCGTACCGTCATGCACACGGAGGTTATTGTTCGTTGTGTCGTGTGTAATTTCACTCATCGCGCCAATGAATGCCTCATGCTGTGCGGCGGTGCCTCGACGCCAACGTACTTCGGTGCTCATGTGAATTCCTTTCGGGCAATAAAAAACCGCCTCATGGGCGGTGAAAAATGATCAGTTGAATTGACGAAATTAGGCGTCTGTCAGCGTTCCGTAATCAATAGTCGTTTCCAGCTGCATAACCTTACTGGGATCAAGCAACTCAAGTCGTTCAGACTCCGCAGTCGTAAACGCCTGATAGCCGTTTGCAAATGCGAATGTCAGAGTTCCCGAGCCAGTAACCGGCTCGCTAGAAACGTCGAAACCATCCGGTGCCGACAGATCAACAGAGGTCACAGTCCCACTACCGCCACCTTCGGGCAATTCATCCAATCTGGCTAATGGAATGCCGCCTTGTGTTGTTCCATCGTGTAAATGCAGCCTGCCAGTTGAGGTGTTATGGGTTACCTCACTTTGTGCGCCAGTAAACGAGGTATGCTCAGCGGTTGTCCCTCGACGTAAGCGTAAAACAGTTGCTTTTGCCATTATTCCAGTTCTCCAAAATCATTCTCGAAATATTCCATTGGCGTTGTTACAGACCCAAAATCATAACTCTCCGAATCTGAAGCTATCTCTCCGGCATCGATGTCCTCTTCCCCTGTCATGAGATACCTCCGAAATCCCTGTCAAAATATGTGCTGGTGTCAGAAGTCCATCCAAAGTCATAAGCTAACCCTGGCTGAAACCCGATAGACCCAGACACGGCAGCCTCCACAAGGTCTTGAGCTGTCTGCGCAGCTGCTTCTGACGAACTGGCCGCAGCCTCAGCACGTGCAACCAAAGCATCAAATTGACTAAGCTGATGGACAATCGCGTCAATCTGGGATTGGAGCTGCCGATCTCCGGCGATGCGTTCAGTGCGCTCCAACGCATCCGCAGCTATGCGCTGCACCCTCTCTAATAAATCAGCCGCAATGCGCTCTAGTCGTTCCCTAACAAGGCCATCGCCAATCAAAGAAATTCGATTGTCCCGATCTTGTATCGCCATTGTCAGGCGATCAAGCTGAAGCTCAACTGCCTTCGCATCATTCCTCTGTTTGTTCTCTAAATCAACGGACTGCTTGGCCTGCGTCATACGGGTGCGGACGACTTTTAGACCGGCAGCGGGCGCATTGTAGAAAGACACAGCGCCGCCATTTGGCCACGAGCTGCCAGCGATTGAGTAATGCTGATTTAAGTATTGCGGCGTGTCTGCACCATCATCACTCCGAAGAACGACAACAATCTCATCCTTTTGTAAAAACCGGCGCGGGTATGAAAACTCTTTGGTAACGCCGTTTCCATCTGAGATGAATTCAAGCTGGTCTGGTACAGGTACAACCATTTAAGGCCTCACATAAAAAAGCCCCGCGTGAGCGAGGCAAAATATTCAGATTGTGAAAAGAATTTAACAATCAGACGCAAAGCGTCCGTATGATCGGCAACCATCTGACATATACGGTTTACCCTTGGGTGCCATGACGACAATCAAAAGACATACAATAAAGATAGCGCCTGATTTTATGGCGAAGTCATATTCCTTTTTGCGGACAGCTGAAATGGTCATCAACCCTGCAAAGATCATAGGAAAAAATGCGAGGACGGCGAGAAGGGTTAGCAAAAACAATCACTTTTTCCTTGTCTCTGGCAGTTTCATCGCATCGCCTGCTTCATCTTCAACTTTATTCAGAAGACCTCGAACATAAAACAAATTTTGAAACGGCAGCAAGCCTCTGATCTTATGCAAATCGGCCTTTGAGGTATCACCTGCGAAGATAGACCCTGACACTTGGAATATGTCCGAAACTGCATCGGGGGTCGGGCCGAGGAATGCGCCAATCACATTACGCGACTGATAGCGGCTCATTTGCTCACCGGTGAGACCGGACAACCCTACCCGCCCACGGCTGGCCTTCTCAGCAATATTATTTACATCCATCATCCAGCCGCTCAGACCAGACCAGTCAAATGCGTTGGTTGCCCAAACCATCGGATTGTCTGAAAGCTCTCGTTCTGCTGTCAGCTGCTTGGCCATATAAGTCATCGCGCCGAGTGAGAGAGCTGTAACAATACCGGCCAATGTATCCGCATCGCGCTGCTGAATAGCTGAGAGGGTAATTTTCTGCATGGCAGACACATTGAAGCTTTTAAACTGGCCAATCGTCTTGCCGAGTTCTGTACTCATCCAGAGCGGCTTATCTTGCCCGGGCGTTACAATGATGCGATCAACATCTCGCACTACGGCCGTTCGAAAGGCTTCTCGCGCCAGACGATCATCCCAATCTCCCGCTTTTGCCAGCAGCACGCCGTCCTGTGTTTCGCCATACTTCTTAAACTGTTTATGAATTCGCTCAGCAAGATCGGTGCTGATGCCAGCAGCGCCAAGTTTCCTGATCTGTTTTGCTGTGGCAGTGCCTCTGGCAATGGCTTCGGTTGCATGAAGCATATTGGTCATAACGATCATACCGCTGAACTGCTTCATAGCGGCGTTCCACGGAGCCATGAGTGACACCACGCCAAATCGCGTCCCGGCAGATTTAACGGCACGTTCAAACTTGCTGCCACGGCCAAAGTCATCGCCAATTTCAGCGAGTGACATAGCGCGACTATCAAGGATCATATCAAGGGCTGTGCCTGCGGCCTTCACTTCCGCTCCGGCTTTTCTGACAAGATTGTCCTTGGCTAGAAGATTCATATTCCGAACAAGCGGCACAAACCCATCACGGAAAGTCGAGGTCAATCCATGTTTAAAAACGATACCGGCCATATCCGGAAAGGCTGAAAGGGTCATGCCTCCCAGCAAGCGCAAGTAATTCAGGTTACGTGCTACGCGACCGGCGCGAAGCACAATGCCATCCGGATTTGATGGCAATGCATACTGACCACGGATACGGTCGCGCATGCCCTCAATGTCCCGCACAGCGCTTTTACGTGCTTTCTCAAGTCGTGCTCGTTCCTTGGCTTTCACTTCGGGAGTAGCTGCCTTCCCCTCTTTATCGAGCATACCGTCGATGGCAGCAATCTTACGATTGGCTTCATCGTTGATCTTGCGGATTTGCTCTGCCATATCCGGTGAACCGAACTTATTGGTCAGTTCAATATCTGCTGACATGGTGCGCACCTGAGCGTGGAGCACCTCTTCAATGTCGGTATTGAGGAACTCCTGTATCTTCTTGCTTTCAATGCGCAGAAGACGCTCTTTCAATGGCCCACGTGGCCCCGAGACAATGCTGTCATATGGGATGCGACCATCAGCATTACCCAGAATTGTATCTATAGTCTGGTCAACGATATCTGTGATCTCATCGTCCGACAGGCGTGAGAATTCATCCGCCTTCTTGGCAGCTGCATCAGCCTTTACATTAGCTTGCCTCGCGACGTTTTCAGCGTCACTGATCCGCGCTGCAGCATCTCGTTTCGACACAAAATAATCATTCAGGATACGCGCAAAATCAGTTCTGTACGCCGCGATTTTATCTTTGTTGTACATGCGAAACAGGTGCGATACATCGCCTGCAGCGGCAATATCCTCGGGCAGCAAGCGGGCCTCAATGGCGGCTCGCTTCATTGTATCATCAATCTGCCGGTAGATTTTTGCCGCTTCCGCAATTTCAGGAACAGCATGCGCATCGCCGCTAAACGCTGCCCGCCCCACTTCCTCTTTAAACTGCTTGAATGTCATCTTATCGCCACCGGTTATGCGCTGCATTTCGGAGCGCATAGGAGCAAGACGGCGCTGCCATCCGGTCGGATCTGGTGCGTTGTGAAAATATTTAGCGTATGTTGTATCGATCTGTTGCAGTGTATCCGCCAGCGGTGCCTGCCACATCTTCATGCGGGTCTCAACAGAACCACCTATTTCTGTCGCAACGCCTTCAGCATTGGCTTTGTATTCCAGCGGGGTTTCTGCAAGCTGCCGTGCAGTCGATCTCGCCTCATCAAAATCTGATAGCTGTGAACGGATAAGAGGGTCTTGAGAGCGTACGCCCCAGAACTTCTTGATCAGTGCTTCATCTTTAATTTCAGTTGGGCCTTTGTTTACGGCCGCAGCACCAGCTGATTGCGCGCTGCCGCCACCAAACACTGCCATGTCAGCTTCTTCAAAAGCTTTATTCTGCTGTTCTATCTTACGACTAAGCCCAGACAGCTCAGTGGATGATAGATACCGGCCTGCCAGCGTTCCAAGCGCTCCACCCAGCAGAACTGAACCACCAATATTAAAGACGCTTTCTTCGCCAGTGCGTGTCTGCTGTGTCAGCTGCAAACCAGCTTCGGACACAGTGGCGTCAATACCAGCACCAATTGCTGCCCCTGCCGCAGTTCCGGCCGCGCTCTTTGCTGCACCAAGCACGCCACCGCCAATAGGTAAAAGCGTTGGAAGGTCAAACACGCCAGCAGCTAGTGAAGCAATTGTACCGTGGATGCCAGCAGCATCCAGAGTTCTGCGATCCGAGACTTCGCGTTGAATTTGGATTTTCAACGCGTCCGCCGCTCTCTGATTAAACACGCCTGAGAAGCGTTCCACATATGGTGCAAAATCCGGATCATCCTTGACATAATCGATGGCATTGAAGCCTTGTTCAATTTCGTAAGGGTCTGACATGCCTCGCGAAGTGATATAAGATGTGACCATGTTATCCGAACGAAAGGCTGCTGCCATTGTCTCGCCCATGGTCGGGTCTTGCGGTACATCAGCAGGCGCAACATTTGTCAGATTTTGCACACGAACTGCAGGTTCATAAAAAGGCATCAGTTCCCACCTGCATTCAGTAAACCGCTAGCTTTAGCGTTTTGGAATAGTTGAGTGCGCTGCTGATCAAGACCGGATTTCACAGTCGGCGTTTGGCTTGCCGGCACAGGAATATTAGGAACTGTTGGCTGAGGTAAAACTTGCTGTGCCTCCGGATTATCCCATGCAGAACTTGCACCCATTGGGATATCACCGCCGTTCATATACTCAGCCATTTCGAGGCCGCTGACTTGATTTCGCGCAGCTGTTTCAAGTCGCTTATCTTGTTGTTTTCGTGCTGCAGCTGACACAACAGACAAGTCTGGTCGCCATTGTTTGCCATAAAGGGTTTGCAAATTTCCCTGCTCATCCTTGTAAAGAACGGCGTAGCCGGGCAATTGATTGGATTTCACTTCTGAGCCGGTTTCAGGTGTTGATACCAGTACAATACGGCTCATGATGCTATCGCGTGTCATTGTGCGATATTCCGTCAGCCCGCCTTCATTACGGATAAAAACTTCGCGCCCTTCAACTAACCCGCGATAGCCATCATTCCCCTTTGTTGGATTGAGCAATTGATCATTCGGAAATGCCTGCGCCAGATCATTGATAAGCTGATCTTTCACATATCCATACGGGTCGCCGTCATTTGGCTTTGCTGGCCAGAATTTTTCCGGCGGGTATTTCATCACGGACTTCGTGCCAGTGATTTCTGTTGTCCCGTACAACCGCTTCATTTCAGCATCGGCGCGATTCTTTGCAAGTTCCGGATTGCCGCCAGATGCGTAAAACTGCTCTTCTGCAATCGCTAGATAATCAGCCGCAATCCCCGCAGCTTGCTGCTCGTTGAAACCTAATTTCGGGTCATTGAAAGGCAACCAGCTATCATCGAAAATTGCGCCAATATCCGTGTTCTCGATCTGCTTCCTGAACTCTTTGGCAGCTGGTTCTAATGCTTTACGCTCACGAATTTTATTCGGATCATTCTGCTCAGCGATGCGCCGCGCTGCATCAGACGACGACAGATTAAGCGTATTTACATAATAGTCAAAGTCATCAACTTTCTTCTGAACTGCACTCCCGCCGTCACGGCGACTAAGTGCAGACGGATTGATCTGTGAAAATCGTGAGGCTGCTTGTAAAGCGGTTTCGACCTCGGCAGGAACCTGACTTTCTGCTCCGGCGCGGAGTTGGTTCATCGTTGATTGCGGCACTGTGCCAGACTGAACCACCAATGATTCAAGCGCTGCCTGTCTATTCTCCGGCGCAACAGCCTGATTGATAACCCCGCCAATTGCATCCACCTTCTTCTTTCCATCCGACGAGTACGGATCAAGGCTGAGCACACCATTCTGGAAGTCAGCCATCGCCTGAGCTGTCATAACCTGATCGCCCTGACGGGATCGCAAAGCCGACAGAAGCGTAGCTTTATCGCTATCATTCATCCGGCTCGATAAGATTTGCTGGGCGCTGGAAATTTCACCCGTCTGGATACCAAGCTGCAAAGCACCTTTCTCGCTATTGTAGGTGGCGGTTGCCTGCGCATCGATAGCTGTCTGCCCCCGCTGTGCGGCGGCATTCATTTGATCATATAGTGATAGACGTTGAGACAGCGACAAATTAGCAAAGCGCGGATCAGCAGGTGTCTGCCCCGCCGAAGAGGCTTTGCCTCCCATCTTGCCTGCTGACCATGCGGCTACATCACCGGCAGACTTACCTCGGAGAAAACCATTCGCCTGAACAACCGCTGGCCCAACAATACTTTCTATTGAAGCATTCGGATCAGCCTTAAGAACTTGAGCAGCGCCGCGTGGCCCCAGAAAATGGGCAAGGTAAATATTCCCTGGGGTTTGCTGAATGCCTTGATTTGCAAGAAATTGAGCGTTTTCCCGTGTATAGGCTGTTGTCATCTCGCGGGAGAGTTGCGGGTTTGTTTTTAGGGCAATGAGTTCCGCATTAGATTTTCCGCCGGCAATATCTGGGCGGTATTTACGCACCATATTGAGCCATGTGCTATCAATGAACTGCCCCAGACCGGCTGCTGATGAGTTCGGATTTTTTGCCTTGGCATTGCCACCGCTTTCAACACCGATGATTTTCCCGACCACAACACCAATCGCATCGCTACCTACTGCAGGCACCCCAAGCCGATCAGCTGCACCAGTAATTGAAGCAGGATTTGCCTGAGCTTCACGCACTTCCCGCTCACCAATGGTCAGCGAAAACATTTCGTCAGCCTGTTTTTTAAGCTTTTCTTTTTCAGTTGGTGACAAGCCAGAAGCATCGATAGTACGGTGGGCATCCTGCTTTGCCGCATCAAACATGGCCGGATCGTTAAAAACCTGATTTTGCAGTGTCTGCTGGCGCTCTGTAATACTTGTGCGATACCAGTTATTTCGCTGATCGATTTCTGCAGCCGCTCCTTTGTCAATCCATTGGTTTCGTGCAGTGGAAACCAGCTCAGCAAATTTGGGTTTGAGGCTGACCGGTACAGATTTCAAAAATGCTTCTGACCGCTTGGTATAGATGCCCGACACATTATCAGTGAACCCTTTACCTGAAGGGGCCATGCCTTCCTGCTGCTTAGCGAAATCTAATGCATTATCATCCTGCCAGCGCTGAAAAGCTTGATTGGTAGCAAAATCATCAACCTGCTGCTCCATCTGCTGACGACGCAAAGCCATCTGGTTCTGCATGTCTGCATGATTGTTGATTGCGTTACCAACCTGCGCCAAGCCCTGACCAATGCTGTTATCTACGCGTGTGTCAGGAATGCCGCCAATATCAATGGTACGGCCAGCTTCAATCGGACGGATTTGAACCATTAAAACATACCTTGGATCGCGCCACTACGAGCACGTTGATATTGAGTATAAGGATTTGAAATCATTGTGCGCTGCTGGTTCGTCTGGCTTACTCCTGTGAAAGCATTAACACCGGTCGCTAATGCCCCCATATACCCGCCAGTCATCGCGCTCTTTGCATTTGACCGAGCGAGACCTGATTGGAACCGGTAATTGTCGCTTTGTACCTGAGCGCCGTAGCGAATAGCCTGCTCATCTAGGCTTGCCTCAGTTGCGCTGTCCTGCAGCACATCTATCGCGGAGCCGGAAAGCGCGATACCGCTTGATAGATATTGCCCCCGCATAGATGCGAGTTGCCGGTCACTGGAGCGGCTTTGAAGGTTCGCATCATAGTTCCCCTTCTCCGCTGCCATTTGCGCCTGACGGTCAGCATATGCTGCTTGTGATTTATATGAGGCAGATTGCGCGCTGGCTCCGGCTACCTGTCCCGCCATGGAGACACCTGCACCTATGAGCGTCATTGAGAGTGGGTCGAAGCACATTAAGGGGTACTCTCCAATTGCAAGACCAAAGATCGGACGAGCAAAGGCAGCGGCTCATCTGTTTCAAAGATAAGTTTGCCCCCACCCTCCATCCATGATCCGGATAAGTCGCAAGGCACAAAGCCCGTATGGAGTTCAATCGCGCTTCCGAAAAGGCTATCACCTGTTTTCAGCAGCTGTTCATGTAAACTCGACTGCCAATTCTCACCGCCAGCTGCTCCGACTTTTGCCGCGCCTGAGTTCAAAACATCTATGCTTGCCGCAATGATAGTGCGGTTACGACCGAATAGTGTGCCATCTTGTTGAGGTCCTGCTACAGGCTGCGTGATCGCTCGACTTTGAAATTTAAGGCCAATGCTAATTTTCGCAGCGGGAAAAGGAAGCGTTACGCTCCCGCCTACAACCTGCAAGTCTTTGACCACGCTGCCATCAGCCAGAGCCACAACTGCTTCACCCTCAAGGTGTCCAAGTCCGGTGATTACACTGATCTCAGTACCGCTATACTTGGCCCCGCAATCGACGTGAAATGCGTTTTCGACAGTATCAATGTCACCATCAAACGGTCGCTCAAGAACTTCGATGTAGCGCTTTAGCTGTCCATTGATTAACCGGCGGACGCAGAGATAAACATCGTCAAAGCCCTCTTCCTCCCCCGGAATAATTGCTAAGCTTTCAACGACGCCGCCAGAGATTTCATGTTTTGCAAAACCGACAACTTTCTGCTCCCTGTCATAAGTGACGGAAACGAGAGAGCCGTCTGCCATCGCACAGTAAATTTGCGGGTCAGGACGCTCACAATACCCCCAGTCGATTATCCCGCTTTTAAACAGATGCTCCCCAAGCAGAGATAATTCCGGTGCAACATACCGGTTTTGGTCACCCAAAACGAGTTCACGTATCTTCGTCGCGCCTACACCGGCATAAATTGTAACGCCACCAATCGACAGAGGCTTGAGAGCTGCAGCACCACTTGTAGGGCCTTTGCGCTGAGATATATTCACCGCCGAGAATGTTTTATTCAGATCAGCGGGGCCAACGGTTCGAATTTGACCTGCTGAGCCTGTTACCAAATCCTCGTCGTCGGCCAACCATAGGATTTCATTCTGATTTGATGAGAGTAGTGTAATAGCTAAACCATCGGTTTCTACATTTGGTTCACTCAATCCATAATCATCAAAGACACCTTGCTTGGAGCCGAATACCGTCACCGGCTGACTATCTGTCCTCGCCCACATCAAACGCTCATTGAACAGCCTGACACAGGCTGGCCAGCCGGAGGACGGTGAAAATGATCCCATACGCCATGATGCAATCGGGGCAGTGTTGAGCAGCTTATGTCCGTACAGTTGGACTAAAACCTGTGTTGCTGAAATATAGCCTGTAATTTTTGCCCACTGCCACCTTGCCGATGGCCCGACATACCGAATTGTGCGCCCTACATCTGTGGCCTGGAATCCATTACCGTTATTGATACCGGCTGTTGATGATGCAGTTAGCGTTGTTGGTACCTGTTCAGTTGCCAACCGATGAAGGCCAATATCACCCCAACGCAGTTCAGTTGAATCATTTCCCTGCGGCCCCATCCAATTGAAACGATACTTTGAAAATGCTCGCTTGTTGTCGGTTTCAAAATAATGTCGTCCACGGCGTGACCAGCCGCTTTCGCCCTCAACGACATGCAACACGACCCAGTCAGTACCGTCCCACCCTTGGAATTCCCAGCCATTCGGACTGTCATACATGAATTCTGAGTTTGCCCCTGTTACCCAGTAATTATCAACGGCTTCCGGACTTGCCAGATCAAACTGTTGGAATCCTGTCCCTGTATTGGTGCTAGAACTGTGTCCCACAATATTAACGCCACCATCACCTCCCGGGCGCAGAGTTGTAGAGACGTTTTCTTTGTCCATGCATGGGCCGTCATTGAAAACGACATCCTCCATTGACCAGTTCACATCACCGGCGCGGAGCAGTTTTTTCGGGCTTACATCTTTGTGGGCAAAATATGCAGCATCATTGAACTGATCGTAGCTCAATCTTTGCAGGCTCGATGCGGAATAAGGATGCGAAATGGTATACGGAGAAGCGCCAGAATATAACTGTGCTCTTTCAGACAGGAAGCGCATCGTCCCGTTTCCGTTTAGCGCAAGGACATATGCTTGTTCTTCTGAAAAACGGAATGGTAGCAATCGCGTTAACTGGTTGCTGTCTGCTACTTCTGCAATAAATACCGTACCAGACCGGCGACGAAGCCCGCCATGTGTCAGTACATTAAAATTCACACAGTACGACAGTGACGATAGCCAGAAATCAACGTCAGACCGAGACCCTAGAAGTGGGGTCGTCCAGCCTTTATCAAATGTAGCCGTATGTGAATAATAAGCCATTAGCGCTGTGCCACCCAATCATCATCAGCGGCACGCGGACTGGTGCCTTCTATTGCATCTATGCGCCATGCTGCATCAATCGCTTCACGGTAGAGGCCTTGGGCTACTTGCACATAGGACACTTTCCCAGTGACCCAGTGGCCGCATTTCATCGCAATGTATGCTGCCAGCGCCTCAACAAATGCGGCTGGATACCGATCATAATCCTCGGTACGTCGAACATACCGAACCTTGAGCGGGCCTTGCGCATCTGTGAGAATCCGAGAGCCTTCAACCTCATGACGGATCGGTGTGCCTTCTGACTTTCCGCAAGCTGTTACCGGCAGCACTCTCAGGCAGTCGTGCGGAACTGTAAAAGCACGTTGCCAGCCAAACGCAGGCGCAACCGTATCGGCAGCCAGTGCGACACGCTGAAGAGCGAAATTCCAATCATAACGAGAGAGCAAGCTATCTCGTGATGTATCAAAGTTGCGCTTCATCCAGCGAACAATTGGCCGATTATCATTCTCAAGACTGGTAATCTCAGCCTCTTTGAGAATGTCGAGAGCCTGATTGCAGATATCAGTGGGGGTCATTCTTCCTCACCTTCCGGCTCTTGTTCAGGAGGCGGTGGCGGCTGGTCCTGCTGTGCGTCACGACGCTGCTTCTGCTTTTTCAGATACCACCATGATAACGAAGGGCTATATGCCGCCATTGCACTATTCCGTCACCGGTGCACGGACGGGTTTCTGCATGCGCTTACCGTCTGGTCTGTGTCTATTCAAAACATCGAGAGTGGCTTTGCCTGCTGCATTAGCCGCCTCGATATTCGTTTCACGAATAGAACGGTCGATTTCGCGCTGCTCCAAATTTAATTCGTGCAGTGTCTTTTCACGATGAGGCTCGATATCTTTGCTCATGGAAATCTCCAAAAAGAAAAGGAGGGCAATTGCCCTCCAGTTCGATTAGCCGTTGGTGACGAGGAAGCTGATCGGAATCTGCTTGCGCTCTGGATAAACGCGACCCCAATTCGCAGCCGTTGCCATTTCGGCGGTTGTCGGGAACTCTCCCGCCACACTGGCATCCGTCCACTTGATGCCGTAAGGGTGCAGTACAAACTGACGGCGCGTATAAAGAATATCACCGCCAACGCCGTTACCCTGTTCAGGCTTGCGGTCAATTTCGATATTCGGACTTGTGCTCATCGCCTGTTCGTTGAAGCAGATTGCTTCATTCCCCAACAGATATGTCACATAGCTGGTTGGGTTGCCCGTACCGTTGCTGATGATTTTTGCAGTATCAGACACAACAACGCGATAGCCGAGATATGTAGGGAAGCGAACTTCGCCGCGCGCATCAGGGATAAAGTCGATGAGGTTCTGTTTCTGCAAACGGGTGTAAATTGCCGAGTGCATAATCAGCGTCGACAAATCTTCCGCCGCATCACCCATTGTCTGCTTTGTATCAAGGATAGCTTCAGCAGAAATCAGATTTGCGTCTGTTGGTGTGCCGGTTGTGATCCCGATATTGTTGACCATATCACCGGAATCGTTGGCCACATTGTCCAGATACACACCATGGAGCGAGGCAACCAACAGCGTATTCAGATTGCGGATCCACCAGTCTGAGACAAGATTACCAATTGCCTTCATTGGGTCATCACCGGCCAATACACCAGACAGACGCATAGATGACCACGACTTGGTGCGAACATGACGAGCTGCCACATCTTTACCGGCTTCGATTTTGCCCGGAACGCTGAGCTGTGTCGGATCATCAGAACCAATATCACTATCAACATCGGTCAGATCACGCCAAAAAGGCACGTTCGACGTCTTGCCCCCACCGATCAGGAATTTAGCCATATTGGCATCGTTCCGAAGAATACCGGACTGGAAGATTGCACCACGCTGTTTTGTGCGCTTGATCATGTATGGATAGAAAACTTCTGGGACGATAACGTCCGAAATGCGGGTAGTAGCCATTGCTATAACCTTTCCTGAATGGCTGCCGTCACTTACAGTCCGTAATCAGCAGGGTTACCACCTGCTGCACGGATTAGTGATCTGGCTTTTGACGGATCGTCACGAACGAGCTGCCCCTGTTGTGTCAGGTTTTCATGCTCGGCTGAGAATGGATTGCTGATTGTGCCACCGGCATTGAGAAAAGTTGTGTCCTCGCCGTACATTTCCTTGCCAACTTTGGAGAGCGCAAAGGCGATCTTCGGGCTGAGTACAGCACCATCGACCGACAAAGCCCCAAGGCGGGTAAGCTCATCCTTCAGACCCAACTGGCCAATAGCTCGGCTCGTGTATTCGAGGTTCTGCTTGTAGCCGTCAGTATCCGGATCGCCCCACTGCATAACGATTTCCCGATGGGTATCGCCTTCGGCTTTTGCCATGGCATCGCGCGCAGCGGTAAATCCTCCGGCTTGCATCCCAACGAATTTGTCATGCAATGTCTGGGCTTGCGCAGGCGTTAAACCGGCTTCATGCGCCCATGTACGGAATTCAATCGCGCTCTTTTCGTCATAAGGGAAACCTTCCGGCACAGCATCAGTATTGAGCTTAAGCTCATACTTATCCGGCGTTTCAGGTCGTCCTAACTTGCCGTAGAACGCATTCCAATCATCAGCCGAGGCATCTGCCTCTGGCACTTTCAAGGCCTTGCTTGCGTGGGTTTCCAGCTCACGATACGAACGGATCGCATCATCTGCCGTCTTCCACTGCTTCGCTTCGACTAAAGTGCGGTTATCTTCGTGTTGAAGGCCAGCCACCCAGTCAACGCTGTTACCATTTGACCCTTGATCAGTAACAACGGTTGCGTTCGGAGCGGTTGTAGGTGTTTCCACCTGCCCATTCTCGTCTGCCATAATGATTATCCTTGTTTAGAGGTGCTCGGCTTCTGCGCGAGCGGCTTCTTCCAAAGCTCTCAATTGTTCATCACTGAGAGACAGGAAATGAAAAAGCCGCCCGAAGGCGGCTCGCTGACCGGCGCTATAACCGGCTTGATAAAGTGAGAGATCGGCATCAGGCGGCTCAACCATGTAAAAACCGGTCTGCGCAGCCAGATCAGCCAGCACAATTTCAACCGCCTCAGTCTGTTTTCCGAACACTTCAAGATAAGCGGCATGAAGTTGCTGCTCTGTTTGTGCCGGAAGTATTTGGCGGGTTTTGGAAACGTTGCGCCACGTCATCCTGGCATCATCCCGTTAGCTTGCGCCATCGCCTGCATCGCTGGCGTTGCATCCTTGGCGGCGGTTGCAGCTCCCTGCATCATGGCAAGAGCTGCTTGGCTTTCCTGCTGCTGTGCCATTGCTTGGCGCTGCTCAGCCACTTCCTCATCACGTTTGAACATCTTACGTGGTGCGCCGTTGATTTCACGGGTTAGTTCGAGCGTTTCGTCACCATCGATTTTCATTAGCGTTGAACGATCGTATTCCCCAACAACAGTTGCCATTTGCAAAACACGTTCGATGCCCTGCATTTCTGCCATGCGGCGCATACGAGCCAGAGGGCCGGTGAATTTCACACCGACATTCTTGCCACCAACAGATGAAGGCGGTTCAAGCGGTGAGCCTTGTTCAAACGCGCCCTTTCGCTGAACGATATCAACCTCACGATCAATTGCACCAGCAATGCCGGTTTCTATCTTTGCACCAGCAGGGCCGAGCAATTCACCCTTCTCATTCGCCCGTAGCAATGCCTCGGTCGCTGTCATCTGAGGGTTATCAACCATTGTCTGGAAAAGGTTAATGTACATGCTCTCACGGACGGACAGGCGTTTGGCTTCGATCAATCGCTCGGCAAATGTCGGGTTTTGCGCCTGAATAATTGGCTGTGCCAGCAAGCGCCCCTGTTCATCCAGCATACCGGCATTAACTGCCCCAGCATTCAGATTGAGACGCTGATTATAAATACCCCGCATAGTTGCCATCGGCGGTTTAATCATCTGCTGCGAGACTTGAGCAACAGTCTTGCCCATCACCTGCAGCATTTTGATTTCAGAGAGCGCAGCCATGACAGGAGACTGGCCATAAGGCGAACCGTCCGTCTGATCCCACCACATCACCTGATACGGGAATGTGAAGAAGCCGCTCGACCGGATCAGATGACGGCTTTCAACCTCTAACCAGAATGAGGCATATGGCTGATGACGACGCTTGTCTTTATGCTCTCCTGCTTCCTCACGCGGCATAACACAATGAATGAACGTGAATGGCTGGTCTGGTTTGTTGGTGAGAGCGGATTTCACCTTTTCCGGCAGGCTGTCGCCTTCTTGTGAGAAATAGCCCTCAGCAGCCCGCGCTGTCAGTTCAAAGACGCGGATACACTTATCAACATCGTCGTAAGCATCAATGCCCAGATATGTTTCAACCACCGGTATAGAGCGGTAGAAAAACGGTACTTTGACCGTATCAATGCCACGGCGGCCGATATTCTCTTCCAGATACAGAACACCTGTGCCAAGTCCGCACGCCCCGCGAATTGCCTTCTGATTAGCCAGCGCGAAATTGCTCTTCGCATCATACCGCGCTGTGAAATGGTAATCCCGCAGCCGGTCAAGCCATTCCTCTTCAAGATCAGTCGGATCTGGTGAAAACGGATCATCAAGCGAGAACGCGTGCCATTTCTGGGCACGCGGTGCAATCAGGCTTTCCATTCCAGCATTCAACCGGTCAAGAGACCATGCTGCGGTTGCATCGAATATTTCTTTGCTCCGCTGAGCTGCTTGCGGTTGTTGCGCTGTACCGGTCAGCGATGAAGCAATGTTCATCCCGTTCAATTCGTATTTATGGGAGGCATAAGGCATGCACAGAGTGACAACATCGCGCCATGTGGCTTCCCAATAATAGCGCTCAACAGCCATTTGCTGCTGCATACGCATGATGTCGTCAGCAATACCCATATTACATACCGCCGATTGTTGTGCGCTTCAGGTTCTTACCGTAATCCTGCGCACCGAGCGGCGTGGTAATGATTGTTGCTGCACGTCCCTGCTGTTGCTCTGCAGCGGCCATTTCATTGGCACGACGAGACTTTGCTGCCTCTGCATCCGCGTCAGGCACTGCCGGTGCATCAGGGATTTTCGGGGTATCAGGTTTAAAGCACATCTTGCCAGTCCTCTTTCAACCACGCCCAAAGCTCGAAAGCCTCACCATTCACGCCATAATTTAGCATGTCAGCTTCTTTTCGCGCTCTGATGCTGGATAACCATTTATGCGCGAGGTCATGATCAGCTATTGATCTGATCTCAACGCGCGTTACGCCCTCAGCGATTAACCGCTCAGGCCATTCATTTAAGCAAAATCGTGTGATTGCAGGCGTTGCCCGCTTGAACTTATCCGTGCCGTAAGCCCACGCATATCGCAGATGCGGCTGATATATGTAATTGCCAATGGATACACCAAAGGCAGCGACCGGTTGCTCATCAATCCAAGCAGTCCAGCACCAGTTAGGCGATGAGAGATAAGACGTTGCGCCTGCCTGTGTGCCGCTTTCCAGCAGCGCAGTTGCGAATATCTCGCGCCGGTCTTGCTCACGCAGGTTTGCCGCCACGAAACAAATGTCTCGCAGCGTTCCGGCTCTGATTTCGATTTTCACCAGTTATCCAGTATGTTTTCGTCAGCGGCTACGAACTGAGGCTCATAATAGCCCACGTTTTGATGTGGCGCTGCCACAGGCTCCGCGAATGTGAGTGACAATGCGTCAGCCAGATCAGGCGAACGTAGCCCTCGCTTCTTCATATCATCCTTCTTTTCCAGCATAATGCGGTTGGAAGGATCAAATTTGTATTGTGGCCCCGTTAATTCAGCGGCGAGATCAATATCCGAACTATGTAGAACGCCACGCTCACGTAACCATTCCCGCATACGCCCCCACATCTCAGCGCGTTTATTGTAATAGCGGTTGTCCTGCCCTGCTTTCGCACCGCCATTTACCTCGATCACATTGAGGCCGAGAACACGCAACCGGTCAACAACACCGCCACCAACGCCGACGCCATCAACGAATATCGCCTGTGGGCCTCTGCTGCGGGCAACTTCAACGATATAGCCGGATAGTTGCTGCGTATCCAATCGTTCCCATTTCATCAGGTCTGTGAGAACATCGCCTTCACGGATTGCCAGCACTGACCGGTCATCACCAAATCGCGCAACATCGATGCCGAACAAAACCGGCTTTGCACCGCGTCGAAACTGTCGTTGCTGCGCCGCGTTCACATCATCCCATGAGATGAATTGCATATCGGCAAGCGTCTGATACTCACCGAGCCAGACATGAGCATATTTTGCAGGATCAGCACGTTTATCGCGCTCCATATCCTCGCGGAGAGCGGAAGGGAAAAACGGATTGTCTGAGTAATTTGCGCGAACCACAACAGCATTGTCATTCGCTGAGTTGCGTAAAAGCTTATCAATCGGATCTGTCGGCTGGTCAGGGTTCCATGAGAACCACAATTCAGAACCGGCAGCGCGAAGTGTAGGAATGAGCAAATCAAGAGATTTCTGGGATACCGTCTGCGCTTCTTCTACCCACGCGCGGTTGAAACCCTCCAGCGATTTGATGGATGCAGCATTATGGCTCTTTAAGCCACGGAAGATTATCAGACTGTCATTTGGCCCGCGTATTTCCTGATCAGTGATATCAAAGTCATCAAGAAGGCCATATTCAGCAATCTTATCCTCAATCAGCTGCTTAACGGAATCCTTGATTGAGTTCTGCACTTCACGAAGACACACAGCACGGATTTGCTGGTTTGCACACTCAAGCACAAGACGGGTTGCGAATGCATGGGATTTACCTGAGCCGCGACCACCCCATGCTCCATAGTAACGAGCGCCAGAACGAAAGAGCGGCCTGAATACCTCAGGTATCCGTATCCGATGTTTTAGATTGCTCGACAAATTCAACCTCAAAGCGTCTCACAGGAATTGGCCCACCATCGGGACCAGAATGCTCATTCATTACCTTGTCGCCGTATTTTTTAGGCGCCATCTTTGACATGAGCCATTTGCGCGTATCGATGCGAAGTTTGGCACGTTGCGTGTCTTCTTCGTTCTCTTCATCTGCGATCGACAAGATATCTTCAGCCATCGCATCCATTTGAGCATCGCGCGCACGTGCGTATTGCGCAGAAAATCCATTACGATTTTCTGTTACCCAAAGTCTAACCGTGCTTTCAGCTGGCATATCCTCGGCAGTGCATATTGATCGCAATGAGCTACCTGATGCCAACTCCATGCAAATGTATGAGGCTAAGGCTTCTGTATATTCTGTTGGCCTGCCGCGCCTTGGTTGCTGCCCTGCTCTTGCCTCAGCCTTATCAGCAATCTGTTTTACGCGATCTGGTGGGATGCTCATGCGTTCACCTTATAGGCTCCAGCCAAAAGCAATACCGAGGATGAACACGACACAGATCATCAGCGTAGCATGCCAACCTGAAAATCCGATTTCGATGTCACGATTGTTGCGTGTGTATTTAACTGCCATCACTTACCCCTTACTGCGGCTGCAATCCATGCAATGCCAGCGAGAGCCATCCACATGAGAATGACTATACCGCTAAAGTGCCAGAATGATTGAAAGGTGAATTCGAGGAAGGACATTACAATCACACACCAAAAGCCCGCGCCAAACGATCAAGCTCTTCCCCTGCGCATTTAATATCACTACGCACATGTCGTGACCGGTCGGCCAGCTGGTTCAGAACACCCGATGCCATTACATTCTGGTCTTTGCTGCAACCGGCGGAGGGAGCACCACCAACAATTGCCGCTATAATCCCAACAACTTTCTCAGAAAGAAAGCGAGCATCTTCAATTAAACAACTGATCTCATCGGCTTCAGAGTGCTTATCTTTTACAAAACCCATTGCCTCGCCAATGGAGCCAATCTGAGAAGCGCTTAGACTGTCAGCTAAATTTCTGTGAGTATGCATTCACACTCTCCAAGTTTGGACAATAAAAAACCCCGCACTAAGCGGGGCACCAAGAATTTCATACATATTTACTTAAGAAGGTTATATTAGTAATATATAAATTCACGGGGTAATTTTTATTACTTTGGAAGGTTGATTATGCATCATTCAAATAATGAAAATCAAACAAATCATTCAACTCCACATCCTATAGAAGATGAATGCCAAAGATCATTGCAGCGCAGCAGCTCAATAACAACAAAATCAATATATATAACCACAGCATTAATTATATTAAACGCAATTTTTTCAATTGTTTATTTAACTGAATAGCAAAAACGACCACTGAATATCATAAAATATGGTTCCGCCTCATGGGATCGAACCGCGAGGAACGGCGGGGTGAAGCCGGCATTACACAAATCTCTGTGCCCGTCCGGATAATATATCGCGCAAGCTGTAGCCCTCAAATGCCCAGATTTTATTTCGTGCATTATCGAAAGCAATCTTACGCCCAAGGTCTGCATCGAAGTTTTCAGGACTGGCGCAAGCACTCTCACCAATCACAGTAAAACCATTGCGCAAGGTAAGGCAGCAAACAGTAACTGTGGTGCCGGTGAATACGTGGTAATCAGCGCTGATGATCTGGTCATCAATATGCTGTGGCGTCAGTCGCGGAGCATTCAAACCTCTACTCTGGATTTCATTTTCAATAGCCGCTTCATCTTTACTCATCATTCTTCCTTTCATGGGGATGATTCTGGACAATAAAAAACCCCGCCGGAGCGGGGCTGATGTTTACTAGTATTATTCACTCTGATGTTTGTCGACCAAAGATGAAGCCAATTGTTGTTGTGATGACCGTGAAAAAACTAACAATTGCCTCCGATAATCTTGCATTAGGGTACGCTGCTGAAAGCCATAGAAGAAAAATTACTGCGACTATACTCAACAACAAGAGAAAACCAGCTATATTAGTCGGGGCGTGCTCTTTGCCTCCAAAAAATTTCCCCAGCATGCCACGCTCCTTGTGCTTATCCTCATAATGAGCTTTAGCCGCCGCTGCATTTTTCGGTATATCTGAGGTGCTGCTCATATTCATTCACCTTTAACCAGAAATGAATATGAGATGCTCCATTGCATACTTTCGCCAGTACCAATAGAATGTAGGACTAATGCTAAAGATAATGTTTTTTCATTAAGCGTACCAATTGTTGATTGCCACGACGCACCAAAACGACTCATAAAGTTAATTAACTGAAGATGTAATGATTTCTCAGTTTTTGCGACTTGGACTACATCTGGCCGGCCATCGTAATCTTGAGCACCGAACTCAAAGACATAAGATAAACCATCTATATCAAAAGAAAATGATTTAGTTTTAGCGGGCAGAGTCGCCGCCCCTGAGCGGACAACTTTATAGACAATCCCATCAACATTAATTGTACTAATACTCATAACACCCCCAACCTTACACCAATGTGCAGGTTAATGGGTATTTCTTAAGTTCTTCTTATTGCAGTAGGAATAGTTGAAACTGTTCTTGAATCAAAAAAGGCAGCCTTTAAGCTGCCTCTCAAATCGGATTTCGCGTTAAACGCAAATCACCACAATACAAAATATAGTATATTCCGCTTAAGCGGGCAACAGCCTATTGTGTTTTATACCCCCAATGCACAGCCAGCGCGTCTAAACCGTCCTTGATATAATCACTATAGGTGGTCTTTTCGCGTTGTGTGATTGCGATGTCTGTAATCTCCATTCCCTGCCCGACGACCTTAATCATCAGGTCAAAGGCTTTACGGCCAAGAACAGGCTTGCATTCATTCAACCGCTGTACCGCATCAATCATGCTGTCCGGCAGCGGATCAATGCCTTTACCGCCGTCCACCTGCTCACGGCCATAATCTATAGCAACCGTGCCTTTAGCACCCGACCGCTCCCAATAATGACGGAACCGGCCGGCAGCCGCCCATTGTGCATCATTGATATGACCACGCGAATAGAGAGTGCCAACAGCACTCTCTTTGATATTCACATAAGCCTTGATCTTTGGTGGGTTCCAGCTCTCGCCTGAGTGATCCGGTGAATAAAACGGATTTGGAACGCGATGCACCCGAATATCGGATTTGAGGGTTCCCACCTCGCCGCGAGAGATTGCTTTTCGCTGTTCTTTTGATGGTGCCGCCATATGTATTTCCCTGCGCTGAATATCTATTGTAACTCTATAAACTACTGCTAATATTGAAACTTGTTGCCACATCATCTGAGGGGTAAACGAGTGCGTATGCAGCGTTTTATGAAGTGGCATTTGTCAGGTGACGACTGGATCGTTATGGATTGCCTGACTGGTGAGGAGGCTTTTGTTGGTGGCGTCAAGTATGGTGCATTAATTGAGGTCGAGGCTGAACGATATGCTGAAACTCTCAATTGGCTACATAGTTATGCACCTCTAAACTCAGCGCCCTGGATTTACGAAGAGCCGTACGAAAGAGAATGACTGCACACGTCTGCAGCGTTAACTCATTCCCAATGCGTCCATATAAAGCTGGATCATCGCTTCTTCTTCCTGACGCTCGTGTGCTTCTTTTTTACGAGCTCGGATGATTGCGCGAACAGCCTTGGTGTCAAAGCCTGAGCCTTTGAGCTCCGCGAACACTTCCTTGATGTCATCGCTGATCGTGGTCTTTTCTTCTTCAAGGCGTTCAATACGCTCGATGAAAGCACGTAACTGCCCAACAGCTATTGCCTGTGCGCTGTCGCCTGTAATGTCGTCACTCATGGTCTGATCCTTATGCTGCGTGTTTCTTGAGAATATTAATGGCGGCGCGTTCTGATGGTGTCCCATGCCCGAAAGCTTTGGCTTTGTGATAGGCGCAATATCTACTGCCGATATTTACGCGTGATCCGCAAAACAGGTGCTCCTCACCCTTGCCGGCATCATTCACTGCCCACCGGCAATCAAAGCTGCTAAGCTCCACAAGAGGTCGACCAACAGTCTGAAAATCTTCGTTGCGCCTTGTCGGGAATGGGATTGGCTTTTGCGATTTTTGCTTCGGCTCGACCTTCACGATTATCGCGTTTTCAGTTTTGGCTTTGCGCTTGGCCTCGCGATATTCACGGGCTTTAGCAGCGCGATAATCTTTGATTTCGTCGGCGGTTTTGGCGGCAGGCTTACTCGCCTGCCTTTTTGAGTTCACCGCCTCAAGTTCTGGGTTCCGCTTAACCAGTCCTATGACTGCATTTTTAGTCACGTTGAACACGCCAGCAATTTTTGAAAACGAAAGCCCTTCGACCATCATCTTGGCGACTTGCGCTTTGTCTTCATCGCTCCAGCTTTTGTGAGGCTCACTCATCTCGCTGCCCCTACCTGTTTGAATGTGTCTCTGACCGGAAGGTCTGGAATTTTGTTGAAGGCGGCTTCGCCAATTTGGCCGATAAGCCGGTCACGCACTTGGTCAGGTGTTTCTGTGATCCCTGATTGGCGTTCAGATGCCTTCGCTTCGTCATGGGCTTGGTTGAACCGTGCCAGCATGGCCGCAACTCGCGCGCGCGCCTCTGGTGTCTTTGTTGCCTCATGGCGCAACCGTTGCTGCTCGTTTTCACTGCGCTGGCGGTGAGGATCTAATTTCCTAGCTCGCTCCTCAGCAAATTTCCGTTGAACCAAATCGCACTCTTTGCGAAGCTCTGCTTGCGAAGGCATGAACGTATGGTCGACGTGAGAGTGACCGCTGTTGAAATTATTAGTGGCAACTTCCAAGCTGTGGATCGTCACGCCATCAAGGGCTTTGAGATAAACAATCTGGATCAGGTTTCGATCAATAGGATCGCGCGTTGGCAATGCGGAGAGGATGTACATTGCTTTCTTGATGTCGGTTTCTGTAACCTTCATCGAGTATGTTTGAGCTGTGGCTATCTGGTTCATTCGGGAAAATCCCTTCTTCGCGGAGGGCATCTGCCCAGATTTCAGTGTGGGAAAGTTTGCGATTGGCTGGCTGACTATCGCGGCGCGGCGCATGCTGACGGTTCTGCAACCATTCCGGTTTGAAGCCCTGCCAGCAGTTCTCAATCATCGCATCGGCAGCGGTGTTCGGGTCTGGGCATTTGGCGAACTGGTCAGCCAGCAGCTTGGCGGCATGCGGGGTCAGTGGTCTTTTGAGAGCCTTACGGTGTTCAATCACAGCCTTGGCGTGATCTTGGTCTAAGACCTTCATCAATTCGCTTTGAACAGATGCTTTTGCAGGCGCTTGCGCCTTAACTTCTGAACGAAGTGAAGAAGTATTAATTGGTGTATTGGTGTCTTTAGTGCGTTTTGTTTGCGTTTTCTCTGCGTTATCATTGCGTTCGACTTCCTGATAATGCGAGTAATTACAGATAGTTACGTGCGTTTTCCCTGCGTTTGATTTTGAGGTGATCATTTCGTGCTTTTCGAGCACTTTCAGAAACGATCTGACGCGGTAATCTGACTTCCAGCGCCACTCTTTTTGAAGCTGGCGCAGGGTCACAAACAGACATCCAGCCTGTACGTCATGCAGATCAATACCGACGCGGTGTTTGGTGTCTTTCCATGCGGCATGAGCAATCAACCATAACCAAGCTTCGCGCTCAGTAAGCGGCTCTGCCTGAAACAGTTCATGTTCAAAGATAGCAGTCTGCATTCTGATCCAGCGGCTCATGCCTGCACCTTTGCCTTTAGAGGTATATTCCAGTCGAGAAGAACGGCTTGCACATCGCCAACAGAACGGCAGACGGCATAAGGAACGGCATTGCGGCCAAACCAGTCTGCCCAGTCCTTCTGTGCTTCGTTCAGGCTGCCTTTTGAGGCTTTGAGTTCAATCAGAGCACTGGCACCACCTTTGGCGATGATCTGAATGTCCGGCACGCCGGCTTTAACCCCTTCCCGCTTCATACGGGCAGCGGTGATTTTGTTTCGCAGTCCACCGTTAGGAATGGCAAAGGCGCGATAGTCAGACGGAAGTGCCAAGTCTAAAAACTTGAACACTTCGATCTGCAATTTGCTTTCGTCTTGCTTCATTCTCTCAACTCCGGACAAATCCATTCAGCTGCACCTGCAGCCCAGGTTCTAAAGCTGACCGCAATCTTGTGCCGCCGACTGAATGACAGCCAACGAAGCAAGACGGGCGGTTTCGGCGCGATATGCGGCTTGTTTTCTTCTCCCATCGAGGATTGCCTTCATTTCTTCGATTTCTCGGTTTTCAATCCTGCTAGCTTCTTTGTTGAAGACAGCCCTCACTCTGCGGCGCGTCCATGCACCGTTGCGCTTACTCAAATCTGAATACGCCCGCTCCAGCATGGACTTGATCGTTTCGCGAACACCGCGCTGACCAATGATTTCGTCCAGCAGAGAAGCGGCCATATCGACATCAGTCATCGTCGGCTCCTTGGCTGAAAAATCCACGTTCTTGGATGAAATTCCCACGTTCATGGGTGACTCCTTTGTTACGTTTCAAATCAGCGACGATTTGAGACGTAACAGGAGCAACCAGTGCATGGAGCCAGTGGGAAAGATTGCGCTGCGCATACTGAACAAAAACAGACATGCGCAGATACACCGCCGTAAAACGGGAATTGATGGCCGAGACGATCAAGCGGGGGCAAAGAGCCGCCTCGGCCTCACCGGCGGGAGGAGTGACCGGTGATATGAAACTGATTGATGGGGTCGCGTGGCTCATGCTGCGCGATCCTTTTTTTGAATAAAATCCTTACTCGTCACACTCCCTTTTGTTGCTGCTTGTATACGCAACATCAGAGACATAGACGGCAGCGAGACCCCGCGCTTAATGCGGCTCACTTGTGACTGAGAGCACCTGACAAGCCGACCAAAGGCATCATCAGATAAACAGTGCTTTGCTAAGTACGCTTTGAGTTCCATAAGGCAATGATATGCATTTCATGCATAAATAGCAATAACAAAATATGCATGACATGATTTTTTATGCATCACCATTAGAGATATAATCATTTGTATGGCACCGGTAACAAAACCAAAGCGACAGAGACGCGCGCACTTTATTAAGGAATGGCGGGAGCATCTTGGATTAAAACAAGATGAAGCCGCAGCACGTATAGGCGTAACTCAATCTAAAATAAGTCGCATCGAAAACGGCACCACGCCGTATGATCAAGATTTTCTTGAGGAGGCAGCGGATGCTTATGGCACTACTGCAGCAGCCCTGCTTACTGGGATACCTGGGCGCGCCGATGATATCACTTCAAAATTCAATCAGCTCAACAATAAAGAGCGGGATCAGATTTTAGACCTCATCGATTTTCTCCTATCGAAAAAATCCTAAAGCATGAAAATGTAGATCGTTTTCATTTCATGATTAAGGCGGCATTCCCATTGGCCGCCATGCATTCGCTCCATATCTTTGGCTATTTCTAAAACCTTTTCATCAATGGTTTTCGCAGCCTGAATTATTTCTGCACTGGCCGCTTTATGATCAACGCCAGCAGTTGCCGCTACGACTCCACCTAAAACGCTACGCCGTGAAAGCATTAGAATCTCCGTTCCCACAAACGCCTATCATTCCAGAAAATTAGAACATATCAAGAACGATTTAGCGCAAGCGAACAGATTTTTAACGGATGGTTAAGGAGACGCTAGATGTGGTGTTGATGGTGTTTGGGTAGCGCAAATAGACATGTGCGGCAATTGAATGTCTAAAAAAATACATGACGCCATACTATATTGGTGTCAGTGTGCTATAGGCACTTGACAATCACAGAATCGAATTGGCCGAAAAGGAGGGCAAATTCAATGTATGACGCTCGACAAACCGCCAACTGGTTCATCCAGAGGGCTGCAAGAGATGGAAAAACATTAACCATTATGCAGCTACTTAAGCTTGTCTATATTGCTCATGGATGGTTCTTAGAGACATCTGGCTCTCCATTAATTCGCAACCGAATTGAAGCTTGGAAGCATGGTCCAGTCATTCCTGACGTCTATAACGCCTTCAGAAAGCAGGGCATCACAATAGGTAGCCCAATTAACGACTTTAATGCAGGTCTTAGTTATCATGCAGAAAACATCGTTGAATACGTCTACAATACCTACAGCGGACTCTCTGCTGGGCGACTATCGGAAATGACGCATGAACGTAATGGACCCTGGGACTTAGCGACCAAAGCCTATGGCTTCTTTGCCCCGATCGATAATGATACAATACTCAGCCACTACCGACAAAAACGTGCACAATACGTAGCAAACCAATAATGTCCACTATCGCCCCTCCGCCACAAGATACGTTTCAATCAGCAACGCCAGAAGTGGCGGGGGCATTGGATGACTTCAGTAAACGAATTTCTGAGTTAGAAGCATCGCGTGAATATCAAGCTCTAACTATAGAGGCACAATATAAAGAGCTTTTAAAAAATGAAATTCAACAACGAATGGAAATTCGTTGGCAAGTTATTGTTATTGCGATTGTTGTGCTGGTTTTTATGGGATTCATACTGGCTCACGGAGCTCATACATTTGCGCAAAAAGATATTTCTGGAATGCCAGCTTCGCTCTTGATTGCTATGTTTGTTGCTCCGATCGTCTCAATTAGCACAATATCAGTAATGTTGTTATTTGGAGCATTCCGCCAATTTAAGGACGAAGATATTAAAACGTCAACATACCATCATTGGCTGGTGAAGCACTCAAATCAGGAGCTGGAAATTAAATCTCTTTATTACAGCGCCACTCACTCCGGCGCTTTTCTCTTGCGCAAATTACAAGAGCGCTATTTAGCGCGAGATTGAACAGCATCGAATAGCTTTTTAAACGTTGCCCATGTATCTGATGCCCTCATGAGAGTAGTCGCGGCCGTTATCTGCCGCTCCAAATGCGGATGCCCGACCTCCTCAGTTAAATATTGATGATTGCGCCGCTTATTCTCTGGATTCTTATTTCTGAGTTCTTCCAAAACTCCATCCGGCAGCGCTTCATAAACGTACTTATTAGTAAATTTTCCAACAACCCCAGGACGGGCTACAGATTTCGGGTCATAATCCCACCCGTGAAGCCTAAACATTTCCTCATAAAAGCTATCTGGGAATCTCTTGCTCCACGGTAGAAGCTCTTTTGCGATATATGCCTCAAGTATTTTATGAAGCTCGCCACGTTTCCTAACCTTCTCGTAGCCGGTAGCCTCATCTACGAGCGCAACGATACCTACACGAGCAAAACCACGAATTAATATTTCACATTGCTGGGCAATCGCGCGTTGCTGCGCCTGAAGCTTGCCTTGTTGGCGCGCCTCTAAGACGGCTTCACACAATTCTGCCAGCACTTCTGCTTCGTACCCGTAAGCCTTCCCGTTTGCTGTAGTTCTGAACAAAATAGGGTTCTGGACTCTCTCGCGTAACTCATTGGAAATAAAAGGAGAAATTATCTTTCCGCTAATAAAAAGCTCTAGGCGACTCACCCCCTTTACCATAGAGCCACCTTGTGCAATTGCCATTGCTAGCTGAACGCTTGAGGAAGTGAGAACCCGTCTTTCATCTTCGAGGACGTAGCAAGGTAATTCTATATCACCGATACGTAGGGGTTGATCGCCCGACCCATAAATAGCCCTAGGTAGAGTCACACCTCCGCCCCACCTTGCATTGGCGGCAATAGTAGCAACTTCAGTTGGTGTTTTCTTCGTTGTTTCATCCATATGCTAGCACTCTACATTAATCATGCTAGCCAATATAGACTAGCAATAATTATTGTCAATGCTAGCCTACTTTAGCCGCCCCATGCGGGCTTTTTGCTGCCCTGATTCTAGCATGGTTGGGGTGTGGGCGCAATAATTATGCATGTCATGCATTTTTATGCTTTACATGTTTATGCATCTCATGCATATTCAATCCATCAACAGCGCGAAGAAGCAAACGCCGATCCGCTAAACGATGGAGAGAACCAATGAGCCTTTATGCATACAGCGCAGAACTGCATGACCCAGTGCTTGGCTTTGTTATTTTTCAGGATGAAGTTGAGCTTGATGTGTCCTTCTCAATGGAAGGCTGCGAGCCTCGCATAACAGTAGAAGGCGTCTATAAAGACGGTATCAGCCTGTTCAACGGTTCTCCTGTCCTCAACAAAATCGCCCATATGGTCGCTGATCAGGCGCAGGATGATGACTGGCTTATCGGTCGCGTAGTTGAAGATTACGCCGAAGAAATGCCGAGGGCTGCGTGATGGACGAGGAACTCATGACACTCGTCTGGAATGCCTATTGGGATGAAGGCAATACCAAGACTGCTTTGGAGCGCGTCGTTCAGATTGTGCGTGATTACGACAAAGCCGCCCTTTCCACTTCCAATTCCAAAGTCACCAAGATCGCTCCACGCCGGAGGGCTGCATAATGGCCGACCACCTCACATCAGAGCAGGCAGACTTATACCTAACCGCCATCAGCACCGATGCACCCACAGCTGATCGCATTAAAGCAGCAGGCGACCTCTTGGCGCGCCCTCTCCCGTACGATGCGCGCAAAGAAATCCGCTCAATTTTTCTCGACCTCACAGACAAGGAACTGGCAGCATGAGCGCCATTAACACATCAACCGATCTGATTATCAATCTGCCTGCTGTTATGACAGCGGAACTGTTCACCGATGATGCAGAATTTGAAAAGCTGTATGCGCAGGTCAAAGAAGCTGTTGATCAGCATGAGCCAAACCTGAAAACCAAGACCGGCCGCGATGCTATCGCCTCTCTTGCCTATAAAGTGTCCCGCACCAAAACAGCCCTAATCGGTCAAGGTAAGAAGCTGACCGAAGGCTGGCGCGATCAGACTAAAAAGGTCAACGCTGCCTGTAACATCATCGAAGGCAAACTTGATGCATTGCGAGATGAAGTTCGCAAGCCTCTCACTGAATGGGAAGCTGCGGAAGCGGAGCGGGTTGAAGGCCATAAATCACGCATGGAATCCCTCATTGCGTTGAGCAAAACAGGCTTTGGTCGCTCATCTTCTGATCTGCGCGAACTTCTCACCGATGCTGAGAAAACACCTCTAGGTGCAGAGGTCTGGCAAGAGTATGCGGATCAGGCAGCGAACGCCCGCAATGCCGCTATTGAAGCGCTCAAAAACTTGCTGGCAGCTGCCGAAAAGCAAGAAGCTGATGCTGCGGAATTAGAGCGCCTGAGAGCGGAAGCTGTTGAACGTGAACGCATCGAGGCTGAACGTCTGGCGGCTGAGGCTGCGGAACGTGAAAAAGCCGAGCAGATTGAGCGTGACCGTATCGCCGAAGAAAATCGCAAAGCGGAATTGGCTAAGGCGGCTGAATTAGCCCGTGAACAGGCCGACCGTGACGCTCAGGAGCGTATTGCAGCCGCAGAACGTGCCGCGAAAGAGGCCGAAGAACGAGCAGCACAGGCTGTTATTCAGGAACGTGAAAAAGCCGAACGTGAAGCTGCTGCAGAACGCCAACGCATAGCAGACGCTAAGGCTGCGGCAGAAGCTGAACAGCGCCGCCGTGATGCCGACAAAGAACACCGCAAGACGATCAATAACGCGATTGTTGCCGAATTGATCGAATGCTCCGGCATATCTGCGGAGCAAGCTCAGAAGATCGTTGTCCACATGGTCAGCGGCTTAGTTCCCAACGTCACCCTCAAATACTGAATTCATTGAAAGGAACTCACATGAGCGCCGCACTTGAAATTCACACGCCTACAGAAACTCAATCTTATAGCGCCGATGCGCCGATGATCTCCATGATTGAGCGTATCGCAATGGATCCGAATATCCCGCTGGATCGCCTTGAAAAGATGCTCGACATGAAGGAGCGCATGGAAGATCGCGCCCGTGAAGATGAAGAGCGTCAGGCAAAGAAGGCATATTTTGCCGCTATGTCTAAATGCCAGTCCGAATTGCCGGTCGTTATCAAGAACCGTGGCAACGACCATACTAAGTCGCGCTATGCTGATCTGGCGGCAATCGAAGAGCAGGCAATGCCAACCATTCACAAGCATGGTTTTGCCGTTTCATTTCAGCCAGACGGCTACAACAACAAGGGCGAACTGCGCATTGTCTGGGAGATTTCCCACGCAGAAGGCCACTCACGCAATGGCGTAGGTGAAATCCCTGTCGATGGTGCAGGCGCACAAGGCAAGGTCAATAAAACCGGCACCCAGGCATTTGGCAGCACTGCCACCTATGGTCGCCGGTATCTGCTTTGCATGCTGTTCAACATCAGTACTGGCGACGATACGGATGGCAATAATCAGCCAGTAAAGCGCGATCCGATTAATTCGGCGCAACGCGATGAGCTTCTCGCCCTTATTGATCAGGCTGGAATGAATATCGCGGTTTGGTGCCAGTTCTACAAAGTCAACGCAGTTCAAGACCTTACCGAGGATCGTTTTGAAGGTGCAAAGAAAAAACTGACTGCAACAATCGAAAGCCGCGCAAATGGATAACATTATTCAAGGTTCTGACGACTGGCATGCTTTGCGCCTTGGCAAAGTCACCGCCTCCCGTGTTTCCGATGTGACGGCGAAGGTGAAAACAGGAGTATCGGCATCACGCGCGAATTACATGGCGCAGCTCATTGCAGAGCGTTTGACCGGCTCCGTCGAAGCAACATTCACAAATAGCTCAATCCAATGGGGCAATGAGCAAGAGCCGGAGGCGAGACTTGCCTATCAGTTCCATGCAAATGAGCTTGTGGAGCAAGTAGCCTTTGTCGCTCATCCATCAATCGAAATGACTGGTGCCAGCCCTGACGGCTTGGTCGGCACGGACGGTCTGGTGGAGATCAAGTGCCCCAACACATCAACGCATATCGAAACAATGCTGAGTGGGAAAGCTCCGGCCAAGTACATCAAACAAATGATGTGGCAGATGGCATGCACCGGTCGCAAGTGGTGTGATTTCGTTTCATTCGACCCACGGATGCCGGAAGAAATGCGCCTCTTTGTAAAGCGCGTTGAGCGTGATGATGAACTGATCGCAAACCTCGAAGCTGAGGTCTCCGAGTTTCTGTGTGAAATCAATGACAAAATCACTGCGCTGCAAAACGTATGCGCCCCAAGTTTGAAGGAAGCAGCATAATGGCCGGCTCAGTCAATAAAGTAATTTTGGTCGGCAATCTGGGTTCTGATCCTGAAATCCGCCGCCTGCAATCCGGTGAGCCGGTTGCAAATCTACGCATTGCCACTTCGGAAAGCTGGCGTGACCGTCAGAGCGGTGAGCGTAAGGATAAAACCGAATGGCACAGCGTCGTAATCTTCAACGAAAATCTGGCCAAGGTTGCTGAGCAGTATCTGAAAAAAGGCGCCAAGGTTTACATCGAAGGCCAGCTGCAAACTCGTAAATGGGCGGATCAGAACGGTAACGACCGCTACACGACTGAGATTGTTCTGCAGAAGTTCCGCGGCGAATTGCAGATGCTCGACAGTCGCGGTGAAGGTCAACAACAAAGCCAATCCCGCCAGTCCGAACAGTCCTATAGCCAGCAATCTGGCGGATATGGCGGTGGCTTTGACGACAATCTCGATGATGACATTCCGTTCTGAGGTGCCTCATGGAAAAGCAGCGTTACACCATCGTAAATCCGCAGGTTCGCCAGAATGCAATCCGAGCGCTTATGGCTCTCCCTGACGGTCACACAGCAACCTTTGCACCACCAACCAGAAGCGGAGGCCAGAATGATTTCTTTCATTCAATTTGTTCTGACATTGCGAAGTCTGGTTTTGAATGGGCTGGTAAACCACGAAAATCGGAAGAATGGAAAGTTCTGCTTGTTTCCGGTCACACAAAAGCAACGCAGGGCGAAGTCGAATTTGTGCCGGGGCTTGAGGGCGAATTCGTAAACATTCGCGAAAGCACCGCCCGCATGTCAGTTAAACGCGCCGCCTCTTTGCTCGAATATGCGCTGGCATGGTGCGCCGATCATCATATCCCCCTCACCGAAACACGTCGCCAAGGCTACCTTATGGAGGCAGTATGATTATTCAGTTCCTCATTTCAAAACTGCGCAAGCTTCTCGGTTTTCAGGATGATCCACTGCCAGAGCTTCGCGCCACCGCTGAAACTCTCAAGGCCACTATCGCCAAAGCCAAGAAAGACAAGAAGCGATACAGCCATCTTGAGCGTGAATTGCTCAGAACCACAGCTGTAATCGTTGCCATTGAGCGCGGCATTCCATATCGCAATGGCTCTCTGGATTGGGGGCGCTGATGGCTCGTTCAATCAAAGAATGGGTTGGCAAGACAGACGACACGAAAATCCCGCCACGTGTGCGCGAAAGGGTTTTTGATCGTGCAAATGGTATCTGCCACTGCTGCAATCTGCCGATCAAAGTCCCGTTTGAAACATGGGATGCGGATCACCGAATTGCACTGATTAACGGTGGCGAAAACCGTGAAAGCAACTTAGCCCCAGCGCATTCTCACTGCCACATTAAAAAGACAAGGCAGGACGTAGCAGAGAAAGCAAAAGTTGCAAGCGTTCGCGGGAAGCATATTGGTGCAAAGCGCCCGTCATCAAAGCTTTCCGGCAAGAAACAACCAAAGCCGCCACTCACAAAAATCGTTCAGCACCGCCGCTCACTTTATGAGCCAATCCAGCCACAGGAGCGCATGCAATGACAGATAAAGATCAGATGAACACCGGTGCACCTGAACCCGCCGATGGGCAAAGTGCCTTTGATAGCGAAGTAGACTTTCTTGAGTGGGCGTATGAGACCCTCGGAGAAATCAATCCGAGTAATTACGGGCACGACGATGTGTGTGAGCTGAATGATAAATCCGTTGAGGTGGTTTTAGCGATTAAAGCTCGCTTGATGTCATTTGGCATATTTCCCAATGCTGCCAGTGGAGGTGCGCTATGAAAGATACACACACCACAGCGCATATACCGGATGAGGCTGTGCAGGCTCGTGAAAAGATCGAGAAGATTGCAAAATACTTCATCAATGAAGGCAGTAGAGATTATACGCAGGAAATTTGCTATGCCTTGAAGAATGTTGGCCTTGAACTTCTTGACGCCTTAAACGATATCCCTCACCTCTCTGCGCCTTGTGCTGTAGAGGTGCCTACGAAAGAAGAGCGCCACGCTAACACATCACGCAATCTCATTATTAATCAAACAAGCACTGATCTTGAGCAAATCATCAATGGTCACGATCCAGAACAAAGTATCCTGAATAATGATGTTTGGGACAGGCTCGATAAAATGGCTTGTGAAATCGAAGCGTTGACCAAGCCCGTTGACGTGGCGGCGGTGCGGAGACAGGCGTTTGAGGAAGGGTTTGAAAATGGCGTTGAGCAATCTCTCAATGCTTTAGATGCCTATGATGATATTACGCGCAATGAAGCTGAACAGGGTATCAGGAAATTGAAGCCAGACTATCGCGCCCTATCTGCCGAACCAGTGCAAGGATGTGGGAGTGAGTAAGAAAGCAACGGATAAACAGACCTGCCCGTTTTGCGGAAGGCCATCAATAGATCAGTGCGCAATGCGTGATTGGGCTTGGTATCCTTGCGATTGGGAGAAATCGCCTGAAAGGACAGCATCATGATAAGTGAATTGAAGCCGTGTGAAGCCTGCAACGGGACAGGTGAAGGTGGACTTAACGCTGTGATGGATATTTTCTGCCGCCGTTGCAAAGGTCTAGGAACACGCGCCGTGCCAGACGTGCCGGAGTTGGTGCGCTGGAAGCACTGCGAATATCCGAACCAGCATAAGATGATGGAGCACACAGAGGGCAAATACGTCCTGTACTCGCAAGCCGCTGAAATCATTGATGAACTGTCGTGCCTTCTTAATGACAAACAAGCAGACCTTATGCAGAAGGACGAAATCATCGCCGCGAAGAATAATCAGATTGATGTTAGCAATGCAGCATTCAAACAAAATGCGTTGCTATGGAAGCGCATCGAAGCCGCAGAAGCCAAACTCGCGCAGTATGAAGCGCAGGAGCCGATTGCGTATCGCTATAGACATAGCGAGAATGAAAATTGGTATTACGGCGAAACAGACCAGTATTGGTGGGAGCATCAACCCCTCTACGCAGCACCAACCGCTGACCTGAAAGCGGAGAATGAGAGGTTGCGAGAGGTTTTGACTAAAATATCAAGCCCTACACAGGCTACCGGTCTTCTTTGGTGGCAAGTTGAAGCCCGTGCCGCCCTCAACGTGGAGGCCAGCAATGACAAGGGATGAGCTGATTGAGGAAGCCGCACGTATCATTCATGCAGACTGCGCGCGCGGACTTGCCGTCTATCCGATGCACACCGCGAGAAAGATTGCAGACTTGTTTTACGGCGCCCTGAAAGAGCCGACAGAAAAAATGGTTATAGCTGCAGGTAAGGCGTGGGGCATCACCGTTACAAGCAATGAATACGAAAATATGGAAGATGAATGGCGTTTGATGCTCGCCGCCTCACCACTCGCACCGGAAGGAGGTGGAACATGAAAAACCAGCCTTACTGGCCTGCTGCTATGCCCTTAAATCAGGCTGCAGCATATTGCGGCCTCTCCACAGAAACCTTCAAGGAAGTCTGCCCTGTCAGACCGGTGGCACTCACACCTTCAACGCGAGGACAAAGGTTTTTACGGTTACGCCTTGATGAATGGTTGACTTCATTGGATCGCAATACCGATTATTCTACAATGTCAGCCTTAGAGGCATGGAAAGCACGAAAACATGCGCGTACCACTTAAAGGGCTGCATAAAGTCAAAAAGCGTTTGTCCGGTGGCAAAACGCAAACGTATTACTATGCATGGCGAGGCGGCCCGCGTCTTATGGTAGACCCGACCATAGACCCTGCGGGATTTGTTTCTGAGTTTCACGCAATTTCCAAGACAGCCGTGCAACCTGATAACGACAGCCTTGCTGGCTTGATTGTCCAGTATAAGACTTCACCGGCCTACACGGATCTCAGCGCAGTCAGCCAAAGGGATTATGATCCTTTTCTGGCTCAATTGTCATCCGAGTTTGGTGATATGCCGATCATCGCACTTAATGAGCATGGTGCAAGATCTGTCTTTAAGGACTGGCGAGATACCATGGCACAGACACCACGCAAAGCTGACAGGGCATGGGCGGTGGTGAAGCGCGTTTTTTCGTGGGCGCTTGATATGGAGCTGATTACACGGAATCCGTGCACTGGTGGCGGCAGGCTCTGGAAAGGCACTCGCGCTGATATCATTTGGACAGATGAACAGATCGAACTTGCAAACAAAGCACTCAGCGACAACCTGATCCATGCCCTAATGCTGGCCTTATGGACAGGCCAACGACAAGGCGACATCCTAAACCTCACGTGGTCAGCATATGACGGTCAACACATCCGGCTAAAGCAATCCAAAACAGGAAAGCGCGTAACAATTCGCGTGTATTCAACCTTAAAAACAATGCTTGATTCTATGGACAAACAGTCTGTGACAATACTCACGAGCAGTCAGGGGACACCATGGACAAGCGACGGGTTTAAAACCTCATGGGGTCGCGCCATTAAAAGAGCTGGGATCAGCGGCGTAACCTTTCATGATCTGCGAGGAACTTTCATCACAAAGGCACGTAGAAGCGGAGCCACTGTTGAGGAAATTGCTGCAGCTTCCGGCCATTCTATCAAAGACGTGACAAGAGTGCTGGAAGCCCACTATCTCGCGCATGATGAGCAAACGAACGATGCAGTAATCCTAAAAATGGAGAAAAAGGGGCAGTGATTTTAGTTTACAAAATCACTGTAACCCATTGATCTTCTAGCGACCTAAACAGCCTCATTTTACATTTAAAGCATTGTTTTAATTAAATTAGTTTCTGCCTTCTAAGCCGTAGGTCACTGGTTCGAATCCAGTCGGGATCGCCATTCATTTCAATCATTCTCTTTTCAACTTGAAGCCATTTCCCGCACGTATTCGCATGCGGTTTTCAGCGCCGTACTTTCGTCCCGCCTGCCCCGCTCATCTGCAATTCATCTATTCTCTGCGGGTGCTTTTAAAAAGCGACAACCGGATTTTATGCCTGAAGCAGCTTTTATGTTTCCGGAAAATGAAATTCCCCGCACCATTGCGCCATCTAAACTTTCAAAAACTATGAATTACTCAGCAAAACAAGCTGGCATGCTGCTGCACGCTTATTTCTCTCAGTATTAACTATCGGCAATAGCTGCATCCCGTGTTAAGAGACACGCGCCGTGAATTTTTTGAATAGTCTTTAAAACTTTGAAGCTACGGGTCATGATAAATTATTGGCGCATTTTTCTTAAAGCAGTTTTAACCGGTGCGCTGGCGTTAACACTGACACTCATCATAACCAGTATCTTTGTACCCATGATGGGCGGGCAACTTGCCGGTGCAGGCCTGATTATGACAATCGTCTGCCCGCTGGCGACTGCAATCCCCATGTCCGCACTGCATTATTTAAACTCTGAGCGCCTTCGTATAGCGAAAGATGAGGCGCTCCGTATTCGGGATGAACTGCAAAAAGCAAATGCGCTCTTGCGTAAACACTCGAGAGAAGACAGCCTTACCGGCGTACTCAACCGCGCTACATTTCTGGACGAACTGATAACCGTAAGCGAAAACCAACAATCCGGCGGTCTGCTGTTTATTGATCTGGATCACTTCAAGACGATAAATGACACCTATGGCCATGCGACCGGCGATGCCGCGCTCAGGCGCATCGGACTTCTTCTGATCCGGTTGACGGACAAGAAGGGTTTTGTAGGCAGGCTCGGCGGTGAAGAATTCGGCGTTTTTATCAAAAATCCGGATTTGAATTTCATCTATAAATATGCAGAAAATATCCGCCGCGAAATAAGCACTCTGCGTCTTGTTGCATCTGATAATAAAATTGTCAGCATCACGGCCAGTATCGGCGTAACGCTATGCAATGCAGGCTTCAATATTGATCAGTCACTGCTTGAAGCTGACGAAAAAATGTACATTGCCAAACGGCAAGGGCGCAATCTGATCGTTGCGTAACATCTTCGCTTTGCTGGCGTTTATGTTTTCAAACTGCAGATTGTCTTGCTTTTAGCCTGAGACTCAAGATTTATGCATGCCTTTACAACATCAAAAGGCAGTCTTTATGGCTCAAGCAAACACCGCATCCCGCTCCATCCTTCTATCCGGTCTTGGAGTTCTGGCTCTTGCAGCAGGCTTATATCTTCAATTCAACACCAATTCTGTGCCAACTGCAGATCAGCAAAGATGTGAGAAAATTGTACTTGATAACTATGGTGACAGTCCAGAGGCTAAAGCCTCGCTGCTGCCTAAGTGCAATGAGCCTGGCATGGTTGCGATGATGGATGCGAAAGCAAACGGCTCCGATGCTACCACCGCAGCTCAATCCATCGCCTCTGCCAATCAATCGGACATCGGCTTCACTGCCCTAAGTTTTGGTTTAATCGGTGCCGGTATCGGCCTTATGTTCAGTGGCGTTGCCGCCAGATTGCGTGCCAAAAAAGCAAAGTAAGTTTGGCACCGGATTACAACACATGTGATCCCCTATTATATGAGACACCCCATCAACCTGACCGGCTGATGGGGAGAAGCGTCATAGTACGCGGTGCATAATGTCGGGGGCATCAATGCGCATTCTTGTGTTTGGCTTATCTGTATTTTTAATACCGATCACATCAGCAACTGCTCAAGCATCACCGCAGGCATGTTCCCTCATTGAGGATGAAGCACAAAGACTGTCCTGCTTTGACACGCTGTTTCCTAAAATACCCCCCGCAATACCCGTTGAGAACTGGGAAATATCGGAGACAAGTTCAGCAACTGATGACAGCCTTCAGATATCTGCGCTCTTATTCCCCAAAGGCAGTGAAAACAAAATTGCGATGCTGGATTCAGTGGCACTTGGATTACGCTGCAAGAATGGCATAACCACAGCCATTATTTCCACCGGCACCTCCAGTGCTGCAGAAAGTGCAAAAGTTACATACAGTCTGAATAATGAACCGGCACAAACCGGCATATGGGAACGCTCCGCCAACTTTATGTCTGTCGGATTATGGTCTGAGGAAGATGCCACTCCGTTTATCAAAAAGCTGAAGAACAACGGAACATTGTTTGTCCGGCTTGATAATCCGCCTATGGACGCTGTCTTTGATCTGGCAAATGTTGAAGATGTAATCTCCAGAATTTCAACAGCCTGCCGATGGGATTAGGTTACACGCAGATGTAACAAAAAACCTGCGTATCAATGCGTCAGTGTCAGTCATAACAACACCGGAGATTTGACGACAATGACAACAGCTCTTCTGATTATCGACGTTCAAAACGCAATTATTGCGGATAAAGCATCACCGGAACGGCAAGCTGTGCTTGATGCCGCTCTGGATGAAACTGTATCGCGACTGCAAAATCTCAAACAGAAAGCACGAGCCGCCGGTATTCCCGTTATTTTAGTTCAGCACGATGGCGACAATGACCACCGACTGGCAACAGGCACAACCGGTTGGGCGCTACGTTCTGAAATTGCTGAGGAAGCAAGTGACATTATTGTTCACAAACGAAACTCCGACTCATTCTTTGAGACAGAGCTTGATGCGCAGCTAAAAGCGCATTCCGTAAAACATCTTATAACCGGCGGGTGCATGACACAGTTCTGCGTCGATACAACCATCCGGCGTGCAGTCTCGCTCGGCTATGATGTCACACTTATTGCGGATGGCCACACCACTGCAGATTCCGGCAGTTTGTTTTTTTTAGATATTATCAGACACCACAATGAAACGCTTGATGGCTTTGACGCGGGCAATGCAACCGTTACGGTTAAGCCTGCCTCGGAAATTACTTTCTGAAGATATAAGTAAAACCGCTTGCCTGAGGGGTCAGACAAGCGGTTTCTTTTATGAAATCAAGCGGCGATCAAAATACCAGCGACACACCGGCAACAGGGCCATGTTGTGTTACGTTCCACTTAAATCTGTGCCCCAATACATCACCACCATCATAATCCTGATACAGAGCCCTGTATCCGAAGCGCAGCAAAGCCGGTTGATTAAAGATGTGGGTGCGGTAGCCGAGATATGCCTGCCCCTGCGCGCTCATATCTGAGCCCACGCCAAACCCGCCGATATCGGCCTCAGCAAACAGATTCCAACGATCGGTCAAATCCGCATTGATACGGGCGCCGATAAAAGGATCCGTCCATTCCATTTTGCGACGCACTGACCAGCGATCCAGCATGAAATCTGCCTCAAGCTTTGTCCAGCGCAGCCCCGCAGTTGGCTCAATTGCAAAAACACGCTGTGAGCCGAAAACAGTCTCCCCGTTCAAAGGCACCTCAACCGCCCTGAAAAAAGCCCCTGCGGAAAGTGAAACAGAGGTAATGTCAGCTTCCAAAGTCATAGAATGAAAACTTTCATCCTGACTGGTTTTTGTATACTGGCCATCGAAATAAGCACCATAAAGGCCGTTTGTGACTTCCACATTGCCCATCGCACTGAAATCGAGATTTTCAAATATATCCGAAAAAGGCACATCAATATTCGTGCGGCGTCCGAGAACTTTGGAATGTCCGTCCAGCGATGCCGCCCAGATATACGGGCTGACAATCACCTTCCAGCGCCGCTCATCAAACTTGACAGCAGGCTGCTGAACAACTGTATCTGCCGCGAAAGCTTTGCCGGTCATCAGACTTGCCATCCCGAGACAAGCAGCAAAAACAATTTGCTTAGTACTGATTCCTGATAAAAATCTCATATTTTTGCTACGCCTCAATAAGCAATACCTGCAAAACGATATAATCATAAAATCTATATTTACATCTTGTAAAAACACACAAACAAAATCAAGGTTAAACTATATTTCTCAATAGGTTTATTCATAGCTGATTTACAAATTGCATGTTAAAAGGCTTCACCCACTTTTCCTGGAAGGAGCATCCTTTTGAAACCACGTCTTCCGCATTTTCTTGAGCGCAAATTTGTCAAATCAGCAACAGCGCTGGCTGTGATTGCGGCTGTATCCGCCCCGTATGCGGCGGCTGCCTGCACCAGCTTCCTGCTTCAGACAACAGACGGCAGTGGTATCTATGCCCGCACAATGGAATTTGGCATTGAACTGAAATCCAATGCACTGGTTATTCCCCGCACCTACACATTGCACACCACCGGCGCTGACGGCAAACCAGGGATGAACTGGAAGAGCAAATATGCCGCTATTGGCATGAATGCTCTGGGAGAAACCACGCTCGTTGACGGTATGAATGAAAAAGGACTTGCAGGCGGCGTTCTGTATTTTCCTGAATTCGCGGGCTATGCGGACGGCTCTAAAACAGATGCAGCCAAATCACTGGCGCCTTGGGACGTTTTGAGCTGGGTTCTGACCAATTTCGCAACGGTTGAAGAAGTTAAAACCGCAATTGCGGATATGAGCGTCATCAATCTTGTGCAGCCGCAAATGGGCTTTGTCCCGCCGCTGCACTATACAATTCATGATGCCAGTGGTGCTTCGATTGTCATCGAACCTGTTGACGGCAAATTGAAGATTTATGACAACCCTGTCGGCGTCATGACAAATTCGCCTTCGTTCGACTGGCATATGACCAACCTCAGAAATTATCTGAAAATGTCTGCACTCAATGCAGATCCGTTGAAAATTAACGGCACAACATTTTCACCGCTTGGTCAGGGCTCCGGTCTGGTCGGCATTCCGGGCGATTCAACACCGCCATCACGGTTTGTGCGTGCCGTTGCCTATACTCAGACTGTAGCCAAACAGCCAAGCGGCGCAGAAGGTGTGCGTCTGACCGAGCATATTCTGAATAATTTTGACATTCCTAAAGGCTGGATTCAGACCGGAGATGACTCAAAAGTCCCACTGGAATTCACCCAGTGGTCAACCATTGCAGATCTGAAAAACCAGAAATACTATGTCAAAATGTATGATGATCAGGTGCTGCGCGGCATTGATATCAAAAGCTTTGACCTCAACGCAAAAGAACTGAAAAAAGCACCGCTGAGCCCGCAAATTACACCGCCGGCCGTCGAGTTTGCCAAGTAAAACAATAAAAAAACCGGAGCCCTAAAGCTCCGGTTTTTTGTTCGATTATGAAGATTTTCATTCTTTAATCAAGAACATAGCAACTCTTGGAAGTTCCTCTGTCAGGATCACCGAATGTGCGGTTATCACAGCGGACACCACCGCGGAATACACGTTCTACAAAGCGATCCTGTGTGCCATAACGGACGCGCTTGCGACCCTGAAAATCACAATACTGACCTTCTCGTGCACAACGCTGCCATTCGCCACGATCATAATCCCGTCCGCGATCACGGCCATAGCCGTCACGGCCGCGGCCGTAATCATCGCCATCATCATAACGATCGCGATCACGGCCATAGCCTCCGCGACCCCGTCCCTCGTCGCGCACCACATAGGAACAACTCTTTGTAGAACCACGCGCAGGATCGCCGAATACTGAGTTTGAGCAGCGTATCTGCGGCTGATTTACAAAGCGGGATGTTGCCCGTCTGCCGCTGCCGTAAATGACTTCTGTCGGATAAGGAATGCGGCAGACCCCGCCTTCAGTGGCACATTGACGAACTTCCTGAGCCGATGCGGCTCCGGTATCTACCGTATAAATTCCGGCAACAAACGCCAGAAACAACAGGATACGAGACAAATTAGTCGTAACCGACGCTGCGCTCATATGATTTTCCTTCTTGTATAAGCCGATGCTCATGATGAAGATTTTCAGTTTCGGACAACGTAGTCAGACAGCTGAAATTTCTGTATCAATATACGCTTTCAGCGCTACTTCTAGAATAGTGAAATTGAACAGGAAATGAACAATCTCATCACTCTGTATTCCCGATTGAAATGATTATGAGATTGTTTAACCCGGCATAATTATTATGATGCGCAGCATTTTTACCCGAACAGGAAAACCCAGCCGGAATGAAATCAATGTCGCAATTCTTTATCTATGCCCTTGCCGCACTGGCAGAAATTGCGGGTTGCTTTGCTTTCTGGGCATGGTTGCGCATGGACAAATCCGTGTGGTTTTTGCTGCCCGGTGTCGCCTCACTGATATTATTCGCAGTGCTCCTCACTTTTATCGACACAGAAGTCGCCGGTCGTGCCTATGCAGCCTATGGCGGTATTTACATCATTGCCTCCCTGCTTTGGCTACGCATGGCAGAAAACTATATGCCCGACCGCTGGGATATCGCCGGCGGATTGGTGACGCTTGCCGGTGCCGGAATAATTTTACTCGGCCCGCGCGGATAATCTGCGATTTTTTTGTCAAATAATCTTCAAGGACATAAAATAATCTGCATGTCAGCGGCAGATGGTAAGATCATTCCAGTGATGATTGTCCTGCTTCAGAGCATTTTCCAATCTGGTTGAATCAAACCAGTGCTCTAAATGCTTCTTTAAACGCATATCCTGTCCATAAAGCATTTCATCGTTTTCAGGATATGCTCTCATTATTTCGCAGTGAATACGTCTATATTCACGCATAACAGGTAATGCCTTATGCAATCTATGAAAGAAATGAGCCGTTATCAGGCACGCCGTCGTCTCGCGGTCGCTCTGATTATCGCCCTGTTGCTCCTCGCTTTGCTTTTTGTTCGTTCCGCATGGCAACGCGGTGTTCACGAATATATTGAAGCTTTCGGTCTTGGCTTTATCATGATGGCCATTCTCGGTCGTATGTGGTGCACACTACATATCGGCGGCCATAAAGGCGCAACAATCATTCGAAGCGGCCCTTACTCCCTGAGCCGTAACCCGCTCTATGTGTTCAGCACGATCGGCGCTTTTGGCATCGGCTGCATGACCGGCAGCCTTGTTATTGCCCTGCTTCTTGCCGCTGCCTGTTACATCACCTTCCTGTTCGTTATTCTTGCAGAGGAAGGCTATCTCGAAAACACTTTCGGTCAGCCTTACCGCGATTACAAAGCTGAAGTTCCACGTTTTTTCCCGCGCTTCTCCGGCTATCAGGATGTGGAAACCCTGACGATTCGTCCGAAAACCCTGTACAATACATTTTTTGACGGTCTGGTTTTCTTCATCGCTTATCCGATATTTGAACTTGTAGAGTATCTGCAAGGAGCGGGCATTATTCCCGTTCTGCTGCACGTCTACTGATCTCATTTTCAAAACCGGAACAAACAAAAACCCGCCATTTCAGATGGCGGGTTTTTGGTAAATTCCGTCACAGTGATTGCTCTGCCTATAACGCAGAGACCCTGCTCTCAGGCCATTAATGACAATCCGGACAGTTCTTTAACGCCAACACGCTGGCCGGAGTTACATTGCCGCTTTGCCGTCTTTTTCTTCTTCAAATGTGATTGCAACATCAGCATTTGCAGAAAGACGCACTTTATTGCCTTCAATATCGGCAACAAGCCCCAATGAAATATAATGATGGTGCTTGTGATGCGCTCTGTCGCCACCGTCATTTTTGGCGAGTTTGATACGGTCACCCTCAACATGATCTACCGTGCCGACATGAACGCCGTCCGCTCCGATAACTTCAAAATGCTCTTTGATTTTTGCAGTATCGACCATTGCTGTATCTCCTGTTTGACTCTTATATCAACGCGGAAGACGCATATTCGATGCAAGCGATCTGCAAAATATTTTACAAAGCGAGCTTCATACCGGCATGGCTAGGTTTAAAGCCGAGCTTTTCATAAAACCGTATCGCATCTGTGCGCGTTACATCCGTGTGCAATTGCACCAGACCACAATTTTTGTCCCTGCACTTTGTGATTGCCCATTGCAGCATTTGCTCGCCAAGTCCCTGCCCGCGATAGTCTCGTGCTATCCGCACACTCTCTATCTGACCACGCCACATACCGAGCCTTGAAAGACCGGGAATAAAGCTCAGCTGCAGGCACCCCGCGATTTGGCTGTCACTTTCGACAACCAGTAAAAACTGGTTTTTATCCCGCGCGATGGCAGCAAAGGCCTCAAGATATGCTGCGTTCAAAGGAGAAGACTGATCCTCGCGTGCAGCACCCAGCACATCATCAGCAAGCATCGCTACAATTGCCGGAATATCCCGCTCTTCAGCCTGCCGGAAAATATGCCCCATCATCGCCCCCACAATTCAAAACACACTGCACAGCATAGCTCTCAGCACCGGCTTTAGTTTTCAACCCGATGCTAATTGTTTTCCAGACCTGACGGCGCACAAGCAGAATAGCTTTCCGCTTGTGCGTCGGAAATCTGAACCCCTATCAGGAGACAGGTTTAACCTATCACTTTATAACGTGCCAGTTACCACCAACACCATCGCCTTCCACATCACCGGCTTTTTTATCCTTGATATAGGTATAAACCGGCTTGCCGTTATAAGCCCACATTTCCTTGCCGTCAGAAGCCTTGACTTTGGACCAAGGCATAACGGCCTTTACTTTGGCAGAGGCATGATAGGCAGGCCAGATTTTCAGGCATGAGGCATCGCAATTTGACATGCCGCCGCTATCTTTGTCGAAGGTATAAAGCGTTAGTCCGGCAGCAGTTGTCAGAACTTTTCCGCTGGCAGTGTCGCTCATTTTACCAAGGCCGCCAGCCATATTATCCATTGCATGCTGCATCTTGCCTTCAGTTTTTGTGGCGGATGCTGCTGTCTGTCCTGCGAAAACCGGCACAGCTGAAAACCCCAGAATACTCAAGGCCAAAACAAGCTTTTTCATTTTGTTTCACTCGCTCCATATTTTCTTCTGCGCATTATCTGAGACCGCAAGGGGCAGATTTGACAATCGCCACTGGGTTCAAGCGCAGATAAGAGGTTGATCTCGCAGCGGCCGGAATTGGTCGCGGCAAAAATGGTGCGCCCGCTTCAGGACTGTTTCTGGCCGAATTTGTGCCTAAAATAAGTTATTTCACGATGGCCATACGGAACAAAAGGTGAGCACAGTAACCAATTACGAAGATTCAGGCGGTAGCTTAAGCTCAGCAGATTCGAAATATTCAGTTGAGATCAGTGTTGCTGAATGCTGACCCGTATAAAGGCGCAGGCAAATGGCTCCGAGAAAAACCACCACCCGCAAGAAACGCTCCACACGCGGCAAAAGTTCCGGCCAGTCCGCAACTGCAGTCATGACAGTCGGTGCTATCCTTGTTATCGGCGCAGCAGCACTCTGGGCAACATCGCAGAATAAAACACCATCAGAGAGCGTTTCAGGCCTGTTCCGCAATGCAATGAGCAACACGGCCTCACGCACAAATCCGGATAATACGAAAGCACCTGAGCGTAAAACTGCGCAGGCACAAAGCAGTGCGCCGCAAACAAGTGTGACACCGGTAGCGCCAGTGCGCAGACCACCGCTCAATGTCGGCCAGAGCAACACCGGAGAGCAGAAAACTACGCCGCAACAAGTTGCTGTATTATCACCACGCATTGAGAGCAAACCGGCCCCCCAGATCACCCCGCCGAAACCTGCGCCGCAGCATGCTATGCCAGCTCTGCCGCCGGTGGGTAAAACTGCACCTGATGATAACAGCCGCCATGCCAGTGGTGCCTTTAAAATCCCGAAGGCGATTATCGCCAAACAGTCTCTCGTTATTCGCGAAAAGGCATGGGACAAAGCCAAAACTGTCGGCAGTGTGGAGAAAGGGCGCGAAATGCGTTCCTATGCCAAAGTCGGTCGCTGGCACCGCGTGGTTGTTCCCTCCACCAATATTATAGGCTGGGTGCAGGAAGATCAGCTGATCTTTAAAAACAAGCCAAGACAGGCAAATGCGTTCCGCGCTGTTTCCGCACCGCAAGCGGTAATGACAACCGGCTCAATCCGTCCTGTTCCAGAAAAACAGCCCGCCAAGGCTGCAACTGCACCTGCCGCCAAGCCGCACAATACCGGACTGGTCGCACCGGTCTATCCGCAGCAGCCGGTCGGCAAATAAAGAAACCGTAAAATCAGTCGTTAGAAGAGCTGTCAGGCAAGGCATTCGCCATTGCCTGAAAAGCCTGCATCGCAAGTGCCTTGGTAATCCGGCTTTTTTGCTGCAAAGCCATATGATCCAGCAGATCGACCAGCACAATCACACTATCCAGCGAGCGCTCAACACGGCTGACAATATAGCTGATAACCGCCGGATCAACACTCACCTGCCGGTCGGCAAACAGCTTGTAGATCACCGTGCTCAGCAGATAATCATCCGGTTCGGAAATATCAACGATCGTCACAGCCTTCAGGCGTGAGATCAAATCCGGCAGCGTTACATTCCACTGCGAAGGCTGCAATTGCGACGTCATCAGCAAGGATGCCTGTGACTGGCCCTTCTCACAGCTACCGGCAGTCTGACGGATGGTATTGATCAGATGAAACAGACCGGTTTCATCAAAATCTTCTGCACCGATATCATCAATCAGCACCGGACGCTGCGCCGCAATCTCAAGCGAGGCTGCATCAATATCATGCGGGTCTAAGATTGCTGCATCATTCTGGCTGCGCCAGATGGCCGCCAGATGGGTTTTGCCTGCACCGGCAGGTCCGACAAGCAGCGCCACAGGCGACGGCCAGTCCGGCCAGCGATCAATCAGATCGACAGCCGCACGGTTCGATCCGGTAACAACCAGATCATCGCGCGTAAAGCCCGGCTCATGCTGAAGAATGAGCGGCATTTGTCGGTGCTCAGCAGACATAGTTATCCAAAATTCCGGCCCGCATCACGATCACATGATTTCTCACTGACGTTCAGGGCGGCGTGCAAGCTTGTTCAATTCATACTGACCTTATCCGGTACATTCCGGTACACAAGGTCTTATTCATGCAGTAGCTGCTTTTCCCTTATGATAAAAGCGCAACCGGCGTGATTACGCCGGTTGCAGAAGCTTATCCCCGTGACACACAAGCCTGTGGACAGACCTGTTGAAAACTTTGTGTCAGTTCTCGCCGTTGCTGCTCTTATACATCGGGGATTCCAGATAACGGCCGATAGCAAAGCGTACCAGAACCCCGACCGCCGCCGCAGCAGGCACGGCAATCAGCATCCCTGTAAAGCCAAGGAATGAACCAAACGCGAAGAGCGCAAACATCAGCCATACCGGATGCAGGCCAACAGACTTGCCTACCAGTTTCGGCTGCAGAATATTGCCTTCAATAAACTGGCCTGCAAAGAACACGCAGGCGACAATCACAACCATCACCCAATCCGGCCAGAACTGCACCAGCGCCACACCAATTGCCAGCACCAGCCCGACAATCGAACCGATATAAGGAATGAAGCTGATAAGACCGGCAAAAAGGCCGATCAGCAGGCCGAAATTCAAACCGGTCAGTGTCAGGCCGATCGCGTAAAAAGTTCCGAGGATAAGGCATAATGTGCCCTGTCCGCGGATAAATCCGGCAATCGCATCATTCATCTCTCGGGCGATCTGGCGCACCGTCTTTACATGGTCGCGCGGCACCCATGAATCGATCGTATTGACCATACGGTCCCAGTCGAGCAGCATGTAGAATGCAACCACCGGCGTCACCACAAACAGGCCTGCAATATCAATAAGCGACTTGCCTGAATTCCAGAGCGATTGCAGCAACGTGGTGAGGAAACCGGCACCCTGTTTCAGAAACCCGCTCAGATTATCCTGAATGACAGAGCTGTTAATGCCGAGATATTTTTGCAGCCACTCGGAATCCTGATGGGCAATCAGCGCCTGAAGCTGTGTGAAATAGCCGGGGAATTTCGAGATAAACTCGGCCATCTGTGTCACCAGTACCGGCACGATGATAATCAGCCCCAGTACGAGGATCACAACAAAGGTAATCAGAATAACGCAGGTAGCCACCAGACGTGACATGCCAAAGCGTTCCAGCCTGTCTGCCACCGGATCAAGAAAATAAGCAAGCGCAAGACCTGCCACGAAAGGCAGCAAGATAGAGCTGAATACCGTCAGGAACAGAATGAAGACGATTGTTGCAAACATCCAAAAAAAGGCCTGCTTGCGAACCGTTGCGCCAAGGGCATTCACCTGTACATCCAGATGAACCTCTCTGCTGTCAACCGGAACAATCACTTGTCCTGTGGTCGTTTCAGCCCGTACGGCACGGGAGGATGGCGATTTAGGGGGAGTCGTACCGGATTTGCTCATATAAAACCGCCGTTGAAATAAAGATTTTCAATATGTCGCATTCAGGCAGGCGGTCAAGACCTTGTGTTATCAAACAATTCTGTTCTTAACGCGCCATTCTGCGAGCCGCTCTGATTGTATCAGCCGAACAAACTGGCTGCGACATATGCTCTGCTGTTCTCATAACATGGTGTTTATCAGTTAAAAATGACGAAAGATGCTTGCGGATAAAGCGTTCTCGTGTCATTGCGCCTGCTTGAAGCATTAACCGCAGCCTCCCTGCCGTTCTTCCCAAGGCACAAAGGCTGCGCCGTGTATCGGGAGCCATCCATGCCAGAGTCGAAAACCCCATCCACTTCAGCCATTGATCCAAAAAACAACGGATTAACCTATGCCGATGCCGGCGTGGATATTGATGCAGGCAACAGCATGGTCGATAAGATCAAGCCGCTCGTGCGCTCCACACGTCGTCCGGGTGCTGATGGTGAAATCGGCGGCTTCGGCGGCTTGTTTGACCTCAAGGCCGCAGGCTTTAAAGATCCGGTTTTGGTTGCCGCCAATGACGGCGTAGGCACAAAGCTGAAAATCGCTATTGATGCAGACCGTCATGACACGGTTGGTATTGATCTGGTTGCCATGTGCGTGAACGATCTCGTCGTACAGGGCGCGGAACCTTTGTTCTTCCTCGACTATTTTGCAACCGGCAAACTCAATCCTGAACAGGGTGCGGCTATCGTTAAAGGTATTGCTGAGGGTTGCCTGCAGTCCGGCTGCGCGCTGATCGGCGGTGAAACCGCTGAAATGCCGGGCATGTACCGCGATGGTGACTATGATCTGGCCGGTTTTGCCGTTGGTGCCGCCGAGCGCGGACAGCTGCTGCCTGCCGGTGATCTCGAAACCGGCGATGTTATTCTCGGTCTTGGCTCCTCCGGCGTCCATTCCAACGGTTTCTCGCTGGTGCGCCGTATTGTTGAACTGTCCGGTCTTGGCTGGCAGGATGCAGCACCTTTTGCTGCTGATCAATCGCTGGGTGAAGCCCTGCTCACACCAACCCGCATTTATGTGAAGTCCCTGCTGTCGGCTATCCGCTCAACCGGTGCGATCAAAGCACTGGCACACATCACCGGCGGTGGCTTCCCTGACAATATTCCGCGCGTTCTGCCGGAAACTCTGGCTGCTGAAATTAATCTTTCGGCTATTCCGGTTCCGGCTGTTTTCTCATGGCTGGCAAAAACCGGCGGTGTTGAGCCGCATGAAATGCTGCGCACATTCAACTGCGGCATCGGCATGATTGTTGTGGTTGCAGCCGATAAAGCTGAAACAGTTGCACAGGCGCTGAAAGCTGAAGGCGAAACTGTTGTCACCCTCGGCCGTATGATTGCGCGTGATGCAAACAATAATCAGGGCGTTGTTTATCAGGGCACACTTTCCCTATGAACCAGACCCCGTCAATGCCACGCAAACGCGTGGTCATTTTCATCTCCGGCGGCGGCTCCAATATGGAGACGCTGATCCGGGCTGCTCAGGCACCGGATTATCCGGCGGAGATCGTTGCGGTCTTTTCGGATAAAGCACAGGCAGGCGGACTGGCGAAAGCGCAGGCAGCGGGCATAAACACCTATATTTATACCCGCAAAGACTATGCCTCCAAAGATGCGCATGAAGACGCCATCCTTGAAAAACTGGCAGAAATTGCACCTGATATTATTTGTCTTGCAGGCTATATGCGCTTGCTTTCCGGCCGGTTCATTGCGCCTTATACCGGCCGCATCCTCAACATCCACCCTTCCCTGCTACCGCTATTTCCGGGACTGCACACGCATCAGCGCGCACTTGATGCCGGCATGAAGCTGGCAGGATGCACAGTGCATCTGGTGACAGAAGGCATGGATGAAGGCCCGATCCTTGCACAAGGTGCCGTTGCTATTGATACCGGCGATACAGCTGAGACTGTGGCAGCCCGTGTTCTGATTGCCGAGCATCAGCTTTATCCGTTGGCTCTGTGTCGCTTTGCCGGAGACGCAAAGCCTGAAAATCATGACATATGCGCAACACAAGCTCTCATTAGTGTTTAACGAAATAACAAATTGTTAAATATCTCTTAACGTGCCACGATATTACCCTAAATAGCCACGTATCACATTTGTACTGCTTGTTCAGCTATCAGATGATTCCCGTCATTATGGTTCGTTTTTCAGGCAGAGATTTCGAGCGGTCAAACGCTTTAACCTGTTGAATCAACGCGTATCTTATCCGAAACTCATTTTACACTTTCGAGGATGCGTCTAAAATAAGAAGAGGAAGATATCATGTCTCTCCGTAACTCTGCTGCTCTTATCGCCGTTTTTGCTGCCGGTACTTTCGCCGTTTCAGCTTCTGCTGCTGACATGGCTACTTCCCGCAGCGCAGTCACTCAGCCACGCTCTGAAGTTGGCGTGCTGACCTGCGATTTCCAGCCGTCCATCGGTGTCATCATCGGCAGCCGTCAGGATCTTGATTGCGTATTCCAGCCTGCACAGCGCGGTGCGCCTGCTGAGCGTTATACCGGCCAGATCACCAAGATCGGTGTTGACCTCGGCTTCTACAATGCCGGCCAGCTCGCATGGGCTGTATGGGCACCAACTGTTCGCCCTGAAGGCGCTCTGCGCGGCAGCTATGTCGGCGCTTCGGCCAATGCCACAATCGGCATCGGCGCAGGCACCAACATTCTGACCGGCGGCACATGGAAAAATATTTCCCTGCAGCCAATTTCCATTCAGGGCCAGAAGGGCCTGAATGTTGCAGTTGGTCTTTCCAACTTCCGCCTGAAATATCAGGGCTGATATTCAGCAAAATAAATTGAAAGCCCGCGCTGTTCTCCAGCGCGGGCTTTTTTATTGGCGTGATGTACCAGTCACCGGCGCTAAGAATGCGCGCAATGCCTGCCGGTAACGCTCCGGGTTTTCATGCCAGCCCTGCAAATGGTCTGCATGTGTTTTGAGATAATTGGTAAGATTATAGCGTGTTGTCACCAATCTGTCGCTGATCTCAACAGGCACGATACGATCACCGCTGCCATGTGAAACAAGCAATCTGCCGTTAAAATTCGCCACGGCATTCAGGCTGTCAGCCTGTGTAAAATCTGTGCCATGTTTATAGGCAAACAGCTCCAGCGCGACAGGCTCTATCAATCCGCTAAGAGGCAGACGCAGATTACGGATCTGATAACGGACAATCATCGCAAAACTGAGTGCCGGTGAATCAAGAATAACCGCCTCAATGTCATAGGGCGGAATACGATCCTGCAATTCAATATTCTTCAAAAATGCACCGGTGATTGCCCCGCCCAGCGATTCCCCGACAATGATCAGTCGCTTGAAACCACGTTGGCGCATATAGATGGCTGCGGCATCAAGATCGCGCCATTCGGTCAAGCCGAAACTATAGAGCCCGTCAGGCGATTGAGGAACATTGTCATCGTTGCGATAGTTGATCAGCAATACCGGAATGCCAGCCTCACGCAGAACCGACATGTGGCGATAACCATCCTCCCGATGACCGGCAATACCATGCACATAGATTGCAGCAATGTCTGATGAGACCGCAGCATCTGCCGGTGGTATGAACCATGCAGGCATTTCGCCCAACTCACTCTGATAGCGAACAGTCTCGAACGAAAATCCGAAAGCCTGCTGCGGATCACCGCGATAGCCCAGTTGATAAGGATCATGGGTCTGGGTCGGAAATGACAGGTTTCCGACAAACAAAACTTTTTCCAGCACGGAGCGCACAAAGAAAGCCGCGCCGACAATATAGGCACAGACTAACAAGAGCAGGATCAGCAAGCCATGCAGCCACCAGCGTCGTCGCGGAACAGCTATTTTCGCACGCATCTTTTTGCCCCCCGCACTTGTTGTTAACGCCTATGCAGCCTGCGCCGTACCTTCCTCACAAACCCGCACCCAGACTTTAATATCGTGAAAAGCAGTGCCGCCATGCGGTGCTGCCGCATCCGCACCGGTCAGAATATTAATGCCCTCGCCGCCTTCAAAAGCGGAATTCGGGAACAGCCCTTCTGACACCACAACGCCACGCCGCAGCTTTTTGCTTCCGCTCATTTTATCACCGGCCAGCTGGATTTTGACATGCAGAACCAGACTGCCGCGCTCATTGCCGATCTGCACACGCGCGCCGTCCTCAAGCCCGAGTTCTGCTGCATCATCATCGCGCATCAGCAATTGCGGCCGGACTTCTTTCGCCAAAGACGTCGGCGTTTCGGTGAAAGTCGAGTTCAGGAAATTATGCGCCGGTGATGTGGTGAGCTTAAACGGATGCTGCGGGTCGGCAAGTTCATTGACTGCCCAGTAATCCGGAAATTCAGGCATCTGCGCATAAGGCCCCTGAAGCCCCATCGCTTCCGGCGGACGATCCGGCGATGTTTGTTTTTGCCAGTCCACACGGAAACGGAACTTGCCGTCATCCCAGGCGAATCCATCCAGATAATGTGATGTTTCAAAATCCGGTTGCTTATCCAGCCAGCGCTGCTGCTGCATCGCCTCAAAATCCGGCATATTGCTTTTGACTAAAAGATTATCAACCAGTTTGCGAGCTGGCAGATTGAAACCATCCAGATGGCCAACGCCTAAGCGATTTGCCAGCTCATTGATCACATAGATATTTTCACGCGCTTCGCCGACCGGTTCGATCAGCTTGGCTCCCAGCAACACATGCTGCTGACCGCCACCGCGATAAATATCGTCATGCTCCAGAAATGTCGTTGCAGGCAGCACCAGATCAGCCATTTTGGCCGTATCGGTCATGAACTGCTCATGCACAACAGTAAACAGATCTTCCCGCATAAAGCCTTGGCGCACCAGTCGCTGTTCCGGTGCCACATTGGCCGGATTGGTATTCTGAATGAGCATCGCCATCACCGGCGGTCCGCCGTAAAGCGCCTCGTGGTCACCATTGAGAATACGCCCGATTTTCGACTGATCCAGCGACCGAATGGACGGATCAGCAAAAGCCGTTCCTTCAATCTCCGACTTGTCCATGCCGAATATACCGGAGTTGGAATGAAAGGCTCCGCCGCCTTCATATTTCCATGCGCCTGTTACCGCGGCCACGCAGGAAGCCGCATGCATATTCACTGCGCCATTGCGCTGGCGGGAAAACCCGTAGCCCAAGCGGAAATATGTGCGTTTTACCGTTCCGACCAGATGCGCAAAGGCTTCAATATCTTCGACCGACACACCGGTAATAGCCTCCGCCCATTGCGGAGTACGGCTTTGCAAATGGCGTTCCAGCTCTTTCGGCGCATCCGTATAGCGGTTGAGATAATCCCAGTCGGCTAAGCCGTCACGAAACAGCACATGCATCACGGCACAGGCAAAAGCGCCGTCTGTGCCGGGTTTCAGCACAATGCCGATATCCGCCTGCCGCACGGTTGCTGTTTCATAAACATCAATCGCGACAATCTTTGCCCCGCGCTCTTTGCGGGCGCGCGCAGCATGGGTCATGACATTGACCTGCGTGGCGGCAGCATTGGTGCCCCAAATCACAACGCAGTCAGATTTAGCAATCTCGCGCGGATCAGGCCCGCGCAATGCGCCGGTACCTGCCACATAGCCTGTCCATGCCAGATTGGTGCAAAAACTGGAGAACATATCGGAGTATTTTTTGGCGTAACGCAGACGATTGATGGAATCGCGCTGCACCAGCCCCATTGTTCCTGCATAGTAATTTGGCCAAATGCTCTCCGAGCCGTATTTTTCTTCAGCCTGTTGAAACTTATCCGCAGTCAGATCCAGCGCATCTTTCCAGGAAATTTCCTGCCAGTCGCCGCTCCCTTTCGCGCCTTTACGGATCAGCGGTTTCAGCAGCCTGTCAGGGTGATGAACACGCTCAGCATAACGGGCAACCTTGGCGCAGATCACACCGGCCGTATAACTGTTGTCCTTGGCACCGCGAATACGCCCGATTGTGTGGCTGTCCAGAATTTCCACATCCAACGCGCAGGTGGACGGGCAATCATGCGGGCAGGCTGAATGGCCGATTTGAGGGGAAACACGCAGCGTCATAAGGCAATTCCTGAAAGATATATTTCAACGGCAAAAAACGGACTAATCCGGTATAAGGCAAAACGGCATAGTTGTAAGCCGGTTTTCAACCCGCCTCAGACACGTTTTATACAAGCCGCATCAGCACTGTGCCACAGACAATCAGCAACGCACCGGCAAGACGCTTGCGGCTGATATGCTCACGCAGCAGCACAAGCGACAGAACCATACCGAAGAGAATTGAGGTTTCCCGCAAGGCCGCGACCATAGCAACCGGCGCCATTGTCATTGCCCAGAGTGCCAGACCGTAGGAACCAAGTGTGCCGACCCCGCCGACCAGCGCCAGATGCCCGCGCTGTTTTATATGTCCGAATAACCGGCCACGATATTTCCAGACGCCCCAGCTAACCACTGGGATTGCGTTAAACAGAAATGCCCACAATGTGTAAGAAACCGCATTGCCGGACACACGCACGCCGATACCGTCAACCAGTGTATATCCGGCGATAAACACAGCATTGATCAGCGCGATGATAATCGTGCGGGTGGTGTTTTGCGCTGTTGTTGTTTTCTGAGTATCGCCAAGAGGCCCTGCCGCCACTTTCTGGCGGCTGCCAAGTGCCATTGTCAAAACACCGCTGGAAATCAGACCGATAGCCAGCCACTGGCCTCCGCCCAGCACTTCGCCGATCAGCGGCCCCGCAGCCATAGCCACAAGCAAAGGCGGTGTTCCGCGCATCAGCGGATAGGCCAGACTCATATCGCCGTTGCTATAGGCCGCAGCAACCATAAACAGGTAGCAGACCTGAAATATGGTGGACGTAATCATGTAAGGCCAGCTGGCAGCAAACGGCAGCGGCATAAACGGAATTAAAACCAGCGCAATAAGACCCGCCGCCCCGCAAACCAGAACGGCATTGAGGTATTTATCGGAGCCTGATTTAACGATGACATTCCAGCTTGCATGCAGCAAAGCGCCAAAAAGGACGATCAGAACGACAAAACCAGACATCATGTCACCGGACTGTTACATAACCGGTCTAAAAGGCAGAATCAGATTGACTGCACATCCGGTATACTGGTTATGGCATAATCATCCGCGAACCGATATATGGCTGTAATCGGCCATCTTTACCTGCCTGACTACGCCAACCGGAAATAACTGATTATGAATTATCGTCACGCCTATCACGCCGGAAACTTTGCCGATGTGTTCAAACATATCGTTCTGACCCGTGTGCTGCTTTATATGCAGCGCAAAGAAGCAGGCTTGCGCGTGATTGATACTCATGCCGGTATCGGGCGCTATGACCTCGGCGGTGTGGAAGCAGGCAAAACGCTAGAATGGCGTGGTGGCATTGAGCAAGTTATCGACGCCAAGGCCAAAGACGCAATTCCTGCACCGGTGCTGGAACTGATCGCGCCTTATCTTGACGTTATCGAGCAGGAAAACAGCGCTAATAATGGCAAGAACCTGCGCTTCTATCCGGGCTCTCCCCTGCTTACCCGCCACCTGATGCGCCCGCAGGATCGTCTCTCAGCGCTGGAACTGCACCCTCAGGATGCCAAAACACTGGCAGCCCTGTTTGAAGGCGATTATCAGACCCGCGTGACCGAGCTCAATGGCTGGCTGGCACTTGGTGCGCATCTGCCGCCGAAGGAAAAACGCGGTCTGGTGCTGGTTGACCCGCCGTTTGAAATCGCCGGAGAATTTGACCGGCTGGTGGACGGGTTGATGAAAGCCCATCGCCGCTTTGCCACCGGCACCTATGCTCTGTGGTATCCGGTTAAAGACCGGCGTGAAGTCAACCGCTTTATCGCCGGTTTAAAAGAGAGCGGACTGCCAAAAATTCTGCGGCTGGAATTGTCTGTTCGTGCGCCGTCTCAGGAAGAGCGCTTTGACGGTACAGGCATGATTGTGGTTAACCCGCCTTATCTCCTGCAAGAAGAAATGGCCAAAATTTCTCCCTGGCTTGCCAAGCTGTTCGGCGAGAATAATCAGGGTAGCTACCGGATTGAGTGGATCACGGGCGAAGAGCGCACAGAAAAATAAGCGCTCATTTATCAAGGATCACTCTCTTGTGCGCTGTTGAGGCTTGACCCGCAACAGGAATATGGCAAAAACTATGGTCAAGGCAGTTCCGGTGATACGGAATCATCGGCACTGCATTCTCTTTTTGGACGCATTTCCCGACGCAAACCGGTATCCGCTTTTGCCCCGGAAATGCTCAGTGTTTTAAAACAGGGACAGACTCATGTCATTTCGCTCCGCTTTTGCTTTCGCGCTGTTTGCAGGTCTGTCGGCAGGTTCTTTTTCTCAGGCGCAGGCTGCAGATTATATTGCAACCGCGCCCGCAGCAGGTGCTGACACTGTCTGCCATGAGCAGAGTGTTATTAACAGCGCTGTCGCCCAGTTTGACCGCCTCGTGCGTGGCGTGCCGGAAATGCCGGCTGTCAGCATCAACGCTGTCAGCAACGTGAACACCACCCGCTTTGATGCTAAAACCTATCCGTCAGGCATTGAGCGTCATTATTGCCGCGCTACCGCCGTTCTCTCCAACGGTGAAAACCGGAATATGTGGTATCTGGTAGAAGAACGTCAGGGACTGGCTTCTATGGGACGCAATGTGGAATCCTGTGTAGACGGTTTCGACAAATGGTTTGTCTATGACGGCCGCTGCCGCGTTCTCCGCTGATTTGCAGAATGCTGAAATCTTCATTTAAAAAGCCCAGCCCGTATGCGCGTTGCATGACGGGCTGTTTTTCTGCCTCCGCCATACTGCTCGTGCTGACATGCGCTTTCACTTCACCTGTGAACGCTCAGCCGCTCAACGAAAAGCTGTTGCAGGGCATGGGCAATGATCTGCGCAAGCTCAGCCCTCTTGGTAATCAGGAGCGTCCGGCGCTAAGGCCGGAAAATAAAATTCCGCAACGCGCACCGGTAAAGCCGCAAAACACCCCTGCGCCTTCTGTGCCTTCTGCTAATGCGAATTTTGATTTCTATGTTTTGTCGCTCAGCTGGTCGCCAAGCTATTGTGCGGATAATGGCAACCGCGCCAATGCACGCCAGCAATGCGGCACCGGACGCAGCTACGGCTTCATCGTTCATGGTCTCTGGCCGCAATATGACCGTGGCTTTCCTGAAAGCTGCGACCACAGGCAGGCGAATGATCTGGTGCCCCGCGATCTGGTTTCCGAACTCTCGGATATCATGCCCTCAGCAGGTCTGATGCGTCACGAATGGCGCAAGCATGGCACCTGTGCGGGCATCAGCCAGCGCGATTATTTTTCAACAGTGCAGAATGCCTATCAGGCCGTGACTGTACCTCCTGCTCTGCGCAATGTCACCAGTCCGCGTACGGTTGATCCGCAACTCATTGAAAAGGCCTTTATCGCCGCTAATCCCGGCCTGCCCGCAGATGCCATTGCTGTGACCTGCAATCGCAGGCGCATACAGGAAGTGCGTATTTGTATGGATAAAGGTCTTAAATTCCGCTCTTGCGGCGAGGTTGATCGCAACTCCTGCCGTAGCCGTTCTGTTACTCTTCTGCCCAATCGCTGATCACTGGAGCATTTCCGGTTTATTTTTAACCACAGGAAATGCTTCATCTCTTAGTTTTACGCATATCTTAACGCAAAACCGGTTTCCACTTTTACTGGAAATGCTCCAACCTCAGGCTTTCAAACATGCATAAGCTTTACACATCACCGACCTCACCTTTCAGTGCCAAAGTACGCCTCGCGGCACTTTATACCGGTATTGAGCTTGAGAAACATATTGTTGTCACCAGCGATGAACCGGCAGAACTGATTGCCGCCAATCCGCTCGGCAAAATTCCGACGCTGGTTACGCCGGAAGGCAAAACTGTTTTCGACAGCCGCGTTATCACGCAATATCTCAACCGCCTTTCCGGCAACAAGCTGTTTCCCCGCAATGCCGAGAAACGTCTTGATGCAGAAAAGTTTGAGGCCATTGCTGACGGTCTTTGTGATGTGCTCGTTGCACATGTTTATGAACGCCGCATGCGGCCTGAAGAAATCGTGCATCAGCCGGTGCTGGACTGGTACTGGAAAAAAGCAGAACGCACGCTGGATCTGCTGAATGAAACCGCGCCGCGTATCGGCGCTAAAATCAACGGCGGACATATCGCGATTGCCGCAGCACTCGGCTATCTGACATTGCGTTTCGGCAATGGCTGGGAGCGTGGCCGCCCGAAGCTGAAGCGCTGGGCCAAACGCTTTGCAGATCTGCATCCTGAGCTGGCTGCACAGCTGCCAAAGGCATAATTGATAAAATACAAAAAAAGCCGGGAATTGCTTCCCGGCTTTTTTACTAAATCCATACGGATCAGAACTTGTAGCCAACACCCAGACGCAGATCATGGGTCTGAAGACCACCGTCATTCACTGTGCCGCTATTCAGCTGGTAGTCTTTCTTACCGAAATCGGAATAACGGTATTCCAGACGGGCAGTAATATTTTCCGTCAGGAAGGTTTCAGCACCGGCACCGGCTGTCCAGCCAACGCGGAAATTATCCTGCGATGAGGTTGCATCGGAGAATTTCACCTGCGTACCGGCCACACCGGCTGTCACATAAGGCATAACCGGCCCCATATCGACACCAAGACGGGCACGCAGCGAGCCTTCAAAGCCGCTTTTTGCGGTCAGACCCAGCTCTTCCTTTTTCGCCCAATTGTAGCCGGCGTCACCTTCCACACCGTAAACGATGTTATCGTTCTGGAAGTTCCAGCCAGCATAACCACCGAACTTGGCATTGTTGTCTTTCAAATCACCGACAGCATTGTCGGTTTTGAATTTGTTGATGCCATAGCCCAGATACAGACCTGTATAACCGCCAGCCCAGCTATTCTGCGGAGCAGTGTCCACAACCGGAGCAGGCTCATATGTCTGCGGTTGAATCGCATCTGCGGCAAAAGCTGTGGCCGAAAGCGGCAACAACGCAACAGAAGCAAGTGCCAGAGATTTGATAGTGCGCATACGCCTTGTCCTTATAAATTTAAATAACCTGTTTGGCATTGAACTTCAAAAAGAGCCTCTGTGTCTTACAGAGGAGCCCCTCTTTCTTTTTTCGTACGGAGAAAAGAAAGTTGCCCGACGTGATAAAAGATGCAGGGACAATACGGCAGCACAAATGCAGAGTGATGGAAAAATACCGGCCATATTATGTTTAAATGGTGTCGGCCGGTTCAAATCTTCACAATCACTTACACCGATAACTTTAGCCTTAGATTCAAAAAAGGCCGGTTCGAAAACCAGCCTTTTCAGTATGTTAGAAACTCGTCAAATATCAGTCTTTCCGGCAAAGCAGATCATTTAATGACCGCCCTTTTATCCGGTACGGGGTCGCATACAGTTTTGTACACGGTCCGGTCAGATATTTTCAGAACTTGTAGCCGACGCCCATACGGATTTCGTGAGTCTTGAATGTTGAAGCCGGAATATAGGCATCTTGTGACAAGGTAATATTCTTTTTGCCGAAGTCAGAATAACGATACTCCACACGGGCAGTAATGTTATCCGTCAGCTTGGCCTCTGTCCCGACGCCAGCTGTCCAGCCGGTACGGAATGTTTTCTTCGATCCCGCGTCACCGCCGTTATATTTAATCTGCGTACCGGCAACACCAGCTGTCACATAAGGCATGAACACGCCCATGTCGTAACCCAGACGGCCGCGCAGAGACCCTTCAAAACCGGTTTTTACAGAGGCTTCGTTTTCACTGACTTTACCAGCCTTAGCCGTGTTGTAGCCGACGTCACCTTCAACACCGTACACAATATTGCCATTCTGGAAGTTCCAGCCGCTATAGGCACCAAACTTGGCAGCATTCTTATGAAAATTACCCCCATTAACTGTAGCCCCAAACCGGTTTTTTGCACCACCGAGATAAAGACCGGTATATCCGCCTGCCCAACTATCCTGCGGAACGACCGAAGCAACAGGCGCCGGAGCCACAGGCTGTGCACGAACGATATCGGCTGCCGAGGCAGGTACTGCGAATGAAATGGCCGCGGTTGAAACAAGCGCCAGAGTTTTAAAATGTTTCATAAAATTTCCTTGTAGTATTCCAATTTTAAAAATGAGAACCGGCACAACAAAAAACCGTTGTGTCCGGCTTATGCCCCTGTCAACATCAACAGGAGACACAGGCTAAAATGCATAAAAGTGATCGAAAAACGGCAGAAAAATGAACGAAAAAAGATGGTGCAATACCGCAACATTTTCTTTAATATTAATTAGTTAGCGCAATTTTTTATTATAATTATATTCAATGGAAATTTTCAGCTACATCAGTCTGGAATGTGCCGCCTGCGGAATTTTTCTAATCCGTATTTTTGTATTCCGGTAAAACAGATTATTCCGTGATACTGTTATTTCATTGCACCTGATTTGCATCACCATAATGCCGGATACAAACGGCAGGAGAAGGAGCCTGTTACCAATGACTGCCAAGCGGACAGAGTCTGAAACCTTACCTGTTGCCCTGATTACCGGTGGTGCAAAACGCATCGGCAGTCATATTGCACAGGACCTGGCAGCCCGTGGTTATCCGGTTATTATTCATTGCAACCGCTCCGCCACACAGGCTCAGGAACTGGTGCAACGTATACGCGACAGCGGCGGCAAAGCTGCAATTGTAACAGCAGACCTGTCTGACGCTGCGCAAGTGGCCGGTCTCATCAATGATGCGCAGCAGCATTTCGGCCCTGTCGGCCTGCTGATCAACAATGCCTCGCTGTTTGAAGACGACCGTATCGGGTCACTCTCTCATGACCTCTGGGACAGGCATTTTGCTATCCATCTTAAAGCGCCGGTGTTTCTGGCGCAGGCAATGGCCGAGGCTCTGCCCGAAGGCGATCAGGGATTGATCATCAATATTACCGATCAGCGGGTGTGGAAGCTCAATCCGCATTTTCTTTCTTATACATTGTCTAAAACCGCTCTGTGGACAGCTACGCGCACGCTTGCGCAGGCGCTGGCACCTGCAATCCGCGTTAATGCCATTGCTCCTGGCCCAACTCTGCCGAGCGAAAGGCAAAAGGTCGAAGACTTTGAAAAACAGGTTGATGGCGTATTGCTAAAAAAAGCCCCGCATCTAGATGAATTTGCCGCCACGATTGACTATCTGTGGAAGACACGCTCCATCACAGGGCAAATGATTGCTCTGGACGGCGGACAGCATCTGGCATGGGAAACGCCGGATATCGCAGGTATTTCGGAATGACACAAAGCATAAACAGCAATGGCACTCTCCCATCTGGTAACAATCCGGATGAAGATACACTGCTGCTTGATGATATGACTGCTGACGAACAGGACGATAGCATTGATACGGAAGACGGCTTCACCGAAGAGGTCAGCTCTGCAGCTACCTTAGCCAGCAATATTCGCTGGGATTCCGCATTAGATGAATTTGACGCTGCCTCTGAAGGGTTAAGCGGCGCGGAGGTTATCAACGCTTTTGTCAAAAAACTGCCGAACAGTCCCGGCGTTTACCGCATGTTCAACCGTGAGGGCGACGTGCTCTATGTCGGCAAAGCCCGCAGCCTGAAAAAACGCGTCAGCAATTATGCCCGCGGACAGGGGCACAGTAACCGTATTGCCCGTATGATCCGTGAAACCACGACGATGGAGTTTGTGGTCACGCGCACAGAAACAGAAGCGCTGCTGCTGGAAGCGAATCTGATCAAACGCTTACGTCCGCGTTTTAATGTTCTGCTTCGTGATGATAAATCTTTTCCCTATATTCTGATTTCCGGCGACACGCGGGCACCGGGTATTTTTAAACATCGCGGTGCACGTTCCCGTAAGGGCGAATATTACGGCCCCTTCGCCTCAGCCGGTGCTGTTACCCGCACGATCAATGCACTGGAGCGCGCATTTCTGTTGCGCAGCTGCGCTGATTCCATGTTCGACAGCCGCTCTCGCCCCTGCCTTCTGCATCAGATTAAGCGCTGCTCAGGCCCTTGCACCCATGAAGTCAGTGATGAGGATTATGCGGCGCTGGTACGTGAAGCCAAAGCCTTTCTCTCAGGCCGCAGCAAAGCCGTGCAGGAGCATATGCGCGATGCGATGAGCGCGGCTTCAGATGAGCTCGACTTTGAACGCGCCGCAATTTATCGCGACCGGCTTTCAGCGCTTTCCCATATCCAGTCTCATCAGGGTATCAACCCGCAAACGGTTGATGAGGCAGATGTCTTCGCCATTCATCAGGAAGGCGGACTGGCCTGTATTCAGGTGTTTTTCTTCCGCACCGGACAGAACTGGGGTAACCGCGCCTATTTTCCGAAGGCTGATCCGTCTCTTTCAGCGGCAGAAGTGCTCGGCGCATTCATCACCCAGTTTTACGATAACAAGCCCTGCCCTAAACTGATCCTTTTGTCTGAGATCGTGGAAGATCAGGAACTGCTCGGCGATGCACTGTCAGCCGGTTCCGGACACCGTGTGCAAATTAATGTTCCACAGCGCGGCGAAAAGAAAGATCTCGTTGATCATGCCATGACCAACGCCCGCGAAACGCTGGGGCGTCGTCTGGCAGAAACCTCCTCGCAGGCGCGACTGCTGAAAGCCATGACAGAAACCTTCAATTTGCCGCGCGTACCGCGCCGGATCGAGGTTTATGATAACTCCCATATTATGGGTACCAATGCCGTTGGTGGCATGATCGTGGCAGGACACGACGGGTTTGTAAAAAACCAGTATCGCAAGTTCAATATCCGCTCCACAGAGATCACGCCAGGTGATGACTTTGGCATGATGAAAGAAGTGATTGAGCGCCGCTTCGGTCGTCTGATTAAAGACCACATGAAAGATCTCACAGTAGCGGAGCCAAAAGCTCCTGCAGAAAATGATGCTGATGCACAGGATATTGCGGATGACACTTTCCCTGCATGGCCGGATGTTATTCTGATCGACGGCGGTCAGGGGCAAGTGGGTGCGGTGCGCGAAATTCTCACGCAGCTCGGCATCAACGATCAGGTCATTTCCATTGGCATTGCCAAGGGTGTCGACCGCGATGCGGGACGCGAGCGCTTTTTTGTCAGCGGCAAACCGGCTTTTACCCTGCCCCCACGCGATCCGGTTTTGTACTTCATCCAGCGTATGCGCGATGAAGCCCACCGTTTTGCCATCGGCACCCATCGGGCGAAGCGCAAAAAAGAAATGATCAAAAGCCCGCTGGATGAAATTGCCGGTATCGGCCCATCGCGCAAAAGGGCTTTGCTGCATGAATTCGGCACGGCCAAAGCGGTTTCGGGCGCGGCTCTGGCCGACCTGATGAAAGTTGAGGGGATTTCAGAAGCTCTTGCTCAAAGCATTTACGACCATTTTCGTGATCAATAATGCTTTACCCGACGCAATATACACATAATAAGGCTTAAACTGCCCGTCAGAGTGTTGCTTTTTACCGTATAGAGAGATTGATGGTAACAGGCTGACACTGATTTGTTGTATAGCTTAAAACAGATTGTTCTTTGCATGAGCCGTAAGGTTCAACTTCTCCAGTCATGGGCTTCCGGCTCATGCTTATCCAGAATACGGGTTATAGGGGACTATGAGTAAACACACATTATCACTGCCCAACATCCTTACATATGCACGTATCGCTGCTGTGCCCCTCGTGGTTCTGTGCTTCTTCCTAGAAGGACATCTGAAAAGCAGTGACAGCGCGCGCTGGTGGGCACTTGGCATTTTTGCTGTTGCCAGTATTACAGATTTCTTTGACGGCTATCTGGCAAGGATGTGGAAACAGACATCCAATATCGGCCGCATGCTCGATCCGATTGCCGATAAATTGCTGGTTGCCGCTATTCTCCTCCTGCTGGCCGCTGACGGTACCATTGCCGGTTGGTCTCTCTGGGCTGCAATCATCATTCTCTGCCGCGAAATTCTGGTTTCGGGCCTGCGTGAATATCTGGCTGACCTCAAAGTCAGCGTACCGGTATCACAGCTCGCAAAATGGAAAACCACTGTGCAGATGGTTGCGCTGGCCTTTCTGCTGGCCGGCCCTGCCGGTGATAAAATTCTGCCCTATACAACAGAGATGGGGCTGGTTCTGCTGTGGATCGCTGCTCTTCTGACGCTCTATACCGGTTGGGACTATTTCCGCGCCGGTATCAAACATATGATCAATTAAAGCTATGACAGTTAAACTGGTCTATTTCGCATGGGTACGGGAGCAGATCGGCAAATCCGAAGAGCATCTCGATTTGCCGCAAGAGGTTGTAACCGTATCTGACCTGCTGAAATATCTGGCAGGGCTTGGCGAAAATTATGCTCAGGCTCTGCGTTTTGCTGATGTGATCCGCGTGGCGATCAATCAGGAGCATGTTGAGCATGATACAGCTGTGGCCGGTGCAAGTGAAATAGCTCTGTTTCCGCCGATGACCGGAGGCTGAGGCAATGCAGCCGTATATTCTCGTCTCTCAGGATGATTTTGATGCGGCTGACCTCACTGCCCGTATGACTGCGGGGCGCACGGATATCGGCGCTGTCGTCAGTTTTACCGGCTATTGCCGCGATGAAAACAAAACGCTTCTGGCATTGGAGCTGGAGCATTATCCGGGAATGGCAGAAGCGCAGCTTGCACACATTGCTGCGGATGCGCTCAAGCGCTGGCCGCTACAAGCGGTTACCATTGTGCATCGCAGCGGCCTGATTAAAGCAGGCGAACAGATCGTTTTTGTCGCCACCGCCAGCCAGCACAGACAAGCTGCGTTTGAAGCCGCAGAGTTTCTGATGGATTATCTCAAGAGCGATGCGCCGTTCTGGAAAAAAGAGCATCTTATTACCCCTGCTCCCACCTCTGAAAAGACGGATCCGCAATCGGGTTGGGTAAAAGCTAAATCCAGCGATACAGAGATGAAAAAGCGCTGGCTGGACAATTAATTCCCTCCGGCTGTGTACGACAATTCAGCTTTTGACTTTAAAACGCCCTATGGTAATTATTGACGCTATAATTGCCCGCTTTCGCATTCTCCGGCACATAGCGCCTCCCGCTTTGCCCTAAATGCTCTTGTTATGAGTTTTCGCATTTTCCGAACACAAAACGGTTTTCGTTTTTGCCCTAAATGCTGAGGCACTGCCTTAAGTAAACCATAAAACCCAGTCAGACATTGACCAGTGATTCATTGATATGCACTTTTTGCTGAATATTCGGATTTAGTCTTTCAGCAGCCAAACAGTACGAACATAACAGCAGGTTTCAGTCTTTTTTCAGTGGTAGATTGCTTTACAACACAAGTTAAGGTTAATTCTTAACTTAAATAAAGTCTTTAGTCATACACCGTTAATATACGACCGGTTAAAATGCCCGTTCACTGGCAGTGCAACAAACAGGACGAAATATGTTGATTGGTAAAGCCCGTATTATTGCAGCATCCCTACTCGGCCTTGCCGTTTTTGGCGGCAGTGCAATGATCCTATCTTCCACCCTGTCAACGCAGAGCATTGCATCTGAAAAGACCGTGCGCGGCAGCGTCATGTATCGTGAGCGTATTGCGCTCCCGCCGGAAGCAACGCTGAATGTGCAGTTACTCGACGTTTCGCTGGCTGATGCGCCTGCGCAGGTTATTGCCGAACAGCAGCTCAGCAATATTCCTTCTGCGCCAATTCCGTTTGAACTGAAGTTCGATTCCTCCAAGCTCATTGCCAACCATACTTATGCGCTGCAGGCACGGATCAGTGCCGGTGACACACTCTGGTTCATCAATGATACGCGGCACGAATTCAATCCGGAAAAATTTGAAGGACCTTATGAAATCCGCGTTGTGAATGTGCGTAAATCCACCGCGGTTCAGGCTCCGCTGTCGCTCGAAAACCATGAATGGCTCACAGAGGATATTCGTGGCGCAGGCGTCATTGATTTCGCGCAGACAACATTATCCATTGCCGCAGGCGGCGAAGTCACAGGCTCCGGCGGCTGCAACCGTTATTTCGGCAAAGCTACCGTTACCGGTGAAGCCCTCAATTTCGGCACGATCGGCTCCACATTTATGCAGTGCCCGCCGGCGCTGATGGATCAGGAAACCAAATTTCTTGATGTGCTGAAGCAGACACGCCAATTCAGCATCAACAACGGCAAACTCTATCTGCTCGGTGAAAACGGGCTTGAGCTCGCGCGTCTCGCCAGCAATAGCTGATCTTATACCAGAAGCGTATCCCGAAAAATATGAAGCGCCTTCGCGGGATAGGATACACGTAAGAACAAAAGATCGAGCATTTCCTCTTATTCAATCAAAACAGGAAATGCTCTGGTTCTGACAATACTTATAAAAAAACCGCCGATCCGGTTCCAGCCGGATCGGCGGTTTTCATTTATGTACAGCCATAAAAAAAGCGCCGCATTGCTGCAGCGCTTTTCTTTTTAAAAATCAGAAGTCAAAGTATTTCAGAAAATACTCTGACTGTTTTTGCAAGCGCGCATCTTATCCGAAAACCGCTTCACACTTTTCGGGATGCGCTTAAAATTAGCCTACAACTTCAGTCGAAGAGAACCAGTAGGTGATTTCCTGAGCAGCAGTTTCAGGAGCATCTGAACCGTGTACTGAGTTTTCGCCGATCGACAGAGCGAAAGTCTTACGGATGGTGCCTTCAGCAGCATCAGCAGGGTTGGTAGCGCCCATAACTTCGCGGTTTTTCAGAATGGCGTTTTCGCCTTCCAGAACCTGAACGATTGTCGGGCCGGAAGTCATAGTTTCAACCAGTTCACCGAAGAAAGGACGTGCTGCATGCACTGCGTAGAAGCCTTCAGCTTCGCGCTTGCTCATCCATACGCGCTTGGAAGCAACAACACGCAGACCAGCTTCTTCAAGCTTAGCGGTGATTGCACCGGTCAGGTTGCGCTTGGTTGCATCTGGCTTGATCATGGAAAAGGTACGTTCGATGGCCATCGGTAATCCTGTTTATATTTTGAGAAAAGGTGCCGTTCTATACCCTCAGAGCCTTTTACAGTCAAATGCGATCATGAAACTTGCCGTAAATCGGAGCAGAAAACAGAGAACAAAAACGACTTTGTTCTGAAAGATTTTGAGCGGGAACGCTGCCTCGCCCTGTCAAAGCTCTTTCAGCCGCGACCAAAATAGCGAGCCGATACTGCAATAAAATGACAAGACACTGATAATACAGCTATTTACCCTGCTATAACTTCACAGACAGGTTATAGTTAACGAAGATCATGAGCATTGCAGCGATTCTGTGCTGCCGCACGATCCCGCGCTGCAGTTTTTACGGCTTTTGATGAGAGTTTGATGATGAAGCAACATTTCCTGATGCTTGCTGCCTATAATGGCTGGGCCAACAAACACCTTTTCGATGCTGCCGCCCGTTTAAGCGAGAGCGAATACAGGCAGGATGCCGGATTATTTTATAAATCCGTGCATGCAACGCTCAATCATATATTGGGTAATGACAGACTATGGATGAAGCGTTTCACCGGCGAAGGCGACCATCCGAAAACACCCGATACCATTCTCCATCTGGCGCTCGCCGATCTCCGCGTGGCACGTTTACAGGAAGATACGCGTATTCTTGAGTGGATGGAAGGTTTATCCCCTACAGATGTCTCCGGTCGCTTTGTATTCCTCAATATGAGCGACATGCGCACCATCAGCCAGCGCCTTGCCCCTGCCCTTGCACATCTGTTCAACCATCAGACCCATTATCGCGGACAGGTTCATGCAGCCCTCACCATGCTGAAGCATGAGGCGCCGGATCTTGATATGATGAATTTCCAGAAATCCGAAACCGGTCGTCGCTTCGTCTGAAAGTTTTACCGCCAGTATAAATACGAAGCGCAGACAAACGATATTATCCGTAAAATCTTCATAAACCGGACGGTTTTTGCCTCTTGCGTAATTGCAATATCCCGTGCAAAACCGGCTTATGTTGATCCTTAATGATATCACCGTCCGCATGGTCGGACGCGTCCTCATCGACCATGCCAGTGTCACGCTGCCATCTGGTTCAAAGACCGGTTTCGTCGGGCGCAACGGCACCGGAAAATCGACGCTGTTCAAGGTTATTACCGGCGAACTGTCATCTGACACCGGCGATATTTCCATGCCACGCAATACCCGCATCGGGCAGGTTGCGCAGGAAGCGCCAGGCACGGAAGAATCCCTGATCTCAATTGTTCTGAAAGCGGACAAGGAACGGTTGGCACTTCTGGAAGAGTCCGAAACTGCCACTGACCCCGAGCGGATTTCTGAAATCTATATCAGGCTTGCAGATATTGATGCCCATTCGGCGGAAGCGCGCGCCAGTGCTATTCTCTCCGGCCTTGGTTTTGATGCGGAAGCGCAGTTGCGCCCTGCCTCTGCCTTTTCAGGCGGCTGGCGCATGCGCGTGGCTCTGGCTGCCGTGCTGTTTGCCCAACCGGATTTGCTGCTGCTCGATGAGCCGACCAACTATCTCGATCTTGAAGGCGTTTTGTGGCTGATCGACTATATCAAGCGCTATCCATACACCGTCATCATCATCAGCCATGATCGCGATTTGCTGAACTCGGCCACAAACTCCATTCTGCATCTTGAGCAGAAAAAGCTGAGTTTCTGGAAGGGCAATTACGACCAGTTCGAACGCCAGCGTGCTGAAATGCTGGAATTACAGCAGAAGCAGCGTGTTAAGCAGGAAGCCCATCGCAAGCATATGGAATCCTTTGTGGAGCGGTTCCGTGCCAAGGCTTCCAAAGCACGTCAGGCACAGTCACGCCTCAAAGCCCTGCAAAAGCTGAAACCGATTGCCGCGCATTATGACGAGCATGTGCAGCCATTCCGCTTTCCTGAGGCTGAAAAAGCAGCTGCCTCGCCGATCATTGCGCTGGAAAATGCCGATGTCGGCTATGAAACCGGCAAGCCGATCCTGCGTAATCTCTCTTTGCGGATCGACAATGACGACCGCATTGCCCTGCTCGGTTCTAATGGTAACGGTAAGTCCACACTGGCGAAGCTGATCTCTGGGCGGCTAAAACCGGAAAATGGTACACTCACCCTTTCCCCAGCCCTCAAGGTTGCCTTTTTCGCCCAGCATCAGCTTGATGATCTGGTGCCGGAAGACAATGCGATTGAGCATGTGCGCAAGCTGATGCCGGATGCGCCGGAGGCGAAAGTTCGCGCCCGTGTCGCCCAGATGGGACTGGCAACGGAAAAGATGCTGACCAAAGCCAAAGAGCTTTCCGGTGGTGAAAAAGCACGTCTTCTGATGGGGCTTGCAACATTCCACGGCCCTAACCTGCTGATCCTCGATGAACCGACCAACCATCTGGATATCGACAGCCGCGAAGAGCTTGTGCATGCGCTGAATGATTTTAAAGGCGCTGTTATCCTCATCGCCCATGACCGTCATCTGATCGAAGCGACAATGGACCGGCTCTGGCTGGTGCGTAATGGTACGGTCAAACCTTATGACGGTGACCTTGATGATTACCGCTCGCTGGTCTTGAGCGACAAAAGCACACCGAGCAGCACATTTGAAACCGTGTCAGATGTTGCGGTCGCGGATGAAGGGCCAAAACTCAACAAGGCCGACCAGCGTAAACTCGCCGCACAGAAGCGCGAGCAGCTTAAGCCGCTTCAGAAAAAGATTAATGATTCCGAGTCTTTAATGCACAAACTGCAGAAAGAGATTCAAGGTCTGAAGGGCATGCTGGAAGATCCTGATCTCTACACAAAAGATGCGCAGAAATCCGTAAAGCTGAACATTGATCTGAAAGCAGCAGAAACAAAGCTGGCCGATACGGAAGAGAAATGGCTCAATTATTCTGCGGAATATGAAGAGGCTATGGCTGAATAAGCCCTGCATTTTTGCTAAAAACACAATTAAGCCCGCCGTTTCAATGAACCGGCGGGCTTAATTATTTTTAGACCATTCAAACTTTTTGGCGTCTGCGCAGTCGCATAAATCCGTAGAGTCCGGCGACCATTGCCACCACACCAGCGGTTACAATATTTTCATCAACAGGAGGCGCGCTGCGGCGCAGCACGAGATCAGCGCGTGTCAGCGATAAACCGTCCTCCACAGCCCGCACGCTGAAGTCATATGTTCCGGCCTGTACAGTTTCCATATCTTTGGCACTTTGACGGATAACGGCACCGCTCTGTGGCTGATCGCGCTGTTCGTTGCCGCTTTTTGGGCTGTAGCTGAGGCGATCTGCCAGCACCGGCACACCATCGCGCAATACAGCAAGATTAAGCACGGATGGTTTTTGTCCGCTGGTTGCACCCTGCATTGGCGTTGCATCGACAAAGATACGCAAAGGCGCATCTTCAGGCTTCAACTGCACTTTCGCAGACTGATAGCCACCCTCGCGCTGATAGAGCACCCATGTGCCGATTTCTTCACCGCCGAAATGACGCTGCGCCCAAGGCCAGATCACTCCGGTTGCCAAACCAACGAGAAACAGCAGAATACAAAAAATACGCATCAGGCTTTTTTCTCCCAGCGGCGGTCAGCATTCTGCTGCCAGTATGTTAGCTGATGGCCGGCAGCTTTAAGGGTTTTCCATTGTCTCCGTGCGGTTGCCAGTTGCGTCGCATCATGGCCGTCAAACATCACCACCAGCCGCTCATAGCCTTCGGCTCCGGACACTTCCGCGCCCTCCACCACAAAGCGCACTGTTGCTCCGTTCGGATTGGCGTTTGTCGTGGTCAGCAAAGCGGGTTGATGCTCCGCATAAGGTTGCGCATCGGTACCATGAGCGAGAAACGACGCATTGCTCCATGTCCACAGCAAGCGATCCAGCTCGTCGCGGCGCTCTTCAGATGTCATCTGGATAACCACGCGCCAGCCACGCTCCAGTGAGCGGTCAACCAGCCCCGGCAGCGCTTCATCCAGCACGGATTCAGTCAGATGATAAAACAGGATTTCCGCCATCTGCCAATGCGGGGAACAATGCCCCTTACCTCTCACTTTTTTAAAATACAGATTAAGACCTTAAACCAGAAACAAAACGGCCTGTCGATCAGACAGGCCGTTTCATACATAGAAACCGGTCAGATTATAATCAGGCGGTCGCTGAACGTGGCGCTTGTTGCGGAGCAGTGATACTGCGCACGCCTAGGCACAACAGTGTAAAATAGCTCAGGCTTTCCAGAACCTCTTCCAGAAACTCATTAAAGGCGAGCCCGTGCATTTTCTCAAAAACTTCGCCGAGGGCAATGAGCACAGCCGCCAGATAAAAAGGCCATGCTTTGCGGCTGAAAACAAAATTCAGAACCGGGCGCACATAATCTGAATGACGGAAAACATAAATAACAGTGAAAGCGATGACGATAATCGCCTCATGCCAGCGGAACGCATGGGACTTGATATAGTTGCTCACCGGTCCTGTCGGCTCAACTTCAAACTCACGGAAGAAGAAAATCCACATCAGTACAGACATGCCGATTGCGAACATTCGCGCCGGTCCCTCACTGCGCAGACCACCAATGAAAAAAGCGATCGCGGCAAGACCGAGATAAACCAGCTGCAAATTTTCAAGCAATCCAGCCTCTCCCATTTCGACGACAAGATTATCAAAATCCGTCACGAAGAAAAAGAACAGAGCATTCAATAAAAGCAGCACCAGCACTGCACTGATGAAACTGCGCGAAGCATAAGATGGAAACACAATATTATCCGGAATAAACAGCCAGCCCTTCCCTCAGGGGTGCCAAAACTGGCGGACACAGCATCTCAATGAACATATTATGACATCTTAACAAGTTCTTGTTGCTGCGCACAATTAAAATTCATATTCCGGAGGTCAATTTTTATTGAGACATGCACTGAGCCTGAAATACAAAAAAGCCGGCGCAAGCACCGGCTTTTCAATCTTGTGACAAGAAAAGGTCTTATCAGCCTTCGTAATGGTCACGAACGAGGCGATCCAGAACGCGGACACCGAAGCCCGAACCCCAGGATTCATTATACTCGCTGGCAGGTGAATCCATCGCAGTACCGGCAATATCCAGATGCGCCCAAGGTGTGTCACCGACAAAACGCTTGAGGAACTGTGCGGCAGTGATCGAACCCGCAGGGCGACCGGCCGAGTTGCGCATATCCGCGAATTTGGAATCGATGATCTTGTCATATTCCTTGGTCAGCGGCAGACGCCACAGTTTTTCACCGCTGGTCTGACCTGCATCAAACAGCTGTTCAGCCAGTTCATCATCATTGGAGAACAGGCCTGCATGCTGCGTGCCCAGTGCAATCACAATCGCACCGGTCAGCGTTGCCAGATTGATCATGAAGCGCGGCTTATGGGTTTTAGCTGTGTAATACAGTGCATCGGCCAGAACCAGACGGCCTTCCGCATCGGTATTGATCACTTCGATTGTCTGACCGGACATGGTGGTGACAATGTCACCCGGACGCTGTGCATTGCCATCCGGCATGTTTTCCACAAGACCGATAACGCCAATAACATTTACCTTGGCCTTACGGCCAGCCAATGCGCGCATCAGACCGGTAACCGCAGCTGCACCGCCCATGTCACCCTTCATGTCTTCCATGCCGAGCGCAGGCTTGATGGAAATACCGCCGGTGTCGAACACCACGCCTTTACCAACAAAGGCAACCGGCTTGTCTTTAGCCTTGCCGCCATTCCATTCCATAACCACCAGACGCGGCGGTCGCACGGAACCCTGAGCCACGCCGAGGAGCGAGCCCATACCGAGCTTTTTCATTTCTTTTTCAGTGAGCGTGGTGATTTTAACGCCGAGCTTTTCAAGCTTTTCAGCTTCCGCAGCAAATTCCACCGGTCCGAGCACATTGGCAGGCTCATTGACCAGATCACGCGCCAGCAACACGCCTTCACCAACCTCTGCCGCAGATTCATAAGCTTTTTCAGCAGCAACCGCATCGGCAACCTGAATTGTCAGCTTAACGTCTTTAGCGTCTGCTTTATCGTCATTTTTCTTGGTCTTGTATTTATCAAAGCGATAGGCACGCAGCTGTGCGCCCAGTGCAAAATCTGCCGCGGCTTCTGCTGTTACATCCAAACCGTCAATTGCCAGAATAGCATTGGCTTCAGCGGCCTTGCCGATTTTGGCAAATGCCGCGCCGCCGATTTTCAGCCAGTCGTCATTTTTCAGCTTTGCAGGATCACCAATACCAACCAGAACCAGACGCTCAGCGCCTGCGCCGTCAGCAAGATATGTTTCAAGCGTAGCACCAAGTTTGCCCTTGAAGCCTGCCTTGGCAATCAGACCGGAAACGAAACCTTCGCCGCCGACATGGCTTGCCTGTGCGGCAACAGAACCATCTTTGTTCACAGGGACAATCACGACATCTTTCAGCTTTTCTGAAAAATTCGAAAACTTGATGACTGGATTTTTGGACATAATAACTCCAATAGATGAAAACAGAGTCGCATAACTTATTCCTTGTGTGGCGCTATCATGACCAAACCACAAGATATAAATTACCACCTCTGACGAATAAGTGTTTTGTTAACCTAATTTCTTTGTCTCTTTTTAGCCAAGACGGCTCTATGATAAACACTAAAATGATGACAACTGTTTGCCCCCAGTCATTAACCGTTTATAGAACACCGACAACATTGTTCGTTAAACAGGTTTTGACAGGTTCAGCCCTAAGGTTCAGGATGTAAATTCAGCGTATGAAACTGATTGAGCGATACATCCTGCGTCGTGTGGGAATAATGTTTCTGGCCGTGTTTTGCGCGGCCATTGGCATTACCTGGACTGTGCAGGTGCTGCAGCGCATCAATTTTCTGACGTCAAGCGGTCAGTCTCTGGCAACGGCCATTCAGTTTTTCTCGCTGTTCATCCCTTCAGTTATTCCGCTGGTTATGCCTTTTGCGCTGGTGATCGCGATCACACAGACGCTTTCCACCATGAACCAGGATTCGGAGCTGGTGGTTATCAACGCTTCCGGCAGCCCGCGCACAGCTGTTATTCGTCCGATTCTGATGCTTGCGGCAGCGCTTTCAGTCGCCTCGTTTCTGGTTGCCAATTTTGTAGATCCGTATGCGCGTTATAATATGCGCTCCATGCTCGCCAATGCTAGCGCGGATCTGCTTAATGTTGTTGTGCAGGAAGGCAGCTTCCGCAAACTGTCAGACAATCTCTATGTGCAGATTGCCGAGCGCAAACCTGACGGCAGCATCGGCGGGATGTTCATCGCCGATTCCCGCGATGCCAATACGGATCTGGTATACTATGCTCTTGACGGCGCCATCGCTAATAATAACGGCAATGATGTTCTGCTCATGAATAACGGGGAAATTCAGCGCCGCGATGTCAAAACCGGTAGCGTGTCGATCATCAAATTTGATCAGTATGCGTTTGATCTGAGCCAGTTTACTGACTCGAGCGGCGACATGGTTCTCTATGCCAAGGATCGTCACCTGTCCTATCTCATCAATCCGGACAAAAATGACCCGATCTTTCAGACAAAACCGCTGCAATATCGTGCGGAATTGCATAAACGTCTGACAAACTGGGTCTATCCGTTTGTTTTTGCTATGATTGCACTGGTTCTTGCCGGTGATGCCCGCTCACACCGTGAGGCGCGAATTTCTGCTTCTTTCTCGGCAATTTCGCTGTCGCTTATTGTGTATTGGGCCGGTTATTTCATTTCCGATCGTGCCGAGAAAAATTTAAGCTACATACCGGTGATGTACATTATTCCTCTCGGCGTTATTGCGGTCTGTCTCTACGCATTGTTCAGCGGTCGTTCGCTCGCTCTGCCTATATCATGGTCTGACAAACTGCAGGATATGACAGAACAACTGAACCTGCGTTTACGCAGTATTTATGAGCGTTTTTCAGGGAAAAACGCGTCAGGAGGTCAGTCATGATCGGCTGGACACTCGGGCGCTATTTCTTCATGCGCTATGTCAAAACCACTCTGTATTTTCTGCTCGGGATTTTCGCCTTATCCCTGCTGCTGGATTTCACTGAAAATGCCAGCAAACTGGCCAATCTTCCGGATTATTCGGTATGGGCAGCGCTGGGACTTTCAGCGATGCGCATCCCTTTTATCATGCAGCAGATTATTCCGTTTGTAGCGCTGTTTTCCGCTATGGCCACACTCATTGCGCTGAACCGCAAATATGAACTGGTTGTTGCGCGTTCTGTCGGGGTTTCCGCATGGCAGTTTTTGCTGCCGGCCTGTCTTGGTGCATTTCTGTTTGGCCTTGTTACGATTTTTATCATTAATCCGCTGGCGGCCTATGGCTTCGAAAAGTCGATGGAAATCAGCACTCAATGGCAGAACGGCAATGTTAATCAGGTTTCCGCAATGCGCGATCCGTGGCTGCGTCAGAAGTCTGACGGACAGGAAACCATCATTGGCGCAAAAGGTATTCTCGCTCAGGGAACACATCTGACAGATGTCAGCTTTTTCGTGTTCAATGAAGACAAAACTATTAAAGAGCGTTTCGACGCCCGTAATGCCCATCTGGAAGACGGATACTGGAGCCTGACCAATGTGACCCACATTGTTGAGGGACAGGAACCTAAAGAGCTGTTATCCACAAAAATTCCGACGCAGTTAAAAGCGGAATTTCTCGAAGAGAAACTTTCTTCACCCGATACGATTCCATTTGTTCAATTGCCCCGCAAGATCGAAGTCGCACGTTCTTTCGGCTTTTCGGCCACAGCTTTTGACATGCAGTTCCAGTCTTTGCTGGCCTTGCCTGCCCTTCTGATGGCCATGACGCTGATTGCAGCAACAGTCTCATTAAAATTTGTGCGTTCTGGCCAGTCCGGAACAATGATTCTGGGTGGCATCATCGCCGGGTTCGTGCTTTATGTCGTTACTGTACTTGCCAAAGCCTTTGGCACGGCAGGATTCGTGCCGCCTTTTGTGGCGGCATGGGTACCGGTATTGATTGCAACATTTTTTGGAATCTCCTTTTTGCTCCATAAGGAGGATGGTTAGTGGGATTGAGTAGCCCCCGCACGGTAGTTTCTGAGTATTTCGCGCGTCTTGCACGCGGGACAGCTCTTGCGTGCATTTTTTCCACCTCTATGATGATTTCCCTGTCTTCTGCTGCTCACGCGCAGGATGCAGCAGGTTCCGCTGAGTTCGGCAGCCAGTATCAGACCAATCCTGATGCCAAAATGCTGTTGCAGGCTGACAATCTGATTGTCGACAAAGATCAGAACACCGTCACTGCCGCCGGCAATGTGCAGATCGAATATGATGGTAATCGTCTGGTTGCGCGTCAGGTTGTTTACAACCAGAAAACAAAGCGCATGGTTGCGAAAGGCAATGTTGAAATTGTCGAACGCGATGGTAACCGCATCTATTCCGATGAAATGGATGTTACGGATGACTTCCGTGATGGTTTTGTAAACGGCCTGCGTGTTGAGACTGTTGACGACACCCGTTTTGCTGCCGAGAGCGCCGAACGCAGCCTCGGTGAAATTACGACATTCAATAACGGTGTTTACACCGCGTGCCGGGCTTGTGAAAAAGATCCGAGCAAACCGGTTCTCTGGCAGGTTAAAGCCAAGAAGATCATCTGGAACGGCACCAAGAAAACCGTACGCTTTGAAGGCGGCCGTTTTGAAATGTTCGGCAAATCGCTATTTGCTCTGCCCTCTTTTGAAATTGCTGACCCGACCATCAAACGTAAGAGCGGCTTCCTGTTTCCGAGCTTTCTTTATAAAGATGAACTCGGCTTTGGTGTGAGAGCCGGTTATTTCTGGAATCTGGCACCAAATTACGACATTACCACCTATGGCACAGCTCTGAGCAAACAGGGTTTCCTGAGCGAGACCGAATGGCGTCACCGCCTTGAAAACGGCTCATATAATATCCGCGTTGCGGGTATTTATCAGGCAAAACCGGGTGAATTCGGCTCTACAACTGTTGATGCGCAGGAACGCTTCCGCGCAATGGCCAGTTCCAAGGGTGATTTCAAAATTAATCCGCGTTGGAGCTTCGGCTGGGACGTAATCGCCCAGACGGATAAAAACTTCAGCCGCACCTATAAGATCAGCGGCTACAGCGATGAAACGCTGACATCCAACGTCTATTTGCGTGGCATTAACGGCCGCAATCATCTTGATATCAACTTTTATAAGTTCAAGGTTCAGGAAGATGTGCTGAATGGCAGTACCAATGCCGTCGACACCAAGCAGCCTTGGGTTCTGCCAAGCGTTGATTACCTCTATACAGTGCCGGGTTCGGTCTATGGCGGCGAGCTGACAATTACCAGCAATCTGCAGGGCATCTATCGTGAAACGTCAGATATCTTCAGCCTGAACAATAACGGTAATATTCGTGACTTCATTCGTGGCGTGAAAGGCAGCAGTGCCCGCCTGACCACAGAAGCAGAATGGAAGCGGACATTCATCAGCGAACAAGGGCTTGTCATCACGCCTTTGCTGGCTTTGCGTGGCGACGCTATCGGCATTGATACCAGTGATACATTCGGCACAGGCAATGAAATCCGTTCACAGGCATTTCGTGGCATGGCAACCGCCGGTCTTGAAGTGCGCTGGCCGATCCTGTTCTCATCCACAAGCATGACGCAGATTCTGGAGCCAACAGCCCAGATTTTCGTTCGCAATGATGAGCCTTATGCGGGGCGTCTGCCGAATGAAGATGCGCAGAGCTTTGTATTCGATGCGACCAGCCTGTTCCAGCGTGATAAATTCTCCGGCTACGACCGTGTTGAAGGCGGCACCCGTGCTAATCTGGGGCTTCGCTATTCCGGCAACATGAATAATGGCTGGTCTATCCACGGTTTGGCAGGTCAGTCCTTCCATCTGGGTGGCCTGAACTCCTTTGCGACAAGCGACTTTGTCGGCGCGGGTGCGAATTCCGGTCTTGAAGGCAAGCGTTCTGACTATGTTGCAATGCTTGGCTTATCCAACAATACCGGCCTTGCCTTTGCCGCTCGCGGACGCTTTGACAAAGATAATTTTGATATTCAGCGCGGTGAGCTGGAAGCAAGCCATACCGGACAGGTTGTGCAGGCTTCTGTTAAATATGCCTATATCGCTAAGCAGCCTGACTACGGCTACGATCAGGAACGTCAGGAAGTCAGCCTGAGCGGATCAACACGCTTTAAGGAAAACTGGCGTGTGTTCGGCTCCGGAACCTATGATATCGTATCAGAAACACTGGTAAAGGCGCAGTCTGGTCTGGCTTATGACGATGAGTGCTTCACTTATTCAATGGCCTATATCCAGTCACGCAGCCCGGGTCAGGATAAGATTTCTCACTCGGTCGGCTTCAATATTTCCTTCCGGACACTTGGTGATCTTGGCAGTTCATTCTGACGCTCATCAGATCATCAGAGACTTCATTTTTACAAATAAATTTACGGCTCGCTTCATGCGGGCCGTAAATTATTTAAAGTCAGTTTAGACAGTCATAAAAGTTACCGCGGTGAATTTCCGCATAATCAACTCAATCACATCATAAATTCGTACTAATTTCAGCTTATGGACAAGCTGAATTTCTCTGTCGCCCGTAGTATGAGAGCTTGTTTCACCGCATCTGCTCATTTATACAAGAACGGAAACCCTGACAGGATGTGGCAATACAGATCATTTATCTATCATTTACTCCGGATACGGAGATGATCGCGTCCTGAAGCGCGTAACGGGAAACCAGGTATGAACTTTACCACCATGAGCATGAACTTTAACAAGCGTATTTTTGCTGCACTGATTGCCGGTACTGTTGCCATGACTGCACTCGGCACAACAGAACTTACCGGTGTCGCCCATGCAGCCGAGATTAAGGTTATCGTCAACAACAATCCGATTACTAATGTTGACATCGCTAACCGTGCTGCATTTTTGAAACTGCAGCGCCGCAGCGGCAATCTCAGCAAGATTGCGCAGGATGAACTTGTTGAAGAGATGCTCAAGCGCGTAGAAATGAAATCACGCGGTATTGTTGTTTCCGATCAGGAAGTTGAAACTGCCTTTGCAGGCTTTGCTTCCCGCAACAAGATGAGCGTTGCGCAGCTTAACCAGTTGATGAATCAGGCAGGCATTACACCTAAGCACTTCAAAACCTTTATCATGGTACAGATGGGCTGGAGCCGCGCAATCGGCGCACGCTTCCGCTCAGAAGGTATGATGAGCGAGCAGGATGCAGTGCAGCGTATGCTCAAAGAAGGCGGTAAAAAACCTTCTTCCAGTGAATATACATTGCAGCAGGTGATTTTTGTTGTGCCTGCCGCCAGCCGCTCAGCAGGCACTATGGCCAAGCGCCGTCAGGAAGCCACAGCTTTGCGCAATCGGTTCTCCGGTTGTGATGCTACCCGTGCGCAAACCAAAGGCATGCTCGATGTGACTGTGCGTGATCTTGGCAAACATCTGGAACTGCAGCTGCCGCCGGAATGGTCAAAGCAGCTGAAAGAAACAGCCGTCGGCCGGCCTACTGCTGTACAGGATACCGACAAAGGCGTTGAGTTTCTCGCTGTTTGCGCCAAGCGCACAGTATCGGATGACCGCGTTGCACAGCTGACTTTCTCTATGGAAGGTACAGGCAGCAATTCCGATCAGGAAAAGAAGGCTGAAGAAATCAGCAAGAAGTACCTGAAAGAACTGCGCGAAAAAGCGAAAATCGTTAATCGCTAAACCTTATTAGTCACGCAAGGTCTGACCTTGCGTGACTATACTATCTTTAATTCGCACCCTGCGAACAGCAGAACCGGAGCATAAAATGGTTTTTCCGCATCATGGAGAGGCTCCTCTCGCTCCGGTTGCCCTCAGTGTCGGTGATCCGTCCGGTATTGGTCCGGATATTGCTCTTGCCGCATGGGCTTCTCGCGAGAAATATTCTCTGCCACCGTTCTTCATTCTGGCAGATCCCGCGCTTTTAACCGCAAGAGCCAGACAACTCGGCCTCGATATTCCGCTCAGCATCTGCCAGCCTTCAGAAGCCGTGCAGCGTTTTTGTCATTACCTGCCTGTTGTACCACTGGCGAACCGGCTGTCCGATAAACCCGGCATTCCGCAAGCAGATAATGCCGCCGGTATTATTGAGGCAATTGAGCGGGCAACATCCTATGTGCTGAATGGTCAGGCAAGTGCGGTTACGACCTGCCCTATTGCCAAGAAACCGCTCTATGAAGCAGGCTTTGGCTTTCCCGGTCATACGGAGTTTCTTGCGCATCTGGCCTCACGCCATCTTGGGACTGAAGTGCGCCCTGTCATGATGCTTGCAGGCCCGCAATTGCGCGCCGTTCCCGTGACCATCCATATTCCGCTGCATAAAGTACCAGAGCAGCTCACCACCGATGCCATTATCGAGACAATCCGCATTACAGAGCATGATCTGCGGGTACGCTTCGGCATCAGCCATCCGCGTATTGCCGTCTCAGGTCTCAATCCGCATGCAGGTGAAGGCGGAGCGCTCGGCCATGAGGATGATGCAGTCATCCGCCCTGCCATTGAGCTGCTGAAGTCTGAAGGCATCAATATTCGCGGACCTCTGCCTGCGGATACAATGTTCCACAAACAGGCACTGACGACCTATGATGCCGCTATTTGCATGTATCATGATCAGGCGCTCATTCCGGCGAAGGCGCTGGCTTTTGACGAAACAGTCAATGTAACGCTCGGCATGCCATTCATCCGCACCTCGCCTGACCACGGAACGGCATTTGATATTGCGGGGCGGGGCATTGCCCGACCGGACAGCCTGATCGCCGCCCTCAAACTTGCAGCAGAACTGGCTGCGAACAATCAACGGACAAAAACAACGAATGAGCATTGATAATCTGCCGCCCCTGCGTGACGTGATTGAACGTCATGAACTGAATGCCAAGAAATCCCTCGGCCAGAACTTTTTGCTCGACCTGAACCTGACTTCAAAAATTGCACGGCAGGCCGGTAATTTGCAGGATCAGCCTGTGATCGAAGTTGGTCCCGGTCCCGGCGGCTTAACCCGTGCAATTCTTGCCCAAGGCGGCATTGTCACAGCAATTGAGCGCGATGAGCGCTGCCTGCCTGCACTGGCAGAAATTGCAGCAGAATATCCCGGACGTTTAAAGGTAATAGCCGGTGATGCGCTGGAGCAGGATTTTAAAGCACTGTTTCCTGATACAACACAAAAGCCGAAGATCATCGCCAACCTGCCTTACAATGTCGGCACACAGTTGCTGATCGGCTGGTTGCTGAGTGATCCGTGGCCGCCTTTTTACAGCTCCATGACCCTGATGTTCCAGAAGGAAGTGGCTGAGCGTATTGTTGCCCACGCCGGTGACGATGCCTATGGCCGTCTTGGTGTACTGGCCGGATGGCGCACACAGTCTAAAATTGCGTTTGATCTGCCGCCGCAGGCATTCACGCCACCGCCAAAAGTAACATCTGCCGTTGTGCACATGATCCCGCGTGATGAGCCGCTCGCCTGTCCTCCGCAACTTCTGGAACGGGTGACACAGGCTGCCTTCGGCCAGCGCCGCAAGATGCTGCGCCAGAGCCTCAAGCCGCTTGGCGGTGAAGCCCTACTCAATAAAGCAGGCATTGATCCGACCCGCCGCGCCGAGACTTTAAGCGTGGAAGAATTTGTGCATCTGACGAACCAGCTCTGAGCATTTTTGAGCCAAAAGCTGAAGCCGGTTGTGTCACGGAAATACGCGAACCCGATAATTCTGCAAGCCATAAAAAACCGCCTCACGGCGGTTTTTCTTTTTAAGTAATCAAACGCTCAGGAAGGCTGCTCTTCCAGCAATCCGTTGACGAATTCAAACAGACCCGGACGACGGTCACGGCGCAGACGCTCTGCCATCACAATAGACTTTACAGCCGCATAGGACTGGTTCAGATCTTCATTGATAACAATGTAATCGTATTTGCTCCATTTCTGGATTTCAAAACGCGCATTGTTCAGACGCGTTTCGATAACTTCAGCAGTATCTTCCGCGCGGCGGTTCAGACGCATCTGAAGCTCTTTCATGGTCGGCGGCAGAATAAAGATCGACACCACATCGGCAGGCATTTTGGCCTGAAGCTGCTCTGCACCCTGCCAGTCAATATCGAACAGCATGTCGCGGCCATCTGCCAGCGCATTTTCAGCTGTTTCGCGCAACGTGCCGTAATAATTACCGTGGACTTCTGCCCACTCAATCAGTGCATCACTGTCGCGCAGACGCTCGAATTCGCGCACGCTTTTAAAGTGGTAATGGATACCTTCAATTTCGCTTGCGCGGCGCTGGCGGGTGGTCACACTCACAGAGAGAGAAAGATCCATTTCCCGATCTTCCAGCAACAGCCGTGCGATGGTGGATTTACCAGCACCCGATGGTGAGGAAATGACCAGCATAAGGCCGCGCCGTGCGACAGCATTTTCCACGAAGGAGATGGCCATGATCTACTCTGCTCCAGATTCTTTATTCACTGATATGTTTGATATCATTGTGCCGTACTGATGTCTCTTTTGTTCTCAGCGATCCGTGTGATCGCTGAGTTTTTTAGTTATCAAAATATTACTTGTTCTTAAATATACGCCGCACAGAAACGCTTTCCAATACGGACTATTCCAGATTTTGAATCTGCTCACGAAACTGATCAACCACAGCTTTCAGTTCAAGACCGATGGCTGTAATGGAAGCCGCATTTGACTTTGAGCAAAGCGTATTGGTTTCGCGGTTAAATTCCTGTGACAGGAAGTCGAGCTTACGCCCCACAGGCCCGCCATCGGCCAGCAATTTATGCGCGGCATCCACATGCATATCCAACCGATCGAGCTCTTCCTGAATATCTGCCTTGGTGGCCAGAAATGCCGCTTCCATATGCAGGCGCTGCTCATCCAGTGCAATTGCTGAAGCACGATTATTATTCACAGCCTCCAGCAACAGAGCCACCTGACCGGCAAGGCGCTCACGAATAGCCTCAGGACTGCGCGATACATCCTGACGTGCCTGCCCTGCCAGCTCTGCAATCCGGTCTACATGACCGCTCAGCAGATCAGACAGACGTTGCCCTTCTTGTGAGCGCATCAGTTTCAATGCAGCCAGCGCCTCATCAAAAGAGGACAGCAAGACGGCCTTTAAAGCCGCCTTGGCATTTTCATCTGCCTCTGTTTGTGGCGGCTCAAGAATACCTTTAAGGTTGAGCACTGCATCAACACTTGCCGGTGCAAGGCCATATTGGTTCTGTAATTGCTGTGCGGTCTGCATGACCTTGCTCAGCAGTGCTTCATTGATAACCAGCTTGACCTGCGCTTCCGGTTCTTCGACTGTCACATTGACCTGAAAAGACCCGCGCGAGAACACACGCCCCAACGCCGCACGTAATAATTGCTCAAGATCATCAAAGCCATTGGGCGTGCGAAAACGTGCATCAAGGCCTTTGCCGTTGACGCAGCGGATTTCCCAACTGATCCGCGTCTCCGCACCACTCTCCGGTGTGAAAGTTGCCGTATGGCGGGCGAAGCCGGTCATGCTCTGTACTGTCATTACAAATTCCATGTCTGGAGCCGTTTTGTTTTCCAAAACTGCTTTGAAAAATGCCGCCCGGATAACCGGACGGCATCATATTTTAATTCTATATCTGAACACAAGCCTTACGGAGAAGGTGGCGTTACCGGTGCTGCGCCGTTACCACCAGTGGACGGATTTTCCTTACGCTGGCGTTCAACTTCACGCCATTTGCGTACATTTTCATTGTGGTCTTTCAAAGTCGCCGCGAATACGTGCCCGCCGGTTCCGTCAGCCACAAAATACAGGTCTTTCGTATCCAGCGGATTGGCAACAGCTTCCAGAGCATCACGCCCCGGATTGGCAATCGGTGTCGGTGGCAAGCCTTTGATAATATAGGTATTGTAGGCCGTGTCTTTTTCGATATCCGACTTGTAAATCGGGCGGTCAGCCGGTTTGCCACGTCCGCCGAAAATACCGTAAATAATCGTCGGATCGGATTGCAGGCGCATACCCTGATTAAGACGGTTCACAAAAACAGAGGCAACATGCGGACGCTCAGATGCCACGCCGGTTTCTTTTTCAACGATGGAAGCCAGTGTTACGAATTCGTTTTTGTCTTTGACCGGCAGACCTTCACGGCGCTTTGCCCAGACTTCATCCACCAGCTTGCTTTGCGCAGTTTTCAGACGATTGACGACTTCTTCACGGGTTGTTCCGCGCGTGAAACTCAGCGTATCAGCGACAAGACTGCCCTCGGCAGGCTGTGTTTTCGGCAGGTCGCCGGTGAGCAGCTCACTATTGGCAACGCGATCAAAAATCTGCTGTACGGTCAGCCCTTCAGGAATGGTCACTGAGTGCATCAGCGATTTACCTTCAGCGAAGATATTCATAATATCGCGCATGGAAGCATAGGCCGGAATAGCATATTCACCGGCTTTCATGCTCTTTTCCATGCCATAGGCACGGGCACCATAACGGAAAATACGCGCATCCGTGATCAGATCAGCCCGTTCCAGCTGATCGGAGATTTCAACAATGCCGCTGCCGCGTTTCACGAAAAAGGTTGAATCCTGCGCAAGCGGACCTTCGGATGTGAACTGAACTTTACCGAAGTAGAACAGCGCGCCCATGCCGATAACGAGAAATACCAGCAAAGACAGCATAAAATTAGCAAAAACAACGATCTGGCTGCGGGCATGCCGTGAGCGCTTACGCTTTTTCGGCGCCGGCGGCGGTGTGCCCGGCTCAGGGCGCAAAGCCTCACTCGCCGATTTCAGAACGATAGGACCGGTTGCAGCTTCCGGTGTATTTTGCACAGGCGCAGCACTGGCTTCCGGCTGCGTAACCGGCGCAGGTGCCTGCACTGGTGCTGCAGGCTCAGGTGCAGCTGGCGCAGCAGCGATTTCCGGTGAAACCGGTGCAACAATGCCTTTTTCATCCGATGTAACAGGCTTATGAGCGCTCGTAGAAGCCGCGCTCTCCGCGTGAGATGGTGACGCACTATTCTGAGCAGCACTATCAGAAACGGCAGGCTGACCAGCAGATTTATTTTCAGATGATTGGTCTGACGTCACACTTTCACTCCGGTTCAACTCAGCCTGATGGTAATCACCACCAATGGCCTGAGCCGATTAATCTGTATTTTTGTTTCTTAACTCAGTGGGCACAATAATTGCGGCAAAAGCACGAATGCCGCAACCCGTGAACAAAGCTTTCGACAGAAAGAATCCATATTTAAGAGTGTATTCCGATCTGAAATACGGATTGCTTACGTCTGCTATTCAAAAACGGCTTCACCCGTCCCGGTACAAGCTCTTAGTAAAAGGCCGCCTTCACAGAAAGCGGCCTTCATAAATTCAGTTTTCAGAACCGTATCAGGCCTGATAACGGCGCATTACCAGCGATGCATTGGTACCGCCAAAGCCGAACGAATTCGACACAACAACATCAATCTGACGCGCGCGCGGCTTATGCGGCACGAGATCAATCTTGGTCCGTACCGACGGATTATCCAGATTGAGTGTTGCAGGCGCAATATTATCGCGGATAGCAAGTGTCGAGAAAATTGCTTCTGCCGCACCGGCTGCACCCAGAAGGTGACCGATCGAGGATTTGGTCGAAGACATGGAAATCTTCGATGCAGAATCGCCGACAACGCGTTCAACAGCAGCCAGTTCGAGTGTATCAGCCATAGTGGATGTACCATGCGCATTGATATAGTCGATGGCATCAGGTGCCAGTTTGGCGCTGCGTAACGCAGCTTCCATGCAGCGCTGTGCACCTTCACCGTTCTCGCTTGGTGCTGTGATGTGGTAAGCATCGCCGGACATGCCGTAGCCGATGACTTCCGCATAGATTTTCGCACCGCGAGCCAGAGCGTGTTCCAGTTCTTCCAGAACCACAACACCGGCACCCTCACCCATTACGAAGCCGTCGCGGTCATCGTCATAAGGACGCGATGCCGCTGTCGGATCGTCATTGCGCTTGGTGGACAAGGCCTTACAAGCGGCAAAACCGGCCAGAGAAATACGGCTCACAGGCGATTCCGTACCACCGGCGACCATCACTTCAGCATCGCCGAAAGCGATCATGCGGGCAGCATCGCCGATAGCGTGCGTACCTGTAGCGCAGGCTGTCACCACCGAGTGATTAGGACCACGCAGCTTGTGCTTGATCGACACATGACCGGAAGCCAGATTGATCAGACGACCCGGAATGAAGAATGGCGAAATACGACGCGGACCTTTGTCGCGCAGCGTCAGACCAGCTTCAACAATACCTTCGATACCGCCGATACCGGAACCGATCAGCACGCCGGTGCGGATTTGGTCTTCATCGGTTTGCGGATGCCAGTTTGCATCGTCCAGTGCCTGATCGGCAGCGCCGACCGCATAAACGATGAAAGGATCAACTTTACGCTGTTCCTTCGGTTCCATATAAAGATCAGCATTGAAAGTGCCGTCTGTGCCGTCGCCGACAGGAATGCGGCAGGCAATCTGACAAGCAAGGTCGTCAACTTCGAATTCGGTTACCCGACGTGCTGCGCTTTGACCAGCGAGCAAACGCTTCCAGGTTTCTTCAACACCGTTTGCCAAAGGTGACACGAGGCCAAGACCGGTAATGACGACTCTTCTCATATGTATCCTTCCCCACGCCTCATCCTGTTTGTCTCTGATCTCTCATCAGCAGCAGGCAGCGCAGATTAATCAACCGCGTAATATCTCGACCGGAATCGATCAAGGGTTAAAATTACGCAGAATTATTAGATTGTTACAGCGCTTTTGTGGAGTATTTAATTATCAACCCGCATAATCGCGCCGTTTTGTCGGAACTCATGCTGCATATCGGCACCGGAACTTTGCCCGGGAGCATATATTTTCCGATACTTCAAACGATAAGCTCTGGTCAAACGATAAGGGCCGGAAGATATTATCTTCCGGCCCGATATCTGACTGCTATTCAAACCCTATCGCAGTTTCGGACGGAAAACCGGTTACCACTTTTCCTGAAACTACTTAGAATAATTAAGCAGAAGCTTTATCGATGAACTTAACAGCATCGCCGACCGTCAGGATGGTTTCAGCTGCATCATCAGGAATTTCTACACCGAATTCTTCTTCGAAAGCCATTACCAGCTCAACGGTGTCCAGGCTGTCTGCGCCCAGATCATCAATGAAGCTTGCGCCTTCAGTTACTTTTTCGGCATCTACGCCCAGATGTTCAACAACGATTTTCTTGACGCGTTCTGCGGTGTCGCTCATGTCGGACCTCGACCTGTTAATACCATAGCCTTGGTAGCGGCATGGCTGATTGTAATCAAGTGTTAAGATAACTTGCCTTTGCAACGAATGTCACATCGAAAAGCATCCTGTGGATATTCCTACTGCATAATGCCTGAAACAGAAATGCGCTACAGACAGATTATACAATATATTTCAGTTGCTGCGATTTAACTGCTGCGCACTTCAAGCGCAATCATATTTTATCACTGCAAGTGCCGCGATACACAAAACATGCAGTGCGGCAATATTCGGGGCATTATCATGGTTCTGCTGTTTGGCAAAGTCCAATTCGACAATCCGTCCCCGTGAAACAGCACAGAAAAGAGCATATTTCTGAATAATCAGCTTTTTATGCTCTTCTCAATCTTTAAAATCCGCCGGAAACCATACCGAAACCGGCGAGATCTTCATCAGATCATCGCCATACCGCCATTAACATGCAGGGTCTGACCTGTCACATAGGCGGCTTCATTACTGGCCAGATAAACCACAGCAGATGCGATTTCCGAACCCTGCCCCATGCGGCGCATCGGGATGGCCGACATGATTGTGTCTTTTTGCTTCTCATTGAGCTTATCGGTCATAGCCGACTCAATGAAGCCAGGCGCAACGCAGTTTACAGTCACATTGCGTGAAGCAATTTCCTGTGCGAGCGACTTGGAGAAACCAATGATACCGGCTTTCGAAGCGCAATAATTGGCCTGTCCCGGATTACCGGTCACACCAACGATCGACGTAATATTGATGATACGGCCAAAGCGGCGGCGCATCATCGGATGAGTCAGCTCGCGGGTCAGACCAAATACAGATGTCAGGTTAACCTCGATCACCGCATCCCAGTCTGCATCGCTCATACGAACGAACAGACCATCACGGGTGATACCGGCATTGTTGACCAGAATATCAACGCCTTCGAGCTGCTTTTCCACAGCCTGACCAAGCGCTTTCACTTCTTCGCGGTCGGACAGGTTGGCAGGGAAGATAAATGCACGTTCGCCAAGTTCATTGGCCAGTGCTTCCAGCTTTTCCACGCGGGTGCCGTGCAGAGCTACGATTGCACCCTGCGCATGCAGTGCGCGCGCAACTTCTTCACCGATTCCACCGGTTGCACCGGTTACGAGAGCCTTACGGCCAGTCAGATCAAACATAAAATCCTCTTGAATCTGATATGCGGACAATCTTATCAGCCCGCTTTATAACATTATTTTTAGCGCTTCAAAATCTGGACACTTACGCCAACAACACCTGAAGGGCAGCATCAATCTCTTCAGCAGTGCCGACAGTTACGCCGGTCACATCTTTGGAGATGCGGCGTGCCAGACCTGTCAGCACTTTGCCTGAGCCGATTTCATAAAGCGTTGTCACTTCATGGGCAGCAAACCACTCAACAGTCTCGCGCCAGCGCACCTGACCTGTCACCTGCTCAACCAAAAGATCAGCAATTTCAATCGGATCCTTAACCGGAGCAACGCGCACATTGGCGATGACAGGCACAACAGGTGCCTGCTTATTCACAGTTGCCAGCGCTTCACGCATCGCATTGGCAGCAGGAGCCATCAGGCTCGAATGGAACGGAGCAGACACAGGCAACATGATTGCGCGTTTTGCACCGCGTTCTGTCGCCAGCTTGGCAGCAAGCTCAACCGCAGCTTTGGAGCCGGAGATAACCAGCTGTCCGCCGCCATTATCATTGGCGATCTGGCAGGAACCTTCAGAGGAAGCCTGCTCGCAAATGGCAAAAACATCGGCATGTTCAAGGCCGATAATCGCAGCCATAGCGCCTTGACCGACCGGCACGGCTGCCTGCATGGCATTGCCGCGAATGCGCAGCAAACGCGCGGTGTCAGAGATAGAGAATGTACCGGCAGCACACAGAGCCGAATATTCACCGAGCGAATGGCCAGCCACATAGGCAACTTTATCCTGAAGCTTCAGGCCCTGTGATTCCAGAACCCGCATAACAGCCATAGAAACGGCCATCAGTGCCGGCTGCGCATTTGCTGTCAGCGTCAACTGATCATCCGGCCCTTCAAACATCAGGGCAGAGAGCTTTTCGCCGAGCGCATCATCAACTTCTTCGAAAACAGCGCGCGCTTCCGGATAAGCCTCAGCCAGAGCCTTGCCCATACCAACAGCCTGACTACCCTGTCCCGGAAATGTAAATGCTACAGTCATCAATGCCTCTTTGTTTCTGTATCTGTGTTTTGGCGTTCCGCACACATATATAATATATTGCTTCTGCGGATACGATAAAATTATCTATAACTGCAAAGCCCTGTGCCTTTCAGCTGCATGCAAGTCAAGTCTTGCCCCTGAAAAGCCGTGCACACATCTGCTACAATCAGCATTTATGCGGCATATCCGGTGCAATACACACTGCTTTGCTTTTGCCGGTTGCAAAATTTGTAAAAAGCCACTAATAGGCACTCGTCATCGTCCGGTATCAGCTGGGGGCTGAACGGAGGCCGGATTTCAGTATCCGGAGAAATACTAGCTATTTCTTCCTCCCGTGTCCCCGCTCTCGATCGTCTCGACCCGCGTCCTTTCTTCTCCGTTTAACGGATATAGAGAAGTCGTTGAGGCTTAGCCGTTGATACGGACAGTGTGAATTTGGAAGAAAGGCAAAGACAATGGCTCTTTATGAACATGTGATCCTTGCCCGACAGGATATCTCGCAGCAGCAGGTTGACGCACTGGTAGAACAGTACAAGGGCGTTCTTGAAGCTAACGGTGGTAAAGTCGGGCGTATCGAAAGCTGGGGACTGCGTCCTCTGACTTATCGTATCAAGAAGAACCGTAAGGCTTATTACACACTGGTAAACATCGACGCTCCTGCTGCTGCAGTTGCTGAAATGGAACGCCAGATGCGTATTAACGAAGACGTTCTTCGTTTCATGACCATTCGCGTTGAAGAACACGAAGAAGGCCAGTCGGCTATGCTGACCCGTCGTGATGATCGCCGTGAACGTGAAGACCGTTTCGGCCGTGACGACGATCGTCCACGCCGTCCGCGTCGTCCACGTGACAATGAAACTTCCGGCGAAGGAGAAGAATAATGGTTGATATCAATCAGATCCCGACCCGTCGTCCATTCCATCGTCGTCGTAAGACCTGCCCTTTTACAGGTCCTAACGCACCGAAGATCGACTACAAGGACATCAAACTCCTGCAGCGTTACATTTCTGAACGCGGCAAGATCGTTCCTTCCCGCATTACAGCTGTAAGCCAGAAGAAACAGCGCGAACTCGCAAAAGCGATCAAGCGTGCACGTTTCCTCGGCCTGCTGCCATATGTAGTGAAATAAGATTTTTGATTCGGGGTGTGTCCGCACACCCCGGCTCATTCCTTCGAAAAGAATAATTTAAGTGACCGCAAGGTCAGGTTGGGACTGCAGCGTTTTTAAAACGGCTTTCTCTAACTGCATCTGAGATATCTCTTGAGACACTCAGGCAGGACAGCAGGATTAAGATGAATTACAATAGCAAACATATTGGTACCGGAATTCTGGCGGGGCTTGCAGCCGCGCTGCTCGCGTTCGGCGTGCTGGTTCAATCCGGCCTTGCTATGCTTCTCTATGTCCTCACCCCTCTTCCTATTTTCATTGCCGCTCTTGGCTGGGGCACTGCCGCCGGTCTTATCGCTGCCGGAATTGCCACTTTTATTGTAGCATTCTTCGCAGCCCCGATGGTTGCTGTACTCATCGCCCTCACCAGCCTCATCCCTGCTGCAACCGGCGCTTATCTTGCCGGTCTTGCGCGTCCTGCTCAGGAACTGGGCGGGCCAAAAGATGCACTGGTCTGGTATCCGCTGCCGGATATTATGTTCCGCCTTGCCCTTCTGATTGCCGTCAGCTTTGTCATTGTCGGATCGATTATCGGCTATGGCGAAGATATGATTCGCGAAATCACCGGTGCAATGATCGCGAGCCTTCAGGCATCTGATCCGGAATTCAGCGCCAGCGATGATTTCCGTGCAATGCTGCAACAGTTTCTGCTGTTTGGTCTGCCTGCCATTCAGGCTGCAACCAGCCTGATGTTCCTGACTGCTAATTTCTATCTCGCACTGCGCATCACAGAACGCTCCGGCGTACTGCGCCGTCCGCGCGACAACTGGCCTGCAACTCTGCGTATGCCGCGCCCTGCACTGCCGGTGTTCGCTCTGGCTTTTGCCGGCTCTATGTTCCTGTCCGGCCCTGCCAGCATGATTGCCACCACTTTTGCCGGTGCAATGGCCGCAGGTTTCATCATGGCTGGTCTTGCCATCATCCACTGGCGCACACGCGGAGCCACATGGCGCCCGTTTGCACTGTGGCTCGCCTATTTTCTGCTCATCATCTTCGCATTTTCTGCGGTGATCTTTCTGGTATTCGGTCTGCTCGATACATCGCGCGGCGCTCCGCTTTCCAAAGATCCAACTCAGAATTCATAACATAACCAAACATTCAGAACTAAAACTAAAGGAATAGTCCAATGAAAGTTATCCTGCTTGAACGCATCGCCCGCCTCGGCCAGATGGGTGAAACTGTTACTGTTAAAGACGGCTTCGGCCGCAACTTCCTGCTTCCGCAGGGCAAAGCACTGCGCGCCAACGAAGCCAACATGGCTCGTTTTGAAGCCAAGCGCGCTCAGTACGAAGCACGCGATCTGGAACGCAAAACTGAAGCACAGTCCATTGCTGACAAGCTGGACGGCAAAAGCTTCATCGTTGTTCGCTCGGCTGGTGAAACCGGTCAGCTGTACGGTTCAGTTTCCACACGCGATATCGCTGATGTTGTGACTGCAGAAGGCTTCTCGGTAAACCGTAACCAGGTTGACCTGAACCACGCCATCAAGGCAATCGGCATCCACACAATCTCGATCGTTCTGCATCCGGAAGTATCGGTTACAATCACAATCAACATCGCTCGTACTGCTGAAGAAGCTCTTCGTCAGGAAAAAGGTGAAGATCTGTCGACCGCTGCTGCGATCTACGGCATTGAAGAACAGCCTCTGGCTGACGAACCAGAAGACGAAGATTTTGACGAAGAAGAAAACGCATAATCAGCGTTTACTTCGGACTTATTGTCTGATGAGCCGCACCGGAATTCCGGTGCGGCTTTTTTCATTAAAACCTTTCGCCCATCACAAGAAAATGATTGCGCTGAAGCGCTAATTTTCCTTCTCAGCCTTTCCAGAAACAGAAAACACGCTATTCTTATGCTGTCGTACCGTGATTTAAGCGGATACAGGCACGAAGATTTTGCCGCTTCATCCGCTTTTCCACTGGTTTCGCTAGAGCAGTGTACGTCCGGATTGCATCATAGCGCTTGCTCTAGATTCTTTGTTGGGTCGCATTATCACGATCGTCAAGTCGATCCGACTTGACTGTGAAATGCTAGGCTGAGGAGGATGAGCAATGAGTGGCATGCTGCATTCAGTCCTGAACAAGCTGATCACCAATGGTGATCTCAGCGTCCAATATGCTGACGGGCAGACACAGACTTACGGCGACGGTTCCCCACCCCATATCACTCTTGTTTTTCACAAAAAATCTGCGGAGAGAGCAATCGCCCTCGATCCGGAGCTGAAGCTTGGCGAATGCTTTATGAGCGGTGAGATAGACTTCCCGCAAGGCGATCTTTTCGGTTTTCTCCGGCTTGTTTTTGAAAATACCGGTGCGACTGCCGCCAAAGAACCGTGGATGCGGGTCTTGAGCAAATTACGCAGATTATTCAGGCCGCTACAGCAAATGAACACGCTGGCGCGCTCTTCCCGAAATGTGCAGCACCACTATGATTTAAGCGGCGATCTTTATGATCTGTTTCTTGATCCCGACAAGCAATATTCCTGCGCCTATTTTGAAACACCGCAGACCAGCCTCGCTGAAGCACAGCTGGCAAAAAAGCGCCATATAGCAGCCAAGCTGCAAATCCGCCCAGAGCACACATTGCTGGACATCGGCTGCGGCTGGGGCGGCCTTGGTCTCTACTTTGCGGATCTTCTTGAGGCGGATGTAACAGGTGTCACCCTGTCTCAGGAGCAGTTCCAGATTGCCAATCAACGGGCGCACGAGCGCGGCCTTGCACATCAGGCACGCTTTTTGTTGCAGGACTACCGCAAGCTCGACCAGCAGTTTGACAGGATCAGTTCTGTCGGTATGTTCGAACATGTGGGTGTAACGCATTATTCTGAGTTTTTTGAACAGGTTGCGCGGCTGTTGAAACCGGACGGGTCCATGCTTTTGCATGCCATTGGACGCAGCGACGAACCATCCGCTACCAACCCGTTTATCCGTAAGTATATTTTCCCCGGTGGCTATATTCCTTCTCTTTCAGAGGTTCTGCCGCATATTGAAAACTCAGGCCTGATCATTACCGATATTGAGATTCTGCGTTTGCATTATGCGGAAACACTGAAAGCATGGCGCGAAGCCTTTATGGCGAACCGTGACAAAGCAAAAGCACTCTATGACGAGCGTTTTTGCCGGATGTGGGAGTTCTATCTTGCCGGTTCAGAATCCGCTTTTCGCTGGCAAAATATGATGGTTTTTCAAATCCAGCTGGCGCACAGGCAAGATGCCGTGCCTTTGACCCGCAGCTATATTGAGCAGGAAGAGAAACGTCTGAAACGGCTGGAAACGCGTAAATTCAAAGTCAGCAATGACAGTATGAAAACGCAAACGCCCTCTAAGCATCTGGTTTATTAAGACTTCACACTCACCAGCTGATGTGTTTGTGATAAATTAAGAACACAGCGCGCTTCATGAAGGTTATATCAAGAGATTGTGAAACTTTACCGATTGCACGCCATTGCGGCTTAGGACATTTATTCCTCACATTTAGTCTGAAGGAATAATCAAGCCGATGCCCAGCGTGCAAAACAAGCTGCACCCCCGCCTGAATAAAGCAACCCTCCTTGTTATGTTTGCAGGCTTGCTGGTTCTTATTGCATCCTATCCGCTGTCTTTGGTTCTGCCTTCATGGACATCATGGGAAAACGGCCCTGTTGAAAATCTTCAGGTCGTTGTGCTGTTTCTGGGCATGATACAGGCCATATTCTTTCAAAAGACTGGCACACCGGACTGGAAATGGCTGTGGCGCGGTGCGGCACTGATCTGGTTTATCTGCGCGGTGCGTGAGCTCAGCTGGGGTGCGGTCTTTCTTGAGCCCCTCAGCATGTCTGATAGCGGGCCATTTTTCTCGTCCCGTCAGCTCTGGTATAAACCGGCTGTCATGCCTGCTCTGATCGCATCCACTCTGCTTTTTGCTATGCTGATACTGCGGAACGGCTCACATAAGCTGCTCAACCCCTTGCAGCGCTCCGGCGGACTGCCGTGGACAGAGTTTTTGCTGGCCACTCTCTGCATGATGATTTCTACCGCCGCGGAAGAGCATCTCGGCCTCACCACAGGGCTTACTGGTGCGGCAGCGCAGAATCTGGAAGAACTGAGTGAACTTGCGGCCTATATTTTCCTGCTGACCGGCCAATTCCGCATCCGTCACCATCAGTCCGTTTTATCAACCACCCTTTGATAGTGCGGTCAAAACAGCACACGGATTTCACATCACAGGCAGTTCGCACAGCTCCCGCCTGTGAATCGCTGTGAATCATGGTATAGCCGCTTCAACTGCACCGGCAGATTGTTTACACTCATATTTTAACAGACTCTGATGTCTGGCTTATTGCCAGACAATTCCCGCTGATTGCGGCAAAGGATTCAGGACTTTATGGCTGACGCGACCGTTCACAAACTTGAAGATACACGGGACATGCAAAATTCGCTTTACCGCGAAGCCCCGAATAACATCGAAGCGGAACAGGCTCTTCTCGGCGCGATCCTGATCAACAATGATGCTTTTTACCGTGTTTCAGATTTTCTGAAACCGCCGCATTTCTATGATCCGCTGCATCGCCGTATTTATGAACTGGCGTCTGAGTTGATCCGCGTTGGCAAGATGGCCAATCCGGTGACCATGAAAACCTTCCTGCCGGCCGATGATAAAGTCGGTGACATGACGGTGTTTCAATATGTGGTCCGTCTTGCGGCCGAAGCCGTGACCGTTATCAATGCTGAAGATTACGGCCGCGCGATTTATGATCTGGCCACACGCCGCTCGCTGATCGGTATCGGCGAGGAAATGGTCAATGTTGCCTATGATGCGCCGGTGGATATGGCTCCACGAAGCCAAATCGAAGATGCCGAGCGCCGCCTGTTCGAACTGGCAGAAACCGGTCGTTATGACGGCGGCTTCCAGCCGTTTAATGAAGCGGTGAAAACTGCGATTGATCTGGCAGGGGTTGCCTTCCAGCGTGACGGGCATCTCTCCGGCGTTTCCACCGGCATCCACTCGCTAGATGGTAAAATGGGTGGCCTGCAGTCTTCCGACTTGATCGTTCTGGCCGGTCGTCCGGGTATGGGTAAAACCTCGCTTGCCACCAATATCGCCTTTAATATTGCAGCCGCCTATCAGGGCGAGCAGCAGGCCGATGGTTCTATGAAAGCCCTGAATGGTGGCGTTGTCGGCTTCTTCTCGCTCGAAATGTCGGCCGAACAGCTGGCTACGCGTATTATTTCCGAACAGACTGAAGTGTCGTCCTCGAAAATCCGCCGTGGTGATATTTCTGAAACCGATTTTGAAAAGCTGATTGCCTGTACGCAGACCATGCAGCGCATTCCGCTCTATATCGATCAGACCGGTGGTATCTCCATTGCGCAGCTTTCTGCCCGTGCCCGCCGCCTCAAGCGTCAGCGCGGCCTCGATTGTCTGGTGATCGACTATATTCAGCTGATGACCGGTTCTTCCAAAGCATCGGCACAAAACCGTGTGCAGGAAATCACGGAAATCACCACAGGGCTGAAAGCCCTTGGTAAAGAGCTGAACGTGCCGATCATTGCGCTGTCACAGCTCTCCCGTCAGGTGGAAAGCCGTGAAGACAAACGCCCGCAGCTCTCCGATCTTCGTGAATCGGGTTCCATCGAGCAGGACGCCGACGTTGTTATCTTCGTGTTCCGTGAGGAATATTACGTCAAGAACCTTGAACCGCGGGATGAATTCGATCCGAAATATGACGAATGGAAAATGCTCTTTGAAAAGGTCAAAGGCACAGCTGACGTGATTATTGCCAAGCAGCGTCACGGGCCTACCGGTACTGTAAAGCTCGCTTTCCAGTCGGAATTCACCCGCTTTACTGATCTGGCCGAAGGTACTTATCTGCCAGAACAATATGACGATCACTGAAAGAGCATAACTTGGCTAAAAACCGGATTCAATTCATCTGCCAGAACTGCGGTTCCACGCATTCGCGCTGGGCGGGCAAATGTGATGGCTGCGGCGAGTGGAATACACTCGTTGAAGAAGGCACATCCGGTGGCATTGGTTCAGGGCCCGGCAAAATGGCGATGCGCAAAGGCCGTGCTGTGGCGCTCACCACCCTGTCCGGCGAGATTGAAGAGGCACCGCGCATCCAATCCGGCATCAGCGAACTGGATCGCGTGACCGGCGGCGGCTTTGTCCGTGGCTCTGCTTTGCTTGTCGGTGGTGATCCGGGCATTGGTAAGTCGACTTTGCTCACACAGGCCGCCGCAGCACTGGCACGCCGCGGCAACCGGATTATCTATGTTTCCGGTGAAGAAGCGGTGGCGCAGATCCGCTTGCGCGCACAGCGGCTGCACGCAGCCGACACATCTGTCGAACTGGCGGCGGAAACCAATGTCGAAGATATTCTCGCGACCATTGATACCAAACCGCGCCCTGATCTGGTGATTATCGATTCCATTCAGACGCTGTGGACAGATTCAGCAGACAGCGCACCGGGCTCAGTCACGCAGGTTCGCGCCGGTGCGCAGGCGATGATCCGCTATGCGAAATCGACCGGTGCCGCAGTGGTACTGGTTGGCCATGTGACCAAAGAAGGCCAGATTGCTGGCCCTCGCGTGGTCGAACATATGGTCGATGCGGTTCTGTATTTTGAAGGTGAAGGCGGTCATCATTACCGCATCTTGCGCACCGTGAAGAACCGTTTTGGCCCCACCGATGAAATCGGCGTGTTTGAAATGTCCGACAAGGGTTTGAGAGAAGTCTCCAATCCGTCAGAACTGTTTCTCGGTGAACGAAATGAAAAAGCACCGGGGGCTGCGGTTTTTGCCGGTATGGAAGGCACGCGCCCCGTTCTGGTGGAAATTCAGGCACTCGTTGCCCCCTCAACGCTCGGCACACCGCGCCGCGCCGTTGTTGGCTGGGATAATAGCCGCCTCTCCATGACGCTTGCCGTGCTGGAAGCCCATTGCGGTGTGCGTTTCGGCCAGCACGATGTTTATCTCAACGTAGCCGGTGGCTATCGTATTTCTGAACCAGCGGCCGATATGGCTGTAGCGGCGGCACTCGTCTCTTCACTTGCCGGTATTCCCTTGCCCGCCAACAGCGTTTATTTTGGCGAAGTCAGCCTGTCCGGTGCAGTGCGTGCTGTGGCGCATGCCGCACAACGCATCAAAGAGGCGGAAAAACTGGGATTCAAACAAGCAGTTCTGCCTGCCGGTGGTGTCGACCTGTCAAAACCACGCAATTTCACGCTAACTGAAACCGACTCGCTGCCTGATCTTGTGGCGCAGATCGCTGCTTCAGGTCCGGGTAAAAATGCGCAGAACCGCGATTAATGCGGGTGTGAAAGTGCTGAAAAATCGGGAATCATATGTGTTTTGCATCTTAAAATGATGCAGGCACAGCATGAGCAGCCGGACTTACCCCACAATTTTTGCAGGTTACGACAGGTTAAAACCGCAAACAGCTCCCGAATTAGTGATTTGTGAAAGAAATTCAGGTTAATTTCCCACGACAGAAGTGTCACAACTCTATCGGACTGACACAAGACACTGTAGATATTTGAGTTGCGGCATCATTGCCGCACAAGATTATATGTCCGCACGGACATACCGGACACAGAGGAACAAGGCAGGATGCCGATTACATTACTTGACGGAATTCTTATCGGGGTAACACTCGTATCGGCAATTCTCGCCATGGTACGCGGATTTTCGCGTGAAGTGCTTTCGGTTGCGTCCTGGGCAGCGGCAGCGCTGGCAGCCTATTTCTTCTACAAGCCGGTCGTGCCTTATCTCCAGCCATATATCAGCAATGAAACCATTCTGAATATTGCGGCTGCCGGTTCGGTGTTTCTGGTCACATTGATTGTTGTTTCAATCATCACCATGAAAATTGCTGATTTCATCATCGACAGCCGTATCGGCGCGCTTGACCGCACACTGGGCTTTATCTTTGGCGCAGCACGCGGCGTCTTGCTGGTTGTGGTTGCAATGCTGTTCTTCAACTGGCTCGTGGCAACAGATCAGCCAAGCTGGGTCACCAATGCCAAATCCAAGCCAATGCTGGATTCACTTGGGCAGCAGCTGGTGGATATGCTGCCGGAAGATCCTGAAACCGCAATCATCGAACGTCTGAAGCCACAGAATAATGCTCAACCTTCAGCGCAGGATGTGCCTGAAAATGAAGCTCCGGTAACACCGCCTGCTAATTGATTAAGCAGCTGTTCCAATTATAATTTTAAAACCGCTGACAGAACTCTCTGTCAGCGGTTTTTTATTTTCAGAGTTTGGCATTTGGCTTTTGCCAGTCCGGCCAGCGGCCTATTGTGATCGCCCGCAATAGCCATTCCAGCGGGCCATAATGATAATGCCGCATCCACCACCGGCTCAGGAAAAGCTGAAAGACAAAGATCGCCAATCCTATCAGCACATTCTCTAAGGCCGTTGTTTTATCAATCAGACCAAGGCCGAAACCATAGAAAATGAAACTGCAAATCAGCGATTGCAGTAAATAGTTGGACAGCGCCATACGCCCCGCCGGTGCCAGTGCATCACGCCAGAACTGACCGTGCTTTGTGCCAAAAAGCCGGAGCATCAGCGCGATGATGCCAAAGGTCAGCAAAGGTGCGGTTGCAATACTCAAGGCCAGACCAAACACTTCCCAATGGGTCCCTGCCGCCCAAAACGTAGTCAGAGCAGTTACAACAGATGCCGGCATACCGATGAATACACCGGCTTTAATCGCTGGTTTCAGATAGGGTCTATATTGATCCGGCTGCGCCAGAAACTGGTGCCTGCCTGCCAAAAAACCAAGCAAAAACATGACCAGCGCACAGGGCGCCTGTATCAATAACAACAAAATCCACATGGTTTGCAGTTCTGTTATATGCTGCATGATTACAGCACTAAAACTACCATTATAGGCAGTATAGGCCAGCCGCGCTTCATATAAGAGTTCCGCAGTCACTGTCTGCTCCGGTGAGCTCCAGAACAAAGCACCCACCAATAACCAGAGCAGAGCTGTTAGGCCAATCAGCCAAACCGCGCTTTTAATCAGTGTGTGATCCGGTTTGTTTCGCCAAAACAATAAAACCACGCCGAGCACAGCATAGGTCGTGAGAATATCACCATGAAACAACAAAATTGCATGGAGAAGACCGACAATCCACAAACCGGCCTGGCGCCGTAAAAAGCGCGGGACAAAGGCCTCTCCTACACGCACTGCGGACTGCATTTGCAATGTGACGCTATAGCCGAACAGGAAAGAAAACAGCAGATAAAACTTCATCTCGAATATGGTCGAGATGAACAGATGGACCAGCTCATTCAAACCAAATGTCAGCCCTGTTGTGCCAGTTGGCAGGCCATACATTACCGAAGAAAAGGCCATAATATTGACCTGCAAAATGCCAAACAGCGCAAAACCACGCAATGCGTCCACATCCGCAATACGGGATACCGGCCTTGCAACCTGAGACGGGAAATCTGATTTCATTTTTGTGCTTCCCCGCCGTTTGAAAGCCCAAGCACACCCGTCATCATTGCTTTCAGTGCGGCTTTTTCTTCCTGCGGCTTAAATTGCGGATCGACCGAGACACGGCTGAAAACACCGTCGACAACCACCATAATACAGTGAACCACCGAGCTTGCTGAAAACTGCTTGCTGATCTGCCCGCGCTCCATGCCAAGACTGATCAGGCCTTCCAGCTCCGCACACATCGCCTTTTCACTCAGACGGTATAAGCTGTTGATTTCTGCATCGCGACCGGCTTCAGCTGCAATTTCCAGAGCAAGCGAGGCCTGTGCTCTGTCAGCAGCCATATCCAGAACCCCGTCAAGAAACGCATTCAATGCTGCAAAAAGATCATCCCCTTCACACAGAACCGCAACAAAATCCTGAGTTTGCCGTCTGTCATCCTCAACAATCGCTGTAATGATTGCTTTCTTGCTGGCAAAATAATGAAACAGATTACCGGCACTAATGCCCGCAGCCGTGCATATTTGTGCGGTACTGGTCTGGTGAAACCCCTGCTCTGCAAAGCAGGTTTTTGCCGCCTCTAAAATCATCTGTTTCTTTGCCTGATGCTTGTCAGGATCTGTAACGCGCATAGCGCACCTCTAAAATAGACTGAATACTCGGTTTATTAATATGAGTCGTCAATTTTTGTAAGCAAAAAAATAACCGCATAGACTGCGACCAATATGTGCTATTGTTCAAAACTTAAGGGAAAGTGTTGTGTCTCAATGCTATCCGCCATATATGAGGCTGAAAATCAGAGACAAAACTGAAGACAGACAGGGATTATAGTGTCTGCGGGACGAAGTTTGTTTTCTCGTCTATAGCTGCACAAAGCCAAGCCGCAGATTTGAAATCTGCTCAGCACCTGACGTCTCACTTTGACTTTTCATCAGAGCCTGCATTTTTGAACAGCATATGTTTAAAACCCTGCTTACAGCTCTGAATTGTTACTGCTGCATGAGACAGCATCCAAAAACCTTTCAGTTTTTGGGACTATGCAGCAAAAGCACTCTTATGATAGAGAGCATTTTTTATTGCTCTGCAATCGAAAGGCCCAGCGGCTATGATCAGTCACTCCGGTGAAACCGTCCTGTCTTCGTCAGATCATTCTCAGATGATCCGCTCCGCTCAGAGCGTAGAGAACAGCGGCGCAGAACCGCTTCATAACTCGTCCCGTTTCTCCATTGATGAAGACGCCTTGCATGAAGAATGCGGCGTCTTTGGTATTCTCGGCCATGAGGATGCTGCAACACTGACAGCGCTTGGTCTTCATGCCTTGCAGCACCGCGGACAGGAAGCAGCCGGTATTGTTTCCTTTCATGAAGGACGCTTTTATTCAGAACGCCATATGGGACTGGTCGGCGACCATTTCACCAATCCGGCAACCCTGAAACAGCTTCCGGGCAATCTTTCGATTGGTCATGTACGCTACTCCACGACGGGTGAAACCGCGCTGCGCAATGTGCAGCCGCTGTTTGCCGAACTGGAAGTCGGTGGCATTGCGATCGCCCATAACGGCAACTTCACCAATGGCCTGAGCCTGCGCCGTCATCTGATTGCTTCCGGTGCGATCTGCCAGTCCACTTCGGATTCTGAAGTTGTGCTGCATCTTATCGCCCGTTCGCGTCTGGCCTCTTCCAGCGACCGCTTCGTTGATGCTGTCCGTCAGCTTGAAGGCGGCTATGCCATTCTCGCTATGACCCGCACCAAGCTGATTGCAGCGCGTGATCCGGTTGGTATCCGCCCATTGGTTATGGGTGAACTCGACGGCAAGCCGATTTTCTGTTCCGAGACCTGTGCTCTTGATATTATCGGCGCGAAATATATCCGCGACGTGGAAAATGGTGAGGTCATTGTCTGTGAAACACAGGCGGACGGTACTATCACCACCACATCAATCAAAGCGCCGAACCGCAAGCCGGAACGTCTCTGCCTGTTTGAATATGTTTATTTTGCCCGCCCTGATTCCGTTGTCGGCGGCCGCAATGTTTACACGGCACGCAAAAATGCCGGTATCAATCTGGCCAAAGAAGCCCCGATTGAAGCTGATGTTGTTGTGCCTGTGCCGGATGGCGGCACACCGGCAGCAATCGGCTATGCGCAGGCCAGCGGCATTCCGTTTGAACTCGGTATCATCCGCAATCACTATGTCGGCCGTACCTTTATCGAACCGACCCAGCAGATTCGTGCCCTCGGCGTGAAACTGAAACACTCAGCCAACCGTGCCATTATCGAAGGCAAACGCGTTGTGCTGGTGGATGACTCCATCGTGCGCGGCACAACCTCGATGAAAATCGTGCGTATGATCCGTGATGCCGGTGCCAAGGAAGTGCATATTCGCGTAGCATCCCCGATGATCCATCATCCGGATTTCTACGGTATTGATACACCGGATGCAGATAAGCTGCTCGCCAATCAATATCCTGACCTGCAAGCGATGTGTGATTATATCGGTGCAGATTCGCTGGAATTCCTCTCCATTGACGGTCTTTATGAAGCTGTCGGCGGTGAGAAGCGCAATCCGAAAGCCCCGCAATTCACCGATCATTATTTCACAGGCGATTATCCGACCCGTCTGGTTGATCAGGAAGAACTGTCGAATATTCATAATTTCGCATTGCTTTCCAGTAACGGCTAAAATCCAAAAAGGCGGCTTTAAGCCGCCTTTAAATTATACAGACTGAATGGGGTGGATTTTTATGAGCTTTGATCTGAGCGGACGCACAGCACTGGTGACCGGCGCATCCCGCGGCATCGGTTATTTTCTGGCACTGGAACTGGCAAAACGCGGCGCCCATGTGATTGCGGTTGCCCGTACTGTCGGTGGTCTGGAAGAGCTGGATGATGAAATTCAGGCATTGGGCAACACAGCCACGCTCGTTCCCCTTGATCTGAAAGACATGCCTGCGCTCGATATGCTCGGCTCTTCCATCAATGATCGCTGGGGCAAGCTGGATATTCTGGTGGCCAATGCTGGTGTGCTTGGCACGATCTCTCCGGTCGGTCATGTCGAGGCTAAAGTCTTCGAAAATGTTATCAGCACCAATCTCACTTCAATCTGGCGTCTGATCCGCTCGGTTGATCCGCTGCTGCGCCGCTCTGATGCAGGGCGCGCCATTCTCATGTCTTCCGGCGTTGCCCATACTGCACGCGCATTCTGGGCACCCTATGCCGCCTCCAAGGCCGCTGTAGAAGTAATGGGGCGCTCATGGGCGGAAGAAACCAAGCAAATGCCGCTGCGGGTCAATTCCGTTAATCCGGGTGCGACCCGTACCGCTATGCGCGCCAAGGCTATGCCGGGTGAAGATCCGGAAACACTGCCGCATCCGGCAGATGTGGCTGCTAAAATTGTGAAACTGGCCGATCCTGCTCTGACCATTACCGGTGAGCTCTACGATGTGCGTCAGGATAAGTTCCTGAAATATCATATGCCCTCTTAAACATCCGGCCTAAAATCGTCTGGCCGGACTGCAAATATCTGGCCAGACCGTTACCACTTTCTGATTTTTCAAAACCTTTTTAAATTATCACTTTTCATCTCACGGCTCTTTATTTTTACCTGCACCAAAGCACGCTCCCATTTTATCCCGCCGCCCTCTCCTGAATTATCTGATCTTTCAACATCTCAAACATAGAAGGATCTGAGATGGATCATTTCTACATTATAACCGGCGGCCCGGGCTCCGGAAAAACGACATTGCTCAATGCTCTCAAACAACAGGACTTTCAGCATAGTCAGGAAGCTGGTCGCCATATTATTCAGGATCAGCTTAAAATCGGCGGCAAAGCTCTGCCGTGGCTTGATCCTGCATTTTTCGCTGAACTGATGTTGTCATGGGAAATGCGGTCGTATCTGCTAGCTACGCAAGAGAGATCTGACAGGCCGTATTTTTTTGATCGTGGCATGGCGGATATTGCCGGTTATCTCACGCTCTCAGGCCTGTCTGTGCCGGATCATGTGCGTCAGGCTGCGCAACATTACACCTATAACACAACAGTCTTTATCGCCCCGCATTGGCCGGAGATTTATCAGGCAGATGCAGAGCGCAAACAAACGCCACAGGAGGCCGAGCGCACATTTGCGGTCATGGTGCAGACCTATCAGGCTTATGAGTTCACACTGCTGCATCTGCCCAAAACTGATGTCAAAGCACGCGTAGAATTTGTGCTGAACCACATAAGCCCTTCACACACATAAAAAAGCGCCCCTCAGTTGAGGGGCGCTTTTTTTGTATCATCCGGATAAGCTGCGTCAGCTTTTCTCCGCTGATGCTTTCTTTTCTTCCGCAATCACGCGGCGCTTCCATGCCAATGCGCTGAAAGGCAAAAACACCAGATAGGCCAATGCTGTTAGCGTGAGCGTCTGCCATGTGAAGCTCATCAGGAAACCAGCATAGATCACCACACCGAGGATCAGCGGCATAACAAAATCACGGCGGATAAAGCTGCCCGCTGTTTTTCCGTTATAAACCGGCAAACGGCTGACCAGCAAAAAGGCAATCACAATCGTGAAACCTGCGGTACCATAGGCCAGAGCCTTATTTGGCAATATGCCTAGAAAGCCCGCATAAACAGGCAACAGAACCAGCATTGCGCCAGCCGGTGCCGGAACACCGATAAAATAATTGCCCTGCCATGCAGGCTGGTTCGGATCTTCCAGCATGACATTAAAGCGCGCCAAGCGCAGGCAGCAGGCGATTGTGTAAATCAAAGCTGCAATCCAGCCGAAAGAACCGGCCTGATCCAGCATGAACAGATAAAGCACCAGTGCCGGAGCCACACCGAAATTAACGATGTCAGCCAGCGAATCCATCTGCGCGCCGAATTTGGAAGACCCTTTCAGGAGCCGCGCAATCCGTCCGTCAATGCCGTCAAGAAAAGCCGCCAGCAGCACCATAGCCACAGCCTGCTCAAAACGATGCTCGATAGCAAGACGGATACCGCTCAGACCCGCACAAATAGCAAGCACGGTAATCAGATTGGGTATGACAATCCGCATCGGGATTTCAGAAAGGCGCGGACCGCGCCCTTCTGTATTGCCATTTGGATCAAGCGGCGGAAAAGGTGCTTCCAGCATCAGGCAATCCGCACGGTTGGCGCAGTACGCGCTTCATCAAACTCTGCCAGAACAGTTTCACCCGCCACAGCCGTCTGGCCGACAGCCACACGGGCAACGGAACCCTTCGGCAGATAAATATCAACGCGCGAACCAAAACGGATCAGACCGAAGCGCTCACCGGTTGAAAGCTCGTCACCTGCTTTTGACCAGCAGACAATGCGGCGTGCCACAAGGCCGGCAATCTGCACAACGGCAACCGCGCCATGAACACTGTCGATCAATACGGAGTTGCGCTCGTTCTCGCTGCTGGCTTTATCAAGCTCGGCATTCAGGAACTTGCCCGGACGGTGCATCACGGCAGTGATTTTACCACGCACCGGCGCACGGTTAATATGAACCGAAAACACATTCATAAACACGCAGATACGCAGCATCGGCTCTGAACCGAGATCCAGTTCTGCCGGCGGCACGCTCATGCCTACCGATGACACTTTGCCGTCTGCAGAGCTGATAACAAGATTATCATCCAGCGGAGTTATGCGAAGCGGGTCACGATAGAAATAAATGCACCAGATGGTCAGCACCATCCCTACCCAGAACAAAGGTTCCCACAACCAGCCAAGCAGCAGGGAGACAACAAAGAATGCCGCAATAAACAAGTAGCCTTCGCGGTGGATAGGAACAAAAGTATTGCGAATGGTATCGGATAGGCTCATCGGTTTTCCTCAGATTTCCCGCTTCAATAACGCAAAATAACCGCGTTTAAAATGATTAAGCGCAATCAGTACGTTAAAATTCATAATATTCATGCTTTACCCCGACAGAATGCAGACAGAATATTACCGGAAGCCCCCCTCCGTGATTTTTCAAGTCTGAGTGCAGCCGGAATTATTGCGCATCAATACCGGCTGCTATCATAAAGGATAGAACTGCTCCTGTCATTCTCCGGCAGGAGCACCACGGATAACAATGCCAAGTTCATCATTTTCACGAACCTGACGCAGCCGTGCTTCGGCCTCATCAGCTTCACGCTGACGATCCCACATCGACGCATAAAGCCCGCCCTCAGCCAGCAGATCACGATGGGTGCCACGCTCGGCAATCTGCCCGTCTTTCAGCACGATAATTTCATCAGCACTGATAACGGTCGACAGACGGTGCGCAATCACCAGTGTTGTACGATAACGGCTGACCAGATCCAGCGACTGCTGAATATCCTGCTCGGTTGCCGTATCCAGCGCCGAAGTTGCCTCATCGAGGATCAGGATCGGCGGGGCTTTCAAAATGGTACGCGCAATTGCCACGCGCTGCTTTTCACCACCGGAGAGCTTCAGCCCGCGCTCACCAACCATCGACTGGTAGCCTTCCGGCAACAGCTGAATGAAACGGTCGATCTGCGCGAGTTTAGCTGCCTGCGCGACTTCTTCTTCCGTCGCGCTCGGGCGGCCATAGCGGATATTATAGGCAATTGTATCGTTAAACAGCACGGTATCCTGCGGCACCATGCCAATAGCATGGCGCAGGCTGACCTGTGAAACATCGCGGATATCCTGCCCGTCAATCGTCACCGAGCCCTGCTGCACGTCATAGAAGCGATAGAGCAGACGGGAGATTGTGGATTTACCGGCACCGGAAGGCCCGACAATAGCAATAGTTTTGCCGGACGGCACTTCAAAGCTGATATTGCGCAGGATCGGGCGGGACGGATCATAGGCAAAACTGACATTGTTGAAGCGGATTGCTCCCTGCGAAACTGCCAACGCCTGCGCATCCGGCTTGTCCTGAACTTCTTCTTCAACCTCAAGAAGATCAAACATCTGCTCGATATCGGTCAGACCCTGCCGGATTTCACGATAGATAAAGCCGATCATATTCAGTGGCAGTGACAATTGCATCAGCAGGGCATTGATGAAAACAAAGTCGCCAAGCGTCTGCGTTCCGGCCTGCACTTCGCGCGCGGACATCACCATCAGGATCATCATACCAACGCCGAAAATCACTGCCTGACCGAAGTTCAGCCAGCCGAGTGATGTCCATGTCTGGGTTGCCGCTTTTTCATAACGCGCCATAGAGCGATCATAACGCTCGGCTTCCATCGCTTCATTGCCGAAATATTTGACCGTTTCAAAATTCAGTAATGAGTCAATTGCTTTGGTATTGGCATCCGTGTCGGATTCATTCATTTCGCGGCGGATGCTGATACGCCAGTCACTCGCTTTGACCGTGAACCACATATACAGCCAGACCGTTGCCGCCACGACAATGAGATAGCTGACACCATAGGCAAAACCGAAAATAGCTGCGGTCAGCGCAAATTCCAGCAAGGTTGGCACCGAGCTCAGAATGGTAAAACGGACAATGGTTTCAATGCCTTTGACACCACGCTCAATCACGCGAGACAGACCGCCGGTGCGCCGCTCAAGATGAAAACGCAACGACAGCTTATGCATATGTACGAATGTACGATAGGCCAGCTGGCGCACCGCATATTGGCCGACACGGGCAAACAGCGCATCGCGCAGCTGATTAAATCCGGCCTGAATGATACGCGCCATATTATAGGCAACGACCAGCATCAATGTGCCGACAAAAATTTGCGGTATCCAGCTTTCAGGAACAAAAGAACCGTCCAGCGCATTTGTGGCCCACTTGAAAAAATAAGGCACCAGCATCAGCACGAATTTTGCGATGACCAGATAGAAGGTTGCCCAGACGACCCGCATTTTCAGATCATGACGCTCACTCGGCCACATATAGGGCCAGAGTTTCGCCAATGTTTTCAAGGTCTGACCGGATTCTGCCGAGACTGTCTTTTGTTTTTTCATAATTTTTTTAACGCCACAGGCGACCCGCTGTCGCCACCTTCATTCTGTAATATATTCATACCACCGCAGAACTGCCCGCAGGCTGCCAGAACGTCTTATCATGCCTGCGCACATGATACGAATAAAACTCCCGCACAATCTTGTGAGGTATTGGTTTGTGAGGCGCAAAACGGCGCTGGCTTGTGAGGCCAACAAGCACCTCTCACAAACTCATAAAACCAACCCTAAAGCCGCTATTACGGCAGCTTCTGTTGCACGTCCTGATCCTTCAGCGGCTCTTTCGGCATAACGAACACCTGACCAGGCCAGATCAGATCAGGATTTTTAATCTGATCGGTGTTAGCCAGATAGATCGTTGTATAGCGCATGCCGCTGCCGTAAGTGCGCTTTGAAATTGTCCAGAGATTATCACCCTTGCGGATAATCACGGAACCTTCCGCTTTTTCCAAAGGCTGCGCCTCTCCGTTCGGGGTATTTTGCTCAGGCTGCGTTACATTCGGTGCGGGCTGCGCTGCAACATTCGGTGCGACAGCGGCAACGTTCTCACCGGCTTCACGGCGGAAAGGTACGCGCGCTGTCGCCAGAATTTTGCCGCCCTTATCCATCAGATCTGCGCGGATAATATAATCCCCAACAGCAAGCGGCTGCTGGGTCTGCACCAGATAACGCCCCTCCGGCGTAATAACAGCTGTGCCCAGCAAGGTTTCATTTGCTGAAACATTAACGGACTGACCGCCGCGTGCATGACCAGCCACAAAAACGGAGCGCCCTTCGATTTCTACTGCCTCAACAGCAATGCTGATTTCATCTTTCGAGCTGCCGGAAACAGAGCCACCCTGTGCGACCTGCGACGGCAATGTAACAACCGGTGCACTATCTGTCTGTGCGGAAGCAGGCGTGTCTGAATTTTCAGGCTTGGCGACGCCTCCCGCCTGCGGGGTCGTAATCATCCTGCTTGCCTGACCCGGCTCCTCAACCAGTGCCAGCACCTGCCCGTCCGGTGTTGCCGGAACAGACAGGATTGCGGTTTGCTGTGAGGTGGCTACCGATTTATCTTCAGAAGTCGCACGCAGAACCAGCTGGTAATCGCCGCTTTTCAGCGCTTCATCCAGAATGATTGCAAAGTCGCCGTTCTCGCCAGCCTTGGCCGAGCCGAGAACACGGGTTTTAGAAATCACATCCACAACAGAATTCGGTGCCGCCTTACCGGCGATGACAAGCGAACCATCACCTTCCAGCCGTAACACATCAAAAACAGGAACTGTAACCGTTTGCACAGGCGTGGCATCCAGCGGCTCAACCGGCTTATTATCAGCGGGAGCCTGCTGTGGTGCGTCTGCTTTAAGTGCAGGTGCGGCCTGCCCGCTATCCGCAGGCTTATTATCCTGCTTTGCAACCACCGGCGCATCATTTGATGCGGGCACCTGCTGCGGCTGATCCGTCTTCTGCGGAGCCATGCTGAAATAAGCCACAAGACCACCTGCTATAACAACAGCAGCAAAACCGGCAAGCGCATAACGACTATTCTGCATACGGGGCTGACCCTTTTAACACCGAGCTTAAAAAAATATCATAACATGCTGTGTCTGCTTATAATTCCATTTGTATAATCAGCACATTCATCAAGAACTAGCGCTTTTTCATTGTCTCAGCAAGAATATCACGTACGGATACTAAAATTCTTGCCATATATTACCGGATGACACATCCAAAAACGGATACATTGACAACAAGCTCTTGAATTTACAGATTTAAGCGCTTTTCACCAGCATGCGCTCCCGTTCTTGCCTGCCAGTTTTTACAGCCTGAATATTTGCAGAAAACTTGACGTCAAACACCATGCGCGCCAAAAAGATGACATGAGCAAGATTCGATCAATATGTGTCTATTGCGGTTCTTCAACCGGCAATAATCCGGTTTACCGGGAAGCAGGACTGGCTCTTGGCCGCTCCATTGCAGAAAACAACCTTCGCCTGATCTATGGCGGCGGCACAAAAGGAATTATGGGCGCAGTTGCTGAAGGTGCCTACAAGGCCGGCGGCAAAGTGACCGGTATTATTCCGACATTTCTTCTCAACAAAGAAGCTGACGGCAAGCAGAATGAAATGCTCGACGAGCAAATCATCACCGAGAATATGCACCAGCGCAAACAGTTGATGTTTGAACGCTCGGATGCATTTGTCACTCTGCCGGGCGGCATCGGTTCTGTTGAGGAAATCGTAGAAATGATGACCTGGGCACAGCTCGGCCATCATAAAAAGCCGATGGTTTTTGCCAATATCAATCATTTCTGGGAGCCGATGATCGCCATGCTCGATCATATGCGCACCGAGGGCTTTATCCATACCGGCCATCGCGTGCAGCCCAAGATGCTTGAGACTGTAGAAGAAATTATTCCTTACATCTTTGATGCTGCCGCTAAAGGTGATGCATCCGGCGATGAAGACATTATCGCTCGTATGTAAGCGAGTTTACTGCCATTAAAAAAGCCCCTCTTGCGAGGGGCTTTTTCTTTATCTTCTTAAGCTTTGGCGGCAATCTTATCTGCCCGCGCCTCTTTCAGAATTGACCATGTATAGAGGATCAGCCCTGCCCAGATCAGCGCGAAAGCATAGAGCTGCGTCATATTAAACGGCTCTTTGAACGCGAAAACAGCAATCAGGAACAGCATGGTCGGCGTGATATACTGCATCAGCCCCAAAGTGGTGTAGCGCAGCAGTTTCGCACCTGTTGCATACATAATCAGCGGCACCGCAGTCACCACACCGGCAAGCATCAGCAGAGAAATATCAGCAGATGAACCGGTTACGAAATGATCCTGCCCCTGACTGTAGAGCCAGATGGCATAGGCACTGGCAGGAACAAACAGAATGATGACTTCCAGCATGAAGCCCTGAGACGGGCCGATCGGCAAGGACTTGCGGAAAAAGCCATAGAAGCCGAAAGACAATGGCAGGATGATTGAAACCCAAGGCAGACCACCCTGCTCGACGGTCAACAGCACCACAGCAGCAGCGGCAAGGAACACGGCGATCAGCTGTATTCTTGTCAGGCGTTCTTTCAGGAACACCGCACCAAGAATCACATTGACCAGCGGATTGATATAATAGCCGAGCGCCGCATCCAGTGCGTGATCGTTGAAAATCGCCCAGACATAAACACCCCAATTCAGGGTGATCAGCGAAGCTGTCAGGCAGGCCATAGCCAAGGTGCGCGGATTACGCAGTGCAGCGCCTACATCCTTGGTGCGCCCCATAAACATCAAGATAACAGCAGCAACCGGCAGTGACCAGATCACGCGATGCGCCAGCACCTCCACCACCGGAATATGGGCGACGGCCTTCATGTAAAACGGGAACAAGCCCCAAAACACATAGGCCAGCATCGCAAAGATAAAACCGCGCGTTGCTTCCGGCATCGCAGTTTGAGACCGGTCAGTCATGATTACTCATCCTCAGATTTCCGGTCTCGGGCTTTATTCATACAGCGGGAGCCGTTCATTACAATCGCATCAGTAACAACCGGTACTCCCGTTTTACTTGCTCCGCAAACGGCAAATTTTATTCTGCTGCAATATGTCCCGCAAGTTCGCGGTTTTTCATCAGCTTATAGACCACAGAATCCATCAGCGCCTGAAAGGATGCGTCGATAATATTATCCGACACGCCAACGGTGCGCCAGCGCTGGCCACTGGCATCATGCGACTCGATCAGAACGCGGGTGATCGCCCCCGTACCACCATTGAGGATACGTACTTTAAAATCCACCAGTTCCAGATCGGCCAGTTCTTCCTGATAGCGACCGAGATCTTTGCGCAGCGCAAGGTCGAGTGCGTTAACCGGACCATGACCTTCGGCCACAGACAAGTGCTCCTCACCGTCGATGATGATTTTAACAATCGCCTCCGACACGGTTTTCAGGCAGCCGTTGCTGTCATAACGGCGCTCAACCATACAGCGGAAGGCCTCAACACGGAAAAACTGCGGCACGGCGCCCAATTGCTGACGCGCGAGCAGCTCAAAACTCGCATCGGCGCTTTCATAGGCATAGCCTTCAGCTTCACGCTCTTTGACCAGCGCGATCAGCGTATCAAGATGATGGTCATCTTTAGCGACTTTGATGCCGCGTTTGTTGAGTTCCGCGATGAAATTAGACTTACCGCCCTGATCGGATACCATCACACGGCGATGATTGCCCACCATTTCCGGCGGCACATGCTCATAGGTCTTTGGCTCTTTCAAAAGCGCTGAGGCATGAATGCCCGCTTTAGTGGCAAAGGCTGAACTACCTGTGAAAGCGGCCTGATCGTTCGGTGCGCGGTTGAGAATATCGTCAAATGTGCGCGACAGCTTGGTGATGCCGGCAAGCGCTTCGTCACTGATACCAACCTCAAAACGCTCTGCCCAGTAAGGCTTGAGCATCAATGTCGGGATCAGCGTGACCAGATTGGCATTGCCGCAACGCTCGCCGATACCATTGAGCGTGCCCTGTACCTGCCGCACACCAGCATCAATTGCGGCCAGCGACACGGCAACGGCCTGTTCGGTATCATTATGGGCATGAATGCCTAAACACTCGCCCGGAACCACCGCTTTGACCGCGCGGACAATATCGCCGATTTCGCTCGGCTGCGTGCCACCATTGGTATCGCACAGCACGACCCAGCGTGCACCGGCACCATAGGCCGCTTTGGCACAGGCCAGCGCATAATCAGGATTGGCCTTAAAACCGTCGAAGAAATGCTCGCAATCAACGATGCATTCCTTACCAGCCATGCGCGCGGCAGTGACAGATGAGGTGATGGATTCCAGATTGTCTTCCAATGTGCAACCGAGCGCCAGATGCACATGATAGTCCCAGCTTTTGGCAACATAGGTAATCGCATCACTGGAAGCCTGCAACAACACAGACATGCCCGGATCATTTGAGGTGGAAACGCCCGGACGCTTGGTCATACCAAAAGCGGCGAATTTCGCTTTTGCGGTATGTTTGCGCTGAAAAAAGCTCGTATCTGTCGGGTTTGCCCCCGGATAACCACCCTCAACATAGTCCATGCCGAAATCGTCCAGCATAGCGGCAATGGCTTTCTTGTCTGCAACCGAGAAATCAATGCCCGGTGTCTGCTGACCATCGCGCAGGGTGGTGTCGTAGATATAGATACGCTCTTTTTTCATTGTTGTTCCTTCCTCCATATCCGTATTTATGCGTGAGATTGGTCTTGCGGCCATGTCTCAGTGTCATGGTCAGGATGCTGATAAGATATCATCGTGCGCACAAATTCCGCACTTTCAGGGTCACGATCTGTCGTATAGGCAGGCAAAGCGCTCAGCTCATCCAGATAAGGCAGCTTGCCCTCCATGCCCCACTGCACCACCGGCACAATCTTCTCCGGATGATCAAAAGCGGCAATCGAAAGCGCCAGACCATCCGGCGCTTCATAAGTCAGTGGTGTGCCGCAATCCGCGCAAAATCCACGTTCAACATGGTTGGATGAGCGGAACAGTTTTCGTATTCCGCGCGTCCACTCCAATGTCCCCTCTTTAACGGAGACCAGCGGTGCATAATAATTGCCGAAAGCCTTCTGGCACATGCGGCAATGACAGATAGATGCACTACCCAGCTGCCCTTTCACACGAAAACGCACGGCACCGCACTGACAACCGCCGCTCCATACGGCTTCTGAGTTCAGCGTTTCACTTCCCATGTTGTCACCCGTTCTCCAGAAACCGGATCTTTACCATCCTTAAGCTGGATATTCTGCGTCAGTAATGCGTCACGAATACGGTCAGCATCCGCCCAGTTTTTCGCATTAATGAATGCCAGACGATCAGTAATCTGTCTTTCAACATCCGCCGTGTCGACATCTGCAGCAGTGCTGAACAAGTATTGTGCAGCTTCCGCCAATAATTGCGCATCGTGAAGACCAAGCAGAGTGAGGCCGGAAACCAGTGCCTGCACATCGCCCTGCTTATAGGCTTTCCGCAGTTCAGTGAGTGCTGCCCATGTATTCAGATCGTCACCAATAGCACTGGCAAAAACTACAGCCTTATCCGCAGAAGCAGGCACCGGCTGATCAGAAATCGCCTGATACCACTTTGCCAGTTCTTCACCGGATTCAATCAGACGCTGCTGCGTCCAGTTGATCGGCTCACGGTAATGGGTCTGTAACATGGAAAGACGGGCAGCCATGCCAATCCAGCGACGGCGGAAACCCTCCGGCGCATCTGTGCCCGACAATTGCGGCAGCTCTGATTTCAGCACATCGTCAATGGTGATGAAATTGCCCAGCGATTTGGACATTTTCTGACCTTCGACCTGCAGAAAACCATTATGCATCCAGATATTAGCCATGCGCTCTGAACCAAAAGCGCAGCATGACTGGGCAATCTCGTTCTCATGATGCGGAAACACCAGATCAATACCTCCGGCATGAATGTCGAAGGTATTTTTCAGCGGATCATCGCATTTCAGACCACCACCAAACGGCTCCAGCAATTTGGCCATCGACATGGCCGAGCACTCAATATGCCAGCCCGGACGGCCACTCACTGCAATACCTGCCGGAGACGGCCAGCCCGGCTCACCCTCTTTAGACGGTTTCCACAGCACGAAATCCATCTCATCGCGCTTGTAGGAAGCCACATCCACACGCGCACCGGCGATCATCTCATCCAGTGAGCGGCGGGCAAGTGCGCCATAGCGGGGGCCATGTTCGCCACTCATGGTTTTAACCGCAAACAGCACATGGTCATCCGCCACATAGGCATGACCGCGTTCAATCAGACGCTCGATCAGCTGGCGCATCTCTTCCAGATGTTCGGTTGCACGGGGCTGGCTGGATGGTTCGAGATTGCCGAGCGCCGTTACATCGCTCTGGAACTGCGCATTGGTGCTTTCAGTGACTTTGCGGATCGCCTCATTGAGCGGTAGATCAGGATAATCGCGTACGGCACGCGCATTGATCTTATCATCCACATCGGTGAGGTTGCGTGCATAGGTGACTTGAGCTTCGCCATAAACATGGCGTAGCAGACGGAACAGCACGTCAAACACGATCACCGGACGCGCATTGCCGATATGGGCAAAATCATAAACGGTGGGACCGCAGACATACATGCGCACATGGTCAGGATTGATCGGAACAAAGTCCTCTTTCCTGCGGGTCAGCGTATTATATAAACGCAATTCTGTGGCAGACATCGGGTTTCCCTCATAAGAACGCAAAACAACATTTGCGCAGCCTGCTGGCCGGTGCATTTGTCTGCTTCAAAAGGAAAAGAAAGACGAAAACATCCGAGCCAGCAATCTGCTAGCGAATAATAACCGCAATAATACAAGTGGTGTTTGCGAGTGGTGTTTTCATGACAGCACTTATCTCTCTGATCCTGCGTCGCGTCAAGAGAGCCGTCAGAGATTTTTGTTGCGGGGAATAATCATCGCATACTCAGGAACCGCCATGACAATACCCATATTTGCGCCCGGATTTGCACATTTCCAGCCATGCTTCAGTCCCAATTTCCGGGGACACTGGAACTGTAAATAACGGGAAGGAAACAATTATGAAAAGCGTATTGAGCCCTCACAAAAAAGATCAACTGACAGAGCAATATCGCGCAATCGGCCCTGCATCGCTCATCGCAGCGCTGATGGCTGCCCCACGCAGCCGCCGAAATGACAAGCGGCTGCATGTCTCTTATCTGCCGTCTAACAAGGCATCACGCCCACAGCAGACGACTAAGTAGGCTGAAGGCAATTGCCCACATAACGACACCGATAATGCAGTCGAGAATGCGCCATGCAGAAGGCTTGGCGAAAAACGGCTGCAACAAGCGTGCACCATAGCCGAGCGAGAAGAACCAGACGAAAGACGCAATGACTGCTCCCGCAGCATAGGCCATTCGTGCCTCGCCTTCAAAACGCGCAGAGAGACTGCCGACAAGCACGACCGTGTCGAGATAAACATGCGGATTGAGAAAAGTCAGCGCAAGACAAGTGCTGATTGCGGCCTTGAGGCTGACTGCACCACCATTCGCGGCACGCATACCATCAGGATGCATCGCACGGCGAAAAGCCGAAAAACCATACCAGAGTAAAAAGGCTGCACCGCCGATTGTCACCACTGTGATCAAAGCAGGTGATTGCGCAATGATTGTGCCGAGCCCTGCCACACCTGCAATAATCAGAATTGCATCCGATAATGCACAAATCAGACAGAGTATAAAAACATGCTGACGTAGCAGTCCCTGTCGTAAAATATAGGCATTTTGTGCACCGATGGCGACGATAAGTGATAATCCGAGCAAAAAGCCCGAAACTGCTGCTGTTCCCACGATAGTTCCACGCTCATTATGCTTATGAAATTCCTACCTAAAACATACTGAACTGGTCGTCATTGTCATCTGTTTTCTTTTTGACCGCAGGCTTTTTAGGTTTAGCTGTTTTTTTAGCTATTGGCTCCTGAGAAACAGCCATCTCCTCCGCTCTTTCATGCACATCCGTGCCGAAATAACGGGCATTATTGATCTTATCCGATACGGGTATTGCCTCGAAAAAATCATCCTGCACGGGCTTGAGCAAATGCTGCACATCCTTGGCACGGTTGCGTTTGCAATCCAGCCACTCCTGATAATCCTCAGGGCGTATCACCAGCGGCAGACGCTCGTGAATATGCGACAGCGCATGATTGGAAGCTGTGGTCAGAATTGCGGCCGTGTCCATCTGCGAACCGTCGCCGCTCACCCATGTTTCCATCAGCGCCCCAAAAGCAATGGTTCCGCCCTGACGCGGGCGTATCCAGTAGGCCTGCTTTCTGCCATCCCCAAGCTTGCGCCATTCATAGAAACCCGTGACCGGCAGTAGCGAGCGACGATGTTCCATAGCCGCTCGGAAAGACGGTTTCTCATGCGCTATCTCGGAACGGGCATTGATCATCAGCGGAAAATTCAGCGGGTCTTTTGTCCATGACGGAATAAACCCCCAGCGCACCAATGTCGCGATCCTATCCGGCCGGTTACTTCCAGGTGCCGGTGTTTCTCCGGCCATCACGATCATGAGCGGCTGTGTCGGTGAAATATTATAGCGCGGCGGAAAGGCTTCATCGACAATCACGCCGAACTGCGCCTCCACCTCATCAATCGTCGCCAATAATGCAAAACGTCCACACATAGTGTCCGGTGTCGCGAGTTTTACCGCAAAGGTCAAGGTGCCAGACAAACAAAGCTTGCAAATCAGCGGGCAGGTTTTACCACTTAATTTATGACACAAGTAGTTTCCCCTCTCCCAGTGATTGCTCACGGCGCTTCAATCATCTGCCGCAATGAAAACCGCTTTCTGCTGGTGAAACGCGGCAAGGAGCCCCTCAAAGGCTCACTCGCTTTTCCGGGCGGCGGGGTTGAGGCCGGCGAAAGTGCCGAGCAAGCGGCACAGCGTGAACTCATGGAAGAGACCGGATTAAGCTGCAACCGCCTACGACTGGTGGATACCATCGACCTCTCTCAGGAAGGGCTTTACGGCAAAGTCTATAATCTCAGCATTTTCCGGGCGTTTGATCTGAGCGGACAGGAGCAGGCCGGAGATGATGCCGTTTCCCTGCACTGGCTGACGGTTGAGGACATGCTACAGAATATTGTGACTGTCAGCACTTTAGCTTTTGCGCGCCGCATTCTGCAGGAAGAAGGCTGAGCGCCTTGAAACAGCCTGATTACTGCACAATTTATAGTGAAGGCGCGGAGTATGTATATGACCAGATTTCTTGTTAGCTTACTGTTGGTCACAGGATTTTCTGTTTCCGCACTTTCCGCACAGGCACAAACGCAGGAAATCAGCGGCCCTCCCTATGAAAACCAGATGATCCAGCTCGCTGAAACACTCGGCTCCCTGCATTATCTGAGCAATCTGTGCGGGGATAAAACCAGCCCCTGGCGCGATCAGATGGATGCGTTGCTTAACGTTGAAAAAGCAGATGCGGGGCGACGTAAAACTCTGGTTTCAGCCTTCAATAACAGCTACCGCACTTATGCTGAGAATTACAGCCAATGCACAGATCAGGCATTGAAAGCGATCGGCCGGTTTAAAATTCAAGGTGAAAAACTCTCCGAAGGACTGGTCGCCCATTACGGCAATTAACCAAAACTTCATTCATTGCAATAAAGCAGCAAACAGGCATTCACAAACAGTCGCAATCTGTTAACAAGAGATTAAATTTTTGATGGTGGTGCTTCGGCTGATAGTGTAAGAAACGGACTTCAGATAACCGTTTCTGCTCTGAATGGCTCTATGACAGCACTTCCATTAGCTTAAGTCCTGTCCGTCTTCCGCGATGCAGTGTCCAACGGCATAAAGCCAAGGTGATATTTTATGAATCATGCTCCGACAGATCTCGATGAACTGATTGCCTATGAGAAAAAACAGGCGGCAATCGAATATCAGCATGAAGCATGGGCTGACGGAATCTCTGAAGGCATCGAACCGGAAATTCTCGCTGAAGCAGCTTTTGCCAATGCGCTGACTGAACTTGTGCGCCGCACAGGTGAAGATGCTGCGCTCGGTCTGCTCGATAAATTGCGTGAACAGATCATTGCCGGTGAATTTCTGCCAAACCGCGTTCTGCAATAAACGATCTGACATCACCGGCGCTCGTCATAATTTATGCCAGAGCGTGCCGTAGGCTGATAATTACTTTACGCATTATCCAGTGCAAAACCGGCGCCGCATTTGCCGGAACTGCTCTGGTTTAAACATTTATATTTCTGGTTTGGAGTCTCCGATGTCGCTTTCATTCCGCCGCGGGTTAAGCAAGCTGAATTCGTCTGCCCTCTCCGGCCTGCTCTTTGTCATACTCGCTGTATCCGCGACGGCTCCGGCCACGGCCGGAACATTGAGCGGAAAGCCTCAAATTCTGGCATTAAGTGAAACGCCAGCCGCTGATGACGGGGATGTTAATCCGGCGCAGGTGCCGTTGCCGGGTCCGCTGCGTCAGGTACCGACCGAAACTTACAGAGCGCCTGAAACCGGAGCAGCTTCTGAAAACGGCAATCCTGAGCGTGATATTACCCGCCCGCATGTCTCGTCAGAAGGCAAAATTCCGGAAGTGTCCTATGACTATTCCAAGCTTCCGCAAGCTGTGCAGGACACCCGCAAGAAAATTCTCGACATTGCCAAGGCCGGAAAAATTGACGCTCTCAAACCACTGCTCGGCGATGGCGGCGAAGCAAGCCCGCTGCTTTCGCTTGGCGAATATGACGGCACGCCGCTGGAGTTTCTGAAAAGCCTTTCAGGCGACAGCAATGGTCAGGAACTGCTGGCTATTCTGGTAGACCTGCTGGAAGCCGGTTATGTGCATCTGGATGCAGGCACACCGAGCGAGGTCTATGTCTGGCCGTATTTCTTCGCCTATCCGCTGGAAAAGCTGGATGACCGGCAGATGGTTGAGCTGTATCAGATTGTCACCGCCGGTGATTTTGAAGAAATGAAGGGCGTTGGTGCCTATATTTTCTACCGCCTCGGCATTACGCCGGATGGCTCATGGAAGTTCTTTGTGGCCGGAGATTAATCTCCGGTTTTTCCTGCCTGTCAAAACGACGTTGGAAAAGCTCTGCTCCCCACAAACAAATCAAAAACAAAATCAATCCACCAGCCAGGTCGATAAGATAATGCCCACCGTGGGCTAATGTTGCAGGAAAGACGAGTAAATTCACGATCAGAAAAACTGGAAACATCCATTTCAATGAACGCGAAAACCAAATACCAACCAACGCTAACACTGTATGATATGATGGGAAAGCAATAAGCCCAATCATCTGGGATGGTCGAATCTGTTCCTCACCGTAAACTAACAGATCAAGCATTTTTTTCCCGTACGCTTTATCAAGAACCTGATGAGAGATCGAAGCTGTTTCTTGATCCAACATGAGATATGCACTTGGGCCCGCTGTCGGGAATAATATCCAAAAAACAACTGCAAGCGAAGCGCTTAACATTAATGTCATGAGCATTACATGCAAACGCCGAATTTGTGCACCCAAACCCAGCATAAGAATTAAAACTACCATTTGCGGCAAACTCGACAAGTAAGCATAGCGCATAAGCTCATTTAAAATGGGCTTATGCACACTCCAGCGAACCATATCTGCCCAGTTATAACCGAAGACTGCATCAAATTGAAGCAACCACTGATCCAGACCAATACGGTGATTAGGCAAAAACACATAGTTTAAAAGCGCCATAGCGGACGTAAAGGCCACCATTAAGCTGGTGCATATTGTTACTACAGCTATTGTTTCGCTACGGTTTAATCCGCGATAAATCAAACCTATACACATCAACAACAGGCTGGCAGCAACGGTGATAATATACTCGTCATAGGCAACACTCAACTTCCAGGACGCGACCAAAATTATATCTGTCAAAGAAACAAACGACACAAGCATGAGCATGGTAAGCTCTGCCGGTCGCAAATAAATAGACGATGTTGCGTGTATTTTCTTCATGGCACTACAAACCATAAACAAATTGAACAGTCGTAAATATCAGTCTGGGTTTTGCGGGATACAAAACTAAAAAGACTGCGACAGTTCCACCATCGCAGCCTTCATTTTTCATTCGGTCAAAACCGAACTACTCCAGCTTCCGCCTTACTGGCAAAGCCTCGGGGTATTACCTTCTCGGCAAAGCCAGTTTTTTTGTCTTCTCGGCAAAGCCAGCTTTATTTAGCTTCTCGGCAAAGCCTCAGTAAACTCCACAGGCTCACCAAGCGAAGGATTAACGATCTCGCCTTCCCACATCACCTTATGACCACGCACGATTGTGCCAACCGGCCAGCCAGTCACTGTCTTACCATGATATGGTGTCCAACCGGCCTTGGAGCCAGCCTGTTCATGGGTGATGGTTTCACGATGTTTCATATCAACAATCGTCAGATCGGCATCATAGCCCACGGCAATCCGTCCCTTGCGTGACATACCAAAAATACGGTTCGGGCCGTGCGAAGACAGATCAACAAAACGCTCAAGCGACAAACGGCCTGCATTCACATGATCAAGCATGATCGGCACAAGCGTCTGCACACCGGTCATGCCGGATGGAGAGGCCGGATAAGGCTTCTGCTTTTCTTCCAGCGTATGTGGTGCATGGTCTGAGCCCAGAACATCCACAACGCCCTGCCCGATGCCATGCCAGACGCCATCGCGGTGACGTGCATCACGCACCGGCGGGTTCATCTGGATGAGATTGCCGAGCGTTTTGTAATCCTCCGAAGACAGCGTCAGATGATGCGGTGTCGCCTCGCAGGTCGCCACATCTTTGCAATCTTTCAGAAACTCGATTTCTTCCGCAGTCGAAATATGCAGCACATGAATACGTGCGCGTGTTTCGCGGGCAATGCGCACCAGACGCTGTGTGCAGGTCAGCGCTGCAATCTCATCGCGCCAGACAGGATGGCTCGACGGATCATTTTCAACACGCAGACCTTCGCGCTCACGCAGGCGGAATTCATCTTCCGAATGGAATGCTGCGCGGCGGCGTGTATTGCGCAGAATAGATGCAACGCCTTCATCGTCTTCCACCAGCAAATCACCGGTTGAAGAGCCCATGAAAACCTTGATACCGGCCGCACCCGGCAGACGTTCAAGCTCGGCCACGTCTTTGGCATTGTCGCGTGTACCGCCAACCCAGAACGCGAAATCGCAATGCATACGATGCGTGCCGCGCTTCACCTTGTCGGCCAGCGCTTCCGGCGATGTTGTCAGCGGCTTGGTGTTTGGCATTTCGAAAACGGAGGTCACACCGCCAAGTACGGCTGCGAGCGATCCGGTTTGCAGGTCTTCTTTGTGTTCCATGCCCGGTTCACGGAAATGTACCTGACTGTCGACAACGCCCGGCAGAATATGCAAACCAGCGCAGTTAATGACCTCACCGGCAGACTTGTCAGACAGGGAGCCGATCGCGGTAATGCGTCCGTTTTTGACACCGATGTCACGAATGGCACTGCCATCATGATTAACAACCGTTGCGCCTTTGAAAATCGTATCGAATGTTGTGGTCATCCGGTTTCTCCCGTCTTTGCGATAACGCGCTGTTCCAGTCTTGCGATAACTTGCGATGCGGCTTACGTAACATAAACACGAATAGCAAGACTATTGCATCCTCACTTATTTGAAAAACCGGGAAGTTGATATGACAACGGCAGAACCTTTAACTCTGTTGACCGGATTAACCGGAAATTTTGATGACCGCACACAAATCCTTGTGCGCGGAGAAGATGCAGAAACATTTCTGCAATCCATCTTCACGGCTGATCTGAATACGCTTGAAAGCGGCATTTTGCGCGCTTCGGCACTGCTCAGCCCACAGGGGAAAATCCAGTTCGATTTTCTGATTTCGCGCATTGAGAATGGCTTTCGGATTGATCTTGCGAAAGAAGGATCCGAGGTCTTTGCCAAGCGCCTCACGCTTTATCGTCTGCGTGCCAAAGCTGAAATTATCGTTTTAAATGAATCAATTATCAGGATTGGCTGGAAAACTGATTCAGGCCGTTCAGAAAGTGATTCAATTAGCCTTGATAGTTATCAGGCAGTGCGTGATGAGCGCTTCCCTGATGCCGCAAATGTGCGCCGTTATTATGCTGAAACTGACGACTCCTCCCCCGCCACACAACTCGAGCGTGATGCATGGGCAGCTTTGCGTATTCATTATGGCATTGCTGAAGGTGGCGCGGATTTCATCATGAATGATGTTTTTCCCCATGATATTAATTTCGAGCAGTTCAGCGGCGTGTCTTTCAAGAAAGGCTGCTTCGTCGGGCAGGAAGTTGTGTCCCGTATGCAGCATCGCGGAACCGCACGCCGCAGGATTTTGCAGGCGACTGCGCAAGCTGCTTTGCCCGCCTCTGACACACCGATCACCGCAGGCGGCAAAGAAGTCGGAACATTGCGTAGCACCAACGGCACGCATGGTCTGGCATTGGTGCGCATTGACCGTGTGAAGGATGCGCTGGACAAAAACATTCCGCTGCTGGCCGGTGAGACAGAAATCACGCTCACAATTCCCGCCTATGCCAAATTCACCTTCCCTGAAGGGACTGCTGAATAATGGCGATATCCGGCGGCAGAGCGACCACAAAACCGGTTCGTGCATGGCAGCGTATGCTGTCCGGCCGCAGGCTGGATTTGCTTGACCCATCGCCGCTGGATATTGAGATCAGCGACATTGCCCACGGGCTTGCGCGTGTTGCCCGCTGGAATGGCCAGACGCACGGTGACCATGCCTATTCCGTAGCGCAGCATTCGCTGCTGGTTGAACAGATTTTTTGCAGGCAGAATACGGCCGCCACACATAAAGAGCAAATGCTGGCACTGCTGCATGATGCGCCGGAATATGTGATCGGTGACATGATCTCGCCTTTCAAGGCCGTGATGGGCGGTGCTTACAAACAGATTGAAGCACGGCTGGAAACGGCCATTCACCTGCGCTTTTCGCTGCCTGCCACCATGCCAGTCGCATTGAAAAAGGCCATTAAGAAAGCAGACATTGTTTCTGCCTATTTTGAAGCCACGGAGCTTGCCGGTTTCAGCACAGCGGAAGCGGCAGAGTTTTTCGGGCGACCACGTGGTTTTCATGCCGGAGATTTTGATTTGTCACCACTGCCGACCGCAGAGATAGAACAGGCTTTCATGAAGCGCTTTCAGGAACTGGAGGCGCAGATTCATGGCTGATATTTCTTCTGCTGTTGAGGTTGGCCTCAGTGCCGCTATTGTTACAATCCACAAAAACAATCCGGTCATTCTATGTGCGGATTATGAGCTATCTGATGTCCTCTCCTTGCCTTATGGCCGCTTTGACCCGTTGAAGCACCGCACACTGGAAGCCGGTTTGCGTCTGTGGGTTGAAGCGCAGACAGCCTTGCGGCTTGGCTATGTGGAGCAGCTCTACACATTCGGCGATCGTGGCCGTGCCAAATCCACAGCACCCGCAGGCGATACCCATGTGATCTCAGTCGGCTATCTGGCACTGACAAGGTTTGATGCAGAGCAAAACAATGACGGCTGGCGCTATTGGTATGATTTTTTGCCGTGGGAAGACTGGCGTAATGGCAAGCCTGCGCTGATCGACACGCTTATTCTGCCTGCGTTGCGCGAATGGGCGCAGGGCGACAAACGCAGCAGCCCGGCCTATGATTTGCATCTGTTGCCGCGCCTCACAAGATTGCGCCTTGCCTTCGGTACTGATGGGATTCAATGGGATGAAGAGCGTGTGCTGGAGCGCTATGAACTGCTTTATGAAGCGGGACTTGTGCGTGAGGCTACGATTGACGGCACGGTCAGCGCAACACCGCAGCTTGAAGAATTACAGCGCCATACGGGTCGTGCTATGGTTTTTGACCATCGCCGTATTCTCGCCACCGCGATTGCGCGGCTGCGCGCCAAGCTGAAATATCGTCCGGTTATTTTTGAAATCATGCCGGATTGCTTTACCCTCACCGCCTTGCAAGAAACCGTTGAGGCAATCTCCGGCCGTCATCTGCACAAGCAGAATTTCCGCCGTCTCGTGGAAAATGCCGAGCTGGTGGAGCCGACCGGTGCCAGCCTCAGCCAGTTGCGCGGACGTCCGGCAGCGCTCTACCGTTTCCGCCGTGCGGTTCTGGAAGAGCGCCCTGCTCCGGGCTTAAGGGTAACGCTGTCTCAGCGATAGGTGATTTAGCGATAGATGTGCCGTTCGTCAGGAAAACTGCGGCTTTTCACATCTTCCGCATAGGCTTTCACCGCCTCGTCAATGACCGCACCAATGGCTCCATATTGGCGGACGAATTTGGCAGGCTTGTCATTCAGGCCGAGCATATCTTCCAGCACCAGAATTTGCCCGTCACACTCTGCTGATGCGCCGATACCAATGGTTGGTACCGCAACCTGCGCTGTAATTTCACGTGCCAGCGGCTCGACAATGCCTTCCAGCACAATGCCGAAAGCACCGGCATCAGCAACCGCCTGCGCATCCTGCTTAATCAAATCCCACAACGCCTGATCTCGTCCCTGCACTTTATAACCGCCCATCACATGCACAGCCTGCGGTGTGAGGCCAATATGTGCCAGCACCGGAATACCGCGCTTGGTCAGAAAGCTAATTGTCTCGGCCATCTGCACGCCGCCCTCAAGCTTGACCGCACCACAGCCAGTTTCCGCCATGATCCGCGCTGCATTGCGGAAGGCGGCCTGCGGACTTTCCTCATAGGAGCCGAAAGGCATATCCACCACAACCAGCGCACGGGACGAACCGCGCATCACCGCCTGCCCGTGCATAATCATCATTTCCAGAGACACGCCGATGGTCGATTCCATGCCATGCATCACCATGCCGACACTGTCGCCCACCAGCATAAAATCCGCATAGCGGTCAACAATGGCAGCCGTGTGCGCATGATAGGCTGTGAGTGAAACCAGCGGCACACCGCCTTTGCGGGCACGGATTTCCGGCACGGTAATGCGGCGGATCTGTTTCTGAACACTCATGGCCGTTTCCTTTGATTAGAGGTTAAAACCGCAGCACATGCTGGTCGATCAAACGGGTTTTCCCAAAGCGTACTGTCAGCAATAGTACCGCCGGTGCGGTGAGCAGCTCTGCGGTTTCAGCCAGCGTTTCCGCATCACGGATATCCACGGCCTCAACCTCACCCCGTGCTTCCTGCTGTAACTTATCAAGCACCGCTTGGTGCAATACTGAAACCGAGCGTTCGCCCTGATCCACCAGTGTTTGTGCCAATTGCATTGCCTGCGGCAGGATAATGGCTGCGGCACGGTCTTCCGCACTCAAAAGACTGTTACGCGATGAGCAGGCAAGACCATCCGGTTCGCGCACTGTCGGCACACCGAAGACTTCAACCGGCTGATTGAGATCAGTCACCATACGCTTGATGACGGCAAGCTGCTGATAATCCTTCTCGCCGAAGAAAGCTTTGTCCGGCTGCACGATATTGAACAGCTTGCTCACCACCGTTGCCACGCCACGGAAATGATTGGGGCGCAATGCCCCCATCAGGATGGAAGACAGATCACCAACATCAACATAGGTCGATGTTTTGCCGCTGCCATCCGGATACATCTCATCCACCTCAGGTGCGAAAACATAATCCACGCCCTGCTCTTCGAGCAGTTTCAGATCATGCGGCAGATTACGCGGATATTGCGCCAGATCTTCATTGGGTGAAAACTGCGTGGGATTGACGAAAATCGAAACAACTGTGACATCACAATTCAACTGGCTATGCTTTGCCAGTGTCAGATGACCGATATGCAGATAACCCATTGTCGGCACGAAGCCGACAGTCTTGCCTGCACTTCGCTCAGCTCTCAAAGCCGTGCGTAAATCTGCAATTGTGCGGATCAGTTGCATATCATCATCCCCTGAAAAACCAGTGCGCACTCTATCTCATCAAGTGATGATAATATCCAGCCCGACATCAAGTGTCGGTGCAGACATTGTGATTTTCGAGGTTGAGATATAGTCGACACCCGTCTCGGCCACAGCCTTAACCGTGTCGAAATTAATATTGCCTGAGGCCTCAAGCTTTGCGCGTCCGGCATTAATTTCAACAGCTTTAACAAGGGTTTCCGGCGACATATTATCAAGAAGAATCACATCCGCCTGCACAGACAGCGCTTCTGCCATCTGTTCCAACGTATCGACCTCAACTTCGATCTTCACCAGATGTCCGACAAAGCTGCGTGCGGCTTCAATCGCCTGTTTGACCCCGCCTGCAACGGCAATGTGGTTGTCTTTAATCAACACCGCATCATCGAGGCCAAAACGGTGATTGGCACCACCGCCGCAACGCACCGCATATTTGGCCAAAGCCCGCATGCCGGGCATGGTTTTGCGGGTGTCACAGATTTTGGCCTGCGTATGGGCAATCTTATCTGCAAAGCGTGCGGTGTAAGTCGCAATGCCGGACAGCACCATGAGATAATTAAGCGCCACACGTTCAGCTGACAAAATAGAACGGGCATTGCCGCTGATACGGGCGATCTCCTGCCCTGCTTTGATGCGCGTGCTGTCTTCCACAGCGATTGTAATTTGCAGTGTCGGGTCAATCTGCGTGAAGGCCGCGCGGATAAAATCAACACCGGCCACCACGCCGTCTTCACGGCTGGTCAGCAAGGCAGTCGCCTGTTTATCAGGGGCAATCGTCGCATGGCTGGTAATATCTCCGGCACGTCCCAGATCTTCGAGCAGCGCATTGCGCACGGCATCTTCAACCAGCGGGCGCGGCAAAACAGAAGGATAAGCAGTTTTCATCAGGCAGTTTCCGCTAGTTTTTGATAGGTTTCCTGAGCGTCTTGCAAAGTCATCATTGAGCGATGCTGCCAGATGACCGAGCTTTCGGGATAGTCGCTGCGATAATGACCGCCACGGCTTTCCTTACGTGCTAAGGCGGACACCGCAAGCACTTCAGCAGTCGCCAAGCAATTGGCAAAAACCGGATCGCGATTGTTCCGCGCCAGTTGCCGGATGTGTTGCAGCCCCTGCAACATCTGATCCTGCCTGCGGATAACGCCGAAACTTCGGCTCATCACCGCCCGCAATTGCTGCATGGCCTCAGCGGGAGCTGGTTTGTCAGCAGATGGCAGAACCTCAACAACAGATTGCGGCACGTAATCTTCTTGCGGCAATTGCCTGATCGCCTCGGCAACACGCGCGCCAAACACCACTGCTTCCAGCAGAGAATTGGATGCTAAGCGATTGGCACCATGCGCACCGGTTGACGCTGCCTCCCCGCAAGCCCACAGGCCTTCAACCGTCGTGCGGCCATCCATATCCGTGAGAATGCCTCCCATGAAATAATGCGCCGCTGGCACCACAGGAATAAGCTCGCGAGCAGGATCAATACCAACCGCCTGACAATAAGCATAGACTGTCGGGAACTCCTGCGCGAATGCCTCTCCGATTGCCTTCGTGCAATCGAGATAAGCACCGCGCCCGCTTATCACCTCTTCATAAATACCGCGCGCCACCACATCGCGCGGCGCCATTTCGGCAGCCGGATCGTGACGCAGCATGAAGCGCTCACCGGCTTTATTGACCAGATGCGCACCATGACCACGCAGAGCCTCTGTCGCCAAAGGTGCCGGATCGGCCTTCACATCCAGCGCAGTCGGGTGAAACTGCACAAATTCCATATCCGCCAGAAGCGCACCGGCCTCAGCAGCCATGCCGATACCCGAACCGCTGGCCTCTGCCGGGTTGGTGGTCACCTGATAGAGATGCCCGATGCCACCGGTGGCAATCACCACCTGTCGTGCCGGTAAAATTTGATCAGAACCATCTGTCCGGCGGATGGTTACACCGCTGATACCCTTCTGATCCGACGTCAGCTGATAGGCCGTGGCATTTTCCACGATCGTGACGGAAGGTGTTTCACGCACTTTGGCAACCAGCGCCTGCATGATCGCACGGCCTGCCATATCACCACGCACGCGCACGATACGGCTATGGCTATGCGCCGCCTCGCGCGATACCTGCAAATGCCCTGCCAGATCGCGGTCGAACGGCACGCCGAGCTCGAGAAGATCATGCACACGGTCTGAAGCTGAAGAGGCCATCATGCGAATGACATCTTCATCCACAATGCCATCACCGGCGACCAGCGTATCGGCCACATGACTTTCAATCGTATCATCAGAGGAAACAGCCGCAGCAATACCGGCCTGCGCCCATGCGGAAGATGCGCCCTGCCCGATAGGTGCGGCGGCAATCACTGTCACCGGCAGCGGGCTTAATTGCAGCGCACAAAACAGCCCTGCCAGCCCCCCGCCAACAATTATAATCTGATTGTGATTTGCACTCATCATCACGCCGTCAGTTTTTCAGATTGATCATGCGTTCAACGGCCTGCCGTGCTTTGGCAGCCATTGTTGCATCGACGAAAACCTCACCGCTCATATTCACCAGCGTGTCGAGAATTTTCGGCAAAGTAATACGCTTCATATGCGGGCAGAGATTGCACGGTTTAACGAATTCCACATCCGGTACTTCCGCTGCAATATTGGAAGCCATCGAGCATTCTGTCACCAGCATCACCTTTGCCGGACGGTTGTTGCGCACATAATCAATCATGCCTTTAGTAGAACCGGCGAAATCAGCCACAGCGACGACTGAAGGCGGGCATTCCGGATGAGCAACAATCTGAATAGTCGGATCGGCGGCACGGTAAGCCAGCAACTCCTCAGCCGTAAAGCGCTCATGCACCTCGCAGCGGCCTTTCCATGTCAGCACTTTAACGGAAGTTTGCGCCGCAACATTCTGCGCCAGAAATTCATCCGGAATACAAAGCACACGATCAACACCAAAACTCTCCACCACCTGCACGGCATTGGCAGAGGTACAGCAGATATCGCTCTCGGCCTTCACATCGGCAGAGGTGTTGACATAAGTGACAATCGGCACACCCGGATAGGTCTCACGCAACAAGCGCACATCGGCTCCGGTGATGGATTCCGCCAGAGAGCAGCCTGCCTTCATATCCGGTATCAGCACAGTCTTATCAGGGCTAAGTAGTTTTGAAGTTTCCGCCATGAAATGCACACCGCATTGCACGATAATATCGGCATCCACACGCTCAGCTTCGCGCGCCAGTTGCAAACTGTCGCCGACAATATCCGCCACACAATGGAAGATTTCCGGTGTCTGGTAATTATGGGCGAGGATAACGGCATTGCGCTGTTTTTTGATACGGTTGATCGCAGCCACATAAGGCGCATAGGCAGGCCATTCAATGCGCGGAATATGATGCGCCACACGCTGATAGAGATGCTCGGTTTCCGCAGCAATCTCCGGCGTAAACTCCAAAGACGGCATTTCCAGCACGCCAAAGCGTTCTGCAGCGCTGCGGATTTCACCTTTATTCAGGTTCTCTTTGGTGGTGGCTGTCGTCATGTTCTGCCTCATAAAGCAGCAATAAAGCTGCCTTCTCCGTTTTCCCCTTAACCGCTCTTTCTGATTATGCTCACTTAGAGCATAATGTCATCCAAAAGAAAAACGGCTAAACCGTAGCGCGAATCTTTATTCCCATTACAGTTTCATGACAAGAAATTATTTTGCTCAAATCGAGCAAAATTAATCAACTGATCAAAAATGCATCCGAAAACGAAAACCTCACAATTATTGATAAGGCATAAAAATCAACACGTAAGCATTCAAACGAAGCATCTTCGCTCAAATCTCTTTCAAGCGTAAAAAAAATAATGTAATCACTATTACACAATATTTTTCCGGCATCTCCGCTGAAAGAACGCACAGCATGTCCACACCGCAGCAAAACTATCAAAGCTCCTCCATGCCCTGGCTGATTATCATCGCCGGTTGTCTCATCACGTTTCTGACCTTTGGTCCGCGCTCGGCAATGGGCTTTTTCCAGCTGCCGATTATTGGTGACAAAGGCTGGGATCGCAGCACCTATGGTCTGGCAATGGCCTTGCAAAACTTGTTCTGGGGTGCCGGACAGCCGATCTTTGGCATGATTGCCGATAAATACGGCTCATGGCGCGTGCTGTTAATGTCGGGTCTGTTTTATGCCGCCGGTTTGGTTCTGATGGCTAATGCCGATGCACCGATTGCCCTGCATATCGGCGGCGGTGTGTTGGTTGGCCTTGGTGTTGCCGCCGGTTCTTACGGCATTATTCTCTCGGCCTTTGCCCGCCATGTCAGCGCACAACAGCGCAGTCTGGTCTTTGGTCTTGGCACGGCTGCCGGTTCTGCCGGTATGTTCGCTTTTGCACCGATTTCGCTGGGACTGATTGAACGCTTCGGCTGGTCGGATGCCTTGGTTTGGCTTGGTGTTGCCATGCTGCTGGTGCCGCTGCTCGCTATTCCTTTGCGCGGCAATGCCAATAATGCCCGCATGCCGGATACAAGCGCTAAACAAACAGCAGCAGAAGCCCTGAAAGAAGCCCTGAGCCATAAGAGCTATCTGTTTCTGACCGCCGGATTTTTTGTCTGCGGTTTTCAGGTGGCCTTCATCACCACGCATTTTCCGGCCTATATTTCCGATATCGGCGTGGATAAGCACTATGCCGTCTGGGGGCTGGCGCTGATCGGTTTCTTCAACATTATCGGCTCGCTCGGTGCTGGCATTCTCGGCCAGACCCATTCCAAGCCCAAAATGTTGTCGCTGATCTATCTGCTGCGCTCCATCTTGGTTGCCGGTTTTATCCTGCTGCCGCAATCGGGTACCAGTGTGCTGATCTTCTCCGGCCTGATGGGTTTGCTCTGGCTCTCGACCGTTCCGCCAACAAACGGTCTTGTGGCCACCATGTTCGGCACACGCCATCTCGGCCTGCTCGGTGGCATGGTGTTTTTCTCGCACCAGATCGGTTCATTCATCGGTGTCTGGCTGGGCGGCACGCTGTATCAGCTTTATAACAGCTATGATGCCGTATGGTGGCTGAGCATTATTCTCGGATTGTTTGCAGCGCTAATCCATCTGCCAATCCGCGAAACGGCAGTACAGCGCCCTGCTCTCGCAGCAGCCTGATTATCCGGCGCGGGTTAAGGCAGAGATAAAGCCGGAGCGCGACTCCGGCTGCGTCTGCCCGCGCGGTTCCCACACATGGCGAGTGAAGAAAAAGCCCGTTAGCCGGAAGGCAGTGCAGATGTCAGCCACATTCTCTGCCCTGATCCGCGAATTGCAGACAAATGCCGGCATAGGTAGCAGCCGGTCAGCCCAAGGCGCACCGGCATCGCGGGATACGGCACGGCCGCTCTTTGGCGAAACATAAATCAGATCAGTGGTGCCGCCGCTTGCTGCACAGGATTTGAGATCAAGGCCGAAGCCCAGTTCTTCCAGCAACATCAGCTCAAAACGCAGCACCAGTTCACCGGCGGCAACCGGCGTCTCACAATGCTCCAGCAAAAGCTGCAAAGTTTCATAGAGATTTTCATGCGGATCGCGCTCGGGCAACAGCCGCAGATGCGCTGCTGCAAGCTGAATACCAAACAGCGCCACAGGCAGATCAATCAGCCGCGCTGCGGAAAAGCTCAACGGCTCGATCTGATAGGAGCCCAGATGCTCATCGAGCCGTGCCCACCAATGAAGGGAAACATGATTGCCGACCTGTAACATCGGCTGCATACGCTTGGAGCGGCCACCACGCACCACGCCCATATGGCGCCCGTGGGCACGGGTCATCACCTCAACAATGGCACTGCTTTCGCCATGCCGTCTTGTACCGAGAATGATGCCCTCGTCACGCCACTCCATCAGCTTATGCCTTAGGGAATTCAAGCCCCATTTCGCGGTAACGCTCAGGGTCATTGCCCCAGTTATCGCGGACTTTCACGAACAGGAACAGATGAACCGGTTGCTCCAGAATTGCTGAAATTTCCTTACGCGCGGACTGGCCGATCGCCTTAATCGTCTCGCCTTTGTGGCCAAGAACGATTTTCTTCTGGCTGTCGCGCTCGACATAAACCACCTGCTCGATACGCACAGAACCGTCTTTACGTTCTTCCCACTTTTCGGTTTCCACCGTTGAGGAATAAGGCAGTTCTTCATGCAGGCGCAAATAGAGCTTTTCACGGGTCACTTCTGCTGCCAGCTGACGCATCGGCATGTCGGAAATCTGATCTTCCGGATAATACCAAGGGCCGTAAGGCATTTTGGACACGAGATAATCTAACAAATCCTTACAGCCGGAACCGGTCAGTGCCGAGATCATGAAAGTGTTCTCAAATTTCACTTTCTCATTCGCAGCCTGTGCAAGTTTCAGCAGTTTCGGCGGATCAATACGATCGACCTTATTCAGGATCAGAGTTTTATTCTGATAGCTCTTCTCAACGCTTTCCAGCAAAGCTTCTGCCGCTTCATTCATGCCACCCTGTGCATCAAGCAAGATCAGCACCTGATCTGCATCGCGGGCACCGCCCCATGCAGTCGTTACCATAGCGCGGTCCAGGCGGCGCTTCGGCTTGAAAATACCCGGAGTATCGACCAGCACGATCTGTGTCTGGCCTTCGGTGACAATACCACGCACCAGTGCACGGGTCGTCTGTACCTTATGGGTCACAATCGAAACCTTGGTGCCAACCAAACGGTTCACCAAAGTCGATTTACCCGCATTTGGTGCGCCAATCAGCGTTACGAAACCGGAACGGGTCTGGGTTTCCGTTGCCAAGGTGCTGCCCTCAAGCGGACGGTCTGTTTCAGTCATTCTTTATCTCTTTTAAAAGCAAGTGCTATTCGGAAATGCTCTGAACAAACCAGCACAGGTTTTAAGAGCTTAATTTAAGTTTAGCGTAGTTTACGTCTAAATTGAATGGATAAACCACTCACGACGAATTTGAGGGTAAACACCCTCAATAAATTCGTCCGGCATACAAAATGCCTCAGGAAAATACAGGTTTACTCAGCAGGCTTGTCTGCCTGCCACACGCCTTCACGGCATAGCATATTTTCCGCTGCAATCTGCTCGGCAATCCGCTTGGAGCGGCCGGTACCGGTTGCAGCCTGAAAGCCGGTAACTTTGACCTCAACCACAAACACAGGTTCATGATCAGGGCCGGTGCGGCTGACAATCTTATAAACCGGTTGCAGCTTCCCCTGCTTGCCTTGCTGATGCGCCCATTCCTGCAACTCGGTCTTGGCATCACGGCGCGCCGCATCACTCACTTTTGATCGCGGCTCCCAGTATTTCAGCACAAAACCGCGGGCAGCTTCCAGCCCGCCGTCGAGATAGATCGTGGCAATCAGCGCCTCGATCACATCAGCGCGCACATTCAAAAGACGCTTATCATTGAGACTTTTAATATCGGAACCGGTTTCAATCAGATCACCCAGCCCGATTTCATCAGCAACAGAAGCACAACCTTCAGCACTGACCAGCGCATTCAAACGCACAGACAGCTCGCCTTCCGGCGCATCAGGGAATGCCGCGAACAGCATATCCGCTATAATCAGGCCGAGAACGCGATCGCCCAGAAACTCCAGCCGCTCATAATTCGAACCGGATTGCGGCCGCGCACTGGAATGCGTCAATGCACGCTCAAGACGTGCATGATCAATAAAAGTATGGCCGGTTTTCTCTTGTAGTATTTTTATACGTTGACGGTCAGAAACCATTTTCAGGCTCCTGATCCGCAACATTGTCAGTGATTAATTCAGTCAAAACACACATCAGTTATTTGTCGTTACCACGGATTTCGGATTTTCAGTTGCCCCTACCCAGTTCAGCAAACGATCAAATCGCAGATTGGTCGGCCAGCGCCACAGTTCCAGCGGGCTGTATTTTCCGGAAATAGAGAAGAAAATCACATTGGCACGACCAACAAAATTTTCATAAGGCACATAGCCCACAGAATAACGGCTATCCAGCGAGTTGTCGCGGTTGTCGCCCATCATGAAATAATGGCCGGCCGGCACTTCAAAGACGCGCGTATTGTCGCCCATCGCATTCGGATTCACGTCCAGCGTCTCATAGGAAACACCATTCGGCAGCGTTTCGCGATAAACCTCAATCGGACGATTTTCATCAGTCACATCCGGATTGGCAATCTCGCCAACCTTCTCCCGCGGAACCGCAACATCATTGATGTAAAGAATGCTGTCGCGCACCTGAATTTTATCACCAGGCAGGCCGATCACACGCTTGATATAATCAATATTGGTATCGCTCGGCAGTTTGAAGACTGCAACATCACCGCGTTTTGGCTCGGCACCCCAGATGCGGCCTTCGAACAGATCCGGCGAGAAAGGCAGCGAGAACTTCGAATAGCCATAGGCATATTTGGATACGAACAGATAATCGCCTTCCAGAAGCGTCGGACGCATCGAGCCGGACGGAATGCTGAATGGCTGAAACAGCAAGGTACGGATAACAAGCGCAAGCAGCAATGCCTGCACAATGATACTGACGAGTTCACCAGCACCGCCGGTTTTTTTCACTTCACTCTTGTTAGACAAGCTGGTTTTTCTCCGCTTCTGCGCGCGTTTTATCGTGCGACTCTTAACCTCTACAAAGCCATGAAGCAATCAGGAACTCACAGAACAAAGTCAGGCATTCCGGCTGCGTTGCAGAAAACCCGCATCTATGCCGGTTTTCGGATAAAAAATACAAACCGGCTCTTGATATTTCCGTTAGCGATTCACGGCAGAAATGCTGACAGCTTTGATCCTGAAAATTGTTCAAATTATTGCATTTACGCAGTCTTTCGCTCTGGTTATCGCTCAAAAGACATGATGTATTCTGTTCCACAATATTGATAACCGGTGTTTTTACAGCCTCCGCAGGAGACTTCTAAACACGGTAAAAAAACACAGGGGAGTTCAAACAATCATGTCTCAGGCCGCGGAAATCCGTCTCTTCACATCACAGGATAAAGCCGCATGGCTGCCATTGTGGAAGGGCTATCAAAACTTTTACAAGACCCAGATTTCTGATGATGTGAGCGATACAAGCTGGGAAAGACTGCTCAATGCTGATGAACCGATGAGCGGCGCTTTCGTCTGGGTTGACGGCGAGGCCGCCGGTTTCGTCCATTATATCCGCCATCGCTCCACATGGGCAAAAGGCGATTATTGCTATTTACAGGATCTTTACGTCAATCCGGAAATCCGTGGCAAAGGGCTTGGCCGCGCGCTGATTGAGCATGTTTATAAAACCGCCGAAGAAAGCGGATGCTCACGCGTGTACTGGCTGACACATGAGACAAATACAGATGCTATGGTGCTTTATGACCGCGTGGCCGATAAATCCGGTTTCATCCAGTATCGTAAAATGCTCTGAGAAAAGAAAAGCGCTCGTCATCACAATGCGGGCGCTGTCATATCATTTCAGGCCGGAATTGCCTCAATAACAACGAAAGCCTGCGCCAGCGGATATTCATCCGTGATGCTCAGATGCACCACGGCTTTCATTCCCGCAGGCATCATCGAGAGAAGACGCGTCTCTGCGCCATTGGTCAGGCGCATGGTCGGCTTGCCGGACGGCAGATTAATCACTTCCATATCCCGCCAGAAAACACCGTGAGAGAGGCCGGTACCGAGCGCCTTGGAACAGGCTTCTTTGGCTGCGAAGCGCTTGGCATAGGTAGCTGCTTTCAGCTTACGGCTTTCGGCCTTGGCACGTTCACCATCCGTGAAAACCCGTTCAGTGAAACGGCTGCCGTGGCGCTCAAGTGTTTTTTCAATCCGGCGGATATCAATCAGATCGCTGCCGATACCAATGATCATCGGGACACGCCCTGCTCTGCCAGTGATTTTTTCACGGAAATCCGCTGCAGGCGCTTATGACGATAGCTGATCGTCGCCCAGCGTGTTGCAACATAGACGGCCAGCGCACAACCAAGACCAAGCACCAGTGAGCCAAACAGCATCGGCTTTAAAATCGGCTGCCAAAGTTCAGCAAAACTCATCTGTTTGAAAATTTCGCTTTCCAGAATCCGGGTTAAAGGCAGTGCTTGAGACTGACCGTTTTCATCCACAATCATCCGGCCGACTTCGTAAGTGCCACCCCAGATAAACGGGATTGTCAGCGGATTGGCCAGTGCAGTACCTAGAGCTGCCGCGGCAATATTACCGGCAATCAGATAAGCAAGAACAATCGCCAAGATAAGGTGAAAGCCGAAGAACGGAGTAAACGCCGCGAAAACGCCAACGGCAAGTCCGGCAGCAACCGCATGAGGGCTGGCCGTAATACGGGTAATCCGCTTGCCCATATACCGCATTGAGCGTGAAAAAGAACGGCGCGGCCAGATCATTGTGCGAAGGCGCTCCTTGTAGCTCAAGGGTTCTCTGCGTCTGAACAACATGTATTCTCTGTCACCATCCTGATTAATGAACCGGTTTTACCGATTTTACTGATTATCCGGTTTTAACCTGATATTCCGCAGCCGGTTTACAGGTATCACTACCTTGCAAACAGCCGTAAACGAGGCTTCATAGGCCGGAACACCTTAAGAAGCTACTCTCATAATACGATATTAAGGCTTTTTTAACAGTCGAATATTTGCCGCAGAGGAACAAACCATCTCAGCGGCCAAGTGCGCAACAACAGCACAGCAAAGTAAGATAACAAAATGAAAGAGCATCGCACTGATCCGCCGCGCCCCCGTGGCTGATCAGGCGATGCCCTCTTCAGGCAAATTCCGGACTGAAGCTTACCCCTTCGGCCTGCAGAAACTGCCTTCTTCTTCGCATGCGGCCCGCGCCCCCGCGACCACTGCGAAGTCCCTCACATGGCAATTATCAAATTGCCATGCTGAAACTATGTGCACATTCCTTGCGGAACTCATCAAACACCGCCGCCACCAGCCGCACCAATGTATGATGCTCAGGAGACATGGTGATCACGCCATCATGCACCGTGACAATGCCATCAGCCGCAAGCGGACGCAGCAATGCCAGCTCATCAGAAAAATTAGCACCTGATGCAATTTCATTGAGATCGATCCTGAAATCACACATCAGCTTTTCAATAATCCGCCCGCGTAACTTGTCGGAATCATTGAATGCATAACCACGCACAACCGGCGCACGCTCTCCAAGGACCGCAGCCTTATATTGCCCGATATCTGCAATGTTCTGCGTGTAGCCCTCACGGAATTGCGATATGGACGATGCGCCAAAACCCAGCAATGTCGGGCAATCATCATCCGTATAGCCCTGAAAATTGCGTCGCAAATGCCCTGCCTTGGTTGCGACAGCCAGCGCATCAGCCGGCAGAGCATAATGGTCAATACCCACAGGCTCGTAGCCCATAGCCATTAATGTATCCCCGACAACCTGTGCCTGCTCATAACGGGCATCAGCATCCGGCAACAGACTCACATCAATCAGTCGCTGATTGGCGCGACGCGCGGGCAAATGCGCATAACCATAGCAGGCAATCCGGCTTGGGCGGAACCCGGCCACGCGCTCGCATGTTTCCCGCAAAGTTACAACCGTCTGCAACGGCAGACCATAAATCAGGTCAAAATTCAGGCTGGTAATACCTACCTGCCAGAGCGAGTTGACCGCAGATTCAATCTGTTCAATCGGCTGAATACGACCAATGGCTTCCTGCACCGCAGGATTAAGATCCTGAACACCCAGACTGGCACGATTGACGCCGACCTGCGCCAGATCACGGCAAAGCTTCTTGTCAACTTTGCGCGGGTCAAGCTCGATGGCGTGCTCCATATCATCCGCAAAGTCGAACTGCTCACGCAGAACCTGCGTGATACGGGCAATGCCCTCGCCACCCAGAATACTCGGCGTACCGCCACCCCAATGCAGATGCACGGCTTTCGGGCGCTCGGTCAAATAGTGTCCGGCCTGACGAATCTCACGGATCAACACATCAGCATAGGCCTCAATTACCGTATCCCGCCGCGCAACTTTGGCGTGACAACCGCAATAATGGCAAAGATCACGGCAATAAGGCACGTGAAGATAGAGCGAAACCGGTTCACTCTGCCTTAAACGCCGTAGCCACGCCTCATACTGATCTTGACCGACTGCCGCAGAGAAATCCGCTGCCGTCGGATAAGATGTATAGCGGGGCACGGCAAGCGAAGCATAATGTCTTGCCGCAATCTCCGTCATACTTTTTGTCCTCTACCGGCAGACAGCGCTGCCTGCTGTTTCAGTTCCATTGCCGGTACAACCGACATGTTTTTCATTTTCGGCGTAGTCGGCATATTTTTCATTTTCGGCGTAAACGCCGGGGCGAGCACCAGCATGTCATTGCGCAGTTCAAGCCGCAGGGCATTGAAAACTGCGAAGGAGCAGGCCAGTCCCAATCTAAAGATCCAAGAGAAACACCACATTTAGCTGCCCCCTTCTCACTCTTTTTCAAACGGTCATTAAGCATTAGGCGTATTATCGATACTGACTTTGACAATCGGGTCGCGCATAGCGCTAAAGGCCTGATTGTTATTGATAAAGATGGGCGGCAGAATACGGTTGGTATAGTCATAAATGCGATGCGTGCCCGTAAACTCTGTATTCAAAATGCAAATTACCAGCAGAGCAAAATTGTAAAAACAGCCTGCCGGATATGTTGCACCAAAAGAATCCGTCCTCCCCTGAGAACTGGTGTAGCAACATGGGAGAAAACCGCATTGATCTGGATCAATGAGCATTAAATAGAAAACGGGCGGAGAATTTTCCCCGCCCGTCTGCAAAACTCAAAAGCAGCTTATTGCTTTAGCGCCAACCATTGTGTGGCGTGAACATTTCTCAGATTATCATGCCAGCCCTCAATCCGGTCAGAGACCAGAGACCTTGAGGCATAAGTGAGCAGCGGTATAATCACCTGCTCCTGAAGCAACAGCCGCTCCGCATCCGCCAATATGACTGCGCGCGCTTTAAGGTCAGTGGTTACCGAAGCCTTATCCAGCAAAGTATCATAGGCTTTATTTGACCATTTCGCATAATTGAAGCTGCTGGCGCTTTGGTAGAGAAACAGAAAACTCTGCGGGTCGCTGTAGTCTCCGATCCAGCCATCACGCGCCAGATTGAAATCTCCGCCTTCGCGCAAATAATTGAAATAGGTCGTGCCTTCCATCTCATTCAACTTTGCTTTGATGCCGATATTTTTCAACATATCCGCAACGGCTGCCATAACATTCTTATGGTTCTCGGACGTATTATAAAGCAGCTCTACCGTCAGGCTGTTCGGGGCGACACCGGCCTCTTTTAAAAGTGCTTTTGCCTTGTCTTCACGGTCGAGAATATCCTCATTTGCATAATCCTGACGCACCCCGCCGCTGATATAATTATCGATGCCCGGCGGCACTAAGGAATAAGACGGCAGCATCGTGCCCCGCCAAATCTCAGATGCAATAAACTCACGATCAATCACCAGCGACATGGCGCGGCGTACACGCGGATCTTTCAGAGGGCTGCCGTCTTTGCCTTTAATATCAAGAAAATAACTGCCCAATTGCGAGGCAACACGCAGCTGGGTGCCAAAGCGCTTTTTGACATAGTCCATTTGCTCTGCGGCCACATCCGAGCAAATTTGCATCTCTTTTGCCTCAAACCGGCGCATGCAACTGGAGCGGTCTTCAAAGGGCAACCAGTTCACCACATCAATTTTGACCTTATCCGCATCATAGTAATACGGATTTTTCCTCATGGTGATTTTGTCATTCGGTATGAAGCTGACCAGCTGATAAGCACCGTTACTCACCAGATTGCCTGGCGCTGTAAATTTATCGCCATATCTTTCAACACTTTTGCGGTGCAGCGGCAGTGCCGTATGATGTGCCATCAGTTGCAGAAAATACGGTGTCGGCGCTTTCAGCGTGAATTTCACTGTGAAATCATCGGGTGCTTCCACGCCTAATTGTTCAGACGGTATTTTACCTGTCGCGACGGCTTCAGCATTTTTGATCGGAAACAACACACTGGCATAGGGAGCAGCCGTTGCCGGATTCATAATACGGCGGAGCGAATAGACAAAATCCTGCGCTGTTACCGGATCACCATTCGACCATTTCGCATTATCGCGCAGATGAAAAATATAAGTCAGACCGTCCGGCGACATATCCCATGACTTTGCCACACCGGCGATGATCGCCCCCTTGGCATCTTCCATCACCAGCCCCTGATAAAGATCCGCCAGAAGCGCCGCCTCATCAACCGTTGATGTCAGTTGCTGATTGAACGATGACGGATCACCGCTATTGCCTCGGTTTAAAACAGTTTCAGCATGCGCAGAACCGGTGAGCACAGATAATACTAAGCCTGAAATCAATAATGAACGGCGCATGGCCCCTCCTGAATTTATAAATAAAAACTCCCGCGCCGATATTACGTGAGCGCGGGTTCACGAAAATCCCAATAAATACAGAAAGAACACAAAGCATCACTAATGCGTGTCTCAACAACAAGCACAGGCACAAGCTAAAATATCTGTCAGAAATCAGTTTTTAAATTCGGTACCCGCGACAGCTGAAAGCGAACGGTGCGAGAGAATGTTCACCGTATTGGCATCCGGCAGATGGATCAGACCCTGTGTACGCAATTTTGTAAAACAGCGGCTGACCGTTTCAATCGTCAGGCCGAGATAATCCGCAATATCCGTACGGTTCATCGACAGATGCACCGGATTGGCCGGATGACCGACACGCTCAGCCTGTGCCGACAGAACCAGCAGAAAAGAAGCCAGTTTTTCGACCGGCGCAAGGCGCCCCAGCACCAGCTGATTATCACGCGACTGACGCAGAGCTTCCCGCGTCATTACATAAAGCCGGTCTTTAAGAGCCGGATACTGATCCATCAGCTCATCCATCTCATTCACGGCAAAGCAGCACAATGTGGATGGCACAACAGCCTCAGCCGTCTGCGAATAGCTTTCGTCATCGGCCAGACCAAGATAATCGCCGGGATAAAGAAAACCGGAAATTTGACGGCGCCCGTCAGGCAGCAAAGTAAAAAGACGCAATAAACCGGAAGTCAGGCTGAAGACTTTCAGCTTCGGCGCGCCCTCTTCCACCAGCATTTCACCGGTTTCCAGCTTGCGCGAAGCCATAATGGCTTCCAGAGAATGCAGCGCATCATCCTGCAAAGCGGCGCAAATAGCCATTTTACGCACTTCACAATCAACACATGCTCCACACGGATCACGGTGACGCTGATTGTGCATTGTCTGAGCAGTTAGAACTGAAACCACGATGATGCCTTTAAAGTACCCAATGGGGTTTATGCGTAACAGCCTGCGCAATGCAAAGCAGAATTAATGCTATAGCTGCAAATTTTATGCAGAATATGTACGTTTACGTCATGGCACGAAAAGCCCGGGATTTCCATATCCCGAGCTTGCCTGCGTCAAATAACGCTCTGAAATTTTAAAGTTTGGTCAAATATTGCGGCTGCCGGGTTTGATCGCCGGAATGGCGGCCAGTTCCGGTGGCAGGTCATCCTTATCGTAGGACGGCACTTCATACTCTGCCAGTGCGATCAGCTTTGTGCCCACATCGGCTTTACCTGCCGAGCGGTCAACAATACAGGCGGCTGCAACAACTTCAGCCTTCAGATCGCGCAGTGTTTCAATCGTCTCACGGATCGACAGGCCGGTTGTCACAATGTCTTCCACAATAACAACGCGGGAGCCTTCCGGCAGCTCGAAACGGCGCAGCTTGAACACACCATTTTCACGCTCAACCCAGATTGAAGGCACACCAAGATGGCGTGATGTCTCATAAGACGGGATCAGACCGCCGATTGCAGGGCCGACAACATAGTCAATCTCACCCAGACCAGCGGCTTTAATCTTCTCAGCCAGAGCTTTACAGAGCTTTTCAGTCTTGTCGGCATGCATGAACACCCGTGCTTTTTGCAGAAAAACAGGACTGCGGCGGCCGGAAGTGAGGATAAAATGCCCCTCAAGAATGGCACCTGCCTCATGAAATACGCCCAGCACATCTTCAGTATTCATAAAAAGCCTCTTATCCGTTAACGCGCTGTGCATCACTCACGCAGGCGCTTTCTTTTAATTGCGCAATAATGCGATTGAGATGTTTGAGGTCCCAGACCTCAAGATCCATAATCATTTCCGTAAAGTCCGGCGCGGTGCGCACCATAGAAAGATTGTGAATATTCGTATCATTCACAGAAATGACCTGTGCAATCTCTGCCAGCGATCCCGGTGAATTGATTGCTGACACGGAAATACGTGCCGGAAAACGCTCGTGCATTTCACCGTCAATATCCCAGCGCACATCTATCCAGCGTTCCGGCTGATCATCATAGGCGGTCAGCGCAGATGACTGGATCGGATAAATTGTGATGCCAACGCCCGGCTGCAGAATACCGACGATACGATCGCCCGGCACCGCACCTTCCGGCGCAAAACGAACCGGAAGATCAGAGTTTGCCCCGCGGATCGGCAATGCATGCCGGCTTACCGCTGCAGCCTGTGTTTGTGCATCCGTGTCGCCGCTTGCACTACCTGCACTGCCCTCTGGCACCTTAAAGATCATGCCGGCAGCATTTTGCAGGTTAAACCAGCCTTTTTCACCGGTTTTTGCAGGGCTGTTCTGAGTAATACGTGTGTCCTGATAGTCCGGATAAACCGCTTTCAACACATCACCGGAAACAAGTTCCCCGCGTCCTACAGCCGCGAATACATCCTCAATATCTTTGCGCGCCAGTCGCGCCAAAGCTGGTTTGAGCAGCTCTTTGCTGAACGGCTTGTTACCACGCTCAAATGCGCGTTCAAGAATACGCATGCCAAGGCCGGAATATTGCTTGCGCACGGCAGCGCGCGTTGCGCGGCGGATAGCAGACCGCGCCTTTCCGGTAACAACAAGCGACTCCCATGCCGTCGGCGGCACTTGCGATTTCGAGCGGATAATATCGACTTCATCGCCGTTTTTCAGCTCGGTCATCAGCGGCATCATGCGGCCGTTGATCTTAACGCCAACCGTTGAATCCCCGATATCTGTATGCACAGCATAGGCAAAATCAATCGGTGTAGCGCCGCGTGGCAGGGCAATCAGGCGACCTTTCGGCGTAAAGCAGAAGACCTGATCCTGAAACAGTTCCAGCTTGGTATGCTCCAGAAACTCCTCAGGATTATCCCCTTCTGACAGCGCTTCAATGGTGCGCCGCAGCCAAGCATAGGCATTGGATTCCGTAGAAATTGCCGTTGGCACAGTATTGCTGCGCCCGTCTTTATAGATCGAATGCGCGGCAACACCATATTCCGCCACATCATCCATTGCGCCGGTGCGGATTTGCAGCTCTACGCGCTGACGGGACGGGCCAATAATCGTGGTGTGGATAGAACGATAATCATTCTGCTTCGGCGTTGAAATATAATCTTTGAAGCGCCCCGGCACCATCGACCATGTGCGGTGAATAATGCCAAGCGCCTTGTAACAATCATCAACATTATCAAGGATAACACGGAAGCCGAAAATATCGGAAAGCTGCTCGAAAGACAGCCCCTTGGTTTCCATCTTACGGAAAACAGACCAAGGTTTTTTCTGTCTGCTGGAAACATCGGCATGCAGGCCTTTTTCTGCAAAAAGCGTTGCCAGATCGGCTTCAATCTTGCTGAGAAGGCCGCGGTTTTTCTCCATCAGCTCAGCAAGACGATCTGTGACTGCACGCCATGCTTCCGGATTGATATAGCGGAATGCCAGCTCTTCCAGCTCTTCACGCATATCCTGCATACCCATGCGGCCTGCAAGCGGCGCATAAATATCCATAGTTTCTTCAGCAATGCGCAGGCGCTTGTCTTCGCGCATCACACCGAGGGTACGCATATTGTGCAGGCGATCTGCCAGTTTCACCAGCAGCACGCGCACATCATCGGAAATAGCCAGCAGAAGCTTGCGCAGGTTTTCCGCCTGCACAGCTTTCTTGGAAACCAGATCGAGTTTTTTAAGCTTGGTCAGACCTTCAACCAGCTTGCCAATTTCAGGGCCAAAAAGCTGGTCAATCTCAGCGCGGGTCGCATCTGTATCTTCAATCGTGTCATGCAGCAGCGCGATGGCAATCGTTGCCTCATCAAGACGCATGTCGGTCAGGATTGCGGCGACTTCCAGAGGGTGCGAAAAATACGGATCACCGGATGCGCGCTTCTGACTGCCATGTTTTTGCATGGCATAAACATAAGCCTTGTTCAGCAGAGCCTCATTAACATCAGGCTTATAGTGCTGCACCCGCTCAACCAGCTCATATTGGCGCATCATCAGCCTGCACTCCCTTTAGTCGCATCCATCGCAAAGCATACCGAAATTTACTGTATTATTTATCAGGCAGAAACCTGTACCAAACTAAAAGCACGCAATAATTCAACAAGTTCCGGCGTTTTGCATGCGGCATTTTAACGACCAGATCAAGAAACAGCCTGACGCACACAAAATAAAGCGCCGCAGAGTGATCTGCAGCGCTTTAATAATCCGATCTTTACTGACACCGGCAACCTGTAAATACCGCCGGAAATCTGTTGAAACAGCTTAAAGCGCCTCAACAAAAATCAGTAATCGTCACTTTTCTCAGGTGCAACAAGACCTTCAATACCCGCCAGCAAATCTTCTTCGCTCATGCTGTCGAAAGTTGCAATGTCTTCAGCGCCGACAATAACTTCACCGGTCAGGTCATCCAGAGCACCGCTGATCTGCAATGGTGCCGGTGCTTCCGGCTCATCAATTTCCACATGCTTCTGCAGGGAATGGATCAGGTCTTCTTTCAGATCACCCGGCGACAGGGTTTCGTCAGCGATTTCACGCAGCGCAACAACCGGGTTTTTATCGTTGTCGCGATCAATGGTAATCTGACCGCCCTGTGAGATCTGTCGTGCACGATGGCTGGCAAGCAGAACCAGCTCAAAGCGGTTGTCTACCTTGTCAACGCAATCTTCAACGGTAACGCGGGCCATAGATCGCCCCTTTCATATCTCAAAATTAATTCAGGAATTCTTGGTTTCAATAACGGCACTTGACACAAAAAACAAGCAAAAGCGCACAAAGCCGCGATCAAAGTACCCAGAATATACAATACAGGGAATAACGGCAGCAATAAAGCAGCTGCCAAAGTAATCATGGAAGTCATGAAATTTTCTGCATGAGCGCCATATCACAACCCTGCCGTTTAAACCGCATCACCTTTTCTCAGGCAAAAGCCCGACAGAATCGGTCGCAATTTATTGCCATCCATCATCCGGCAAGCGCGGAAGCCGCGTAAAATAAAATCCGTTAAATCGTTTATACTCTTGGGCATCAAGGAACAGATATCATTTATATGATATTTGTGATATCTTAATCACACATTTTTCCGGCCTTTTACGAACAGCGCAATAAAAACAACCTGTGATTGCTTGCCTTTCTGTGCATGCGCCTTAGAACGCAGAGTAGGAGAGGCTTTTTTCAAAAATAAAATTGAAAAGTGCGGACAATTAATCAGCGAACTATTATTTGCTGAAGAATGGATAATTATCAAAATGTTTGATTCACGCGAAAAAATCGCGCTTTTTATCGATGGCGCCAATCTTTACGCTGCATCCAAGACTCTTGGCTTTGATATTGATTACCGTAAATTGTTGAAAGCTTTCCAGAAACGCGGTTATTTGCTGCGTGCTTACTACTATACTGCACTCGTCGAAGATCAGGAATACTCATCCATTCGCCCCCTGATCGACTGGCTTGACTATAATGGCTATAAAGTCATTACCAAAGCCGCCAAAGAGTTTACTGATGCGACCGGCCGCCGCAAAGTCAAAGGCAATATGGATATCGAACTTGCGGTCGATGCCATGCAGCTGACTGATACTGTGGATCATTTTGTGATCTTCTCCGGTGACGGTGATTTCCGTTGCCTCGTTGAAGCACTGCAGCGCCGTGGCCGAAAAGTCAGTGTTGTTTCAACACTCACAACGCAGCCACCAATGATTTCGGATGAGCTGCGCCGTCAGGCCGATCATTTCCTTGATCTGGTAACGCTGAAATCTGAAATCAGCCGCGAAGCCTCTGAGCGTCCGGCTCGCCGTTTTGAAGAGGAAGAAGAGCTTTACTAAGCTCTTCTGACCGGCCTTGTTAAATTCGGAACCATCCCGCGATTGCGCATTTTGTCCCCGCCTCCATGACTTTATACAAGTCTGGCGGGGCAATGAGCCTTCATGGCACAATGCGCCGGTTCCGGCATTTCTGCCGACCGCCCCGCAGAATAGCGCAACAGCAGTACAGACAACCACCCTGCCCGCTTTTCCTGAGCGTGTGCGTTTGCTGATTATTGGTCTTGCGCCGGGTTTGCGCGGGGCGAACCGCACAGGGCGACCATTTACCGGCGACTATGCGGGTGACCTGCTCTACTCCACTTTAAAAAAATATAATTTCGCTCGGGGCAATTTCGAAGCACGTCCTGATGATACGCTGACGCTCAATGATTGCGCCATCGTCAACGCTGTTCGCTGTGTCCCGCCGGAAAACAAACCTACCGGCGCCGAAATTAATACCTGCCGGCAGTTCCTGACGCCGTTTATTACCGGCCTCCCAAATCTGCAGGCCATTGTAACACTCGGTACAATAGCGCATCAGTCCACTATTCGTGCCCTTGGCCAACCCGTTGCGAAACATAAATTCGGCCATGCCGCCCAGACCAATATCGGGTCTTTGCGGATTTTTTCCAGCTATCACTGCTCGCGCTACAACACCAATACAGGCGTGTTGACGGAAGCCATGTTTCATGGCGTTTTCGAAAATGTGCGTGATTATCTCAACGATAATCAACACTGATTATTTCTCAAATACAAAAAGCCCCATCTGAAGCAGACAGGGCTTTGAACTTTCAGCAATTTGGAGCATTTCCGGTTTTGACTCGGAAATACCTTAGCCGCGATCACGCAACAAGCGTGATTTCTCGCGGTTCCAGTCACGGTTCTTTTCCGTCTCGCGCTTATCATGCAGTTTTTTACCGCGAGAGAGCGCAATTTCAAGCTTCACCATGCCACGCTCATTAAAATAGAGCTTCAGCGGTACAACCGTCATCCCATCGCGCGCGATAGAATTTGCCAATCGCACAGTTTCCCTTCCACTGAGCAGTAATTTACGCAAACGGCGCGGATCATGATTGAAACGATTGCCCTGCGTATATTCAGGAATATAGGAATTGATCAGCCAGAAAGCGCCATTCTCATAACTGGCATAGCTTTCAGCAATATTCGCCTGATTGGCACGCAAGGATTTAACCTCGGTCCCGGACAGAACCAAGCCGGCCTCAATAACTTCGAGGATCTCAAAATTATAACGTGCCTTGCGGTTGTCAGCGATGATTTTGCGCGCAGGCGCATTCTTTTTCGTATTCATGGCAGCAATATATATCTGATCCGCAACTTTACCAGCAGCTTTTGATTAATTTTCCGCATGTTAGCTACAAAAAACCAACAGCCGCAAGCATAAAAAAACCTGCCGATTTCACAGTGAATGTACCGGCAGGCATAAGTGATTTGCAGCAAAATAAACAGCGTAAACTGTTCAGTTATGCCGGTTGCGCAGGATTACTGATTCAGCAAGCCTGCATGACGCAGCGCTGCATCGATTTTCTCTGCGGTTTCTGCTTCTATCGGCATCAATGGCAAGCGCAGGCGATTTTCAATACGTCCGGTACGTGCCAAAGCATATTTAACACCTGACGGGTTCGGCTCCATAAACAATGCTTTATGCAATGGCATCAGGCGATCCTGAATTGTCAGCGCCGTTGCATAATCACCGGCGAGACATGCCTCTTGAAACTGCGCGCATAGACGCGGAGCAATATTGGATGTCACCGAAATACAGCCGCGGCCACCATGAGCATTAAAGCCAAGCGCTGTTGCATCTTCACCGGAGAGTTGAATGAAATCCGCGCCGCAAGTTGCGCGCTGTTCGGATACGCGCTCAATTTTACCGGTCGCATCTTTAACGCCGACAATATTTTTATGGTCGCGCACCAATGCACCCATTGTTTCCGGTGTCATATCAATGATTGAACGACCCGGAATATTATAAATCACCAGCGGAATGGAAATCGCTTTGGCAACTGCGGAAAAATGCGCATAAAGCCCGCGCTGATTTGGCTTGTTATAATAAGGTGTCACGACCAGAACCGCATCGGCACCGGCGCCCTCAGCATGCTGCGCCAGCTCAATCGCTTCAACAGTATTGTTTGAACCTGCTCCGGCAACAATCTGCGCACGACCTTTTGCTTCCTCAACGCAAACCTCAATCACCCGTTTGTGCTCATCATGCGATAGCGTCGGTGTCTCGCCGGTTGTGCCAACTGGCACAAAACCGTGCGTTCCCTCTTCTATCTGCCAGTTTATAAGGCCACGGAACGCTTTTTCGTCAAACCCACCCTGCTCGGTGAATGGTGTGACGATAGCCGTGATTGAGCCCTTAAGCATCGGGTACTCCCAAAAAAGTTTGCCTGAGTTTTAAAATGAATTGCGTATCAGCAAAAGATGAGCTGAGCACACAGTCTTTGAAGTTCGTAATCAGTCCTGAAATTTTGCCCGCTCAAGGCCTGATTACGAGATATTAAATATGGTAAACTGCATATATGATCGTATCAAACATACAGCGTATAATAATGTCATTCTATTCATCACAACAGTCGTGACGGCACCATCCATACAGGCTTTACAGCCGCATACAGAATGATGGTATCACCATCTGTTTATGAAAAGTGCTGCACCATAGTCTTGCAATTCTGACGGATCAAGCGGTTTTATACATATCCGTTAGCAATTCATCACTATGCCGAAAATAGGTCCTGTTTTCGTCTAAACGACGCAAGTCATTGAGCGAAATGACGAAAACATTCAACAAGCAAATCACTGATTTGGGTGTTCTTTCCCGAATAAAGACCAGTTAATACCGGCAAAACTTTGGCGCTTCGCATTGTGAATATGCCAACCAAAGCTATGCCCTATTTAAGGTAAGGCTTCATTAACTCTGCCTTCACAGATCTGGCTTATAGTCCTTGAATCAGAACCACAGGCAGCGCCAGTTATCAACATATTCAGAGCCCGTTTATTCCATAGAACGGTATTTCTATAACTCTCAGTTTTTGCTCGAATATCTTTAAAATCTGCCTTAAATTTGCTTCAACAGGGTTATAACGGATTTGTAATGCGTAAATTTGCACTTTTCGGACAGAAACCAGATCAGCGTTTTTTAGCCCTTACACTTCTATGTGCAAGTATGGCAACGAATATACTGACGGCTAATGCTCAGGAAGCCGAAAATGTGCCAACACCTTTGTTGCGCCCCTTTGCACCAACCATAATGCGCAACATGCCCGCCCCGATGATGCGGCCTGATCCGACAACCACAGCGACTATTCCGCGGACCCAGGCACCGGCGGCGATGAATGGCAGCCTCAAAACTGCCCTTGATGCTCTTTCTGCTAAAGACGCCCGCCGTGCTCTGGCCATTCGCAACGGAATGCCTGCCGGAGATCTTGACCGTAATATTCTCACCTGGGCATTAGCCTTGTCGGGTGCTGATGGCCTGTCGAGCGGTGATATCGCTTCTGCTGCCGCAGAACTGCGCGGATGGCCGGGCATGACGACGGTTCAGCGCAACACCGAACGGGCGCTCTATCGTGAAAACGCACCGGCCGGCACTGTTATCTCTTATCTCGGAAATCGCACTCCGCAAACGACAGAAGGCATGATCCTGTTAGGCCGTGCTTATCTTGCCAGCGGAAATCGCAGTGCTGCGCGCCAGTTGATTGCGCCGTGGTGGGCAAAAGCCAAGCTGGACAATAAAGATGAAGCACTGGTTTTACGCGAGTTTTCCGGTGTTTTGACCAAAGAGGATAATCAGGCGCGGTTTCTGCGTATGCTTTATGATAACCGTATGCAGTCCGCAGCACGGTTAGCGGCACCGGCAAATGCTGAATCACTTTATGCGGCTTTTGTTGCTGTTAACAAACGCGCACCGGATGCTGCACAAAAGCTGAATGCCGTGCATGCCTCATGGCAGTCAAACCCCGCCTATTTATATATAAAGATTCAGCATTTACGCCGCACCGAGCGTTATACTGAAGCGGCCAATCTGATGCTGAAAGCTCCGCGTGATGCCAAATCGCTGGTTGATCCCGATGCATGGTGGACTGAGCGTCGCGTGCTTTCCCGCGAATTGCTGGACATCGGCAAGCCGCAGATTGCCTATCGTCTGGCGGCTGCCCACAGTGCAGAAACACCAACGATGGCTGCAGACGCAGAGTTTCATGCCGGTTGGTATGCGTTGCGCGCATTAAATGATGCGTCGACTGCGCAGAAGCATTTTACACGTATCGCTGAAATTTCGTCCCGCCCGATGTCTGCTTCCCGCGCCTATTATTGGATGGGACGCGCCGCAGAAGCCGGTGGTGGCGGCAATGCAAAGCAAATGTATCAGCGCGCATCCTATTACGGCACATCTTTCTATGGTCAGCTGGCTGCCGCAAAACTTGGCAACAATGTTTTGCAATTGCCTTATCCTAAACCAAGCGCCACAGATCGTGAGCGTTTTGACAGCCGCGAACCGGTTCGTGCAATCCGTCGCCTTGAAGCGATCGGCTATGGCAACCGCGCTCAAAGCCTTTATATCAACATGGCGCAGGAACTGAGCAGCACCGGCGAACTCGCTCTTCTCGCTGTGATGGCTGAGCGCAACAGCAACCACTATCTGTCACTGCGTGTCGGCAAAGTTGCTGCTGGTCGCGGGCTGGACGTCGGCGCACTTTCCCATCCGACCGGCGCAATTCCGGCCAATGCCAATATCAAAGGCTCCGGTGCAGCCCTCGCCTATGCGATTGCCCGTCAGGAAAGTGAATTCAATATATCTGCGGTTTCCAGCGCCGGTGCGCGCGGACTGTTGCAGCTTTTACCGGGCACAGCCAAGGGCGTTGCACAACGTGCCGGTCTTGCTTATTCCGATAAACGTCTGACAACGGACGCTGCATATAATGCGACACTTGGCGCCCATTATCTCGGCGAGCAGATTGAACGGTTTAACGGTTCTTATATTCTGACTTTTGCCGGATATAATGCGGGTCCAAGACGTGCCAGCGAGTGGATTGCAAAATACGGTGACCCGCGCGGACAGAATCTTGATCAGGTTGTGGACTGGATTGAGCGGATTCCCTACACCGAAACCCGCAATTATGTGCAGCGCGTGATGGAAAACTATGCCGTTTACAAATCACGCCTCTATGGCAACGCCAATATTCAGCAGGATCTTGTGAGCGGTCGACGCGGCTAGAGCGTATTCGTTCTATCGCAATTGCACTACCGCCTCAGGGTCATGCATAAAAACAACCAAAAGCCGCACTGCAAAATTGCAGCACGGCTTTTTTGTTAAATGACCAATATCAGACACTGACTGATGATGATCTGAACACATACCAACTGCGAAGGCCCCTAATTTCAGCGTCCGCTTTGGTTAGTGCAGATTACACGGGGTAATTGTTGCACTTTAAAATGGTTTTCTTCAGTTTTTTGATGGGAGAAAGGCGCAGAGCGCAGTCATCAGCCATCCGCCAATCATTAATGTGCCGCCCAGTGGTGCAGCCATAGCAAACAATCTGTTCCCTGTCAGATCCCGCAGAATCAAATCACCGGAAAACAGAACTAGACCGATCAAAACCAGCACGGCTGACCAATAAACTGCGCGGCTCCTTGCACTTAAGAATGCAAAACCTAAAAATGCTGCGGCATGCCCCAGTAAAATCGGTGCGACTACCCCCAAAAACGCATGATCACCGTGTGCTGAGGCTGCATAACTTGCCATAGCCCCCGCACCGGATATGCCACCAAAAAACAGAAAAAGACGTTCGCCACCCGCAACCATAGTCTCAACCTTGTCACATAGAATCCCAAACAGCGCGTCAGCAATGCGATTGCTGACGGTGCGAATTCCTTCAATTCGAGTTGCTATATCTAAAGTGCAATCCGAAAACTGTGAAGCGATTTCGGGCAAACTGCGTGGCCCAACTCAAAAAACAGAGCATTTTCAGTGTTTCAGATTCAACTAAAACGCTCTGATACCGGTAGCAAGGAAATGCCAACCGGATCAAAATTCATACTACAGATAGAATATTACGCTTGAACAGGATTATAGCAGGCCAACCCATATAGATTGCTGTGTTTCCGGCTGAACCGGAGAACAAGCATCATGGCCTGCATAAAAAGTGTTTCATCGAGATATGAGTCGCTATTTTCAGCAGGCAAATACATACCTGCCCTGCTTCACCCGCACTGACAGAGTTGCTTCACACATTATCGCACATCAACGATGTGCAATAATGTGAAAACAACTATAATCAGCGGACTTCCAGCACTTTTACGCAACTATCAAGGTCATTCGTCGCAAGATGGGCATAACGCATAGTCATCTGAAGTGTCTGGTGACCAAGCCACATCTGAACACGACGAATATCAATACCGCAGCGAACCAGACGAGATGCACAAGTGTGACGAAGAATATGAGGCACGACCTGCGTATCGGTACCAAGGCCAACTTCATATTTGGCATCATTCCAGACCGCGCGAAACTCAACCTGAGTGAGCATCGAGAACGGCCCTTTATGCCGGTCGACAACGATCTGGCAGCTTTTTCTTGCACGTTTTGTCAATGGAACTGTGCGGCTGCGATTCGATTTGGTGAGCCAGAACGTGACGCGCGGATCATGAAGATCATTCCATGTCAGACCGATAGCCTCACCGAGTCGGCAACCTGTGTCGACCAGAAAGACAGCCAGACGATAGCTATGCTCACATCGCGCTTTAATTGCAGAAAACAGTCGTGCTTCTTCTTCAAGTTCCAGAAAACGAATCCGCCCTGCCCGCTCTTTCTGACGAATGAACTCCGGCAGGCTAAAGATGTCCCCCATCTTATACGCCTTTCGCAGTAACTTGCTAAGTGCAGCCATCTTTCTATTGATGGTTGCATTGCTGTTATTGCGCTCACGCAGGGAACCGATAATTCTGTCGAGCATTTCCTGGCTAAAGCCACTGAAACGCTCCCCCTTCAGAATTTCATTTATCTCACCGAGAAACAACCTCACATTGTATTTATGAGAACCGTCGTCCCATAAAATATTGAGGTAGCGTTCGGATAAATCAGTAACAGAATACTGACTTACAATACGATGCGTTTTTGTGTTCGAAGATGTGAAACTTAAATTATAGCCAAGAACAGGCGCAAAGTTATCAGCATTTTCGATCGAAATGTCCCGATTTAGCTCCATCATAGGGCCCCCCAGCCGTTTGAATGGTGAGGAGCTTTAGAGCCAACCAAGGAATAAAACAAGTCCGGGGAACAATTTTGATAGAGCACCATTGTATAACCACTCTGGTTAGATTTCTGTCGAGCCCCCTCGAAAAGTCTTAATTCCGCCTTTTCCACACAAAAAGTTCATACTGAATATTCTAAGCGCATCTCGTGAAAGATGGTCCCCGCTTGAACGCCTCATCTGAGACGAAAATACCAGCGGGTCACCCCGCTGGTACTTATTCCTTAACTAAACCAATGGCTTAGAAAGAACGCTGGAAGCGGATGATACCACCGAAAGCGTCTTTTTCGCCGCCAGCCAGACGAGCTGGATGGTCTTTTTTCCATGTGGTGTAGTTGATTTCAGGAGTAATTGTGAAGCCTGGAACCAGCTGGTAAGCTACGTTTGCAGCAACAGCAGTTTTGCCGAAATCTTCGTAAGCAGCCTGCAGGTTGAAAGTTGCTTTGTCGGTTGCCTTATACTTCAGACCACCCCAAACAGCCCAATCGCCACCCCAACGGCCGTACATGCCGTAGTTACCTTCATAAGAAGAATAACCGCCCTGTACCCATGCGGAGAACTGGTCTGTTACGTTTACATCGAGGCGAACTTTACCAGCCCACTCTTCGATTTCAGAGTCGTAAGCTGCAACACCAGCGATCGAACCCCAAGCCTGTTCGAACTTCAGACCACCAACAACATGTGGCATGTAGTCGTCGATAACAGCATCATAGCCAACGCCTTTATGGGAGAAGCCTTTAACTTCGCCCTGTTCAGCAGAGATAATAGCCGAGAAGCCGTTACCGCCAGTGAAGGTGTAGCTGATCAGGTTGGTGTTGTAGAGGCCTGCATCTACAACGTCATCGTTGATGATGTCGCCGAGGTAACCGGTAAATGTGTGGAAAGCTGAATCGGTTTTACCGATTGTCAGGCCACCGAGCTGAATGATTGCATGCTTCAGAGTATGCTTACCATCTACGCCATCACCGAAGTTGAAACGGTTTTCTGTGTAGGTCTTCAGTGTGCCCAGCTCAGTTTCAGCCGCTGTGTGTGTACGCAGTGTGAAACGGGTATTCTTCGACCATGTACCCAGCTCTTCGCCGCTGTATGGATCATCACCGAAAGATGCGTCGTAACGAACGTAACCGGAGATG
>NZ_JARRAE010000001.1 GCF_030376605.1 Pseudochrobactrum sp. sp1633 | reverse complement strand
AGAAAAAACATATCCATTAACCTTTCTCAAACATTCCAACCAAAACAGATGGTCTTCATTTCCTACTGATTTAAAGCGAATATCCTGAAAACAGGACCATTTCAAAACAGCTGTTGAGTTACCAATAAAATTACTTTTCAATAAATCTATATAAGAAACCTTACTCGGCGCATTTATAAAGCCAATAATTTCTTCATTTTCATCAATTCTATAATAACTCGAGAAAGTTATTGGTGTTTTGCTTCTTTTAATAAAATTAATTTGGATTTGTAGTTTATCAGAACTCCAGAAATCATCACTATCCAGAAATGCAACATAATCACTAGAAACCAAATTCAAACCAGTATTTCTCGCAACAGCAACACCCGACCATGCTGACAACTTTATCAACTGAATACGTGCGTCCCTCTCACACCAAGACTCAACAATTTGGACGGTTTTATCTTTAGATAAATCATCAATTATCAGAAGTTTCCAATCCGAATAACTTTGCTCAACAACAGAGGATATAGCTTTATTTATTGTCGTCATTGAATTATGCGCAGGCATAATAATAGTTACAGTCATATCACCATTGCCACTCATGCCAACATACTTCTTACCTTAACTAAATACAGTTCATTATAACTCTTTTGAAAATAATCAATATATTGCCTTACCCAAACAGCATGAGCCGCCTCACCTGCTGCATTAATTGAATCTGGATTTAATTGCTTCAACCAAACTGATATTGATTCCTGCCCTTCAGCAATAGCCCATCCAGTACCATTTTCGCGAACCCCTTCGCCAGGGCTTGTCCCTCGCGTTGTTAATAGCCCTCTTCCAAGCATAAGGTGTTCATAATACTTATTGGGTGATGCATAATAATGATTAGGAACACTTAAATAATACATTCCAATAATTACATGCATTTCCGACATTAATTTCAATCCATTTTTTGAATTAAGTATTCCATGATAATGGATATTAGAAGAAGATTTAACATATTTATTAACTTCATCTAGCAGACCACCATAACCTGCCACATGTAGTTCAAAATCAGGATTAACCGAAACCACACTCATTAAATCTTCTAAGCCACGATGATATGGCTCTAGTACACCAAAATAACCAAGTCGTATTTTGTCAAAACTCTGCGGCATCATCTCTTTAGCAATTTGGGTAGCGGGTACATTTTCCAGTACTATAAAATTGGATGGGAGTTTATCCAAACCTAACTGTCTATAGCGAGTGAGGCCCGCCAAGATGGTCAAATCCGCACTCTTCGCAATTGACAGCTCAATACTGTCAACAATACGTCCAACAATGCCAGAAATATTCCTCACTGCTGTGTACTTATCATATATATCAAAAATAATTTTTTTCCGAAAAATGCGACAAAAAACATTGCAGACAAATGCGGAATCCAAATCAACTACATGAACAATTTTTATTTCTTTCCTATGCGATACGAGTGTAAAAAATAGAAAGAAATTCCATTTTATTAATGAATATAGATTTCGCCAGCCCCCTCCTAGACGCCCATTCAAAAGATAGATGATCTCATCATTTTGCGGAGAATAATTATCGTCACCACGCCTCCAGCCAACAAACTTAAAAGATAGTCCTGCATTTTGGAGGCATTGAAAATATTTATGTATCCTAGAGTCGTAACTAGCTAAGCACGACCTGACAAAAAAAATCATAAACTACCTACTTTATAGACGCTCTCCAACTTATATATTATTTTTCGATGGCGTTCACAACAGCATAGAATGTTAGTACTCTTTACAAAAAAATTCTAATAAAACATACATTAAAAATAAACTATGAATTATAACATCACCTCCCCCAAATATACTGAACAAATGGAGTTATATTTGCCGCAATAAAACCACCAAAACCAACCAAAAAAATCAACATCCAACGCGCTCCCTTAGCTTGCGTTAGTAAATGATGCATTTCAGAGACCTTAGTATCTAGTCGGTCTATTTTTCGTTCAAGTTCTTCAACCTTTCCTTCCATACGAATAACTCTGTCCCTCGTATCCTGCGTTGCCGTTGCCATCACCAGCACCCCTGCCGTTTTCCATTTTGGTCATTACCTTCCACTCGCTCAGCTGCTGGCCGGTCAACTCTTGTCAGCGCCACCAAACCAACCGTTGACAGATCATTCTTTCGCCAGCCCGCGCAGCTGCTCACAGTCTGCGGACTGCACCCCGCGACGGCGAAGAGACTGAACACAGAAATCATAGTCCGATAGATTGCGCGTTTTCGCATCATCCTTCACCCTCTCCCGCTCAGCACGGATATCACTCTGCAGCTGCTGAATTGCCCCGCGTTGCCGCTCTTTGTATTTACCCAGCTGGACAGCACCCGTGAGCGCAACAGCACCCACGGCCAGCACAGCGAGTATTATTTGGAGCCGCCCCATCATCAGAGTGCCTCAAACAGTTTTTCGACTTTGGATTTCACAGACGGCATGGAATAAATCGCGTAGGCCGCGATACCGCTCACCACAATCACGGAAGCCAGCTGCACTCGCCAGTCCAGCAAACCAACTGCAGGAAGCGCCGCAGCTGTCAGCCACGTCCAAAAGCGCTTAGAATGAGAAACCGGTTTTGTCTTTTCAGGCTCAGGCGGTGGCGTTTCCGCTTCCGGATTTTCAGTTGCTGATACAGGTAAGCCATTGCCTGCGTCTCTTACTTTACGCAACACCACCACAATCACTTCTGGCTTCACCAGTGCCTTATTGAGTGCATCACCATCATAATATGACTGGCCGCGCTTTAGCTGACCGTGCGCCCCTTTCGTCGCGGCAAGCACCGGAAACGAAGCCCACTCCATTGCCAGCTGTTTGGCAAACTCAGTCATGGAGATTGTACCGGCCATGAACTCTTCATAGCCACGGCGTTTTAACAGGTGATAACCGAGTCGGTCTTGTAAATCCGGATCAAACACCTGCCGCCCGTTCAGGCGCAACTCACGCGACAAATCCTGCAAGGTCTTGCGCATGAACTGATAACCACCAGACGCCGATGATTTGAACCGCTTGGTAAAGCTGGCCTGCGCATCAACCAGTTCACCGATTGTCATCGAGGTGATTGGCTTCGGCAGTTTATCCTGATTGTGACCATAGATAACATCATAAGACGCGCGATCAGTCCGTCCGACTTCAGTCTTACGAATGAAGTCAAGCAGGATCGCCGCGCCAGCTGGCACGGTTTTATCCATCTGAATTTTCCTGTGAAATTTACTGTTAAAGCAGCATAAAAATTAGCGTTTATGCCAGCAACTCTGCAGCACGCTCAACACCGAACAGAGTAGCAGCAACCTGCTGCAAGAGTGGCCAAAGTTCATGATCTGAACGGAATGTATTGGCTGTGAGAAATATCTGACGAGTGCGTATTGGCTGCGCAGCCATTGCATCATTCACCTGAATGGCTTCAGCATCTGTCATACGTTCCCATAGAGTGACAGCAGGAATGACGATTACAGGCTCTGGCAATGGATCCGGCACGTAAGGTTCGATTTCATTTCCCGCAGCCACCCACTCTGCAATCATGGCACGATGTCGATTTGCCATATCGTCAGGAATTGCAATTTCATTCCCATCAATTACAGATATGATTAAACCATCTTTTGCAAATTTCGCGCTATTTACCATTTTAAAAATCCGCGTCCAAATTATATGCATTAGCTAATGCGTAGCAATCACCTACTTGTGCCGCAGAGACAATTTCAAACCTGCCGCCACGACCTGAGACTCCAGCTAGAGTAGCAGTTTTTAAGTTTGCAGACCTTTGCCCCTGATCATCAAGTGAAACTGAAGGTGCCAGCCTCATTGCAGACCATGTAACACTATTACTGGAATATTGATTTTCCTGAGTTGACCAAAACCGCGCTGAAACTGATACCTTTTGAAAGTAACGCGTACACATATGAAATTCATACGCAAGAGATCTCGCCACCCAAGGGTCGCTCAACGTAGCATCGCCCGCCACGACGCTTATTTTCGTTGCAGTTGCAGGCACCACCACAGATGCATTTCCAGCCGTTACATTAACTTTTATAGGTGATGCTTTTGTTTGCCCACCGAATGTTCCATTACCCCCGCCAGACCATGTGAGCGTATATTCACCAGCTGGCAGACCCTCAATAATCTGCTCAATTCCGTTTGAGTGACCTTTCCAGCGGTCAAAACCATAGACACCATTGGCAGGCTTTTTCACACCACCACGCTGATTAATGGTGAAATCGCCGTTGATGATCCAGTTATAAGAAGCTTTGGCATCCAATGCTTTATGTACTGCATCTGAAATCGGCAACCCCGTCTTTGGGATTGCAGCGCCAGTTGCATCAATCAGCTGATCAGCAGTACCATCGACTGGAAGATCATACTTTTTATCAATTTCGTCTGCATTTTTCGCAATCGTATCGGTCAGGTCTTTGATTGACTTCAGCGTAATTGTGCCGTCCGCCCCCATGATGATGAACTGATCATTGGCTTTCGCAATCGCTGCAAGCTCTGTGAGATTTGCAATATTCTCCAATGCAGCGAGAGTGGCCAGATTGCCTTTGGTATCATCGGGTCCGAATTCTGATTTCGGCACCAATTTCATAACACCTGGTCCAACAAAAACCGGTACTGCATCTTCTTCACCAACAAGTACAGCAAATGCTTCAAGATTACCTGTGGTCAGCAGATCTCTCATCATCCGAACAGCAGCCTGCACGCGGCTACCATCCGGCTGATAGCGAACCCGCAAGGGTTGCCCGTCACCGGCAGCTGCCACAGGGCAATTATCAAATAACCGGCCGCTGTTCTGCCCAGTGATTTCAGCAATGATGAGCACATAGCCTGTTGCGGTGATAATCGCATCACCGGCCTGAATGGCTGCGGTCTGCAAAGCCGACCCTGTCGTGGTGAAGTCAGGTGTTCCGGCAACGAGATTAAGCGTGCCGGTCATCCAGTCGGGACGAATAGCCATTAATCTGCCCCTTCCTTGCGCTCTACAATCAGTTCTTTGTTTTCCGCTTCCAGAGCTTGAATGCGTTCTTTCATCATTAGATTTTCTGAAGCCAAAATCAGATTACGCTGACGGATAATGCCAAGCTGAAACGCCGTTTCATGCAATTCAGCCAGCGGATGAATTTGTATTGGTGGAGTGATATTGGTCTGTGTTGCAGACATGCGATCTCCTTCCCGCAAAAAGCGGGTGATTGCTGTGAGTGAAGTAAGGAAAGTCAGCCGCCTATCGAATTCCAATAGACGTAATAGGTGACATAGCGCGAGGTGCCGGTTTTGTTGTAAATCCGCATTGAGGCCATATCGCCTTGGATGCGGGCTTCGAACTGCGATAGAAACGCGACAACACCATCGGACGGTTTAAGCATAATAAGTGCCGGCTGCTGATAGGTGCGTCCGAATGGAATGAGCACATTACTATTTGCTGGCACCTGAACCGAGCCTGTTACGTATGGGGCAACAGTGCCGATCCCCTCATGCAGCACAAAGTCAAAAAGATCAGTGCTGTCAACGTCCTTTCCGGGCTTGGAAATGCGGAATTTAAAGTTGGCACCACGCTGGAATAGTACCCGCCCCGCCATCAGAACTTCTCACGTAGCTTGACTAAAAAGACGGTATAATTGAACCGGCATTCATATTGAGGCACCCAGCCCCTAAAAGTCAGTTTGTTGTGAGAAATGCCAACAACAGGCATAAAGTTGACTAAGCCTATATTCCCGCCAAATGATTGCGTAGCCACAATACCGCTCAGATCAGGCGGGAATTGAAACGGCTCAGCAGCGGAAGATTTAAAGCCCATGAATGCCAGCGGAATAAACGGAAGCTCCTGAAACGGGACTTCAATTTGATGCCGCCATAAGCCTTGCGATTCATTGTAGCCGAATGACGGAACAGAACCTTGCGCATGGATTTTCAGCATGTCTTGGACAGATGACATCAGCATCTGGCCGCCCTGCTGGACGGTTTTGCCCTGCTTGGCTACCCAGATGCCATGCTGATTACCGTTTTTGCCGATAAGGATATTTTCATCCATGTCATATCCCCATCACCAGATAAATAAAGCTCTCCCGATAATAACCAGAAGGATTGCGAATTCGCGGGATAGTTATACGACTATTGGTGACGGTTATTTCGCCCGTGCGCCAATAATCACTTGGCCGATTGATGAGAGGCTGAGCGCCTAGCAATACCATGCCATGATTGCCCCAATACCGAGGATCAGACAGGCTGATTAGCAACACTGTCGGAACATAATCCAATGGCTGAAAGTTGATAATCTGCGGCGCCGACCAATCCGTTTGCTCATCCCAACGGGTCAAATTCTGCGGCGGTGGATCCATTTTATAACTGGATTGATCAATATGCAGACCGACCTCCACAATCGTGCTGGAGAATAACCAATCACTATCAAAGAGCTTATCACCCTCTGCCAATGATGGATTGTCCGCGTCAAATCCCTGTTTTGAAACCACGAGATGATTTTTTGTTAAGTGCAGTCTTGTACTCATCAGTCAGACACCTTCAAAAAACCCTCATCAAGATTAATGACGAATTTGCTGTCAGGTGAGCGGATCAGACCGGAGATGATTTCATTGATTTTTGCCAACATCAGGGTCAGTTCACCATTGATGAATGTCATCGGCGACATGCTGTCTACACCATTAGTTACGATCCAACGATCAGCATTCATGATGATCTGACTGAGCAATTGGCCACCATTACCTGTGAAGGCTTCCAGCCACATCGCCGCCTGTGCAGTCTGCCCCATAGCTTGCACATAACTGCTGAAAGCAATCCGGTTCAAAGCACTGCCGCTTGCGGCTTCACTGGTAATGCGGATCAAACCACCAGCTGAGAAATTGCCGACATCAGCAGTGAGCAGGGTAATTGCTTCAGCCTGAGCCTCAACAGTATCGCCAACAGTGTTGATACGCGTTGTCAGTTGGCTAACAGCCTGGGCAATATCCTCATCAACTTTTACCTCCAGCTTTTCGATACGGGAAGCAATTGCACTGCCGGGACCGATGGAAACGGAAACGAGCCTTGTGTAACCTGCCTTTAGATTGCCCGCAGTTACCGCCGCTTCCTCACGTAACAGTTTGAACATACCGGCATTGCCAGCCTCCTGCTCAGCTGCCAGCGCACCAATACGATCCAACTCCTCCTGAACATACCGATCCGTCTCTCCCAAACCTTTCAGAACATCGCTGATGTCCTTATTGAGCTGTTCAATATTGATCGCGTAAATATCAAGTGGACCGAAACGGATATCCGCAGTGCGCACCTCAATCCAATCAGACCAGACAAAGGGCGTACTGCCATCATAGGATGAATAACGTGCGCGGACTTCATAGAGCATATTCGGCAAAAGAATGCCTGGAGCAATCAATAGCGCCCCGCGCTCTACATCTTCAGTTCGGCCTTTATAGATTTCAGCCAGCGATGATTTGAGACGCACCTCAAACATAACCGTATCAACGCCGGTCACTTCACCATCCCAGACCAATCGAATGCCACACCGGCGATTATTGCCGTTACTGTCCTGTGCAATATCTGGTGTAACAGCAAAATCGAAGATCGGTGTCGGCAGCGGACGCATTGCACCAACTGCACCATCCACCGGTGGACGATAATCAGTGCTGCTTTCCCAATCATAGTCTGACGGGTCAACCTCAGTCATATCGACCATAACATCAAGATTGGCACGGTCTACCGAGCCATCAATCCGCATCAGCTTATTGACATAACCGTTGCGCTTGGAAGTCCATGACCAGATTACACCTGGCACTGCGTAAGCCCAAAACCTTGGCGGAATGACCAGAGTGTGCCGCCGCGCCCGCTGCCCCTCTTCAAGAGCCGATTTCATAAGCCGCTGCACCTGCTCCGCATATGGAACAAAGTTCAGTTCAACTTTAGCCATCAAACGCCGGTTGCCGTGTAAGGCTTCCAGATCGGCACGGAACAGTGACGGCGCGGACTTCATCACCCAACCGTCAGTGAAGGACGGATAAGTTGCCGAAACACCATTGATCGTATCCGACAGACCGAAGAACGGGGTGAATGTCTGCTCATCGGTCGAGAGAATATCGTCATCGGTGAAATGAATGACCGGCGCGTCGGGGCTACCGAGAAACATCTGATAGAAACCGCCGATTTCCGCGATACGCCCCTGACAGGAGGTGTTCAATGCCTCCAGTGCATTTGCGAGAGGCGCATCAATTGTGATCTCGCCACCTGCCCGATAGGTCGGCTCTAAGCCATTTGCCCCATAAATAGGTGCACGGCACTTATTGATGGCCTTGATCCAGTTGTCAGCTGGAAGACGCGTAGCAGACATGCCCTGCACACCATAAAACCACTGGTTATTCCAGCGTAGGCCACGCAGAAGGTTATATTCCTGTACGGCTGGCAGATGATCGCCATCGCCACCCCATGTGGACGGATCAGACCACCGATGCGAACCGTTTCCGCCTGCGGTGCTATCTTTTGACGGATCGTAGAATTTGAAGCCATCCAGCTCGAATTTGAAATTCGGAATACCGGAGAACATCTGCTTACTGACACGCGCCGTCACAATGGCATAGGCCACACCACGACCGACACGGTTCACATCCCATTGGCGGTTCTGATTGGAGCAGGTATTGACCAGAAAACTGTCAGCTGTCTTCTGAGTGCCGTCATAAAATTTAACCCAGAGGTTATCGCCATCGTTGCGATATTCTTTGACCTGCCAGCCCCACGACATATCCGGCGTATTGTAATCAAGGGTCACTTTCTGACCATTGACCCAAACCTCGCGTAGGCCAGCGACCGGCAGATCGGACAGTGCAATAACCTGTGTCAGATAAGCGTTTGGTGTATCGCCGTCATGCCCCCATGTGTTGACCCAAACTAAGGAACCCGCTGTTGACGTTCTCCCGATCAGGAAAGAACGCGGCAGATCACCACCGGCCTGCAGGCTGCCATTGATGGAAAATACCGGTTCCTGTGGTTTACCGGCAATGGATTGCGCAAGCAGATTGAGGCCGATACCAACGGCGGCTTTAAGCAAAAAACTGCCGACCGCCCCTGACAAAAAGGTAGAGGCCATCAGGCCGCCTATCGCAGACGCGATACCGGTAAAAATTGCCATGAATAATCTCTTTGAAACTAAGCCTCAGAGGCTTTTGAGAAAGTGTGTTTCGACCGGCACAAAGCCGCGTCGCTCATAGAGGCGGGAAACATCATTGGTCGCGAGTGAGGCCATACCAACAGCCGCACAGCCTTGCTCTCTTGCCCATGCTTCATAGGCATCCAGCATTTTGATTGCACCACGACCACGGGCGCTTTGAGCCACATACCAGACCGTTTCCTTGGCATAACGACCAGCCCCGAACGGATGCTCGAACCAAGAGGCCATCAACAGCCCCTGCACTTGCCCCTCATGTTCCAGAACAAGAGCACAAGCGTGAGCATGGTTCATATGCCCGTCAAATAAAGCAGCCGCATAGGCCGCCTGAAACGGGAAGGTAAAACCAGCAGCCTCATGGCTTTCCCGCAAGAGACAGATGCAGGCTGTTTTGTCCGCAACGACCGCAAAACGCACCATCAGAATATCCCCAAGAACCTTTTACGCTTCTTCTGTGTCGGCACTTTGCCCTTTTCGGAACCCCAGAACACTTCCCATTCTTCAACCGTGGCCGCATCCTCGTAAAAGGTGTCATTGGGATCGCGCAGGATCTGTGAAGCATGACTGCGCGTCTCAGGATTGGAGCGCGTAAATTCCTGTGTGTGGCTGGCACAGGTCATTGTGACTGCACCATCCTCATTCTCAGACGGTGTTTTCAGTTCAATCTTATCGACAAAGCCAACAAACCGGCACTCAGCCGGAGCGACCATCAAACGTGTTTCCGGATTGAACAGGCCACGATAGACTTCTACCCGCGCCTGACGGCAATCATAATCACGGACAATCCGTTCAACTTCCTCATGCACCTGCGACATGCGGATTGTGACATTCTGCACGGAAAGATTGGCGATGAGCGGAATATCGTCAATGGAAACCAGAGAACCTGTTCCATACCAATCACGTGTTTCAGGTATACCATTATCCGGATTGACCACATCTGCCGTGATATTCCCCACGTCAGACCACAGACCTTCCGTTACCGGAGCACCAGTCTGTCGGTCACGTGCAACAAGCCAGAGAAAGTCACGCGCTACCAACATCCGCTGTTCAAGCGCATGCTGGTTTTCTGCTGAAATATATCGCATTGCTGCACCTTCTTCAGGAACACTCTGGATAACTCTGCGTTATCTTAATAGGAGGTATGAACTCATGGATTTAATTTATTGGGATGAAGCCGTCGTTATTAAAATTTCAGACGGCATCACACATTCAATCGGTAATATTGCTGATGCGGAGAATTTTATGCTTTCCGATTGGCAGCGTTTTGATCTGGATAGTATGGGAGAAGCTATAACAGCCTGCCTTAGGTGTTCACATGATCATGGAAGCACGCAAAGTGCGCGGATTGCATTTAAACATGCAGCAGAAGTATCTGGGATTTTGGCATAAGAATTTCACCTTTTCGATAAAACCTCATAAACACAGCTCTAAAGATTGTTCTTGCGCATAAAACGAACATTTTCTGAGCCATTTGACTTCAAATTTTACCCAGATGTCACTTCCTTAAACAATGAGCCATCATATCAATCGTTGCCTTTGATAGATGCATATATGAGCAGATAAAAATTACAAACTGGCCAGGTATCTCCTGATCTCAGAAAATCTGACTCGATCAAAAACATAACAAACGGTCAATCACTGCAAATAAGACACAATTACATATTATATAATAATTATAACAAGTTATATCACATATTTTCTGTATTATATTAAATCTAACATACAAAATTTGAAGATAAATGAGATGGTTAAGTGATCATTTCATGTTCCGACTTTTCTCATTTACATCTTCATTTTAAATACACTGGGAGGAATATCATGAGTAATATTCTAAAAGCAATTGGAGGGAGACAGCCTCCACATGCAATCATAGAACAGCGTCATTTTCATCAAGATGTTGCTACTGAAAAACAAATTTCAATAGCTCATAAAAGTTCAGCCTCGCAATTAAAGGACGCTACTAAGCTCGGCAGCATTCTGAAAAGAATTGGCGGGGGGCTATCTAGGCATCGCCCCTAAACTATCGGTACCAATAAAAACGGAGCATAATGTGAATAATACAAACCAAGAAGATCTTATACAAAAAACATTTAAGAATACCTCAGCCTCTGAGTCTAAAGCTACTATTACGCACAAAATCGCAATCGCTATAATCGAGACTGAGTATAAAAAACGAGTTGCCAAAACACTCCGGTTAAAAAATGAACGCCTTGCTCACGAAGCAAGTTTGCTAGCCACTCCAACAAAACTTACTTCTAAGCGTTCAGTTAAAAAAGTTAAAACGAGCTAACGAGCTTCCACCGCCTGAAACGAGATTGTGCCACGCCCTGTGCTCAGTTCTGCAGATGTGGTCAGCGACCCCGGCAGAATGATCATCGGCACCGATGGCTCGATTAGTGTAACCACATTGCCGACCGCTGTACCGGGAGCCAGATGCGGGCGTAGTTCAAAGTGCGTGGTTTTACCTGAAGCATTCGCAACTGCACTTTCTAATACCTGATAAAGTTTTGTTCCGATTTGCACATAATCACCGATTGTTATCGAGAACCAAACCGGCATACCTTGAAGAGCGATAGATTTGTTATCTGCCCCAATACCTTCAATACTCGCCGTAGATACATCGCCAATGCCCGTACCATTCGGATAAGCAATCGGAAAACAACGGCTCATAGGTCTGCCACTAAACTGCTGTAAACTGCCGTCCACCGCTTTTAAACGTGCCCGCCAGATATCAAGCTCATTCGGTTGCAATATTACGGATTGAAAAGAAGCCTTCCACAGTGGCGTGCCCATATCCTTGGCAATCGTCGTACCACCTGCTGTCCGGCTATATTCCTGCCTGTACAACAGATCGAACTCCGTTGACCATCCGGGGAAACCAGCAAGAATATCTAATGGGTAGGTAAGAGCCATAACGAATATGGAACCTTTTCAAAACTGTGACGTTGGTTTTCGATATTTGTGACTGTATGGAGGTAAAGGAACGTGGCAATCACCCGCAAAGAAGAAGAACGTGCGCTAAATGCAGATGAGCTTGCATTGGTGGACAAAACACGCCATCCGGCTCTTCAATCCCTCCCCGACGCTGATCTAACCTCACTTGTTAAACTGCTCCGTGAGCGGCGCGAAAAAGCTAAAACTCAAGCGCACCAAAGACGACGAGAAATCAGGGGCAAAACTGCACCAAAAGGCAGTGCCGCATCAAAGGCAGATGATGGCTCAAAAACTAAACTCAGCGTTCTGGCAATGGCGATGCGCCGAACCAATGCTGAAGTTGAGCGCCGCCGTCAGATGGCCGCCAAACAAGAACTTGTTGAAAATGCGCAGCACGCTCTCGAGCTAAAGAAACATGCTGAAGCCAACAAAATTCCGTTTAATACACGCCACGCCCATGAAGGAATGCGTAATATTCCCAACAAGCAGGTAAAAAGCCTCATCAACCCTATGGAACGTGGCAGACAGAAAAAAGCAGCGAGCGTTAATCAGGCTAAACGCGATCAGCGACAAGCTACTGCATCATAAATCGGGCTCAGGCTTGGCATTGCCAAGCCTGAGCAGTCTATCCCAACTTTACAAATTTGCTTTGAGCTTCCCGAACGGTCTGGATCACCCGCGCTTGCATTTCCTGATTGGTCTTCTTCAGGCCAGCTTCCAATCTTGCTACAGCAGCCTGATCTGCCCCACGCGCATCGATTTGATAAACCGGCGCGAAAGAGAATGCACCGCCACCGCCTGCACCGTCATGCGGAATAATGCGGCCATGAGTGCCGGGAGAGAAAAATTCCTCACCCTTCTCATTGACGCGATAGAGATTGCCGGGTGTTACACTCCCACCCGCTGCGCGCGCGCCGCCGAACATCATTCCAAACAGACCGCCGAGACCAGAAGACTGAGGCGATATCCCAAACAGATTTGCCAATGGACCCTGCCCCATAAGCAGAGCTTGCGCCATTTGTCGGAGCAGCCCGGCTAATGCTTCTTTTGCGCTGAATGAACCATCAATGATTGTGTCGATCATATTCATGGAGATATCAGCCAGATCAAGAGCTGCATCAGCATTGCGGCGAAGCTGCTCTTCCACGGCCTCGACCGCCTTTTGCTCCTGATAACGCGCTTCAATCAGTGCTGTGATCTGATTACGCTGAGCATCCGTTGCACTGGCACCGGCTTTACGAAGGGCAATTTCCTTATCCCGCGCCTCATCAGTAAGCCCGACAAGCGTCAACTCTTCTTCGAGTGAGGTAATCAGATCATCAATCGCTTTTTTCTCACGTTCAGCATCGGTAGTTTTAACTGAGCGCGATCCGCCAGTCTTTTTCTTTTTATCTTCAGGCAAAATATAAGGCGTAACCGGTGGCAGGATACTATCATCAGGCTGATTAGGGAGCTTTTGCTTATCCTTGTGAGCCTTGATTTGAGCGTCAATTTCAGCGAGCTCTTTTTCAATCTGCTCTTTAGGAGGCAGAAATGCGCCGCGATAATCGCCTGTTTTCATGTTTAAGGCTCGCTGCTTCTCATCCCGCTGTTTTGTAAGAGTATCCAGCGATCGGTTCTCAACTGTATTGAACAAGTCAAGAAAGTAGCGAAGTTGCAAAGCCGCAGAAACAATTGCGGCTTTCAAACTCGTTGATACTGTATTCGTGATATCAACGAAGGCTTTATCAACATCGGCAGCAGCCTGCACCACATCATCGGAGAGAACACGGCCAAGCTCCTCGCCCTCTTTAATGGTTTCCGTAAGCTTATCGCGCCCTTGTACAATCAGGGACACAAACTGCTCACCACCCTGACCACCCATGATCTCATCAAAAATACGGATACCGGCGGCAGTGTCTTTCAGGCGGCGGGTACGGTCGATAATCTCCAGCATAAAATCTGCAGGATCTTTGAGCCGCTGCTTGACCTCCTCCGGAGACATACCAAGCTGAGCAAAAGCTTCTGCACCGGAGCCCTTGCCAGTCTGGGCATATTCATTTGCCCGCAGGTTTAACTCACGAAAGGCATCGGCCATCGCATCAACTTCAATGCGGTTGGTTTCAGCTACATATTTCATTTGCTGGAATGACTTTATCGTCATACCAGCCCGTTTTGCTGCCGTCTCGATATTACCAATATCGGAAATGACCTGCTTGACACCCTGAATTGACAGCCCGATGCCAAGACCTGCCAATGCTCCCTTTACCAAAGACATAGAACGGTTAAAACCGGCAGATAGATCAGAAAATTCCCGTTGCGCATTCTTGGCAGTTGCCTTGGTATCGCCGCGTACACGGGTCATGGCATCATGGAAGCCACGGGCATTGGCGCCGATAAACGCCATGATGTCATTGCGGGACATGAATTACCCTATCTGATGGATTTGGTAGGTGGATAATGACGGGCAATCTCTGCCGCCCTTGCCGGTGTGATAATGTCTTTTGAGCGTTTACCGGTACGCCCCTCGATAGCAGATTCCAGCTCCGGCCATGTGGATCGCCAAAAAACTTCCGGCGACCACCCTAATACTCCGGTTGCAAAACTAAGCATTTGCTGGATTTGATCAGTGATTACGAGGGGCTCAGTGCGTTTCCCGATGTGGCCTGCTCAAATGCCTTTTCCAACTGATTGAGATGATCGGTCTCGCCGCGCAGTTTCTTGCCATCATTGATATGGCCGGAAAGAGCTTTGGTGATAGCTTTGCGGAATGACTGTTCATCCGCGGCACTCAGCTCTGCGATGGCTTTGTGCGCCAGATCACGCGCTGCCTTGTCACCATCCGGATGCGTGGTCAGGACACGTAGGGCTGCCATCACCGTTTTAGGATGGAAACCAATAAGTCGCGTATAGAGCAGATCCATCGTGTCACAACCGGCCACTTCACAAAGCGTTGCCAACCGGCCAAACTCAACAACCAGGACCAGATTGGTATCGCCAATCTGGCAGGCAGCTTCACCACGGAGAGTATTGGGTAAAGCATCCGTCATGGTGATACTGCCGGAGTAAAGCCAACAGTGCCGGTTGCAGACATCCGCCCCTGACACTGCAGCTCATTGGTCTTATCGCCCGAGAATGTCAGCGAAATCAGGAAATCAGCTTCGAATGTCCCAACCCCCGGCACCACCACTTGATACGGCGTGACAACCTGATTGACTGCATCACCGATCATGGCCTTGGAGGCAGTGTTGCTGACGAAAGCACCATCAAGCTGCACATTGATACGCTGGATGCCATACATTAACTGCAACAAAAGCTTGCTGCCTGGATCAGCACAATTGGGCTTGGTGATGTCGATTTCTTCATTGTTGATTTCCAATGAGCGGGATTCTGTCACGCACACCGAGACAAAATCATCCGGCGTCATCAGACGCTTGATCACAAGCTCACGACCTAAAGCCATGGACTTATCTCCTGTTTAAATAAATGGAATGAATGGTCTGCGATCAGGCTCGTCTGTTGGGATAGCCTGCATATGTGCGGTAACTCACATCAAACACCATGCGTCCCGCACCAAGACTCTGCGCCGTACCGGCATCGATAAAATGATCTGTGGCAGACAAAATCATATCAATGACCAATCCGCCCAAATCTGATGGAGGCAATGCGCTCTCAACAGCCGCAGCCAAAAGATCAAACTCTGCAGACGGATCTTTGCGACCTTTAAAATGAATGACCACATTAACAGCAAGCCGATGATTGAGCCTCGTCAGTTCTTGCCGGGTGACATCATCATAGACCACACCATCAGGCGTTGTCTGGTCACTGGTGTAGAGCACTGTGAAGGAGGGCAAATCCTCCTCCGGCACTGCCGTTGAGCGTATTGGTGTAACAATGCCCAGATATTGTGCTGCGACCGGCTGGAGCTGCTCTCTGATCTTATCAAGGATCATTTGTCGAAGATGCACCATGATTATTCATCCTCATGCAGAAGCAGGCGTTTCATCGCTCGCCCATCATCAATATGACCGGCCACCAGAAAAACCTTGCCGATATCCTGCGCATCATCACTACGAATGATCGTGATCGTGTCAGACTGGCGAACACCATCGAACGGTGTGCCGGAAGCAGCAAAGCTATAGCTCACTCCTTCCAAACCCATGCCCTCGATGTCGAGCAAATCTGTCTCCCGAACTTTTCGCAAAATACCGGTCAACGGGACAGGACTACCCTTGATAGTGACACTGGCTTCGACATTGCCTAGACCAGAGACAAAAGCATCGGCCATATCGGAGAAAATGGCAGGACGGCTCATTCGCCGCCCGCCTTTTCCAATGCCGCTTCCGCAGCATTCAGGCGCTCTTCCGCTGCTTCAAAAGCCGCGAGCTGCTCATCACCGGCATCCGGCTCTGCAAGCGCTTCCTTGGTATTGTCATAGACAAGCTGAGCCGCTTCAAGTTCCGCATTCAGCGCATCCAGATCAGTAGTCTTTACCGGCGCGGGAGGTTTTGTCACTTCCTGTAGCTTCGGTAGAGATCGATCCTCCGGCACAGTGCCAAACAAAGCGGCGATTTTATCCGCTTCCTCCTGTGGCAGGGTGACTGCGGTACCAGGCGGCACGTCTTTACCAGCAATGGTCAGCGTTGCCGCATAGGCTTGTCGTACTGTTTTGACTTTCGCCATAGTTTCATTCCTCTCAAATTAAGTGGTTAGCGAACCATGGCAAAGAGCGATGCAGACGCATCACCTGGTACCGGCAGTGGCGCACTCTGTGTCATCAGGAAGGTTGCCGACGGATCTTCGACATTCCACATTTTCGGGAAGCGAGACAACGGCCTCATCTGCGCTGCCACATCCTGAATGGCACCATGCGCCATAAAGCCCTGGAACTGGCTTGGAGCAACCACACCAACGCCGAAACTTGGCCACAGTTCAAGATTGTTTCCCTGATCATCTTCAAACAGCTGGGTATATTGCCAGAAGTTGAACTGCCCGACAGTGCCAAGATAAATCGCCACCATATCCTCAGAACCGGCAGCAACAGGGCCGAATTGCATTTCACCGCCCATCTGGCGGCGGTTATCCAGAATTTCACGAATTTCAGGATCGCTCTGCAGCAATTCTGCCGCCTCGGCCCCAAGGATCACTTCTGTGGCTGCCCCGCCCGATGTGGTGGCAACACGTGTCGCCCATGAGCGGATAGATTTGCGGATGGATACGCCCGCCTCGCCCCAGCGATCCGCACCGGTCAGAGCAAGCGTGTGATTTGCTGGCCGATTATAATCAACTATCTGGGTTTCATAGTCTTCACCGCTGACGATGATCTTGCCCGTGCGCAGTGCCTCTGCCGCCATCACTTCTTCACGGCGTGTCACCTCATCATCCTGATCGGCCAGAATATCGGTGACAGTCTGCAGGTAGCGATCTTCCGCAGACATATTGCCGTTGAGCGGCTCGCCGGGACGACGACGGAAGCCTTCACCCGGGCGAATTGTGTTTTTCGGCTTCACATAGGCAGGCGTAAATGTTGAGGTCTGGCGGCCACGAATGGCGCGTTCTTTGCCCGGCACCAAAGGTGATACGAATGGTGCAACATTGCGGCGGCGTTTCAGTTTATCAAAGGCGATTTCTTCCGCATCGGACTGAAAACCGTTCGGGAAAAATGTATCGCGGATAAAGGCTGTTGGCCGGTCGCGGGATTCAATCACCGTCAACAGCGCGGCTGTGCTAAATAAATCCATTTGAGATTTCCTTAAATGAGCGCCGGATCAGGCGAGTTTGTGCAGGAAGAGCGGAGCAGAAGCTTTGCGCCATGCGCTTTCGACACTCGCTGCCGTATGGCCTGCCCCGTAGATCAGTTTGGCCGCATCAAAATTACCGGATGCATAGGCATCCGTGATCACATCACCGGCAGTGGTATCGACATCGATAGCCAGCACCATGCTTGGCACTTCGGAACCATCCGAGGATGCAGAGGCTGAGACCAGGAATTTGCCACTGGCCTCACCCAGCACTGTGCCACGTTTGAGAACACCCTGCCCGCCTGCAATAGTCACAACACGGACAGCAACGGGAAAATCACCGACGAGCAAATCGCCGGGAATATAAGTTTCAGTGCGCATAGCGACACTCCTGAAAAGTTAAGGGAACAGAATTACCGAGCTTAACGCTGCGGTTTACGTGACGCGGAACGCGCTTTGGCATGTGCCACCAGGCGCTCATCAGCACTACCGGCTTTAGGGGCAGCACCACCATTACCAAGCGCCGGTACACGACCCTGCATACGGCCAGACAGGCTGGACACTGCACGGGAGGAGCCGGAAGCCGCCAATGTGGCGACAGCCTGTTTGGCCGACATATTGGTATTGAACGCCAAATGAGCTGCCAGTGACGGGTTCTGTTCCGCTTTAGCCGAGCCTAAGATTGCCGACATGCGACTACGCTCAGCCTTGCGGCCACGGGCATAATCGCCGGGCTTTTCTTCATCATCGGCAACGGGCTCCTCTTCCTCAGCATCCGGATCAGGATCGGTTTCCGCGTCGGGATTTTCCGGATCATCCTCAGCCTCATCCGGCTGCTGATCGTCTTCCAGTTCTTCCAGCTTATCCTCTTCGAGGCGTTTGCGTGTATTGCGGCCACCAACAGCCGCGCGGATAGCGCTTGCAAGCGACATCAGCGTGTTCCTTTTTGATAATGTTGAGAGTTTTTAAAGGGGAGAGATCAGGCACTCATCGCGGCAAGAAATGCCTCGAAGACTTGTTTGGGGCGGCCCACCGCATCGGCAAGACCAAGATCAACTGCCGCCTGCCCACGAAACGTATCCGCTTGCGTGGCAAGTGCGGCCTCTACCGAGAGACGTGAACCACGATAACGCGATACGGTTTCTGCAAATAAACTACGCATCGCTTCAAGATCATTGACGGCTTCGGAATATTCTTCCTCGCTCATCGTCTCGAACATGCCGGGACGGGCTTTTTTTTCACCGGCACGTAGAATGGTAACTGCAAGCCCCTGATTTTTTGCCCAGCCGGATGCATCGACATGCATGGTGATGACACCAATCGAGCCGATATAACCGGTGGTAGGGATGACGATCTGGCGACAGGCTGCCGCAAGGAGATATGCGGCAGAACACGCATGATCGGTGAGAATGGCAATCGTCGGCTTTTCCTGTGAAAGTGCATAAAGCTCCTCGGCACAGGCGAAACATCCGTCCACTTCACCACCGAAACTGTCAAACTCAAAGACAACAGCCCTGATATCATCACGGGCAAGACAATCAGCGATCTGGATATTCAACCCTTCATAAGAGGTCATGCCGGAGGTTTTCCCCACCCATGAGCCCTTATTGACGAGGGACCCTTCCACCTCAATGACTGCAACATTGCCAACCATTTTGGGGCCACTATAGATTTTCTCGCCCGTCCAACCGTCGCGCAGTTCCCGCATATTCTCTGACAACACACCCATTTCCGGTGTGTCTGCCATCGCAACATTCTGCCCCAACACACGCGGTCCGAAAGCGCGAGCGATAATATTGGCTTTGGCCTCATGCAGCATCAGCGGCGTATCGAACAAACGCGCCGCAATTTCCGGCATTGCAAATGTCATTTGCTCTGATCCTTATTGGTTTCTTCCGGTTCATCTTTCGGTGTCTCACTACCGAAGCGTGACACCACACCGGTACTTGCCACCTCACCGGAAGTGACACCGTGCTTGGCGGCAAAGCGCTGTTCACGGGCACGTTGCAGCATGTCTTCCTTCCAATCGCGTCCCTGTTCGGCGGACTCTGATTCCTGCGTTGAAAGGCCAGTAGCCAAACGAATAGCCGCGGCACGCGCTTCTTTCTCCGGATCAACCCAACCACGACCGGAACCGATCCAAGCTGCCCTTGCCCATCCGATCGGATTGGCCTCAAAGGAAACAGCATGTGACGGTAGTTTGATCCGACCTTGGTCGAACACTTCTTCAAGCCAGGCCATATAAATTGGCTGCATAAAGCTATGAGCAAAGCTGGTTTTGCGTGCAGTCAGCCCGCGCCAGATTTCCAGAAGTGCCGCACGCGCACTGGAATAATTAACCTTTGACCAGTCCATGGTCAGCTGCTCATAGGTCAGGCCAATGGATGACGCGATATTACGCAGTGCTGCATTGACGAATACCTCAAAGGCAGCGTTCGGATGTTCGGATTTGGTAAAAACCACATCCTCACCCGGATTGAGGAAATTGAGCTGCGCACCTTTCAACCGGATCGGATCAGCCTTATATGCTGCACCTTGTGCCGCTGCCTGCGCATCAAAAAATGCGTTAATCGATTTGCCACTATCACCGGCACTGAAACTATCAGCCAGCTGATCCATATCCAGCGGCGTTTTGATGAAAGCCGCCATTACCGCATTGAGTGATGCTGCCTGCAGCTCATAATCATTGTAATCAGAGACTTGCTTGAGCTGCTGCAACACGGATGCCCAAGGGCTGACACCGCGCGTCATACCGGCGCGGCTGGCCTCAAAGGCATGCACCGAGACCGGCCTGCCCCATTCGGTTTCGCGCTCCACGCGATCCCAGATAAACATATCATGCATCGGTCTGGTGATATCGCCGGGATGTGTGCGGCGCACATGATAGGCCAGCGGCGCGCCATAGGCATCAAGCTCAACACCATCACGCAGAAACTCGCTATCCATCGCCCCTTTCGGATTGGAGATACGCGCCGGATCAATCACATGTACGCATGTGCCGTAACCATTGGCACCCATCCGAAATGGCAAAACTGCGAAGGCCTCACCATCCGAGAAGCGGTGGCGTGCGGCCAGTCCCAGCAATCCCGCAATAGATTTTGTGCGTTCTGCATCAAACCAATTACCGGGATCGGTCGCCACATCCGACCATAGCCCCTCGATCTGGTCGCCAATCTCATCTGCCTCATCAGCACTCAAATTCAGAGTTCTGGCATTTGGTTGACTGGATAAGCGCCATCCGGAACCGATCACTGTATCCACGAGACGGGACACACCAGCCGATGCCCAACCGTTATTGCGCACCGCATCATTGACACGATCAATAACAACATCGCGCGACAATGTGAGTGCAGCTTGTCCGGAATATGTACCAGGTCGCCAACCAGCCATAGACGAATGATCCGAACCGGCAGCGCTATAAGCTGCCGCATTCATCGCGTAACGTCTGCGGGCTGCAACACGCACCTCCGGTGGCATTGGAGCGCCGTGAGCGTCCAGAATAACCGGTTCGCTCATAGAAACACCACACGGCGCGAGCGGGCACGTGCTGCACTGGCAATCCCCAGCTGTGTCCGTAGCTCACCAATATAAAGCCGCAACCGCCCTTCATCTGCTGTGGTGAAAGTCACACTTTCCCCCTGATAGCTAAGCTGTACTGATGCTTTGCCAACCATGAGTTTATGCAGCGCCGTCTCTGCTTCCGTGAGACGTGCCAATAAAATGCTTCTGTCTGTCATGTTGTTTCCGATCAGCCGCGGCGGCTGGCACGCGCCATTGCACGAGCGATGGCCGCTTTTACCAATGGCGATTGTTTCTGTTCATCTGCAGTTTTGGGTGCCGGCACCTGAGGCTGGCGTAAAAGCTGATCTTCCAGATCAAGCTGTGCCGGTGGCGGTTCTTGTGAAAGACGTTCCGCCAATGCGTCCCATTCATCCTCAGTCCAGTAATTGATCCCTAAGCGTAGGGTCGCGGCCAAAGACTGGTTGAGCATATCCAACGCCTCATTGCGTTTTCCAGCTGGCAAATCCCATTCATAATAAGGATGGCCAGACCGGCCACGGCGCTGAACACGTATCTCGGATGTTGCCTGTTCAAAGAAGTCATCCCCCAGACCATGCACAAAATCGATATAGCCAGTCTGGCCCGGATCTTCCTTGCGGAATGAGCGATAAAGAGCTGCTTTCATCACCGAAGCATTGAAGTTAAAAAAGCGCCGTGAGTATTTGAGCGGCCTACCTTTTTTGTCTTTCTCTTTTTTAACTTGCGCCAGCATTGGAGCGGCTTCGCGATTATCACCACGCACCATAATCACATCCGTGATCGGATGACGCCGCGCCCACTCCCAGACATCTTCGGTATAGGCATTACCATCAATCGCGGTCAGATCGACTTTGCGCCGGTTACCCCAACAATCCAGCCATTCACGTTTAACCAGTTGCGACAATGCCTGTTGCACTGCAGGCTCGGAGATATGGCCGGAATGCGCTGTAAAACCCGGTAGATTACGACCGGTATTATCGTCAAATGTCCCGCGATCTATCACCACGCGGTAACGGTTCTTGCCATAACCAACCAGCAGCCATTCAACACGATCCCCCTGCACGTCTATGCCAATTGTCAGGATCAGTGCCTTTGATGGGATAATTCCACGCGGCAGGCCAGTTTGCGCTGCCCTATCGCGCAACACTTCCCAGCCAATAGATTCCCCGTCAGTCTCAAAGGGTTGGCCGAGCCAGTCATTGAAAAATACCTGCTCAGCACCGGCCTTCTTGCCTTTATCATCGGGACCGCCGCGCTGCACATTGAGATAGGCACGCGCCAGCGCCTCCCAACTTTCCAACGGCGAATAGGCAACCCAGATATGGAATGAGCGATGATAGCGTGCTCGTTCCGGATATTTAGCAATCCATTTGGCACCATTCTCTCTTGCTACCATCCATGCGCGATGATGCTCCTTGATTTCGCCGCCACATTTAACGCAGTAAAAACACGCTTTCTCAGGATGCTCCGGATCAATGTGATCACGCATCTGCTCCCATTCGAGCGGTTGCAACTCCAAACAATGCGGACACGGCACATGGTAACGCTCCTGCGTGCCCTGCTCAAAGTTGGAGCTGATACGGCAGCCCGGCGCAATCAGCGGCGTTGAGATTTTCAGGATCTTCGCCGCGATGAATGCTTTTGACCGGCTCTCTGCCTGACTTTCCGGATCACCTGCCTCATTGTTTTGCCATTTCGACAGATCATCCTGCACCTGCTTACGCGGTGAGATCATCGACAAGCCGGAAGGTGAATTGGCACCCGCTGCCTGAATAGCCCCGCGCCCGTCTGCACGCTCCTTATAGTGGATGGAATTACCACCCTCGCGGCTTTTCTCAGGAAACAGTGCCGTCAAAGACGTAGTTTCGCGGATCAGCGGCATCAGCTTCTGTTTCGACCAACGAGAGGCATTTTCCTCTGTCGGATGCACATACAGAAAATCGCACGGATCCATATCCATAGTGCCGAGCGTGAAGATATTCGCCAGCACCGTGCCGCCGACCTGTGCCGATTTGGCAATAGTCACAATCCGGCACGGGTCTTCCGGTGAAATAGCTTTCAATATCTCCGAGAAGAACGGAAACAGCGTTTCATTATAGGGACCAGGAAACTGTGTGATACGATCAGAAAAGACAATATTCTGTTTTGCCCAAGCTAGATAATCAACCGGTGGCGGTGGCATCGTCTCCTGTGCCAGAATGGAATATGTCAGCCATGCCGGATTGCAAAGCAGTGTCATGTACCAACCATTCAGTCTGGGTGTTGATCCTCACTTTCAAATAAATCAGGATCAATCACGTTTTCCGGCTCTGAAGCCTGTTGCTCTATGAAACCCTGTGCTGCTCGCTCACGTACTTTGCGGAAAGCTTGCTGCAGGTGATGTAGGATGTCGCGTTGTGGTAGTTCAAACTGGCCGGCCAGATGCGTTGCCATATCAGCCAGCCCGCCCTCCATCACACGGTAAGCCATCGCCACTGATCGCGTGATTTCTGATCTGGCTTCATCCGCCAACATGAACCGGCCAGATGCTAATGCTTCTTCGCGTTTGGCACGCGCTGTCTGCATTTTGGCTTGTTCAAGCTTTTCGCGGGCTATCTGGTCAGCAACCAGATCACTTGGTGTCTGAAACACTTCCGGTGGCCGCTTTTCTGCATTCTGCAGTAAAGGTGCATCCGTTTGTTCGACTGCAGCGCGTGGTACCGGTGAAACAGATATTCGCGTGCCTAGACCATTAATGCCTACACGCTGTGAGACATCAAGGCGCCCGCTCAAGTGGCGCTTGGCGCGTTCCACTACAATACGGGCGCTTCGTCCTTCGCCTTGCAAAGCATCCGGTCCAATCTGGCCGGACGCAATATATTGAGATATTCGTCCGGCAGAGACATTGATCAGCTTGGCAAACTCGCCCTTGCTCATCGTCTGATCTGACTGGATGGCCGTCATAACTTTTCCTGAGAATACAGCCGGATATTTAATCCTCTGAGTTTAGTGCCTGACTTTAGTTCTTTAGCCTTCGACTTTAGGCTTTGATTTCACGCTCAGACTGACCAAAACCCGCGGTGCGAAATACCCGCAGGCAAGGTGCGTCAGGAAGGACCCGAAATGTTAGAAATGATCCATATCGACTGACCAACTATCGGTGGCTTCGCTTGCCGACCTCTTCCGCGAAGTATCGGGCGAAACGTTCTTCTGCCACGCGCTTTACTGTCTCATGGAAGTTAACGGTTTGAACATAGGAGCGCATACGAACAAAGAGCAGCATGGGTTTTATTAACTTATCCATGGGGTTTCGCTGCCATACCCCCGGATGCAAATGTGATCCGCGCTCTGGCACAAAGAAGCGAGCATTCTTGTATCGCGCATTGCGCCTGGTTGAAGCTGCCGTTCGCTTACGATTATAACCAACAGTACGTTCAGCAATTTGCAAATCAGCCAGAATGCGTACAATCAATGCCACGCGAACATTGCCATACTGATCAAGAGGACAATCCTTTGAAGGAACGGCATAAAGCCCCTTGTCCATATGCCCTGCGGAGATCAGCTGGCGCTCAAAGGATTTGAGATTGCGCTGACCACCGAAAAATTGCGGCGTCAGAAAATTAGCAGGCGGCGTTGAATTCTTAGCCCATGACTTTCCTGCAATGATAACAGCTGCTGAAAGACTAGAACTACTTGCCTGCTCATAGGCAACACCCCGTTTTGCAAAAGGTGTCACTCGATCAAGCTTAGCCTCCATCTCATCCTGCACAGCCAATCGACCAACTGCCGCGGTTCTGTTCAATGCACTGATCGTTGCCTTTGGAACTACTTCCTGCTCGAACCGGTCAAGCTCCTGCTCCCACCCCTTCGTGTCAAAACTCATGAACACGGATGGACCATCAGATAACAATGGTCCACTCAATAATGAGGTGACATTCAGCATGGTCAATTATTCCAGTGAAAGAGAGATCAGCAATACTCAGTCCTGACCGCCAAATATTCGCGCATGTTGAAATGTGCATGAATCTCAACACTCATGGTCCGCACGCATTTTACCGCGCACTACATTAATTCATACGCATTTGACGGAATAATATTCGCATGATTAGTGAAAGATGCTGCTGGCGGGGAAAATAATCCGGTCGGCAATTTCTATTGTACTTCCGTGGGGCAAGGTCACGACTAGAACGTGGCTTGAGTGACGAGCTCGACCCCGTCTGTACCGGAGTGTGAATACAATGGAAACAAAGTTGAAACGCAAGTTAGTCGCCGTTCGGGCTTATGTTCGTAAGCGATATGGAAAGTTAGAATATGTATGTGCGCATTTTCGCTCACATCCTAATCAGCTTTCCTTTAACTTTTAGGGAAGAGTCACGCCCTTGCCCCAGCCAGCAGCACCCATCACTAAGCACCTTCATTATCTGGTTTGTGCCTGCCATAGAGCCGCTATCTTGCTCTTTTCTTGCGATACATTCGCTCATCAGCAAGAGACATAATATCTTTGAATTTCTGATTAGATTTTAATGGCATATATCCAACAGAAAGCGATAAAACATGCGTAATACCAGTCTGTCGCTGCTGAAACTCATCATGCGCTTTCGCATTCATCTGCTCAATTGCATCATCAACATCAGCACATGAAGCCTTTGGTATGAAAGCGCAAAACTCATCCCCACCAATACGCGCAATCAAACTATCTGTCGGCAATACGTTGACCATTGCCTGAGCGACAGAAACAACAGCATCATCACCAACAAGGTGACCATATTTGTCATTTATCACTTTCAGATAATCAATATCAGCTAACATAAACCAGCCTCGAACACCCGCGGCACTTGCTGCATTAAACTGCTCGATAAAACTACGGCGGTTAAGGATACCGGTTAAAGGGTCCACACTCGCGATGCGCGTAAGCTCATTGGCTCTGCGGATGGCGCTACGATAAGAGAGTTCCAGTTTTTCCAGACGAGAAAACCAATAAATACCAATCGGTATTGCGATCAGAAATGGTAGCGTCAATCTAACAAAGACCGTTATTAAATCGGACTCTGTTCCCGTGATTATTCGAATACCAGTTGAAAATGATATTGAAATAGCCGCTGCAAATACTGCGACTATTGCCGTTCGTTTCAACACAAACTTCGATAACAACCGCCCCACCTTCCGGGATCATATCTTATTAAAAAAACTGCAATCTAGCTTTTTAATCCGCCATGCAGTTTTACCGATATGGATTTCAGAAACACCAACATTTGTGCATCATACGAATATAATCCACAACTCAGGTATGATGCAGTTTTAGTAATTTCTTAGGGCTCGAAATTTCCTCATAGCTTCGCACTTGGGGAGAAGCGGTTGCCGGTCTTCCGGTAGCTTCTCCGAGGTCTGTGCCGAGCTCTGCCATATAGGCTGCTACAGGGTATCGGAAGCACTACGCTCCACAGTCCACAGTCGTCTCTGCGACTATGGCTATGCCGATTTGATCAAATTGGCAAGAGGCACTTCTATTGTCCGCTCTTGACCAAATATGAAGGCAAGAACACGGGCTGCTCTTGCCCCGACATAGCCTTCTATGACGCCCTCAAAAACACCTGCAGAGCCAACCGGAAACGATACGCGTTCACCGTTTTTGTAACGTGGGAAATTCCTTAAATCATTAAATGAACCAACGTCATTCAAACATTTGAGATCATTCATATATTTATCGCTAACAACCAAAGCGCCACATTGGCCAAACACAACAGAAATAGCACCATCAATACGCGACAGGCCTACCCAACTTTCAGCACACGGAACAGCTTTAACAAAGAGATATCCGCCAAATACTGGCACCTCAATCTCCTTTGCAGGACGGGTATATCGACGTGGCTGCAAGGCTTTTTTCAAAGGCAACCATGTCTCAATTCCAAAGTTACTCACCGATTTACTAACAGCTTTCTCTTGTTTGTTCGCAGTTTTGAGAACAAACCATTGTTTTTCAGACTGCTCATTACCGGCAGCAATAGCCAAAAATTTCTCTTGCATCCGTATTTTGATACGATCTGGATCGCGCTCATCGAGCTGTCGTGCTGTTTCCAAGATACGCGCTTCCTCAAATGGTCTGTTATTTGGCATCATCATTTTTCAATTCCTCGCAACAGAGCCTGTAATTCATTCAATGCATCGGGACCGCCTTCCGGCAGGTAGACATATTCCAGCGTTCCGGTGTTAGGCAGCCAAGGCCAGCCACGCGCAGCATGAGCATCAATCCACGCCTGCCACAGATCGCCACCAACCTTCATCGCAACCATGCGCCCAGCCACCGGCTGCAAATAAGCAGGAACAAGATCGCCACGGCGGTTTGAAGCCCGTTCAAACAAATCATTCACTGCTGGGAAACCAAGCTTCACATGCTTATCGGCCAACAGATACTCAACCGTGAATTGACCAGCCTCAACCATCTTCCGCTCCAAAGCTGTCAGCTGACCGACATGCGTAGCACCGGCAAGTAAAAGCTCATAAACCCGTGCAGCCCACATTTTGCCGAAAGGCGCAGCTTGAACCTGAGCCGGAGCATTTGCAGCAACTTGCGCTGGTGCTGGAAGCTTTTCCCAACGCTTTTCGCTGAGATAAACCGCAAACGTACAAAACTTGCTCCGACCAGAAACCTTGGAAGCCTCAAGATAGCGGCCTAATTCCTCAAAAGCCTGCTGTTGCTCATCGGCGCTCAGACGCATCCATGCTTTGAACGCCTTTGGCTCACTATCCGTCACGAATGTTGGCCATTGCCGGTAAGCTTTTTTGAAAGCCCGTTCGTTTGCCTTACGGATTTCCTTGTTTTCAAGTTCGCTTGCGCGCCCTCTCTCAAGTGATGGTTTATTTAATGGTTCTATTACGGTTTGGGTGACATGGTGACACCCGTCTATGTCGTCAATGTCACCCGTCTCTGCATCCAGTGTCACGGGTGTCGTGGTGTCACCCGTGACATGGTGACACCCGTCAGACACAGTTTTACCCCTCACAAGAGCTTCCAATTTCATCATATCAAAGTCGTATCGTGTGGCCTGTCCGGGGCGACCGCCGCCCTCAGCGACCACGATCAACAGACCCTCATCAACAAACTCTTTCAGAAGGCGCTGCACGGTACGCTCTGACAGCTCAGTTTCGTTTGCCAACCGGCCAACAGTCGGCCAAATTCCGCGCCCCTCATCATCAGCGAAGTCACCTAGCCGGATCGCAAGTATCTTGCGGCTTGGAGAACCGATCTGTGCCTTGAAAAGACGCGACATGACTGCAATGCTCATTGTGCAGCCCTCCGCAGCTCGCGCAAATTCCGCCCCATAGCAGCCCGTTTGCGCCGGTAGGTTCTAATCCCATACAAAACCGTGGTGTGATCACGATTGCCCATGCGACGGCCGATCTGGGAGGATGAAAGCTCGGTCAGGCGCCAAGCCCAATAATAGATGGCCTGCCGTGCCATAGAGACTTCACTATCACGGCGTTGAGAACGGACTTCCGTTAAGCTTACGTTGAACACACGGCAGAACCGGTGCGCAATCTTATCAAGACGCGGCCTATAACCCTTATCGCCTGGCATTTGTGCAATGAGGGCCGCGTCATTTACAATTGAAGCAATAAACCGCTCGAATTTGACGGCTGTCGCATTGCGCATCGCAATAACTGCAGGATTGAAATTCATAGCAGCCCCCGAAACAAAGGCATGCCAAGCGCATCAGCATAGAGCTGCACCATGGCCTCCTCTTCCTGCCGCTCATGATCCTCTTTTTTGCGTAACCGGATGATCGTGCGTACAGCCTTCGTGTCGAAGCCGGAGCCTTTCAGTTCGGCAAAAACCTCTTTGATATCATCACCGACAGTTTTCTTTTCTTCCTCAAGACGCTCAATTCGTTCAATAAAAGCACGAAGTTGCCCCACTGCGATGGTCTGCGAGCTGTCTTCTCCAACATCGTCAGTCATGATCTTGCCTCCGCTTTTTATCGGAACGAACCGGCACGAGACAAAGCCGCGGCAAACGTCCTTCTATGGTCAGCCGCGCCAGCCGGTCAGCATTATTAGGAAATTTTTCCAGCACAGCTTTAGATTTGGCCGCACCATATCGAGAGTGGGAAACAAACGGTTCGGAGCCGTGGAAGCGAAAGTGGCACATCATGCGTCACCGCCTTTTGAAAGCGCGCCATCAACCTTCCGTTGAAATGCTCGAAGCATTTGCACGGCTTCCTCAATTTCAATGTCAATTTGCTGCTTTTCACGGGGCGTGATTGAACCGTCTGCAATCGCCTGCGCGTATTCCTGCATCACATCAGATACAGACTTACTCAGGCGGGACATATCCCCGATATCCGGCAAGGTGTTGCCGAAATTCTGATTGCCAAGCGACACCAGTTTATAGCCAAGCTGTGCGGCCATAATGGAAACAATACCGTTCGAGCGCGTGTCGAGCATTAAATCCATAGCCACATCAATCGGCATATGGTTGATCGCCTCATCCGGCGCACCATAACGCGAAAGCGCCGAAGCATTGACCCGCGTCACCTTTTCAAAAGCAGAAACACCGCCAGCCATCGGCAGCAATCGACGTACAGCAGCCTTGAGAGCCTGCCGATCTTGCTCAGTTGTGGGGCGAATTTTCACCATGACAGAACCTCATAAAAAAGACCAGTCTTCGCGCTCACGGGAGCCAAAGCACGAAGACAGGCCAGCATCTGCCGTGGGAGGTACCGGCAGAGATAAGGGAAAAAACTATTGTGTGATTTTCGGTGACAACTGCAATGCAGTCGTGCTCTGTGAGGCAAAGCGATCATTGCACCACCTCATCAGTACAAGGACGCATGATATTATCAGGCCATGCCGCCTTATCCGGCCAGTTATGGGAAAACCACAGAACTGCGTCATTGAAACGAGAAACAGTAATATCAGCCCCATTTCTAAGGGCTGAGAGTTTTTTGGTATCACTAAACAGTCGATTACTGAGAGTTTTGTCAGCACAAAACTCAACAGCCTGATATCTGTCAGCAAGGTCTAATAGATGAGTGATTTTCAACATACGGACATAAGCGGTTATTTTACCGCTTATGTCAATGGTATTAATACCGCTAACAAAACCCATCAAAAGCGGTCATATTACCGCATTATGCTAAATGATGTCATTGATCGAATTCAAATCCGCCTTGATAAAGTAAATTTATCAGCCACAGCCGCCTCTTTAAAGGCAGGGCTGAGCCGGGATGCAATTCGCAATATTCAGCGCGCAGTAAAAGCCAACAACGGACGCAAGGGCGTATCCACAGGCACCATTGCTGCCTTAGCACCCATCCTTCAAACAACACCGGCATGGCTTCTTGATGGAACTGAACCAGAAGAAGCAATCCATGAAGTTAAACAATCGATATTAAACTATGTGCCGCTCATATCATGGGTAAGCGCTGGTGAATTAGGCCACCAAGACGGGGTTGAGGACTTCAACGGCTATCCAACAGTCGCAACCGCCGACCTTCCGGAGGGGGATTGGATTGCTCTGCGTGTTGATGGGCCATCTATGAACAAGATATCCCCACCTGACTCAATCATTCTTGTAAATCGCGCCGACAAAAGACTGGTTACAAACGGATGCTACGTTATCACTGACGAAACAGGGCAAGCTACATATAAGCGTTATCGCCCCAATGATGATCCACCATTCCAACCGGCATCTTACAAAGATATTCCTGCACCAAAGCTAGACGGCACCATCACCGTTATAGGTCGCGTTCGTCGATCAATTATCGACATGTAATCATTCAACATCAATTGTAATAATTTATAAGCAACTGAACTATGCTGCATAAAGCAGCAAGTTCAGAGTGATATTTTTCATCTCATCATCACACACTAAAAGAGGTTTTTTTACCGTATACGATTGACTAGCGGTAATTTTACCTCTATCTCTGTATCTAGCATTCTGTTTGCCATTTCAAAACGGCTACAAAATCAAAGCTATGATCACCAGAGGTTATAATCATGATCATTTATGAAACCCGCCCTGCTCCGGCACCATCAATTCAAGAATTGTGCATCGTCTCTGGTATGGCCGCGACTATGCAGGATATGGACGCTGCAGGTGAAGCCGTAACACCGGAGAACTTGCGCGGACGTGGCTACAATATGGGCGACATTTCCCGTTACGGCCTCAAAGCCGCCAACCTTGCCCGCAAGCGCTCAGTTAAAACGGTGATGTGAGCGACTTAGAAACGGCAATCATTCAGATTATTCTGAATTGCAGAACCGAACCTGACTAAGCCACCCCAACAATCTGACACTGCCACAACTGCCGCACCCTCCGGCAGAAGGAGAACTTGCATGCAAATTAAGGTCAATATCAAAGCTCGTATGGCTCAAGCAGGCATCCGCGGCCGCCAATTGGCACCACTGCTCAATATCACGGAGCCAAATGTCTCCTTGCTCATAAATGGCAAGTCCAAATCCATTTCCTACAAGCAGATGGCTACATTATGCCAGATATTAAACTGCCAGCCAAACGACCTGTTTGAGTTAGTGCGGCCATGACAAGATTTCTATTCATTCAGACCGTTCCTTTGTGCTGTTTCCATGAAGGAATGAGAGGTGATGGATCGCGTTCCAGCGCGATTCATCACCGCCAATCTTGCTACAAATATTTGATTTTGTCCGTTTATAAGGCCGCAAAAACAGCTCTCTCCCAGCTATTCACAGGCCATGCAGCACTATTGGAGGCAGGCAAGTGAAACTGACAATCGCACAGAAGGAAACGCTTTTACTGATCGATAACGGTGAGGTCTACCGCGCAAATCATGGGTATGCAGCATGGCGTATAAATGTCGCAAGCCCTCAGGTTGTTGGACGTTTAATTGCAATGGGTTTGGCTACATGGGGGCAGCGTAACGACACGCTTAACCAGTATCCATGTGTATTAAGCCTCTCAGGCCGCACAGCCTTGGCGCAAGGAGATTATGGTAATGGCTGAAAACAGTAGAATCGAATGGACTGATCACACGTTCAATCCGTGGATTGGTTGTACCAAAGTTTCCCCTGCATGTGACGGCTGCTATGCTGAAAACCTCATGGCAAATCGTCTCGGTCGTGTTGAATGGGGTGCCGGCGAAGACAGGCGACGCACCAGCGAAAGCAATTGGCGCAAGCCTTTGGCATGGGACAAAGCAGCATCTGGCCTAACCGGCGCGTCATTCGTGTTTTGCGCATCACTTGCCGATGTGTTCGACAATGAAGTTGATGACCTTTGGCGGCGAGATCTGTTTAAGCTGATCGAGGCAACACCGAACCTTACGTGGCTGCTGCTGACTAAGCGCATTGGCAATGTTATCAAAATGACAGATCCAATGCGCGGCAACCCTCTTCTGCCGAATAATGTGGCGATCGGCGCGACCATTGCGAACCAAGAGGAATACGATCGGGATAACTGGAAGCTTAAGGAGGTAAAGGAGCGGCGGGAGCCTGTATTCACCTTTGGCAGCTTCGAACCCCTGCTCAGTCCTATACGACTGGATGCGCACGCGCCGGACTGGATTATCACCGGTGGAGAAACAGATCAGGGCGCTCATAAAGCGCGATACGCGAATCCGGAATGGTTTCGATCGCTGAAGCATCAATGCGCCAGCCTTAACCGGTCGTTCTTCATGAAGCAAATGTCACGAAAAGCGGAGATACCGGCCGATCTATTAATCAGACAATGGCCGGGAATGCGTGCCGCTTTGGCACAGGGAGGTGAGTAAGCATGGATCACAAAGCCGAAAGAGAGAAAATGCGTTACACCCGCGCGCAAATCCGCAGTGCAGCGATCATTGCCAAAGAGCAGGGCGTGAGTGTGCGCCTAGAAGCTGACGGCTCTTTATCAGTGCAACCTGCACCACTCACAGATACCTATCCTCATTTGATTGAACATAAAAATATAGTGCGGCTGTAATGACCAAACTGAGACGTAAACTCCCACCTCATGTTGTGCGTGAAGTGAGCAGACACGGCAAAGTGAAATATTTTTACCGGATCGGGAAAGGTTTACGCGTGCGTCTGCCCGATGATGTGAACTCACGGGAATTCAAAGAAGGCTACAAGCAAGCTGTAATGGGCTATAAAATCGAAGAAGCCCCGCGTGGTATTCCTACCCAGCCCTATAGCTTGCGATGGCTTATTGACCGGTATCGTGAAAGTTCCACATGGAGAGCATTTTCGATTGCAACACAGCGCCAACGAGAGAACATTTTTATTGAGGCAATCAAACGCTCCAATAATACCCGCTACACAGCAATTGACCGCCGCTCGATGGTTATGGCTCTTGAAGCACGAGCTGACACGCCTGCCCAAGCTAATCACTTCCTGAAAGCAATGCGAGGTCTCTTCAGCTGGGCACTCCAAAATGATTATGTGACCATTGATCCAACTGCAGGCGTATTGCCGTTAAAATACAAAACCGTTGGTTTCGCGCCCTGGACAATGGAAGATCTGCTACAGTTCTATGATCGATGGCCAGTAGGGACCAAAGCTCGTCTTGCGGTAGAATTGTTACTGCATACCGGATTGCGTCGATCTGACGTTGTGCGCGCTGGCCGCCAGCACATGCGCGGCAATATTTTCAGCATTAAAACTCAAAAAACCGGTTCCCAGATTACCGTAGAGTTTCCTAAGGCGTTGCTGGATGTGATTTCCGTTACTGAAACCGGAATCAACACATTCCTCATCAGTGAAGCTGGTAATGCATTTGAAGTTGCCAGTTTTGGAAACTGGTTCAGAGACAGATGTAATGATGCCGGCATCAAGAAAAGCGCACACGGGTTGCGCAAACTTTCTGCAACTCTATCTGCAGAAGCCGGTGCAGCCACACATGAGCTAATGGCACAATATGGCTGGTCAAATGTTAAACAGGCAGAACTTTACACCAAAGGCGCAGACAGAGTGCGCCTAGGCATTAAAAACTCCAGACGCGTTGCAGACCAGATTGAGAGTGAAATCGCTCTCACCCGCTCAAGAAGAAAAAATAAAAAACAAGCCGATTAAAAATGGAATTTTACAACCATAAATGCCAGCTAATTCTCTAGCTGGCTTTTTTATTTCATTGTTTTTCATGATAGAAATTCAGAGATTATATACGCACTTTGCCCTCACCTCGTTCATTAGTAAGGGATTTAAGCAAAATAAATCATATATAACAAATGCTTAGAATTTAGATGGAGGCCTCGCCCGGAATCGAACCGGGGTGCAAGGATTTGCAGGCTCCAAGGGGGCTATTAGGGAGGGTTCGGGACTACACTGAAACCCTTTATTTGCAAGCATTTAGATTGACCAAAGTTCCTTGCACCTTTATGAAAAACACATTCAAAATGTATTCCTGGTGACTCAATGGAGGTGCAAAGGACGTGGGGACTCAAGTTCGACTGACAGCCGAGTTTGTCAAGGATCTGCCGATAGACGGCAAAGACAGAATCATTTTTGACGACCTCGTGAAGGGGTTCGGCATCCGGACGACGAAATCAGGCTCTAAGATTTTCATTGCCCAACGTCGGGTAGCCGGAAAAGGGCTTCGCGTCACCATTGGCCGGTTCCCTGATATCTCAGTTCTGAAAGCTCGAGACGAGGCCCGTAAGCTCCTGCTCGATATGAGTCAAGGTAGTGACCCACGGCGGGAGATCCGCTCCGAAGAGCCGGAAGCAACCCCACCCCTCAGTTTTGCCGACGCTGTCGAGCGTTGGCTCAATCTGCATGTCCGCACAAAACTGAAACCTCTGACGATCCGAGATTACGAAAAAATATCGGATGCTCTGAAAGAACGTTTCACAGGCCGATCTCTGGAGAGCATCAGCAAAGCCGACGCCCTGGAGCTTCATGCAGCCATGTCCGCGACCAAGCGCAGGGCGAACTATTACCTGACCACGCTGAGCACAATCTGTGCGTTCAATGATCACTCAGGTATCACCGCAGGTATTAAGCGTTACCGAGAGACCCAACGCGAGAGGATTATGTCGCCCCAAGAGCTGGAGCGTGTCTTTGTCGCCATCCAAAAGGCTGAGGGCGACCAAAAAATATCCGTCTGGATAGCTGGGGCATTGCGCTTCGCCATTCTGACCGGTGCCCGCCCTGCCGAGATCACCGCCATCGAATGGACGCACCTAGACCATGACCGGCAACGTGTCGTCCTGCCGGACTCTAAGGCAAATCGACAGAGGATCCTTTATACAAATCTCGCCGCTTGGACGGTGATGACCGCCATGCCGCGGTTTGGCAAGTTCGTCTTCGCTGGTCGTGACAAAAACAAGCCAATGGCCCGCCTCACAAACTCTTGGGGTGATGTTCGCAAATTGGCCGGACTAGATGACGTGAGGCTATACGATGCACGTCACACGTTCGCGTCTGAAGCCGCCTTGGCTGGTCATAACCTGCCGATGATTGGCGCTCTGCTCGGGCACACCGTGGCCGCCACAACTCAGAGATATGTCCATCTAACTGACGCCCCAGCTTCGAAAGCATCGCAGGATGTTGGCGACCGCATGGCCGCAGCAATGGCTGGAGCAGTCGAAAAACAAGGTGCAACACCTATCCGGAAGCAAGCAACAACGTCACCAAGCAAGCCTCGGAAAGTACGAAACGTATAGAAATACAATACGCAACGTATTTAGTTATTAGATAAGCAATACAAGTCGAAAGTTATCCACAGGATTTATGCTCAATAAAATCAATATCTGACCAATATAATTTCATCAAATATGAAATTTGCCAAAGCTAATATTTACGAATCTTCTGGTTGGTCACAGCATGTTTAAGGCATCTTAGTTGTTATTCGAGGTTCTTCACGAATAACAACTAAAGGATGCTAAACAATGAACACCCCAAATAGTAGTACAGAACACTTCGACGATCTAGACGGCCTTCTCTCCGAAGAAGAAGCAGCAGATCTTTTGAAGCTCGTGCCACGCACGTTAACCGTGTGGCGCACCCAATCCAAAGGCCCCCGGTTTCTCAAAATTGGCCGTCGCGTGTTCTACCGCCGCGAATGGCTTGTTGAGTTCGCCCGCAGTCGCATCGTTGACCCTGCAGCCCGTGAAGTGAGGGCGGCCCGATGACCCTCAATCACGTCGAGCGCATAGAAGATCTCAAGACCGTATCCGGGCTTATAGGGAATCTCGTGAGTGATCACCTGAGCATCGTCTCAGACCTCAACGGCCAGCAAGTCATCATCATTTCGGCGAAACACGCCGAGCGAATTCACTTGCTCGCTCGCGATATGGAACGCCGCGTCTGCGAGTTGTCGGAAGGAGAAGCCCGATGAGAACGCCCCACCTCTCGAAATCCACATTGCTGAACTTCAACGAGAAAGGCCGGCGCGGTCAGGTTGCCACAGAAATGCGCATTCGCCGGAAGGCCCAGCGCCTCGGATTATATGCGAGCAAAACTCGTCTTGCGACTGGGGGCTGGACAATAGACTGCAACACATACGGTACGCTGATCGCGGGTCCGGGTTTGTGTGATTGGCAAGCGGAAGAACTTTTGAATGACCTCATTGCCAAGAAACGGGGGGCTCGCATATGACCGCCACCGCAAAGAAACGCCCCTGCCCGGTAGCAGCCGGAGCAGAGGCAGATAGCAAGTTCAATCAATCCGAAATGTATCAGGGCTACTCTGATCAGGCAAGCCCACAAGATTTAGCGCAGGCTAAGCTGCACCAGCTTTTCCAACAGCCGGGTTTTGATGCTGAGCAGTTCCTTCGCTGGGATGTTAACACTTTCGCTGAGCAATCCGGGCTCGATCAAGGTCAAATAATCAAGATTGTTCGCAAGTTTGAGAAGCAACAGGTGGCCTCTGGCTATGCTGTGCTCAAGCAATGGCACGATAGCATTATCATTCATCCAGAAATGACCGCACACGAAAAGATCGCCGCACTGCGTATCTGGTCGCACATAAATCATCAGCACCGCTATGCATGGCCGTCGCAGGAGCGCATTGCTGCAGAGCTTGGATACTCCCGAGGTTCAAACTTTGGCAAGGCACTCCGTCGCTCATTTGAGATTGGAGCTCTAAGCCCGGTCAAAGTTAAAAACCTGCCTGAAGAGCAGCGAAAGCTCGCCGTGAATGTCAGTCGAAGATCACTTAGAGGCACCGCTTACAGGCTTAATCCGATCGATAAATGGAATGAAGAAGCCGCTCAATTTAATGCGTTGCAAAACAGCAACAGGTTCCTGGGAGGAACCCTTGAAGGTTCCTGTGGGGAGTCACTTAACAGAGAACATAACAATACACCGCTTCGCGGGATTTCATCCAATCATATAACTCATCCGGTTATCGTTGTGCAGGTTGATAGGTCTATACAATGCACTGATGGTCCAGGACTTGGCTCTAGGCACATGGAGGCAATCGCATGAAATGTATAATTCATATGTTCCCGCATGATTACGAGGTTATTATTCGTCTAGAGGCTGCCGAGATCCGCAAAATAAGGCCAGCTCACAGAGCAAAACGTATTCGACAGCTTGAGACACAGATCATCTCAGAAGCCGCCAGAGCAGGACTGAAGAGATGGGAAGCCTTCAAACGTGCAGATGATTTTCTGTCAGCTCTGAATGAGCGGATCACCGAACTCGATTGCCTGTCCCGTGGACATAGCCGCGTCCTGTCATTCGACCGCAAGACAGCGGGAGGTGCATCATGACCCAGCCATGCAGCATCATCCGAACATTTGCTTGCGCCATGCAGCTCGTAGCCCGTGAAAATGACATGCCACCCCTTCAGAGAAAAAGGCCACCCACCATAGAAAATCAAACAGGCACCATATCAGAGCCCATAGAGGGACAGGCAGAGGCTAGAGCCGAAGGCGAGAGGTTGCAGCCATGACCGCCCCCCTTGGCCCCACATTCAGCATACAGACGATCATCGCGACAGTCACAGGGCACGCGGTTGAGATCGACGGCACAAGCCTGACAGTCCCATGTGAGCCATGGGGGGCCCATCTGGTGGCAGTTCGCCTTAATGGGAAACTGACCTCATCAAGGCTGTTTACCACCGAGCACGAGGCACGCAGAGCTCAACGCGAATTGGTTTCATTCTTGAATGCCCAGCCTGGGGCAATACCCCGCATCGGTCCTGTATGAGCCACAGCACCCCCGTAGGGCATAGGTTCTTTCGGGGGGAGGGGCGGTACCGCGGGTCGGCGGCACCGTGTGATGTGACACTCGTGCCACGCAAAACAAATCTATTATCATTATCATTGGAGCTAAAAAATGAATGATTTCAATGAAATCCAAGTAACTTCAGCGCAAATTGCTGCAATGCTGGACTTGTCTGAGCCGCGTGTCCGTCAGCTTGCTCAGGCCGGTTGTCTCGTACGCGGATCAAAGCGCGGCCAGTACAAGCTCGCTGACAGCCTCAGGGCGTATAACCTTCATCGTGAAGCTGAAACCAACTCGCCGGCACGACAACGCCGTGAGCATCGTGAGCAAGCAGAACATGCACGCTTTTTGGAAAAACTCGCGATTGAACGAGGCGACGCAATCTCAATTGAGGCATTCCATCACGCAATTTCAGCCATCGAATTAGCTGGCCGGAAATCAATCCAGAGCACTGAGCGAGCACTTATCAATACGCTTTGGCCCCAAGGGAAAAAGGACCTAGCGCTTGTAAACCGCGCCCTGGATGGGGCTGAAGCGACATTCTGCGCTTGGATGAACGTCGCCATCGACATGATCCGGCGTGGTGCTACCGCCGACGATGTACGAGTTCACCTGTTCAATTCACATGCATCGCCACCGGCGGGCCCTGTTGGATTTGGTACGAAGCAAACGCGGGCTCGGAGATCGAAAAAGGCCACGAACGAAGCCCCAGCGGCATAACGAAAATGGCGCCCTGTGAAATGCAGAGGCGCCATTTTCGATTCAGAAATCTCCGAACTTCAGACCACCGAACAACGTCTGTGCTGACCGCGAAAGTTTTCCCTCGATAATCTGTGCCAATCGGTGAGCCGCTTTTTCATCGCCACCGCCATACACATTGATCTCAAATTTATTGTGATTGACCACTGAAACTGGCCCACCGCTGCGACGACCGCTGCTGAGGCTTGCGCCGTGCGGAATGATGGTGCCGTCAGTGCCTGGCACAAACAGCTCTTCGCCTTCCTCGTTGACACGGTAGACGCCACCCTTGCGGACTGGACCACCTTTGGCTCTCGCACCATCGACCTTGATAGACGCACCGCCACCGGAAGGAGGAGCTGCCACTGCCGGATTGCCACTGATGACGGCCGCGACCTGTCGGGCCAGACCAAGAGCTCGCTCTAGGCTTGCGGTTGCAACAGTTGGATTAGCTTCGAACGACATAATCCGCTCTATTTCTGCGGCAATAACCGCGGCCTTGGCCTCTGCCTCATCCCCACCTTGTGCGAGGGCGTGGACGTAATCCCTCATCCCTTGCTGTGCAGCGATGTGCCATTTCATAGTTTCCTGAGCGAGCTGGTCACCAGCTGCTCGCGTTGGATCCTTTGAGGTGAATGCCCCGCTCAGATATTCCCCGACAGCATCGCCCACGAAGTAACCACCAACGCCACCAGCCGCACCACCAATTGCAGCACCCCATGGTCCGCCATATGCTCCAAGCGCAGCTCCGGCTTTTGCGCCGGCCAAAGCGCCACCGGCACCGGTACCGGCTCGCGTGTACCGTTCCGACTTCTGGGCTTGCGTGAGTTTCGGATCATTGGCAGCGTCATAAACATCCAGACCGGTGCCAGCTATCACGGCCGCAGGGCCAAGTACCCTCGTAGTCCGAACAAGCCGCGATGTAGCACCGCCGCCAGCGCCAAGGAGGCCAGCTCGTCCACCTGCTAACCGGCCGCCGACAACGCCACCCACAATCCCGGCCCCGGCAACGGCACCCAACGTTGTGGCAATTCCATAGACTGCCGTGGTTAGCGCCGGAAATGCACGACTCGTTTCGGCAATCTTCTCAGCGAGTGATCCAAGCGGCCCTGAAACGGCATCGAAAGTTTTCTCATTTGCTAGGTCGAGAGCGCTGCTCGAATCCTGCGTCTTGCTCCACGTTTGTGAACGAACGAACTGGGACTCGACATCAACCGCACCACGAGCGGTAGCCAGCTTCGCCTCGATTGCCTTTTGCTCAGACTTGTAGACTTGCAGCGCGATCGAAGCAAACAACGCCTGGCGGTCTGCAAACAGGGCGCCAAACGCGGAGCCTTCTGCGATGGAGGTGGCGCCGTCGATATTTTTTATACGTTCGCTTTGAGTTTTTGCATTGCGAGCATCTGCCAGAAGGGCCTGATATCTCTTATCATCTTCGAGTTGGCGATTAAGAATTTCAGTCAACGCCTCCGGTGCAGCAACACCTTCCTGCCGCCGTCGGATCATGTAGCCTTGCCAGTCAAAGCCGCCGTCTGTCAGCGTCGGATCTCCCGGGCGTGCCTTCACTTGGTCTGACATTGTTTTCTGCAGTTCGCGGCTATTCAGCTTTTGAAGAACATTGATCAGATTATTTGCGGCTTCATCGGTACTGCCAGCTGTTTTCAGCTGCGTCTGGTTAGCAGCCGAAAGATACTCGACTGCGTCGATACCTGTCATGCCGCTACCGCGAAGCAAAGCCATTTGGGCTGGAAGCCATCGCGAAAGATCTTTCAGCTCGAATCCGCCAGATTGTCCCGCCCTGAGCATCTTGTCCAAAGCGAAGGGAATGTCTGCCTGCTCGACGCCATTGACGATCATCGCGACAACTGATTTTGCAATGTCTTCCGTGTTTGCACCGCTCGCAAAAGCCGCTTTCTGGACGGTAGGCAAGACACGCATTGCGGCATCTTTAGCCATAACGCCGGACGCGACGAGCGTATCCAGACCAGCCAGTGCATCATCACGACGACCGCCACCGATCTGAATAGCACGCTGAATAGCGTCAGAGGCTTCCTGTTTTGCGAGTTGCTTGTCCGCAGCGCTACCGTCATCAGCCATAGTACCAGCCAAGTACGTCAGTCGCTCATCGTAAGAAAGGGCCTTGCGAACGGGATTCGCTATGACTGCTCCTGCCGCATATGCACCAGCGGCGGTTCCCGCAAACCCGTAGCCACCAGAACGATTGCTGGCCGCTATTGCTTGTTTACGAATTGGCATCGGCTTTGCAGCTTCAGTTCGCATTTGGCGCATTTTGCTAATAGTCAGCGCCATTTGACGACGGATCTCGCCTTGAGATGTGCTGATTGCGGTTCGGCTATTGAGTCCGAACGTTCTCAGCGAGGTCTCCGCATTGCGAGCAGCAGTGCGCTGTTGATTGAATGCGGCCGACGTCATTGTCAGAGCAGCTCGGGCTGTTTTCAAATCCGACGCCATTTTGGCGGTTGGCTTGGTGGCAGAGGAGAGAGCTGCCTCGAGCGCCTTAACATTAGCGCGAGCGGATCGAAACTCACCAAAGGCTGCAGCCGTGCCACGGCGCAACGCTGAGAACCGTCCAACAGCAGCGGACTTTTGTCTTAGGTGTTCCAGCTGGTTAACAAGGTTTTTAGCGCCCTTCATGCCACCCTTGCCGAGCTTTGAGATTGAGCCCTCAAGGCCGCTAAGCGCCTTTGATGACCCTTTTGCAGGCCCTGAAATGGCATCGATCAGTTGAAGTCTAAGTGCCGCTGTTCTTGTGGTCATAAGTAATACCTCTAATACGTATCGTATTTATATTTGCATTCTAATTTATACTATCAGATTACACCGATTTATGTTATCAACACAGTGTATTCGATAAGGAAAAACTACGATGGGGCAAATACGCCAAGCAGACATTGCTCGTGAACTCGGCATTTCCGAAATGTCAGTGCACAGACTGCGCAAGGCCATGCACATTGGAGATCAGGCGCTATCTGATCAAGCGTGCGTGATGATCCTTACAGCCGCAGAGCTCCAGCATGCTGGGCTGGTTACTAATCGAGCTTGTGAGCTGGTTTCGCGCTTTTCAAGTGAAGTCCGTTATGCAGCTGGTGACAATTCACGCCGTGCTTGGTTGGTTTTCATCGAAGGCACAAAACGCGACGTCATAGTCCCAACACTGACAGGCCGACATCTTGAGGCAGTTCTCGACGTGCACCCGATGAGCATTGTTCTGGCGCTACATGAATTTGTTGCCCGTGCTTCTGAGCGTCTTGCGGCGATGAAAGCAATCTTAGCTCGGAAGGAAGCGGCATGAGCAGACATCAGCAGCCTGAAATGCTCACACGTGCTGCCGCTGTAACCGGTTCTCTGAATGTCGAAGATCGCACAGTTCAAGTGGTTTTCGCCAGTGAGCAGCCCGTACGTCGCTACTCTTGGGATGAGGGCCATTATGATGAGATCCTACTGTGTGGCCGTGACAATCTCGATCTGAGCCGCGCCGACAACATGAGCCTTTTGGACAGCCACGGCGCTTACAGCCTTGATGATCGTTTAGGCACGGTATTGCCAAACTCCATCAAGTTTGAGCTTGGCCAAGTGACCGCGACCGTCAAGCTGAGCCGCCGCGCCAAAGCAGAAGAATTGCTCCAAGATCTGAAGGACGGTCACGCCTTACCAATCTCAGTTGGCTACAAAATTCTAACAACCGAACGCACCGAGCCTCAGCAGGGCAGCATTGCGACCGTTACCGCAACTCGCTGGCAACCAATGGAAATCTCAGTCGTGCCCGTACCCGCAGATCCGACTGCTAAAACGAGATCCCTTAAGGAAAACAACATGACACACCCAGCCAAACGCAATTATATTCGTAATGACCAGCATGAAACTGAAAATGATGAGCAGCGCAATAACGATGAATCCTCAAATCGCAGCATGAACCTACGTGAAGTCCGTGGGTTTGCCGTTGAATTAGCCACTACCACCGGCAACACACAATATTCTGACCAGCTGCAAGCCAAAATCAAACGTGGCATGACCGAGGCCGATGTCCGCTCAGAGCTTCTGAGTATTCTGGTGGAGCACCAAAATAAATCACCTACATTTCCCCATGTAAAAACCCAAGGCATGGATGGGCGCAGTGATGAAGCCGAAGCCCGCATTGAGGCTCTGACTTGCCGTATGAGCGGCGATAAGCCTTCAGAACGCGCTCGACAGTACATGTCCTGGACACTTGAGCAGCATGCCCGTGCCTCGCTTGAAGCAGCCGGCATAAGCACCCAGAACCTTTCGCGTGACGCGGTGTTCGGCGGCGGTAGTACGCGCTCATACGGACAGCACACCACGAGCGATTTCCCGCTTCTTCTGCAGAGCGCTGGCGAGCGCATTCTAATGGCGCAATATGAGGCCGCGCAAAGCCCGATTAAGCAGCACCTTTGCCGCTCCACGACCATGAGCGATTTCCGTAAGGCGCAGAAGATCAAAATCGGTGATATCGACACACTTGCGCCATTGAATGAATCTGGTGAGATCAAAGCCACTTCACGCAGTGAAGCAGCCGAAAGCTATGGTTTGTCCACGTTTGCCAGAATCTTCAGCCTGAGCCGCAATGCGCAAATCAACGATGACTTGTCCGGCCTTGCTGACTGGTCTCGTGCTGCCGGACGTTCAGCCGCTGAAACCGAAAATCAGATCGTCGTCGGTCTACTGCTGTCCAATCCAAAGGTGGGTGAGGACTCGAAGGCGCTGTTCCACGCTGACCATAAGAACTTGGCTGCAGCCGGTAGCGCATTGGATGTTGCAGCCTTATCGGAAGCCCGTAAGTCCATGCGCAAGCAGAAGGCTTTTGGCGGCAAACTTATCGCTGGTGTAACGCCGTCATTCTTGCTTGTCGGCCCAGAGCTGGAGACTGAGGCGGAAAAGATCCTCGCAACTCTGGCAGCTGCAACAACCAGCGACGTCAACCCATTCGGTGGACGTCTCGAGCTTCTGGTTGAGCCGCGTATAGATGACAAATCCTTCTATGTGTTTGCCGCACCATCGAATGCGCCAGTTATCGAATGGGCGCATCTTTCCAGTGCTCCGGGGCCGCAGATTGCTTACCGCGAAGGGTTTGAGTCCTTGGGCACTGACTTCCGTGTTCATTTGGATTTCGGCGCCGGCGTGATCGACTTCAGAGGTGCCTATAAAAACGCTGGCCTCTAAGGTCAATGAGATCCCCACCACTTTGCGGCGGTGGGGTGCTTCCCAAGCGATTGGGGCTCGCGCCGGTGATCGTGAGTATTCAAAATAATCACCCCACAAGCCAGCTGCCGCTCCGTGGCAGTGGTGGCATCCAGCCCTTGTACCGAGCACAACCCGGTGCAAGGGCATTTTCACAGAGGAACTGCCATGTCCATTTTCGACCGCCTAGAACAGACGCTGAGCCGAACAATCGACCGGCAGTTTGCAAATGAGTTCACTTGCAGCCCGGCTCTGCGTAGCCCTAATGGCCGACCGGTTGCAGACCCAAATCGAGTGAGCTGGACGGGAAAAGCTGTCTTTGAGGAAAATGACGTTTATCAAGCTGTTGAAATTGGAAAACGCGAACGCAGCGGCAACGACCTTCACACCCTTGCGACAGGGCATACTTTCGAACTTAGCGTTGACCGTGTGAGCTATCCACTGGCCGACGAAGCCAAACAGGCCGACCGGATCAGCATAAGCGGTGACCCTCGCTCCTTTGAGATCGTCAGCGCAAGACGCGACGGTATGAGCCGGATTGTGTTTCAGCTGGTTGAGATCAGATAGCGCCGCATTCCCTTAACCTGCCCCACCAGCAAGCGCGGCATTGTTTTCAGCGCCATGCACCAGCTCGAATCAAACGCTCTTCAGGGGTCTTCTACGGCTGGAATAAAGAGGGGCGTTTCGAGCGGGACTACATTCAAAAATGTATTTAGTGAGTCACCAATGAGTCACCAGAGCCGCTTTAGTCTAAAAATCTTCTACATCAAAAACTGAGTTAAGTGCTTGATTTTAAAGGTGGAGGCCTCGGAGGGAATCGAACCCCCGTGCAAGGATTTGCAGTCCTCTGCGTAACCACTCCGCCACGAGGCCATCCGTATGTGGTTGAGTGCTGAATAGGTTAAGCCAGATGACTCGTCAAGTGTCCCGACCGTGCTTTCTGTGAAAAATTAAATTTCTTATCAAAATAATACAGATAGCGGATATTTCTGCGCATTATATGCGGGCTCACGCACCAACAAAACCGGTTATTCCGGCAGTTCCGCTTTCTCAGCTTTTTTCCGCGCACGGTATTCCCGCCAACGGCGCATCAAGCCGACTTCAGATTTCCGTCTGATCCGCCTTATACGTTTGGAATCGCGCGAAAGAATAATCAGCCCGAGCGGCAGCATCCAGACACCCAGCACTGGTAGAAAACTGAACACGCCACCAACGATCAAACCGCCACCCAGAATTCGTCGCAACCAGACCGACTGCGGAAGCGGTAAGGTTTTGCCAAACAGCTTTATCCGATGTTTCCCATCGACTCCCTTCTCAATATCCGGTTGTTCTGCTGCCACTTTTGGATCGGCATCTGGATTGTACAATCTGTCAGTCCTGTTTTCAGTTATATCGTATGTTTATAGCGCTATTATATAAGTGGCGTTTCTTTCAAAAAAACACCGCAGCCCGCAAAGCGACATTTTTATTTTAACCCGGAATCAATCCTGAGATTCCACCCGATATGTTTGATTCCGTTTATTTTTATGCGTGCAGCAATCAAATCTGCAATTTTAAGACGTTGAAATCTGCCAATTCAAAAAACTATGAGTCCCATATCAGGCCTTTTAATGCCTGAAATATGCCTCTCACCAACTATTCCGCTAGAATCCTGATAAAAAAGCGAAAAAGGGCTTGGCAAAACCGAAAAGCTTTTGCTATACGCCAAATCGCTGAAAGCAAGAGCACCTGTTCCTCGGTAGCTCAGCGGTAGAGCAACCGGCTGTTAACCGGTTGGTCGCTGGTTCGAATCCGGCCCGGGGAGCCACTCTTTTCTCATAAAGAGCGTGCAATTTTTCAAAACTAAAATGCAAAAGAAATATCTCTAGCGGGATACTTGCATGCTTTTCATTCGCATCTCTTAATTATCTGAAATCACTGATTATTATTGTTTTCGTTGCGCGGCTGCTGCTCTGTCCGCACAGGAAATATCCGCTTCCGTCATAAATCTGCTTTTTACCTGTAGAATATCAAAATTAGGGCTTGGCAAGATCATTTTGCGTTGCTATACGGCTGTCATGCAAATGCAGAGCAACTGTTCCTCGGTAGCTCAGCGGTAGAGCAACCGGCTGTTAACCGGTTGGTCGCTGGTTCGAATCCGGCCCGGGGAGCCACTCTTCTTTAAGAGTTCATAAGTCTGCACACTTCACCAAAACAAATTATCGTAACGCACTGCTGATGCAGAACACTTTGACACGCATATGATTACGTTTCGTCAGAGATTATAGAAACCCCTGACGAAACTCTCAGTCAAATATCCCCTTCGCGCAAGCGATAGCCAACGCCTGTTTCTGTCAGAATATAAAACGGCTGATCCGGCGATTCTTCGAGCTTCTGACGCAACTGGCGCACATAGACGCGTAAATATTGCACATCGCTCATACCGCCCCAAATCTGATTGAGTATGTATGAATGGGTCAGCACCTTGCCTGCGTGCTGCACCATGATACGTAAAATATCATATTCCTTAGGCGAAAGCTTAATCTCCTGCCCTTTAAGTCGCACAATGCGCTTCACCAGATCAACCGATAGCTCACCCGTCTGGAAGACCGGCTTCTCGCCCTGCTCTTGCAGCTTGTGGCGCAGTGCCACGCGGATTCGTGCGGCAAGCTCCTTCATACCGAACGGCTTGGTCACATAATCATCCGCACCAAGCTCCAGCGCTTTCACGATCCCACCCTCATCCGTGCGGTTTGAGAGAATAATCACCGGCAGATCAATCAGCTCCGAGCGCCATTGCGCCAGCAAATCATGGCCGGAGATGTCCGGCAGGCCTAAATCCAGCAGCACCAGATCAGGCCGGTCATCACGCATAATTTCCTTAGCGATTGTCGCGGAGGGTGCTTCAAGGATGGAAAACCCTTCTGTTCCCAGCCCCACGCGCAATAGTTTGCGGATTGGTGGCTCATCATCCACGACGAGGATTTTGATAATGTTCTGCGTCATCAGGAAAATGATCTTTCTTCTGTACTGCCAATGTCACTCATAGCCTCGGCACAAGTGTTCAACGGTAATCTGATTGTAAAAACGGCACCGCTGCGGCCGGAATCGTCGCTGCGGTTTCCTGCTGTAATTGTTCCGCCCATTGCTTCTGTAAAGCCTTTACAGATCGCCAGCCCCAGCCCCGTACCGGCACGCACCTGATCGGACTTGCGCACACGGTAGAAACTGTCAAAAACCCGCCTCTCATCGCCAACAGGGATACCCCCGCCCTCATCCACGATACGCAGCACCACATCGCCCTGCTCGGAGCCTGCCTGAATTTTGATTAGCGTGCCTTCCGGCGCATATTTCGCAGCATTATCAAGAAGATTGAACAAGACCTGCTCAAACAGCACCGGATCAAGTTTCAGCATCGGCAAATCAGCAGCAATGTCCGTCTCAACATGGTGATGCGACAAGATTTTTGCAGCGCGCTTCAATGCGCTGCCGACAATATCGCCCAGATATTGCAATGACTTATTCGGCTGCATGGCACCGGATTCAATCCGCGTCATATCCAGCAAATTGGCGATAAAGCGGTTGAGGCGCTCAGACTCATCAACAACAGTGGTCAAAAGCTCCCCGCGATCCTGATCAGGCAATGAGCCGGAATAATCCTTGAGTGTACCGGCAGCACCGAGAATGGCTGCCAGCGGCGTCTTGAGATCATGAGAGATAGAGGTCAACAAGGCCGAGCGCAAACGATCAGCCTCAACAGCAAGCTGGGCGCGATCCAGATCATCCACCAGCTGAATACGGGCAATCGCCAACGCTGCCTGCTCTGCCAGCGCATCGAACAGTCTTTGCTGCTCCGGCGTCAGAAGCGGCCCTTGGCGGTCATCATCCAGCCCTACAACGCCGATTGTATTGCCACCGGTGCGTAGAGGCATATAAAGCCGCTTGGCACCCGGCAACGTGTCCGCGCCGCGTCCTGCGGGGCGGTCGTGCTCCCATGCCCAGCGTGCAGCGGCAATATCCGCATCGACCAGTGTGTCATCTGGCGGATAACCGGCACGCACGGAAATACTGGTATTGGCCACGCCTTCATCCGGCAACAGCACAACCACGCGCACTTTGAGCATGGCCGCGATCTGATAAACCGTTGCCCAGAGCACATCCTCCAGAGTTCCGGCACCAGCCAGCTTTTTGCTGAACTGATAGAGCCCTTCCGTGGTTCTGGCGCGGTTGCGTGCCGCCAGAGCCTGACGTTGTACCCGCGCAGTCAGATTGCTGGCGACCAGCGCCACACAGATGAAAAACGCCAGAGCAATCACGCTCTCCGGCCCTGCAATGTGCAACGTATAGAGCGGCGGCAAGAAGAAGAAATTGAAAGCGAATGCACTAACCAGCGAAGCAAATAAGGCAGGCCGCAGACCTGAAGCCACAGCTGTCGCCAGCACCGCCATCAGAAACACCAGCGCGATATTACGCACGTCCAGCACATGATCAAGCAATGTACCGGCAACCAGCGCGATCACAATATAGCCGAGACTGAGCAAATAAGGCCGCAGCGAAAATGCCTTATCCTGTGCCACAGCCACCTGCCGCACGGGCGGCACAACTTGCTGCGCACCGGAAATGATGTGAATGCTGAGATTGCCTGCCTTGCGGATCAGGTCATGAGAGACCGAACCTTCAAAAATCTCCCGCAGACGGGATTTATTCGGCTTGCCGATAACGATATGACTGAAATTATGAGTCAGCGCGTAGTTTATAATATCCTGCGCCACATCATGACCGGTCAGCGTGATGATTTCACCGCCCAGTTGTTCTGCTAACCGCGAGGTGGCTGCAATACGATCTTTCTCTTCCTCGGAGAGTGCGGCAGCACGCGATGTCTCCACATAGAGCGCTGTCCACGGTGTTCGCAGCCGGTCTGCCTGCCTGCGGGCATAGCGGATCAGCGCCGCACAGTGCGGCTGCTCATCAATACAAACCAGCACACGCTCGCCTGCCGACCACGGCCCCGATATGGCATTGGCCTGCATATGGCTAAGGAGCTGGTCGTCCACACGCTGCGCCGTGCGCCGCAGCGCAAGTTCACGCAAAGCGGTGAGATTACCCGCAGAGAAGTAATTCTGTGTCGCGCGTTTCGCAGTCTTGGGTAGATAGACCTTGCCTTCTTTCAGGCGCTTAATCAGGTCTTCCGGCGTAATATCAACAATCTCGATATCATCGGCGCGGTCGATAATGCTGTCCGGCACGGTTTCGCGCACGCGGATGCGGGTGATCTGCGCCACAACATCATTAAGGCTCTCCACATGCTGAATATTCAGCGTGGTATAAACGTCAATGCCGTTGGCCAGCAGCTCTTCAACATCAAGATAGCGCTTGGGATGGCGACTGCCAGCAGCATTGCTATGGGCAAGCTCATCCACCAGCACCAGCTGCGGCTTGCGTTCCAGCACCGCATCCAGATCCATCTCCTCAAGCACGTGTCCTTTATAGTCGATACGCGCCCGCGGGATAATCTCATAGCCTTCTGTCAGCGCCAGTGTTTCCTGCCGCCCGTGGGTTTCCACCACACCGATCACCACATCAACACCGTCTGTCAGCAGAGCGCGGCCGGACATCAGCATTTCATAGGTCTTACCAACGCCCGGAGCCGCCCCGAGAAATATCTTGAGGCGGCCACGTGTTTCCTGTTCGGCTTTGGCAAGCAAGGCTTCCGGCAACGGTCTGTTATCGCCGGTGCGCGAACTGTCGTCATTCATACAGAGCTATCCTGCCTGTTATATTGCTCACTTAACCTGATCCAGCGCGAGATTAAGCGCAAGTACATTCACCACCGGCTCACCGATCAGCCCCAGCATTCTTTCCTCAATATGCGCCTCGACCAGTGTTTTCAGCCGTGCCTCATCCATGCTGCGCGCTTTGGCAATGCGCGGGATCTGGAACAAGGCTGCTTCCGGCGTCAGATGCGGATCAAGCCCGCTGCCGGATGCGGTGACCAGATCAACCGGCAACGACTGGCCGGGGTTTTCCGCTTGCAGCTTTGCCACATCGGCTTTCACCCGCTCCAGCAATGCCGCACTGCTTGGCGCCAGATTGGAGCCGCCGGAGGATGCAGCATTATAACCATCCCCCGCAGCACTCGGCCGACCATGAAAATAACGCTCAGAAGTGAATTGCTGGCCGATCAGTGATGAGCCGATCACCTTATTCTCCTTCACAATCAAACTGCCATTAGCCTGAGAGGGAAACAGGGTCTGCGCCACGCTGGTCATAGCCAGTGGATAAGCAATACCGGTGATTACTGTCAGACTGACAATCATCACCACAGCAGGACGTAATTGTTTCAACATGCGTTTATTCCTTACACCAGACCCAGAGCAGCAATCGCCATATCAATCAGCTTAATGGCAACGAAAGGCACGATAATCCCGCCAAGACCATAGATCATCAGATTACGGCTCAGCAGCGCACCGGCACCGACGGCACGATATTTCACACCGCGCAGCGACAACGGGATCAGCGCCACAATAATCAGGGCATTGAAGATGATTGCCGAGAGAATGGCGCTCTGCGGACTATGCAGCCCCATAATATTCAGCACACCAAGCTGCGGATAGAAAGCGAGGAACATTGCCGGAATAATCGCGAAATATTTGGCAATATCATTGGCAATCGAGAAGGTTGTCAGCGCACCGCGTGTCATCAGCAATTGCTTGCCGATTTCCACAATCTCGATCAGCTTGGTCGGATCACTATCAAGATCGACCATATTGCCCGCTTCACGCGCAGCCACCGTACCGGTATTCATCGCCACGCCCACATCGGCCTGCGCCAGTGCCGGAGCATCGTTAGTACCGTCTCCGCACATTGCCACCAGCTTGCCCTTGGCCTGCTCTTCGCGGATCAGCGACAGCTTGTTCTCCGGTGTTGCCTGCGCCAGAAAATCATCCACACCGGCTTCCGCAGCAATCGCGGCAGCAGTCATCGGATTATCACCAGTAATCATCACTGTGCGGATACCCATGCGGCGCAGTTCAGCAAAACGCTCACGGATGCCGCCTTTGACAATATCTTTCAGCGCGACAATGCCCATCAGCTTGCCGTCTTTCACCACAGCCAGCGGTGTGCCGCCTGCCTTGGCGATTGATGCGGCAATACCCTGTATTTCTTCTGTACCCGCCGCGCCTGATGCCTGAGCATGCTGTGACTGCACATATTTCAGCACGGCATCCACGGCACCTTTGCGGATAGAGCTGCCATCCACATCCACACCGCTCATCCGGCTTTGCGCAGTAAAGGGCACAAATACCGCATGCAAATCGGCCATATCACGGGCACGGATGCCATATTTCTCCTTAGCCAGCACAACGATGGAACGACCTTCCGGTGTTTCATCAGCCAATGAGGCGAGCTGCGCGGCATCGGCCAGTTGCTGCTCACTCACACCTTTCACAGGCTTGAACTCAGTCGCCTGACGATTACCGAGCGTAATGGTGCCGGTTTTATCGAGCAGCAGCGTATCCACGTCACCGGCAGCTTCCACCGCACGGCCGGACATAGCCAGCACGTTGAAACGAACCAGACGATCCATACCGGCAATACCAATGGCTGAGAGCAGTGCGCCGATCGTGGTCGGGATCAGCGTAACGAACAAGGCCACCAGCACAATCACCGGCACGGAACCACCTGCATAAGTGGCAAAGCTCGGAATTGTCACAACAGCGAGCACGAAGATCAGCGTCATCCCGGCGAGCAGAATATTCAGTGCAATTTCGTTTGGTGTCTTTTGGCGTTCTGCGCCTTCCACCAGTGAGATCATGCGGTCAATAAAGGTGGAACCGGCAGCCGCAGTAATACGCACGCGTATCCAGTCGGACAGCACCTGCGTGCCACCGGTCACCGCAGAGCGATCACCACCGGACTCGCGGATAACCGGAGCCGATTCACCGGTGATCGCCGCTTCATTGACCGAGGCCACACCTTCAATCACTTCACCATCGGAAGGGATGATATCTCCGGCTTCTACCAGAACCACATCACCAACTTTGAGGCTATTGCCTGCAACGATGGTGTAATTGGTTTTACTGTCACCGCTGAGCAGCTTGGCTTCCGTTTCGGTGCGGGTGCGGCGCAGGGATTCCGCCTGCGCTTTACCGCGCCCTTCAGCCACCGCTTCCGCAAAATTGGCAAACAGAATGGTAAACCACAGCCACAGAATGATCTGGAAAGAAAAGCCCAGATCAGATCCGCCGCCTGCCAGATCGCGGAGAAAAAGCACCGTGGTCAGCATGGTTACAACAGCAACGACAAACATCACCGGATTTTTGGCAAGGCTTCGCGGATCAAGTTTTCGAAATGCACCGCCGATGGCGGGCAGCAGGATACGGGCATCGAGAATGCTCGTAGATTTTGACTGGCTCATGAGAGCACTCCGTCTTAAATCTTATGCGGAATATTTATAAACCACATAGTATTTACAATAATATAGGGTGATAAATTAATGTTCAGACTTAAGTTTCAAACCAGTGCTTTCACAAGGAAAACTCCGCCCAGCATTGCCAGAACAAGGATCAGCACAAGGCTGGTCAGTTTCGGGCAACCCTCTTTTTTCGCGTCACTTACCAGCATATTTTTCGCCGGTTTCGCCGCACGGTTTTGAAACAGCTGCCTCATCAGAAAAGAACTTTTAGCCATGTCTCACCTTTAAAAGAGCTGACCAGAGAGCACTGCGAAATGCTCGACAACAGGGCCAAGAGCCAGCGCGGGGAAGAAGGTCAGGCCACCGACTATCATCGTCACACCAACAACCAGACCGACAAACAGCGGACCCGTAGTCGGCAATGTGCCTGCGGAAACCGGAACTGTCTTTTTGGCTGCCAGAGAACCGGCAATGGCCAGCACCGGTACGATCAGCAGGAAACGCCCCATCAACATCGCAAAACCAATGGTGAGATTATAGAAAGGCGTATTGGCATTGAGACCGGCAAAGGCACTGCCGTTATTGTTGGCACCCGAAGAATAAGCATAAAGCACTTCGCTGAAGCCATGCGGGCCTGCATCCTGAATGCTCGACAATCCCTGCGGCAGAACCACAGCTAATGCAGCAAAACCAAGAATGGCAAGTGAAGGTCCAAGCGTAGCCAGCAGGCTCATCTTGACCTCTTTGGCCTCGATTTTCTTGCCCAGATATTCCGGTGTGCGGCCAACCATCAAACCAGCAATAAAGATCGCCAGAATGAAGAACAGCAACATGCCATAGATACCGGCACCGATACCGCCGAGATTAGGGATCTGCATGTTGAACATCGGCACCAGTCCGCCAAGCGGCATCAGGCTGTCATGCATATTATTGACCGCACCGGTAGAGGCCGCAGTCGTCACTTCAGAGAACAGTGCAGACAGTGCAATACCAAAGCGCGCTTCCTTGCCCTCCATGTTACCACCGGCAACACCCAGAGCCTGCATCAGCGGATTACCACCGGCTTCCGCCCAGTAAAGCACTGTCGTACCTGCAACTACCAAAACGCCAAAGACCGCAAACAATATCCAGCCCTGACGCTGATTGCCAACCATACGGCCAAACACATTGGTCATAGCGGTAGAAATCACGAAAATCGACAGCAGATGGATAAGGTTAGTCAGTGCAGTCGGGTTTTCAAACGGATGCGCAGAGTTGGCATTGAAGAAACCGCCGCCATTGGTACCCAGATGTTTGATAATCATCTGCGAGGCCACAGGCCCCTGCGCAATGGTCTGCTGTGCGCCTTCAAGCGTGGTCGCAATCGTATAATCGCTCAGGTTCTGCGGTACACCCTGCCAAACCAGCACAAGCGTGCCGACAATGCAGATCGGCAACAGCACATAGAGCGTGGCACGGGTCAGATCGACCCAGAAATTGCCGATTGTATTGCTTGAAGACCGGGAGAAACCTCGGGTAATCGCCATAGCACCGGCAATCCCCACCGCAGCAGAAACAAAGTTCTGCACAGTGATACCGGCCATCTGGGTGAAATAGCTCATCGTGCTTTCACCGGCATAGCCCTGCCAGTTGGTATTGGTCATAAAGCTGACAGCCGTATTGAAGGCAGATGTCGGCTCCACAGCCTGCATACCCGCAGGATTATAGGGCAATGCGCCCTGCAGGCGCTGCAACAGATAAAGTGCCACAAAACCGGCAATGCTGAACATTAGCAGCGAAGCCGCATAAACTGTCCAGTGTTGTTCTTCTTTTTCGTGGGTACCCGCAAGCCTGTAGAGGCCGCGCTCAACCGGTGCGATAACCGGCGAGAGCAAAGTCCGTTCACCGGTGAACACGCGGGTCAGATACCCGCCGACCGGTTTAACCAGCAGAATTGTGAGCCCGAACAGGATCGCAATCTGCAATATTCCGTTGAAAGTCATTGGAAGATACTTTCTGTCTTTTAAAGCATTTCCAGCAAAAGTGTGAAACGGTTTTGCGTAGGACAATGCGACAAAACAAAGTGTTAGAAGCGCTCAGGTCTGGCCAGTGCATAAAGCAGATAGAGGCTGAGCAATGCGGCTACCGAGCCGCCGAGAACATAATCAAACCACATGACGCACCCTCACAGCCGGTCACAAACAAGGGCGTAGAAATAGGACAGGCCGATAAATCCGGCGCCTATAGCAATCATGATGACATCCATTTTTCGAACTCCTGAAATTCAGCCCCGCATATGTGCAAGAGCCACCTCCAGCAAAACCGCGCATCGCGACATGCTGAAATCAGGCGGAACTATGGCGCCAAAGTGCATAGTGGTTCGAGAGAGGGAAATGAGGAGAGATATAAAAATCTCATATATAAAACGCTATTATTTTGCGTATCGCGCCAAGCAAATGAAACATCATTAATTATGATAATTCATGATTTTATTTTAATTTCTTAAACTATAAATTTAAAAAAAGCGGTAGTATATACCGCTCTCATAATAATAAAAATCAGCCTTTGCCATAGGTGAAATCATCCACCTTCGGCATCCATTGTGGCGGCGCGTAAGAGGCAGGCTTATCACCAACCGACGCACCGGTATTCAATACCCCTGCCTGATAATCCGCATCAAACAAAGCATAAGGTTGCGGTGAAGGCAGAGCACTTGCGGCATCCAGCTTTGCGCTCAGTTCCGCTGGCAGATGCAACTCAAAAGCCGCAATATTATCCTGCAACTGCGAGAGCTTACTCGCGCCGATAATCAGCGCCGCGATAGAAGGCCGGTTCAGCACCCAGCTCAAAGCCACTTGCGCCATCGGACGCTCAAGCTCTGCTGCCACATCCTGCAAGGCCGAGAGAATGGCGTGATTGCGTGGAGTAAACAGCCCCATACCTTTGCCGGAAGCATCCGTAGTCAGGCGACCTTTCCCAGCCCAGCGATCACCCTCAACGCGGTATTTACCCGAAAGTAGCCCCATAGACAGCGGGCTCCAGACAGTAATGCCTAACCCCATATTCTGCGCCAGCGGCACAAATTCCTGCTCAATATTCCGTTCAGTAAGCGAATATGGCAGTTGCAGACTGATCAGCGGTGTCAGTGCATGACATTCCGCCCATGTCTGCGCCCGCGCCGCATACCATGCAGGCACATCAGACAGCCCGCCGTAACGGATTTTTCCCGTTCGTACCAGATCATCCAGCGTGCGCACCACCTCTTCCGCAGGCGTTATGCGATCCCATGTATGCACCATATAAAGATCGATATAATCCGTACCCAGACGGCGCAGAGAATCCTCAACCGCCCGCATCATGGCTTTGCGGCTGTTGCCGCCTGCATTGGGATTACCTGGCTCAAGACTATTACTGTATTTCGTTGCCAGCACCAGCCGCTCGCGATTGCCTTTCTCACGCATAAACTGCCCGATCAGGCTTTCACTGGCACCCGCACCATAGGAATTGGCTGTATCAATAAAATTACCGCCCGTATCCGTATAATGGTCAAATATCGCGCGGGATGTTTCATCGGCGCTGCCCCAGCTGCCGCTGATACCGCGAATAGCTGCATTGCCGAAAGTCATAGTGCCGAGTGCCATCCGACTGACCCGCAGACCTGAACGACCGAGCGTATAATAATGATCCAGCGCCATGAGCTTACTTTCTGCAAAAGAGAGACCGGACTTTCGATCATCCGGTCTCAACATTATTTTAGTCAATCAGACGTGGCTCACCGACATCACCGGCTGAAGCTTCCATGCCATTGGCAGTCAGAATAGCCTTGATTGTACCATCCTCATGCAGCACTTTGATATCTGCATCAAGTGCGGCGCCAAGTTCAGGGTTTTTCTTGGAGTAAGGGAAACTGCCCTGTCCGGCCTCAGTCGTCGCTTTCACACGATCATCGCTCTTGGCAACTTTCACTTCAATATCCGGCATAGCTCCGGCCTTCTTAGCGACAACACCGGTTGAGAAACCGTCAATACCCACAGCAATACGACCGGCTGCCAGATCCTGCTGCATGCTCACGGAATTCGGATAAAGCTTGAGATTGCTGCCGAGCAGTTTCTTCAGGTCAGCAACCCAGAGATAGCCTTGCACTGTACCAACGCTTTTGCCCTCAATATCCTTGACCTCTTCAAAACCTTCCTTGGTATAAATACCCATCTGGTCATTATAGAGCGGCCAGGACAGGTTCATCACCTTGGCGCGTTCAGCCGTGCGGTACCAGTCACCGGTGGTAATATCGGCTTTGCCAGACAGCACATATTGAATACCCGCAGCAGTATCCACGGCAACAGCTTTAACCTTCAGGCATTCCATCTCGGCGATTTTATTGGCGATGTCGCCGTCAACGCCTTTAGCTTCACCTTCCGGCGAAAGATAGGAATAAGGTGCATAAGTGGTCACAGCGATGGTCAGCACACCTTCTTCAACAGTTTTAAAACTGTTTTTCGGTGTGCAGCTCTGCGCATTGGCCTGCATCGTTACCAGAGCTGTCGCACCGGCCAGAACCGATGCCGCGATGATCATTTTACCCATTGATTTCATAATATTACCCCTTACTGTTTATGTTTATTGTTATATTTATCGCGAGAAACGATCTGCCCGTTTTTCAACCCAACTCACCAGCATGGATGCCGGAATGCAGATCATGGCATAGAGAATGCCTGCCGCCAGCAAAGCCGGAAAATACAGGAATGTTGTTGAACCGATTTCATAGGCACGGCTGATCAGCTCCGGCATGGCAATGGTAAAGCACAAAGACGTCGCCTGAAAAATCAGGATCGAAAAGCCGAGCAAGGCAGGCACAGCCACCCGCAATCCTTGCGGCAGGATCACATAGCGCAAGCCGTCGATGCGGCTCATATTCAGCGCCATCACCGCTTCTTTCTGCCCCGCGGGTACGGATTCAAGCCCAGCACGAATGATCTCGCTGGTATAGGCACCGGTATTCCAGCTCAGAGCTGCAATCGCCGCTACAATCGAAGTCATGGTAATTCCGGCACTCGGCAATCCGAAATAGATGAATTGCAGCAGGATCAGCGCCGGTGCGCCACGCCCGACCTCAACAACCACCAGACTGAGCGCACGCATCAATTTCGACTTTGCCTGCACACCCAATGCCAGCATCAATCCGAACGGAATACCGATCGCCAGACTGGCAAGTGTAACTTTCAGGCTCAGCGCCAGCCCGCCCAGCAGTTCCGGCATCCATGAAATGACATCATCAATCGGAAAATCAATCATCGTGCCACCTTCGCCCGCAGATAGAGATCTGCAGTCCGTGACAGCCATGCAACAGGCAGGCTGAGTAGAATGTAAAGCAATGCCACCACAGCAAACACCTCAAGACCACGGAAGGTCATCTGCGACAACTGACTGCCCTGATAGGCCAGCTCTGTCACACCAATTGCCGAGGCAATCGCGCTGTCTTTGAGCAAGCCAATGGCATAGCTGGCAGCAGAAGGCAGCGATACACGCAGCATCTGCGGTGCAATCACATCTTTAAAAGCGTGATAACGGTTGAGATTAAGCGCTTCCGCCGCCTCGAACTGTCCGTGATGGACAGCCATCATACCACCGCGAAAAATCTCCGCCATATTGGCTCCGGCAATCATGCCGAAACCGGTCAGCGCCGCCATAAACGGACTGATGGTAATGGTGCCGGTGCCAAGACCGAAAAAAATCACGAACAGCCAGACCAGTGGCGGGATGCCACGCACCAGATTGATATAAGCCACCGCAAGAAGGCGAAGCGGCCAGAATTTAGAGCGGCGCATCAGCATCAGGATCAGGCCGAGCACTGTGCCAACGGCCAGAGCAGAGACCGTAAGCGCTACAGTCCAGGGCAATCCGCGAATGATATAAGAGAAATCTGCCAGCATTTAACGCTCATTCACCGCTTTGAGGAAGCGCTGTGCCCGCTCTGTCTGCGGATTGCGCATCACATCGCGGCTGGCACCGCTTTCGATCACCTTGCCATCAGCCATCACCATCACTGTGTCGGAGACGTTCTCCGCAAAGCCCATTTCATGGGTCACGACAATCATCGTCATGCCGCTGTCTGCAAGCCTGCGCATCACACTCAGCACTTCCAGCCCCAGTTCAGGGTCAAGCGCCGAGGTCGGCTCGTCAAACAGCATCACTTTAGGATCAAGCGCCAGTGAACGTGCAATCGCGATACGCTGCTGCTGCCCGCCGGAGCAACGCATCGGATATTGCGCAGCTTTATCGGCAAGGCCGACCTTCTCCAGCAAATCCATTGAGCGTTCATCTGCTTCTTTTTTAGAGCGGCCAAGCACGCGCTCCTGCGCCAAACTGACATTGCGCAGCACGCTCATATGCGGAAACAGGTTAAACGACTGAAACACCATGCCGATAGAATGGCGCAGATCATGCAATTGTTTGGCAGAGGCTTTTTTCTCGGCATGCAGGGTCACATCGCCAACCGTGACAATGCCGGCATCCGGCGGCTCGATATAATTGATGCAACGCAGCAATGTGCTTTTGCCCGAACCTGACGGCCCGATGATCGCCAGTACCTCGCCGGAGGTTACTGTCAGATCAATCTCTTTGAGAACAATATGCGCGCCATAATGCTTTTGCAGTTTTTCAAGCCGGATAACGGTTTTCTGACTGGTTTTCACCCGCAGCTTCTCCCCTTACGCAGTCTCACGGCTTAATTCTGCACGAGCAGAAAAAGTTAAAACCATGATATTTCAACGGATTACAGCGTTCTTTTGTTTCAGGTGAAACTGACGCCTTTTTCCCCTAAACAGGCTTCGCAAAAGTGCCTACGGCCCTCCGGCAAAACCTGCAATCATTCAAAAAGCTAGCAGTTTCAGCAAAAAGCGCTCCTGAGACTGCACAGCATCGTCTTTTATACATGACAGAAGACATCCCGCCATCCGCCCGTTTTATTCCTGAAAGAACAGCTTAGGCAAACTGGCCGGTGCAGCGAGAGTATAAAAATTGAGGGTATCCATAACCTCTGATTATGAGGTAGCAGTGCTTAAAAGTTATTGCTCAATTTACGACCATAAAGCGGATTATGCAGCATTATATGTCGCATACAGACCCATCGGGAATTTTTCTTTCTGAATATGCAAATCTTGCATAACATTCAAAAAACAAAGCATTGGTTCCGCAGGTGTTTTTTTCATAGCTTCACCCACAACAGATTCCCATAAAATTTTAACGCTAAGGAATGCGTTGTGAGCCGAATTGTATATGTAAACGGTGCCTATGTCCCTGAAGAAGAAGCCAAAATTTCGGTATTCGACCGCGGATTTGTTTTTGCTGACGGGATCTATGAAGTCAGTGCAGTGATCGATGGCAAGCTGGTTGACAATGATGCCCATATGGCGCGTCTCGGCCGTTCGCTGAAAATGATTGATGTACCGGCGCCGATGAGCGACGAAGACATCATCGCCATGCAGAAAGAGCTGATCAAGCGTAACAACCTCACCGAAGGTGTGGTTTATATGCAGATCACCCGCGGTGCTGCTGATCGTGACTTTGTTTACAGTAAAGATATGGCACCTACGCTGGTTGCTTACACTCAGGTCAAAAACCTGACATCTTCAGCGGGTCAGAAAAATGGCATTGCTATTCATGTTGTGGAAGACATCCGCTGGCAGCGCCGCGACATTAAAACTGTGATGTTGCTGGCACAGGTTATTGCCAAACAGGAAGCAACCGCTCATGGTTGTCAGGACGCATGGATGCAGGAAGACGGCTATATCACTGAAGGTGCCTCTTCCAGCGCATTCATCATCACCGCAGAAGGCACACTGATCGTGCGCCCGAACTCCAATGCAATTCTGCCGGGCTGCACACGTCTTGCCATGCTGAAAATTGCAGAAGAGCAGAACCTGAAGATTGAAGAACGCCGCTTTACGCTTGAAGAAGCCTTTAAAGCCAAAGAAGCGTTCCAGACCAGTGCCTCCGGCTTTGTAACGCCTGTTGTGAAAATCGCAGGAACTGTCATTGCCGATGGCAAACCGGGTGCAATTACTCGCAGCCTGCAGGAAAAATATATCGAGATTGCTAAAGCAGCTTAGAAAAAGCGGGAACCGGTTTTTCGTTAAAAACTGCGTTTCAAAAAGCTTTCATCTTAATTGACTGCTCTGAATATATAAATTTCGTCCGGCCATAATTTCGCAATTCTGGCCGGATACCGTAATGATCGCAAGCGCCCCATGAAACGGTTCTGATCTTTTGGGCCTCCCCCGGAAAAGACCGTTTTAATTCCTTGGCACTGATCATATGTCAGGCATTAGCACCACACTGAAACGGCAATACCGCCGCAGAAGTGATATTGCCGTTTCTTTTTAATGCCTGATGACAATGCGCTGACAGCCCACCGGAATCCGGTCGGGCTGTCATTCTTTATTAAGGGCTTATTGGCTTTATCAAGAGCTTATCGGCTCTACCCATCTCCTACCGACCCGCAATTACGGATTTTACAGGATTTCCCCATGTCAGCTTCAGCACGCGATTTTGGTATTGTTTGCGGCATCATGCCGACCGGCGCGCATAATGCCATTACCGATGTTCCGGGCGTTAAAGTCGGCCACACTACTATCCGTGAAGGCAATGTGAATACCGGCGTTACCGCCATTCTGCCCCATGATGGCAATCTGTTCCGAAAGAAAGTTCTGGCTGCTTCTGAATCCATCAACGGTTTCGGCAAAAGCGCCGGTCTTGTGCAGGTCAATGAACTTGGCTCACTTGAAACCCCGATCCTGTTGACCAACACTCTCAGCACCGGCACTTGCGTGAACGCGCTGATCAAGCGTGCCATTGCTGCTAACAGCGATATTGGCCGCACCACTTCAACCGTCAATGCAGTTGTCGGTGAATGTAATGACGGCCCGCTTAACGACATTCAGGCGATGGCCGTTACTGAGGAGCACGCCTTCGCGGCACTTGATGCAGCAACTTCCGGCGCGGTGGTACAGGGCAATGTGGGCGCTGGTACAGGCATGACGTGCTTCGGGTTTAAAGGCGGTATCGGCACCTCTTCCCGCCGCATCAAGCTGGACGGCAAAGACTATCATCTGGGCACTTTGGTGCTTTCCAATTTCGGCCGTAAAGGCGATCTGACACTGCCGGATGGCCGCCATCCGACGCCGGACTTCCCTGATCAACCGGAAAAAGGTTCGATCATGATGATTATGGCAACGGATATCCCGCTGGAACACCGCCAGTTGCAGCGCGTCATTCGCCGCTGCGGTGCAGGTATTGCACGTCTTGGTGCATTTTGGGGTCATGGCAGTGGTGATATTGTTATCGGCTTTACCACCGGCGTAACCATTGATCATGATCAGAAATCGGATTTGGTGACCATGCAGGCACTGAATGAAGACAAGATTGATCAGCTGTTCCGCGCGGCAACAGAATCCACACAGGAAGCCATTCTCAACTCCATGTGCGCTGCTGAAAGCTTTACCGGCCGCGACGGCAACAGCCGTAAATCGCTGGCAGACTGGCTGAAGTTGAATAGCTAAAAAAACGATAAAAAATAAAGCCTGCCGTGATAATCGCTGCAGGCTTTTTCTTAATTTATCCAGAGACCGTAAAAGCCACTTCGGCATTAGCTTTCAGCGTATTGCTGACCGTGCACATGGCTTCGGCTGTTTCTGCCAGCTCATGGCGTTCAACCTCAGAAAGATCACCGGCAAAGAGAAACTGCACATCAAACCGCGTGATGCGATATGGCTCATGCTCCGTCTTCTCACCGCTGACCTTAACCTCATAGCTGCTGATCCGCTCAACCAAACCAAGCTTGCGTGCGGCTATGCGTGCACTCATCACCAGACAAGCCGAGAGAGAGGCATAAAGCAGATCAATCGCGTTGAAACCCGCACCGGAGACAGTGTTCTCCAGTGTCAGTTCACCGCCGGTCAGCGAGTGGATTACCGGCTTCTCCTGCCCCTGCAATATTGCCACTGCGCCTGTTTCTCTGGTTCGTACTGCTAATCCAACCATGCTCTTATTCCGGTTTCAACCCAACGGCTTCCGCCAGCAATTCAAAAGAATGCAAGCGCGCCTGATGGTCGAAAATCTGCGCTGTAATCATCAGTTCGTCAACACCGGTACGCGCAACAAAAGCATCAATGCCCTTACGTACAGTCTCAACATTGCCAACAGCCGAGCAGGCAAGCGCGGCCTTGATGATCGGCACAAAGCGCGGGTCGAGATTTTCCTCATAGCCCTCTACCGGCGGCGGCAATTGCCCCGCATTGTTGGTGCGCAAATTCACAAAGGCCTGCTGGATGGATGTGAAAAGCAGTTTCGCCTCATCATCCGTGTCGGCAGCGAAAACATTGAAACCGGCCATGACATACGGCTTGTCGAGATATTGCGATGGCTCAAACCGGTGCCGGTAAAGTGCAATTGCATCATCCAGATCACCCGGCGCAAAGTGTGAAGCGAAAGCATAAGGCAGGCCAAGCATTGCCGCCAGTTGCGCACCAAACAGGCTGGAGCCCAGAATCCAAACCGGCACATTGAGGCCGGAACCCGGATAGGCGCGCACCCGCTGATCAGTGGTCGGTTGCCCGAAATAGCTCAGCAACTCCACCACATCCTGCGGAAAGGATTGCGCATCCGAACTGGAATTGCGCCGCAAGGCATAGGATGTCACCTGATCCGTGCCCGGTGCGCGGCCAAGGCCTAAATCAATACGGTCAGGATAAAGCGAGGCCAGCGTGCCAAATTGTTCGGCAATTACCAGAGGCGAATGGTTCGGCAGCATAATACCGCCTGCCCCGACACGGATGGATTTTGTGGCTCCGGCCACATGGCCGATCAGCACGGCTGTCGCCGCACTGGCAATGCCCGGCATATTATGATGCTCGGCCAGCCAATAACGCCGGAAGCCGAGTTTCTCAGTATGTTGTGCAAGCTCAACAGTGTTTTGCATGGCTTGCGCTGCGGTGCTGCCGAGTGTGATCGGCGCGAGATCGAGTACGGAATATTTGGTCATGCAATGATATATATAGCAATGACTACACAATACCAGAGGCTGCAATCATCAGACTGAATAATTTTGTATTTTTTGTCTGAATAACTCCGGATGCAATATCCTCAAACAAAAAGGCCGGTCAAAAGACCGGCCTTTTCAGTTCTTATTCTCTGTCACATCAATGATGGGCAGATTGCACTTCTGCCTTGAGCTCTTCTTCCGTCGGAACTGAAACCAGAGGTTTGACAGTTTTAGCAGAAATCAGAGTGTAGAACATCGGCACCACGAACAGTGTGAACATCGTACCGACGATCAGACCGGTGAAAATCACCAGACCCATCGAGTAACGGGCTGCCGCACCGGCACCGGTTGCCATCATCAATGGTACAACGCCGAGCGCCATAGCCGCAGTTGTCATCAGGATCGGACGCAGACGGGTTTTTGCCGAGGCAATAATCGCATCATGACGGCTCAATCCATGCTCATGGCGCTGCTGATTGGCGAACTCCACCATCAAAATACCATGCTTGGTAATCAACCCCACAAGGGTAATCAGACCAACCTGCGTATAGATGTTCAGCGTACCGAGACCAAGGTTCAGCGGCACAATCGCACCGAAAATCGACAGCGGAACGGTCATCATAATGATGAACGGATCGCGGAAGCTTTCGAACTGTGCAGCAAGCACGAGATAGATCACAACAACCGCCAGCGAGAACGCGATCAGAATTGTATTGCCCTGCTCAACTTCCAGACGGGACTGACCCGAATAGTCGATGAAGAAACCTTCCGGCAGTTTGGCATTGGCAATATCAAGGATCGTTTTCAGACCGTCACCGGTTGTAACACCAGGCAATGGCAAAGCGGAAATCGTTGAAGAGTTCAGCTGGTTAAACTGCTCAATCGCGGTCGGAGAAGCCTGATCAACAATCTTCACCACAGCAGACAGCGGCACCATCTCATTCGAAGCACTGCGAACATAGAATTCACCGAGCTTGGACGGATTGCGACGATACTCATCAGGAACCTGCATGATAATATCATAGCTGTTATTATCACGGTCAAACTGAGCAACCTTACCGCCACCGGTCATCAGACCGAGTGTCGCACCGATTTCGCTGACAGTTACGCCCATTGCGGATGCACGCTCACGGTCAACTTCAATCGTTGTCTGCGGAGAATTGAACGACAGGGAGTTCTGAACAATGATGAACTGTCCTGAAGCCTGTGCTTCATTCTTGATTTCCTCAGAAAGCTCGAAAACCTGATCAGACGAACCCGTCGACTGAATAGCAATCGAGATAGGCAGACCACCACCGGTACCCGGCAAAGACGGCGGTGCAAAGATAAACGCCTGCACACCGGTTATGTCTTTAATACGGTTGGTCAGATCCTGCTGAATCTCTTTCTGCGAGCGGGTGCGTTCAGACCAGTCTTTCAGGGCCCAAAGCGCAATACCTTCGTTTGTCGCATTGCCGAAACCGACAATGTTAAAACGTGCTTTCAGCTCTGGCAGATCTTTGGTCAGCTCATCAAGCTGGTCTGCGTAAAGCTTGGTATAATCCGTTGTCGCATATTTAGGACCACTGATAAGTGAGAACAGCGCGCCTGAATCTTCCTCCGGAGCGAGCTCCGATGAGGTGTTGACGAACAGGAATGCCATAACGCCGACCAGTGACACAACAACCAGCATAGTAACCGGACGATAGTTCAGCGAGCCTGAAACCCAACGCTCATAGCCGTTTTCAAAACGCGAGAATAGACGATCCACGAACTGGGCAAACCTGCTGGATTCACCATGCTTGAGCATGCGCGAACACATCATCGGAGAGATGGTCAACGCCGCCACACCGGAGAGAATAACAGCACCGGCCAGTGTGAACGCAAATTCACGGAACAGCGAACCGGTCAGACCACCGGTAAAGCCGAGCGGTGCAAACACCGCAGCCAGCGTAATGGTCATCGCCACGATGGAAGACGTGATCTCCTTCATGCCCACAAAAGAAGCATGGATCGGGGTCAGGCCCTCTTCAATATGACGGTGGATATTCTCAAGCACAACGATCGCATCATCCACCACAAGACCAATGGCCAGAACCATCGCAAGCAGAGAAAGAAGATTGATCGAGAAACCGAGAATGAACAGGAAGAAACACACACCGATCAGCGAGATCGGAATGGTAACAATCGGGATCAGAACCGAACGGAACGAACCAAGGAACAGCAGAATCACGATCACAACGATGATCATCGCTTCAGCAATTGTTTTGAAAACTTCAACAATCGAAGAAGAAATCTGCTCGGTGGCATCGTAAACCAATACGATATCCATGCCCTGCGGCAGGCTTCCCTGAATGCTTGGCAGTTCTTTGGTAACAGCGTTCGCCATATCAATCGGGTTAGCCGAAGGCGTCGGGAACACACCAATAAACGTACCGCTGGAACCATTGAAGGTCACAACTGTATCTGTGCTTTTCGCAGCCAGTTCCACACTGGCAACATCGCGCATACGAATAATGTCTGCGCCATCCGCACGGATCGGCATTTCCGCAAAGGCTTCAGGTGTCTGCAATGTTGAGCGCAGCGTAATTGAAGTTGCGAAATATTCGTTTTTAGTCTTACCCGGTGCCGACAGGAAGTTGGATGCTTTAATCGCCGCCAGAACTTCCGAAGCAGTCACATTACGGGCAGCCATACGGATAGGATCAACCCATACGCGCATGGAATATTCCTGACCACCGAGAATCTGCGCATCGGCCACACCTTCAATGGTGGACATGCGAGGACGGATCACGCGATCAATATATTCCGTGATCTGCTCATTGGTCATATTCGGATTTTGTACAGCCAGATACATGGTCGCAAAAGACTGACCTGTACCTTTGGAAATCACCGGATCTTCAGCTTCACTCGGCAGATCACCGCGAACCTGATTAACCTTGGAGATAACCTCAGTCAGAGCCGCATCAGGATTAGCCCCGAGCTTCATCTGAACTGTAACAGTACTGATTGACTGGCTACTTTTGGAAGTTACATAGTCAACATTTTCGGTAGTCGCCACCGCTTTCGCGATAGGCGCAGTGATGAAGCCCTGAATGAGCTCCGCGCTCGCACCGGCATAGGCGGTCGTAACGGTAATCACCGTTTCGTCCACTTCCGGATACTGCCGCACTGACAGATTGAAAATACCCTGCAAACCAAGCAGGATAATCATCAGCGCAACAACAATCGAAAGAACCGGCCTGCGTATAAAACTATCAGAAAAGCTCATCTCTCGACCTTATGGTTTCTTCTGGGCATCAGCAGGATTGACCTTATTGTCAATATGCGCGCTCATCCCGTTGCTCAGGCGGTTCTGACCGGAAGTCACAACAATGTCGCCTTCCTTCACACCACTCAGAACTTCAACATTATTACCGGTACGGCGGCCGAGTTTCACAAACACCTGATGCAGGGTCAGATTATCAGCTTTCGCAGCTGCCTCATCCTTAGGAGCATCAGCCGCTTTTGCGGCATCGGTCTTCTCAGCTTCTTTTTTCACAACCGTGAAAACATAGTCGCCGTAAAGGCTGGTCACGACAGTTGTCAGCGGCAGAACAATCACATTGTCTTCTTCCGGCAGCACAACACGAACCTGTACGAACTGACCCGGAACCAGTGACTTCTCAGAATTATCAACCTGCGCCTGAATTGAAACCAGACGGCTCGCAGGATCAATCTTCGGATCAATACCGATGATTTTACCCTTGAAAGCATAATCCGCAGCAGATTCACCGATCTGAACTTCCTGTCCGATCGACAAGTTTTTCAGTTCCTGCTCAGGAATGGTAAAGTCAACGCGCATCGTGTCAACATTCTGCAAAGTGGCAACAACTGTGCCCGGTGCCATGAACTGACCGATATCCACGCGCGAAATACCGATTACACCGGAGAAAGGTGCAATAAGCCGCTTGAGATCAAGGGTCGCCTGCGCTTTGGCAACATTTGCCTTGGCAGATGACAAAGCAGCAGCTGTTGTATCAACATTCGATACGGCACCAACGCCTTGTGTACGCAAAGTCTGTGCACGCTTGTAGTTCTGCTCGCTCAGCTCAGCTTCCGCTTTGGTGGCAACCAGATCTGCCTTCTGAATTTCGTCATCCAGCTGCACCAGCAGATCGCCTTTTTTGACCTGCTGGTTTGGCTTGAACAGAATTTCTTTAACAATACCGTCAATCTGGAATGTCAGATTAACGCCGTCTTCAGCGCGGGCCGACCCGATTGCTTCTACGCCCGGCATCCACTGCCCCGGCTTAATCTCAACTGTCGAAACAGCTTGGGAAGGCTGCTTCATATTGGCAAAGAAATCCTTGATCGACTGCGCGCGGTAAAGGTTGAACCCGATCAGGCCTCCGCAGACCAGAACAAGCAATATAATCGCGATGATGAAACGCTTAATCATCTTATGTGGCACTCCTGCCGCAGAATGGATACAGAACGAAGAATGTCCAATCGGCATGGCTGGACACACGTTAATACTAAATAGGGTGCGATAACTGTACGTTAAGCAGAAACTTGTCAACACATGCTCTGGTCACGCTATGGTCATCTGCTTTGTCCGACAAAGGAATTACCGGTTAATATCAGCTTGCCCTGCACAACAGTCTCAGGCTTGATTTATCTTCAACACGAGATATTCCGGTCAGGATTATCTGCTTTCGCCCGATATAAGCACAAGATTTTGTTAAGAAACGACCAACTCAACTCTGATTAGCACAAATTCTGCGACATTTATCAAGATTGTTCAAAGCTTAGACTAAAAAACGGGATTTTTCATCCTATATTATCGCGCACTTATTTATTAATATCACTCACGAAATTGTTATGAATTTTAATCAGCTATTCGGCCTGAGCAGCACCATAAATGCGCCGGAAATCCTTTACTGTACAATATTACGCCATGATTCATTGCTGAAGATGAATGCAGATATTCCGCAGGAATGCAGCCCGGCAGACTGAGTTTCCTGCCCGAAAGCGATGTTTTGCAGACCCTGACGGGAAAAACATTTCAGATTATTATGAAACGGACTATGCTTTCATTATGAGAAAAACACGACCGGTCATTTTTTCCGCACTCTTGTCAGGCGCCACATTATGCTTCGCCTTGCCTGTGCTTGCAGATCAGAACAGCCTCAAAAACACAAGCACACAAGAGCAGCAATCTCCGGCCTACAGTCTGCCCGGAGTGAAGCCCGCCAAACCGATTGTAACGCCTCCGCAGGCGGAGCCGGATGAAGAGCACCTGCGTGCCAATCCTGACGGTAGTTTCATGGTTGGCAAAACCAGAGTGAAAATCAGCGGTTCAGTTATTGTGGATGTCGGCACCAGTTCGGCAAGTCAAAAATAACCACATCGGGCTAGCGATAGAGCATAAAATAAAAGCCGCAAAGACTGGGCAGTCTTGCGGCTTTTTTTTCATTAAAGTGCAGAGTTTTTACCGGTGCCGGCCGCATTAAAACAAAGTGCGACAGACCTTTTTGATATTTCTGCATAACAGGAGCAATCAAAAACTCTCCTGCTTTTGGTATAGAATGATTAGCTGTTTACAGCGTCTTTCAGACCTTTACCGGCCGAAAACTTTGGTACGTTACGGGCAGCAATTTCAACTTCCTTACCGGTCGAAGGATTACGGCCTGTGGAAGCTGCACGATGCGATACGGAGAAAATACCAAAACCTGGCAGGCGAACTTCGCCGCCGTCTTTCAATGCACCGGTGACAGATTCAAGCACAGCGTCAACAGCTGAAGCAGCATCGGTCTTGGTGAGACCTGATTTTTCTGCAACGGCAGCAACCAGTTCATTCTTGTTCATGAGGTAATTCCTTTCACGTTTTTTTCCGCTGGTTACGACTCAGCCGGATTGGCGAAGTTTATTCAAAGAAAGCGGCGAACCAAGCTAAGTTTTCTCTCTAACCCCGTCAAAAAGACGGTTAAACACAGAAATAACCCCTGAAAATCGGCATTTTCCATCCAGAAGCACCTGCGACACTGCCACTGAGCGCTTCACAAGCCCAAAAAGGCCCTTGCTGCGAATCTGTAAGACAGCTGATAAATGTCCCTACCGGAGCTGCCGGAAACAGCAAAATCCGCGCAATAAAAAAGCGGCCGGAGCCGCTTTCTTCATTTTGCAGTCGGAGCAACTATTGCCCGCAGTTTAAAATCAGCCGTGTACTTTTGCTGCGATTTCAGCAACGCGCTTACCCTGGAAGCGGGCGCCGTCCAGCTCCTGCTCGGAAGGCTGGCGCGAACCATCACCATCAGCAGTTGTGGTCATTCCGTATGGAGCGCCGCCACGAACAACATCATTACCGAGCTGACCCTGATAGGCATAGGAAAGCGGCACAATAATCATGCCGTGATGCTGAAGCTGCCACTGCGTCGAAATCAGCGCCAATTCCTGACCACCGTGCTGTGTGGCAGAAGAAGCCATAACAGAACCGATCTTATTCACCAGTGCGCCCTTGGCCCACAGACCACCGGTCTGGTCAAAGAAGTTTTTCATCTGTGAAGACATGATACCGAAACGGGAAGACACACCAACGATAATCGCATCGTAGTTTTCAAGATCAGCAGGGGTCGCAATTTCAGCATCCTGATCCAGCTTAAAGCCGGAAGCCTTGGCAACTTCTGCAGGCACCAGTTCTGCAACGCGCTTAATATCCACCTGAGCACCGGCTTCGCGCGCACCTTCGGCAGCAGCCTTTGCCATCTGTTCCATGTGACCGTAAGCGGAATAGTACAGTACGAGAACCTTAGCCATATTCAAAAATCTCCGTTTATGTGTTTTGCACAAAGCCAGATAAAAAGGCGCAGTGCAGTCTCAATCAAATCTATAGCTGTAATTTAATGCAGGATTTTTAATGCACCAGTCACGACTTACAGGACGCACTGTTCAATATTCAGGACAATAACGCTGACCTTGCAGTCCGTTATGATCTTTCTGCGCAACAAATGATGACCTCAGGATCACTTGACGACCCCTGCTCTGTCCGGTCATGTTCTGCCTGTGAATGGAGTCTCCCATGACGAACAAAGAACCTGTGATTATACGTGCGGCAATGCTGGCAATCGGCGATGAGCTTTTGTCCGGACGCACCAAAGATAAAAATATCGGCTATATGGCAGACCGGCTTTATGAGGCAGGCATTGACCTGACCGAAGTCCGCATTGTTGCCGATGATCAGCCTGCTATTGTTAAGGCCGTGCGCGAACTGAGCAGAGATTACGATTATCTGTTCACCTCCGGCGGCATCGGCCCGACCCATGACGATATCACAGCAGATGCTGTTTCCGCCGCTTTTGACCTGCCATGCATCTATGATGATAAAGCAATGAACATTCTCGGTGCGCATTATAAAAGTAGAGAAGTCGAGTTCACACCGTCGCGTCAGCGTATGGCACGCATGCCCCAAGGCGCGCGGCATATCGACAATCCTGTTTCTGTGGCTCCCGGTTTTATTGTCGGCAATGTCTTTGTTATGGCCGGTGTGCCTTCTGTTTTTCAGGCAATGGTCGGTAATATTCTGCCGGAACTACGCACAGGCAGCCGCTATTATTCGCGCACAATTCTCTGCCCGTTCGGTGAAGGTGTGATCGGCATCCCCCTGCGTGACGTACAGGACGCCCATCCGGATACGATTATCGGCTCATACCCTAAATTTGAGGAAGGAAAATTCTCGACAGAGCTGGTGGTTCGTGCGCGCGATGAGCAAAAAATGAAGGCCGCAGCCATCGCCGTTGAAAAAATGCTGGCAGATATTCAGCAATAATTGCAAGCATTTGCGTTTATTCCTGACATAATATGCGTTATAATATCCATAAGCCACTCTGGTCAAGACGGACGCTATAATATGAGACGAACCCCGCGTATTTGCGGGGTCTTTGATACAAAATTTAAACCGATCTTAAATTGCGCAGCTTTCACGCGTAACGAATATGGAGTGTTACCATGTCCTATCGTACCGTCATCGCCTATATCCGCAGCACGCAGGAGTTACAGAGGATCTTCAAGGCTCTTGCGCTATTGGCGCAAGACGGAGAACCAATGCATGTTACGGGTCTCTATGTTATTCCCACGCCGGTTATTTATTCTGATGCCAGCGGTTTCATAGATGCCAGTTTTTATGAAGGCCACCTCAAATACCATCAAAAAAATGCTGAAAACGTGGCTCATTTTTTTCAAGAGCAAATTGCACGCTATGCCACAACATTTGAGTTCCTGATTGTGCGATCAGAAAGTGACAATGCCAGCCAGACTGTCAACGAATTCGGTATGGCAGCAGATCTTATTCTGGCCGGACAAGCAGACCCGGATGACCCGGACACCCAGATTACACCGCTGGATCAGCTCGTTTACAACACCAAAACGCCGACACTCATTGTGCCGTATAATTTTCATCCGCCCCGCAGCATCCGCAAACTTGCTATCGCTTTCAACGGCAAATATGAAGCCTCAAGCGCTGCATTTGATGCAATGCCACTGGCACGTCACTGCGCAACAGTGAGCATTGTATGGGTTAACGCTCCGAAACCGGAAAGCGAAGAAGCCGCGACAACCGTTATACCCGCACGGCCACACGACCCGAATGCCCCGCGCGAGGCTCCCGAAATTGCCCGTCGCCTGCAACAGGCTTATCAGCGCCACGATATTACAGCCACGATTGATCTGATCCCGTCTGAAGGCCAAACTGTTCAGGATCGGTTACGCCACTATGTGGAAGAAAATGAAATTGATGTGCTGATTATGGGGGCTTATAGCCAGTCACGGCTGAAAGAGCTTATATTTGGCGGTGTCACGCGGTCATTTCTGGCGAATATGCCCTGCATGACACTGTTTTCGCGCTGAGTAGCGTTTTTGCAAAGCACAAACAGCTTTGCAAAACTCCGCAGAAAACGAAAACAAACGAAAATAACCGAAAGACACATCATGATGCAGATTTATCTGCGTCTGTGGCAAACTTAATATTGCCAGAAAAGTGTTTTTTCGTTTATCACGGTAAATCACTTAAATCGGCAAATCTTTAGTGTTTCGCTGAATTTAAGGTCTTATTGCCCGTTGAGATGTCATCGCCCGCCTTTTATATACAACAGGGTGATAAAACTGCCCTCGGCGGATATTATGCCATCTTCAAACCTCAGAGCGGTTTGAGCGATACTGAAACGAAACAATCCCTCAGAGCCGTCGGTGCTTTCACCTGAAACAAACGGCCTGTCGACTATTATAATTGACGGAGCATTTCGATGTCCTTGCCTGATAAAGCTTTCCCGGTTTCCTGGGACCAATTTCATCGCGATGCCCGCGCACTCGCATGGCGTATTTCCGGTCAGGGTAAAGACTGGCATGCAATTGTAGCCATCACCCGTGGCGGACTGGTGCCTGCGGCCATTATCTGCCGTGAGCTTGGCATTCGCATGATCGAAACCGTCTGCATCGCGTCTTATCACGACTATAGTGAACAAGGCGAATTGCGTGTAATTAAATCCATTGGCGAAAAGCTTCTGGAAAACGGCGGCGAAGGCGTTCTCGTGATCGACGATCTTACTGACACCGGCAAGACAGCACAAATCGTGCGCAACATGATGCCAAAAGCACATTTTGCAACCGTTTACGCCAAGCCGCAGGGTCGTCCGCTGATTGATACTTTTGTTACAGAAGTATCGCAGGACACATGGATTTATTTCCCTTGGGATATGGGCTTCACCTATCAGGAGCCTATCGCCAAAGGACACCGCGGCTAAAAAACTTTATCGCCATCCGGCTTATGAAACATCCCGCGCTTGCAGGATCATTGGATGGCGATGACAAGACAACCCAATAAGCCGGAGCGTGTACCGCGATCAATTTGAACCCACGACGCTCTGGCCAAATGACGACAAGAAAATGCCGGTTCGCAACACGCGGTAAAACCGGCAGGTGCGCTAAACTGTTATTTGTGTACAATCGGCCTGAGCGCTTGCAAGCATCACTCAGACAAATTTATCAGATCTTATATGCTGAAATGGGCGGCATATATAAACACAACCAATAACATTACCAGCAGACCAAAGACAAAACACACCTCGGCCAATTTAAAACCATATTGATTGAGGATAATGAACTGCACAGAATAAGTGCGACTATAAAAATACATATAAAGACAATGCCATATATTTTAAAATGGCCAACAAAATTTATAAAAAGGCAAGAAAACTAAGTGAATATACAGGGAACCGGAATTGTCGCTACAGATAAACGGATTTTAACAGCCGCAGGACGCCTTCTGCAGGTAGCAGCATTAGTCTATCGAAATCCTGGCCCCTCTCCTGAAATCCTTTTGATTACCAGTCGCGGCACTGGCCGCTGGATTACACCCAAAGGCTGGCCAAAAGCCGGTAAAACCCTTCATGATATGGCTCTTCGCGAGGCCTTTGAAGAGGCTGGAATTCGCGGGACAGTTAATCCTGATCCGGTTGGACAGTTTGATTATATGAAATATGATTTACCTGTTGAAGCTATTCCCAGCTTTACGGTCAATGTTTATGCGGTTGAATTCAAACGCATGGCAAAGAACTGGCCGGAACGCGGGCAGCGTATCAGCGAATGGGTTAGCCCTGCAGAAGCGGCAGAACGTGTGGACGAGTCAGGACTGAAGCAGCTCCTGCTGAACCTGCCGGAATATATTCACACCAAATAATTCTGCAGAGACCACCATTATAAAAAAGCAGCTGAGCATTCTCAGTCAGACCTGCATCATTGCGGTTGCGACAAATGCTTTCGCAGATTTTATACATATTCCATAACAATTTATCCCTTGCCCCATTGATGCGGGGCAAGGCATCAGTTAGAAGCTTTGATATCCTAGGGACTATGTTCCCGATGCGCACCCGTAGCTCAGCTGGATAGAGTGCTGCCCTCCGAAGGCAGAGGTCACAGGTTCGAATCCTGTCGGGTGCGCCAAAAATTTCAATATGTTAGAGTATTTTGATAATTAGTTTAAATTATCCAACTCACCAAACACTCACATAAAAATATATCTCAATTATTTTTACTGACAAGAAACACAGCAAATATCGGATTCGTATCGGTTTTCCGAAGTCGTCCACATTGCTCGACGAAGCGCTTCTGCCTTGGCTGTATCGGCTTTATTGAAACGAATATAGTGATTGGTACAGCTACAAGCATTGATGAATTGACATACCTACGGCATGAATCAGCTATCGCCATACGGGGCGCTTCGTCATCTGGCACCCGTATATAAATGAGGCCGGTTACTCTGAACGACAAACTTCTATGTTAAGCCATCACTCCAACAGCCGCCTTTTTTCGACAAGAAAATCAACAAAGACGCGCAGTTTGGCTGGCATATGGTCTCTGGACGGCACGTAGATATTGAATCCATCGAAGGGTGGGCAATCCCCCATGACCTTAACTAAGGTGCCGGAAGCCAGATGCTGGCGCACTGCGAAGTCGAGATGCATTATCAGGCCAATTCCCTGAAGCACAGCGCTCAACATGACGTCATCATTGTTCGTTGCTAATGTTCCGACAGGCTGAAAGGTTTGCTGCTCACCTGTTTTTGGATCGGTCAACTCCCAACGAAAAATTGCCCCGCTGCTTGATTGGCGAAAACCGAGACAATTATGGCTCGCCAGATCCTTAAATTGCTTCGGTGGAGGGTAAGATACGAAATAGGCCGGAGAACCGACGATTGCCAAGGAAACCGGAGGTGTGATTGGTACAGCAATCATCGTCTCAGTGACACTCTCTCGCAATCGTATGCCAGCGTCGCAACTTTCTCGAACGATATCGCCCAAGCCGTCATCAATGAACAGCTCGACACGCACCTCAGGATACCGGCGGGAGAACTCCCCCAGATGCGGCTCTATAAAATGCTGCGAGACCACGCGTGGCACATTCAACCGGATTTCGCCACTTGGCTTTTCCCGCGCATTGCCTACCGCCACGACCGCATGAGAGATCATTGCAAGTCCGGGCTCGACTTGTGTGAGCAATTTTCTGCCATCGTCAGTTAGCGACACCGAGCGGGTCGATCGATTGAGCAAGCGGACACCAAGTTGCCCTTCCAAAGTCCGGATTGCCTGTGACAGACCCGATGGAGAAATGCCAATCCGGTTCGCGGCACGGGTGTAACTCCCCTCCCGAGCGACTTCTACAAAGGCAGCGATAGCAGGCAATAAATTACGATCCATAGGTGCCAATTTTGAACTACAGCTTCAAACTCTTTGAAGTATTAGCCTGCTTTTCTACACAGTCCAGAGCATTATATTGCTGTCATGCATAAAGCTTATGGAGCAAAACATGACCAAAACTCTTATCCTTGGTGCCAGCGGGCAAATTGCCCGTCATGTGGTCGGTATGCTGGCTGAACGTGATGATGCAGAAATGACCCTGTTTCTGCGGAATGTACAGAAGCTGGGGCGCGACGTTCCCGCCAATGCCCGTATCATCGAAGGTGACGTTCATAATACCACAAAATTACAAGAGGCTATGAACGGCCAGGATGTCGTATATGCGAACCTCTCCGGCGATGTTGATACGCAGGCTAAAACCATTATAGCAGCCATGAAGGCCTCTGGCGTCCGCAAGCTTATCTTCTGCACCACCCTTGGCATCTATGACGAAGTGCCAGGCAAGTTCGGCGAATGGAACAACCTCGAAATCGGCGAGTATTTTCCGCCTTATCGCAAGGCTGCCGATCTCATCGAGGCATCGGACCTCGACTATGCCATACTGCGTCCGGCATGGCTCACTGACATAGATGAGGTCGACTACGAGACGACCGAACGGAACGAGCCTTTCAAGGGAACGGAAATCGCGCGCAAAAGCGTTGCTGCCGTGGTTGTCGACCTGATCGGTGCGCCGGGCAAACTCGGCAACCGCAACATCGGCATTAACAAGCCCGGTACTGACGGTGAAAAGCCGTCGTTCATGTAAACAGCACCACCCCTATACAGATTGGCGATAACGCCTCTCAATCCTGAAACCAAGGAGCCCGCATCATGGAAACTGTCAAAATCCGCAATCACGATATGTATTGGGATATAGCTGCCGATATCCACTTCCCGCCGAACTTCGACATAGCAAAGAAATATCCGGCCATCATCAGCGCGCACCCCATCGGCAGCTGTAAGGAGCAAACTTCCGGCAACGTTTATGGTGCAGCACTGGCCAATGAAGGCTTTGTCGTCATTGCCTTTGACGCGAGCTTCCAAGGCGCCAGTGGCGGCGAGCCACGCTTTATTGAAGACCCAACGCTGCGTGTCGAGGATTTCCGCCATGTCGCTGACTATCTGATGACACTTCCTTATGTCGACGAAGATCGCATCGGTGTTCTCGGCATCTGCGGGGGTGGCGGGTATTCGATCAACGCCGCCATGACCGAGCGCCGCATCAAGGCGGTTGGCACTGTTACCGGCGCGAACTACGGCCGCTTGATGCGCGGCAATTTCACCGGCCTCAACCCGATCGCCGCGCTCGAAGCGATGGCGAAGCAGCGCACAGCAGAAGCTCGCGGTGCGGACGTCAAGATTGATGACCTGCTGCCACCGTCACCGGAAGAGGCAGGGCGTCTGGGTGTCACCGACCGCGACCCGTTGGAAGCGACCGAATATTACCGCACGCCGCGCGGTCAAAAGCCAAACGGTCTTAACCGTTCAGTGCCTTCGCACCAAGCCGCTGCGGTTGGCTGGGATGCCTTCCACCTCGCCGAGGTGCTACTGACCCAGCCGCTCTGTGTCGTTGTCGGCGATAAAGTCGGAGCATTCGGAGCCTATCGTGATGGCTGCGAGATCATCGAACGCGCCGCATCGAAGAAGAAAGAGCTAGTCGCCCTCGAAGGCTGGTCGCACTACGACCTCTATGACAAGCCTGAGCCGGTCAGTCTGGCACTGGCGAAGCTGATCCCATTCTACAAAGAAAATCTTTGATCACTAAGTCTGCTGACCGGTAACGAGACACCTAATACGAGCACTTTGACTAATACCGACAGGTTTTAGACGTCGCAAACAAGCTGTTGTTTGCTTTGCACTAAACCAAGAGCCCATTTTCTATAATTCCAAAGCGCACTTGGGGCGACATGTCTGTACAGGATGTATACGTCTCAAGTTCCTTGCAGAGACGGGAGAATATTTTCGCAATAAAATCAATGATTTATAGCAATTTGCGATTACAGATAAAGCGTAACTTACCAGAGCATATAATTTTTCAACACAAAATTTGGCGACTTTCCGGTTCGCATAAGCGTGTGCTCCTATGAGCCACATCATGAACACAGTGTCCTATTTGCAAGCTTTGCTCCCGCTCCCCCCACATACTATATCAAGACCAATTGCTATCGAAACCGCTTTAGCGGCAGGAGAACTCTATGAGAGCCTTTGGTTTTTTAAGTTTTGGTCACTACGTGAATGCACAGGGTTCGCAGGCGCGTACAGCCAGCGATATGCTGAAACAGGCCGTCGACATCGGCGTTGGTGCAGACGAACTTGGTGTGAACGGTGCCTATTTCCGCGTGCATCACTTTGCCCGTCAGCAAGCATCGCCAATGCCATTGCTGGCAACGATTGCTGCTAAGACAAAACATATCGAAGTCGGTACCGGCGTTATCGATATGCGCTATGAGAACCCGTTATATCTGGCAGAAGAAGCTGCTGCACTCGACATTCTTGCTGACGGACGTATTGCACTGGGAATCAGTCGCGGCTCACCGGAAACCGTGGTGCGCGGGTACGAAACCTTTGGTTATACCGGTTCAACTGATCCGCGCGGCGCTGATATTGCCCGCACAAAATTCGATCAGTTCATGCGTTCAATTGACGGCGAACGTCTGGCTGCGGGCGAACGCAGTATGACCGGCGGTCAGATGATGCCGATTGAACCGCGCTCTGCCTCATTGCGTGATCATATCTGGTGGGGCTCGGCTACCCGTGAAAGTGCTGAATGGACAGGACAACAAGGCCTGAACATGATGTCCTCTACCTTGTTAACTGAAGATGCAGGAATGCCTTTTGACGAGCTTCAGGCAGAGCAGATTGTTCGTTTCCGCGAAGCCTATCGTGAGGCTGGTCATACAGGTGCTCCGCGCGTTTCTGTCAGCCGCAGCATTTTCCCGATTGTGAACGAACAGGATGCAGCTTATTTCGGTAATGCATCTGAAAAATATGACGGCGTCGGTATGATTGATGGTTTCCGTTCAACATTCGGTCGTACCTATGCTGCCGAGCCGGACAGGCTGATTGAAGAGTTAAAGAAAGATCGTGCCATTGCACTGGCCGATACTCTTATGCTGACAATCCCGAACCAGCTTGGACCGGAGTATAATTTGCATATGTTGGAATCTTTTGCCAAGCATGTGGCTCCCGCACTTGGCTGGAAACCAAACTGGGAAGGACCGGTCACCGGCGATATCATTAAGTAACCAACAATCCCTCAAGCCAGCAATGGCTTGAGGGATTTTTTTAGTGTCCGCATCACTGCAGAGGCAAAACAGACATATCTGGCTACAAACTCTGGGATTACCCTGCCTGCATTATCTGGCACCGACTGCCGAAAAGCCAAAAGACAGTATTCAAACGACCCTCCGCCTCCATCGCAACCTCCCTGTCTTCTGCAGCTTGTTACTATGTACATGCTGTCGTCGTGGCGGAGCGGGCTTTAAATAGCATCAGCACAGTGACTTCCCCACATAAGTCTTACTCTTTTCCGTGAGATAGCTGAATTGCTCCTACTCACATCGTCAGCACAGAAGTTATGTTTCAGCGACAGTGTTAGTGACCATAAACACAAAAGCCGCCGGAATATCCGGCGGCTTTTGCAATAGCTCATATAAATTTAAAGGATCAGGCTTCGATCGCTTTAGCCAAAGCAGCAAGAGCTTCATCAGCCTTGGTACCATCTGGGCCACCTGCCTGTGCCATATCCGGACGGCCACCCCCGCCCTGACCGCCGAGCGCACTCGAGGCAACACGCACCAGATCAACAGCGCTGAAACGTGATGTCAGATCATCAGTAACAGCAACAACCGCACTGGCCTTGCCGTCTTCACTCACACCGATGAAAGCAACGATACCCGAGCCCAGAGCCTTTTTGCCTTCATCAGCCAGCGGCTTCAGATCTTTCGGTGCAACGCCGGTTACGCTGCGCCCCATGAACTGAACTCCGTTAATGGTCTTCGTTTCATTGTCAGCTTTCGATGAACCGCCGCTCAGAGCCAGTTTTTTCCGGGCTTCTGTGAGTTCTTTTTCAAGTTTACGGCGCTCATCAATCAGGCTGTTCACGCGATCCAGCGCTTCTGACGGCGTTGTTTTCAGTGCCGATGCAATCGCTTTAACGCGGTCATCCTGTTCTTCAAGATAGAGACGTGCTGCTTCACCGGTCAGTGCTTCCATACGGCGAACGCCGGCTGCAACAGCGCCTTCAGACACAATGCGTACAAGACCAATATCACCCGTCTGGCGAACATGCGTACCGCCGCAAAGTTCCAGAGAATAGGTTTTACCTGCTTTATCGCCCTGCGTAGCAGTTCCCATAGAAACCACGCGAACTTCGTCGCCATATTTTTCGCCGAACAGAGCCATAGCACCGGCTTCAATCGCATCATCAACGGCCATCAGGCGCGTGCTGACAGGAGCGTTCTGCAGGATGATCTCATTGGCAATGTTTTCAACCTTGCGCAATTCATCTTCGCTGATTGGTTTTGGATGCGAGAAGTCGAAACGCAGACGCTCAGGCGCAACAAGAGAGCCCTTCTGCGCCACATGGCTACCCAATGTTTCGCGCAGCGCCTCATGCAGCAAATGCGTTGCCGAGTGGTTAGACCGTATGCGTGTACGGCGCGAACCGTCTACAACCAGCTCAACGGCATCGCCTGTCTTGATTTCACCCTCATTGATTACAGCCTGATGAATGAAAACCCCGTCCGCTTTTTTCAGCGTATCGGTGATTTCAATCACGAAACCATCGCCATAAATGAAGCCTGTATCACCCTGCTGACCACCGGATTCCGCATAAAACGGTGTCTGATTAACAATGATGCTGACAGTTTCACCCTGAGCAGCCTTGTCAATGATCTGGCCATCGCGCACCAGAGCCGCAACAACGCCCTCAGCTTTCTCAGTATCGTAGCCGAGAAACTCTGTAGCACCGACTTTATCACGAACCGAGTACCAGACTTTTTCCGTAGCAGCATCGCCCGAACCTGACCAGTTGGCGCGTGCTTCGGCCTTCTGGCGTTCCATAGCTGTACTGAAACCATCTGTATCAACAGCAATGCCGCGCTGGCGCAAAGCATCCTGTGTCAGATCAAGCGGGAAACCATAGGTGTCGTAAAGCTTGAACGCAGTCTCACCGTCAAGGCTCTGACCTTCGCTCATATTTTCTGTGGCATCGCTCAAAAGGCCAAGACCGCGTTCCAGCGTTTTGCGGAAACGGGTTTCTTCAAGTTTCAGTGTTTCAGAAATCAGAGCTTCTGCACGCACCAGTTCCGGATAAGCCTGCCCCATTTCACGTACCAGTGTCGGCAGCAGACGATACATCAACGGATCACGGGCACCGAGCAGCTGCGCATGACGCATAGCACGGCGCATAATACGGCGCAGCACATAGCCACGACCTTCATTCGACGGCAGCACGCCATCAGCAATCAGGAAGCTGGCAGAACGCAGGTGATCTGCAATCACACGATGGCTGGCACGCTGGCCACCTTCAGCTTTAACACCGGTTGCTTCTTCCGAAGCGCGGATCAGTGCTTTGAACAGATCAATGTCATAGTTATCGTGAACGCCCTGCAAGACAGCAGCGATGCGCTCCAGTCCCATGCCGGTATCAATCGACGGACGCGGCAAATCAATGCGCTCTTCTTTCGTAATCTGCTCGAACTGCATGAAAACGAGATTCCAGATCTCGATGAAACGGTCACCATCTTCATCAGCTGATCCCGGAGGTCCACCCCAGATGTGATCGCCGTGATCATAGAAAATCTCGGAGCAAGGGCCGCAAGGACCGGTATCACCCATCGACCAGAAATTATCATTGGTGGCGATGCGAATGATACGTTCGTCGGTCAGACCGGCAATTTTCTTCCAGTAATTCGCAGCATCATCATCCGTATGATAAACGGTAACAAGCAGCTTATCTTTGTTCAGACCAAATTCCTTGGTGAGCAAATTCCACGCAAAGGTAATCGCCTCTTCCTTGAAATAATCACCGAAGGAAAAATTCCCCAGCATTTCAAAGAATGTGTGGTGGCGTGCAGTATAGCCGACATTATCCAGATCATTATGCTTACCGCCAGCACGCACGCATTTCTGCGCAGTGGCAGCGCGGCTGTAAGGACGAGTTTCAAGTCCGGTAAATACGTTCTTGAACTGAACCATACCGGCATTGGTAAACATCAAAGTCGGGTCATTGCGCGGGACAAGCGGACTTGACGCCACCGCTTCATGGCCATTCTTACGAAAATAATCGAGGAATGTTGACCTGATCTCGTTAACGCCGCTCATAGTTCACCTTTGGGTTCTGCCCGATTTTCAGCCGCACAAACACGACTTGTAACATCTTAAATAAGCAGTGGATTCAATCTGCACAACAGTCTGACAGGCATAGCCGGAGCTTGCCCAGACAGACCTGTAACAGCAGATGCCATTGCAATTGCCCTGCTTTTAAACAGATGATCAGGCACTGTCCAGATATTCGCATAAATTGCGTGACTATCTGCAACAAAATACCCCGTATTACAGAGGCAATACGGGGTATTAAAATTTCAGTCGGAAAAACCCTCAGGATTACGCTTCAGCGGCATCCGGTGCATCATCACCTTCAGGCCCGCCGTCCAGCATCTGCTCAGCAATCAGACCGGCATTCTGCCGCAGGGTCAGCTCAATCTCATTGGCCACTTCCGGATTTTCCTTCAGGAAGTTTTTCGCATTATCACGCCCCTGACCGAGACGCTGAGAATTATAGGAGAACCATGAACCGGACTTTTCAACGATACCGGCCTTCACGCCGAGATCAACTAGCTCACCGGTCTTGGATACGCCCTGACCATACATGATGTCGAACTCAACCTGCTTGAACGGAGGAGCCAGCTTGTTTTTAACGACCTTAACGCGGGTCTGGTTACCTACAATTTCATCGCGTTCTTTAATCGAACCGATACGACGAATATCCAGACGAACAGAAGCATAGAATTTCAGCGCATTACCACCAGTCGTGGTTTCAGGTGAACCGAACATTACGCCGATTTTCATACGGATCTGGTTGATGAAAATTACCATCGTATTAGACTTGGAAATCGAAGCTGTCAGCTTGCGCAATGCCTGACTCATCAGACGCGCCTGAAGGCCCGGAAGAGAGTCGCCCATCTCGCCTTCAATTTCCGCACGCGGTGTCAAAGCTGCAACGGAGTCGACAACCAGCACATCAATCGCACCGGAACGCACCAGCGTGTCGGTAATTTCCAGCGCCTGCTCACCGGTATCCGGCTGCGAGATCAAAAGATTTTCCAGATCAACACCAAGCTTGCGGGCATAGACAGGATCAAGCGCATGTTCCGCATCAACGAATGCGCAAATGCCGCCTTTTTTCTGTGCTTCGGCAATGGTGTGCAGCGCCATTGTTGTTTTACCCGAGCTTTCAGGCCCGTAAATTTCAACAATACGACCTTTTGGCAAGCCGCCAACGCCAAGCGCAATATCAAGAGACAGCGAACCGGTCGGAACAGTTTCAATTTCCACTATCTTGTCATTCTGGCCAAGGCGCATGATCGAGCCCTTACCAAATGAGCGTTCGATCTGTGACAGCGCCGCGTCCAGAGCCTTTGATTTGTCCACTGATTTATCCTCAACAAGTCGCAATGAATTCTGAGACATTTTACACCATCCCTTTGTGTCACTTGAAGTCCGCAGAATGAAACTTTATGGATAATATGTATCCCATTTGTTCTTAATTCGCAAGATGGTTAACTCATTGATTTAAAAGAATTATCATATTTTGTTCTTCTGTTGTTCTAATTTATAAATAATGCAAAGCTAAAAAATGATTTCGAAATCAAAACAAGACGGGAACGAATTTCACAGAAAGCCGATTCGACCTGAGGTGCTTTTTAAGCGTACCAGTTGTACCGATTGCACATCACCTGTCTCACAATAAAAAACCGCTCCGGCATGACCGGAGCGGTTATTATGCATACAGTCTTTAGAGACCTTACACGCCTTTGAGCGGGGAAATTTCGATTTCCACGCGACGGTTCTGCGCACGGCCATCCGGTGTTGCATTGGATGCAACCGGCTGCGTGGCACCAAAACCCATAATCGCAAAGCGGCGACCGTCGATGCCCTGACCGCTCAGATAATTGCCGACAGAAGCTGCGCGGCGCTGAGACAGATTCTGGTTATGTGAAGCAGAACCGGTCGAATCTGTGTGGCCTTTAATATCAACCAGTGTCTTGTCGAACTTACGCAGAACGATCGCAACTGAAGTCAGAGTCGGGTAGAATTGCGGCATCACAACATCCTGATCGGTGTTGAAAGTGATGCTGGAAGGCATATTCAGGATAATGCGGTCGCCATTACGGGTAACCGATACACCGGTTCCCTGCAGCTGCGCACGCAGTTCATTTTCCTGACGATCCATATAGTTACCGATTGCACCGCCACCCAGTGCGCCAAGACCGGCACCGATCAGTACAGCATTACGCTGCGCAGTGCTCGAACCGCCGACCATCAGACCGCCCAGTGCGCCGACAGCAGCGCCGATACCTGCACCACCGGCAGTATTCGACATCTTCTGTTCGCCTGTATAAGGATCTGTTGTACAACCGGCCAGAAACGTAACTGCGGCGGCTGCAATAGCAATCTTTTTCAACATGGTTCAAATTTCCTGATTCAAGATGTGCCGCAGGATAACGGCAAATACGGCACTATGTTGGTTAATTTTGGATGCAAGGTCAAATTCATATCACTTAAAAGCTAGTTTTATGATCTGTCTGGGTCAAACCTTGCCATTTGCATGACAACAGACAGGCCATTGCCCGCTATAAAGAGGGCATAGCTTTCAAATATCCGCTTTGAACTGCAGAAAATACCCGAACAAAAGAATCGCAATCCTTACCGGATCGCCCGTCCCTCGCCGTCAAAACGATGCGTTTTACCACTGTCCGGCGTCGCATAAATCACCGAACCCGGCTCAACACGATACTGGCCAAAAATACGTACAGTCAAAAGACCCGCACTTTCTGTATCCAGATAAACATTGGTATCAGCGCCGAGCTGCTCAACATGAATGACAGAGCCTTTCCACTGCCCTGAATTGCTATCCAGCGTAATATGTTCCGGCCGGATACCAATGCGCTTTGCCTGTCCGTCATTCAGCGCAGCGGCATCAACAAAATTCATTTTCGGAGAACCGATAAATCCGGCGACGAACTCATTATCCGGTGCATTATAGAGATCCATCGGCGCACCGACCTGCTCAATCTTACCGGCATTCAGCACCACAATCCGGTCAGCCAGCGTCATCGCTTCCACCTGATCATGGGTCACATAAATCATGGTGGCAGAAAGTTGGCGATGCAGCTTGGCGATTTCCAGTCGCGTATTCACGCGCAAGGCCGCATCAAGATTGGACAATGGCTCGTCAAAAAGGAACAGTTTCGGCTCGCGCACCAGTGCACGGCCAATCGCCACACGCTGACGCTGCCCGCCCGAAAGCTCTGCCGGACGGCGCTGCAAATAGCTTTCCAATGAAAGCATGCCAGAGGCCTGCTTAACCCGTTCATTGATTTCAGCGGTCGGTTTACCAGCCTGCTTGAGACCAAGCCCCATATTCGCTTCTACTGTGAGATGCGGATACAGCGCATAGCTCTGAAACACCATCGCAATGCCGCGCTTGGCAGGTGGTGTCTGATTGACAACCTGATCATCAATTTGCACTTCGCCGGAATTGGCATCTTCCAGCCCCGCAATAATGCGCAGGAGCGTAGATTTTCCGCAACCGGACGGCCCGACAAAAACGACCAGTTCACCGTCACGCACATCCAGATCGATACCTTTGATAATATCGACCTGACCATATGATTTACGGATATTATTGAGTTTCAGAGTTCCCAAAGTCGTTTTCCCGTCAGAATAATTTCAAGGCCAAAACCGCGCAGTATAAACCGCAGGCAGTTTTTATAATTTCACAGCCAGACCACTACGCACACTCTCATCAGCGGCAAGACAAATCCGCAAAGACTGCACCGCGTCATCCATATGGCGGGTCAGATCAATATTCTCTGTGATTGCCTTGAGCATGAAAGCCTGCTCGCGGTCACAGAGTTCCTGATGATCCGGCTCACCCTGCATGGACAAAAGCTCGTCCTGCTTTTTGAATTTGCCGTTAGCATCGGTTTCAGCCTGATGCACGCGGATGACCGATGTCTTGGTATGGGTGTTAATGTCAGCGGAACTCGCGCCCTCTTCCATCACAATGGAAACGCAGCCCTTTGGCGAGATCACATCTTTAACGAAGAAGGCAGTTTCCGACATCATCGGCCCCCAGCCGGCCTCATACCAGCCCACTGAGCCGTCGGCGAACAACACTTGCAGATGACCGTAATTATACATACCTTCCGCAACTTCATCGCTCAGACGCACGCCCATGCCGCGCACTTCCACAGCTTTGGCATCTGTGATCTGGCACATCACATCCAGATAATGCACGCCGCAATCGACAATCGGCGATGTGGTTTTCATCAGCTGTTTATGGGTCTGCCAATGGGCGCCGCTGGATTGCTGGTTCAAATTCATGCGGAAAACATAAGGCCCGCCGAGATTGCGCGCCTCTTCAATCAGACGCACCCATGACGGATGATGGCGCAGAATATAGCCGATCACCAGCTGGCGACCCGTCTCTTTGGCTTTTGCTACCACGCGCTCGGCATCAGCCACCGTTGTCGCCAGCGGTTTCTCGACGAAGACATCCGCACCCGCTTCCAATGCCATAACGGCATAATCCGCATGGCTGTCCGAATAGGTTGCAACGCAAACCAGATCAGGTTTCAGCTGCTGCAGAGCCTCTTCATAAGACGTCAGCAGCGGATAGGAGCGCAGTTCTTCCGGCAGATTGACCGGCGAGCGGTTGACCAGCCCAACAATCTCAAAGCCCGGATTTTTATGATAAGCAACCGCATGGCTAAGCCCCATATTGCCCAGACCGGCGACCATTACGCGCAGCTTTTTTTTCCCGACTTCACTCATTTGACTGCTCCTGCGGTAATGCCGCGAATTAACTGACGGGAGAATATGAAATACAGGATCAGCACCGGCAGGATCGCCAGCGACAGCGCGGCCAAAACCGCATTCCAGTTGGTTACATATTGCCCGATAAACATCTGTGCGCCGAGCGTAACAGTTTTGGTTTCCTCAGACGGCGCAAGGATAAGCGGGAACCAGAGATCATTCCAGATCGGGATCATCGTAAACACCGCAACCGTTGCCATCGCCGGACGCACCAGCGGCAACACAAGGCGGAAGAAAATGCGATATTCACTCAAACCATCGATACGGCCTGCATCTTTCAAGTCTTTAGACACCTGCCCCATAAATTCGGACAAGATGAAGATCGCCAGCGGCAACCCCTGCGCCGTATAAACAAGGATCAACGAGGTCAGCGTGTTGACCAGACCACTGGCCACCATCAGCTCCAGAATAGAAACCGTGCCAAGGCGGATCGGGATCATAATGCCCAGCGCCAGATAAAGCCCCATCAGTGTATTGCCGCGAAAGCGATATTCCGACAACGCAAAAGCAGCCATAGCCCCGAAGACCAGTACCAGTGCAATCGCAACGACCGTCACAATCATACTGTTTTGGAAATAGAGAAAGAAATTGCCCTGTGTCATCACCGTCTGATAGCCGACAAGACTGAAAGTCTCAGCACTTGGCAGCGACAAAGGCGAACGGAAGATTGCCGCCTTGGTCTTGAATGAATTGATGATGATGATCACCACCGGAAACAGGGCGATCATCGTATAGAGGATCAGGATCGCATGGGCTGCAATGCTGCGGACCGGTGACTGTGTTGCTCGGCTCATATTATTATCCTCAGAACTGGTAGCGACGCAGACGCCGCTGAATGCCGAACAGATAGACGCAGACACCAATCAGGATAATGAAGAACATCAGCGAGGCGATCGTAGCACCCATATTTCTGTCGCCAACCTGAAGCTGGAAACCGAAGAAGGTGCGGAACATGAAAGTTCCCAGAATATCAGTCGAGTAATTCGGCCCTGCCAGCGCACCCTGCGCAGAATAAATCAGGTCGAAAGCGTTGAAATTGCCGACAAATGTCAGAATTGAGATAATCCCGATGGAAGGCAGGATCAGCGGCAGCTTGATCTTCCAGAACTGCGATACGCCGGTAATCCCGTCGCATTCCGCGGCCTCAATAATCTCATCAGGAATAGACAGCAGTGCTGCATAAATCAGCATCATCGGAATACCGATAAACTGCCATACAGAAATCAAACCAAGCGTTGTCAGCGCATATTCTTTTTGGCCAAGCCACGGTGCGAACAGGCTTTTCAGTCCCACCAGATCAAGCATATTCGGCGCAACGCCCCAAAGCGGTGACAGAATGAGCTTCCAGACAAAGCCGACAATCACAAAGGAAAGAATAGTCGGAATAAAGATCGCCGAGCGATAGAACGCAGCATACCGGAGTTTCGGATGGCTAAGCAGCGCGGCAAGCAAAATACCAATCGGATTTTGCACCAGCATATGGATGATAAAGAACCAGGTATTATTGCCGAGCGCATTCCAGAAGCTGGCCGACCAACGCTCATCACCAAGCAAAGTGCGGAAATTATCCAGACCGACAAAAAAGCTCTGCTGGTTTTCAACACGGAACAACGACAACTGCATGGTTCCGAAAAGCGGCAGGATCATAATAGCCGTATAAACCAGCACCGCCGGTGCCAGAAAAACCGCTATATGCCAGCGGAAAGGCGTTTTGCTTGCAGAATTTCGCGCCATGCCGGTCTTACGCTTTCAAACAGAGCATTTCCGATAATACGACTGTCGTCTGCACCGGAACATGCATAAAAATCAGATGGTAAAAAAGCCACCCGCCTACTTCCGCACCACGTCATATACAGACAATGGCACGGATTGCGGCGAATGGCTTCAATTCATGTTATTTCGCAGGCTTGTACCAGCTGTCGAGGCCTTTTTGCAGCTTTTCGCCGGCCTGTTCAGGTGTTACTGTACCATTGATAACATTGGCAGATTCAATCCAGGTTTCGTTTTCCAGATTTGGTGTACCGCGTGACAGGATTTGGTAGGTCGAACGGATTGTCGACTTACAGTCCTTACGCCAGCCAACCATTTCAGCAGCCAGAGGATCTTCCAGTTTGATGTCACTTGAAGACAGGCTGAAGAAGCCAGGAAGCGCATTCGCATAAATGGTTGCGAACTCATCCGATGCCACCCAGTTCAGGAACTTCGCTGCAGCTTCCGGATTTTTGGTCTTGGCATTCATGCCAATGCCCAGATCGTTATGATCCGAGATATAGCAGGTGTCGCCGACTTTACGCACAGGTGGGGCGAAAGCACCCATTTTGAAATCAACCTGCGGGTTGAAAACGCTGATTTCCCATGAGCCGGTCGGATAGATCGCTGCACGGCCAAGTGTGAACAGGTTCTGGCTGTCCGGATAGGTCTGCGCTTCGAAACCGTCGCCCAGATAATCTTTCCATTTTGCAAGAGTTTTATATGGCTCTACCCAATCCGCATCGGTCAGTTTCTGTGTACCGGCGATCAGCGCTTTACGGCCTTCTTCACCCTTCCAGTATGTCGGGCCGATATTCTGGTAGCCCATCGTCGCGGCTTCCCAGAGGTCTTTCGTGCCCATAGCCATCGGAATGTAGTTGCCGTCAGCTTTAATCTTATCCAGAGCAGCAAAGAACTCTTCTTCTGTCTTCGGAACGGTGACGCCTACTTTTTCAAAGGCATCCTTATTATAGATGAAGCCATGAATAACAGATGCAACCGGCACGCAGAATGCGGTTTTGCCATCATCGGTCTGCCATGCGGATTTTGCCACATCGCTGAAATTCTTCATGCCTTCGAGATCGCTCAGTGAAGACAGCTGACCTTTTTCATAAAGTGCCAGCGACTTATCGAACGGACGGCAGGTGATGATGTCACCGGCAGTACCGGCATCAAGCTTGGCACCCAGCGCCGCATCATATTCGGTCGGCGTTGAAGGGTTGAAGGTAATTTTGATACCCGGATTTGCAGCCTCAAAAGCCGGAATAAGCTTTTCCTGCCAGATTGGCAGATCGTCATTGCGCCAGCTTTCAATCGTCAGGGTTACATCCTGCGCTGAAGCGACCGACACAGCACCCAGTACAGAAGCACCAAGAACACTTGATGCCAGTAATGCGGAACTGAAGTTTTTAAAATTCATTTTTCTCTCCCCGCGGCGCGCTCAATCCGGCGCGTCATGAAACTTGTTCGTTTCTGTTCTCAATGTCCGGTTTTCCGGGTATTCTCTTCTCGAGCATTTCCAGTGTGATCTGGCATCGTCTCCGGCATGCAGACAGAAAACCCTGTCCCGCAGCCTCCGAACAGAACCGATTTTTGCGTTTGAAAAACTCCCAGAGTATACGTTGTGCCGGAGGTACTATATTCCTGAAAATATTCCGCCCGTTTTCACACCGCCCCTTAAGACCTCTTCTCCCGTCTGCCCTTCCTGTCCTCACACAGAGTAATGCGTAAATATCTACGCCTGTCCAGTAAAAGCAAAGATTTTATCACCGATACTTACATTCCCCACCAGTCGTCTTATTCAAATAGTAATATTGGTTCTATTTTTATCGACCATATGGATCGCCATAAAAGACCGGACATAAATACCAATTCACAGAACAGGATTAAACCGGCACAGTGCGACTCGCCTGCACTCTTGGCGGGCGATAAATTGGAATTGCAGGAAATCTAAAACGATTTAAAACATGATATTCTCTGCCAAAGAAATCTGTGTTAGCTGCGAAAATTCTTATATCAAGGACAGGAAGCAAGAATCGGGAGTATGGATGTGGCGGACTATATCATTGGCATAGACGGGGGCGGCACCGGTTGCCGTGCTGCAATAGCGGATTGCACCGGCAAAATTCTCGGAACAGGTCAGGCCGGCCCTGCCAATATTATGACGGATATGAACAGCTCTGTCGTCAGCATTCTGGCTGCAACGGATGCTGCGCTCCTCGCTGCTGAATTGCCGGTAAAATCCTATAACCGTATCACCGCCTGCCTTGGCCTTGCCGGCGCAAATGTCTCCGGCGTTGCGGAGCAATTGCAGCAAGCCCTGCCCTTTGCCAGAAGCAGCGTTGTATCTGACGGTATTATCGCTTTGCAGGGCGCTATCGGCGATCAGGACGGCGTTGTGGTTATCCTAGGCACTGGCTCTGTCTACATCTCCCGCCGCAATCATAGTGTCACTATGAAAGGCGGCTGGGGTTTCAAAGTCAGCGATCTTGGCGGCGGCGCACGTCTTGGCCAGAAGCTCCTGGAAGAATCCCTGCTGGCCTATGACGGCATTTATCAGCGCACACCGCTCAGCAATGCACTTTTGGCGCATTTCGACAACGAACCCCATGCTATTGTGCGCTTTGCTCATGATGCGCGCCCGAATGATTTTGGCCGCTTTGCACCAATGGTGTTTGAATATGCCGCGCAGAACGATCCGCTGGCCGAAAAGATCCTCAAGCAATCGGTCGAGACCATTGAAGCCGCACTCGATGTATCCATGAGCGACGACCAGCCGGTGCTATCATTGATCGGCGGCCTCGGCGCTCTTTATGGCCCGCGCCTTTCAGCCCGCTATCAGCAGCGCCTGCGCACGCCTCAGGCAGATGCTCTGACCGGTGCTGTTGCGCTGGCGGCAAAACTGCACAGCGAATTCGCAGTATCCTGATGACCCGTATCAACTGCATCCCGCCGCAGGAGCTGACCGGCCCGCATCTGGTGGCTGAATATCGTGAATTGCCGCGGATTTTTACGCTTGCCCGCGCTGCTATTGAGCGTGGTGAGAAGCCGGATGATCCGCGCAATCCGCGCAGTTACACATTGGGAAAAGGCCATGTACGGTTTTTCTATCCGCGCTTAGGCTTTCTCGTTCAGCGTCAGCAATCTTTGATCGATGAAATGCTGCGTCGCGGCTATCAGCCATCTTACCAGTCAACAGCACATCTTATTGAAGGCGTTCCGGAACAATGGTGCGCAGACTGGCAACCGGATGAAGCGGCGATCACCATCAATAAAGCACGCATTGCCGAGCGGTTGAATAAATCTGATTCAAAAGATTAAAATATTATCATATCTTATTGATAAAAATAAAAAACTCCGCATTTATCATGCGGAGTTTTTTGTGTATTATAAAGCTGAATTCAGCACTCAACCACATTAACCGCAAGCCCGCCGAGGCTGGTTTCCTTATAGCGCTCATTCATATCCACGCCCGTCTGGCGCATGGTTTCAATACAGGCATCCAGCGGCACAAAATGTGTACCGTCGCCCTTCACGGCCAATGATGCACCGGTCACAGCCTTCACCGCGCCCAGCGCATTGCGCTCGATGCAAGGCACTTGAACAAGTCCGGCAATCGGATCACAGGTCATACCCAGATGATGCTCCAGCGCAATCTCGGCTGCGTTTTCAATCTGCTCCGGCGTACCGCCCAGCACTGCCGCAAGCCCTGCCGCCGCCATTGCCGAAGCCGAACCGACCTCACCCTGACAGCCAACCTCAGCACCGGAAATCGACGCATTATGCTTGATGATGCCGCCAACAGCTGAAGAGGTCAGCAGAAAATCACGAATGCCCTTCTGGTCCGCGTCGTCATGGAAGTGCAGATAGTAGCGCATAACAGCAGGCACAACGCCTGCTGCGCCATTGGTCGGCGCAGTCACAACGCGACCACCGGCAGCGTTTTCCTCATTCACCGCCATAGCATAAACAGAAAGCCAGTCATTGGCGAGCAGCGGGTTATGACGATTCTGGCGCCACTCTTCATTCAATCGGTCATGCAATTGCTTGGCGCGGCGGCGTACTTTCAGCCCGCCCGGCATAATGCCTTCCTGTGTCAGCCCGCGCTCAATACAACTGCGCATGGCATCCCAGATTTTGTCCAGCCCCGCGTCCAGCTCTTCACGGCTCATACGGGTTTCTTCATTAGCGCGCTTCATTTCCGCAATAGACAGCCCGCTTGCCGCAGACATTTGCAGCATCTCTTTTGCCGTCGAGAAAGGATAAGGCACATTATCATCGGTCTGCTTCTTGCCGCCGCTCACACGGGTTGCATTCAGCTCTTCCTCGGTCACGATAAAACCGCCACCGATCGAATAATAGACACGGCGCAGTAAAACGCGGTCGTCACGATCCAGCGCTTCAAAGGCCAGACCATTCGCATGACCGGGCAATGCCACTTTGCGATCCATAATCAGATCTGCTTTGGGGTCAAAATCATAGGCCGGATGACCGCTCGGGCGAATTTTATGCTCCGTGTTCACCTTGTCCAGCAGAGCATCCATATTATCCGGATCAATATTCGCCGGCAGAAATCCGCAAAGACCAAGAATAACAGCCCGGTCAGTCGCATGACCAATACCGGTAAATGCCAGAGAGCCATGAAGATAAGCTTTAATCCGCGCAACTTTAGCATTATGCGGACGCGGCCATTCACCGTCTTTAAGCTCTTTGAGAAACTGATGCCCTGCTGTCATCGGCCCCATAGTATGGGAACTCGACGGGCCAATGCCAATTTTAAACAGATCAAAAACCGACAGGAACATAGAAAATACCGTTCTTTCATTTCCAGAGCATGTCTGGCTCAAATAGACTCATTCAGCGTCCGTGAGCGTATGACAAAGTAAAAAATCTAGAGCGAGCGTTACGGGTATTATTATACGCCATACGCTCTAGAAAGTGCAGGCAAATCACTGCCCGCAAACTCCCTCACCTAAGCCCTATATAACCCGTTATGCGGTTCTGTAAAACCGGATCAGATGAGTGTCTCATTTAATATGGGTGCAACATGCGCAGATTGCACCAAAAAGCAGCAGGAAAACGACAATTATTGAAGTGTCCGCCCTGATAAAACCAATGCTGCAATAAAAAATCACCGGGCTTAGAAGCACCGGTGATCTGAACGCTCTGAAATTTCTTTTGAATATCCGTAATTACACGGAGAACAAATAGGTCAACAAAATTACAGTGGCCAATCCAATAACTGCCCAAAGGGTAACTCCCCAGCAGGACTTCTGAACTGTTTCATCCATGGAATATTTTACTCGTTTCCGGTATTTCATTCATGAGAACATGCACCGCAACCATTGCTATGCCTGTTCCTTATTTATAGTGCAGAGCTGATCCGGAAGCAATCTGCAATTGCGACGAAACCGTGACATAGCAGCTATGCAAATTTACCATAATAGATTTTATCATTCATAATCATCAGCTTAACATTAAAACCTAAACCTGCCACATTTACCAATCAGGCGAAATTCTGACAAAAACCACTCAGATAAACCAATATTAATACGCATTACCCCTCTGTTATCTGCACAAAACACGAGTTTTCACGCAGCATCAGTCCGCTTGCCATGCGAACCAAAGTCATTATAGCTAGGCGTGCAAATCCCGCATAATACCATGTGTTGAAAGTCTGCGATGAATTCGGCCAGCACCACACCTCGCGTTGAAACTGCACCTCAAACCGGTTCACGACTGGGGCGGCTGGACATTGCTCGAGGGTTTGCGCTCATCGCTATGGCCATCTATCACTTTGGCTGGGATCTGGAGTTTTTCGGCTATCTCGTCCAAGGCAGCGCAAGTCAGGGCTGGTGGCGGATATTTGCCCGCTGCATCGCTTCAAGTTTTCTGTTTCTGGTTGGTTTCAGCCTTGTGCTCGCCCACAGCCGCGCTATCCGCTGGCGCCCTTTCCTCAAGCGGTTATTGCAGGTCGTTGTTGCGGCTGCTGCAATCACTCTGCTGACATGGTTATTCATGCCGCAGGGCTTCATCTTCTTCGGCATTCTGCATCAGATTGCGCTGGCGAGCCTGCTCGGCTTGTTGTTTCTGCGTATGCCAGTCTGGCTGACTATTCCGCTGGCAGCGCTGGTGATTGCAACGCCGTACTATTTCCGTGCAGAGTTTTTCAATCATCCGGCGCTGTGGTGGGTGGGACTCTCAACCGTCAATCCGGTTTCCAATGATTATGTGCCGCTGTTTCCGTGGTTTGGCGCTGTATTGCTCGGCATGGCTGCCGCACGGCTCATGCAGGCAACCGGTTTGCTGCGCCTGCTGCAAGGCGGCATCAAACCGCAATGGCTGGAACAGGGACTGATCTTCATCGGTCGCCACAGCCTGATCTTCTATCTCGTGCATCAGCCAATTCTGATCGGACTGATGTTTGCTTTCGCCTCTGTTTTTCCGCCATCTCCGGCAATACAGGCTGCAAATTTCACCAATCAGTGCACAGTTCAGTGTAGTGAGGGCAGCGACCCGCAGCTTTGCCGGATATATTGTGGCTGTATGCTGGAAAATATTGAGAGCAACCAGCTCACCAATCTATTGAAAAGCAGCGCCGCAACAGATGAAGAACGCGAAAAACTGAATAACTTCTCAGCGCAATGCATTGCCAAAGCACAAGAGGGGCAGCTTATCTCTGAATAAGCCGCCCCTCGCATGTTGGTTCTGATATCTTTTTATTCAGGTGCGAACGCCGAGTTCAGCCATACGCCCGATGCAGGCTTCTTCCACCTGATCCAGTTCGCTCAAAGTCTCATCAATATCGCGGCGTTTCTGGCGCAGATCTTCGCGCTTTTCCTCAACACGCTTGATGAGTAAACGCAGCTGACCAGCCTCGCCCGGTGGTTCGCGATACATCTGGATAATTTCGTGAATTTCGGCGATCGAAAATCCGAGCCGTTTGCCGCGCATAATCTGCTTCAGCAAATGTCTGTCAGCGGGGCGAAACAAACGTGTCCGACCACGGCGCAAAGGATGTATCAATCCCTCATCTTCATAAAACCGCAGAGTTCGTGTGGAAATCCCAAACTCCCTCGTCAGCTCCGTAATCGAATAATATTCACGCATTCAGTTCACCAATTCGTTTTTATTTTCTTTTGTGACACCGCATTTACGTAAAAGTCAATATTTCATTCGCAATTGCTTGATACACACAGTCGGCATTGTGATCCGGATAAGATTTTTTGACTTTATTATCCCCAAACAATATCGGCTTTGTAATTATCTCTTCATCACACAGCAATGTTCCGCCCCTTCGCGGAAACCATCAAAAATACTATTTAGCATAAAATAAAAATAATTAAGCAATAAACAATCGTAAATCACATAAATAACGCAACTTATAACCGATATTCAACTGCCATCCGCTTTAATGTCGGACTTCTCTTCAGTGTTTAACTGAAAGAGAAGCCAAACCACCAGGTCGCAAGACCAAGAAACGCGAAAAATCCGATCACGTCCGTGACCGTTGTCACAAACACCGCTGAGGCAATAGCAGGATCCGCCCCCAAACGATGCAGAAGCAGCGGAATGAGAATACCGCCGAGTGCAGCCGCCAGCATATTGATAATCATCGCACTGCCGATAATGCCGCCAAGCTGCGCATTATCAAACCAGTAACCCGCTACCACTCCGATCATAATGGCAAACATCATGCCGTTGAGCAGCCCGATCAGCGCCTCACGGCGGATAACGCGCGCCGCATTATGAATATCAATATTACGGGTTGCAATTGCGCGCACAGTCACCGTCATGGTTTGCGTGGCCGCATTACCGCCCATAGAAGCAACAATCGGCATCAGCACAGCCAGTGCAACCATTTGCTGGATTGTGCCGTCGAATAGGCCAATCACCGAGGCTGACAGAAAAGCCGTGAACAGATTGACGAACAGCCACGGCGAACGGGACTTGGCAATGGTCATAAAACTATCGGACAATTCTTCATCGCCCACACCGCCGAGGCGCATAATGTCCTCTTCGGCTTCTTCCTGAATGACATCCACCACATCATCAATCGTCAGCACGCCGACAAGACGCTCATTCTCATCAAGAACAGCAGTAGAAAGCAGATTGTATTGCTCGAAAATCTGTGCGGCTTCTTCCTGATCCATCGTCGCAGGAATAGCGTGCCGCGCTTCAACCATCAGGTCTTCCACACGCACAACGCGCTGCACACGCAACAGGCGGTCAAGATCAATCGTGCCAAGCAGATGAAAAGCCGGATCAATCACAAAAACCTGCGAAAACCGGTCCGGCAGGTCGTTATCCTCGCGCATATAGTCAATGGTCTGGCCAATCGTCCAGAACGGCGGCACAGCGACAAACTCCGTCTGCATACGGCGCCCTGCACTGTCTTCCGGATATTCCAGCGCGCGGCGCAACCGGATACGCTCGGTAAATGGCAGCTTGGCCAGAATCTCATCCTGATCCTGCTGATCCATATCCTCAAGAATATAAACAGCATCATCAGAATCGAGTTCCTGCACCCCCTCAGCAATCAGCGAGTTGGGCATCGCATCCACGATCTCAAGTCGGATCGCTTCATCAACCTCGGTCAGTGCCTCAAAGTCGAATTCATCGCCGAGCAGCTCCACCAGCGACTGGCGCTCACTGCCATCCAGTGCTTCGAGCAGATGGCCCAGCTCTGAAGGGTGAAGATCACGAACTTCATCCTGCAAAACTTCAGCATCGCGCACGTCAAGTGCCTGCTCAATACGTGTAACAAGCGCTTCACTGACAGAACCGTCCTCGTCATACACATCCTCACGGACGTGCTTTTCAGAATCGTAATTTTGGGACGGGTCAGTGTGCTGCATAAGAACCGTTTCAGTAAGAGCTCGGAAAAACCGGAAAAATAATCAATTCAGAGAACAGCCTTTAACAAGGCTGTATATCCGTTTTGTGTCGTATATGTGCTGTAGCGCAATGCACACTGTATAAAAAGCCGCTTTCATAACAGCAAGCAGTTTACTCCGGTCAGGCATCCGAAAAATGCCGTTATCCTGCCGGATATGTCACTTGTGCAACACCGCAGCGATCATACTTCATTGCGCATGGCACGCACACCGACCCGCATGTCCGATCCGGATTTTCTTTAAACAGATCATCATACTTGTCAGGTTGTTTCGGCCTGACTGTGAAATACTCTAGCCGCTGCACCACCCCCGTGCTAAGGCGACAAACAGAAACCACCCAACCGTTTTAAACAGGTTCCCGATGAGAAAAACAGTCATTGCATTGATCGGTATCTGTGGTGTGGTCGCAGTGGCCGCCACCGGCACTTATTTTTATACAATGTCCATAGGCAAACAGTCTCTGAAACAACTGGCGCAAGACGGCGGCTTTTGCAAACAGCAGGATTGCGCCGATGGCATAGACTATGCCAAGTCCTTCCTCTCTACTGAGTTTGGACTGTCGCCGCGTGGTGTGCAATGGTGCATTGGCGTTGATGAAATTGCCAGCCGGAAATTTATTCTCGGCGAGACCGCCAAATCCCTGTTTACTGAACTGTTATACATTCCGTGCAATGAAGATGACAGCACGCCGCAGCAACCGACCGAAGAGGAATAAATGCGCCGTTTTCCTGTATTGCCTGTTCTTGCCTGGCTCATGCTGGCGCTGTTGCTTGCTGTAACCATCAGCCCGATCGGGTTTCGTCCGCACATTCCGGGTTATGTCACTGCCGAGCGTTTTGTGATGCTGCTGGTGATTGGCCTGCTATTCTGTCTGGCCTACCCGAAGCGCTGGGCGACAGTGCTCATCTTGCTGATAAGCGCGGCAGGTTTATTTGAACTGATGCAGCGCCTGACTCCGGACAGACACGGCGAAATTTCAGATTTTATCGTGAAATCCTGCGGCGCTATTGCAGGAGTTACTCTCGGAAAAATTATTCTTTTCTGGAAAAATTCTTTAAAATAATCAAATAGATATTTGAGTTATCTCATAAAATGAAAAAGGCCGGTTCATACCGGCCTTTTCTTTAAGCTATAAAGTCTGCTCCGTTGCTTTTTCAGGCAACAAAGTCGCCCCGTTGCGTTTCATGCAACAAAGTCACCCGTTGCGTTTTACGCAACAAAGTCACTTTGAGTTCCGTGTGCTTCAATGGCCTGTGAAAGGCGCAGCAGCGCATGCACATAAGCGGCAGTGCGCATGGTCACGCCTTTATTCTTGGCAACATTCCAGATCGCACGGCCTTCACGCTCCATAATAGTGCGCAGGCGTGAATGGATTTCTTCCAGCTCCCAGTAATAGCACTGGCGGTTCTGCACCCATTCAAAATAGGAAACGGTCACACCACCGGCATTAGCCAGAATATCCGGCAGAATGGTCACGCCCATCTTTTCCAGAATGGCATCGGCTTCCGGCGTCACAGGGCCATTGGCCAGCTCCACAATCAGCTTGGCTTTGACAGTCCCCGCATTGCGCGCATGGATCATATCTTCCATCGCCGCAGGCACCAGCACATCACAGGCAACACCAACCAGATCTTCGGAAGCCAGCGCCTCGTGCCCGCCATGACCGACAGTTGCCAGTACAGAGCGACCATTCTGTTTCGCATTAATCAGCGCAGCAATATCCAGACCTGATGCGCAATAGACCGCTCCCTCTGAATCAGACACGGCAACAATCTTATGGCCGTCGCTGGTCATGAGTTTGGCCATATGCTGACCGGCATTGCCAAAGCCCTGAATTGTAACATGCAGCTCTTCAGACAGACCAAGATCGGCCGCCAGATGGCGCACGAGGTAGAAGCCGCCACGCGCCGTTGCATCATCACGGCCAAGCGAACCGCCAAGTGCAATCGGCTTACCGGTGATCACCGCAGGCGATGACTGGCCGACAATCTGCGAATATTCGTCAGCCATCCAACCCATGATCATGGAGTTGGTGTAAACATCCGGTGCAGGAATATCGCGATCAGGCCCCAGAATACGGGCAAAAGCCTGAATATAAGCGCGCGAAAGCCGTTCAAGCTCAGCCTTAGAGAGTTTACGCGGATCAACCTGAATAGCGCCCTTGCCGCCGCCATAAGGCAGGTTCATCACCGCGCATTTGAAGGTCATCCAGAAAGCCAGTGTTTCCACTTCTTCGGCCGTTGAATCCGGATGGAAGCGAATGCCGCCCTTTGTCGGGCCGCGTGTATCATCGTAACGGCAACGCCATGCAATAAAGGATTTTCGTGATCCGTCATCCATACGGATCATCAGTCGCACCTTGGTAGTCTCTCGGGCAAATTTCAGTTTTTCAATAACATCCGCGTCAATATCCAGATGGCTGGCGGCTTCATCAAGACGAACAAGTGCATTTTCGAGAGGATTATCCTGCGACATCGAAATTTCCCTTTCTTGCGATTGCAGCATGAAAAATTACATTTTGAATAACTTTTGCTAGCCATTCACGCAATAAAAATATGGCAGCTATACTGACATTATGCAAAATCAGCACAATATCAGACCGCAAGCACATGATTAATGCGACACGCGCTGACGCGGAAATGCATATTAGAAAAATAATTTACCTGCGGCGCATCAGAACGACCGGCATTCAACTTCAACCCTGTTGATTCGCATTCATGTCCCGAATGTCATGGTGTCGGTCACATGATTTTTCTGCATAAAACTGTAAAATTATTACAATGCATAACCATATACCCATATAGATAAATCTTTATGCCATTGTTGAAATTCCATATTCCATAATGCACATTCTGCACGTCGTGGTTCTTTTATGCAGTTACGCAATCCTCCCAAGCGTTTGCCGACTGCACAAAAGCTAAGAGGGAATACGGCGCGGCCGATATGGCGGGTTTTGGCAACTGAAACCGGCATGGTCAAATTCGCAGCTGCCCCGCAACTGTAAACGGCAAGTTTTCTTTCGCCTGTTCTATGAAGACTTTCACCGGACATTTGCCCAAAAGTCTGTGCCTGCAGCACATGCTCAAGGGCAGTCCCTGAAATGACGAAATTTCGGGAAGACCGGAAGCGAATGATGCCCCACATACAAGGAGACCTGCCCGGTACCTTTACCCAATCCGACTGGGTACAGAGCTACGGCTCACACTATGTCCGCCCGCCGCTGATCTATGGTGATGTTTCCCGTCCGGTTGCCATGACCGTCGAATGGGCAAAATTCGCCCAGAGCAAAACCGACAAACCGATGAAAGGCATGCCACCGGCCCTGTCACTATGCTGCAATGATCATTTATGCGCGATGACCTGCCACGTTCCGAAGTCTGTCGCCAGATCTGGGTTAATCCGGATTGCGGTCCGAAAACCCGCGGCTGGGCAGAAACCAAACCGGCTCTGGTTAATCTGGTGGAAGCTGCCCGCCAGCTGCGCGCCGCTGCCTGACAATAAAGACAAGTATCACAAACATGATAAAGGCCGTGAAGCTCCCACTGTCACGACCTTTATTATTATGTGACAAATGCGGATTGAATATTGAAAAACAATAAGATGGAATATTTACCTGATATAATAGGTCAAAAACCGGCATCGCTATGCCTGCACCAAACCTTGTGTAATGGTCTTATGCGCCGTAAAAGCGCGGCAGATAGTGTTTAAATACCGGATAAGGACATGCCTTCTGCAACCCGACGAAGGCATGCAAGGACAAATCCATGACAGCGCCCCTGAATGATGACCAGAAAATGCAAACATCTGACGATGCAATCTATGGTCAGGATGTCCCTTTGATTTCTCGTCTGGTGACGGTTGTTTTTCCGGGAGATACCAATCATCACGGCACATTATTCGGCGGTGCGGGTTTTGCACTGATGGATCGGGTGGCATTCATTGCCGCCACCCGACACGGTCGCGTGCCTTTTGTCACCGCATCCTGCGAGCGCATTGATTATACCGCGCCGGTCAAACTCGGGCAGATTGTGGAGCTGACCGCTAAAGTCATCCGTGTCGGCCGCACTTCGCTTTCGGTTGAAGTGGAAATGGTGGCAGAGAATATGATCGGCGGCGAGCGCGTGCTCTGCACCCGGGGCTTGTTCCATATGGTAGCCAAAACCGAGCTGACACAAAACCGAGCATGGAGCCTGCCATCACTGCCGCAAGCAAGTGCTGCAGAAACGCCTGATGACCAGCCGACGCTGCTGCGTATGTCTGATGTTGTATTTGCCGATCAGGCCAATTCCTATGGCACAATGTTCGGTGGTGAAGCGATGGCACAGATGAGCAAAAGCGCCTTCATTGCCGCAACCCGCTATTGCCGATTGCCAACCGTTCTGGCCTCTTCCCGCAGGATGGATTTCAAGTATCCGGTGCGTGTAGGTTCCATTCTTGAACTGGTGTCCAAAGTTATTAAATCCGGCCGCAGCTCCGTTGTTGTCTCAACCGAACTCTGGTCTGAAGATTTGATGAGCGGTGAACGCCTGATGACCGCCAAAGGTGAGTTCACAATGGTAGCCGTTGATGAAAGCGGCCATCCGGTTCCTGTGCTTGCAGAAGAAGCCGCACACCCTTAACTGCCATCAATTTATGCCGGTAAAGTCTTATAGTGTAAAATTTTGTAATTTTGCCGGCATATCCGACGACGTAACCGCATAATATATTACAAATACAACAACTTATAAAAAACACTTTTATTTAAAGCATATTTTGTATATTTTTCAGAATTATAATATTTCACATTAAAAATCATTCATTTTCAAAATACTTACTGAATTTTATGAAATAAATTTTGAGGCCTCTATGCATCAATTCATTAAACCAATAGCAATATTACTCTTTTTCACGCCTTCTGCTCAGTCACAACCCATCTGGAACGGCAATCATATTCCTGTTGCATCTCAACAGGATGTAAAACCGGAAGTCTTTACAGCGCCGGATTATAAACCCAGCGTCATTCGCCATATTGTATTGTTTCACTACAAACCAGAAGTGAGTGATGCCCAGCGCATGGCAGTATTGCTGCGTTTTCGAAATATGAAACATACGGCACTGCGAAATGGTGAGCCTTATATTGTCTCAATTCATGCAGGCAAGCAGAACAGTTTTGAAAATCTTGGTCAGGGTTTCGATCAGGCATTTATCGTCAAATTCCGCTCCGAAGGCGACCGGAACTATTATGTCGGCACACCCGCCGTGATCGATCCCGCTTTTTACGATCCGGAGCATCAAAAATTCAAGGAATTCGTTGCACCACTATTGGCTGAACGGGGATCACTGGTCTTTGATTTTGTCTCCGACAAATAATATGCTTGCACCCAAAAAGAGGCGGAAGCTTTATGCTCCCGCCTCTTCCCGTGTATAATAGTTTATCCTGTCAGGCTGTACCGGCCAGCGCCTGATTAAGCAGCTTCAACGCGCCGTCTTTTGTCAGCTCAACCGGATTGCCGCCTGCGGTCGGGTCAACAATCGCCATTTCCGCAATCATATCCTTGCGGGCGTCATCCATTTCCAGACCTTTGATAAATTCCGGCAGGCTGTCCGGCACATTCAGCTCTTTGCGCAGCTTCATCACAGCCGCAACGAACCCGTCAAAACCGCCTGTAATGCCCAGATAATCAGCCAGACGATTAATACGGGTTTCAATGGCTGCACGATTAAATGCAAGCACATAAGGCATGAAGACCGCATTGGTCATGCCGTGATGTGTGTCATAAAGCGCACCGATCGGATGCGACAGCGAATGGATAGCGCCAAGCCCCTTCTGGAAAGCCGTTGCACCCATTGCCGCCGCAGCCATCATATTGGCACGCGCTGTAATATCGCGACCATTCGCATAGGCTACCGGCAGGTTTTCAAACACCAGACGGATACCTTCCAGCGCGATACCATCTGCCATCGGATGATAGCCTGGTGCGCAATAGGCCTCCAAGCAATGCGCCAGCGCATCCAGCCCTGTGCCAGCGGTGATGAATGGTGGCATACCAACGGAAAGTTCCGGATCGGCAATCACAGTTACCGGCAGCATTTTCGGATGGAAGATCACTTTTTTGGTATGCGTTGCTTCATTGGTCAGCACACCGGCGCGGCCAACTTCAGAGCCGGTTCCTGCTGTTGTCGGCACTGCAATCACCGGTGCAATCACCGCACTGTCTGCACGCGTCCACCAGTCGCCGATATCTTCAAAATCCCAGACCGGACGTGTCTGCTTGGCCTGAAACGCAATCAGCTTGCCAAGATCAAGCGCAGAACCACCACCAAATGCAATCACGCCGTCATGATCGCCGTCATTATAGACCTTAACACCGGCAGTCAGATTGCTCTCAACCGGATTTGGCTTCACCTCGGTAAAAGTGCCGTATTTTACACCGGCCTCATCCAGCACTGCCAGAGTTGATGCCACAACAGGCAATCTCGCTAGTCCCGGATCGGTGACGAAGAGCGGATTTTTAATGCCCGCTGCCGCCAAAACCGCAGGCAATTCTTTAATACGACCTGCGCCAAATAGCACTGTGGTCGGAAAATTCCATTTCGAGATCAATGTTGTCATTGCATTTGCTTTCACATCAAAATTCAAAGGCAGATCAGATTTTTTCACGCAGATGATAGGATTTCGGACGGGTGAGATTGCCGTAACCGATAGAAGACAGCGAAGCGCCCTTGCCCGTATCTTTAACGCCGGTCCAGACCAGTCCCGGATCGAGATAGTCACAGCGGTTCATAAACACGGTGCCGGTTTCAATCTGATCGGCGATATTAGCCGCACGATCCGTATCCGGTGTCCAGAGCGATGCTGTGAGGCCAAAATTGCTGTCATTCATCAGCGCAACAGCCTCTTCATCGCTGCGCACTTTCATAATGCCTACAATCGGCCCGAAGCTTTCTTCGCGCATCACACTCATCTGGTGATCAACATTGGTCAGCACTTCCGGCGCGATATAAGGCGACCCCGCACGGTCATTCTCAACCTGCATATTGATATGGGCTTTCGCACCCTTACGCAGCGATTCGACCTTTTGCTCTCGGATCAGATCGGCAAAACGGGCATGCGCCATCGGCCCCAGAGTTGAGGATGCATCCAGCGGATTACCCACCACATATTGGCTGGTCAGCTCAGCAAAACCGTCAACAAATTTGTCATAGACCGCCTCATGCACATAGATGCGCTCAATACCGCAGCAGCACTGGCCGGAATTGAAAAATGCACCATCCACGAGATTGGCAACCGCATGATCAACATTGACATCCGGCAGTACATAGGCAGGATCTTTACCGCCAAGCTCCAGCCCGATGCTCATGAAAGTACCCGCAGCAGCCTTTTCAATCGCACGACCACCACCGACTGAACCGGTGAAATTCACATGATCAATCGTGCCGGAAGCCAGCAACGCTTCCGTAGTCGCATGTCCCAGCACCACATTGCTGAACACACCTTTCGGCAGGCCTGCAATTTCAAAAGCCTTGGCAAAGCGCTCACCAGCCAGCAGTGTTTGCGTAGCGTGTTTGAGGATAACTGTATTACCCGCCATAAGCGCGGGAATAATTGTGTTCACTGCTGTCAGATACGGATAGTTCCACGGTGCGATTACCATCACCACGCCAAGCGGCACATGCTTCACATAGCGGCGGAAACCGTCTTTCTCTTCCGGCACCAGAGGCTTAAGCGCCTCTTCCGCTATATTAATCATATATTGGCCGCGCTCCTGCACACCGCCATTTTCCCCGCCATAGCGTACCGGCCGTCCCATTTGCCAGGCAATTTCCGGCACCAGCTCGTCATTCATCGCAGCCAGAGCAGCTAGCGCTGCCGAGCAATATCCTGCGCGTTCAGCAATGGTCAGCGCTGCCCAGCCTGTCTGTGCCTGTCTGGCCGCAGAGACAACAGCCTGCGCCTGCGCAAGATCAAGGCAGGCTCGTTCCGCATAAACAGAGCCATCAATCGGAGAAATCAGTCTCGCCACTTCGCTCATGGCTTCATTCCTTTTACAATTCTTAAATTAGTAGCGCTCGAAACCACGATGTAACTCCCAGTCAGTGACACGGCGGTCATATTCAACCTGTTCCCAATCTGCCGTATGGACATAGTGATTGAGAACTTTCTCGCCCAAAGCCTCTTTCAAAAACTCGGAGTTCTTAAGCGTCGAGATGGCATCGCGCAGCGTGTATGGAATTTCTTGCAGCTTCACCGCCGCATAAGCATCACCGACAAACGGCTCCTCCAGTTCCAGTTTTTCATCAATCCCGCGTAAGCCCGCGGCAATCAGCGCTGCAAAAGCCAGATAAGGGTTGAGATCAGAACCGCCGATACGACATTCTATGCGGATTGCCTTAGTGCCCTCGCCGCAAAGACGGAATCCGGCCGTGCGGTTATCGCGGCTCCATGTGATCTTGGTCGGCGCGAAAGTGCCTGCCTGAAACCGCTTGTAGGAATTGACATAAGGCGCGAGGAAATAGGTGTAATCAGCGGCATATTTCAGCTGTCCGGCTACCCATGAGCGCATTAAAGGCGACATGGTATAAGGCGCATCAGGATCATAAAACAGCGACTTGCTGCCATCCAGACTCCACAGCGAATTATGCACATGGCTGGAGCTTCCGGCCTTTTCATAATCATATTTAGCCATGAAGGTGATGCATTTACCCTGCGCTTCAGCAATTTCCTTCATCGCATTTTTCATAATGACATGGCGGTCGGCCATATCCAGACCTTCCGCATAGCGCACATTCAGTTCCTGCTGTCCGGAACCTGCCTCGCCCTTGGAATTCTCAATCGGAATTCCGGCCTTCGCGAGGTTATTGCGCATGGCGCGCAACACGGTTTCTTCCTTGCTGGTCAGATGGATCATATAATCCTGAATATAGGGCGAGGATGTATCCATCTGCTTCCAGTATTTATCGCGCGCAGATTTATAGGTCTCATCAAAGAGATAGAATTCAAGCTCCGAGGCAAAATAGGCGCGGTAGCCGCGCTCTTTCAACCGAGCAAGCTGTTTTTTAAGCATAGCGCGCGGTGAATGCGCGAGATCTGAATGATCATGATGATCGAGCACATCGCACAGAACCAGAGCAGTTTTTTCAAGCCAGGGCGCAAGCCGCAGCGTAGACATATCCGGTTTGATGACAAAATCGCCATAGCCTTTGTCCCAGCTCGCGGCCTCATATCCGGCAACCGGCTCCATATCAATGTCATCCGCCAGCAAATAGCTGCAGCCATGTGTTTCGTCATAGGCTGACTCGACAAAAAACTGCGCATAGAAACGCTTGCCGACAAGGCGACCCTGCATATCTGTCAGGCAGACGAGCACGGTATCAATCTCATCATTGGCGACCGCTTTTTTCAGCGCGTCAAAAGTCAGGTTTCCGGTCATTTACAACTCCGTGCTTCATCGGCATTTTATTAGAATGGAGTGTCGCCGCCCCTCCGGCGACGACAGTTTTTTGTAAATTTTAATTATGCTCCGTAGCGATACGGTGCTCCTGCCTTACGCATGGTTTCCTGATATTTCTTCAGGATTTCGACCACTTTGGCGCTGCGTTCGCTTTTCGCGGCCACTTCGTCCCAGAACTTCATAGCCTCATCTTCAACCTTGCTCCATTCCGCTTCCGGAATAGTCGTCAGTTCAAGCTTGCCACCGGTGGTGCGGTAATGGGCTTCGCCCCACCAGTACCAATGCTGGCGGTAATAATGAGAGTTATCCATGCTCAGTTTAAACAGCTGCTGCAAATGCGCAGGCACCGCATTCCATTTTTCCGTATTGGCAAAATAAGAACCCGCCCATGCGCCGCTGATATTATTGGTGAGATAATACTTATTAATATCAGCCCAACCGACCGTATAAACTTCGGTCGCACCCGACCAGCACACGCCGTCAAGCTCGCCGGTCTGAATGGCCACTTCAATATCTTCCCAAGGCAGAGTTACAGGCACTACGCCAAATCGGGTAAGGAACTGGCCGCCTGTCGGGAAGGTAAAGACGCGGAGGCCTTTGAGATCTTCCAGCGAGCGGATTGGCTTGGTGGTTGCGAAGTTACACGGATCCCATGAACCGGCGCTGAGCCATGTTACACCCGGAATTTCCTTATAGGCTTCTTCCCAGATTTCATTTAGGCCATACCAGTTAAACAGCACCGGCACATCAAGGCTGTAACGCGAGGCGAACGGGAAATACGCCCCGAAAACCGACACATCCACCGGCGATGCCATTGAGTCATCATCAGACTGCGCCGCGTCAATGGTGCCCGCCTGCACCGCGCGGAACAACTCGCCCTGCGGCACCAGCTGATCGGAGGTAAAAAGCTCGATCACCATCTCGCCATTGGCTGCCTTGTTGAAAGCATCAATGGAAGGTTTGATAACATGTTCGGCCAGAGCCGGCCCTGCATAGGTTTGCAGGCGCCATTTAATCGGGCTCTGTGCTTTCACATAAGGTGTGGCGAGTGCAGTTGCACCAACCGCCCCGACAGTGGTCAATGCAGACTTTTTAAGAAAGTCGCGCTTATTCAGAAATTTGCTGTCACTCATTTGCGTGTCTCCCGTCGCAATGGAGCAGTTTTAGGAAAAATGATAACCGGTTTTCCGTCAAAAACTGCGATAACAAACTACTTCACATTCAGGCTTAGTTCCCTTCACCGCAGTTTTGGCTTTTTGCCTTTTTTGAACTGCGTTATGCACTGCGTACTTAAACTGCGTTTATCAACGTCCCGAATACCAGTTGGGCAGCCACAGAGCGATCTGCGGGAAGATCATCAGAATGATGACCGTCAGCACCATCAGGAAGAAGAACGGAACGATAGATTTATAGATATCGAGCATAGTCACCGTGGACGGTGCCAATGCCCGCATCATAAAGAGATTGTAGCCAAATGGCGGGGTGATATAGGCAATCTGACAGGTGATCGTGTAGAGAATACCGAACCAGATCGCGTTGAATCCGAGGCTTTTGACCAACGGAATATAAAGCGGCGCCACAATAACCAGCATCGCCGTGTCATCCAGAAACATGCCAAGCACAACGAATGACAGCAGCATCAGGATGAGAATTGTCCACGGCGACAAATCAAACGTGCCAATCAGCAATTTTTCAATCGCCTTCACCGCACCAAGCCCGTCATAGACAGACGAAAAGCACAGTGCCGCCAGAATGATCCAGAGAAACATACAAGAGATCATCAGCGAGTTACGGGTTGTTGTTTCCCAAACCGCTTTGGTCATGCGTCCGGTAAACAGTGCTGCCAGTGTTGCCAACAATGCACCAACCACCGAGCTCTCCACCAGACTGGTTATACCGGTCAGGAACAGCCCCATCATCAGGCCGAAAATAATCAGCGGCAGCAGACCGGCGCGCAGCGTTGAAAACTTCTCCGCCCAAGTAATGCTGTCGAGTTCTTCTTTTGGCAAAGTTGGTCCGAGTTCCGGATTAATCCGGCAACGGATATAAATATAGGCTGCAAATAACCCTGCCATCAAAAGACCAGGGCCAATACCGGCAAGCCACAATTGCAGTACCGGCTGACGCGCAATCATCGCATACAGCACCAGAACCACACTCGGCGGGATCAGAATACCAAGCGAGCTGCCCGCCTGAATAACACCGGTCACCATAATCTTGTTATAGCCGCGCTTCAGCAGTTCCGGCAGCGCAACAGTTGCGCCAATGGCCATACCGGCAACGCTCAGACCGTTCATGCAGGAAATGATCACCATCAGCCCGATGGTGCCGAGTGCCAGACCACCACGAATACCGCCGAACCAGACATGGAACATGCGGTAGAGATTACTGGCAATGCCGGATTCCGAGAGCATATAGCCCATGAATACGAAGAACGGCACGGTAATCAGAGGATACCAGTTCAGCACCGCAAAAGTGGCATTGAACGGCATTTCAAACGCGCCATTGCCCCAGAGCAGCAGCGCCGCCAGTGAACCGACAAAGCCGATAACACCAAACACGCGCTGCCCTGTCATCAGCAGCACCATCATTGTGGCAAACATGAAAAGGGTAATAAATTCCGAACTCATACGGCTTGCCCTTCCTGCGGCGCTGCGTCAGGTACATAAGAAGCGGGTTTGATCGGCGTGCCGCGCCAGATCGCAAAATCTTTGATCAGATTGGAAATGCATTGCAGCAAGAGCAGGAAGATGCCGAGCGTCATCAGCGTTTTGATCGGCCAGAGCACCGGCGCCCATGCCGTATAATTGCGCTGATTATAAACATAGGCATAGTTGGTGCTGGATAGCCCGCCCGCAACCATGACAACGAGGTAGAAAATCACGCAGAGAATGGTGATAATATCGGTCAACGCCTTCTTTTTCGGCGTAAAGCGGTCATAAAACAGATCCATGCGGACATGCGCGCCCTGCTGCATCGCATAGGCACCGCCCAGCAAATAATAAGCAGAGAGAATGAACTGCGACATCTCCAGAACCCAGTTCACCGGCACGCCAAGAACGACCCGCGAAAAGGTGGAATAGAGCAGGCATACTGCCATCAAAAAGATGAGATACATCGCGCAGCGCCCGACCCGATAATTCAGCGCATCGACATATTTAACGAAGAGTCTGAGTATTTTCGGCACTTTTTTGTTCCCGTTGTTTCAGGCGTATCATGGCCGGTTTTCCGGCTCTTATGCCTGCATTTACCAGTTACTGGCACCATTTTACCGGTTTTCCTTATCCGTTCTCTGCTCCTCAACAGAATGCGGTTAAGGTCGTCTCTCCTTATGTAATCTCAATTTCCTGTAAGATTGACGACAGACGGGCAGCCCAAAGCGCCTGCCCTTCATCATCTGCAATTTCATTATTCCGGATTTCCACCATTGCGCAGAGATCACCGCGGTTACGCGCATGGCGCTCCACCGTGTAATAAACAAGATCATCTGGCGAATAGGGCTCGTTCACACCAACATTGATGCCGGAACTTTCGCCGTTTTTACGTAAAGCCGCGATCATCCGCGCGCCCAACCTGTCATCTGCATCATGAATGATGCCGATTTCCCACGGCCGCCCGACGCCTTTATAAACCGGCGTATAAGAGTGAATGGTTATCAGACGGCTTTCCTGCCCGCGTTTTTTGCGCGCCTCGATAACCACCTCAATTTTATCGTGAAAGGGTTTGTGAGACAGAGCAATACGCTCCTGTCGCTCCGCTTCTGACAAGTTATGATTGCCCGGAATAACCGTAAACTCGCTGATGGTTGGAATGAGATCGGGCGCAGAAAGCGGTCGGTTGCAATCAATTAGCAAGCGCGACAATCCGGCCTCAACCAATGTGGCATCCAGCGCTTTGCTTATACGCCGCGCAACCTCTGCGGCACCCGGGTCCCATGCAATATGGGCAGCCAAGTCCGCATCGCTTAATCCGAGGCGCGAAAATTTCTCAGGCATATAATTCGTGGCATGTTCACAGATCAGCAAATACGGGCTGCTGCCCTGCTCATTGACAACTGATACAGCCGCCCTGTCTCCATCCGGATTGGCGGCATGCGCATGCAAAACATCACAGGAAGAATCCCGCTTTTCCACCATCCCGTTTCCCCTCAAGCGCCGTAAGTTTTATAAACTTTACGAATGTAACTTATGTTACGTTATTTTTAGTTTTACGCTATTGTGTATCATCTCATACGCATTATGATCTTTTGTCAAATAGTATTTTTAAATTGATTAAAACCATAATCCGAAGCACAGACCGGTCATAAAAAATACCGGCGGGAGCATGAATGAACAACAGTATAGCGGAACTGATAACCGATCGGATTGACACGATGCCGCCCGGTGAGCGCAATGCGGCACAAACGCTGATCGCCAATTATCCGATGCTTGGATTGAAAACTGTTGCGGAGTTTTCCTCACAGGCCGGTGTCAGTTCACCCACTATTCTGCGTTTTATTAACCGGCTGGGTTTTCAGAACTATCCAGATTTTCAGGCGCGGTTACAGGATGAGCTGGCAGCACAATTGCAATCCCCGCATAACCGCAATGAAAATCAGCAAATCCAGCCGGACACCGCCTACCCCGCGGTTGAACACACTTTAGAAAATATCCGTGAGACGTTTCACCATATCAGCGAAAAACAACTGAGTGATATTGTCAGTGCGCTGGTGGCCGCACGCGGTAATATTTATCTCATCGGCGGGCGTTTTACCGATCCGATTGCGCAATATATGGCAGCGCATATGACAGTCATCCGCCCGCATGTTTTCCATCTTTCAGGGCAGGAAAGCGCATGGCGCGACCGGCTGCTGGATATGGGTAAAAAGGATATGCTGATTGTTTTCGATATCCGGCGCTATCAGGAAAGCCTGCTGCATCTGGCGGAAACAGCCAAAAGCCGTGGCGTTGAAATTCTGCTGATCACCGACCAGTGGCTCTCACCGATTGCGCGGTTTGCCCGCCATGTTATCGCAGGGCGAACCGGCGTGCCGTCAGCGTGGGATTCATCGGCAGCTTTGTTTGTGCTCGCTGAAAGCGTTATTCGGGAGATGACAAAGCAGCTGGAGCAAGACAGTGCAGCACGCATTAAAGAACTGGAGAGCCTGCGTCTTAAAAGACAGGCATAACAGCTGTCATATTTCTCCTGTAGAAATTTTATAAAAACTCTTTTCTTTCAACCATGCATTTTTCGATGTAATGGGAGGCAACAGAATATCATCAGGGCGTTGTCGCGGCGTGTGGGAGGCACAAAACGGCTGTCCTGAAATGACACCTCTTAGAGCCAAGTTTCGGTTGAACCGGATCAACGCTCTGGACTTTTGAAATAACGCGTATCGAGCCGAAAACCGCCTCATTCTTTTCGGGATACGCTTTTTAGAAACCGCAAAAGCCAACGGTTTCAGGAAACATAAAATGACAGATTCCTCCCCCGCTCTTGTGCTGGACAGCCCCGTCAGCGTTGCAGCTGATCCGGCAAGCACAACAGTCAATTTCAAACTCGTTCTGCTTGCACTTGCTATGGGTGGCTTTGCCATCGGCACCACTGAATTTGCAGCAATGAGCCTCTTGCCTTATTTCTCCGCAGGACTTGGCATTGATGAGCCGACCGCCGGTCATGTCATCAGCGCCTATGCACTCGGCGTTGTCGTCGGCGCTCCCATTCTGGCGGTGTTTTTTGCCCGTATGTCACGGCGCACGCTGGCTATGGGGCTGATGGCCGTTTTTGCCATTGCCAATGTGCTCAGCGCACTCTCCCCGTCTTATCACTGGATGCTGCTGTTTCGCTTCCTGAGCGGCCTGCCTCACGGCGCCTATTTCGGTGTTGCCGCCTTGATGGCCGCTTCACTTGTGCCGGTCAACCGCCGCGCATGGGCAGTCGGACGTGTTATGCTCGGCCTGTCTATCGCAACTGTTATCGGCGTACCGTTTGCCACATGGCTCGGGCAAAATCTCGGCTGGCGCTGGGGTTTCGGTGTAACCGGTATTCTCGCTACAATCACTTTTTTGATGATTATGGCTTTCGCACCGAAAGATCCGCCGCGTCCGGGCGCCACGCCATTGCGTGAACTGAGCGCTTTGAAAAACCGTCAGGTCTGGCTCACTCTGGGTATTGGCGCTGTTGGTTTCGGTGGTTTATTCGCCGTCTATTCCTATATTGCCTCAACCCTGCTTGAAGTGACCGGCGTTGCTCCGTTCTGGGTTCCTGTTGTTTTAACCGTATTCGGCATGGGCATGACCTGCGGCACGCTGATCGGCTCCTGGGGGGCTGACCGCGCTTTGATGCCAACTGCCGGTATTCTGCTGCTGTCCAATGCAATTTTTCTGGCAATTTTCCCGTTCTTCGTCATGAATGTCTGGATTCTGACTGCCCTTGTTTTCCTCATCGGCTGCACCGGCGGTCTTGGCACCGTTCTGCAAACCCGCCTGATGGATGTAGCTCAGGATGCGCAGACACTGGCTGCGGCGCTCAACCATAGTGCCTTCAATGTCGCCAACGCACTTGGCCCGTGGCTGGCAGGTATGTCCATTGCCGCCGGATATGGCTTTGCTTCTTCCGGTTTTGTCGGCAGCGCTCTGGCTCTGGGCGGTCTCCTCATCTGGGCAATTGCCGTTTGGGATGCCCGCCGCAGCGGCACCTGAGACCATAAGTATAACCAATAAAAAAAGCCGGCAGAACCATTGTTCTGCCGGCTTTCTCTTTAGCTCAGAAGATCTGATTAGTTAGCGACGATTTTGCCATCTTCCCATTTATAGACCACGAAGGTCGGGGAAGTCAGATCGCCGTTTTTGTCATAAGTCAGATTGCCGATAATGGTTTTAGCTTCAAGACCATCATGCAGAGCCTTGGCAACAGCTGCCGGATCATCTGCCTTGCCAACCTTCTCGATACCGTCTTTCAGCACCTGAACAGCAGCATAACCATTCAGTGTGAAGACTTCCGGCGCAATATTCTTGGCTTTCAGCGCTTCAACAGCTTCGGCTGCAGCAGGGTTCTGTGTGGAATCCACAGCATTGGTGAAGAGTGTACCGGCACCGGTTTCACCTGCAATCGCCCAATATTCAGTATTGGACAGGCCTTCGCCACCGATCAGCAGAAGTTTCACGCCCTGATCAGCCAGCTGACGGGACAGAAGACCGGCTTCCGGATGGTAACCACCGAAATACAGCACTTCCACGCCACTGTTTTTGATCTTGCTTACGAGAGCGCTCAGGTCTTTTTCACCAGGGGTCAGGGATTCGTACAGAACCTCTTTTGCACCGGCTTTATTCAGGCTGTCTTTGAAGCTGTCTGCAAGACCCTGCCCATAAGGACCTTTATCATGCAAAACGCCGACCTTTTTATCAGCCAGGTTTTTAGCAACATATTCAGCTGCAACCACAGCCTGCTGGTCATCACGGCCGCAAGTACGGAAAACATTTTCCAGACCACGGTTTGTCAGGCCCGGAGAAGTTGCAGTCGGTGTTACCATCACAACGCCGGCTTCAGCCAGAGCGTCAGAAACAGCCATAGCCGAACCGGAGGTCACAGGACCAACAACAAATTTAACGCCGTCACCGATCAGCTGGTTAGCACCGGAAACGCCCTGCTTTGGATCAGCCGCATCATCAACGAGTTTCAGAACAACTTTCTCACCGAGAATACCGCCATTTTTATTGATGTTTTCAACAGCGGTTTCGGCACCGTTTTTCACCTGAATACCATAGGCAGCCACACTGCCTGTAACCGGCGCAATCAGACCAATGGTGATATCAGCCTGAGCCTGGGAAGCAAACGCAAGCGTTGCAGCAAAGGCCACTCCGGATAATAAAGACAGACGCATTTCTTCCTCCAATACAGTCCCGCCACGGGACAAAATTAAACATTATCCCCCCGCGCGCGATAAATGTCGCGTGACGGTTCGTGCTCTCCTCCCGCCTGACCGGTTTTAATGATCAGACAATCAGTCTTCCTTTTCAAGCATCTCTTTAACAGCGGTAGCCAGCTGCTTCAGCGAGAACGGCTTCGGAAGGAACCCGAATTGAGCATCTTCAGGCAGATTCTTTGCAAAAGCATCTTCTGCATAGCCTGAAACGAAAATAAACTTAATATTTGGATATGATTTGCGCAACTCTCTTAACAGCGTTGGACCATCCATTTCCGGCATAACCACATCGGAAACGATAATATCGACCTTTCCGTCCAGTTCTTCGAGCACTTCCAGCGCTTCCACACCGGAAGAAGCCTCATGAACTGTATAGCCGCGGGTTTGCAGTGCACGCACGCCGCCCATACGCACAGCATCTTCATCCTCTACCAGCAACACGGTTGCGGAACCGGAGAGATCGGCCTGTTTTTCTGCTTTCTTTTCAACGGCAGCAGGCTTTTTAGCAACCACGATCTGCCCGTCTGCGTCCAGCACAACCGGTGCTTTTTCTTCAACGAAACGCGGCAGATAAATGCGGAATACAGTGCCCTTACCAAGGGTGGAATCGCAGAAAATGAAACCGCCGGTCTGTTTGATGATGCCATAGACCATCGACAAGCCGAGCCCTGTGCCTTTACCTACTTCTTTAGTCGTAAAGAACGGCTCAAAAATCTTGGCAAGAATATCTGACGGAATACCGGTGCCCGAATCTTCAACTTCGTAGAGCACATAGTCTGCTTCCGGCAATTCACGATAGCCCAATGCGGCAGCCTCAGAGGCCTCAACATTACGCGTGCGAACTGTAATCGTACCGCCATCAGGCATCGCATCGCGCGCATTGACCACGAGATTAACGGCCACCTGCTCAAACTGTCCGAGATCGGCTTTGACCGACCACAAATCACGGCCATGCTCGATTTTCAGCGCAATATCTGTGCCCACAAGGCGGGCAAGCAGCATACGCAGATCAGCCAGCACATCGGTGAGATCAAGCACCTCAGGGCGCAAAGTCTGACGACGCGAGAAAGCCAGCAACTGGCGCACAAGTGATGCGGCGCGGTTGGCGTTCTGCTTGATATTCATAATATCAGGGAAAGACGGATCAGACGCACGGTGATTGCTCAGCAGCAGATCCGAAGACATAATGATGGCCGTCAGCACGTTGTTAAAGTCATGGGCGATACCGCCTGCAAGCTGGCCGACAGCCTGCATTTTCTGGCTTTGCGCCATCTGGCCCTCAAGCGCCTTCTGCTCTGTGGTTTCCACCGCAGAAACAATGGCAGCCTCTTCTATCGCTTCGCCGCCGATATCGGATACCGGACTGACATAGAAACGGATATGACGTTCATCATTGCCTGGCAGAACTGTATCAATCGGCGTGATTGTCGCCTGCCCTGCAAAGGCTGAGGCTAGTGCGCGGGAAATCGTCTCACGGTCTCGCGGATGGACAACGCTTTCCAGCGAAATCTGTTTATCCGTCGCATCGCGGTCAACATCCGGACCAAAAATATCCAGAAAACGCGCATTGGTTGAAAGGATACGCCCGTTCACATCAACCGAGGCAATCGCCATTGGCGCGGAATTGAAGAAGCGTGTGAAGCGCACTTCAGCTGAACGCTGCGCGGCAGAGGAATCATTACCCTCGGCACGATTCAGCACGATGGTGCGGCTGGTGCCGCGCGAACCGTCACGTGGCTGCTGCACTCGGTGATAAAAGCGCACGGCAAGGCTCTGGCCGTTGCTTTTGGTCAGATCAAGGTCAATCACCGTATTACGGCTTGATCCCGGATCAGCACGCACAGCATTGATGAGCGACATGCCGTTACCGGCCACAATATCCTGCAAGGTCAGCGAACCGGCGGTGAATTTAGTGAGATCAATGCCCAACCATTCCGCCAGCGTTGCATTGATATAAATGATACGCCCCTGCGCATCAGCCGAGAAAAAGCCGGCCGGCGCATGATCCAAGTGATCAATAGCTTCCTGCAAATCCTGAAAAAACCGCTCCTGTTCGGCGCGCTCTTCAGAAATATCGGTAATCTGCCATGCAAACAAAGGCCCTGTGGTTTCACTCAGCGGATTGGTCTGCGGCGCAATCACCGGCCGTGCCTTCACGCGGTACCATGCAGCGGCTTCCATACCCTTGGCAGAAGCACCGGTGAGACGGATTTCTTCCTGAGCAGCCAGACCATCACGCACCGCATTATTCAGCCGGTACACGGCCTCAAGCGCCGAAGGTTCACCCGCCAGCACAGCATCAAGCGTTGGCAGTTCTGCCGCATTATCCGCGCCCATCATTTGCGCATAGGCCTGATTGGCATAGACAATGCGCCCTTTGGCATCGGTAATCACCGTACCTTCAGGCATGGAATCCAACAGCGTATCCGTCACGGCATCATGATCTTCGCGCGGGCTGAACTGGATTAGCCCTGTTGCCCATCCGATCAGACAAAAAACACCTGTTACCGACAACAGGCCGAGCAAAATCAGCAGAAAGGCATCGCCCAGCTGTTCACGGAAAACAAAATATAATCCCGCAACCGCAATCAATAAAATACCCAGCGTCAGTAACCTGAGTGCAGCGGGATTCTTTTTTGCAGAAGCGGTGGTTTTCGGATAAGAATTTGTCCGTGATGGCTGAGACATAAGCCCCAATATCCCTTTTCTTGCGCCGGTCTATCCGGCGGTTCAGCAGAGCCGCCGCTGATGCGTCGTCCGCAATGTGGGGCATCAGCTTATTTGAACAGGCAACAAAATCCGCCCCGGACAAATTTGATAAAGCAGCGCCTTATGAGGTTTTTCAGAATTATGCTTTAGAGTATTTCGCAGTCAAATGGAATTATCTCTGTGCAGTCATTATTGCCTGCACAGTCTTCACAAGCCATTAATTTCAGGCTGTTTTTGTGCGAACGCGCGCAATTTAAGCGCAATAAAACGCGTTTTTTACGCATTGTCGTCACAGGCATTTTCAAGCTGATAAATATGTTTTAAACTTTCATTCAGTTTAAAGATTTACTTTCAGAGTGATATGCGTTTTTACAAGCGCAAATTATGCCTCGATTTTACAGTATACTGGTCTCATGCGCCCGTTTGCGGCCTGAAAACCATGTTTAAAAACAAGCCGGTTATGCAATTTTCCTGATTATGCGTTTATGAAACGCACAGAAATTGCATGATTCTTATAAGGACGATTGAATATGATGGATTGGCTGAGCGGGCTGGTGGGTGAAAATGCAGCCCATATAATCAGCTTTATCGGGCTTTTTGTGCTCTTTTTGCTTGCGATCTTTGTTGTCTTTGCAGCGATCAAGCGCATGACTGCAGGCACCTATGTCAGCAAAAAACATGATGCGGCACCGCGTCTGACAGTGACCGATGCAGCGGCCGTCGACAGTCAGCGCCGCCTTGTTCTGGTGCGCCGTGACGATGTGGAACACCTGATCCTGATCGGCGGACCATCTGACATTGTTATCGAACAGAATATTATCCGTCATAAAAACAATCAGCCTGACTATGCTGCGCCCCGCCCACAGCGGAAGGAAGAACGCAGCCCTATCGCTCCGGTTGTACCTGCGCCTGCAGCCGCTGCGGCTATTGTGCAGCCGCCTGTGGCAGCCGCTGAACAGTCATTCAATCCTGACAATACGCTGCAGGCTGACATTATTTCTGCTGCTCCGGTCTATAAGCCGGAAACTGAAGCCATGCCTGTGCAGCCCCGTGCAGCTACGCCAGTGCAGGCGCCCGCTCAACCGACCGCTACCGCAGCAAGTCAGCCATTACAGACACATGCGCAGCAGGTTGCGGCTGCCCGCCAGCAACAGAGCCAGCAGCAAACACAGCGCCCCGCCCCGCGCCCTGCAGAAGCAGGAGTAGGTGCAGGAGCGCCTAAACTTCATCCGGTCTATCCGCTCGGCCAGGTATCTCGCGGCGTTATTGCTGCAACCTCCGGTCTGGCCGCTGCCAATAATGCAGCACAGCAGGAACTGATTGCCGCCGCAAAGCGCGACAATCGCAGCACATCACCGTCGCTTGATGATGTCCGCCCCGGCTCAACGCAGAGCTCAGGCCAAAACTCCGCTGAAACCAACCCACTGGTTCTGCAACGTGCAACACCGCAAATCGCACGCACCACCCAGCAGGAACCATCATTCAGCGTAGCTCCTGCTCAAACTGCAAAAGCTTCACCACAACCGGATTTTGAGCTTGATCTTGAAAATGCAGTTGCCGAGGCTCTGTCAGCTAAAGATACAGTGGTTGAAAGCGAAATTTCGTTCGAAGATCTGCTCTCCTCTGAAATGGAACAACATTTTTCAAACAATGAGAAGCCGGAGCAGCCAGAAACATCGCAAAAACCTCTGGGCGGCATGCTCGATATTTCCCCGCGAAAATAAGCTGAAAAGAATTTTCAAATAAAAAAACGCAGTGCCCTCCAGCACTGCGTTTTTTAATTTCTGTTATTTGCGCGATAGCACAAAGCCTTACGGTTTAGTCGTCGCGATAAACTTTTTCGCGGCGCTCATGACGTTCCTGTGCTTCGATCGACAAAGTAGCAATCGGACGAGCATCCAGACGCTTCAGGTTGATCGGATCACCGGTTTCTTCACAAAAACCATAAGTTCCCTCATCAATGCGAAGCAAAGCTGCATCAATTTTGGAAATAAGCTTGCGCTGACGGTCACGGGCACGAAGCTCAATAGACCGGTCAGTCTCTGAAGAGGCCCTGTCAGCCAGATCAGGATGATTAGCATTTTCGCGCTGCAATGCTTCCAGCGTTTCGCGTGCTTCACGCAAAATGTCATTCTTCCAAGCGACGAGCTTGGCACGGAAATATGACTTCTGCCGTTCATTCATGAACGGTTCGTCATCCGTGGGTTTGTAGTTAAGGTCGATTAATTCACTCATTTTGAATCACCCCACACCTAGGAGACGAAGCGCCTTATAGGTCTATAATCGGCGTGATACAACCTGAAAAACACAACAGCAAGTATTTTCAACTTCCACCTGAAAGTGACACGCCTCATACTAAAGTTACACAAAAAGCATTCGTGTAAATTTTAATGCTGGTTGCAAAATGATAACTCAAGTAAATTTAAAATACTTTAAAAAAATATTTGAGTTTAATAATGTATAAATTCAACAAAGGAAAAATTAACGATATAATTACTTAATTTTTTTCTCTGCACCTACGGGAATAACCCGCTAAAAGTGCACGGATATTTTTTTAAGTGATATATTTTCACTTAAATTTTACCCGATCTGTCATAAAAAAATCAGATACCATGAACGTCAGAAACTTAATTTTAACCATTGAAACAGGCATTTCAGCACTGCTTAACAGGCTATCTTTTCGGTGCAAAACCTGCAAGATACCGTCATGCGCACCATTTTGTTCCTTCGTCACGCCCAAGCCGTATTGCCCGACAGCACAGGCAAAGATTTTGACCGCAGCTTGAGCAAAGCCGGTCGTAGCGACGCCGAAAAACAGGCAGAACGCATTTTAAAAGCAGGAATAAAACCCGATTTTATTCTCTGCTCCCCTGCAAAGCGCACATTGCAAACGGCTGAGATTTTCAGCGCGGCGATCAACGGCGTCTTCCCTGAGGATACTATAGCGCCTCATGCAGCTGCATCCCTCTACAGAGCTGGCGCAACAGGCTATATCCATGAAATACGCACGCAAGTACCTGCAACAGCGCAATGTGCATTAATCGTCGGGCACAATCCGAGCATTGAAGATTGCACCTTGCTATTTGCACTAAGTAATAGCCAGTTTGCCCAGCGCGTCGGCTACGGTTTCCCGACAGCCGGTCTGGCACGCATTGAAACAGACGGACTGTTTTCAGAGTTCTCTCCGGAGAATGCACAGCTAACAGCACTTTATCTCCCTCATGAAGATTGAGACGTATCGTACTGATTATTTGTAATTTTTACACTTCACCATTTTCTCGCTCTGTAATTATTTGTTTTGCACCCTATATTCTGCCAAACGCGCTTATTAAATAAGACAAACGCATATCAACAGTCTTTACGGGGGCATCTTTGGCCAGACTGACCACTTTAACAGATGAAGCCAAAATTGCTTTTGACACGCTGATGGAGCGTACCGGCAGTCTGGTTACCCCTTCTCTGCGTCTGGGGGTCACCGGCTTATCCCGCGCCGGTAAAACCGTCTTCATCACCTCTCTGGTGCATAATCTGATACAGAGCGGACGCCTGCCGCTGTTTGATGCGCACGCGTCAGGCCGCATCGCCCGTGCCTATCTTCAGCCGCAGCCGGATGATGCCGTTCCGCGTTTTCAGTATGAAGACCATCTGGCCTCTCTCGTGCAGAACCGCATCTGGCCGGATTCCACGCGCGCTATTTCCGAATTGCGACTGACCATAGAATATCAGTCGGCCTCCTCATGGGGGCGCATGCTCTCTTCCGGCAAACTTTCCATTGATATTGTTGACTATCCCGGAGAATGGCTGCTCGACCTGCCACTGCTGGGAAAAACCTATGCAGAGTTCTCGCGCGATTCTTTTGCCCTCGCGAATGAAGCCGCGCATCTGGATTTTGCAGGAGAATGGCTGCGTGAAGCTGCAACGGCTGATGCACTGGCACCAGCGGATGAAATGACAACGCAGCGTCTGGCGCGCAGCTTCACCGATTATCTGCGCGCCGGTAAATCCGATGAACAGGCACTGTCCACTTTGCCGCCCGGTCGTTTTTTGATGCCGGGTGATCTGGAAGGCTCACCTGCCCTCACTTTTGCCCCTCTGCCAAACCTTCCAGACGGCAGTTTCAAAACCGGCTCGCTGGCCGCCATGATGGAGCGGCGTTACGAATCCTATAAAACCCATGTAGTAAAACCGTTTTTCCGCGAGCATATTGCCCGTCTCGACCGGCAAATCGTGCTGGTCGATGCAATGCAGGCGATTAATGCGGGTGGCGCTGCGGTGCGCGATCTGGAACGGGCACTGACCGAAATTCTCGCCTGCTTCCGCGCCGGACGCTCCAATATCCTGACCGGCTTGATTCAAAAACGCATTGGCCGTATTCTGATTGCCGCAACCAAAGCCGACCACCTGCATCATGAGAGCCACAACCGCCTTGAGGCCATAGTGCGCAGGCTCGTTGACCGTGCCGCCAGAAATGCGGATATATCCGGCGCTGAGATTGATGTCCTGGCAATGGCTGCGGTGCGCGCGACGCGCGAGGCAACAGTCAGCCAGAACGGCGATACATTGCCGGTCATTGTCGGCACGCCACTTAAAGGTGAAGTTATCGACGGCGAGACTTTTGACGGCGAAACGGAAACAGCTATTTTTCCCGGTGACTTACCTGAAAACACCGAGGCAATCTTTGACCAGCCCGAATTTTCACCACAGGATCGCGCCCGTCAAGCACCAATCCGCTTTGTGCGTTTTCGCCCGCCTTCCATCAAAACCGGACCGAATGGCATTCATCTGACACTTCCGCATATCCGCCTTGATCGCGCCATGCAGTTTCTGCTTGGCGACAAGTTAGCTTGAGGACACAGCATGTCGGAAAAACCGCGCAAACCCACGAGCTTTACTGTCCGGTCACCGGCTGATGAGATCGAGCCGCAAGCACCGCGCAAACCGGTGGCAATCCGCGACCTGTCCACGGTCACAGCAGAGGCAGTGGACATTTTTGAACAGGAAGCGCTGGATGCAGGTGCGCAGCTCACACCGCCGCCGGCAAGCCTCATCAAACGGCGTTTCACGCTGCGCAGTGTGTTTTTCTCGGCACTCGGCCTGTTAATCAGCTTTGCTATCGGCATCTGGACTGAAGATCTGATCCGCGCCATGTTCAACCGCGCCGACTGGCTCGGCTGGCTTGCCCTCGGCGTTGCAGCCATTGCCCTCGCCTCACTGATTGCACTTGTTGTGCGTGAAGGGCTGGCTCTGCGCCGCCTCTCTGCCGTGCAGGAGCTCCGTTTTGCTGCGGCTGAGGCAACTGAGCGCAACGATGCTGAAAAAGCGCGTAAAGTCACCGACAGATTACTGGAAATAACTACGGTTCTGCCACAGACAGCCCGCGGACGCACGGTGCTGGAAGCATTGCGCGGCGATATTATCGACGGACGCGATCTCATCCGTATCACTGAGCGCGAAATCCTGCATCCGCTGGATCGTGAGGCGCGCATGCTCATTCTCAACGCCGCAAAACGCGTATCCATTGTCACCGCTGTCAGCCCGCGCGCATTGGTGGATATTGCCTATGTGATATTCGAATCGTCGCGGCTGATCCGTCGCCTGTCCGAGCTCTATGGCTGCCGTCCGGGTTCATTGGGCTTTTTACGCCTTGTGCGCAGTGTCATCGCGCATCTGGCGGTAACCGGCACAATTGCGATGGGCGACAGCGTAGTGCAGCAACTGCTTGGCCACGGACTGGCATCCCGCTTGTCAGCAAAGCTCGGTGAAGGCGTTATAAATGGCATGATGACGGCACGAATTGGCATTTCCGCGATGGATATTGTGCGTCCGCTCCCCTTTGATGCGGAAAAACGCCCGAATATCAGTGATTTTGTCAGCGATATTGTCAAAGCCACAACACAGAAAAAACCGGTCTGAAACCGGTTTATCCCTCGTTTTAATTGTGTTAGAAACCAGCTATTAACCATTCCGGCCGATTATAGAGGCTGGTCTTGGTGTTTTGTTTGACAGCATTTCGCGCTCCCAAAGTGATGAAGCAGGTTACACAAATAACGGACTAAGCCGCCCTTAAATTTATCCGGAACAGAGCCCTGCTATGATCAAACGCGCAACTGCCGCCTGCCTTCTTCTGCTTGTTTCTGCAGCTAGCAATGCTTCTGCACAGGCATCGGATAAAGACGAGGCTTTTTTCCGCAATGTTGAAGGTCAGTGGACAGGCCCGGGTGAAGTGGTTGCCGGTAAATATAAAGGCACAAAATTTGTTTGCACGCTGGAGGGAACCACTCCGGATGCGGCTGTCGGCATGACACTGGACGGCACCTGCCGTGTTGGCGTGTTCTCACAGCCGATGAAAGCAACCGTTGTGCGTACCGGCAAGAGCTATAGCGGTACATTTAACGATGGTGCTGAAGGCAAGGGTCTGAATGTGACTTCCGGCTCTGTCAGTGGTAACCGCGTTGTGCTCTCTCTCAGCCGCAAGCAGCTCAATGGCGCTATGCTTGCCCGCGTTACCGATCAGAACACCATGAATGTCACCGTATCGGTGAAGGTAGAAGACACAATGGTACCGGTTGTCGGCATGAGCCTGAAACGCGTTGATGGCGGCGCAGTCAGCAGCATTGCGCGAAACTGAGTACATTCGGTTTCGCCGGAGCGCGGCGCATTTAGGTGCGCCTGCTCAACAATTTCATATGCAATAATTTAAGCAGAACACCCTTTTACAGGGCATTATCCTGCCACCAGCGATGGCCGTAGCTCAGGCGCTGAATTTCATTGCTATCGACTTTTTCTAGAAGATCCGAAACGATTTCTCCGCGAATTTTCAAATTCGGGGCAATCGTTGCCAGCGGCACAAGCACAAAAGCACGCTGCTCAATGCGCGGATGCGGTAAAGTCAGATCCGGCATTTCAAGAGCAAAAACACTCTCATAGGCCAGCATATCAATATCAATCGTGCGCGGCCCCCAGCGCTCGCTGCGCACGCGCTTTAACCGCCGCTCGATAGTCTGCGTCACATCCAGCAGCTCCGGCGGTGTCAGAATTGTCGAAATTTCTGCGCAGGCATTATAAAACCAGTCCTGATCGGTATTACCCCAGGGCGGCGTACGGAAAACCGGTGAAACAGTAATCACCCGCGCATCCTGCCGTTCATCCAGCAGTTGCAAAGCCTGTGCCATTGTCTGCACAACATTCCCGATATTACCGCCCAGACACAGCCAGGCTTTATGAACCTCGCGTGCTTTCATATATGCGGCCACCCGACCGTCACTTCAACATAATCCAGCACACCGGCAACCGGTGCATTCGGTTTACGAACGGTGATGTCAGCTTTCTGAATTTGCGGAAATGCTGCACAAAGCGCTTTGGCCACATCCAGCGCCAAAGCTTCAATCAGATAACGGCGTTTTCCCGTAATAATCTTCTCAATCATGGAGAAGACAATACCGTAATGCACTGTTTTATCAATATCATCATTTTCCAGCGAGTCACCCGGATCAACAGTGAGCACGGCATCCACATAGAAACGCTGGCCGAGCTTTTCTTCTTCTTCAAAAACGCCGTGATGCGCAAAAAACGCGCAATTCATCATACGGATCGTGTACAAAAAGCCCTCATATCTTTACTGCTATGCTATGAAACCAAGCTTCATAACAAAAATCCTCATTTATCCGCAGACAAGCCGCTGCGAACTATAGCGCAATTTCCGTAAACCGGTCATGCTTTTTTCTGAAGCGCACCGGGATTTAAAACCGCATCCGCCATTGCCAGCGCATCACGGTTAAGCGCAACATTATGAACCCTAAATATATCTGCACCGTTAAGGCGCAGCATAGCGCTGGTTGCAGCCGTAGCCGCATCTCTTTCCGCAGCAATTTCACGCCCTGTTACGGCTCCCGTAAAGCGCTTGCGGGATGTTCCCACAAGCCACGGCAGACCAAAATTCTGCAACTCGCCGAAACGCGCCATCAACTCCACATTTTGTTGCGTGTCTTTGGCAAAACCGAAGCCCGGATCAAGCATGATCTGCTGCGGATCAACACCTGCTGCAGCTGCAATCTCTAAAGAGCGTTGTAAAAAGACATGCTGATCTTCAATCACATCCGCAGCAACATCTCTGTCGCGTCCGGTATGCATGATGACCAGTCCCGCACCGGTTTTCGCAGCAAGATTGGCAATGTCCGGCTCTTTCTGCAATCCCCAGACATCGTTCACAATATGTGCGCCCGCCTCCACAGCCAGTTTTGCGGTCTGCGCACGATATGTATCAATAGAGATCAGGCAGCCGGTCTCCCGCGCCAGCGCTTCAATAACCGGCAACACACGATCCTGTTCCTGCTGAGCCGTGACCAGAGCCGCATCAGGGCGGGTCGACTCGCCCCCCACATCAATAATAACAGCACCTGCATCCAGCATAATGCGGGCAGAGCTGATTGCCGCATCAAGGGTCTGATGGCTGCCGCCGTCTGAAAAGGAATCCGGCGTGATATTGAGAATTCCCATAATCAGCGCCTGTGCGCCGGTTTCCAGCGTACGGCTATGCGCCAGCCGCCATTCTCTTTTCATAGGGGAACTCTTAAGCATATTCGGAATTAACCTTTTAAAATCACATTGTTTTCAAAAGCAGCTATAAGTTCTTTACACATTTCATAGACTGATAAAAGCTGACGACTACGGACAACACAACAAAGCAAAAAATAATTCTGCCGTAATTTGTGTTACAACCGGTAATTTCTGGGTGCTCATCAGATAAAAACCCACAATAAAGGAACAGACAATGTCCGGTAAAATTTTCTCACTCACCCTCACCGGTCTGGTTCTGTTATCCGGCACGCTTTCTTCCACAAGCGCCGATGCAGCTTCAGTGACCCGTAAATACCGTTATTTTCCGGTGTATGGCACAACTGCAGAACAACTGGATAAATCACTGGCCAAGAATGGTCCCAAACTGAAAGACGGCGGTTCAAGCCATCCGGGCGCAACAAAAATCGCCTTCGATGCCCGTGTTAAATACAGATCAGACGGTAAATATTGCCGCGTTTCTGATGTCACCGCCAATGTTCACGCCACGATCTCACTGCCAAGCTGGAAAAGCCGTCGTCGTGCGAGTGCTGATACAATCATGGTCTGGGATGTCTTGGTGAAAGACATTCGCCGCCACGAAGAAAGCCATATTATTATCGCCCGCTCCCATGCTTCCGAGCTTGAGCGTCAGATCCGCGCCATGCGCTATGAGCGCGACTGCGCCACGCTACGCGCCAATGTGGACAAAATTACCGACCGGATTTTTGCCTCCCACGACAAGGCACAGCAGCGTTTTGATCGTGTTGAAACCATCAATTTTGAGACGCGTTTTGAACGGCTGATTACAAACAGTCTGGAAAAACGCATGCGTCAGCAGAAAAAATCCTGACATTAAATATCAGATAAAGAAAAAGCCCTGAATCTCACGATGCAGGGCTTTTTTTATCTCAACTCACATTCAAGCACCGGAAGCGTAAAAAAGCGCCATTTGCAGACCGGCATGGCGCTTTTTGGGGGCACTTTTTAATTTACGCCGAGCTTCTTCTGCAAGCTCGTCGACGAAGTCGTGTACTGGAACACAACGCGTTCGCCCGGACTGATAATGCGCTTGGCAGCCTGTGTCATCAGTGCAGCTTCATGGAAGCCGGACAGGATGAGCTTCAACTTACCCGGATACCAGTTGATGTCACCGATGGCAAAAATGCCCGGCTCAGAGGTTTCAAACTTCTCTGTATCAACAGTGATCAGGTTTTCGTGCAGGTTCAGACCCCAGTCAGCAATCGGACCAAGTTTCATCGTCAGACCAAAGAATGGCAGCATACGTGTGGCAGGCAGAACGGTTTCGCCGTCCGCGCCTTTGATTTTCACGCCGTTAAGGTCGCCATTGTCGCCTTCAAGGCCGGTCACCTGACCAACTTCAAAGCGGATCTTGCCGGCATCAACCAGCTCAAACATCTTCTTCACGCTGTCCGGTGCCGCGCGGAATTCCGGACGACGGTGCACAACAGTCAGGCTTTTAACGATCGGCTGCAGGTTCAGCGCCCAGTCAAGCGCACTGTCGCCGCCGCCAACAATGACCAGATCCTGATCACGGAAAGCTTCAACACGGCGCACAGCATAGAAAACGCTCTTGCCTTCATAGGCCTCAATACCAGGCACTGGCGGACGCTTCGGCTGGAAAGAACCGCCACCGGCAGCAATCACCACAACCTTGGCTTCAAAAACTTCGCCTTCATCGGTTTCCACATGGAAAGAACCGTCTTCCAGACGTTCAAGCTTTGTCACCATACGGTTGAAATGGAACTGCGGCGAAAACGGCTTGATCTGCTCCATCAGCTTGTCGGTCAGCATCTGGCCTGAAATTTCCGGCCATGCCGGAATGTCATAAATCGGCTTTTCCGGATAAAGTTCAGCACACTGACCACCCGGACGGTCAAGAATATCAATCAGATGGCATTTAAGGTCATAAAGGCCCAGCTCAAACACAGCAAACAGCCCGACAGGACCGGCACCGATAATGACAACATCCGTGCGGATAACTTCGCTCATATCTTCAATCTCGCTGAATCATAACAGCTGCGCCAGCCATTACGATCTGTCACATTAATCTTATGCTCTGCCAGCTGTCACACAGAACATGCTCTGAAATTGCCGCCTTGGGAAGACAAAGGCAGCATAGGATATGCCGGAAACCGGCTGAGCCGCGTGCAAAAGACCTGAGAATTCAGGCAAAACAGCACGGGACAAAATTCAATACGAGTTCTATAGTCAAGTTTAATTCAAATGCCTATAGTTTTTGCAGTATCTGCCCTGAATAATACCTGTTCTTTTTACAGCGCACTTTTCCGCGCTTTTTAAATGCCCCACAAAATTCCTGAGATACAGACACAAAACTGTGTTTATGCGCCGCAATGCGGAAAGATATTGCGCGTCTGCGTGCAAATGAAAAAGCGGTCTGCTTTTCAGCAAACCGCCTCAACATTCATTTCGAACCATTAACAGCAGATCAGCCCTGACGTTCAGGCACCTGCACAACCAGACCGTCGAGTTCATCACGAACGATAATCTGGCAGGACAGACGGGAGTTTCCGCGCACATCATAGGCGAAATCCAGCATATCTTCTTCCATAGGTTCAGGGCCGCCAACAGCATCTGTCCAGTCTTCATCAACATAGACATGGCACGTTGCGCAAGCGCAGGCACCGCCGCATTCGGCATCAATACCGGGAATACCGTTACGAATAGCATTTTCCATAACTGTGGAACCGTTTTCGGCTTCAACCTCATTACGAACAGCACCGTCAGCGGAAACAAATGTGATCTTGGTCATAAACTCATCCCGATAAATGCCGCATAAATCACTCTGCACAGCACGAGACCGGCATTGATTATGCTGACAAGAGTATAAAGTGTTTTGTTGCTGGGCAGATACGTGCTGCGGCCAATGAGTTCAAGCCGTAAACACCTCAACCATACCCCTCTGCGTCAATTAGATCACCCTAGGATAAAAAATCCGGCATTTTCAGAAGCTATTTATGCATCTTCCGCAAGGATCGGTAAAAAAGCGGAAACATATAAATTTCTTGCCAGACTAAGGCAAAACGTGCCACAATTTCAGGCATATTTTATGCATATCTGATATACAATTAAAGATTTCCACAATTTGGTGAAACGTGAAAAAGCCCGCATTTGCTTAGTTTTTGTCATTCCGTCAAGCGTTGCGTTAACCTTATCTTTAAACATTTCATCAACCGCAATTTCCGTAGTTCCCATATGGCTCCGGAAGTTTTAACCTATAGACTGCGCAACATGTCTTTTGTCCGCCTTTTTAATAAAACGGCGGTGACTGCTAACATGGTTTTTTTGCGTGAATGTATGAGTACGGGGTAAAACGGCTATGGCACAAAATACAAAAGCGCAAAAGCTTGAGCTTGATATGGAAAAGGCCCTCTCAGACGGGCTGGATCTGGATTTCAGCGACGACTTTGAGCTGGATTTGAATTTTGACGCTCCTGAGGCAGAGTTTTCGCTGGATGATCTGGAGAGCCAGATTTCCCGCGCAGCAGAAGAGCTGGCACTGGAACAGAACGTTGCTGCACCAATCGCTGCTGCGGCAGGTGCTGCCGCTGTAACGGCTGCCGTTAAAGGTAAGGCTGAAACTCAGGCCTCCGAAAAGCCTGTCCAGCCGGAAAAAACAGCGCAGGACAAGCCAAAAGCCGACAAGACCACCCTGCCAGCCGCGCCGGTTACCCCAGCTGTGCCGCCTGTCGTTGCCGCCCCGGGCAATGTCACAATATTGCAGGCCGCTAACCAGCCGGACCATACAACCCCGATTACTGCTGGCCCGATTACTGCTTCTAAAGCTGAAAAAGAGACCGTTACCGCTTCGGTTCCGGACTTCAGTGATATTGATTTTCAGCCTGAAATTCCGTTTGCACAACCAGCAGCTCCTGCTGCCAGCCATACAGCAGCTCCTGCTGCTAACCACGCACCAGCTGCGGCAGGCGTATCCGCCTCTCCGTTCACACCGGCCAATGACGATCTGCGCAATGAAAACCTATTGCTGCGACGTACAAACGGCCGCTCATCGAGCGTATTCTGGACAACAACAGCCATCAGCGCTCTCTGGACTGCCGGTGGTCTTACCCTTGCGCATGCACTGAGCCCGCAGGGTCTTACTTCTTTCACAGCAATCAAAGATTTCTTCACCACCCCTGCTGGTATTGGTGTTGCGGCCGGTATTGCAGTGCCCGTTGTTATGTTCTGGGGCTTTGCCCAGATGGTGCGCCGTGCACAGGAACTGCAATCTGCTGCCCGCCAGATGACAGCCGCTGCCCTGCGCCTCGCTTCACCTGAAGCTGCAGCCGGTGACCGCGTTTCCACGCTTGGTCAGGCTGTGCGCCGTGAAGTTGCTGCGATGAATGAAGGTATCGAGCGCACGCTTGCCCGTGCGGTTGAGCTTGAAACACTTGTACAGACCGAAGTTCATCAGCTTGAACGCGCATACAGCGACAATGAAGTTCGCATCCGTGCACTAATTGCTGAGCTTGGCAATGAGCGCGAAGCCGTGATCAGCCATGCAGAACGCGTGCGTTCCTCAATCTCCGGTGCGCATGAACATCTTAAGAGTGAACTGTCTTCGGCCAGCGATATTATCCGCGATAATGTTCTCACCGTTTCAAGTGAGCTGACCTCTTCCCTGTCCCATGCAGGTGAGACAATGATCAGCCGCCTGAACGAGAGCGGCACAGCCATCTCCGAAGCGATTGATACCCGCAGCACCGATATTTCCACCCGCATCAGCTCGTCGGGCGGTGATTTCGTCAATATTCTTGATACCCGTATCGCCACACTTGAAGAGCGCTCAAAGGGTCTTACCGAGACACTAACTGAAGCACTGGATGCACGTACATCCAATATTGCTTCTCTGCTTGGTGATGCGACCATGAATATGGTCACCGAGTTTGATCAGCGTCTTGCAAACCTCAATTCAACACTGGCTGAGCGCGGTCACTCGCTTCTTACCGAGTTTGAAGGCCGTGCGCAGGCGATTGACAGCAGCACTGAAAAACTCAATGCCGCTCTGGAAGTGCGTTCGCGCCAGATCAATGAAAATCTGATCGCCCGTACCCGCGATATTGCTGAAACCTTCTCCGGTGTGCGTTCGTCTATCAGCTCTGTGGTTGATGAAACCAAAGAAAAACTCAATGGTGAACTGTCAGGCATTACAGATTCTGTTGCAGGTCTGCTCAATGACCGTGCCGGTCAGTTTATTGCGCAGATTGCCGACAGCCGTGAAACTCTGTCCTCAACTCTGAGCAATGAAGCAGACCGTATCGCAGCAGCCATGCAGCAGCATAGCCAGACAATTACAGAGCGTGGTGTTGATATTGAACGTGCGATTGCCGGTAATGCTTCGACCCTTGATCAGACAGCCAGCCAGCATGCCGCCATTCTGGAACAGCGCACCAATGATATGCGCGAAGCAATGGCAGCCCATAATGCCAGCCTGAATGAAATTTTCACCGAGCAGGAAGGTCGTTTTGAAGACCGTTCTTCCGCGCTCAAATCTTCGCTCAATCAGCAGCATTCTGACTATGCCCGCACATTGGATGAGCGTAATCAGCAGTTCTCTGACAGCTTGCAGCATAACAGTACTGCCGTCAGCTCCCTGCTGAATGAACATATCAGCACAGTTGGTGATCGTGCATCGCAGTTGCAGGCAGCAATGCTGAGCGGCACAGAAAGCCTTGATGCAAACCTGCGCCAGCACAGCGACACGCTGGTACAGCGTACCGTTGCCCTGCAGGATGCCGTTGCCAATGCAACCGGCGTATTGCAAAGCTCGTTTGAGAACCAGACCGGCATTATCGAAGAACGCACCTCCACAATGGAACGCGCTCTGAGCATCGGTGTGGACAATGTTCGCAAATCACTGGAGCAGAGCGCTGCTGTGGTTGCCGGTACACTGCGTGAAAAAATCACAGAAGCTGCAAGCTCCCTCACAGCGGAAGCGGCCAAGGCCGGCGATGCATTGCATGGCTTCGGTGAAGGCTTCAACGACCGTCTGATTGAAAATCTGGCCGGGACTGAAGCACGCCTCGGCGAACGCGCCAGCCAGATTGCTTCCGGTCTTGAAGCAATTGAAACCCGCCTCACCGGCGAACTCAGCGGTATTGAAACACGCATTGCCGAAACTGCATCGCGCACCAGCGATGTGCTTGGTTCGCATAGCGAAGCTTTCAGCGCCCGCGTTCTGGAAAACCTGTCCGGCACAGAAACACGCCTGACAGAACGTGCAGAAGCCATTGCTTCCGGCATCAGCGATGTCAGCAACCGCCTGACCGGCGAGCTCAGCGGCATTGAATCCCGCATTGCAGAAACCGCATCGCGTACAAGTGATGTGCTTGGTTCGCATAGCGAAGCCTTCAGTGCCCGCGTCCTTGAAAACCTGTCCGGCACAGAAGCACGTCTCACAGAGCGCGCCGATGCGATTGCGATGGGGCTTGGTGAAATCGGCTCGCGCATTACCGGTGAACTCGGTGTGATTGAAGCCCGCATTTCTGATGCAACACAGAATACATCCTCAACACTGGAAGAGCGTACCCGTGAACTGAACGCAGTTCTCGCAGCTCGTTCGCAGGAAATCACCCGTATTCTCGCAGACACAGCTGAGCCTCTGGTGCAGCGTCTTGCCGATAGCGGTCAGGGTCTTGCAAGCCAGCTGGAAGAAGCCACCCATGCGGCGACCGATCGTCTGCGCTCTGAAAATGCAGCACTGGTTAACGCATTGGCAAGCCGTACGGCTGAAACCATCTCTGCGGTTCAGGAAGCAAAATCCAACCTGTCTGACGGCGTGGGCGGCCTGATTGATCGTCTGGCAAATTCCAATGCGGAACTCGGCCAGCTGATCGACAAAGCCACACACAACCTCAACGACATTGATACGCGGCTGGTTGAAACCACATCGAACTTTGCTGAAAGCACCAATAAGGCTGCTCAGATCTTCTCCAGTTCAAGTGTGGTGATTGACAATAATATCGGTGCTCTGCGTTCGCTTTCCGGCAATACGCTGGAACAGATCGCGGATATCGCTAAACGCTTTGAAGATCACAGCGCAGTTCTGTCCCGCGCTTCCGATCTGATCGGCTCGGCACAGAATGGTCTGAATGATACTCTGTCCGACCGTCATGAAGCGCTGGAACGCCTGTCTTCCGGTCTGCTGGCCAAGTCTGAGAACATTGAGAAAGTGATGCAGGGTTTTGAAAACCTTATCACTTCCGCTCTGGAACGCACAGAAGGCCGCACACGCAACTCGACCGAACAGCTGCGCACTGCGATTTCCGAAGTTGTTGATCAGGCAACACAGAAATTTGCATCTGCAACCGATGAGATCCGTCGTTCCGCCGCAGAAATCCGTGGCGAACTGGATGCAACACGCGGCGAGCTGAAGCGTGGCGTATTGGATATGCCTGCTGAAGCCAAGGAATCCACCACTGCAATGCGCAAGGCGGTTTCCGAGCAGATCAATGCGCTGAAGGAACTGGCCTCTATCGTCAATAAATCCGGCCGTCTGGTCGATGTTGGTGACAGCCGCGCAGACCGTGCAGTTGCAAAACAGCCGGTAGCACAGGCCGCTGCCTATGTTGCCCAGACTGTGACCCAGACTGCGGCACCTGCTCCGCAGCCTGTACAACCGGCACAGAGCTTTACACAGAGCTACAACACGGCAACAACAACTGTCGCTGCTTCGCAGCCTCAGGAAGCGGCCCGTGGCGGCTGGGTATCCAATCTTCTGGCACGCGCCTCTGCGGATGAAGAAGAAAACGCGCCAGCACCGCGCAACCAGAACAATGTGACACCGCAGCGCTCTGCCGCCCATGTGGTGGACAGCCTCAATTCTCTGTCGGTTGATATTGCCCGTGCGATTGATCATGAAGCATCAGTCGAGCTTTGGGATCGCTACCGCCGTGGTGAGCGCAATGTATTTACCCGCCGCCTCTATACGCTGAAAGGTCAGCAGACCTTTGAGGAAATCAAACGCAAATACCAGATGGACGGTGATTTCCGCCGTGCGGTAGACCGCTACATGGATGATTTCCAGCGCCTGCTTGAAGATGTTGCCCGTAATGATCGTGATAATATGGTCACTCAGACCTACCTCACATCCGATACCGGCAAGGTCTACACAATGCTGGCACATGCCTCGGGTCGTTTGCGGTAAATCAGAGTGAAGTTTAAAAAGGCGGGATTTTCCCGCCTTTTTTATTATTTGAACGCAGCGCTGACAAAGCGTCTCAGCCTCATAAAATTTGCATTAAGTTCTTGCCATCCGGCGCATATCGGCTTTTATAGTGACCTCTACAGAATAGGCCGCACAGAGCAGTTTTTCCTGCTGCCTTTATGCCTGACATACCGGAGGAACCATGTCACAGATTGCACCGCGCTATCCAGATACTCAGCTTTTGATTAACGGTGAATGGCGCAATGCGCAAAGCGGACGCACAATTGATGTGTTCAATCCGGCCACCGGCGAAGTGATCGGCAAGGTTGCTCATGCTGAGAAGGTTGATCTTGATGCAGCGCTTGATGCGGCTGCCAATGGTTTCAAAATATGGAGCGCAACATCACCATTTGACCGTTCCAAATTCCTGCGTCGCGCGGCAGACTTGCTACGTGAGCGCGCAGATGCCATTGCGCCGATCCTGACCTTTGAGCAGGGCAAGCCGGTTGCTGAAGCCAAAGGCGAAATCCTTGCCGGTGCTGATATCATCGACTGGTTCGCAGAAGAAGCACGCCGCACCTATGGCCAGATCATTCCTGCCCGTGCTGCCGGTGTATCGCAGATCGCATTCAAACTGCCTGTCGGCCCTGTTGCAGCCTTCACGCCTTGGAATTTCCCGATCAATCAGGTTGTGCGCAAGCTGTCCGCAGCTATCGCCGCCGGTTGCTCTATCATCGTTAAAGCGCCGGAAGAAACACCAGCCTCGCCTGCCGAGCTGCTGCGTGTTTTTGTAGACGCAGGAATTCCGGCCGGTGTCGTCAATCTGGTTTATGGTATCCCATCAGAAATCTCAGAATATCTGATCCCGCATCCGGTTATCCGCAAGATCTCTTTCACCGGCTCCACACCGATCGGCAAAATGCTGGCAGGCCTTGCAAGCCAGCATATGAAGCTCTCGACAATGGAACTCGGCGGCCATGCACCGGCAATCATCTTTGATGATGCTGATGTGGAAGGTGCGGTTAAAACTCTGGCTATGTCCAAATTCCGTAATGCCGGTCAGGTCTGCGTCTCACCGACCCGTTTTCTGGTTCAGGAAAATGTCTATGAGCAGGTCGTCGAGTCTTTCACCGAAAAAGCCAAAGCAATTAAAGTCGGTAACGGTTTTGATGACGGCGTACAGATGGGGCCACTGGCCAATGAGCGTCGCATCCCTGCCCTTGAAGCGCTCATTCAGGATGCCGTAGATAGCGGTGCACGCCTGATGACCGGCGGACGCCGCATTGGCAATGTCGGCAATTTCTTTGAGCCGACCGTTTTGGCCGATGCGCCAAAAACCTCGCGCATCATGAATGAAGAACCGTTCGGCCCTGTCGCAGTGTTCTCATCCTTCAAAACACTGGATGAGGTGATTGATGAGGCTAACCGCCTGCCATTTGGTCTGGCTTCCTATGCCTTTACCCGTTCAGCTGAAAATGCGCGTGAACTGGGCATGCGCATTGAAGCAGGTATGACAACGATCAACCATCTGGGTCTTGCACTGCCGGAAGTTCCATTCGGCGGCATCAAAGATTCCGGCTACGGCACCGAGGGCGGTTCAGAGGCAATCAATGCTTATCTGAATACAAAATTCGTTACCCATCTGGTGATCTGACGCCATTTAAACACAATACAAAACCCCGCCTGCGGTCACGCTGGCGGGGTTTTTTCTTTCGCTGAAAAAGCAATAAAATTATATAAATACAGTTTGATCTTTCAAATTGTTGCGTTAGGCTCCCTCATGAGCAGGCCAATTATAAAAACACGGCCGCATGAATGAGGGGACTAAAGCATGACACTGATGACATCAGTCAAAACACGCAATCTGAACAAGCTGGCTCTTGCGCTGGCTTTCAGCACAGCCTTAACCGGTTCGGTTCTGATGAACGCCGCCAATGCAGCCACACCGGCTGACACTCTGGTTATCGCTATGGCGACAGATGACGTGATTTCGCTAGATCCGGCAGAATCCTTTGAAATTACAACGGCCGAAATGCTGGCGAACAGCTATGGCCGCCTGTTGCGCACCGATTATAAAGATCCGTCCAAACTCGTTGCTGATATTGCCGAGAGCTGGGATGTTTCCGAGGACGGCAAAACCTTCACCTTTAAAATCCGTAAGGGTCAGAAATTCGCCTCCGGCAATCCGATCACCGCGCATGATGCCGCCTTTTCGCTGCAACGCGCGATAAAGCTCGATCAGAGCCCCGTTTTCATTCTCAGCCAGTTTGGCCTGACCAAAGACAATGTGGATGAAAAAGTCTTTGCCAAAGACGATGACACGCTGATTTTCACCTCCAAAAAAGCCTTTGCACCATCATTTGTCTATAACTGCCTGACCGCCACAGTGGGTTCGGTCGTTGACAGTAAATTGCTCAAGGAACATGCAAAGCCGGTAACGCCGACAGCAGATTCCAAGGCAGACAATGATTTCGGCCATGAATGGCTGAAGCGCAATTATGCCGGTTCCGGCGCCTATGCGATCAAGGATTGGCGCCCGAATGAAATTATCATGATGGAGCGCAACGAGAATTATGACGGTGAAAAACCGCCGCTCAAACGTATCATTTACCGCTATGTGAAGGAAAGCGCTTCACAGCGTATTATGCTGGATGCCGGTGATATTGATATTGCCCGCAATCTCGAGCCGGGCGATCTCGAAGCTGTGTCCGCAGATAAGCGTTTTCACACGGCCAGCGCGCCGAAAGGCACGATCTATTATTTCAGCCTCAATCAGCAGCATGAGATACTCTCCAAGCCGGAAGTTCGCCAGGCTGTGAAATATCTGGTGGATTACAGCGCCATTCAGTCGACGCTGATTAAAGGCATCGGCACCATTCATCAAAACCTGCTTCCGGCCGGTATGCTTGGCGCGACAGACGAAAACCCGTTCAGCCTGAATGTTGAAAAAGCCAAAGAACTGCTGGAAAAAGCAGGGCTGAAAGACGGCTTCACGATTACAATGGATGTGCGCAACACCCAGCCAGTCACCGGTATTGCGGAATCCATTCAGCAGACCTTTGCCAAGGCCAATATCAAGCTGGAGATTATTCCGGGTGACGGCAAGCAAACACTTACAAAATACCGAGCACGCAAGCATGATATCTATATCGGTCAGTGGGGCATCGACTACTGGGACCCGCATACCAATGCTGATACTTTTGTGACGAATCTGGATAATTCCGATAATGCGGTTTCAAAAACCAGTGCATGGCGCAACTCCTGGGAAATTCCTGAACTGACCCAGAAAACGCTGGCTGCGGTTATGGAAAAAGATGCGGATAAACGCGCACAGGAATATCTGGATATTCAGAAAGAGTTCCGCGACACCAGCCCGTTCACCATGATCTATCAGTTGAATGAAGTAGCGGTTGTTTCCAATAAGGTGAAAGACTTCATCATTTCACCGGATACCAACTACGTTCTGAAAGCCTCTAAAGAGCAATAAAGACAACAAAACCGGCCGCAAAAACCATCTGCGGCCGGTTTTTATCATAGTTTCAAAACAGCATTCGTTTTCAAAGATACTTTAGCAGGGACATATTTGAAAATAAGTCGCTCTGCTTGTGTCGTTTAGCGCACAACCAGAATAGCAGTTTTGGTATGGGTCAGCACTTCGCTCGTCTGGCTACCCAGTAGCAGACGGCCAATACCGCGACGGCCATGTGATGTCATGACAATCAGATCAACATCCGCATGTTGACTGAAATCAATAATCGCCTCTGCCGGCCAGCGCTCATCAATATGCTTCAACGCAGGCGTGATACCATGCTTTGCAGCTGCTTCACCGGCTGCTTTGAGAATATCCTGTGCCTGACGCGCCTGATTATCATTGTAAATTTCAATATCTTTCGGGCTGGCAATCCAGCCTGCGCTGCTGGCAGTCGCCATCATCGGAAAAGGCTCTGTCACAGTCAGCACGGTAACCTTGCTGCCCAGTTGGCTGGCCAGTTGCAAGCCCTGCTCCAACCCTTTTTGCGCCAGTTCAGATCCGTCTGTAGCAATCAAAATATGCTTATACATTATGCTGTCCCTGCCCTGTAAAATGATCTGTCTTCAGTGAACCCGGAGCCAAAGCATCAGGAAACCTCACACTGAAGCGGTTTTATCTTAATCGGCATAATATCATGTGTGAAGCCGGTTTGCGCTCATTGCGATCAACAAAATAGTGCAAAATATTAAAGACCTAAGAATTACAGGTCATCACAGCTTAAAATAATAAAATATTGTGATACCATCATTTGAGTAACGTGATAAAATTATCATATTGCCTCAAAGATAATAACTTTGATGAAGGTAGATTTTATTCTGTAAGGGTACTCAAACGCTGCAGGAGAAATAAAATGAAACTTATTTCTAGAATTTACGGTCATTACGGCTCAGCAAAGCAGGTCGTGCATAATCTTGAGGCTGCAGGCTTTCCTCACTCCGACATCATCATTGTCAGCCGCAAATTTGCGGAAGAAGATACAACGATGTGCGATGAAATCGTCAACTATGCCGGTATCGGCACAGTGATCGGCGGTATCGCCGGTCTGATCGCAGGTTTAGGCCTGATCGCAGTACCGGTTGTAGGCTCTGCGGCTTTAACAGCGGGCTGGCTGGTGGCTCTTTCAATCGGCATGATCAGCGGTGCGGCCATCGGCGGCATCATAGGCAGTGTTATCAGCTCTTTCACCTCTCACGGCATCAGCAAGGAAGATGCCCGCCTGTGCATTGAGGCCTCCAAACTTGGCAACACAATTATCAGTCTGCGCCTGAAAGGTGGGGCAGAACACCTCTCCGAAACACAGGCCGCTCAGATCATGGACGTTCCGGGCGCACTGACAATTGACCAGTTTCGTGACCATATGCACCAACAACGGAATACTGACAACACGGGTTCCTATACAGGAAAACCGGTTCACCGAACCTGAACCGACGGATGCAAATATGTTGGCTGAGATGCGATGCCGGTTATAACCGGCATCAGATAAAGCAACCTCTATCCTTCTTTATGGAAAGCTTGCGGTAAACTCATCGCGCTTTTCTGGCTAGTAAATAGCACTTTCGGATCAATACGCCCGACACCACGATAAGGGCTGGTATGGATTGCAAGAATCCACATACTCATCGTCGCTGTCACAATATAAATAGTGAGTGCCTTGCGCCCCGCTTTAGGCCTGTCCGCATGAACAGAGGCGATAACAACCAAAGTCAGAACTGTCAGGAAGAAGACCAGATACCACTTGTAATGATTGACAGAGCTCGACCCCAGCGCAAGACGCGTGTTGCGTGCATCCTGCATTTCATCAAAATCCCGCACCATTTGTGACATCAGTGCCCCTGGTATATCCCCGCGTGCAAGGCTAATCATCGAGACACGGATATTCTGTAGCGCCTCTTCAACCGCGCGGGCGGGCTGGCTATTGTAACCGTTATGCCATTCTTCAGAAATTACCGTTACGCGGTAAACAGTCAGGGCCTTGAGCAGTACCGGATCATTCAGGGCTTCCGGCCTCGCCATACCAATCAGACGGGTGATGGATGAGCGTTCTTCGCTTGCTGCCTGATCTGCGCGGCCATTCACTGTCCAGATATCGGCAGCGACAAATCCCAGTGCCAGAGCCCAAGCCGTTGCAATTGTGCCGACAAATGCTGCAATCGGAAGCGTCAGTATATCTTTAGATGCCTGCCTTCCAAAGATGCGCAAAAACACCAGTCCGATAATATAAAAAATTATTCCGCAAACACAGAACAAAAAAAACATCAGAATTGGTGATATACCGAACAAATGTTGCATTCTGCCCCCTCTGAGCTTTTCGCGCGCAATCAGCATATATTTATCACCTGAACACGACAGGCTTTGCCTTGTATTCAGGTTGAAGCACTTTGGGCGTTCGATCAGGTACACCTGAAAGACACAATAATGCGACAAATAATAGAATCCAAAACGGGCGCTATGAATTCGATTAAACGCGACACGCTCCAGTATTTAACCCAATGCTTTGCGCTATTCTCTGTGTTTATTCAATATACTATAGCACAATAAATTATCACAGAATGGCCGATTGTCTTCCCACACCCTGGGCAGAAAAGATCAGCCGGATTTTCTCCGGCGCAACAGCCGCTTTACTCACTATATCCCGCTTGCTGGCGCATATAATCACGCGGAGAGCTGCCCAGCATTCTTTTGAACATGGTCGTGTAAGCCGCTGCACTTTCATAGCCTGTATCAAAGGCGACTGATGTAATGGCCTCACCGGAGGCCAGTTTTGGCAGTGATGCAAAAATACAGGCCTGCTGGCGCCATGTTACGAAGCTCACACCTGTCTGCGCCCGAAACAGCCGCGTAAAAGAACGGCGGCTCATGCCCAGTCTCTCTGCCCAGCTATCAATACCCGCAGCCGGATCAGGTTCTTTCAGAAAAGCTTTGCAAAGTGCTGCAAGCACCGGTTTTTCCGGAAACGGCAATCCCAACTCACGCACCGGCAGGCGCTTAATTTCATGCGTCAGCAGATCGAAGAGCAACTGACTGCGCTCATCCTTTTCATCCGGCTTTTGCAGCTTAACCACCTCTGCGAGTAAACTGCGCGTCAATTCATTGACCGAGAGCACACAAGGATAATCGCTGTGTTCATAATCACGCATATAAACGGATTGCATCTCAACACCGGAAAACATCTCAACACGATGTTCAATACCGCGCGGAATAAGCAGTGCATGATCCGGCGGTATCATCCAGCGTCCGCGCTCTGTTACAACCAGAGCCACGCCTGAACGGGCATAAAGAAACTGCGTGCGGGAATGGCGGTGCAGCGGTATCTGCAGCCCGCCCGGATATTGCCTCGCAAGAGCCACAACCGGATCCGCAGCATGCTCAATCAGATCAAAACCCTGCGCAATCAGTGTATTTATATCATCAGGACTATTTAAATGCATGATTTGGCCCAGTTAAAAAACTTTACGTCCTTAGCACGAAAGCAGGCCAGAGCAAAGCGGACTAAGCAGAATGCTGCCTGTCAGGGTAAAATCAAAAACCGGCAGCCATACCGGAAACTCAATAGTCTGCTCTCAGCAAGGGAGCCGGTAGCGGCACGGAAATATCAAACCCTGACTTTCTGAAACAATGCGTATTTCAGCAATCTCAGAGAATTTCCAGCAAATGCACAATCATTTTGTGCAGGAAATGCAAGGGAATAAAGAAACAGCGCGATTCCGGCGTTTCCGTTGTAAATGGACACGCTTCGAAGTGCGGCGCATTGTTCCAAACGGCATAACATATCCGGAGCACTTGCAATGACTACTGTGACCAGCCAGTCACCTAAAATAACTGAAACCGCCACCGTATCTCTGATCGTGGTTGTCAGTTTTTGCCATATGTTCAACGATATTATGCAATCGCTGCTGTCAGCGATTTATCCGTTGATCAAAGCCAATTACAATCTGGATTTCCGCCAGATTGGTCTTCTGACCATGACCTTTCAGGTCACCGCCTCGCTGCTGCAGCCGGTGATCGGCATTATCACAGACCGCTGGCCGATGCCCTATTCACTGCCGCTGTCGAGCGTCAGCACATTTACCGGCCTGTTGCTGCTCGCCAATGCAGACAGCTATACAGTGCTGCTGATCGGCTCCAGCCTGATCGGTCTGGGTTCCGCAATCTTTCATCCGGAAGCTTCGCGTGTTGCCCGTATTGCATCCGGCGGACGTCATGGTTTTGCGCAGTCCCTGTTTCAGGTAGGCGGCAATTTCGGCTCTGCGCTCGGACCATTGCTTGCAGCTTTCATCATTCTGCCGAACGGTCAGTCGAGCGTTGCATGGCTCGCAATCATTGCTGTTTTCGGCTTTATCGCCCTGACACGCGTCAGCCGCTGGTACGCCGAAAAACAACGCCAGAGCAAAAATAAACCCGCTGCAGACCGCACATTGCCGCTCCCGCAAGGACGCGTCATGTTCGCTATTCTCGTGCTTGTGCTGCTCACCACAACCAAGAATGTGTATATGGCCAGCATCTCCAGCTATTTCACATTCTTTGTTATCGAGAAATTTGACGTCACAGTGCAGAACGCCCAGCTGATGCTGTTCCTGTTCCTCGGTGCGTCTGCGGCCGGTGTTTTCATCGGCGGCCCGATCGGTGACCGCATGGGCGCCCGCTTCGTCATCTGGTTCTCGATCCTTGGCGTTATTCCTTTCGCCCTGATGATGCCCTATGCCAACCTGTTCTGGACCTGCGTACTGGCAGTCGTTATCGGCATTATCTTTTCCTCCGCGTTCTCTGCAATCGTGGTTTTTGCACAGGAACTGGTGCCGGGGCGCGTTGGCATGATCGCCGGTGTATTCTTCGGCTTTGCCTTTGGCGCGGGTGGTATCGGCGCTGCTTTGCTCGGCGATTTTGCAGACAGCAGAGGCATTGAATATGTCTACTGGCTCTGCTCTTTCCTGCCTTTGCTCGGCATTCTGACTGTGCTGCTGCCGCGCCTGCCAAAGAAACAGTAACCGCAATAAAAAACGGGGAAGGCAACATGCCTTCCCCGTTTCACTGTCAGAACGACAAAACCGGACTTTATTTCTGCACAAATTCCAGCAATTCATCATAGGCTTTACAGGCTTCAGCAGCATCTGTTGTGCCCTGATACTTTGTCTGCATTTCCTGTGACTTTGTCATGATTTCCTGAGCTTTGCTCGGATCCTTCATGATTGCTGCCTGAATAGCCGCAGTAACTTCATTCACCTTCGTTGTCAGCTCTTCCTGTGTGCAGGCCGAAGCTGCAACACTGCTGGCCGCAGTAATCAGCAGGGCAGAGAAGGACGCAGCAATCAGTGTCTTGATTTTCATATAAGTATCTCTCTTCACGGTTCATCGTTAAACGAGCAAATATTTTATGCAGCAGCAGCTTAGGATGGGATTTTAATCCTTCCTAATAACAAATTATTTTTCTTGAAAATAAAACCGGCTGAATGACTGCTATTTCCCTTTACTCCGAAAATGAACTATAAAATATACACGGATGATTTTGGGGGAGTATCATGTTGCGGGCGTTATTTTTGTCTGTTGGTTTAATGGCGGTAAGCACCAATGCCTGGGCGCAGGTGATTGATACATACAGAGCACGTCTGAGCAATCAGGATCATTACAACTCTTCCGGCACACAGCTGAACTCGGCCGCAGCAATTATTCGTCAGGATCGCGCCAATTTTTACTTGTTTGGTAAAATGGATCCAGAAGATGAATCAGACGCATTCTTCAATGATAAAGGGAATCGCGCACGGCTGGAAAAAATGCTCTCCCGCGGCATGCTCTCCGAGGATGATCTGGATGTGATTGTGAATGGCAGACCGGTCATACGAGTAGACATTCATCAGGATCATGTGGAAGTCACCGTTGAGGAGCACTGAGCAGTCTCAGCGTACATAACCGGCATCACCTGAAGCTGCATCATGACAAAGTGCCTGAGAGGCAGCAGCAGCCTCTGATCATTCAGCTGGCTTCAAAGCTTTCCAGAAATAGACCGTTCCGGTCACTCCCCCGTGAGGCTTCAATGCAAAGTCAGGCACTTCTCTTACCCGTATAAAGCCCAGCCTCTCATATAAAGCCACTGCACCTCCCTCACTTGCCGTATCCAGCATCAGATGTGAGCGGCCATGTTGCCGTGCCAGAGTTTCTGCCGCCTGCATTAGCAGTGTTGCCACACCCTGCCCGCGATAGCTGACCGCCGTCATCAGCTTGCCAATTTCAGCACGATGCGGTTGATTAGCGGCCTGCACAAAAAACAGGCTGACTGTTCCGGCAAGCTTATCACCGTCAAATGCGCCGAGAATAATCCGTTCTCCGCTTTCAGCAGACTTCAGAGCGCTGACCCAGAAGTTTTCGGCCTCTGCCGGATCAAGCGGATGCATAAAACTGACTGATCCGCCACTTGCAACAGTCTCTGTCAGAAGATCGCGAAGCATCCCGATATGGGCACGTTCTGAAGAAACAGGCCTTACATCAAAAGCAGTCATACCAGTCTCTTTCCAGCTCGAAAAAACGACAACAAGCTGCCTCGAGTGATTATACTCAAGGCAGCCGATCTAAAGACTAAAATCCGTCAAAACTTATTCAATACCCAGAAACTTGAAGGCTTCAGTTTGCTGAAATTTCTCATTCACATTGCCGGCGAATATATTGGTCTGATTAGCGCCGAGATCGAGCTTTTTGACTTTTCCGGTTTCAGCAGAAAAATCCAGCCCCTTCAGATCAACCCAGAATGTATTTGGCGTCAGCGCTGATTCAAAGAAATATAGTTTGCGCTTCTGATCCGCCACAGTTCTCCAGCGCGTGGAAGAGATATTCGGCTGATCCGGCGTTGTGATACCAAAAGGAACCGACACATTGCGGATAACACCAAAAACACTTGCAAGCGCTATATCCGGATTTTCATTTTTAGGAATAGCATTGATATAAAATGATGCGCGGGCAAAGCGATCGGATGCGCGATTAGTGCCGGGCAGCATCACTGTTCCGCCAATCTGCTGCCAATAACTGTTCAGCGCCAATTGCTGCTCAAATGTCGGGGAATTGGTCATGACCTGATAGTCACGGCTGTGATGAATAACCTGTTTCCTGTCAATATATTCGACAATAGCGCTATCGCCTGTGGCATCCGAAATTGAGAGGTGCAGGGTTGCAAGGCGGCTTTCGCCCGGCACATTATCCGTCACAATCGTATAAGGCTCTTCTTTCAGAGCACGCACAGCTTCTTCAACCGTGGCATAGTTATCAAGCACATATTGCGCCCATGCAGCGATTGTCAGACCCGGCTTATCCTTTGTGAATTCCGGATATTCGGACTCCACCAGCCACAAGACACTGGCAGAAAGACCTGCTTCATTCATGCCATCTGTGGTCGCAATATCATAGCCGGAGGCAATAACACTGCCATATTTGGACGTCCACTCGATGGAGTTTTCACCGGTCTCGCCATTGCGTTTCATCCCCTTCGGAAACACCCAGAGATTGGTCGCTACATCAACTTTTCAGTCCATTGAGCGCGCAGTGATAACATCGTCATTTGCACCCTGATAGACAACACGGGTACAGGCTTCAGCTATCAGCGGCGACGCAAACAATGACAAAGCAACTGTTTTAGCCACGAGAACGGAACGAACAGATTTACGGTGCAGAAACATCAGAAAACCCCGCTTTTTGAATAATATCAGAACCGCATGGACAGACCGAGAACCGGCCCGTGCTGCACAACATCCCATTTAAAGGTATGACCAGTAAAATCATCACCCTGATAATCCTGCGACAGAACGCGGTAACCAATGCGCAGATTGGTCGGACGGTCGAACAGGAAAGTCCGGTAACCGAGATAGGCCTGTGCATTCACACTGAGTTTGGAACCGACGCCGAAACCGCCGATATCAGCCTCGCCGGACAGATTCCAGCGCTCGTTCAGATCAGTTTTCAGACGCACGCCGATAAACGGGTCTGTCCATTCTGCTTTTTTGGTGACGCTGAATCTTCCCACTGCAAGGTCAGCTTTAATTTTTGTCCAGCGTACACCGACTGTCGGCTCAACTGTAAAACGCTGCGGATCATTGAAAACGGTTACGCCACCAAGTTCCTGCTCATAAACGCGATAAAACGCACCGCCGGAAATCGACGTTGTCTTCACATTCAGAGCCAGCTCATTTTCAAACAGGTTTTCGTCCTGAGTGGTGGAGACATATTGACCGTCAATATAAAAACCAAGCGGGCCTTTAACAATCTCGACATTGCCCATCACAGCCATATCAAGATTATCAAAAATCTCGGAAAACGGGATGTTCACATCCGTATGAATACCGGCCAGCGCGGACTTACCTTTGAGCGAAGCGCCCCAAACATAAGGGCTGACGATGATTTTCCAACCATCTTCGGCAATATATTTCGGCTCAGAAACATCTGCTGCCATTGCAGTACAGAGCATAGAAAGACTGGATAAAGCAGATGTGGTGAAAAGTGCAATATTGCGCATATTCAGGCATGCCCCTTGCCGGATAAATTCAAATTTTCCGGGTAAGTTTAGATTCTATTGCGAAAATAGATCATTATCGCATGCGGTCAACTTCCCGCAGAAGTATTTGCGCAGTAATCGCTAAAGCCTCCTCCGGTTTATAGAAATAGTTTTACAGAAATATGATGAAACGGGATTACTCCGGTATCTCCAGATCATAAACCAGAATACCATTCACGCCTCCCTCTGCTGCCGCCACCAGCTTTGCGCCGGTCGCCTGATGTTCAGGATCAGCAAGATAGGCATCACGGGAAGCGGCAGTGTCAAAATCCACGATAAAACCTTCGGAATGCCCCTTATCCATTCCCGCTTCAGGGCTGACATTTCTGCCGACATGCGCAGCGACAAAGCCCTGCAATCGAGATTTCAGCGCTGCAATTTCTGCAAACATCGCCTCTTTTTCTGCCTTGGTGACGCTTGCTTTAAAACGAATAAACACACAATGCCGGATCATATCTTTTCCTATCGAATATCAGAGTGTGCCCGCAGGCGTTGATCATTGCGTTCATGGGTAAAAACAGCAGCAGGCAATGGCGGCAAACCGCGAATAATATCGGCTCCCTTTTCCCCCACCATAATCGTCGGCGCATTGGTATTGCAGGACGGCACGCGCGGCATCACCGAACTGTCGCATACCCGCAAACCATCCAGACCGTGAACTTTAAGATCAAGTCCGACAACGGCATCGGCTCCGGTTCCCATTTTGCAGGTGCCGACCGGATGATGATCGGTCTTGGCATTGGCACAGGCATAATCAAACAAATCCTGATCACTCGTCACACTCGCCCCCGGCAAGCGCTCTGCCATGATGAACGGCTTCAATGCAGCCTGCTGAAATATTTCACGGGCGATTTTCAGCCCCTCCAGCGACATTTTCACGTCATGCGGATCAGACCAGTAATTCGGATCAATCAAAGGGGCAGCAGCAGGATCAGCCGATTGAAGCCGGACTGTGCCGCGTGAGCGCGGATGCAAATAGGCAGAATTAAGCGTGACACCGGCATTTTTAAGCTTTTCAACGCCCGCCTCAATGCCGGAACCAAGGCCCAGATGAAACTGGATATCCGGCGAGCGTGCCTGTGGGTCTGCATACCAGAAGCCACCCGTCTCGAACAGGCTGGAAGCCACCGGCCCTGAGCGGAACAGCATATATTCAAGCCCTGCCCATAGCGTTCGATGCAGCTTGGCAACATTGTCATAGGTATGATCGCCCGTGCATTCCGAAATCACAAACAGATCAAGGTGATCCTGCATATTGGAGCCAACGCCGGACAGGTCATATTGCACTTTAACCCCGACGGATTGCAAATGATCCGCAGGCCCTATGCCCGATTGCAGCAACAATTTAGGCGAGCCGATCGCACCCGATGTTACAAGCACTTCACGCTCAGCCCGTATTATCTCGGTGCCTTTGGAAGTGGCAATCTCAACACCCATCGCCCGCGATCCTTCAAGCACAATACGTGTCACCACTGCACCTAACCTGATCGTCAGGTTCTTACGGCTTTTAAGAGGAGCGAGATAAGCAAGCGATGCAGAAGAGCGGCGGCGATTGCGTTGTGTCAGCTGATAAAACCCGACACCGGCCTGTGTTTGGCCGTTAAAGTCATGATTATAGGGAATACCCAGTTCCTGCCCCGCGCGGATATAAGCATCACAAATCGGAAGTGCTGAAACCGGCATCGAAACGCCCAGCGGCCCGCCATAGGAATGATAATCATCGGCAAAACGCTGATTATCCTCAGCACGCTTAAAATAGGGCAGCACCTCACGGTAGCTCCAGCCCTCGCAACCATCCTCCTGCACCCACAGATCATAATCGGCAGCATTGCCACGTGTGTAGAGCTGGGCATTGATTGTCGAACCACCGCCAACTACCTTGGCCTGCGTATAACGCAATACCCGCCCTTTCATGTGTTTTTGCGGCACGGTTTCCCAGCCCCAGCTGGCAACACCTTTTGTCATCTTGGCAAAACCGGCAGGCATATGAAACAGCGGATTACGGTCACTGCCGCCTGCCTCCAGCAACAGCACTTTCACATCCGGATCTTCAGACAAACGATTGGCCAGCACACATCCGGCAGGCCCCGCACCGGTGATAATATAATCATAAAACATCATGCTTCCCCCTTTTTATAAGCGGGCTATCGACAATCCGCCATCTGCGGAAATGACCGAACCAGTAGCAAACCCCATCGTGCCGGAGGCAAGGTGGGCGCAAATCGCACCAATATCCGATGCCTCGCCCCAGCGTTTAACCGGCACCAGACCGCCCTCAATCAGCGCGTCATATTTTTCTGAGACCTTAGCTGTCATATCGCTGTGGATGATACCGGGGCGCACTTCAAAAACGGCAATCCCGCTTGACGCCAACCGCAGTGCCAGCCCCTGACTGAAAGCAGACAAACCGGCCTTGCTGACACAGTAATCAAGCCGCTCCGGCGAGCTCATCGTTGCCGAAACCGAGGTAATATTGATGACTGAACGGGCATTAGAACCGTTTTTCACAGCCAGCATTGCACGGACAACAGCCTGCGTGAAAAATATGGTTCCCCGCAGATTGGTGTTCATGATCACATCAAAGTTCTCAGGCGAGAGATCAAGAAAATCCCCGCGCACAACAGAACCGATGCCTGCATTATTCACCAGGCAATCAACCGAACCGAAATGCCCGACTACAGCTTCAACCGTCGCCTGATGCCCTGTAAGGTCAGACAAGTCTGCTTGCCAATACTGCGCGGCGGCACCTGTAGCGCGCAATTCTTCAATCACAGCATCATCTAAAACAGCGGCTTCAAGACCGGTTACAGCAATATCATAACCTGACTGTGCCAAGGCTTTGGCAATACCAAAGCCGATACCACGGCGACCGCCGGTAATCAGTGCAACCGGACGTTTGTTTGCTGTCATGACTGCAAATCCTTTGCAGAAATATGCGCGGCCACACGCAGAGCCTGTGCGGCAATCGTGAGTGCCGGATTAACCGCCGCTGAAGTCGGCAGAAATGATGCATCAACCACAAAGAGATTGGGATGGTCATAGGCACGGCAATAAACATCAAGTGGTGCCATTGCTGGATCATGCCCCATTCTCACAGTACCGCACTGATGGGACGGCGTGCGCTTATCAAAAGTACGGGACAGAACTATCGGAAATCCTGCCGCTTTCAGCACCGTTTTCAGCTTTTTCACCAGATCAAGATGCGCCTGCCAATTGGTACGCTTCCATTGCATGATGATGCGCTCACCATCTACAGAAATCCTGCTTTCAGGATGCGGGATATCCTCGCTCATCGCATAAAAATCAATAGCATGAGAGGAGACTTTGTTCAGAAGCCATTGCGGCACACGCGGCAAATTCGCTTTCAGAATTTTGCCTGATACACGCCCCAGCAACTGCACATTCCCTAAAGGAGCACCACCCTCGTCGTCAGAAAAGTAGAAATCATTAAAACCGAATGTTTTCTGATAAACGGATGTATTTTTATACCACGGTGAAATCGCCAGCACGGCGCTCGCATTGTGGTTCATAAAATTACGTCCCACCTGACCGGAAGAATTGGCCAATCCCTGAGGTTGCTGTGCACTGGCTGAACGCAGCAACAATGCGGCAGATTGTACGGCTCCTGCCGAGAGGATCACCAGCTTCGGCGATAATTCCTGCTCCTGCCCGTCCTTGATAAAACACACCTTCTCAATGCGCTTGCCGTCAGCCACAGTCTTCAGTCGGGTTACCCGTGAGCCGGTTTGCAGACGCACATTTTTATAGCAAAGGGCTTTAGCCAAAGCGGTGGTTTCAGCATCCATTTTGCCGTCATCGCAATTCGGATGCGCATCCCACGGTGTTTTTGCTTTACGTAGCCAACGATCAATATCAACGCCCAGCGGCATTGAAAAAGGATGCAGGCCATTGGCCTTTAAACGCTGCCGCACCTGAGCAATTGCAGGCTCCTCCGGAACCGGAGAAAAAGCATAGTCTTGCGAATGAAACGGCTCTGTCGGATCTTCTCCCGATATGCCGCGCACCTGATACAATTGCTCGGCCTGCGAATACCAGGGTTCCAGCTCATCATAGGCAAACGGCCATGCAGGCGACACACCTTCCCTGTGCTGTATCGCTCCAAAATCTTCGGCACGATAGCGCATCAGCACCGCGCCGTAGAATTTAGAATTTCCGCCGACATTATAATAATTGCCGGGATTGAAGGCGCGGTAGGAATTATCGGAACCGAGCCGCTCATACCACAACTCATCAGGGCGGAAAAAACCGCGCTAAATCGCTTCCTGATCACGGTTCTCAGGCCTGTCGGGCAGATGCTCGCCCGCCTCAAGGATCAGAATTTCAGCCCCGCTTGCGGCCAAACCCGCAGCAATGGTTGAGCCGCCAATCCCCGAGCCAATGATAACAATATCCGGTTGTTTTTGTGATGCAGCACTCATGTGCCCGCCTCACGCAATACGCTGCTGGGTCTGCGGATCGAAAAATACGGCCTTATCCAGATTGAACGCCAAACGTGCGTTTTGCCCTGCTTGAATATGCGCATCCGCACGCAACCGTGCCACCACTTCCTTGCCGCCAAGCTTGGTTACGGCAAACGTGTCTGATCCCGCGGGCTCGACCACCTCAATATGGCAATCACCTTCCGCTATGGTACCGGCATTGCGGTCTGTCCCGTCCGGATCGGTCAGCGCTTCAGGCCGGATGCCGAAGACCACCTGTTTGCCCAGATAAGCGCCCAATGCCTCATGCCCCGGTGCGACCGGCAATTTCAGCGGTGCTCCATCCGGTTTTTCCAGTGAAACCTGCATACCGCCCGCACCATTTTCAATGGTTGCCGTCAACAAATTCATTGCAGGCGAGCCCATAAAATCGGCCACAAACATATTGACCGGCTTGTTATAGATTTCAGCAGGCGTGCCATATTGTTGTAAAATACCGTCTTTGAGCACAGCAATTTTAGTTGCCAGCGTCATGGCCTCAATCTGGTCATGGGTCACATAAACGATTGTGGTTTTCATCCGGTGATGCAGCCGTTTGATCTCGGTACGCATATCCACACGGAGTTTGGCATCAAGGTTAGACAGCGGCTCATCAAACAAAAACACCTGCGGATTGCGCACCAGTGCCCGCCCCATCGCCACACGCTGCCGCTGCCCGCCGGAAAGCTGGCTCGGCTTGCGATCCAGCAAATGCCCGATCTGCAACATATCCGACACCTGACGGATTGCCTTCTCACGCTCCTCTTTCGGCACACCGCGGACTTCCATACCAAAAGCGATATTTCCGGCCACCGTCATATTCGGGTAAAGCGCATAGGACTGAAACACCATCGCAATATCGCGTTTCGACGGCGGCAGATCAGCAACCGGCTGGCCGTTAATCGCAATGTCTCCGGACGTAATCGGCTCCAGTCCGGCAATCGTGTTCAGCAAAGTAGACTTGCCGCAACCGGACGGGCCCACCAGCACCAGAAAGCCGCCTTCCTCAATTTCAAGATTAATATCCTTGAGGATTTCAACAGAACCATAGGACTTGCGAAGGTTTGTAATTTTAAGAAATGACATGAATTATCCCTTCACAGCACCGGACATCAGACCACGCACAAAATAGCGGCCAGAAACGATGTAAACGATCAGCGTTGGCAGTGCGGCAAGTATGGCAGCTGCAAAATGAACATTGTATTCCTTCACACCCGTGGAGGAAGAAACGAGATTGTTGAGTGCAACGGTCATCGGCGTTGATGAGGCGCCGGAAAAGGATGCACCGAACAGAAAGTCGTTCCAGATATTGGTGAACTGCCAGATCACCGAAACCACAATAATCGGCCCCGAAGACGGCAGCAGAATGCGCCGGAATATCTGCATAAAACTCGCTCCGTCGATCTGCGCGGCACGTACCAGCTCAGTCGGAAACGCTTCGTAATAATTGCGGAAATACAGCGTGGTAAATCCGAGACCATAGATGACATGCACCATTATCAGCCCCCAGATCGAGCCGGACAGACCGATCATGCCAAGGATGCGTGCCATCGGGATCAGTACAATCTGAAACGGAATGAAGCAGGACAAGAGCAACAGGCCGAAAAAGACATTGGAACCGCGAAAGCTCCATTTCGTCAGCACATAGCCGTTCAGCGCACCGACAATAGTGGATATGGCCACGGCCGGAACCACCATAAGGATTGAGTTGATGAAAAACGGCTTCAGCCCTGTCGGTTGCACGCCGATCTGCGCCGTTGACCATGCGGATAACCACGGCTCAATCGTCCATGCCTGCGGCAGGTTAAGCATGCCGCCTTGCCGGATTTCATCCAGCGGTTTGAAAGAGTTGACCACCATCACGTAGAGCGGCAGCAGATAATAGACAGCGAAGATCAGCAGCAGCGTATAGATCAGCGCGCGGGTTAATCTGCCGTGCGAAATGACGTTTTGCGGATTTGCAGAACCACTCATCAGCGCTTCCCTCCGCGAACTTCCGAATAGAGATAAGGAATAATAATCGAAAAGATCATCGCCAGCATAATGATAGCGGATGAGGCACCAATGCCCATCTGGTTACGCGTAAAGGTGTAGGAATACATGAAAGTCGCGGGAACCTCGGTCGCCTGTCCGGGACCGCCGCCGGTCAGAGCCACCACAAGGTCATAGGCCTTGATGGCCAGATGCGCGAGCACCACGAAGGCCGACAAAAACACCGGACGCATCATCGGAATGATAATCCGGCGATAGGTGGTAAATGTCGATGCACCGTCAATCTGCGCGGCCTTGATGATTTCATTATCCACGCCGCGCAAGCCCGCCAGAAACATCGCCATAATAAATCCGGAAGACTGCCAGACAGCGGCAATCACCACGCAATAAATCGCGTAATTACGATCCTTGATCCAGTTGAACTGAAAGCTTTCCCAGCCCCAGAGATGCATGGTGTTTTCAAGACCGATCCCCGGATCAAGAAACCACTTCCACGCCGTACCGGTAACGATAAAAGAAAGCGCCATCGGGTAGAGATAAATCGGACGAAGAAATCCCTCACCACGGATTTTCTGATCCAGCATAATTGCCAGAAACAACCCGAGCACAGAACATATAATGATATAAAGCGAGGCAAAGATCGCCAGATTGGAAATTGCGCGCCACCAATGTGGCAAAGCCCAAAGTTTGGAATAATTCTCTAATCCCACAAAGTTATAGGATGGCAGCATCTTGCTGTCGGTCAGCGACAGAAGACCCGTATAGGCAATAAAGCCGTATACAAATATCAGGATAATAAAAAAGCTCGGAGCCAAGACAAGTTTTGGCAACAGCTCCTGCAATCGGCTGCGGCTATTCATGGTCAGTCACCACACTTGGCGCTCATCAGGCCAGACAACCGGACAGGCGCTTAAAAAAATACAATTTCAAATGCTATCAATAAATGATCCGCACGCAGAACCGCGCCGGATATCAGAGGCCGCCGCACTGGCAGCCTCCGGTTTTGCAATTCAGTTTATTGGGCAGCGGCAACGGCCGCCACGAGTTCCTTCACGGCCTCTTCCGAGTTCAGCTCGCCGTTAAATTCACGAGTTACGACATCGTAAATCGCATTTTTAACTGCTGCAGGATTGGCATAGCCATGCGCCATAGAGCCGAGCATGGTGCCCTTTTCACTGGCTTCTTTCACGTCAGCAATTGCCTTTTTACCGCAGGCATCAAAGGCAGTATCAGGCACATCGGTGCGTGCCGGTGCAGACCCTTTGACCACATTAAAGGCAGACTGGAATGCAGGGCTTTCAATAGCCGAGGCCATTTGCAGCTGTGCGGGAACCTTGTCGTCTGCAACCTTGAACATTGCAAACATATCGGAGTTGAAGGTGACTGCACCCTGCGTGCCCGGATAGCGCATGCACACGAAATCTTCGCCCGGTTTTTTACCGGCCTTCACGAATTCGCCTTTTGCCCAGTCGCCCATAAACTGCAGACCGGCTTTGCCTTCAATCACCATAGCCGATGCCAGATTCCAGTCGCGACCGGAGAAATTGTCATCAACATAAGAGCGCAGCTTGGTCATACGATCAAAAGCCTGTTTCATCGTATCGCTGCCCAGAGCTTCAGGGTCGAGATCAATAAAGGCTTTCTTGTAGAAGTCTGTACCGAATGACAGCACTACAGCATCAAAAATAGTGCCGTCCTGCCAAGGCTGACCACCATGAGCCACAGGGGTAATGCCCTGTTCCTTGAACTTATCGAGCAATGCGATCAGTTCATCCCAGTTTGCAGGCTCTTTACCACCCGCTTTATCGAGGGCAGCTTTGTTGATCCACATCCAGTTGGTGGTGTGCACATTCACAGGGGCAGCAATCCAGTGCCCGTCATATTTGGCAAACTCTTGCAGCGGAGCCGGAACCACCTTCTCCCAGCCCTCTTTACCGGCAATCTCATCCAAATTGCCAAGTGCACCTTCTTTCGCCCAGTCACGAATGTCAAAACCGAGCATCTGCACCGCAGTCGGCGGGTTTCCGGCAGTAACGCGCGCACGAAGTACGGTCATGGCTTCAGTACCGCCACCACCGGCAACCGGCATATCTGTCCAGCCGATCCCTTTACCTTCCAGATCTTTCTTGAGCACATCAAGCGCAGCGGCCTCACCGCCAGCTGTCCACCAGTGAAGAACCTCCACATTCTCCGCGGCTTGCGCCGCACCGGCCATGAAACCTAAAGCCATTGCTGTTGTTGTCATTAACTTGCGCATCGTATTCCTCCCGTTTGCAAGTTGTCAGCAGCGGAACCCTCCCGCGTGGTCATTACCAACTGTCCTCCCCGAACAGCGTAAATTTTCGGCTCATATATTTAACTATGTCCGTCCACTCGCTCCGAATAGGACGTTACAATTCTCCGTTCGTCAAGCAGTGTCCGGTAAAAATCAAATCGATTAAAATATTATTCTTCAATCACACACCCATAAAGTTTTACGTGAGCCGATATGCATATTCAGGGTTTTTGTTTCCGTAAAATCCTCCACCGCATGGCGGCCGAGTTCACGTCCCTGCCCCGACTGCCTGTAACCGCCAAACGGCAGCTCCGGCGCACCATCCATAAAGGTATTCATCCAGATAGTGCCCGCCCGCACCTTACGCCCAACGGTCAGACATGTATCAAAATCGCGGCTCCAGACACTGGCAGACAGGCCGTAATCAATAGAATTTGCAATGTGGATCGCTTCTTCCGCTGTCTCAAATGTCAGCACAGACAAGACCGGCCCGAACACCTCTTCGCGTGCAACGGCCATATCCGCAGTAACATCTGACAGCAAAGTGAGCTCCATGAAGTGACCAGCGCCAAAGTCAACAATCCCGCCACCGGAAACAACTGTTGCACCGGCCTGCGATGCGCCTGAAATATAAGTGCTGATTTTTTGCAGATGCTGCGGGCTGATGATCGCTCCGACCTGCGTTTGCGGATCGAGCGGGTCGCCCAGTTTTACTTTTTTCGACAAAGCAGCGATGCGGGAAACAACATCATCCGCAATGTCTTTATGCAGGATCAGCCGTGATCCGGCATTGCAGCATTCACCGGCGTTGAAATAGGCACCGAACACTGCCGCATCAATGAAAGCATCAAGATCAGCATCCGGGAAAACAATCTGCGGGTTTTTACCACCCAGTTCCAGCGACACTTTTTTCAAACCCTGCGCCGCATTCGCCATAATCAGACGGCCAACACCCGTCGAGCCGGTGAAAGACACCATGTCCACATCGGCATGCGTACTCAGCAAAGCTCCGGCATCAGCGCCGGTGCCGGTAATTATATTCACAACACCGGCAGGTATGCCCGCCTCGATCAGAATTTCGCCCAGAACCAGCGTGGAACCTGAAGTCAGCTCCGACGGCTTAACCACGCAGGAACAACCGGCAGCAAGAGCGAAAGGCAACTTCTGGCTGACAATCAAAAACGGAAAATTCCACGGTGTAATCATTGAGACAACGCCGATTGCCTCGCGCAGCACCACGCCAAGGGTACCATCCCCGAGCGTATTATAGCTCTCGCCATGCAGATCACGGGCAAGCGCTGCCGCATAGCGCCAGATATCAACCGCACCGGCGATCTCGCCGCGCACCTGACTGATGGGCTTACCGGCTTCAATCGCATCCAGAAGGCTGAGCTCTTCAGCACGGCTCTCAATCAGATCTGCCGCTTTCAGCAAGATATTCGAGCGTTCAGCGCCGGTTTTATTCACCCAGCCCCCCGCATCAAAGCTCTGCCTTGCAGCGGCGATAGCACGCTCTGCATCAGCTTTGGTGCCTTCGGGATATCGGCTTACAGTCACACCATGACTTGGCGCTGCACGCTCCAGCACACCGCCTTCAAGAGCCGCAACCCATTCGCCATTAATCAGCATTTTAAAATCGCGTACCGCAAAACCCGTCAAAAGCTTTGGTGCAACCAAAACCGCCATTACCATTCTCCCTTAAAATCTGCCGGACGTTTTGCGGTAAAGGCTGCAACACCTTCCTTCAGATCACCGGTCTGAGCAACAAGGATAGAGCCGAGTGTCTCAACTGCTGCGCCATTATCCTCACCATTGGCAACGCCGATCATAAGCTTTGATATTTCAAGCGCAGCAGGCCCGCGTTGCACAATACGTGCCGCATAGTTTTTTGCGGCCTGCATGACAGTTCCGGTTTCCGCCACCTGATCTGCCAACCCGTATTTAAGTGCCTCATCTGCGGTAAATATCTCACCGCCCAACACCATCCGGCGAACAATCTGCGCACCAAAGCGCCGCACCAGACGCTGCGTACCGGACCAGCCGGGCACCATACCAAGCGAGGTTTCAGGCATTCCTATTTTAACATGGGCTTCTGCAATACGAATATCAGCAGCACCGGCGAGCTCCAGCCCGCCCCCGAGTGCATGACCGTTGATGGCCGCAATCAACGGCATGCGCAATGTCGCCAGCCGGTCAAACACACGATGACCAAAATGTACCCATTGATAGCCGAACTCATTGGCCTCCATCGCACCCCACGCTTTAATATCACCACCGGCAGAAAATGCTTTGCCCGCTCCGGTAAGAATAGTCACCCGCACCGCACTATTGGCTTCCAGCTCATCACAGGCTGCGGAAAGCTCTTTCAGCATTCCGATGTCAAAAGCATTGAGTTTATCCGGTCGCGTCACGGTGATCGTGGCAACAGCGCCGTCAATTTCGGTAATGATGCGCGGCTCAGTCATGATCTGCCCACTTTAATCTGCGTTGCGGTTTTACCGGCAAAGTCAGCCCGAAAGGTGCATCCGTAAATAAAGCGGCATCCATCAGTTTCAAGTCAGGCGAAATAATCAGCGGAAATTCTGACTGATCGAGAATATGGCTCTGCAGATCAACGCCTGGCGCAATCTCGGTCAGCATAATGCCTTGCGGTGTCAGCTTCATCACGCAGCGCTCGGTGACATAGGTAATATCCTGCCCCTGAGCGACTGCGCGCGCACCGGAAAAAGTCACATGCTCCGTTTCATTGACCAGCTTTTTCAGCTTGCCTTCTTTTTCAATAATCAGCCTGCCGCCTTCAATGCCGAGCTTTGCGCCTGCATTGAACATGCCTGAAAAAACGATCTTCTTTGCCCTGCCGGTAATATCAACAAAACCACCGGCGCCCGCTGTCACATGCGGACGGAAAGACAATCTGGAGACATTGACCGACCCGTCACGGCCGATCTCCAGAAACGAAAGCAGAGAGGCATCAAAGCCGCCGCCCTGAAAATAGGTGAACTGGTAAGGTGAAGGCATATAAGCATCGGCATTGGAGGCGCAGCCAAAGGCAAAATCCAGCAATGGCACGCCGCCGACAGCACCTTGCTCAATCACCCATGTGACCGTGCCATGCAGCCCTTCTTCCATCAGAATACGCGGCACATTGGCTGAAATGCCGAAACCGAGATTAACGCAGCTCCCCGCCTCGAGCTCCTGCGCAACACGGCGTGCAATAACCTTCTGCACATTAAATTCAGGTACACGGAAGCTCTCCAGCGGCCTGAATATTTCACCGGACATTGCCGGATCATACAGCGTCTGTGTAGTCTGCTTTTGCTCCGGATCAACAATGATATAATCCACCAGCATTGCGGGTACCCGCACATCATGCGGCTTCAGCGAGCCTTGTTTGGTAATACGCTTCACCTGCGCAATGACAATGCCACCATTGTTGCGCGCCGCCAAAGCCTGATCCAGCCCGCCGAGAGTGGCGCCTTCATGCTCATAAGTGAGATTACCGTGCTCATCTGCGGTTGTAGCGCGGATAATCGCTACCTGCGGCACAATATTCGGGAAATGCAGCCAAACCTCATCCGCAAACTCAATCTTGTTCACGATGGGTTGTTGTGCAGCGGCCGCATTCATGGCGCAGCCCTGCCGGTCAGGATCGACAAAAGTATCCAATCCGGTTTTTGTTATCACACCCGGTCGTTTGGCAGCAGCTTCGCGATGCATATCAAACATAATGCCGGAAGGCACATTATAAGCCGGAATTTCATTATTACCGATCATCTGCCAGATGAGCGGCGGCTCAGCGAATGACGGACCGGAGGGGTATGACCCGCCGATGATCTTCGCCAGCAGCCCCTTTTTAGCGATATGATCTATTCCCTTGATGCCGCTCATATCCCCTGCCGCAATCGGATGCAGCGTTGTGAGATTGCACGGGTGGCCGGTAGCATCAAAATGCTCACCGATTGCCTTCAGCATCAGATCAGGGCAGCCAAGCCCGCTTGATGAAGAAACGGAAACCACAGCATTATCGGGGATCAGAGCGGCAGCTTGTGCAGGGGTAACATGTTTGCTCATCTCATCACGCTCCCAAACCGGTTCTGATTTGAACAACACCGCCGCTTTTCACGGATTGAGCCACGGCAAGCGCTGTCGCCAGCGACCAGATACCGTCTTCATCGCTGGCAGAAACCGCGCCTTTGCCCTTAACCGCATTGTGAAATGCCTCCAGTGCAGTCTCATAAAGATTGCGCTGCTCCAGCGGCAGAACCTGCTCGCCCTCTGTGTTGTGCAGAACAACGGTGCCAATCGGTTTTTGCGTCATCACATTGCGGGCGATCAGCGAGCCTTCTGTGCCATGCACCTCAAAGCCGGTTTCAGCATATTGCGTGGTAAAACCATCATGGAACTGCGCAATAACACCGGATTTAAAACGCAGAACACCCATCACCGCATCTTCAAGCCCTTGTTTTCCCATACCACCCGATTGACTGAGCGCAATGGCTTCAACCGGATCATCATTGAGTACAAACCGCAGCGTATCAGCATCATGCACGGTTATATCAAGAATGACGCCGCCACCGGCCTGCGGCTTATCAAGCCGCCAGCCCTGCAAATGCGGCGGCAGATAAACCGCATGAAAAACCCGTGCGGAAAGTGGTTTGCCGATCCTGCCCACAGCAATGGCATCACGCATTGCGCGGTGGCTGGCGGCATTGCGCAAATGATGATTGGTGGCAAGTACCACACCCGCCTCTTTGGCGGCTTCGATCATCGCATGGGCATCATCAAGCGCTAGCGCCAGCGGCTTTTCACACAGCACGTGCTTTCCCGCTTTCGCAGCAGCTATTGCCTGATCCCGATGCAACTCATTGGTAGTTGAGATATAGACAGCATCAATTTGCGCATCATTGACCAGCGCATCAAGTGTGGTCACGGCGCGGGGGATCTTGTGTCTGGCTGCATAGGCCGCACCACGATCAGCATTACTGCTCATGACGGAGACAATTTCGCCACCCGTCGCACGGATTGCATCAATCACCCATTCACCGGCGATTGTGCTTGCACCGACCAGCCCCCATTTCACTGTCATTCTGCAACCCTCCTCGCGCCATTATTCAGGCCTGCTCCGCAGCTCTCCCGCACCACAAGGCGCACAGAACTGACAATCGCCTCCGCATCCGCCTGCCCTGCATTAATCTGTCTAAGCAGCAATTGCGCTGCCTTCTGCCCCATGCCCTGCGGATCAACCGATACGGTGGTGAGTGCAGGAACTGCCGTTTTGGCCTCGATCACATCATCAAAGCCGATGACCGCAAAATCCGCTCCCGGCTCCGTACGTCGTGCCCGTAAACCGTCACACACACCGAAAGCCACAGCATCATTAAAACAAAGCGCCGCAGTCGGGCTCCGCTCAAGCAGCAGAGCGCGCCCTATGGCATCCACACCACCAGCGCGCGAAGGCGCAGAACCGATGGCTAGTCTTTCTTCAACAGCAATGCCGGCCTTTTGCAGCGCATCTTTGTAGCCCTGATAGCGCTCGGCATAGACGCCGGTATCAGCAAAGCCGCCGAGAAAGGCGATACGGCGATGCCCCAGAGCCAATAAATGCTCAACAGCAGCAAATGCCCCGCCATGATTATCTGACATCAGAGATGAAACTTTGGCACCAGCCACATTGCGCACGGTCATCACAACCGGAATTCCGCTAGCAACCAACGGTTTCAGGTCAGCGGCATCCGTGCCGCGCGCCGGTGAAATAATCAGTCCGGAAATGCCATGCTCACGCATGGAAGAAACAACCTCGCGCTGGCGATCCAGGCTCTCGCCGGTATTCGACAAAAACTGCACATAACCGGCCGACTGCACAACCAGATCAACCCCAACGGCAAGCTCGGCAAAAAAACTATTGGTCAGATCATTAACAACAATGCCGATGATCTTTGACTTGGCATTGGACTGACGCAGATTAGCTGCACCGCGGTTATAAACATAACCAAGCTCACGGATGACCGCCGTAACCTTTACCCTCGTCGCTTCATTCACCAGCGGCGAATTTTGCAGCACAAGAGATACGGTCGACTTCGACACGCCAGCAGCACGGGCAATATCAACAACGGTTACACGTTTCTGGATCACGACACTCTCCTTGCTTTTCCATGAAATTAGATCGTTCCAAATTTGTCAAGTCCTCAAATAATGACGAAAAGCACACAAAACTGGCTATTGCGTAAATTTATTTTTGAAATTAGGCTTTGAATTGGATCGTTCCAAATTATTCACTCAAATTCCGGTGAGAATAATATCATGGCAATGCTGAGACTTCCGCAAGCAGACGGCACAGTAGGGACCTACCAACTGACCGGAATACCGGTCGCACGCCCTGTTTGGCCTCCGCACTTCAACCGCATTGCCTATGCCGCCGCTCATATTGTTTCAGACCCGCTGCGCGCTACCGATCCGTGGAATAATCCGGCCATAGACTGGGATGCCACTATGGCATTTCGCCATCACTTATGGTCGCTTGGCTTCAAAATTGCCGAGGCGATGGATACATCACAACGCGGCATGGGGCTAAACTGGGCAGGCGCGCAGGAGCTTATCCGCCGTTCACTGGCAACTGCACGCACTGTCACAGGCGCTGATCTCGCCTGCGGTATCGGCACTGATCAGCTTTTACCCTCTGATACGAAGTCAACGGATGATGTGATCAGGGCGTATGAAACCCAGCTGGAATTTGTTGAGAAACACGGCGGCCGCGCAATCATGATGGCCAGCCGCGCTTTGGCATCTGTCGCGCAATCACCCGATGATTACAGCCACGTCTATGGCCGCATTCTCTCACAGGCCAAAGGCAAGGTTGTGCTGCACTGGCTGGGGGAAATGTTTGACCCGCAGCTCAAAGGCTATTGGACAGGCAACCATCATGCGCATTTTGATGCAGCGCTTGATTGCGTTCTCGGAATTATCAAAGACAATCAGCAAAAGGTTGAAGGCATCAAAATCTCGCTGCTCGACAGCTCTAAAGAAATTGCGCTGCGCAATCGCCTTCCCGAAGATGCGCTGTGTTTTACCGGTGATGATTTCAATTATGCGGAACTTATTGAAGGTGATAGCACCCGTCACAGTCATGCTCTGCTCGGTATTTTCGATGCTGTCGCCCCTTCCGCCTCTTATGCATTGAGCGCGCTTGCAAAAGGTGACAGCACCACATTCCGCGCTGTGATTGAACCGACTGTGCCGCTGTCGCGCAAAATCTTTGAAACGCCCACCCAATATTACAAGGCGGGTGTGGTTTTTCTGGCATGGCTCAACGGACATCAGAACCATTTCACCATGCCTGCCGGTATGCAATCAACCCGCGGCCTGCTGCATTACGCAGATATTTTCCGCCTCGCAGACAAAGCCAATGTGCTCGACAAACCCGATCTTGCCATCAAACGAATGTCATGCTGGCTTGGTACTCAAGGCGTGGAATAAGCCAGATACAAGCCAGATACGGGCCAGAGACAGGAATGCTAAAATCCGTCGATCTGTTCAATTGACCCTGTGCGGCAAACGGTTATAAAGGCCGTTTTCTCAAAGATGCCATACGCATAAAAGCAAGGACTTGAACAATGACTTCGGGAAACCACACGCCCTCGGAGAAGATAACCCTTGGCCTCGATTTTGGCACAACCAACACGGTTATCGCAGTCGCAGATGGCAACGGCATTGCTGAGGTTATGTCTTTTCCAAAAGACGATAATATTATTTCAGCTTATCGTTCTGTGCTTTGTTTCTGGCAGGACGGCAACAAAGCGCACCGCAATGTCGATAGCGGCCCCTGGGCGATGGATCGCTTTATTGCTGATCCGCATCATTGCCGTTTTCTGCAATCCTTTAAATCTTTTGCCGCCAGCAAATCCTTTACCGATACACCGGTTTACGGCAAACGCTTCAAATTCGAAGATTTATTGCGCACATTTCTGGAAACTCTTGCAGAACGTCTGGGCGACAAACTCCCATCCAGAGGCAACAAGGTCATTGTCGGCCGCCCCGTCACCTTTGCCGGTTACAACCCCGATGAAGCACTGGCGATGGCGCGCTATGAAAAAGCACTGCGGGATTTTGGCTTCACCGATATTCACTATGTCTATGAACCGGTTGCAGCGGCTTATTTCTATGCACAAAAGCTGACCAGCGATTCAACAGTTCTGGTTGCCGATTTTGGTGGCGGTACAAGCGACTTTTCTATCGTCAATTTTGAAGTCGGCGCCGACGGCCTCACCTCAACACCATTAAGTCAGGTTGGTTTGGGCATTGCAGGTGATACGCTGGATTATCGCATTATTGATAATGTGGTTTCCCCTAAACTCGGCAAACGGGATAATTATAAATCCTTTGGCAAATTGCTGCCGATCCCCAATCACTATTATGCAAATTTTGCACGCTGGAACACGCTGTTCCTGATGAATACACCTTCAACGCTCAGAGAATTGAATGAGCTGGCTTCGCAAGCCGTCAAGCCTGATGCGCTGAATCACTTCATTGAGATGATTGAAGGCGATTATGGGTTTGAGCTCTATCGCGTTGTTTCTGATCTGAAAATCAGCCTGTCTTCCGAACAGTCATCCACTCTGCACTTCAAGGCAGAGAATTTTCAGATTAAAGCCAATGTTCAGCGCTCGGATTTTGAAAACTGGATTGCAGAGGATATGCAGGCGATCGCGTCTTCGGTTGATTCCGCAGTACAAAATGCCGGTTTGCAATTCAAAGATATTGATCGGGTGTTCCTGACCGGAGGCACATCATTTGTGCCTGCAATTAAAACCTTGTTTTCAGATCAGTTCCGGCATGCCGATGTTACAAGCAGCAACCAGTTCGACTCCATCGCCACGGGCCTGGCACTGATCGGCCAAAGCAATGATATTGAGCGCTGGGCTGTAAAGTTCTGATTGATCCGGATCAATGCCCGTCATGCGGGGACATGCGAAGCTCCTCTCAACAAACAAGGAAGGAAACAGCATGTCCAACACTCCGCACACTCTTGGCGAGGAATTTCCGGGTAAACTGGATGAAATTCACGCTCTGAAAGCTGCTGATCCGCGCTTTGCCAAAGTGCTTGAAGACTATGACGAAGTGAATGATCAGATTCACCGCGCCGAAACAAAAATCGAGCCGACCAGTCAGGAAAATGAAACAGCATTGCGCAAACGCCGCCTTGCTTTGAAAGACGAGATTGAAATCGCTCTTTCCCAAAAGGCCTGACGGCTCACATACGGGCAGACAAATCAGCCCGCAACGCAACAGAACAGAGGCTCTTTTCAGGGCCTCTGTTTTTTTTAAAAGCAACACTTATTTTTTCAGACTGTGGCCAGCCCTGTCCGAATCAATTTATCGTCCGGTATGCACATAGCGCAGGACGACCTGCGCCGGTGGAACCCACGGGGACGACCCCGCCTTTCAGGGAATACATCATATGGCCGGTCCGATTGAGCAATTTGAGATCAAACCGATTGCGGAATTTGGTGAGTTTGGCGGCATTCAGCTCGCTTTTACCAATTCAGCGTTGTTTATGTTGATTACAATCGTCAGTGCCGGAGCATTTTTGTTTTTGTCCGCACGCGGCCGGACTTTAATTCCTGGCCGTTGGCAGTCCTCTGCCGAAATTTTATATGAATTTGTGTCCACCACACTGCGGGACAATGCAGGTGAAGAAGGCCGACGTTTTTTCCCGCTCGTCTTCTCACTGTTCATGTTCATTCTCACCGCAAATCTGGTGGGCATGTTCCCCTACGCCTTTACGGTAACCGCTCATATTATCGTAACATTTGCTCTTGCCATGACCGTTTTCCTAACTGTCACGATCTATGGTCTTGTACGCAACGGCGTAAATTTTTTCCGCCTGTTTATGCCGTCCGGCGTCCCTCTCATTCTGGCGCCGATTATTGTGCCGATTGAGATTATGTCCTTTGTTTCCCGTCCGGTCAGCCATTCCGTTCGTTTGTTTGCCGTTATGCTTGCCGGACATATCACGCTCAAAGTTTTTGCCGGATTTGTCGTCTCCCTGACAGGGCTTGGCACGCTGGGTTTTGCCACCGCCATTCTGCCGCTCGCCATGACTGTTGGCATCACGGCACTTGAGTTTTTGATGGCAATTATTCAGGCCTATGTCTTTACCATGCTCACCTGCATGTATCTGAATGATGCGTTGCATCCGTCCCATTAAGCAGGCTCAGTCATAAAGACCGATGTGAATGCTGAGGTCTTTTTTTCTGACGAACATTTTACTCCGCAAAACATTACAAATTTGTAATTGGACTGTTCATATTCAGTACACATTGTTGGCTAGATATTACTCCCATGCCGCTTGAAGGCTTAATGTAACGAGTGACGGAGTTATAGTCATCATGAACACAAAAACTTTCATCCTTGCCATTGTTGCTTCATCACTATTGGCATCACCAGTGCTGGCTCAGGATTCAACTAAGGCGAATACTGAAAAACCGGCAGTTGAATCCTCCAAAAAGCCAGAGCGTGAGCCGATTGATCTGGCAAAATTCTCCCGCATGGACGAACTGAAAGCCGCAGATACGAATAATGACGGCATTCTATCCCGTGAAGAAATTGAAGCACATGCCCTCAAGATGATGGTCAAGCGCTCGGCTGACCGCATGGAGCGTCGCCTCGATGTGAATGGCGACGGTAAAATCTCTCTGGAAGCTGTAGAGAAAAAACGCGCTGAAAAGTTCGCTGAACTTGATAAAAACAAAGACGGCAAACTTGATCGCAGTGAAATGAAAGCCGGAAAATACCACGGCAAAGGCGACCATCACGGCAAACGCGCGCATGGCGACCACCCGAAACCTTAAAACCTGTCAGAAGCAGCCCGGCCAAAGTGCCGGGTTGTTTTGTTTCAGGCTGAAACGCCCCCTGCCGCTGCATTTGAAACAAGCTGTTTATATTTATTGATTTTCTTCTGATTTTAGTACCAAATCATAAAAACAGGAGAGATAACATGCCTTTTCAAAAGTCTGATTATCTTGGAATATACAAACCTGAGCAATTAGACACGCTTCAGACAGCTTATGATGAGGTGTGTGAAATTCTTGGATACTGCCCGACGACGGATGACAATAAAAATCAATTAGCGCGCACGGTTATCCGTATTTATGAGAGCGGCATACAGAACCCTCATGAGATCGCCAGACTGATTGCCCAGATTGAAAATCTGCGTGCTTAGAAAATCCCCCTTCTGGTGCAGTCATTATGATCCAAACAAGATATAAGCTGCGCCAATGCTGCACAGGCTTGATCCTGATCAATGCACAACCCTCCCCGATAAGATAATCGTCACTCTGCAATCTTTGATATGACCACAGTCCCGAAGAAACAAACTCTGCAAGCGCTCCATTTATCGTGACGTTTTTGCCGGTTTATCCAAGAGGCTGAGAACAACCAACAGAGGCATGCGGTTACCGGATACTGGTAAGAAACCGCTCGGAGGGACGAATGTCTACGAATTTTCATCTGGCATCACTAATCGGTTCGATTGTATTTATCGTTCTTGTCGGCTCAGGTTTTATAGTTGTACTGACTGTGCCTGCCTTGGCGCAAAAGCCGATTTATCCCATGTTGATCGTTGTCGGAACCGCCCTTCTCATCACACCGGTCATTGGCTGGTATGTGGCAACCCGCATACAAAAATAACAGCTTTCCCTGCCTTGATAAAAGCAGCAATACGGCCATCAACAAAAAGAGAGATAGCAAGCTGTAGCTTGCTATTTTTTATTCCGGCTGAGATAGTTCAGAGCACCTGAATGACCACAGCAGCTTCGTGCTGCTGATCAAATCTACGGAACCAATTCTGTTTGGCTGCGTTAGATATAATGGTCATAGGGAGGCACGAAAATGTCTACTCGTTTTCAGATTGCCGTATTACTGAGCTTGATGATCAACGCAGTTTTGTTCGGAACCGGCATGATCATCGTCCTTACAATCCCTGATTTGGCGAAAAACGCCAAATATCTTATTCCTGTGGTTATCGGATGCAGTTTCATGATAACGCCGCTCATCGCATGGCTTTTAGCTCCGCGAATGCGCAACCGTTACTGGCAGAACAGAAATCATAAAACAGGCCCCCACAGTCTCAGATAGTAACAGATCAGGGTTCAGAGCATTTCGCAGCCAGCTTGGTTTAATCCGGGCTGAGATGACAATGCAAAACTAAACTCCGGAGCGATGACTGTGTCTCACTTCAGCGCAGCCTCTCCGCAACAACAGAAAGGCTCACCATGCGCACCTTTATTATAGCTGTGGCTGCAATCGTTGCACTTTCCGGCTGCACATCGACAGAAAAAGACCTGAGCGTCGGCACCGCAGCAGGTGCAGTCATCGGCGGCATAGCCGGTGGTGGCAGAGGCGCATTGATCGGCGCCGGAGCCGGTGCAGTTGGCGGCCTGCTTGTCCGCAATCTGCGTAACGGCAAATGCGAATATCGCAACAGCCGTGGCCAGATTTACACCGCATCCTGTAGATAACAGCAATTAAAGTGAAGGTCTGAGGTTACCACTCAGACAGTTTCACAGCATTTCAGAACAGCCATTGCTGAGGCATCAGCAATGGCTGTTTTTATTTTCCGTCAGGTTTTCGGTGCGGATACTTTGCTTCACGGCTCTTTTTGAGAGCAAACCGCTCTAATGCACTTAGGAGATTATTTTGCTAATATACGGATTTTGACGAAGCCCTCAGTTTGAAAGGAACATGCAATGAATAAGAATACGATTTGCCTCTGGTACGACAAAGATGCAGAGGCTGCCGCCCGTTTCTATTCTGAAATTTTTCCCGACAGCAAAGTGCACGCTGTCCACTTAGCCCCCGGCGATTATCCTTCCGGCAAAAAAGGGGATGTGCTGACAGTTGAGTTTACAGTGATGGGAATTCCGTGCCTCGGGCTCAACGGAGGCCCCACCTTTCAGCAGGATGAAGCTTTTTCATACCAGATTGCGACCGACAATCAGGAAGAAACAGACAGATACTGGAATGCGATCGTCGGCAATGACGGTAAAGAAAGTGCTTGCGGTTGGTGCAAAGATAAATGGGGCGTATCCTGGCAGATTACTCCGCGCGTATTGATTGATGCACTGGCCATAGGCGGAGCCGAAGCACAACGCGCTTTTGAAGCCATGATGACGATGAGTAAAATTGATATAGCAACAATTGAGGCTGCACGGCGCGGCTAGAGCATTTCACAGCAACAATGCTTCGCAAGATGAGAGCATCAATTTGTAACACCTTATGATATCCATCATCTGCCCCAACACGACAAATCAAAATGGAGCAGTTTCATGAGGTGTCTACGTATCTACGCCACACCAGATGGCGAGTCGCATTTTGATGAGGTTGAGCTACCAACCACCAAAAGGTCGGTGCATCCGGATGCTGTACCGTTTGATGTCACAGCGAGTTATCCGGCATCACGGGTACGTATCACGCATATTCCGGCGGGAATGCGGGAGGTTGCGTGGCACAGAGTGCCTGAACCGGTGCTTACGGTCAGGCTTGATGGCTCTGTTGAATACGAAACAAGCGATGGTGAAATACGGTACGTTTCTGCAGGAAGTTTTGTGCTGGTAGAAGACACACATGGCAAAGGGCATTTGTCGCGCCACTCTCCTGAGGCCCAAACCGTTATTTGGATATCATTACCCAATGGTCTGGAGACACCATCCACATAGACTATGCAAAATCGCCTATCACGCCGCACCAGTGCGCCGGTATATCAATCACCGGCACATCTTCGCATCGTCATTAAGCTCTGAGAAAAGCTTTTCAGCACGATCATAGCGATAGGCTATGATGTGTGTTTTGCAATTATCTTCGTAGCGCGCACAGGTTTCCATCGAAACACATAGATTATCGCGCGTATTCCAGACCTTAGCCGGTGGATTATCGTAAATGCCATCATAGATGTTTTGTGTTCTGTCATCACCGTCATGCCAGCTCACCACAATCTCCGAGCGAAAATGATCATAGCCGATACTGCTATAGCCAACCGTGTATTGAACAGACGATATGTTGGAGACCTGCGTGGTACCTGACGCCACATTCTCCCATTCGGGAACAGTCTGTGCGTTAGCATAGCCCGTGTTGATTGCAACCAAACTGCAACACAGACAAGCAATCCGTCTGAATGGCGCATGCACGGGGTAAACACGCAGAGAAACTGGTTTATTAGTCAGGTTTCGACTGGCAATCATGGTGCTTCCAAAAATTCGCTTCATGATATCCTTAGCAGCTCACGCGGAACAATGCATCGCATTGAGGTTATTCATACCAAGCGGTGCCTTTAGTCATTCGCACTCAGCCCGCATAGAACAAAACTTCCATTCCTATCAAAACAACAGAAAATTATAGCTGGGCAATCCCTGCCCTGCCTTGTCATTCTTCATTCACAGGAGACAGAGATGACAGGGTTCTGGATATGCATCATCGTGATACTCGCCATCAACGGAGCGATAGCGGTTTATTACAGCCGGAATATCCCACTTGTCGGAGAAGATGATGATGCACCTGCAGACCGATGAAATCATCAATCGCGATCAGAATCCAGCCGCACAGAAAAAATGCGGAACACCAGCTCATTGAAATGATGTTCCGGATTTGCAGTTAAATTTATTGCCATCACCAGCGCCCCACTGGTCTGCCATATGTATTATGGCTAGCAACACCCTTGCCTGCGCTCTGGCCATTATCAGTCAGACACACTGCCGTTTCCGGCTTAAGGCTGCTCTGTTGCCACCCGCGCAAGTGCTTGCACATCATGCGCAGCCAGCAAGCTCAACACACAGGGTAGTATCATCTGCCGTATACTTTCGGAAACCGAAAGCGCGGCCTCTTCAAACGAGAAAGCTTCGCAAAAGCGAGGCTACATGTGAAATAGAAAAGGCAATTTTTTCGCCTTATTTATGTTGATGCAAACAAAAACACTGACTTTTATTCCGCTTCACCAGCAATATGAGATGATTAGTTTTTTTATGGTCTTTGCGCCAACACCAGCTTTGATAGTAGATCAATCTGTTGCTGCTGTTTTTCGATGAGTGCACTCAGTTCCGCTGAGATCACCTTGTCCAGTTTATCATGCAGAGCCAATATCTCGATTTCAGCTTTCAAATTGATCTCATAATCATGGCCTGCATCCATACGATCCTTTGCAGCCTGCCTATTTTGACTCATCATAATCACAGGTGCCTGCACCGCGGCCAACATAGATAATATGAGATTCAAAAATATATACGGATAAGGATCAAATACCTTGCTCGCAGCAAGTGAATTAAACCCCACCCATGCGGCCAGCAACACAGCGAAGATAAGAATGAATGTCCACGAACCACCGAACTTAGCAACTTTATCGGCCAGCCGCTGCCCAAGCGTTAATTTATCATCGAATGCGGTATTCACGTTACGCGCAATAGTTTGACGATCAACTAGGCGTTTAAAAATTCGCATTTCCCGCTCAGTAAGGGATTCTAACGGTTTCCCGAGATAATGGATCGCCTGTTCAGAAAAATGATACTTTTTACTTGCCTCTGACTTTAAGTTTTTAGGCACATCGATCTCCACTTAACTTCTGGGCTCTATGTTTCGATATACAAATATCATTCGTACTATTACGATTTAGCAACTGATTTTCACCATCATGGAAATCATAAAGGTTAAGTAAGTAAGCAATCTCACAATAATAATATTTGCTCATATCAGGGGAACGTCATGACTACAGATAAAAGCGTAAAAGGCCCTGCTTCTTATTTTCCGTCCATTGAGAAAACATACGGAAAACCAATCAATCATTGGTTGGAAATATTAAATGGGATGAACGGCAAAAAGCACATGGAGATGGTTACCATCCTCAAATCCGAACATGGGCTAGGTCATGGCCATGCAAATGCTTTAGTCGCCCATCATATGGCATCGGCTGCGAAGTAGCCTTCATAGACAACCCTCAGAGCCCAAACTACGCACCTCTTTTGGTTATGTATCAGACCATACATGGCGGCAATCTGACTTGCTGCCCCACACGATATCAAAAGTCCAATACTTACCCCATCATTCTCCATCGAAAGGTTAATACGTACTCCGTTTAGCTAGCTTTCTTAAAACGGCGCTGCCTTGTTTACTGTCACGCGTTTCAAGTTAGGATGGAGAGAAAAATGTTAAGGCTTGTGACAGCAGCAGGAATGATTGTTTTCGCATCCGCAGCAATAGCGGCCGACAAGGCGAGCGTGGAGGAAGGCGCGCGCATCGCTGTGGTCGGTGGTTGTCATGACTGCCATACAGAAGGCTTCGCTGAAAGTGGCGGGAAGGTCGACAACAAGAAAGCACTTTTAGGAAATAAAGTAGGGTTTCAAGGTCCGTGGGGAACGACTTATCCAGCTAATTTGCGCATTACCCTCTCCAAAATGAGCGAGGATGAGTTTGTGAAATACGGGCATGAGATGAAAGCCCGCCCACCTATGCCCTGGTACGGAGTAAATGCCATGACTAATCATGAGTTGCGGGCATTGTATCAATATGTGAAATCACTTGGCGAAATCGGGCGCCCTGCTCCAGAATATGTGCAGCCAAACCAGACACCGAAGACACCGTTTATTGTCTTCGCGCCACCAAATCTGCCCGCCCAGTAATCGATAAATTCCCGCATCACGACCAGTCCCACAGCTCGTTTTTTCCTTCACGCCCAGCTTTTTTTCAGACTCAGTCGTACTGGCTGCGATGCAACCATCAAGAGCAGTCATTAACCTTCACGGTACAGATTCGACACTATCAAAAGACTGTTAGCAGTCCATCCAGTCTATCTTGTCAGGATCATTGCAAGCCAGCACTTCTTCCAATCCTTCATGCAGCGCAATGGAACGCCGTGTGAAGCTGCAAGCCAAAACTGGCTACTGAGCATTATTGCACTCCGGCTTGAGAAAATCGGATATCCTTTTGGCCGACTGGCAGCATTTGAACGGCACATCTTCTCAATGAAGACGCAAAAACAGGCGTCACCATAACGGTAAAGATCCCTGAAAGTCTGATGGCTCTATTTGCCGCCTGCCCAACCCGCGTAGAAACCTTCATTGCAGACGAGAATGGTCGCAAATTTTCCAAGAAAATTTTGGCAACTGGTTTCGACTCAGATGCACTGAGGCGCTCATTGATAAAATGCGCATGGAATCAGAAAGCTGCCGGCAAAAAGCAAAGCGTCAGTTCGCGCGCTCATTGCTCAATATGGATGGAGCAATGTCGTACAAACACCAAAGGGCTAATTAGAGTGCCTTGGTGTCAAATCATCAGTTACGTAAGGGAGGAAATTATGAAATGCGCTCATGAATGCAATCCCGAAGTGTGGGACTAGTTGTAAAAAGCACAACAATTACAATGGGAAGATTGTAAGTGGTGCCCCCAGAGAGACTCGAACTCCCGACCCCCTGATTACAAATCAGGTGCTCTACCAACTGAGCTATAAGGGCAACTGACGGCTAGATAGCATATTCTTTTTGTTTGTAAAACGGAAAATCGCATACCCGCATAAAAAATAACAATGTTTTGCCTCTTATCCACATTTGAGCTACAAATCCTCATCCAATCATGCAGCTTTTCGGCGGAAACTGATGAAATACCCGTATAAAAATTTCTGTTACATCACTTCAGGCACCTCAGAATCCGAATTTGCCGCAGAATCGCTACGCAATCGCTATGGTGAATCACCTGCCAACGAAGCAGATGCCCTGATCGTGCTGGGTGGCGACGGCGTTATGCTTCAGGCTTTACACGATCATATGAATCACAGCCGTCCGATTTACGGTATGAATCGTGGTTCAGTCGGCTTCCTTATGAATGAGTATCATGAGGACGATTTACCCAAGCGCGTTGCTGCCGCCCATGCCGAAACCATTCGTCCGCTTGAAATGATCGCTGAATCCCGTGAGAGCGGCACAGTCAAAGCTCTGGCGATCAATGAAGTGTCAGTTTTGCGGCAATCTTATCAAGCGGCAAAAATACGTATCAGTATTGATGACAAGGTACGGCTGGAAGAATTGATTTGCGACGGACTGATGGTTGCCACACCTGCCGGTTCCACCGCTTATAATCTTTCCGCTCAGGGGCCGATCCTGCCACTCGACTCTCCGCTGCTGGCATTAACGCCGGTCAGCCCGTTTCGCCCTCGCCGCTGGCGTGGCGCATTGCTGCCTAAAACTGTCACTGTGCGGATGGATATATTGGAAGTAGACAAACGGCCGGTCAACGCCGTTGCCGATCATACAGAAGTCAAATCCGTGACATCCGTCACCGTGCGCGAAGATACGCAAAACAGCGTCACCCTCTTATTTGATGAAGAGCACACATGGGATGAGCGTATTCTCAACGAGCAATTTCGTTACTGACAACCCGCAAACAAGTTAACATCGCAAATAACCTGCATCAGAACTGCGGACTTACTGCACTGCAGACAATTGATTTGACTGGTAAAACCGAGATAAACACCCATATGTATCAACAATGCAGTGGCTCATCTGCTTTTTCAGGCAGTTGTCATCTGCCGCAAGGCCAATTAAATCAACCATAATCAAAGCAAAAACGGCATTTTTGTTGACTTTTTGAGCTATTACCCGTAACGGCATTATTAATTTTAACGCAATGCGCAAACATAAGCGCTTTTCCTGTCCTGTTGTCATGCGGACATTACCGGTCGGGTCCAGTGCGCTTCTTCCAAAAAGAGAGCTACGCCTCCATTGACGACATTTGCAGAACTCGGTCTGTCACCGAAAATACTGGCCGCAGTAGACGCCGCTGGTTACACCACTCCCACCCCTATTCAGGCTGGCGCCATTCCTCACGCACTGGAACGTAAAGACGTTCTCGGTATTGCGCAGACAGGTACCGGCAAAACAGCATCCTTCGTGCTGCCAATGCTGCACCTGCTGGAAAAGGGTCGTGCCCGTGCACGTATGCCACGGACCCTTATTCTTGAGCCAACGCGTGAGCTTGCTGCGCAGGTTGAAGAAAACTTTGTGAAATACGGTGTTAATCACCGCATCAACGTTGCCCTGCTGATCGGCGGTGTATCTTTCGACGAGCAGGAGCGCAAGCTGGAGCGCGGCGCTGATGTACTGATCGCAACACCTGGTCGTCTGCTCGATCATTTCGAGCGCGGCAAACTGCTGCTGACCGGTGTGGAAATTCTGGTGATCGACGAAGCCGACCGTATGCTGGATATGGGTTTCATTCCTGATATCGAACGTATCTGTAAGCTGATCCCTTTCACTCGTCAGACTCTGTTCTTCTCGGCAACCATGCCTGCAGAAATCACCAAGCTGACCGAGCAGTTCCTGCATTCGCCAGCCCGCGTTGAAGTGGCTAAAGCCTCTACAACGGCTAAAACAGTGACGCAGCGTCTGGTTAAATCCGCCAAAAAGCCTTGGGACAAGCGCGCTGTTCTGCGTGACCTTATCACTGCCGAAGGCGATGAGCTGAAAAATGCGATCGTATTCTGCAACCGCAAAATGGACGTATCCGAGCTGTTCCGTTCACTGGTGAAGCATGGCTTTGATGCCGGCGCTTTGCACGGTGATATGGATCAGCGCGCACGCATGACCATGCTGAGCAATTTCAAAGACGGCAATCTCCGGATTCTCGTGGCATCCGATGTTGCTGCACGCGGTCTTGATATTCCTGATGTCAGCCACGTCTTCAACTTTGATGTGCCGATCCATGCGGAAGACTATGTTCACCGCATCGGCCGTACCGGCCGTGCCGGTCGCTCAGGCAAGGCATTCACGATTATTACTCCTTCAGACACCAAGCATCTTGATGCCATCGAAAAAATGATCGGTGAAAAGATTGAATGGCTGGACGGTGATCTGTCCACTCTGCCTGCACAGGAAGAGACTGAAGATACCAGCCGTCGCGGCCGCAACAGCCGCGGTAAAAACGGCAAAAAGCCACGCGATAAAGACAATCGTGAAAAAGACCATAAAGAGAAGCAGGCACAGCCACGCAGCACGGAAGAGAAAACTTCCGATGCACCGCGTCAGGTTGCTGATATCTCTGCGCTCAATGCCCCGCAGCCTGTTTTACCTGACAACGTGTCGATTGGTACGACTGTAACTGCAGAGCCGGTACGTCCTGCGCCGCATAAAAACGGCAATGACGAGCGCCGTCAGAACCACACACAGAACGGCCAGCAGCATAACAAACGTCATCGTCGTGATTTCGATGATGAGCCGTCACCGCTGGGCTTCGGCGATGATATTCCGGCATTCATGCTGATACCGATCAATATTTGAGCATTTCCGCAAAAGCGCGTAGCGCTTTTGCATAAGGATAATGCGTCAGACAAATAATCAGGGCATTTTCAACTGAAAATGTTCAAACAAAAAACCCGCCGATTGGCGGGTTTTTTAATATCATCGTTTCATGAATGCAGGGTTAGAATTCGTCCTGCCGACTATTTATCCTGCTTGGAGAAACATACTCCGGCGAACAAATCAGGCTGCGCTATGGGCAGCATCCAGTGCTTCTTGTGTAACTGGCGCAAGCTCAACAGATTCACCGCAACCGCAGGCAGAAGTCTGATTAGGATTATTAAACACAAATCCTGTCCGCAATGTTGTCACTTCAAAATCCATTTGTGTGCCAAGCAGGAACAAAGCAGCTTCCGGCGCCACATAAACCCGCGCACCATCGCGCTCGATCAGATCATCACCGGCTTTTGCCTCTGCAGCCAGCGCAATTGTATATTCCATACCTGCGCAGCCGCCTTTTTTAACACCCACGCGGATGCCCAACGCATCTTCATTTGAGGCCTGAATTTCGCGCACGCGGTCAGCGGCTGCGTCAGTCAGGGTCATGATGGCAAAAAGTCCCATTAAATTATCTCACTTGTATCTGTTACATGGTTCAAGGCCATGTAGTTTCAACCGGCAGGCTGCAAACCAAAAGATTCTCAGCAAAACGCGGATAACCCGCTCAACCTATAAGCCTTATCTAGTCTCACACAGACATTTTCGCAAGTAAAGCCGCAGCTACAACGGTATTTTAAACAGCGTGCAACAAGCGCTTAAAATTGCCATGATCTGTTTGCAGTCTTTTGCAACAGAACCGAACAGAAGCCCTGCACGAGCATCTTTCTGAAAAAAAGCGGAGATATTAATGGGTACCCGGCAACACCGTCATAACCCCGCCCCTCATGTGCCGGTTGCGCATGCAATCGCTCTCAACCGCAAACAACTCCAGCGCATAACTTTGATGCGCCTGCTGGGCACCACAATTGTTGGCGCCGCACTGCTCACCGGCAGTGCTATTTATGCCAAGGCGGCAGGTTCTGCTGAAACCACCACAGCGCAACAAAAAGTCAAACCGGATGCTCTGAAAAAAGCAGGTGAAGCTGCTACCAAAGATTCTGAAGAAGAAAAAGCGAAGGCTGAAAAAGCCAAAGCCGATCCGGATAAAAAAGAAGAAGTTCAAACATCCGAGCCCTCACCAAAATCAGATGCGGCAGCGGCTCAACCAGCAAATGATTTAGCTGAGCCGGAATATCTGGATAATCGCAGTACGCCGCAGCAGCTTCTGGAATCCTATTACAATGCCATCAACCGCAAGGAATATGCGCGTGCTTACAGCTATTATGCTGAAGGCCAGCAGGGTGATGATTTCGAAAAATATGCCAAGGGTTATGAAGGAACGGAATCGGTAAGCGTCAAACTCGGCAGCAGCGAGCCTGATCCGGGTGCAGGTCAGATCTATTGGTCGGTGCCGATTGCAATCGAGTCCAAGCTCGCAGATGGCAAATCTCAGGTTTATACCGGTTGTTACACAATCAGCATGAGCAATCCCGCGATGCAGGAAGTGCCGCCATTCAAACCAATGTCGATTATGACCGGCACCTTGTCCAAATCGCCACTGCCACTTGAGAAAAGTGTACCGGAAGAATGCGGCGCACCTTAATCTCTGTATTCAATGTTTATAAAAGCCTGTCAGCAATGACAGGCTTTTTGTTTTATGGCTTGCGCGGATGAATGAGCTGCGTGCTGACACCGATCCGGTTCCATAAATTAATCATGCCGATGGCCACGATGAGTTTGGCGATTTCTTCCTCGGAGAACAGTGCTTTCACGCTTTCATAAAGATCATCCGGCACGCCAAGTTCTGCAACCCGTGTCAGATGTTCTGTCCATTCCAGCACAACACGATCACGTTCATCAAAACAAGGCGATTCACGCCATGCGCTCGTCATATACAATGTCTGCATATCCATGCCGTCTTTATGGGCATCACGGATATGAATATCCGTGCAATAGGAACAGCCATTAATCTGTGAAGCACGAATTTTCACCAGATGTAACAAGCGCTTATCCAGCCCCGCCGCATCGACAGCTGCATCCAGCGCCTGAATCGACTGATAGAGTGCCGGTGTAATTTTCGCGATATTCATTCTGTTCTGCATAGGTTTTGTCCAGAAATAAGAGTTTGCTCTAGAATCATCGATATAATATATCGATGATTAGAAAATAACAAATCACGGGTTTTTAAAATGCGCAGAATGAGTGACGGGGTTGAGGCGGCATTGCATTGCGCGCTCGTGCTGTCAGGACTCCCGCAGGATAAGGTTCTTGCAGGAAAACATCTGGCAGAACTGCACGGTGTGTCCGAGAGCTATCTGCTCAAACATCTGCGTGCCCTCACCGCTGCCAATGTGATTATCGCGGTACCGGGCCCGCGCGGTGGCTATAGGCTTGCGCATGCCCCGCAACAGATTACATTACTGGATATTGTCGAAGCGATTGACGGCAAGGAACCAGCTTTTATCTGTCGGGAAATCCGACGCCGCGCACCGGGAAAATCGCAGTATCCCTGCAACTATAAAAGAGATTGTTTTATTAAGTCACGCATGCTGGCCGCTGAGCAACTCTGGCGCGATGCTTTGCGCAGTCAGACTGTTGCCGATCTCATGCAAGACGGCGAACAACAGATCAGCCCTTCCAGCAAACTACTCGTATCCGATTATCTTGCTCTTCATGCCCGCTAAATAAAAAACGCTGCGTTTCCGCAGCGTCTTCAAGCACATCCCGAAAAGTGTGAAGCGGTTTTCGGAGTAAGATGTGCGTACAACCAACAGACAGAGCATTTCCAACATTTCAATTCAAACTGGAAATGCTCTGAAAATCAGTACCAGCCCACAGCAACCTGAGCTTCTTCAGACATACGATCCGGTGTCCACGGCGGATCAAATGTCATCGACACTTCCACATGGGCAACACCTTCAACCGCACCAACGGCATTCTCAACCCAGCCCGGCATTTCACCGGCTACAGGGCAACCCGGAGCCGTCAATGTCATATCGATTTTGACCGTGCGGTCATCTTCAATATCAACCTTGTAGATCAGGCCGAGTTCATAAATATCTGCCGGAATTTCAGGGTCATAAACGGTCTTCAGCGCGCTGATAATATCATCAGTCAGGCGCAGCAACTCATCTTCCGGAATTGCAGAGGCAGAAAACACCTTTGAAACGCCGGTTTCTTCATTCGTATCGGCTATATCTTCAGCATGCATTTGCGGTTTGGTATCCATAATATTTATCCAAAAAACTGTCTTGCTTTTTCAAGCGCTGCAACCAGAGCATCCACCTCGGCACGGGTATTATACATACCGAAAGAGGCACGGCAGGTCGATGTCACACCAAAGCGTTGCAGCAAGGGCTGAGCACAATGCGTTCCTGCCCGCACTGCAATACCGGCACGGTCAATCAGGGTTGAAACATCATGGGCATGAATACCCTGCATCTCAAACGCAATGATCGCCCCTTTATCCGGTGCATTGCCGACAATACGCAGTGAGTTAATTCCAGCCAGAGCTTCATGAGCATAAGCACGCAAATCAGCCTCATGGGCAGCAATTCTCTCACGACCAACACTGCTTATATAGTTAAGAGCAGCGCCCAATCCAATAGCCTGCACAATTGGTGGCGTTCCGGCCTCAAAACGATGCGGCGGATGATTATAGGTAACATTATCAACTGTCACCTCCTCAATCATTTCACCACCGCCCATAAACGGACGCATCTGCTCCAGCATGTCCATACGACCGTAAAGCACACCGATACCGGAAGGTCCGTAAAGCTTGTGGCCGGTCATAATATACCAGTCGCAACCCAGATCACGCACATCCACCGGCATATGCACGGCAGCCTGCGATCCATCCACCAGCACCGGAATGCCGCGTGCATGCGCCAGTTCCACGATCTTTTTAATCGGCAGAACCGTACCCGTCACATTGGACATATGGGTCAATGCAATCAGCTTGGTTTTCGGCGTGATGCATTTCTCAAATTCATCGAGATGAAACACACCTTCATCATCTACAGGTGCAAATACCAGCTTGGCACCCTGACGCTCGCGGATGAAATGCCACGGCACAATGTTGGAATGATGCTCAAGAATGGTGAGCAGTATTTCATCGCCCTCACCGATTTTCGGCATACCATAGCCATAGGCAACCGTGTTGATCGCCTCAGTTGCCGATTTGGTGAAGATAATCTCGTCTACCGAACCGGCATTGAGAAAACCGCGCACTGTTTCACGCGAACGCTCATAGGCATCCGTCGCGGCATTGGAAAGGAAATGCAGTCCGCGGTGCACATTGGCATATTCGTTAGAATAGGCATGCGTTATCGTATCAATAACCGCCTGCGGCTTCTGTGCCGATGCGCCATTGTCGAGATAAATCAGCGGCTTGCCGTAGACTTCACGCGACAGGATCGGGAAATCACGACGGATCGCTTCAACATCATAATTTTGCAGTACAGACGATAATTGATTCATAACAAAATCCTTGAGCGGCCTTTAAAAGCGGGGTCAAATACCCCGCTTTTAGTGTCTGCATCAAAAAGCGGTAGGCCGTAGCGAAAATGGTGATTTCGAGAACCGGAGCGCCGCGTACATTTAAGTACGTGAGTACCGGAAGCACAGAAATTGCCATTTGCAGCCAGGCATAGCGCCTTTTGGATCAGACATGCTTATGCGTGCTTTTCGAGCCAGCTCTGCAAAATATCTTCCAGCTTTTCAACGAGGACCTCGTTTTCCAGCTCTTCGATCACTTCTGCGATAAAGGCTTTGACCAGCAGTCCTCGTGCTGCGTTTTCAGGCACACCGCGTGCCATCAGATAGAAAAGGTGATCCTTCTCGATCTCACGCACCGTTGCACCATGACCGCAAGCCACGTCATCAGCGAAGATTTCCAGCTCAGGTTTGGCTGAAAACTCTGCATCATCCGACAGCAGCAAAGTGTTGCAGGACATTTTGGCATCAGTTTTCTGAGCGATCTGCGCAACGCGGATCATACCCTGAAAAATACCGCGTGCCTTATCGGTCACCACATTGCGGATCACTTCCGTTGAGGTCGTGTTTTCCACCAGATGCCCAACTGTCATGGTAACATCCGTAACAGTTTCACCGCCGAGCAGGTTCAGACCGCGCAGCTGGAAATCAGAGCCTTCGCCCTTAACATCCACATGCACTTCCTGACGCACCAGCTTGCCGCCCGCATTCATCACGAACAGAACCAGCTTGGAGTTCTCACCGATTGTCACATTGATCTGCGACAGCTGGGTGGAAAGATCCGTATGTTCACGCACGATAACCCAAACGATTTCTGAGTTGTCAGCAATGGACACATGGCTCACGCTGGTAGCAAAGGTTTCGCCTTCGCCGCCGATCTGGCGCTCAATGATTGTGGCTTTAACATCCGAGCCGATCTTGACCGGAAAACGCACATGAGACTGACCGGATGGCTGCAGATTCTGCAGTTCGATGGCCTGTTCCAGATCTGTGCCGTCAGCAATCGAGACGCCCCAGCCATCGCTGGCATAGGCCGCATTGATCTGGCCGATTGTGTCATCGTCACCACGGATTTGCAGAGTATGAGCAGCAATGCCCTGTCCCAGAATCTCGCGGATAGCTTCAACGCGTACGCCTTCGATCTTTGCAGGTTTCTGCGCAACACCATTGGCAACGCTCAGCACAGCAGACTGGTCAAGCAAAGGCGCAACAGATTTATGCTCAACACTCGCATCAAACGGCGCTACAGAACGCAGCAGCGTGCGCATATCCGTATAGTGCCAGCTCTCAATACGACGGCCAGGCAGACCGTTGATCTTCAGAGCTTCCAGCGCATTGTCACGGGCGCTTAAAACTTCCGCATCGCCCGGCAGATCACCAACACGGCTTACAAATGCATCAATCAATGCACTTTCTGCCGGTGTCCTGACTTTGGTAGCCAGTTTGGGGGAAATGACGTTCATAATCATCCCTCCCTTTAAGCAGCTGCGCCGATGATTTCAGCGTAACCGTTTTCTTCCAGATGCAATGCGAGGCTCTTATCGCCGGACTTGATCACCTGTCCTTTGTAAAGAACATGCACGCTGTCCGGAACGATGTATTCGAGCAGACGCTGATAGTGGGTGATCACGATCACGGCACGGTCAGGCGAACGCAGGGCATTCACACCATCAGAAACGATCTTCAGCGCGTCGATATCCAGACCTGAGTCTGTTTCGTCGAGAACGCAGAGTGATGGCTCCAGAAGCTGCATCTGCAGAATTTCCGCACGCTTCTTCTCGCCGCCGGAGAAACCGACATTGAGCGGACGCTTCAGCATGGCCATATCCATGTTCAAACCACCGGCAGCAGCCTTAACGCGACGTAGCAGTTCAGGGATTTTCAGCTCTTCTTCACCACGGGCCTTGCGCTGCGCATTCATCGCAACTTTCAGGAATTCCATTGTGGCAACGCCCGGAATTTCCAGCGGATACTGGAATGCAAGGAAAATGCCCTTGGCAGCGCGTTCCGCAGGATCAAGCTCAAGAATGCTTTCGCCGTTGTAGAGAATGTCACCGGAAGTCACTTCATAGTCTGAGCGACCGGCGAGGATATAGGACAGCGTGGATTTACCCGAACCGTTCGGGCCCATGATCGCAGCCACTTCACCGGCTTTAACGGTGAGATTCAGACCACGGATAATTTCTGTATCTGTGTCAGCGATTTTGGCGTGCAGATTAATAATCTCTAACATGAGTGTAACCTTTTATACCGGATCGTTGTACGATCCGCAGAATATCATTTGAGTTGATTAAAGGAGCGGAGAAGCTGTCTCCGCTGCACTTTTTAACCAACTGACCCTTCAAGCGAGATGCCGATAAGCTTCTGAGCTTCCACGGCAAATTCCATCGGCAGTTCCTGAATAACTTCCTTCACGAAGCCGTTCACGATCAGCGCAATCGCCTCTTCTTCCGGAATACCGCGCTGCATCACATAGAACAGCTGGTCTTCAGAAATCTTGGAGGTTGTCGCTTCATGCTCAAACTGCGCAGTCGCGTTCTTTGCCTCAATATAAGGCACAGTATGCGCACCGCAGTCATTGCCGATCAGAAGACTGTCGCACTGTGTAAAGTTACGGGCATTGGCAGCCTTGCGATGAGCAGTCACCTGACCACGATAGGTATTGTTGGAATTACCTGCCGAGATACCCTTGGAGATGATGCGGCTCGACGTATTCTTGCCGAGATGGATCATCTTGGTGCCGCTGTCGATCTGCTGATGACCGTTGGAAACCGCAATCGAGTAGAACTCACCGCGTGAATCATCGCCGCGCAGGATACAGGACGGATATTTCCATGTAATCGCCGAACCGGTTTCAACCTGTGTCCAGGAGATTTTGGAACGGTCGCCACGGCAATCACCGCGCTTGGTCACGAAATTATAAATCCCGCCCTTGCCGTCTTTGTCGCCCGGATACCAGTTCTGAACAGTGGAATATTTGATTTCCGCATCATCCAGAGCGATCAGCTCAACAACAGCCGCATGCAACTGGTTTTCATCGCGCTGCGGTGCAGTGCAACCTTCCAGATAGGACACGTAAGCGCCCTCTTCGGCAATAATCAGCGTGCGTTCAAACTGGCCGGTATCTTTTTCGTTGATACGGAAATAGGTCGACAGTTCCATCGGGCAGCGAACGCCTTTTGGCACATAGACGAATGATCCGTCGGTAAAGACAGCGCAGTTCAGAGCGGCATAATAATTGTCCGAAACAGGTACAACTGTCGCCAGATATTTCTTGATGAGATCCGGATATTCGCGGATCGCTTCAGAAATCGAGCAGAAAATTACACCGGCTTTGGCAAGCTCAGCCTTAAAGGTGGTGACAACGGAAACACTGTCAAACACCGCATCAACAGCCACGCGGCCCGATGCATAGACATTGTCTGCCGGATTGCCGTCAATCTCGCTCGGCTCACCCTGTTTGCGCACACCAGCCAGAATTTCCTGCTCACGCAGCGGAATACCAAGCTTTTCATAGGTGCGCAGCAGTTCCGGATCAACTTCATCCAGAGACTTAGGGCCGGTCTGATTTTTAGGCGCCGCATAGTAGCGGATATCCTGAAAATCAATGTCCGGATAATTGACGCGTGCCCATTTCGGCTCTTCCATCGTGAGCCAGCGGCGGTAAGCATCCAGACGCCATTCCAGCATCCATTCCGGCTCTTCTTTTTTAGCAGAAATGAAACGGATAATATCTTCGTTCAGCCCCTTAGGAGCCTTATCCATTTCGATGGTTGTTTCAAAACCATATTTATACTGATCCACGTCAAGCGTGGCGACCTGATCGATCGTTTCCTGCACTGCAGGCATCGCCGTTCTCCATCCTTGTCAGGGTCAAGGCCCGACAGTTAAAAACGTTATGGCAGCAATCATTTTGCTGTCATAAACATATAGTGCGCAATGATGCGCTATGAAAGCCTTGTGGCTGGCCATGTTTCAAACAGGCGTCGCCGCGACTTTAAGATTCGGCCGGTTTTGCATCACATTGCTGTGTGCAAAAACCTGTAGCCATTTATAAACACTCACCTTTTCAGGCAGCGCTTTTTCCCGATTCGCCGGCAACCTGATCCCGTCTGGTCACAAGTCTCGCGAAAATCGTCAGAAATGCTTCCGCATCCTGTTGTGTGGCCGACTTTTCAGTCGAAACCCGTATTGCGCCGCACTCATCATCATAACCCATAGCGGTCAGCACATGACTGGCTCCGACTTTGCCGGATGAGCAGGCAGAACCGGCTGAAAGCGCAATACCGCCCAGATCAAAAGCGATCTGCATGGTCTCGGCCTTCATGCCCGGCAATGAGATAAAACTCGTATTCGGCAGGCGCTCCACAGCAGCCCCGTGCACCACAGCATCATCTGCCAGCTTGCGCACGCCGTTCTCGATCACAGTGCGGATTGCATCCGACCAGCGCGGCAGATTACTGCCCTCAGTCTGCGCAGCCAAAGCTTCACGCGCAGCTGCGCCAAAACCGGCAATCAGTGGCAAAGCCTCAGTGCCTGCGCGATGTCCCTTTTCCTGTCCGCCACCGCGCACCAGCGCCAAAGGCATAACCAGATCAGAGATCGCAACAACCGCACCGACGCCCTTAGGCCCGCCGATTTTATGCGACGACAGGATCAAATAATCGGCTGAAGCTTTTGTAATATCAAGCGGAATACGCCCTACGGCCTGCACGGCATCAACAATGAAAAAACCACCAGCAGCTTTAACCAGCGCACCGATTTTCTCTACCGGCTGAATAATACCGGTCTCATTATTTGCCCATTGCACAGCAACCAAAGGTAGACCTTTGGTTTTATCATGCGCTTTCAACGCCTGTTCCAGCACATTAAGGTCTACAATACCCTGATGATCCACCGGCAGCACAGTCATATTATCCGCAGCAAAACGTCCGCCGGACAGCATGCAAGGATGCTCAGTTGCGGAAACATAAAGATGTGACAGGCGCAGTTCCGAGCGCCCCATCTTATAGACCGGCGTCAAAAGCGTTGTTGCAGCTTCCGTTGCGCCGGAGGTGAAAAACACATGATCTGATTTTGCATTGCACAGAGCGGCGACGTCGCGTCGCGCTGATTCAATCAGTCCGCGCGCCGCACGGCCTTCCTGATGCACGGAAGAAGGATTGCCTGTCACGTTCAAAGCCGCGACCACAGCCTCGCGCGCAGCTTCACTCAGCGGCGCACTGGCGTTATAATCAAAATAGATACGCGGCTTTGGCATTGCAGACTCTTTCGCGAAGCACCATATTTGCTTTAAAAGCGCAATTATCTTGAAATTTCAAACCAGAGCAGACTATTAAGCTGCATGAGTGTTTTTTACACCCTCCAGTTTTGAAAGATTCTAAAGACGGTTCTAGGATTTATGAGCGAAACAGTCAAGGATTTGCTCATAATTTAGACCGTAAAGTCGCATTCGGTAACGATCAGGCTTATAAATAATAAATACAAGACAGGTGTTGCAATCCGGCCATTTGGCCATGCAACCCGGCGGTTATAGCGGAGTACATATGCCAGAAGTCATCTTTAATGGTCCTGCGGGTCGCCTTGAAGGGCGCTATCAGCCTTCAAGCGAGAAAAACGCACCAATCGCCATCATCCTGCATCCGCACCCGCAATTCGGTGGCACCATGAATAACAAGATCGTCTATGATCTGTTTTACATGTTCCAAAGCCGTAATTTCACGACGCTGCGGTTTAACTTCCGTGGAATCGGCCGCAGTCAGGGTGAATTCGACCACGGCGCGGGTGAATTGTCCGATGCGGCAAGCGCACTGGACTGGGTGCAGTCCCTGCATCCTGATTCTAAAACCTGCTGGGTTGCCGGTTATTCTTTCGGCGCATGGATCGGTATGCAGTTGCTGATGCGCCGTCCTGAAATCGAAGGTTTCATGTCGATTGCACCGCAGCCGAACACCTATGATTTCTCGTTCCTCGCACCTTGCCCTTCATCGGGTCTGATCATTCATGGAGATCAGGATAAGGTTGCACCACCGAAGGATGTGCAGGTTCTGGTTGATAAGCTGAAAACCCAGAAGGGTATCACGATCACGCAGAACACTATGGCCGGTGCCAATCACTTCTTCTCCGGCATGGGCGATGAACTGATTGCGGAATGTTCAGAATATCTGGATCGCCGCCTGATGGGTGAACTGACCGAAGTTCGCCAAAAGCGCTTGCGCTAATCGATAAAATCAAAAGACCGGCCATTGGCCGGTCTTTTTTGTTTATGCTTTTACCAGAACACCGCCACTGACCGGCGTATCGCAGCCGGTTGTTGAAGGATAAGTCAGCGGTAAGTCTTTCAGACTACGCACAGCCAGATAGCCCCAAGCCTCGGCTTCCATGGAATCACCGTCCAGCCCTGCACTATCCGCATCAATCACCACAGCACCTTCAGCCTGTGCCAACTCGGAGAGTTCAGCCATTATCGCGGCATTCTTGCGCCCGCCACCGCTCACAACATAGCTGCGAGGCTTCTGCGGCAGATGCGCTGCCGATTGCAGAATTGATGCCGCTGCCACATAAGCCAGTGTGCGCGCACCATCCTGCACCGACACAACGCCTTTTTCCGGTACAGCAAAATCCCCGCGATCCAGCGAGCGGCGCTGATTGCCGGTGAAAAATGCATTGCTTAAGTAATGTGCAGTCAGCACTGCGTCTGTCTTACCGTTCAGTGCCAATGCACCGCCAGCATCAAAGCTACCCTGCCCGTGTAATTCCATCCACTGATCGATCAGCATATTGCCGGGTCCGCTGTCAAAAGCTGCCAGCCGCCCTGTTTCATCGACATAGGTCAGATTGGAAATTCCGCCAATATTGACGAAGACAACAGGCATATCCGGCTGCTGTTCCAGATTATGCGCTAAAGCCGCATGGTAAGCAGGGATCAACGGCGCGCCCTGCCCGTTATGGCGCATATCCTCGGCACGCATATCATATACCACATCAATACCGGTTTCTTGTGCCAGCAACGCCCCGTCACCGATTTGCACTGTCAGCGCATCATCAGGGCGATGCAGCACCGTCTGCCCGTGAAAGCCGATTACATCAACATCATTCGCGCTCAAACCATTGGCGAACAAAAAATCCTGCACCGCCACGGCATGCAGCAATGTCAGGTCATGCTCAAGTTTTTCAAGAATACCAATACGCTCATCTCGCTGTTGCAATGCCCGCGCATCAACCAGACCTTGCTTCAAGCGCGCGCGGAAAGCATCGGAATAGGTCATGCTGCCGGATGCGATGCGCTCAACCACCTGCTCACCATCGGTCGCGATCAATGCCAGATCAATACCATCCATTGAGGTGCCGCTCATCAATCCGATAGCACGATAGAGTACGGTCATATTTGTCTTTCCGTTTTCAGTATTTCCGGTTTTGGCCATCAGGCAGACGCAAGGAGATCACATAACGCATAAAAACAGCACGAAACTATAACAATTTGCGATAATATCGCTGGTTTCCTCGCCATAGTTTTATTGTGATTTGCCCTACAATAATGTTAAACGCTGGATTGTGTCAGTCACCGGAATAAAATTCACGGCCTGCTCTCTGGGGTCTTCCCATATAACAATCCTTTGTCAGACAGGAAAAATCAATGTCCGGCTTTAAGTCCGATTTTCTACGCACACTTTCCGAACGCGGCTTTATTCATCAAATGTCCGATGAATCGGGTCTGGATGAACTTTTCACCAAGGAAACTGTGACTGCGTATATTGGCTTCGACCCGACAGCATCCAGTCTGCATGCGGGCGGCCTCATTCAGATCATGATGCTGCATTGGATGCAGAAAACCGGTCATCGTCCGGTTGCGCTGATGGGCGGCGGTACCGGTATGGTCGGTGACCCGTCATTTAAAGAAGAAGCCCGCAAGCTGATGACGGTTGAAACCATTGCCGACAATATTGCAGGTATCAAAAAGGTTTTCACCAACTACCTCACCTTCGGCGAAGGCAAAACCGACGCGCTGATGGTCAATAATGCCGACTGGCTGGCAGGTCTCAACTATCTTGAGTTCCTGCGCGATGTCGGCCGTCATTTCTCCGTCAATCGTATGCTGTCCTTTGACTCGGTTAAAACCCGCCTCGATCGCGAACAGTCGCTGTCCTTCCTTGAATTCAACTACATGATCCTTCAGGCTTATGACTTTGTTGAACTCAGCAAGCGTTACGATATGCGTCTGCAGATGGGCGGTTCTGACCAGTGGGGCAATATCATTAATGGTATCGACCTTGGTCATCGCATGGGCACTCCACAGCTCTATGCTCTGACATCACCATTGCTGACCACCTCGTCAGGCGCCAAAATGGGCAAGTCGCTCAATGGCGCAGTCTGGCTCAATGCAGATATGCTGAGCGCCTATGACTTCTGGCAATACTGGCGCAATACCGAAGATGCCGATGTTGAGCGCTTCCTCAAACTTTACACCACCATGCCTATGGATGAGATTGCTCGTCTGGCAGCACTTGGCGGCTCGGAAATCAACGAAACCAAGAAAATTCTGGCCACCGAAATCACTGCTATGCTGCATGGCCGTGAAGCCGCTGAGCAGGCTGCGGAAACTGCACGTAAAACTTTCGAAGAAGGTGCAATTTCTGACAATCTGCCAAGCCTGAGCATTGCCAAAGACGAGCTGTCAGCTGGTCTCGGCATTCAGGCACTGCTGGTTAAAGCCGGTCTGGCTTCGTCCAATGGTGAAGCACGTCGCCACATTCAGGGCGGTGCAGTACGCATCAATGATGTAGCTGTTCAGGATGAACGCGCCGGTATCACTGCCGGTGACGTTACCGAAGACGGTATTATCAAACTGTCGCTGGGCAAGAAAAAGCACATTCTGGTACGTCCGGAATAAGCCTGCATCATCACAGTGAAAATACAAAAAAGCGCGGGCAGAGCGGTGTAAACCGCTCTGTTTTTTTTGTAACGCAGTTTCGGACGAAAAACCGGCTTCCACTTTTTCTGAAACTGCTTAAGTCCGCGCTTTTTTATTGTGTCCGGTTACAAATCAAAACTCAAATATTGAGCGGAAAATTCCCGGCGCAATTGCAGAAATCGGATTGACGATAATATTCGGCTGTTTGGCATTGCCTGCCAGCTTATAGGTAATACCGATCAGGCCACGATCACGACCATTGCCGAGAATAGCACCCAGCACCGGTACCTCACCGAACAGACGGTTCAGACCATAAGCGGGCATGAATGTACCGGTGACAGACATATTGCCGTTGCGGTCATAGAGAATACCCTGAAAAGTCGCGCCAATCAGCGGCCCGCGGATCACGCCGTTTTTCAACGTCAGATAGCCGGAGCCTTTTTCAATCTGGGCATAGCCGCGTTCAAAATCCACGCGTGAGACGTCAATGTTTTTGCGTACTGCCTGATTGAGGCTTTTGCCGCCACCCGTTCCGCTGGATACCAGCTTATCGAGGCGCGGCTCGTTGATAACTGAAAAATCGCGCGCATCAATACTGCCGTAAAGAGGGCCTGTTCCCTGTGAGGTCAGATTAGCCGAAATTCTGCCGCCACGCATCTTGTCGTAGAAATCAAAGAACCGCAGCACCGCTCCCGCATTGGCTGAACTCAGCGCCACAGAGCTCGCACCCTTCTGGTTGCTTGACGTGGCACTGACCTGCGCTCCATTCCCCGTAACTGCATTCAATGACACGCCGGAGACTTTTGCCCCTGCGGTTTCATAAGAGACGGTGACATTGCGCAGGCTTTCATCATAGAAGCCCTTCACATCGTCAATCTGCGCATTAACAACAATGTGCGGGATCGCACCGCCTTTGACTTGGCCGTCTTTTTTCTCATCTGCATTGGTTGATACAGCCTGCTTGATCAGCGCACGCGCATCAAAGGCCGTACCACGCACATCCGCCCGATAACCATTTCCAGACTTGCGCACTTCAAGACGCAAATCATCATTACGGGTCAGATTGAGCTTACGGATACTGGCATTCTGCAATTCATTATTATCAATTGTCAGATCACCGCTGACATGAAAGCCAGTGCCTGCAAAAACGAAATTGCGGACGGAAACAGGGCCTTTCCCATCCTTTGGCAATCTCATATCCAGTGTCAGTTTCGCAGGAATTCCTGCACCTTTTTTCCAGCCAAGCCAAGGCAGACTAACATTGGTTTTAGCCAAATCAGCAGAGATTTTACGTGTTTCACCCTGCTCCTCACCCAGATCAAGGGTCAGCGGGCCTTTGAAAATTTCATTGAGCGCCGGATAATACGTCTCGCGTGTTTTATCATCCAGTTCCAGCCGCACAGTCTGCTGGCGCTTAATCGTCTCATTGGCCAGAGGCTCGGTCAGAGAAAGCTTGGCGGGTATATTATTCAGCCGCGCTGTGGCATCGATTTTTGCCACATTTTCATTCACACTCAGATTGCCTTTAGCCTGCGTTACATTCTGGCCGTTAAACGGCTTTTTCAGCGCAACATTATTGAAGGCAAGATCAGCTTGCCATTGCAGACTGTCCTTAGGTGCGTCTTTGGTTACAGAAAAGGCAACTTTTACCTTTGCATTGACATCGCCGCTCAGATCTTCAGCTGTAAAAGGCAGTTTGCGCAAGGCATTGATCGGCTTATACCCCACCAGCTCGGTGATCGCCGGTGCCTCACCGCTCAAATCAAGATCAAGATCGGCAATAACAGGACGTTGCCGCCCCCAAGGAACGAACAATGTGCCGCCAACCACATCAATCCGGCGGTTGGCAGAGGTAAATGCTGCGCCCTTCTCAAGCTTGATTGTGGTATGCGCACCACGCACAGCAATCGTGCCTGCTGCATCACGCACCGGTGGTATTTCACCAATCACATCAAACCGTGTGCCTTCGACTTTAAAATCCGCTTTAATATCAGATTCAGTCAGATCAGGCGGCAGTCCCGGTCCGTTAAAATGTCCTGCTGGCAGAGCAATGTCGATCCGCCCTTCAGTCATACGTCCGCCAAAAAGGTTTTTCAGCACCCAGTCCCGTGCGCCATCGGCAACATTCAACGGCCAGAGTTGTTTAGCCTGCGCCACCGGCATTCCCGGAATGCGCAGCATAAAGATCATCGCCGGTGAACCATGCCCGAAAATCATCCGCCCCTGACCGTAGAGTTCGCCGGAATCTGTTTTCACATTCAGATCATTGAAATCGACGCGGCTGGCATCCTGCATCAGTCGTCCGGCCACTTTCACTCCGAACGGAAGCGGCGCCTCACTTGAATTTTCAGGGGTACTCAATGCACTTCTTGAAACCAGCTCAAAACGGTAACCGGCTTTTGCAGCAATATCAGGCTCACTGTTTTGAGCGGCTAAAGCAATCTGCTTAACGACAGGCAGGTTTTCTGCCGGAAGCGTGTCGGTTTGCGGCAGATTGGCAGTGTCTTCCACCGGCTCGGCACCAAATGCGCCCTCAAACACTGTGCGCAAACCACCAAGATTGAACTCAAGAGCTTTAATTTCCAGCTTTTCACCGCCGGTAACATGCTCGAAGGCAAGCGCCATATTTCCTTTAATGCCGCGCTCACGCCCCATATCAACAACAGCATCATTCAGGATCAACTTGCCGGACAGCGTTTCTATGTGATCCGGATTGGCTGCCTGCCCTGAAACGGAAAGCGAAGCCGTGCTGTTGACGTGAAAATAAGCAGGGTTCGGCCGGTCATTCGCCATTTGCGGCATGACTTCCTCAGGCGAACCAAGACTGAGCGGAATATCATTCAGCGCCAGAGAAAAAGCAGATGCACGGGCGGGATCATCCGAGCGGGTCATATCAGCCACCAGACCGGTCGTTTTTCCCTGCCAGACGAATTCAGCACTCAGTGTAACTTTTTGATCCGACTGCCGGACCTGCGCATTGCGGATAAGAATTTCCTGATCTTTATCCATCGCGCGAAAGGCAATTGTTACATCATGAAGAGCAATCGCCTTGGTGCTGCGCATATCCAGCAGCGCCAATGTCTGGTCGACACCGGAGAAAACCATACGCGAAAGCAGATCAAAATCAACAAGCCCTCTGTCATTCAACGGTAAGCGAATAATAGGTTCAGGCTTGTTCTGCCCCTCCTCAATCCGCACCACGGCATCACCGATTTCAATCTGCGCAACCTGCACAGAGCCTGTCAGCAGTGGCAAGGGTGCCAGCCCCAGCTTCACAACGCCAAGTTTTTCAATCGAAATGTCCTGGATCGAGCTGTTGAGAGCAACATCGCGCGCTTCCAAAGCCAGATGCCTGTTTCTGTCCAGCGAGACCTGCGCCTGACTGATCGAAACATCTGCATCCGGCCCCAGAATTTCCTGCAAGCGTTGCTGCGCTTCATCCCGCAGCATATCGCTGCTCACGCCCGATCGCAGCACCAGAAAACCGATTGCCGCCAGAACAATCAACGCAAAACTGACAGATACAAACGCACGCCAGCAGTGCCGTATAAAGCTTTTCCGCTTTCTCCGGCGCAATTTGCGGGATGATTTGTTTTTTAGAATATCCTGATGTTCATGGCAGTCTTTCAGCACAGCCTTATTATCAAGATCTGCACCGGCTGACGGATACTGATCCAGACAAATAATGTCACGCTTGTTAAAGCGGATTTTTTGCGGCTTTTCTTTCAAAAACTTAAATCACTATCCGGATTGGCTGCACCTGATTTGCACAATTTTCAAAAGAAACTTTAATACAAGTCGCAGGCATAAATGAAATCATTTGGCACCTGCAACAATACTGCTAACAGAAAACCGGTTTTGGCTCCATCCGAAGCGCCACTGGCCGATAAATATTAATCCGGCAACAGAATCGCTTTAAAGCTAAATCTGCACTGTCAGTTCAATTATACCGCTTCTGCCGTTCCCATAAAGATGAAGAAAGGCACACTTGTGACCAAAGAAACAGATAAAGCCGCCGCAATGCCACAAGACACAATTTTGCAGGCGGGTGATCCGGCTCCGGCATTTCAACTTCCTAAAAACGGTGATGACACCCTTTCCTCTGCTGCCCTGAAAAACAAAGCCTATGTACTTTATTTTTATCCTAAAGATGACACCAGCGGCTGCACACGGGAAGCGATTGATTTTAGCGCACTGAAACCAAAATTTGATGCAATCGGTGTCAGCATCATTGGTGTTTCGCCCGACAACGCGATCAAGCATGACAAGTTCATCAAGAAACACGACCTCAGCGTTGAGTTGCTTGCCGATGAAGAAAAAACACTGAGCACGGCCTATGGTACATGGGTCGAAAAAAGCATGTATGGCCGCAAATATATGGGCGTTGAACGCTCCACATTTCTGATCGGTACAGATGGTAAGATTGCACAGGTCTGGCGCAAGGTTAAAGTACCGGGGCACGCTGAAGCTGTGCTGCAAGCTGCGCAGGAACTATGTGCGGGTTAATAAGCTAAAAAGTGTTTTCGCAACAAATGGAAACACTTTTTTAACCTTGCTACGGTGTATGATCCAAGCAACAGTCCAGAACAGTTTTATGCGTGCTCACAGTTTGTTATAGTTAAAGAGTGATCCGCTCAGACAAACAAAACTGAAGCAGCAAACCTCAGAACACTGCCTTAGAAAACACGCAAATCTGTCTGAAATGATTGCAAGTACCTGCATTTTTTTAGGAATGCAGGGCAAACCGCAGGCTTTACGGGATAAGACGATGCCAGCCATGAGTAAAATTACGACCCGTTATTTTGCACACGTATCCGCATCCCTTGCGAAGTTGCGCATACCCTCCCGTACGGCTGGTTTTCTGCTCGCCGGATTGCTCGGCTCCGGTGTAAGCGCAGGCGCACTTGTGGCCGGAGCACTGGCCGCATCAGTTTTGCCTGCACAGGCACCGCTGAGCGAACCGTCTGCCCTCATTTTAAAAACCGATACCATTGCCGCAGCCCAGCCAATGCCGTCGATGCCGGATCAGGTCTATGATGCACAATTTCATGAAGGTGCGGTTGACCTGAGCGTCGCAACCAGCTTCGCCGGTATTGACCCCTTCATTACCGGTCCTGTACCGAAATAAATTTTCTTTTTTAAAATAAAAAACCGCCAGTGAGCGCTCCTCACCGGCGGTTTTTCTGTTTCAATCCCTGCAAGATCAGTCAATGTCCTGCACATCAGCAGCGGTGCCATGCACACGTTGCGCCAATGCGGCTTCCATGAATTCATCCAGATCGCCGTCCAGCACATCACTTGGGCTGGTGCTTTCAACGCCGGTACGCAGATCTTTGACCAACTGATACGGCTGCAGCACATAAGAACGGATCTGATGCCCCCAGCCGATATCGGTTTTGGAAGAATTGATCTCGTTGGCAGCATCCTCACGCTTCTTCAGCTCTTCTTCATAAAGACGGGCACGAAGCATAGACCATGCCTGTTCCTTATTTTTATGCTGGGAGCGCTGTGTCTGACACTGCACCACAATACCGGTGGCAATATGTGTAATACGAACAGCCGAATCCGTGGTGTTAACGTGCTGACCACCGGCACCGGAAGCGCGGTATGTATCAATACGAACATCCGATTCTGTAACCGCGACTTCGATATTGTCGTCGATCACCGGATAAACCCAGATACTGGCAAAAGACGTATGCCGGCGGGCATTGGAGTCATAAGGCGAAATACGTACCAGACGATGCACGCCCGATTCCGTCTTCAGCATGCCGTAGCTGTTGTGTCCTTTAACGAGAATGGTTGCGGATTTGATACCCGCTTCTTCACCGTTCTGAACTTCCAGCACTTCAACTTTACGGCCGTCCCGCTCACCCCAGCGCGAATACATGCGCAGAAGAATGGACGCCCAATCCTGACTTTCCGTACCACCGGCACCCGCATGAACTTCCAGATAGGCATCATTGCCGTCAGCTTCGCCGCTGAGCAGCATTTCAATCTGACGCTTGTCCAAATCCGCTTTAATGACGCGAATAGCGTTCTCGGCTTCGGTGATGATGGACTTGTCGCCCTCTTCTTCACCCATAGCGATCAGCTCGATATTATCTTCAAGCGAACGGGTCAGAGCCAGAATACCGTTAATGCTGTCATCCAGCTGCTGGCGCTCACGCATCAGTTTCTGGGCTTCCTGCGGATCATTCCACAGGGTCGGGTCTTCGGCACGGCTGTTGAGATAGTCGAGTTGCTTCAGTGACCGATCCCAGTCAAAGATGCCTCCTCAGCAGGCTTATGGCCTGCTTGATTTCAACAACCAAGTTCTCAATCTCAGCACGCATAGCTGCGGCTCCTTTGTCAGTCTTAATTTATATGTCAGTACATGGCTTTAGAGCATAATTCCTTAAACTTGAATCAGTTTAAGCTAAAATTACGCTCTATTTTTAAAGTGTTAGAGCGACCTTGTGTAGCGCCCAATCGGGCGCACGGCGCTCTAATAAAAAAGCATACAGGCACTTTTCAGAAGGCCTGTATGCTGATTGTGTTTAAGCCTGTCAATATTTCAGGCTTCCGTGAGGCTTAATACAAGCCTCCGGAACCGGAATTAATTGCTTTATTGGCCTGCGGAGACTGCGGCAGCACTGGCGACCCCTCCTGGAATGTATCCGCACCAATCACAGAATAGCTATCAGCAGGACCGGTTCCCGGTTTAAAGGCTTCCATAATCACATCAGGTCCGCCGGGCGATGCACGCATACCTGTACGACGGTTAATTGCGATCATCGTCATCCCTTCCGGTACACGGAAGTCGACTTTAGGCGCCCCCTGAAGAGCGACCGACAAGAAGTCCTTAAACACCGGAACAGCAAGACCGGAACCTGTGCCGCCGCGGCCGAGAGCAGCCGGTTGATCCATGCCCAGATAAAGGCCGACGACCATGTCCGGTGTAAAGCCAACAAACCATGCATCTTTTTCATCATTTGTCGTACCGGTCTTACCGGCGATCGGACGGTTCAGGCTGAGCAGCATACGCGCAGTACCGCGCTGCACAACGCCTTCCATCATCGACGTAATCTGATATGCGGTCATCGGATCAAGCACCTGATCGCGCTCGTCAACCAGTTCTGGTTCTTCCTGATTGTTCCACTCTTCCGCATTACAGTTCTGGCACTGACGCGCATCATGTTTGAAAATCGTTTTACCGTAACGATCCTGCACACGGTCGATCATCGAAGGCGTGATCGAACGTCCGCCATTGGCCATGATCGAATAGCCGGTCACCATACGCAGCACAGTGGTTTCACCGGCGCCGAGCGACATAGACAGTACCGGCATCAACTTGTCATAAATACCGAAGCGCTCTGCATATTCCGCAACGGTCTTCATGCCCATATCCTGCGCAAGACGAACCGTCATCAGGTTACGTGACTGCTCAATACCATAACGCAGGGTTGAAGGGCCGGCGAATTTGCCGGAATAGTTTTTCGGGCTCCACACACCAAGCGAACCGCCCTGATCAACCGAAATCGGGCCGTCAAGCACCACGGATGCCGGTGTATAACCGTTATCCAGCGCTGCCGCATAAACAAACGGCTTGAACGATGAACCCGGCTGACGATAAGCCTGCGTAGCGCGGTTAAACTCGGACTGTGCATACGAGAAGCCGCCGACCATCGCCAGCACACGGCCGGTATGCGGATCCATAGCAACCATCGCGCCGGAGATTTTAGGTATCTGACGTAGGCGGTAGGCATCGCCGCTGTCAGCCTTTTTCTCTACATAGATAACATCGCCGACTTCAAGAACACCCGCCGGTGATTTGGCAGATGAGCGCTTACCGGCAATATTCATGCGCATTGCCCACTTCATATCGGCAGCGGCAACACGACCGGTTACACGGTCTTCACTGATTTTTCCTGACGGATCACGCGCAGGCTGAAGCCCGATTTCAAGCGCATCAGGCGTTGCATCCAGTACAACAGCCAGATGCCACTCCGGCACATCGGAAAGACCTGCCACCTCGCCCAGCTCCTGACCCCAGTCAGTGCTCAGATTGAGATGCTTGACAGGCCCGCGATAGCCCTGCGCTTCATCATAACGGATAAAACCATTATGCAATGTTTTGCGCGCCATGACCTGCAACTGCGGATCAAGCGTGGTGCGAACAGAAAGTCCGCCTTCGAGCAGCGAGGCATTACCATAACGGGCAATGATCTGACGGCGCACTTCTTCGGCGAAATATTCACTGGCAAACAGACGACCGTCAGCATTATGCGGCTTCACGCCAAGCTGTGTTTCTTTCGCCTCTTTGGCATCCTCAACCGTGATGTAGCCGTTTTCCTGCATACGATCGATGACCCAGTTGCGGCGCTCAAGCGCGCGCTGGGTATAACGGTAAGGGTGATAATTGGCAGGGCCTTTAAGCAGCGCTGCAAGATAGGCAGATTCGCTGATTGTCAGCTCATTGACCGACTTATCAAAATAGGTCAGCGCGGCACCGGCAATACCATAGGCACCCATACCGAAGAACATCTCATTGAGATAAAGCTCAAGAATCTGATCCTTGGTAAAAGTGCGCTCCATGCGCAGCGCAACAATCGCCTCTTTGATTTTACGGTCATAGGTCTGCTCAGAAGAGAGCAGCATGTTTTTGGCAACCTGCTGTGTGATGGTAGACGCGCCCACAGGGCGGCGGTCATTGCCGGTCAGCTTGTTGACAATATTGGTTGAGACAGCGCGGGTCAGACCCAGATAATCCAGACCATGATGCTGGTAAAACGACTTATCTTCTGCGGAGACAAAAGCAGCTTTAACCCGGTCAGGAACAGCCTGAATCGGCAGGAACATGCGGCGCTCTTTGTAATATTCCGCCATCAGACTACCGTCAGCGGCATGAACGCGCGTTGTTACCGGCGGCTCATATTTGGCCAGCACTTCATAATCCGGCAGGTCTTTGCTTATGCTGCCGACATAGAAGGCCACGCCCCCTGCAACGATCAGCAACAGCACCGTTCCGATGCCGAAAAAATATCCGATGAGCCGTACCATATTTTATCCGGTGTCCCGTTTCAGACTATCTGCATTACATATCATTAACTTAGCAAAAATTCACAGGCAATTTTAGCAGGCCTTCCGGCCTATTGCTATTTTCTCTCTGCAACTCTTTGTCAGGGCTGTCATTTCAAAAACCGATCCTGCCTGATGAAGACAACCGCAGGAAGATATCCGTGCGTGCGATACCGGTTTAAACAGACCCTTTGCGGGTAGTGAACAGCAAATACGTCAAAGACAAGATGAATTCGACGTTTTTAACTCTTTATTCATTTCTGTGACGCTTTTGACGCAGCCGAAACCACGCATATCCGCCCCTCAAGGCTGCGCCTGAACATTGTTACGAAGCGTGTAATATTTATCCACAGCATGAGAAATCCGCTCTACGGCACGTTTGCGCCATGTGGCATCCTTCAGCAGTTTTTCATCATCTTTATTCGACAAATACCCGATTTCCACGAGCACGGAAGGCACATCCGGCGCACGTAACACCTGAAATCCGGCAAAACGATGAGGATTATTGATCAGATTAACCTCGCCCTGCAAAGATTTGACAAGCCCGTCAGCAAAATTCAGCGAAAAAGAATGCGTCTCGCGCTGGGTCAGTTCCATGAGAATATCATGAACGACCGGCGCCTCTTCACTGTAAATACCGGCGCTGGCATCGGAGTTATTTTCGCGCTCCGCCATCGCCTTGGCCACATCATCAGACGCTTTGTCTGACAGCGTATATACTGTGGCACCACGGATATCCTTATGACGGATCGTGTCTGCATGCAGCGAGATAAACAAATCCGTCTCATGCTGGCGCGCTAAACGCACGCGTTCACCCAGCCGCAGGAAAGTGTCATCTTCGCGCGTGAGTAACACATTAATATTCTTATTCTTCATCAACTCGTCACGCAGCTCGCGGCCAAATGCAAGGGTCACATTTTTCTCTAATGTGCCTGAGGTACTTTCCGCGCCGCTGTCGATGCCGCCATGTCCGGGATCAATCATCACAGTAAACTGGTGGCTGGAACCGAGCGTGTCACTGATGGCCGGAGATTCTCCGTCTTTTTCAGACGGCAACGAAGATGTTGTTACTTTTTGGTCGGCCAGCAGCTGTGCGAATTCGCGGTCTGAACTGGCAACAATATCAATCACCATACGATAACCGGCTGAAGATTCGTTTTTAACGACTTCCAGCTTTTCAACACGAAACGGTCCTTTGGCATTCAGGATCAGGCGCGAGCGCTTTTGTGCAATCAGCCCGTAGCGCACTTCGGAAATCAAGCCGCGTGGCTCCAGTGATTCCTTATCAAAACCGAAACTCGCTTCCGGCAAATCAACAATCAGCCGGTGCGGACGTTCCAGCAGATGTGTTTCCACATTCGGCTCACGATCAAACATCACCACGATGCGGCTGCGCAGCTCATCACCGGCCATTTTGAATGTTAAAGCAGCCAGTTCTGGCTTGTTATGTTGCTCGGCCAAAGCAGGACTGAGCGGCAAAGCCACAGTGAAAGCCACAGCGACACCGCATAGCCGGCATTGCTTGCGGACAAACCTGACCGGAGAAATAAAACAGGCTGATAGAATTCGTAAAAACATTGTCTTGATCAAATTGTTGCAAACCTGAGATTTATGTAAATCCTGCGCGCATCTGCTTCACCATATACAAGCTGACTGCTGAGCAGCCAATATGCCGGTTAACCTGCCTATGAATACAATCGTCTTTGCGGCAGTATGGTGTCACATATTTTTAAACCACAGATATTTACGCCCTGCCCCTGTCCGATGCAGCAGCTCTGAAAAACATGCTAGAGCTTTATAGTTAACGAAGCCTTTGTAATTTCCGTCAAGTTTACACCGCTGCTTTCATTTTATTTTCAGGCGATATCCGCCCGCGAATCTGTCCTTTTATGACTCAGATTCGCGCATCCGTGTCTTTGCCGGTTAAGCACGTTCGGACATGTGAAATTTGAAAATTAAACAATTGAAATAGATACGTTATTTTAAGAATCATCAACCAATTTATTTGAAGTACAGACTACGCGTTATTATATTCTGCTTGTCATGTGACCGATCAGGTCCTAAAAGCATTATCAGGTTACAGATCCGTCATCGGAATCATTTTCTGTCCAGCGTCAGGTTTACACCCGCGGACAGGCTCTTATCGTGGCAGATCAGCACAGAACCTGACGGTGAAAATCGTCAGAAAACTGCACAAAACCGTTACGAGATAATTCAGATTTAAAGGATTATCCGGCGGTTAAGCGTAACTGAAGAAGGATTCAGCACTGGCACGGTTCCCCCGGCCACTGCTCTTAAAGATTGCGGATTATGTGAAAAACCATACTCGGCAGTCTGTTATCTGCGGCATTGCGCGTTGTCAGAAACGCTGGTTAAAATGCCGTAACACTTTTGAATTGCTGCATATTCTATCCTTAAGGATATGTGCGGCACTATAATCGGCCTGTTTATCAGGTCTTTCGAGGTCGTTTCGATCGGAACCGTTATGGGTCATGCAGACTTGACCAGTACCAGCCTGAAAATCGCGATTGCCGCAAGGCATCAGCGCGTGAAGACTGTACTCTGCGTTTCGACGAACCTTAATTTATCCGGCAATCGCAAATATAACGGAACCGGCGCTCACGATGCGTCTTTGGTTGCCATTGATTTGCGTTTTTCCGCCGGAAGGAAAAACACATATGTCGAACAAAATGCTTATCGATGCCTCCCACCCGGAGGAAACGCGCGTTGTAGTGGTGCGCGGCAATAAAATCGAAGAATTCGATTTTGAATCCGAGCATAAGAAACAATTAAAAGGCAATGTTTATCTGGCACGCGTAACCCGCGTTGAGCCGTCATTGCAGGCTGCTTTCGTAGAATATGGCGGCAACCGCCACGGCTTCCTCGCCTTCTCAGAAATTCATCCGGATTATTACCAGATCCCGGAAGCAGATCGCAAAGCGCTGATCGAAGCTGAAGCACGCGCCGCGCGTGACGAAGATGATGAAGAACGCGAAGAAGCACCGCGCCGCAACCGCCGTGGTCATAATGAGCGTCGCGGTTCAGGCCGCAATCGTCATCAGCAGCACAATAAAGATGTCGTATCTGCACCAGCTCTGCCTGCACCTGAATTCGTCGGCGATTTCGCCGTTGAAGCACAGGAAAACTATGCGCAAGCTTTACTGGCTGCTGCACAGCAATCGGCAAATGATGATACCGATGACAACACATCCGTCATGGCGGCTTCTTCCGATCAGCCGGTGATCCGCGAAAAGGCCTCCCGCAAGCACAACTCCCGCTCATCAAGCAATGATGACGAAGATGATGATGATCATGACGACGAAGATGATCAGGTTGAATCAGTCGGCGCAGAAGATGCAATGGAAGAGCTGCCGGGCAGCAACCGTGCGCACCGCAAGCATTACAAGATTCAGGATGTTATCAAGCGCCGCCAGATTGTTCTGGTTCAGGTAGTCAAGGAAGAGCGCGGCAATAAGGGCGCAGCTCTCACAACCTATCTGTCATTAGCGGGTCGTTACTCTGTCTTGATGCCAAACACCGCACGCGGTGGTGGTATCTCGCGCAAAATTACCAATATTCAGGATCGCAAGCGCCTGAAAGATATCGTCAAGGAACTCGAAGTGCCGCAGGGCATGGGTGTGATCCTGCGCACGGCCGGTGCTAACCGCACCAAGGCAGAAGTGCGCCGCGATTATGAATATCTGATGCGCATGTGGGACAATGTCCGCCAGCTGACCATGCAGTCACAGGCGCCTGCCCTCGTCTACGAAGAAGGCAATCTGATCAAGCGCTCGATCCGCGATCTTTATAACAAAGACATCACGGATATTCTGGTTGCCGGTGAAACCGGTTACCGCGAAGCCAAAGATTTCATGCGGATGCTGATGCCAACCCATGCGCGCGTGGTTCAGCCTTATCGTGAAACCACGCCGATTTTTGCCCGCAACGGCATTGAGGCACAACTCGACCGTATGCTGCATCCGCAGGTTACACTGAAATCCGGTGGCTACATCATCATCAACCAGACAGAGGCTCTGGTTGCTGTTGACGTGAACTCCGGCCGCTCAACCCGCGAAAGCTCGATCGAAGAAACCGCACTGCAGACCAATCTGGAAGCCGCAGAAGAAGTTGCGCGCCAGTTGCGCCTGCGCGATCTTGCCGGTCTGGTTGTTGTCGACTTCATCGACATGGAAGAAAAGCGCAATAACCGTGCTGTTGAAAAACGCATGAAAGATTGCCTGAAAGATGATCGCGCCCGCATTCAGGTCGGCCGCATCTCGCATTTCGGCCTTCTGGAAATGTCGCGTCAGCGTATCCGCGCTTCGGTTCTCGAAAGCACAATGCAGCCATGCCCGCATTGTGCAGGCACTGGCTTGATCCGCTCGGACTCCTCGATGGGTCTCTTTGTTATCCGCTCCATTGAAGAGTTCTTGCAGCGCAATTCTCAGAACAACATTATCGTGCGTGCGCCTCAGGCGACTGCGCTTTATGTGCTCAACCACAAGCGTCATCTGCTCGCTGAAATGGAAAGCCGCTTTGGCCTGACCATTGAGCTGCAGATTGATGAGACCGTTGGTCATCAGCATCTGGCCATTGATAAAGGCGCTCCGGCTGCCGGCCCTGTTAATCCGGTTCCGCAGACCATCCAGTTCATGCCTTATGATGAGGAAAATGATCCGGAAATCATTGATGTGGAAGATGAAACAGAGGCAGAAGCCGTATCATCTGAAGATGAAGGTGCCCGCGAAGAAACAGGTGATGATCGCAAGCGCGGTCGTCGCCGCCGTCGCCGTCGTGGCGGGCGTGACCGTGACGCATCGGAAGCGCAGGGTGAAAATGCATCTGATGAAGATGAAGGCGATGATGCAGAAACAGATGATGCATCTGCTCAGTCCGAAGAAGATCGTCGCAAGAAGCGCCGTCGTGGCCGTCGTGGCGGACGTAAAAACCGTCGTGGTGAATATGACAACGACAACCGCATGCCTGCGGTGGAATTTGTCGGTTTCAGCCGTGATGAAGCAATCACCCGTCTGAACGCCTATCAGGCTGCGGCAAAGAAAGCCTCTGCTCCGCTTCCTGCACCGGAATTTGTCGGCTTCCAGCCACAGTCTGCCAAAGCTGTTGCTGTTGCGCAGGAGGCTTCGGTAAAAGCAGAGACTCCGGCTCAGACATCGGAAAAAGCAGACAAGAAAACTGCAAAACCGGCGCGCAAACGTGCAGCCAAGCCACGCACAGCAAAAGCAGCTGCAGACGTTGTAACGGAAGTGCCTGCTGAAGAGGCTGAAGCTCCGGTTGCAACTGAAGAACCGGCAGCGGTTGAAGCGCCTGCCAAAACAACCCGTAAAAAGGCGGCGGATAAGGCTGAAAAGCCTGCCCGCAAGCCGCGCGGCAAAAAAGCAGCTGAACCTGCAGAAGCTTCAGACAATGTTATTGCTGAAGCTCCGGTTGAGGTGGCTGCGGTTGCTCCGGTGTCAAAACAAGAGGCATCTCCGCAAGCATCGTCAGAACCAGCTGTTGAATCTGCACCGGAACCTCAGGCTGAAAAACCTGCCCGCAATCGCAGAAGTACGCAGGAAGCGTCAAAGCCGGTTGTGACTTCTCAGGTCGGTCAGGCAGAGAAAAAAGAAGAACCTGCAGAGCAGCCAAAACGCGGCGGCTGGTGGCAGAAAAAAGGCTTCTTTTAAGAAGAAGCTCATATAGATATCAAAAAAGCCGCCGGAAATTCCGGCGGCTTTTTTTGTTTCTGCGATAGATTTTAAAAAAACAAGGCCTACCTCAAAGTGTGAAAGCAGTGCCTTTTGGCGCAGATTTTCAGAGCCAGCCTTCCAGCCTGCGCATAGCTTCACGCATTTCATCCGCAGTCCCCGCATAGGAAAAGCGCATAGTGCGGTGACCTTCCAGCGGATCAAAATCCAGCCCCGGCGTAGCTGCCACATTGATCTCGGCAATCATTTTGCGGGCAAATGCCATGCTGTCATTGGTGAAGCGCGAAACATCGCAATAGGCATAAAATGCACCATCCATAGGTGCTGCCAATGTCAGCCCCAGCTTTGGCAAATGCTCTCCGAGGATTGAACGGTTCAGTGCATAGCGCTGTTTGATAATATCCAGCTCGTTCGTTGCTTTAAAAGCTTCAATCGCCGCAATCTGCGATAACTCCGGTGCAGATATATACAAGCTCTGCGCAATGCGCTCATGCGGGCGAACCGCATCTTCCGGCAACACCATCCAGCCGATACGCCAGCCGGTCATGCAATAATATTTGGAGAATGAATTGATCACCGTCACAGTATCATCGAAGGCCAATGCAGTCTGATCAGGACGGTCATAGGTCAGCCGGTGATAAATCTCATCAGAAATCACACGGATATTGCGCTCACGTGCCGCTTCCAGAATAGCTTTCAGCTCATCATCTTCAATAATCGCGCCGGTCGGATTGGCGGGGCTGGCAAAAAGCACACCCTTCAGCGGTTTTTCTGCGTGAGCTGCAATCAGACTTTCAGCGGTTAAGTTTGCACTGGCGCCCTCACCGGTGCCGATTTCAACAACTTCAATTCCCAGTGCTTTGAGAATATTACGATAGGCCGGATAGCCGGGACGGGTAATCGCCACACGGTCGCCCGGATCAAAATAAGCAAGAAATGCCAGATTGAAAGCCGCCGATGACCCTGTCGTCACCGCAATGCGCTGCGGGCTGACATCAACGCCATATTGCTCTGCATAATGTGCGGCAATCGCCTCGCGCAGACCAATCAGACCCAGCGCATCCGTATAACCGATTTTACCGTCAATCAGCGCTTTTTGTGCGGCTTCACGCACGCGGAGCGGTGCCGGATCGGCAGGCTGCCCCACAGCCATAGAGATCATCGGTGCGCCGCTGGCACGCCGCCTGTTGGCTTCCGCCAGCACGTCCATAGCATGAAACGGATCAACATCACTGCGGTAAGAAAACACTCTCACTCTTCTGCCCTCAAATTAACTTTGCCGCTGCCGGCCTGTTCGTGAAGCTTGTGCAACTCTGATCAAAGTTCTGAATTATGTTCGTTGCATACTCCGAACGCCTGAGGGCAACAACAGCGAAATCATCACGAATTTTAAAGCAAAACAGTAAAACGGCTTAAATCTTTAGGCTTCTTAAGGCTGGCTTCAGCTCAGGTCATAAAAAAGGCCTGAAATATCATAAAGAAAGGAACCTGTTCTGCGGATAGCTGCGCATTAAAGGGATGAGTCTGTTTTTTCAGCCCTGAGCCTTAAAACAACGCTATAAATGACGCAGATGATTCACGCCTGAAGTAACTTTTTAAAAAAAACAGGACTTTATTGATGGCCGAAAACACATTTTTTCATACTGCCCCTGCGCCCCGACCGGCAGCACCGGCTTCGGCTGTTCCCCTCAATATATTGCGTCTGCCACTGGCTCTGATGATTTCAGCTGCGGTTCTGGCAAGTTCAGCCTTTACCGCCTCGGCTCAGTCCCGCTCAATTCCCATCGTGCGCGATGCGGAAATTGAAGCGCTTGTTACCGACTACACAACTCCTATCCTCAACGCCGCCGGTCTTGGCAACCGCCGTATCGGCACTGTGCTGGTCAACAGTCAAAGCTTTAATGCGTTCGTAGACGGACGGCGTATTTTTATTAATACCGGAGCTCTGCTTCAGTCCGAAACGCCAAACGAAATTATCGGCGTTATTGCACATGAGACCGGCCATCTTGCCGGCGGTCATCAGGATCGTCTGCGCGAACAACTGAAACAAGCCAAGACTATGGCAGTGATTGGCATGCTACTTGGCCTTGGTGCAGGTATTGCCGGTGCAGCCACCCGCAACAGCGCCATTGCCGGTGCCGGTGGCGGTATTGCGGCAGGCGGCGGCGAAGTTGCTATGCGCAGCCTGCTCTCCTATCAGCGCTCGGAAGAAGCAGCGGCCGACCGCTCGGCAATCAACTATCTGAACAAAACCGGCCAGTCTGCCAAAGGCATGCTCACAACTTTTGAGCGCTTTGCAAGCGCTTTGTCGATCAGCGGCACACAGGTTGATTCCTATCGCATCAGCCATCCGCTCCCGCGAGACCGTATTGCCAATCTGGAAACGCTTGCCCGCCAAAGCCCGAATTTCGAGAAAAAAGATCCGGAAAGCCTGCAAGTTCGCCACGATCTGGCACGCGCGAAAATTGCAGCCTATTCCGGCGGGCTGGGTTCTATACAGCGCATTTTCCGCAACAATCCGCGCGGACTTGGCGCGCGTTACGGCGATGCTATCTACACCTATCTCAACGGCAATCCCCGCAATGCACTCCCCAAGATTGATGTACTGATTAAAGAGCAGCCGAAAAACCCCTATTTCCGTGAAATGAAGGGGGAAATTTTGCTGAAAGCCAACAATCCTGCCGGTGCTGCGACTGAGTTCAAACAGGCGGCAGCGCTCGACCCTCGCAAATCCAGCCTCATCCGTATGAGCTATGGCCGCGCCCTCATGCTGACCGGAAACAAAGCAAATATGGAAGCCGCTATTCGGGAGCTTAAAGCAGGTGTCGTCAGAGATCCTGAATTCTCGGAAGGCTATGGCTATCTGGCGCAGGCCTACGGACAATCCGGCCAGATGGGGCTTTCCGATCTGGCAACAGCGGATCAGCATTATTATGCAGGCCGCATCAATGAGGCAAAGATTTTCGCAACCCGTGCACAAACCCGCCTGAAATCCGGCTCGCCGGACTGGCTGCGCGCACAGGACATCATTAATACCAAAACTAAAAAGAAATAACCGTCACGGAAAACCGGCGCCGGTTTTTTTGACACATAACAAGCTTCACATTTAGTTTGTCTGGCATCTCTGCCTGACAAACTTCCATTCTTAACCCGAACGACAAGGCCGGTTTATCCGGAGTGACCCAATGACCATTCATTTCAAGCGCCGTTTAGCGACCACTGTTTTCGGCGCCGCCGCTCTGGTTTCAGCTGTTGCAGCCTCCCATGCGCAGGAAGCAAAACCACTTGATAAAGCCGCAGTTGAAAAGATTGTCCGCGAATATCTGCTCGAAAACCCGGAAGTGATGCTCGAAGTGCAGGATGCGCTGGAAGCCAAACAGTCCGCATCTGCCCGCGAAGGTCAGTCAAAAATCATTGCAGACAACCATGATTCGATTTTCAACGATGCCAATGATGCCGTTTACGGCAATCCAAAAGGCGATGTGACGATTGTCGAATTTTATGACTACAATTGCGGTTACTGCAAACGCGCGATGCCGGACATGCAGGCTCTTATGAAAGCCGACCCTAATGTTCGTTTTGTTCTGAAAGAATTCCCGATTCTCGGCCCTGATTCCATGCGCACGCATCTGGTGGCACAGGCATTTAAAAAGCTGATGCCTGAAAAATACATGGAATTGCATGAAGCGCTGATGAAAGAGCCAAAAAGCTCGACAGAAGAAAGCACCCTGAAAATCGCAACATCACTGGGTGCAGATGAAGCTAAACTGCGTGAGCTGATGAAAAGCAAAGAGGTCGTCACCTCTTTCCAGAGCGCATATAACATTGCACAGGCGCTGAATATCTCCGGCACACCGTCTTACATTATCGGCGAAGAGCTGGTTCCGGGAGCTGTCGGGCTTGATGCGCTGAGTGCAAAAATCGCAGAACAGCGTGAGTTAAAGGCGGCCACAAAATAAAACGCCATAATTTTATCTATAAAATTTGAATTTAGTGCCTAAAAATGAGGTTAAAGCCTGTACGGATATGATTTACAGGCTTTAACCTCAACGGATTCCCCATTATATGGGAAGAGACAAAGTCTTCAGATCACCTGAATTCATGAATATAACGGAACTGTAAAGCGACAGCGCACTCTATGGCACAAATGATATTCATTCTGAACGGCCCGAACCTGAATATGCTCGGTAAAAGAGAACCGGCAATTTACGGGTCGGTCACGCTTGATGACATTGCTGCAAATTGCCGGAAAGAAGCTGAACGCCTCGGCGTTGAAATCGACTTTCGCCAGTCCAATCATGAAGGTGATCTTGTTTCATGGATTCAGGAAGCCGGTGAGAAAAGAGCACATATTCTCATCAATCCGGCAGCCTATACGCATACATCCATTGCGCTGCTTGATGCCATTCGTGCTGCGCAGGTGACTGTTGTTGAGGTTCACCTCTCCAATATTCATGCCCGTGAAGAGTTTCGTCACAAATCTTTCGTCTCGCCGGTTGCCAAAGCTGTCTTATGCGGTTTCGGTGCAGACGGCTATTTGATGGGGCTGCGGGCTTTGGCCGGCTATCCTAAGAATAGCGAAAGTTGACCGGATTTTCAGAGTGGATTATGCCACTCAGTATAAACCAGCATATAAAGCCCTGATCGTCAGGCATATGCTTCAGAGCAGTTAAAACAAAAGTGAAAACCCGTTTTTCGCCTGTTACTGCGCCAAGACAAAAACATAAAGCATATTCCGATCTGATTTTATCCGATCGGAATATGCTTTAAAACAAACAACACCATATCAGCGGTAAAGGGGCCAGACCCATGACGAATAAAAGCTCCGGTATCGATCAGGCGATCATTCGCGATCTCGCGAATATTCTCAAAGATACCGATCTGACAGAAATTGAAGTTGAACAGGATGATCTGCGCATTCGCGTTTCGCGCAACATCACTGTGCAGGCAGCAGCGCAGCAGTATTTCGCACCGGCACCGGTTGCAGCGGCAGCTCCGGTAGCAGCAGCACCTGCGGCAGAAGCACCAAAAGCAGCTGACAAATCCAAAAATGCAGTGCCTTCACCAATGGTTGGTACTGCCTATCTGTCACCTGCACCAGGTGCCAAGCAGTTCGTGGAAGTCGGCCAGAATGTTAAAGAAGGCCAGACTGTTCTGATCATCGAAGCGATGAAAACCATGAACCAGATTGCCGCTCCGCGTGCAGGTACTGTGACTGCTATTCTCGTGAGCGACAGCCAGCCGGTTGAATTCGGCGAACCGCTTATCGTCATCGAATAAGATCTTCTCAGATCGCGGCTGTATCCGGCGGATACAGCCATCGCTGACCAATTTGATTTGATGCATAGTTTGCCCGTCAAACTATGCTGAGGCAGGAGCACCGATGTTTCAGAAAATCCTCATAGCCAATCGCGGCGAAATTGCCCTGCGGGTGCTGCGCGCCTGTAAGGAGCTTGGCATCAAGACTGTTGCCGTTCACTCAACTGCTGATGCCGATGCCATGCATGTGCGCCTCGCAGATGAAAGCGTTTGTATCGGACCACCACCATCGCGCGACAGCTATCTGAATATTCATCAGATCGTTGCTGCCTGCGAAATTACCGGTGCCGATGCTATTCATCCGGGTTACGGCTTCCTCTCCGAGAATGCCAAATTCGCTGAAATTCTTGAAGCACACGACATCACCTTCATCGGCCCGACCGCTGCGCATATCCGCATCATGGGCGATAAGATTGAAGCGAAGAAGACTGCAAAGCGCTTAGGCATTCCGGTTGTTCCGGGTTCTGACGGCGGTGTAAACAGTGAACAGGACGCCGTCCGCATTGCGGCAGAAATCGGTTATCCGGTTATCATTAAGGCTTCTTCCGGTGGCGGTGGTCGCGGGATGAAGGTTGCCAAATCGGCAGAAGATATCTCCGTTGCCTACAATACTGCACGCTCAGAAGCTGCTGCTGCATTCGGCGATGATGCTGTCTATATCGAGAAATATCTCGAAAAGCCGCGCCATATTGAAGTGCAAATCGTTGGTGATGGTGCGGGCAAGGCCGTGCATCTGGGCGAACGTGACTGCTCGCTGCAGCGTCGCCACCAGAAGGTTTGGGAAGAAGCAAACTCCCCTGCTCTGAACTCTGAAGCCCGTGACAAGATCGGCATGATCTGTGCCAATGCGGTTGCAGAGCTCGGCTATCGCGGTGCCGGCACCATCGAGTTTCTCTATGAAAACGGTGAGTTCTATTTCATTGAAATGAACACACGTCTTCAGGTTGAGCACACGATTACCGAAGCGATTACCGGCATTGATCTGGTTCATGAGCAGATCCGCATTGCTGCCGGTCTCGGCCTGTCGATCAAGCAGGAAGATGTACGCTTCTCCGGTCACGCGATTGAATGCCGTATCAATGCGGAAAACGCACGCACATTCACACCGTCACCGGGCACAATCAACCACTATCACACACCGGGCGGCCTTGGTATTCGCGTCGATTCCGGCGTGTATAGCGGTTATAAAATCCCGCCATATTACGACAGCATGATTGGGAAACTGATTGTTCATGGCCGTAACCGCGTGGAATGTCTGATGCGTCTGCGCCGTGCGCTTGATGAGTTTGTTGTTGACGGCGTTGATACAACGCTGCCGCTTTTTCAGGATTTGATTGCCAATCCGGATATCGCCAACGGCGATTATGATATCCACTGGCTTGAAAAATATCTGGAAAAGAAAAACGCATCGGGTCAGTAACTCCGGTGGCGGGACGCAAATCCCCTCCACCACAAAATTTAAGTCCGGAGCTTCTGCTCCGGGCTTACGCCTCCGGCATTTTCCCTATGTCAGAAAGTGCTGATGATCCGGAAATATTCTGGGTACGTCCTGAAAAGCGCGGTATCATCCCGCTGGACCAGTTTCACATTCCCCGCAGCCTGAAAAAGACACTGAAGCGCGCTCCCTTTGAGATTCGCTACAATACGGCCTTTGAGCAGGTTCTGGAGAGGTGCGCTATGCGTACAGACCCTGATGCCGGAACGTGGATTAACCAAACCATTCGCGAGGGCTATATTGCGCTGCATCGTGCAGGCCACTGCCATTCTGTGGAAGCATGGCAAAACGGGCGTCTGGTTGGGGGACTATACGGTGTATCGCTCGGCGGAGCGTTCTTTGGCGAAAGCATGTTCAGCCATATGACAGATGCATCCAAAGTCTGCCTTGTGCATCTGGTCGAGCGGCTGCGTGCCCACGGGTTTCAGCTTCTGGATACGCAATTCACCACAGAGCATTTACAGCGCTTCGGAGCGGTTGAAATCCCCGCCAGCAAATATGAAGACATGCTGCTACCGGCGATATTAACGCCCGCACAGTTTTGAAATCACAGTATTTTTGATTATTTAGGCGCCGGAATATCAGAAGTCTGCTTACAGTCTTTAAGCCAGATATCATAAACCGGATGATCAACGGCATTCAGACCCGGACTATCAGCAAACATCCAGCCAGAAAAAATGCGTCGGATCTTACGATCAAGGGTGATCTCATCCACCTGCACGAAACTATCGGTGCGCGGTGCTTCATTCTCAGAGCGGCTGTAACAAACCTTAGGCGTTACCTGCAACGCACCAAACTGCACTGTTTCATTGATATAAACGTCAAAAGTCGTGATACGGCCGGTGATTTTATCAAGACCGGAAAACTCAGCGACTTTATTGGAAATCCGTTCTGCCCTCGCCTCAGATACAGCGGTCAGACTTGCAGCAGTTAAACCTGCAACCAGCAGAAATGTTGCCCCAAAATGCCATCCGGAAGAAACATTCATACGCATTAAGCCTTTGGTGTTGGTTGCAAGATCAGGCGGCCTGCAGACCACCCTTAATGAAAATTAGCCTGTTCTTTGCGGCATTTGTGAGAAAAAACACTGCTCAGTGCAGTTTTCCCCAACCCATAACTAACAGGAGGCCAGAACAACAGAACTGATTAACCGGAAAGCATAATCGCTGAAATGCAAAGGCGGCACACCTGATAAAGTTATGCCGCCTGTTTATCCCCTCAGGAATATAACTTAGTTCGGTGTCCAGGCGTCGTAGTCGCCGGTTACCTTTGGACGCTGGCCGGAAGCTGAAATTGCACCCTGCGGACGATAGGCCTGCGGTGTGCCTGTCAGGTTCTGCTGATGTTGCTTCTGCCATTCACGCGGCTGATAGTTTTCTTCAGTCGGCGGCGTGTCGGTGCGGTGATGCATCCAACCGTGCCAGCCTGCCGGAATAGCGCTGGCTTCGCTGTAACCGTTGAAGATAACCCAACGGCGGGTGCGACCTTCAGAATCTTTACCACCGGTATAATAGACATTGCCAAACTCGTCTTCACCGACGCGCTTGCCTTTGCGCCATGTGTGCAGACGGGTGCCGATTGTCTGGCTGTTCCACCAGGTAAAAACCTGAATAATAAATTTTTTCATAGCACTTCCAGATCCTGAACTATCCTGACCATAAAGGCGCAGGATCATGCAGATTATTCCCTGCTTATGACCTTATCTGAGGCTCTTCGCAAGGGTCAAGTTGCCGCTGTTTTCAGCATTTCTCAGTTAAGTGATCTCATTGAACATAAGAGAACATCCACCACTCAAGAAATTTGGCACGGACGTAACAGGCACAATTAAATGCCAAATGCTCAAATCACATAGACCAGCCTGTCAGAGACTTTTCCATTTTGATAACCGGAATATCCAGATTGAGCGTGCCCCAGTCATTCGTCTCACCGGTCTTTTCAAAACCTTTGCGGGCGTAAAAATCCAGAGCTTTCTGATTCTTCGCAATCACTTCGAGAGCAAGCTTTTCCACATCAGGAAAAGCCATCTCGATCTCGGCCAGCAACATAGTGCCGATGCCCTGCACATGATGCTCGGGATCGACGTAGAGCTGATGCAGCTCTGCAATACCGTCCTTGCTCTGGCTGGCAAAGGCCATGCCGACGAGGTTGCCCTCGCCGTCATCAGCCACAACAAATTCGGAATATGGCTTAGCCAGATTGCGCGTCAGCACTGCTACAGAATGATATTCGCCGGTGACTTTATTGACAGTCTCAACACCCAGCACATCATCAAATGTTGCGTGCCATGTCTTGACCAGCAATTGATGCACAGCCTTCAGATCATCCTTATTTGCAGAGCGCAGCCACATTATTCGATGCCCAGTTTCGCTTTAACCAAATCATTCACAGCCTGCGGATTTGCTTTACCGCCGGTTGCCTTCATTACCTGACCAACAAACCAGCCAGCCAATGTCGGCTTTTCCAGAGCCTGAGCCACCTTTTCAGGGTTCGCAGCAATGATTTCATCAACGGCTTTTTCAATCGCGCCGGTATCAGTTACCTGCTTCATACCGCGGGCTTCAACGATTTGCTGAGGATCACCGCCCTCATTCCAGACGATTTCAAACAGGTCTTTCGCGATCTTACCGGAAATGGTGCCTTCTTTGATCAGATCAAGAATACCGCCGAGCTGCTGCGGGGAAACCGGAGCATTTTCAATGTCCTTACCGGCTTTGTTTAAAGCGCCGAGCAAATCATTGATGACCCAGTTTGCAGCAACTTTACCGTCACGGCCTTCTGCAACCGATTCGAAATAGTCAGCAATAGCTTTTTCAGTAATCAGAATGGATGCGTCATAAACGGACAGACCCATGGTCTCAACCAGACGGTTTTTCTTGTCATCCGGCAGTTCCGGCAGGCCTGAAGCCAGTTCATCAACATAGGCCTGTGTGAACTCCAGCGGCAACAGATCTGGATCAGGGAAATAACGGTAATCATGCGCTTCTTCTTTCGAACGCATGGAACGGGTTTCACCCTTTACCGGATCATAAAGGCGGGTTTCCTGATCAATCGCGCCACCATCTTCGAGAATACCGATCTGGCGACGGGCTTCATATTCAATCGCCTGACCGATGAAGCGGATCGAGTTCATGTTCTTGATTTCGCAGCGCGTGCCAAATTCACCGCCAGGACGGCGCACAGACACGTTCACATCCGCGCGCATCGAGCCCTGATCCATATTACCGTCACAGGTGCCGAGATAACGCAGAATGCTGCGCAGTTTCGTCATATATGCGCGGGCTTCATCCGATGAACGCATATCCGGCTTGGATACGATTTCCATCAGCGCTACGCCGGAGCGGTTCAGATCAACAAAAGACACGCTCGGATGCTGATCATGGATCGACTTACCGGCATCCTGCTCCAGATGCACACGCTCGATACCAACTTCGACATCTTCAAACTGGCCTTTGGAATCAGGGCCGACAGACACGATAACAGTGCCTTCGCCAACGATCGGCTGCTTGAACTGAGAAATCTGATAGCCCTGCGGGAGATCCGGATAGAAATAGTTCTTACGGTCGAAAACCGACTTCAGATTGATCTGCGCTTTCAGCCCGAGACCGGTACGAATAGCCTGCGCCACACATTCCGCATTGATAACCGGAAGCATGCCCGGCATCGCAGCATCCACCAGCGATACATTGGCGTTTGGCTCCGCACCAAATTCGGTTGAAGCACCGGAAAACAATTTGGAATTGGAAGTTACTTGCGCATGAACTTCCATCCCGATCACGATTTCCCAGTCACCGGTGGCACCGGAGATCAGGCGTTTTGGGTCTGGCGTACGTGTATCGATAAGGGACATGGGCTCTTAAATCTCTGTTTTTGCGGCGCGAAGTTCACTCTGCCGTTTTCTCATGCTTCTGGCTAAAACAAACCGGCCTGACTGGCAAGTGTTCTCTGGGGTTTCAGTATTGTTTCAGCACGGATGAACTGACATTGCGCGGACTATAAACAGTCTGCCACAACAGTGCACCCTGTGTTGGAGCAAAATATGCAAAATTCTCTGACAAAGCATAGGCTTGAAAACGCCCGTCCCCGTTCACTGCATTGCCCCTTCAGACTTCCGTCATTCCTAAACGCCGGTAAAGTCTCTCTGCACCAAACGGATTGCTCTGCTCGACTTTCAGACCGATATTTTTCGCACCGCACGTCTTAAAAATATGGAAGCAATGCAACAGCAAAGCTTCGCCAATACCCTGCTTGCGCCATGCTGGATGCACCACAATATCTTTGATAAAAGCACTGCTCCAGCATTGTGCAAAAGCGATGACCTGCCCTTGGTTGTCTGTTACCGGAAAAATCAGAGAGGCATCATATTCTTCATCTCCGGATAAGGTCTGCCACCACACATCCTTTGGTGGCACGGTATTACCAACAGCCTCGTAAGACTCGACGAGCAAAGCATGAAGCGTAGCAATCATATCCGGCCTGAACACGGACAGAGCCACAGCTTGCGGCCAGACTGGCCGCGCTATGTCACCGTTCAGATTTTTGCACAAATGATAATAGGGTTTTATGGCCATCCGGTCACAATAGCGCAACGCGGGCGGCAAACAATCATTCTGTAACCGGCAAATAAAAAAAGCCGCGCATGAAGCGCGGCTTTCTCGTAATTCTATGCGGGCTGATTATTCAGCTGCATCGTCAGCTTTTTTAGCTGCTTTTTTCTTTGGAGCAGCTTTTTTAGCAGGCTTTGCATCTTCTGCGCCTTCTTCATCAGCTGTCAGCTCTTCTTTGGTCACTTTTTTATCAGTAACGGAGATTGTGCCGAGCAGATGATCAACAACCTTTTCTTCAAAGATTGGTGCGCGCAGGTTAGCAACTGCATCAGGAGTCTTACGCAGGAATTCATAAACCTGCTGTTCCTGACCTGGATAACGACGAACCTGATCGTAAACGGCACGCTGCAGTTCTTCTTCGGTTACTTCCACGCCGGCTTTGTCGCCGATTTCGGAAAGAACCAGACCAAGACGTACGCGGCGTTCAGCCAGCTTGCGATATTCTTCGCGAGCAGCTTCTTCAGTGGTTTCTTCGTCTTCAAAAGTCTTGCCAGCCTGCTGCAGGTCGAAATTGATCTGCTGCCAGATGTTGTTGAATTCAGCGTTAACCAGACGTTCTGGTGTTTCGAACTGATATTCTGCATCCAGACCGTCGAGGATCTGACGCTTAACTTTCTGACGTGTGATCTGGCCGTACTGGCTTTCGATCTGCTCACGAACAACAGTGCGCAGACGCTCAAGGCTTTCAATGCCCAGCTTCTTAGCAACATCATCATTCAGTTCCAGCTCAGCAGCTTTAGCAACTTCCTTCACAGTGATGTCGAAGGTTGCTTCTTTACCGGCCAGATGAGCAGCGCCGTAATTTTCTGGGAAAGTCACTTTGATCTGCTTTTCGTCACCGGCTTTTACGCCGATCAGCTGATCTTCAAAGCCCGGAATGAACTGGCCTGAACCGAGAACCAGCTGCGCATCCTGATCTGCGCCACCTTCAAACGGATCATCACCCAGCTTGCCGAGGTAATCCATAGTTACGCGGTCGCCGTCTTCAGCTTTGCCCTTTTTAGCTTCAAAAGTGCGTGCGGAAGATGCGATTTTCTTAACCTGATCTTCGACTTCTTCGTCAGAGATATCAACAACTTCACGGGTCACTTTAAGACCGGAAACATCTTTAACTTCGATCTTTGGCAGAACTTCGTAGTTCATCGAGAATACGAAATCAGCTTTACCGGCCAGAACCTGTTCGGCTTCAGCTTCATCTTCGCTCATCACAACTTCTGGCTGGGTTGCAGCTTTTTCGTTGCGTTCTACGAGGATCGAACGGGTTGAATCGTTGAGAATTTCATTAACGATTTCAGCCATGAAAGACTTGCCGTACATCTTGCGCAGATGTGCTGAAGGTACTTTACCAGGACGGAAGCCGTCGATTTTAGCGCGACCGCGAGCGGTTTCGAGGCGCTCAGCGAGCTTTGCTTCAAGATCCTGTGCCGGAACCACGACTTTGATCTCGCGCTTCAGCCCTTCATTGAGCGTTTCGGTAACCTGCATGTCCAAACCTTCACTTTTGTCTTCGTTTCGCATGACCGGCCGCATGACCGCAGCCGCCGTAGCTAGCAAAACTTCTTGTTTTTCTGTTGTCACATACCGCGCACAGATATGCGCAAAGGCTATATAACATCCCTGAACTTATATAAAGTCCGCCGATGAACGGCCGCGACTCTATATATAAACGGTACGGATTTAAGCAGCCATACCTGACTTCTGCTATTGATTTTCCTGCACAATATCTGCTTTTTCAACAGCAGGCGGTCACATTTTGTGCCTGAGCCCGTGCCACAGCATTGCGCCAGAATCCCATTTATCGCAAACCCATTACAATCAGCGCCCGCAAAATACAAGATGCGATTGAATTTTAGCCCTGCAAACAATCGGATTTTATCGGCCAAATCTCCAGAATTGCTGCCATTTCGGAATAATACCGCATCACCGCGGCCATTCCCCGCTGAACAATAACGAAATAGCTGATCCGGCTGCTGAAATCCGGCCCTTTCATCATAAAAGTACTTTTGATACAGGCCCTGCTTTATGCTCTGTTTCAAGGATTACAGAATGAAATTTCGTTTCATTGCTTTGTTATCACTGCTTTTGCCGCTTGCACCTGTTGCCACCCATGCACAGGAAGCCGGCCTTGCGGAACGCCGTGCCATTGCAGCCTATGCCAAAGATGTCTGGCCGCAATATGAAAAATCCATTCAGGACGCCGCAGGCTTTCCGGTTGTGATTGAGCTTAATCTCAACAGCCTTGCCTTGGCAGGCTATGCGGATTCCTACGCTGCTCCGGATTATCTGCAAAATACGGTGATTGAGCCGGTTATCCGCTCATTCAAGGCGATTGCAGCGGATGATATGGGTAAAACAGCGCTGCAAGAAAAACTGAAATCCGTTGTTATTCTCTATGATGAAAAAACCGCTCCGGCTTCAAACTATGCTGACGGCCTGACGTTTGAAGGCAGCAAGTTGACAATCAACTGGAAACCTTTCTCCAATGCCGGTGATATCGAACCACGCACAAAAGCTCTGACCAGCCTGCTGGAAAGTAAGCTTTAAAACTACGAGCGAATATATTTTGAATAGAAAAAAACGCTCCGGTCACCGGAGCGGTTTTTGTTTTTACGTTGTCATGCAGCTTACAGATGCGGCTATGCAGCCAGCGTGTTCTTGTAAATAACACCATCTTTCATAATCAGATTCATATTCTTGTCCGGATCGCTGATCAGCGACACATCTTCCAGCGGATTACCGTCAATCAGCAACACATCCGCCATTGCGCCTTTTTCAATCACGCCGACAGCTGCACCGTAAGGATTACGGTTCCCTGACAGTGCCAGCAATTCCGCATTGGTGCCAGTTGCCATTTTCAGCACATCACCATTGTCAAACCAGCGCGCCAGTTTCGCCAGCTGACGTCCCTGTGAAGCCGTTCCCTTAGGGTTGAACAGAATATCCGTTCCCCATGCCATTTTGACATTATGTTTCGGCCCCAGTTCAAAAGCGCGTATCGTGCCTTCAGCAATCATTTTCTGCTGGTCGCGCTGTATCTGCGAGGCATAAACATTGGAATCTTCATCTGCCAGAAACGGCTGAATGCTCCACCATGCACCGGCATCGGCCATTTGCTTGACGGTTTCCTCATCCGCCAGCTGGCCATGCTCAATCGACTGCACGCCGCAAGCCAGCGCACGCTGAATGCCTGCGGATGTATAAACATGTGCACAGACATATGTGCCCCAATCCTTAGCAGCCATCACAGCCGCACGGATTTCGGTTTCAGTAAATTGCAGAGAATCCAGCGGATCAAAGGAAGAAGCCACACCGCCGCCGACCATGATCTTGATCTGGCTTGCACCCAGCATCAACTGCTCACGCACGCGGCGCAGCACTTCAGCCTCACCGTCAGCAATGGCCGCAATACCGGCGGATTCTGCAATGCTGAGATCATTGGCACTATGGCGCGGAATATCGCTGCGCTGGCGGAAATCGCCGTGACCGGAGGTCTGAGATACCATCGCACCCGACGGATAAATCCGTGGCCCCGGAATACGCTTTTCGTCAATCGCACGCTTGAGCGCAAATGAAGGTCCACCCATATCACGCACAGTCGTAAAGCCACGCATCAAGGTGCGCTGTGCTTCCTGTGCGGCAACAAGATGCACATAAGCAATATCAGAGGTCATCGCGACCATTTGCGGAATAGCAGCCAGAATACTGTGCCAATGGGCGTCAATCAGACCCGGCATCAGAACGCGCTTGCCGCAATCAATCACCTGCGCATCGGCAACATTCTCTGAAGCCTTGAGAATATCCATAATTTTGCCACCGCTGATCAGAACATTACGCCCCTCAATCAGGTTTGAGGACTTACCATCGAAAATGCGCAGATTTTTCAGCAATACAGGCTGACCGGCAACGGAGACAGGTGTTTGCGCCAATGCTGACACAGGATCAGCTACCACAGCGCCAGCCATGACAGCAGCAAGGCCACTCAGCACAGAACGGCGGCTCAGCCCGCGACCAATACGTTCATTCAGCTGTGTGATTTCAGAACTATGGCACAAACACCCAAATCCATGAGCATATTGCCCGTAACGCGCGCCATAGTTACCCATACTCTCAGACCCTTCTAAAGCTTTGATAAGACTGCCGTCGTGCAATTGTAATTATGCGGAAACTTCGGCCATAAAGTTTTAGAATTCATGAAAACCGGCATCCTATGGCAGGATATATTTCCTACGGAGAGTTTAAACAGTGCGCAATGAGAAAAGATGACAGCTAAAAGTGCATTGTAACGCAATTTGTAACACAGTTTGTATCACAAAATTGACTAAAAACGCACCTTCGCCAAAATCGCAGAGTCAAACACTCAGCAACTACAAAGGCTTACAAAAAATAAAGGAAATAAAAGTGGTGCGGATAGAGGGACTCGAACCCCCACGGTCTCCCGCCAGAACCTAAATCTGGTGCGTCTACCAATTTCGCCATATCCGCAACTGAAGCAAGCGTGCTTCTGATGTGCGCGCTCTATAGCATTCAATTTTCAGGGGGCAAAGGGGAAAAACAGATTATTTTTGATAAGAGACTGTCATACACAGATCTTATCATTTTCCCCTTTTAATTTTCCTCAGAACAGCGGCTCGTCAAAGATCAGCTTTCCGTCAATTCTAAGCGCGCGGATAGCCGCCACACCTTTTTCATTCACAGATAAGACGATATCAACGCTACTGTCGCGCTGGGCGTTTTCTACAGCAAGCCCCTCACCTTCAGGCACATAATAGCGTTCTATGCCATAAACGACCGGAACAGTTGAACTCTCATCATAAATCTGGATTGGTGCTTCAACTTCCCCGCGCAGGAAAATTTCATTCTCCTTCAGCGCATCCGGCCTGACATATTGCGCGCGTTCAGCCGTCCACAGACCATCAGCCTGTTTCGCCAGCACAACATAAATATAGTTCAGGCCGCTTTTACGTGGCGGCTCACCGCTGATCAGGCGCGCAGGCAAACGGGAAATCTCATAGCCGAGAATAACATAGTCCCCGCGCATCAGATCGCGCGGATCAACAGGCAGTGTCCGCAGCACAACTTCAGAACCATTGCGCAAAATGCTGATGCGCTGCTGCACACCAGCCAGCATAACGCCCGATTGCAACAGAGCTGCAATAATAGCAGCAACATAAAGCCAGCGTTTTTTAAGAAAACTCATGACTGCTGCCCCTTGCTGCTATCAACGCCATTATCTGACACCGCTTTGACCGGCGCGCCATGCAGATATTTTTCCATACGGGTCACCAGATAAGCCAGCCCCATCACCAGCAAACCACCGATCAGAAACACGCCGGATGTGCCAATCATCGTTCCAACGGTGACAGTGGCCAGATAAAGCACATGCAGAGAGAACCCCGCATAGGCGAACCAGCGCAGCTGACCGCTTTTCTCTCCGGCAATAATCAGCGCGAAAACACAAATCGCAATTGCTGCCAGCGAATAGAGCGCATCGGCACCGACCTCATAACTGTTGAACAGGTCTTTATGCTCAACCTGAAAGATAAACAGAGCAATCAGCAGCGAAGCCAGACCATAACCGGCCAGCTGCGAACCAAACCCGTAGCTCAAACGCTCAAAATCCGGCCAGCGCCCCTGACAGACTATCAAAACGGCACCTAAGGCTATCATCAGTATCAGTATCGCCGGATTTTCAAGATCGAAATACATCACCAGAAAATAGCCCAGCGTCAGCATCGACAGCAGATGCATGGCTTTATCAGCTTTGGTGTAAATAATCGTGCCGACACAGGCCGCGAGATAAAGCGGCAGAACCCAGCGGTAGGATGCAACCAGATTAACCTGTCCGCCCATCTCTTGCAGCACAGTAGCAAGGTAGAAACCACCGATACCCAACGCTGCGGTTGTCAGAATCGGCGCACGCAATAATATTGCAGCAATCAGAACACCAACGCCCCATGCCAGCGCCGCGGTCGTCATATCACCGGACATATGATACATCTGCCCGACCAGCGCGATACCGGCACCATAGGTTATTGCTGAAAGCAGATAGAGCGCCGGCGCAAATATCGCTGCCAGCTTGTTTTCATGCCCGCTTGCGCCCCGTTGTTGCAACCATGCTCCGCCGAGATAACCACCCCACAATATTGTCAGGATCAGAGCCACACGCCCGATACGGGGAATGACCTCCCAGTTGGCTGCAATAAACAGGATCAGTGCCGCACCGAGCAGCAATGCACCAAGCACGGCAAGCACACCACCAATGCCAAAACCATTATGACGGCTTTTAGCATCAAGGCGCAGCCTGTCTGCGGTTTCCTGATCGAGCAATCCTTGCGACTGCCACTGGTCTATCTGACGTGCGAGGGAAACAAAAAGGGACAAATGGTGATCCTGTTATAATGGTTGCTCGGCTTGCATGAGAACAAGCCTGCCCGATGCAATAAACGAGCGCATAGCTTTATTATCGTGTTAAATTAAGACGAACGCTCAGGCAATCCCGGCTTACCGGCTTCATCAGGGTTCAGGCGCACATAATCGGCCTTCAGATCTTCCGAGGTTTTGCGGCTACCGTCATGGCTCCAGCCGGGAGGCGCCGCCATATACATCAGCCTTTGGCGTAAACTCAGCCCCGGCGCGAACACATCACGCAACATCCCTGCCCATTCATGAAAAGCCACCCGCACCGGATTGAAAGTACCGATATTGCGCACAATCCCGTAACGCGGCATATCCTCCGGCAGCTCTTCAACAAATGTGCCAAATAGCCTGTCCCAGATAATCAGCGTTCCGGCAAAATTTGCATCCAGATAACGCGGATTGGTCGCGTGATGCACACGGTGATGCGACGGCGTGTTGAAGATCAACTCAACCGGCTTCCACATTTTGCCGATTGCCTCGGTGTGAATCCAGAACTGATAAATCAGGTTAAAGCCATAGACAAAGGCAATAACCGCCGGATGAAACCCCAGCAGAACCAGCGGCACCTGCAGGATAAACATGCCGGTGATCTGCCCTGTCCATGACTGACGCAGTGCTGTGGTGAGATTATAGTGCTGGCTGGAATGATGATTAACATGCTCCGCCCAGACCCAGCGCACACGATGAGCAATACGGTGATACCAGTAATAGCGCAGATCATCGAAAATAAAGGCCGCGACGAAGACCCACCAATGCAGGCCAAGATCAAAGAAACGAAACTGCCAGACCCAAAGCAATGCTGTTACTGAGACAAAGCCGAGCAGTAAACCTGCCACAACATTGCCGGTGCCCATTAACAAGCTGGTCAGCGCATCGCGGGTTTCAAACTCGCCTTTGCGATGCCAGTAACGCACCGCTAACAGCTCTATTAATATAGCAAGGAGATATAACGGCACCGCAATCAGCGTAACATCGAAGAATGCCGGTTCATTCATGTCCACTACTCCCCCTTTATAGTGCCTTCCAGCCAGCTATAAACCTGATTGCGGCTGGCCTGATCGCCGAATGTGAAAGATGCCGCAGGCCATGTAAAATCGTCCATGCGCACAAATAGCCCCGCTTCATCCTGCTTTCGTATGTCCAGAATATCTTGCGGCTTCAATATACGGGTCAGGAATTTCGCGCCCACCGCATGAACAATGCCGGTTCCCTGCTCTGGCAGAGCAAAAAAAGCCGTGCGCCGATCCTGCGTATAGCAAATCTCATTAATCCGGCTTTCAGGATAATCCTGATGAAAGCGGGTAAGCACATCTGTATTATTATTTAAAACCGCCTGCCTGCCGCCGCCTAAAAAATGAACGGCCAGCACTCCGGTGATAATAGCGGCAACAATCATGCCAATCAGAACAGGCAGACTCAGCAAGCGACTTGACCTCCCCCCGCAAACAAGCCGGATATGTCCGGACGTGTATTGAGCAAGGTCACACGAAAATCCGGCCGGTTCAAGCACTCAATAATTGGGATGCAATAGCCGTTATGCCTGTTGTCTGCATCCCGTCTAATAAAACAGTAACCATAGCCTTAACCCTATGCGCATAGCTCTTGAAATCATGGGAAACACACACAACCAATACGTGATATTTTCATGACAACAACTCCCGCAAACCGTACAAAAATTTCACGCCGTCGCTCTTTAGCGAACAAAAATTACGCATCAGGTCAATTTTGCCCGAAATACGGCTAAACTGCGATTTAAATCGTTTAAATGAGGTCTGCAAGGCTCGCAGAGGAGCTATGCAATCTTGTCTCTCCTCATTTCCAAAGGCACGGGCTATATACAGGACAACAGATTACACAACACAACTAAACACAATCGAGGGTTTTAAAAATGAACATCATTCGCTCTTTCAACAACTGGCGCCGTTACCGTGACACAGTTTCCGAACTGAACCGTTTGTCCAACCGTGAACTCGGTGATCTCGGTATCTCCCGCTCCGACATTCCTTACATCGCCCGCAAGTCAAACACAGCCGGCATGTAATCATCTGAAACTATCTGCTGCGGAATTTTCCGGCAGCGATAGCTCAGATAACAAGTGGTAACTGCGCCGGTTCAGGTTCTTACGAACAATTGGCGCAGACGGAATAAACATCCTCCCTTTCATGACCGGTATTCCTCCTCCCGTACCGGCCATGTTCTATTGCCTGCTATTCCTCCTCCCGTTTTTTAGCAGGCATAGCGCTGCCGGATTTAAAGCCCGTCTTTAAATCCTCAATTCTGCGCTGACTGATATCCCCCGTATCAGTCCATCCCTAAAAACAGCTCCGTCGCCCTCCCTCCTGCGTCGGAGCTGTTTTTTTATTCTCACAATCATGCAAAAGCCTGTGATCAAACATTCAGGCAATTGATGCTGCGCCTTAAAAGCGGTATTGGACAAAGCATGTCCAGTTCATCATTATCCCCAATTCATATCATCGGCGGCGGCCTTGCCGGCAGCGAAGCAGCCTGGCAAATTGCTGAGGCCGGTATTCCCGTCATCATGCATGAGATGCGCCCCGTTCGCGGCACTGATGCGCATAAAACGCAAGGTCTGGCTGAGCTTGTCTGCTCCAACTCCTTCCGCTCTGATGATGCTGAAACCAATGCCGTTGGCGTGTTGCATGCGGAAATGCGTCTTGCCAATTCGCTGATCATGGCTTGCGCCGATGCCAATCAGGTTCCGGCCGGTGGTGCGCTTGCTGTTGACCGCGACGGCTTTTCCGATGCTGTTACCGCGAAGCTTGAAGCGCATCCGCTCATCACCATCAAACGTGAAGTGGTTGCAGGTCTGCCGCCGGAAGACTGGGGCAATACAATTATTGCTACCGGCCCTCTGACTGCCGCAGAACTAGCAGAGGCAATCGCACAGGAAACTGAAGCTGATTCCCTCGCCTTCTTCGACGCCATTGCGCCTATCATCCATTTCGACAGCATCAATATGGATGTCTGCTGGTTCCAGTCGCGCTATGACAAGGTTGGCCCGGGCGGCACCGGCAAAGATTATATCAACTGCCCGATGGATAAAGAGCAATATCAGGCCTTTATTCAGGCTTTGATTGACGGTGAAAAAACCGAATTCAAGGAATGGGAAGGCACACCTTATTTCGACGGTTGTCTGCCGATTGAAGTGATGGCAGAGCGCGGCCCTGAAACCTTGCGCCACGGCCCGATGAAGCCGATGGGGCTGACCAATGCTCATAATCCTGATGTTAAAGCCTATGCCGTTGTGCAGCTGCGGCAGGATAATGCGCTCGGTACGCTCTATAATATGGTCGGTTTCCAGACCAAGCTGAAATATGGCGAACAGACGCAGATTTTGCGTATGATCCCCGGCCTTGAAAATGCGGAATTTGCCCGTCTCGGCGGCTTGCATCGCAATACTTATCTCAACTCGCCAATCCTGCTGGACACAAGCCTGCGCCTGAAGTCACGCCCGCAAATCCGTTTTGCAGGCCAGATCACCGGCTGTGAAGGCTATGTGGAATCGTCAGCAATGGGCTTGCTTGCCGGTCGCTTTGCGGCAGCGGAGCAGCGTGGTGGGACTTTGCCGCCACCGCCGGTCACTTCGGCTTTCGGCGCACTGCTCAATCACATTACCGGCGGTCACCTCGTCAGCGATGATGAACCGGGCAAACGCTCTTTCCAGCCGATGAATGTGAATTTCGGGCTTTTCCCTGAAGTCACAGTTCCGAAACAGGAAGGTGTGCGTCTGCGCGGCAAAGAAAAGACACAGGCCAAAAAACGTGCCCTCAGCGCACGCGCTCTGAGCGACTTCAAAATCTGGCTGCAAGAGCAGAACTAAAACAAAAAAGCCGGAGATTAAAATCTCCGGCTTTTTTGTATCTTGTAAGCTCAGAATGAGGATTTCAGGTAAATCCACTGACGACGCAGCTGCGACAGCTCAATGCCCTGATCTGCAACCAGATCAGCTTTACGTCCTGCGCGCTTCAAAATCAGCGGTACAAGACGCACAGGCAGAAATGCCGGCTTGAGACTTGCAGGCATGCTTTGCTTTTCAAAAGCACTATAATGCTCACGCGCCAATGCGCTCAGCGCCGCAACCACGCGCTGCATGGCCTGTTTATCATCACCTTTGATAAGCTGTTCGGCAGTCACACCCACAGCCTGTAAAATATCTGCAGGCACATAGACCTGCCCGCGACGGCGATGCAGCGGCATCAGCCGCAACAATCCGCTCACAGCCTGCGCAACCCCCGCATGGCCGGAGAGTTCAGCTGAGGATTTTGCGGCCTCACTATCCAGTATCATCACTGCCATCTGTAAAATTGCGCAAGCCGTTTCCCCGCAATAACCTTCCAGATCATTGCGGCTCGGCATTGCATCATTGTAAAGATCGAATATCCGCGCTTCACAATAAGCATCAAAAACAGCACGTGGCAGATTATAATCGCTAATCGCTTTGAGCAGCAAAGCAGCAACAGGGTTACCCGTCACCACACCGTGCTCTGTGCCGTTGATCAGGTCGCGCCACCATTGCAGCCGCACTTCACCCGGCAAGGCATCATGCACCACATCACGGATACGGGCGATCTCGGCATTGAAGGCGTAAAGCCCTGCAAGCGCTGATCTTTTAGCTTCCGGCGCATAAAGTACGGCCAGATAACGGTCAAAATCCGTCTGGCGTAAAAGCTGCATACAATGCTGAAAATTTTCAGTGTCAGCTGATACATGGACTGCGGCATTATTATCAGGAGCACTCACGCCTTTACTCCACTGCAATCAGAGCAGCGGCAACAGCGCGGTCTTCGGCAAGCAGCACATTATAGGTGCGCACAGCAGCACCGGTACTCATCGGGTCTGAGGAGATCCGGTGCTCACGCAAGAGTGCTTTAACATCTTCCGGTATACGTCGCAGATCCATACCGGTGCCAACCAGCAATATCTCAATATCGCTCGCCTGCTCCAGAATTATTTCCAGATCACCCAGTGTTAAAAGAGGCGGCTGTTTCGGTTCCCAGCTATGAATGCCTGAAGGCAAACAAAACAGTGAGCCGCGATGTGACATATCTGCAAAACGAAATCCGCCATTTCCATAAGCGTCAATCGGAGCGCGCCCCGGAAAATGCGCCTCGCGGATTTCAAGACCAGTATTCATGCCATCTCTCTTTTGCTTAACCTGCACAACCACATTACGTGGCGTATTCAGCCAAATCTTAAACAGACCAGATCTTACAGATAAGTGCTGATATGCGCTTCTTCTACAGCAATCGCTAAGTTTTTCCAGTCCGCTAAAGCATTTTGCCCGCAGGATAAGCCGCGGGCAAAATATGATTTAACAGGATGAACAACAATCAACCCGCTGGCTGCGTTTGCACCGTATCTTCCACATCAGACGGTTTAATTCCAAGCAGCCACAACAACGGCCCTGCAATATAAATCGACGAATAGGTCGCGATAATAATTCCCAGCGCCATCATTACCGCAAAAGAACCGATATCCGCGCCGCCAAAAATATAAAGCGGGATCAGCGCGAGCAATGTCACCAGTGATGTCAGAATTGTACGGGACAAGGTCTGATTGATCGCCGCATCCATTAGCAGGCTGACCCGTGTTTGCGGATAGCGTCGCAGATTGTCACGAACACGGTCATAAACGACCACAGTATCATTGAGCGAATAGCCAATCACTGTGAGCAGTGCCGCAAGGCTCCACAGATTATACTCGAAGCGGAACAGGGCAAAAACGCCGATCATGATGACAATATCATGGGTCGTCGCCAGCACGGCACCAACAGCGAACTGCCAGCGGAACCGCAGCCACAGATAAGCAAATACGCCGATCAGAGCCAGCCCGAGTGCAGCATTGCCGATGCGGGACAGATGATCTGAAACAGTAGGCCCGACGACCTCGACACGTTGAAAATCATAATCCTGCTCGAACTCATCACGCAGTTTTACAACAACAGTCTGCTCGGCGTCATCTCCGGCATCCTGCGAGCCGATCAGCAATTCTGCAAGGTTTTCATTTTTACCCTGCACCACCCGCGCACCGTCAATATTCAGCTCTGTCAGGCGCAGGCGAATATCATTGAGATCAGCAGGCCCTTCACGCGATTGCAGCTCCACGGAAGAACCGCCATCAAAGTCGATACCGTAGTTCAGCCCCATCGTGAAATAGAGCACGAGTGCAGCGACACAGGCCGCAACGGAAATCGTTGCTGTAATTCCGCTCAGTTTCATAAAACTGATTTTGGTATTGGTCGGCACAAGCTTGAGCAGACGCGCCGGAATTGTTGTCGGTTTCGACTGGCGCACCCAAAGCGAAATCAGAAGGCGTGAGAATGTGTATGTTGTGAACAGTGAGGTCACAACACCGATCGTTACAATGATTGCAAATTCATAGAGCGGTCCGCTGCCGAACATCAGCAGTGCCAGCGCGGCAATCAGCGTGGTCAGATTGGCATCAATCACACAGCCTTTGGCACGGGAAAAACCGGATTCAATCGCCTGTACGACGGAATAACCGTTGCGGCGGTCCTCACGGATTTTCTCAAACAGCAGGATATTACTGTCAACGGCCATACCAATCGTCAAAACCAGACCGGCAATGGTTGCAAGCCCCACTGCAATGCCGAAGAAAGACACCACCGCAATCACCAGCATAACATTGACGCCAAGTGCAATCACCGCGATCAGGCCAAGCAGACCGTAAGACAGCACCATGAACAGCGCCACAACAACAAGCGCGCTTAAAGCAGTGATCAGGCCGTAACTGGTATAGTTCTGCCCAAGAGCAGATGCGATTGTACGTTCTTCAATCACCTGAACGGAAACAGGCAACGGACCGGAACGCAACACAACGCTGAGATTGCTCAGGGTTTCCAGATCAAAATCGCCGGTGATCTGCAAATTACCGGTAGCAATGGATTCACGAATACGCGGTGCAGAAACAATCTGATTATCAATGACAACAGCCAGAACCGAACCGATATTTTTCGTGGTAAAATCAGCGAGTTGTTTCTTACCATCCTCGGTCAGAGAAATTGTAATTACTGAATCCTGATTGGTATTCACCCCGACTTCCGCATCGGCGATATCCAGACCGCTCAGAACCGGTGCTTTTTTAACGATATAACCGACCGGCGGATCATCGAAGGAATAAATGACTTCGGAATCCTGCGGAACAAGCCCCTCCGCCAGCGGATCAGGCGTTGTCACTTCTTTCGCCTGCCGGAAATTGATATCCCCTTTCAGGCTCAGAAGGTCTTTAATCAGCTGCGCATCATAAACATCAGGCACTTCAGCGCGCACCTGATTTTTGTTCTGCACATTCATGCGGGCATTATCATAGCCAAGCTCAGTCAGGCGATCCGCCATAACTGCTGCCGTTTTATCCAGATCTGCCGAAGTCACCTTCGGCGATGACAGCACAACGCGCGTACCGCCCGTCAGATCAAGACCGGTAATGATCTGACCTTTCGGAAAGCCGGTTGGCAAACCGGACAATTGCTGTGCAGAAAAGAAATTAGGCAAAGCAAAGATAAAACCGGCCAGCACAACCAGCCAGATCAGTACCGATTTCCAGCGCGGGAAATAGAGCATCGGCAATCCATCCGTAAGTTATTAGTGTTGTTTCGCAACGCAGGTGCAAAACAGACAGAATCGAACTTTCCGGCAATGTTATGAGAATAATCGCTGAATAAAACACAGGGAAATCTGCATACACCGCCTCATTTTCTGATCTTATACGTGATTCGTACAAATCTCAGCATGGCTGCGCTGAACAGATTCAGATTTTCAAAATATGATGCTGTATTGCAGCACATGACATTCGTGTTTTCAAAAAATAAACGGCAATAAAAAAGCCCCGCATTGCGGGGCTTTTATAAGTCACAAGCAATAATGCTTACTTGTTTTTGTTATCAGCAACCGGTTCGCCACGGGTACGTACATCACCGATGGAAGAACGCAGAACGCGGATTTTAACGCCGTCGGCAATTTCTGCTTCCAGTTCGTTATCATCAATCACTTTGGTTACTTTAGCGAGAATGCCGCCACCGGTAACGATCGTGTCATTGCGACGAACATTACTCAGCATTTCTGCACGTTTTTTCATCTGAGTACGCTGCGGGCGGATAATCAGGAAATACATAACCACGAAAATCAGAATAAACGGCAGAATGCTCATCAGCATATCCGGACCGAAAGCACCGCCACCGGCGGCCTGAGCATAAGCAGGGGTTACGAACATAAAAGTGACTCCTCGTCAAACTGGTAACTGTCAGATGCCGGTTAGCTGCATAATTCCTTAAATTATAGAAGATCCAGGGAATTATGTAGCCGCCCCCTGCCATATTTCACAGGCAGAGCACCAAATTCATTCACTGCGCATTACAACGGTTATACGCTGTTATGCAACCATAGATGCAAATTCTTGCTTCACTTTACCAGTGTCGCCAATAGATTTTTCACTAATCCTTACGGGAATTTAAATTTATTTTTAAACCGTACCCGTGGGTACTGTTCAAACCAAATAATCTTGTTAAAGTCAGGCTCTGCTGAAAAGAAATCAAACAGGCATGAATATGAGCACGACTGAACAAATTCTGAGCGCTAAACTGGATCAGCTTCTGGCAGTTCTGGAGCGCATGGCACCACCTGCACCCAAGCCTTTACAGGCAGAACATGCCGACACTTTTGTCTGGGAGCCTTCCCGCCTTGAGCTGACACCTGTTAAAAAGGTCAATCGTATTGATCTCGGGCTTATTCGCGGTGTCGATCTGGTGCGCGATCAGCTGGTCAGCAACACAGAGCGTTTTGCGCGCGGACTCCCCGCCAATAATGTGCTGCTCTGGGGTGCACGCGGCATGGGCAAATCCTCTCTGGTCAAAGCCGCTCAGGCAACCGTTAATCAGACAAATACTCAGCAGAAGCCATTGAAACTGGTTGAAATTCATCGCGAAGATATCAACAGTCTGCCGGTTCTGATGAGCCTCATTAAAGACAGCGACTACCGCTTCATCCTGTTTTGTGACGATCTGTCCTTTGATCATGATGACACGTCTTACAAGTCTCTCAAGGCAGCGCTTGAAGGCGGCGTAGAAGGTCGTCCGGATAATGTGATTTTCTACGCCACATCCAACCGCCGCCATCTGATGCCGCGTGAAATGATTGACAATGAGCGCTCAAGCGCCATTAACCCGTCGGAAGCCATCGAGGAGAAAGTCTCACTCTCCGACCGCTTCGGCCTCTGGCTCGGCTTTCATAAATGCAATCAGGATGACTATCTGGCGATGGTTGACGGCTATGCTGCCCATTTCGGCTTCAGCTATCCTGTTGAAAAACTTCATGCAGAAGCACTGGAATGGTCAACGACCCGCGGCAACCGCTCGGGCCGTGTTGCATGGCAATATGTGCAGGATCTGGCCGGAAGGCTTGGCATTTCTCTCAATACATAAATAAAAAAGCCCGCTGTTTCATCAAAACAGCGGGCTTTTTCAAATTCTTATCTTCGCAATCAGGTTTCGAGATATTTCGACGGATTAACCGGCGTTGAATTTTTACGAACCTCAAAATGCAGCTTCGGTGCTTTGGCATTACCACTCATACCGGAGCGGGCAATCTCTTCGCCGCGGCGTACTTTCTGCCCGCGCTGCACATTAATCTTGCTGTTGTGACCATAGACAGTCACAAGACCGTTTTCATGGCGCACCAGAACCGTCTGGCCAAATTCCTTCAGACCATCACCGGCATAGATAACCACACCATTTTCGGCGGCCTTAACCGGCGTACCTTCCGGCACCATAATGTCGATACCGTCATTGACGGTTCCGCCGTCACGCTGACCAAAGCTGGTCAGAACCTTACCGCGAACCGGCCAGCGCATCTGCGAAATACCGGTTGCAGAAGGCGCCATAGCCACATCCTGCTCGGCGTCTTCAATCACCTTATTGCTCGCCTGCGGCGGAGTATATGGCTTCACACTGCCATCCGGCACCTGCTTTGCAGCAGCAGGCGGGGTGGAAGCTGTTTTAACTGTCGTATCAACCGCAGCCGGAACAGGCTTGGCAACAGCAGCAACCTGCGTTGCAGCAGCCGCAGCAGTCACCGGAATTACCAGAGACTGACCAACACGGATTGTACCGTCAGCCATACCGTTTGCCTGCTTGAGCGCAGCAGCCGTTACACCATTGCGCTGGGCAATCGCATGCAGCGTATCACCGCTCTGCACAGTGTAGCCACCGGTTGCGGCAGCAACTTTTGCCCCTGCACCGGCAACAGCATTATTCACTTTACTCGTTGCAGCCTGTTGAGCATTGGCAACAGCCTGTGTGCCGTTTGACTTCAGCTGACCGAGGGTCTGCGTACCACCATTGGTGGCAGCAGCAACCAGTGCACCGCCTGCGGCAGCTTTCACACCCGGAATTGTCAGCGTCTGCCCTGCCCGCAGCATGTTCGGGTCAGTAATATTATTGGCAGCCATCAGATCATTCGGCGACACATTAAACCGGCGCGCAACGCCGTAAAGTGTTTCACCCGGCTGCACCATCGCATTGTTAACCGAAGCAGTGGCTGCATTGGTCATCGTGCCGCCAGCCATTGCAACCTGCTGTGACGCCTGATCGCGAACCGACTGAACAGAGTTCTGAACATTATTCTGCACAACCTGTGCAGCACCCATCGGCGCGGCAGTGCCCACCGGCGGCAATTCATTACGCTGTACATTACCCGAAGCAACACGCTGCGTCGCAGGCATGACCGGATAATTATCCGCGCTGCTATTCTGCTGTGAAGACTGATTCTGTGACTGCATAATCGAGCGCTGATTATTCGTCGATCCAGTCGTAAGGCCATCCGTAAAGCGTGTCATATCTCCGCTACAGCCCGCGACCAGTCCTGCAAGCAGAATGACCGCGCTATGGCGCAGAAGACGCTCGGACGTATGATGCAAAACAGTTTTACGCATATTCAACCCGTCCATACCCGAAACTCTAAGTAGACTTATTAAAGCGCGTTAATGTTACCTGCTGGTTAAAATTGCTGTAAAAAAATTAAAAGATTCATCAAACGGATACCATATTCAATAAATCAGCCATATTTGATGGATGGCAACGCAAAATTCGGCTTAAAAATATGCCTACTGAAGCCCTGAGGGCGAAAAGAAGGACTGCTTCTCAAAGAAAAGCAGCCGAACCTTCAATAAATGGCTGATAGCGCACGGCCAGCAGATCTTCCCGCTCGAAGCGGCTGCCAACCTTGGCCATCCGGCACATAACCTGTTGACCATCCGCCTGCCCGACTGGCGCAATCAGCACCCCGTGCGTTGCCAGCAGATCAAGATATTGGCGCGGCATCGCGTCAGAAGCCAGCCAAACTATTATGCGGTCATAAGGACCACCGGCAACACCATGCCGTCCATCTGCATGTTTACAAACGACATTTTCAATTTTATGTGCCTGAAACTGGTTGCGGGCGGCCTCTGCCAATGTCTTGTAGCGCTCGATCGTCGTCACCCGTGCCGCAAGCCGTGCCATTACGGCAGCGGTGAAGCCTGAGCCTGAGCCGATTTCCAGAACACGATGTCCGGGCTCCAGCGATAAAGCCGCAAGAAAACGCGCCTGATCGTCAAGCCCTTCGATTGATTCGCCGCAAGGCAGCGGCAGCACACGATTGGTGTACGCAAAATCCTGATAGGCAGAATTGATAAAATGCTGGCGCGGCGTGGCTTCAATTGCCGCAAACAGGCGCTGATCATGCAAACCACGGCTGCGCATGCGCAACACAAAAGAAGCAAAACCCTCTTTACCGCTCATGCGGTATTTCCCCGTACTCGCCTGCATATGAATATTCATGAACCCTGCTCAAAGTCAGATTTATATATTATCAGGCAGCATCATCGTCGAAAATTGTAAATGCGGGGATAATGCTGGTGTAATCTTGGCAAATAAAAATGCCGGAAGCGTTTTCAGCCTCCGGCATAATAAGCTTACAGCCCGTTACAATCAGGCTTTTTCGATGCGGGTCATACCGCCCATATAAGGCACCAGAACCTCAGGAATAGTGATGCTGCCATCTTCTTCCTGATAATTTTCCATCACTGCAATCAGCGCACGGCCAACAGCAACACCGGAACCGTTCAGCGTATGCACGAAACGTGTCGCCTTTTCACCGGCAGGACGGTAACGCGCATTCATGCGGCGCCCCTGAAAATCACCGCAGACCGAGCAGCTGGAGATTTCGCGGAACGTATCCTGACCCGGCAACCATACTTCGATATCGTAAGTTTTCTGCGCACCAAAGCCCATATCGCCGGTGCAGAGTGTTACGGTGCGGAATGGCAGACCAAGGCGCTTCAGCACTTCTTCAGCACAACCGGTCATGCGTTCCAGCTCAGCTTCCGAGCTTTCCGCATCAGTTACCGATACCATTTCCACTTTCCAGAATTGGTGCTGACGCAGCATACCGCGTGTATCGCGACCGGCAGAACCAGCCTCCGAGCGGAAACAAGGTGTTAGCGCAGTCACACGCATTGGCAGTTCAGCCGTATCAACAATCTCGCCATTGACCAGATTGGTTAGCGGCACTTCCGCAGTCGGGATCAGCCAGCGGCCATCGGTCGTGCGGAACAGATCTTCCGAGAATTTCGGCAGCTGGCCTGTGCCATAAGCTGCTTCATCACGCACCATCAGCGGCACCATCGTTTCCGAATAACCATGCTCTGTGGTGTGCAGGTCGAGCATAAACTGGCCGAGCGCACGTTCCAGACGGGCAAGCGCACCTTTCAGCACGGTAAAGCGCGAACCGGACATGCGTGTTGCGCGCTCAAAATCCATCAGACCGAGCGCTTCGCCCAGTTCAAAATGTTCTTTAGGCGCAAAGCCATAATTGCGGATATTGCCGACACGGCGTGTCTCGACATTATCATTCTCGTCCTTACCGACAGGCACGCTGTCATAAGGCACATTCGGCAGGCTCGAGAGAACATCATTCAGCTCTTTATCGAGGCGACGTTCTTCTTCTTCCGCTTCAGTGAGGAAGGTTTTCAGTTCGGCAACTTCTGCTTTAATGCGCTCAGCAGTCGCCATATCTTTTTCAGCCATCGCTTTGCCGATCTCTTTCGAGGCGGCGTTGCGGCGCTCCTGCGCGACTTGTACCTTGGCAATATGCTGACGGCGGGCTTCATCCAGCGCCAACACATCGGAGGATACGGCAGAGGCTCCGCGCTTCTGCAGAGCAGCATCAAGAGCTTCAGGGTTTTCGCGTATCCATTTAATGTCCAGCATTGGAAGTACCGTTATTTTTTAGGTTCAGGTTCACCGTAATCATACAAGCAGTTACGGCAGGCTCTTATATCGCAACACGATCACAACTGATCCGCTGCAATGCATGAAAAGGCAGCATAAATGCTGCCTTCAATTTTTATCACATGATACGAAAATCAGGACGATTTTTGCTCATTGTCATCTTGTGGTGTCAGACTATTGAGAATTTCGGCCTGAGCGCGTTTCTTCTCAATCATTTGTGCCAGCCAGATCGAAATTTCGTAGAGCAGGATTGCCGGTATAGCAAGGCCGATCTGGCTTGCCGGATCCGGCGGTGTCAGCACTGCTGCCACCACAAAGGCAATAACAATCGCATATTTGCGTTTGTCGCGCAGACCCTGCGCCGTCACCAGTCCGACTTTGGCCATCAACGATGTCACAACCGGCAGCTGAAACACCAGACCAAAAGCAAAAATCAGCGTCATAATCAGGCTGAGATATTCCGACACTTTCGGCAGCAGCGAAATTTGCACTTCGCCATCCATGCCAGATTGCTGCATGGCAAGGAAGAACCACATCACCATCGGCGTGAAGAAGAAATAAACCAGCGCGCCGCCCAGCAAGAATAGCAAAGGTGAAGCAATCAGGAAAGGCAAAAATGCCATACGCTCGTGCTTATAAAGGCCCGGCGCCACGAACTTGTAAAGCTGCGCAGCGATCATAGGAAAGGCCAGAACCAGACCACCGAACATTGCCACTTTTACCTGCGTGAAAAAGAACTCCTGCGGCGCTGTATAGATCAATGCGGCTTTGCTGCGATCCATCCCCGCCCAGTCAAGCGCCCATTGATACGGCAGCACCAGCAGGTTGAAGAGATGCTTGGCAAAAGCAAAACACAGCACAAAGGCAAGGAAAAAGGCCACAATCGACCAGATCAGACGACGGCGCAGCTCGATGAGATGCTCAAGCAATGGCGCAGCGCTCTGGTCTATTTCATCCTGATCACTGCTCACTGGTCAGTTCCTGTCTTTTTTATCGTTTTTGCTGCGGCTTTTGCACGAGGCGCGGCAGCTTTTTTCGCTGCGGTTGGTTTTGCCGGTGCAGATTTCACCGCAGAATCGCTTTTCGCGGTTGTTTTCTTTACAGCAGGTTTTTCCGCGGTATCAGCCACAGATTTTGACACTCTTGGCTTCGCCGCTTTTTTCACCGGTTCTGCGGTGACGGGTTCGGCAACAGCAGCTGCAGGCTTCGTTGCAGCAGGTTGCGAAACCGGAGCTGCAGCTTTTGCCTCTTCATCTTTCATTTCCGAAAGATCAAGGGGGCTATCCATAGGAACGGCAGGCGTTTCTTCCGGTTTCGGAGATGAATTATTCAGGCTGGCACGCAAATCATCACCGGCACTACGCACCGGTTCAAAAATGTCGGTTACAGTCTTGCGCGGATCATATTGCTTTACGCCGTCAATTGTCTTTTTGACCTCGTCCAGCTCTGCTTCACGCATTGCTTCGTCAAAATGCGTGCGAAACTCGCTCGCAGTCGCACGCAGCTTTCCGGTTGCCTTGCCAAAAGCACGCAACATTTTCGGAAGATCCTTCGGGCCGACAACCACGATCATAACAACCGCAATGACCAGAAGTTCCGACCAGCCTATATCTAACATCGGCGTTCCATTTCACCACATATCCGCCCTGCTCCTGCCAATCAGCAGGAGCCTCTTTGTGCCGCACAACTGCGGCACAGGTCGGCAGGATTACCCGTGATTATAGTTTTGTCGTTTTTTTAGTCGGTTTGACCTGTTCGCCGGTCTCATTATCAATGGTCTTGGAAGAGGCAACATCTGTTTCTTCAGGTTCATTCATGCCCTGCTTGAAATTCTTGATGCCCTTGGCCACATCGCCCATCAGTTCCGGAATCTTACCGCGACCAAACAGCAGCAGCACAACCGCGAGTACGATAAGCCAGTGCCAGATCGAAAAACTACCCATCTTATATCCCCTAAATGCTCTCTCGGATTATGAATACCGGAGCAGGATTATCCAAATTCAGTCTCTATTTAAGCGCAATCACAGCATTGTTCAAACACAACCGGTGAAATTTCTCTTTGTTCTACAGCATAGTTTCAAAAATAAAAAACAATTATCCGATGAAACATTTATCTGACACCGATCCGGCACATCTGCCTGCCGCAACACCGCCGCTGCTTAAAGATTTACAACCACAGAATTATGACATTTTACGGGAAAACCGGTCATCACATATCAAAGCGGTTTATCTGTCTTCGTCATTTTCCACTTTCGGCATAAACAAGCCAAGTTCCTCGATATCACCGGCCGTCAGCGGGTCTTCATCCGCCAGCAGCTCATCCGGCCGCACACTCGGCACAGGCACGGAGAAATTTGACGGCAGACGGGCAGATAGCAGCCCTGCCCCGCGTAACTCATCCATTCCCGGCAAGTCGCGAATCTCCGGCAGTCCGAAATGGTCCAGAAAACTGTCTGTCGTACCATAGGTCACCGGACGACCCGGTGTACGTCTGCGGCCGCGCAACTTCACCCAGCCGGTTTCCATCAGCACATCCAATGTGCCTTTCGACGTTTCCACACCGCGAATATCTTCCATCTCAGCACGCGTTACCGGCTGATGATAGGCAACAATCGCCAGAACTTCGAGCGCAGCACGGGAAAGCTTTTTCTGTTTGACTTGATCACGGCTCATCAGAAAGCTTAAATCCGAAGCCGTGCGGAAAGCCCAGCCGTCGCCGGCTTTAATCAGATTAACACCGCGCAGACGATATTCGCCCTGCAACACTTTCAGCACCGGCAGCAGATCAACATCCAGCGGCAAACGCTCCAGCAGCATTTTCTCCGTCACCGGTTCAGAAGAAGCAAAAATAATCGCCTCCACCATGCGCACGACATCACCCAACGCCTCGCGGCTCAGCGCGGACACATTTGCATTATCAGACGTTACAGCCAGCGCTTCAGTTTCAGAAGCGGTTATAATCTCAGTCTCGCTCACGCTTCATCCTTGTTTTCATGATCTGCGCTCAGATCACCTGATACACTGCTCAGCGGCTTACGCTCGGCGGCACGCATAAAGAGTGGCGCGAAGGCTTCATTCTGGCGCAGCTCCATCCGCCCTTCACGCACCAGCTCCAGACTGGCGGCAAAAGAACTGGCGATTGCACTGGCACGATCTTCCGGCCGCGCAATATAATCCAGCAAAAATGCGTCGAGCGCCATCCAGTCCTGCAAGTCTCCGACCATGCGCACGAGAAGTACCCGCGCCTCTTTTAGCGACCAGACTGTGCGCTTGGCAATCTGCACATGAGATATCGCCTGTCTCTGGCGTTGCGAGGCGTAAGCATTGAGAAGATCGTAAAGCGATGCGCTATAAAGACTGGTCTTTTCCACCAGCACAGTTTCCGGCATCCCCCGCGCAAACACATCGCGCCCCAACCGGTCACGATTGACCAGCTTGCCTGCCGCATCGCGCATAGCCTCAAGCCGTTTGAGCCGGAATTGTAAAACGGAAGCCAGCTGTTCACCGGTTTCGCCATCCTCATCTTTGACCTTGGGGATCAGCAGGCGGGATTTGAGATAGGCCAGCCATGCCGCCATCACCAGATAGTCAGCTGCCAGTTCCAGTTTGCGGTCACGCGCCAGCTCAATGAATTTCAAATATTGCTCGGCAAGCGCCAGCACGGAAATCTGCGTCAGATCAACCTTCTGATTGCGTGCCAGATGCAGCAGCAAATCCATCGGCCCTTCAAAACCCTGCACATCCACATGCAGGGTCAGATCTTCAGCACTCTCCGGCGGGATGATCAGCGCCGTTTCAGACTGCCACAGATCATCCATCGGCACATCGGCCTTTGGTGTCTGTGTATTGTCAGCCTTATCAGCATCCTTAGCCATCAATTACGCCTGCCAGTCGTTTGATTAAAGTTTTAGGCAATCGCGCTTTCCGAAGGAAACAGCACCTCAAACTCCGCACGGATTGCTGATTCATGGCTCAAATCAGCTTCTCCTGCATAGACTTCTGCCAGTTCCGCCCGGCGCAGGCTTTCATCTTTCAGATCAGGAATAGCTGCGGCAACCGCAATGGTTTCTTCAAGTACACCGCTGCAATGCAACACAACATCACAACCGGCCTCAATAATATCACGGGCAATGTCATCCAGATTGCCGGACAGAGCCTTCATGGAAATATCATCGCTCATCAGTAAGCCGTCATAATCAAGCATATCACGGATGACACAATTGATAACCACCGGCGACAGAGTTGCAGGACGCTCCGGATCAAGCGCCTTATAAACAATATGCGCAGTCATTGCGGCCGGCAGATCATCCATCTGGCAGAACGGTACAAAATCACGGGCGCATAGTTCACTCAACGGTGCATCAACGCTCGGCAGCTCTTTATGGCTGTCGGCAAAAGCGCGGCCATGCCCCGGCATATGCTTCATCACCGGCAATACACCGCCTGCCATCAGCCCTTCAGCCACAGCATTGCCAAGCACGGCAACAATTTCTGGATCACTGGAATAGGCTCTGGAGCCGATAACATCATGCGCACCTTCAACAGGCACATCCAGCACCGGCAGACAGTTGGCATTAATACCTACGCTCATCAGGTCAAAAGCATGAAGGCGGCCAAGCAGCCATGCGGCGCGTGTACCTTTATCTTCATCCTGATTATAGAGCGCGCCAATCTGTGAGGCAGACGGATAATTTGGCACCAATGGCGGGCGCAGACGCTGAACACGGCCGCCCTCCTGATCAATGAAGATCAGTGTTTCATCACGGCCGGTCACTTCGCGTATCTGCTTTGTCAGCGCCCGCAGCTGTTCCACACTTTCAACATTGCGCGCAAACAGGATAAAGCCCCACGGGCGAACACGACGGAACAATTCCTGTTCCGCTTCGGTCAGCATGGTTCCGGCAAAACCTGTAATCATGGCTTTAAATGTCATTGCGGCAATGCTCCTCGCCTTCCTAAGGCATTTCGCAGGTCAATGGCTTCATTCAACATCTGCGATAATGTGACAAATCAAATACTGCTATCTGCATAACCCATAAAGAGAAAATGCGCTGCGTATTTTGAACATACACAGCGCATTTCATCATTACTCACATTTTATCAGATCAGAGTGTCGGGAAGCAGCTGCCACCGGCTGATTTCAGACGCTCGCAGAGCGCTGCAGCTTCAGCCTTGGTGCCGCCCGGAATACGAACACGGTAATAGGTTCCCTTACCCGCAATATCTGCCTTTTTGATATCAACACCACGACCACCGATAATATTGCCGTAGCGCGAACTCAGATTGGCATAGTTCTTTTGTGCCAGTTCTGCACTCGGCTGGGAGGCAACCTGAATAAACCACGTACCTGCCGGAACATTGGCCGAAACATTGGCTGCAGGCGCAACCGCACTGGCAACCTGTTGCTGTGCCTGATTCTGGGCCTGATTCTGAGCCGGACGTTCCACATTACCGACAACATTAACCGGCTGTTCCGCAGGACGTGACGGAACCACAGGTGCCGCTGTAACTTCACGCGGCTTCACCTGCTCACCGGATGCGGTAAAGCTCTGTGTCTGCACCACACGCGGTGCTGCTGCACTTTGCGCAGAAGGTGCCGGTGCATCAGCGCCCAAACGCTCAGGAACCGCACTCTGGCTGATCAAGCGGGAAGCCTCATCGAGCCCGGTATCAGTTACTGCTGCGTTATTATTTGCAGGCGTAGTGGCAGCCGGAGCTTCACCCGGTACGATTGTACCATCAGCCCGCACGACCATTGTCCGCACAGTGCGCGGCGTTACCAGTTCACGTTCACCGCTCTGAGCTGCATTATTGACCGCAGCAGGCGGCGTGGCTGTTACATTTTGCTCTTCAGACAACAAACGGTCTTCTTCGGCATCCTGTCCGGCCAAAAGACCAACATCAACCGGCTCTTCTCCCGTGTTGATCAGTGTCTTCTGCTCAGGGCTGGCAGGCTTGGTACCGGAAACCTGATCATAGACAGCCTTGTCCTGATTAGGCACAACGGCGCCACCCGGATTTTCCGGCTGCATTTTAACCGGCTGGCTGTCTGCGCGTAAGATTGCAGGCTCACCACCAACAACACCGCCGGATTTCAGCAGGTAATAACCACCACCCAGAACAATCAGAGCAGCAACTGCAACCGATGCCCAAAGCGCAGGCTTGCGCAGCGGGTTTTCTTCACGCGGGCGGGTATTTTCGAACTCTGCTTCATCACGGGCAAAATTGTCGGACAGATTATAGGTGTCAAAATCATTCGTCTGCGCACCTTGCGCAGCCCAATGATTGTAATAATCATCCTGACTGGCATTGCCTGCCGCATCTGTGCGGGTTTGCGTTGCAGAACTGCGCGTTGCGGCTCCTGCGACAGCAGCTGCAGCAAGACCGGCAGCAGCGCCTGCTGCCATACCAAATCCGGTATAAGCAGCTTCAGGCTCTGCTTTGGACGGAGCGTGATAATCGGCAAAATTGTCCTGCAGAATATTTTCAAACGCCTTGTCAGCTTCACTGGTTGAATCCGGTGCAGCTTCACTCACGCTGATCGTGCTGAAAATTTCAGCAAATTCTGATTCAAGACTGTTCAGCCCCGTTGCTTTAACGTCATCACCATAGCTGACATCAGGCAAATCAAGCGCCTGTGTCTGCTCAACCTTGTTTTCTGAAACGGTGACGGATTCAATTTCCGGAGCCGGCACGAAGGATTTCGGAGCAAAACTCTGAACAGGCTCATAAGCTGGCAGCTCTGGTAGTTCCGGCTCTTCAGGCAGTTCAAACGACAGTTCTTCTTCAACCGCAGCAAAATCATCTGATGGCTGCACATCTTCATCAAAGGAGAAATCAAAGTCATCATTACTGAAGAAATTATCTGAAACAGCAGTAGATTCAGCTTCATTTACAGGCGCAACATTGTAGCTTGCCGGAGTTACGGCATCTGTCACAACATCTGCATAACTGCTCACCACATGGTCAGCAGACGCAGCGGCCGGTGTGGCTGCACCAAAAGTATAAGATGAATAACCACGCACAGCATTATGTGCCAAAGGAGCGGCAGGCTCAGGAGTTAAAACCTGCTCTTCTGCAACATAGCTTTCCTCAGCCTTATAAAAATCATCACCGAAACCGAAGCTTTCAGTCTGCAGTTCATCTTCATAGGAAGCGGCGACCTCCGGCTGATAGTCTGATGCTGCCTCTGTTTCATTTGTGAAATCAGGCTGTGATTTAGCGCCGAACAAATCTGCAAATGAATTTCCGGAAGCTGCATCATCCGCATTATCCGTATTGTCTTCTTCCCAGTTTGAATGCGCCACAGCAGTGCGGTTCGGCAAATGGGTCAGATCAGGCGCGGCAAAAAACTCATCATCAATCTGGTCATAATCAGCTACAGGCGCGGCCTGTGAATAATCATGAGCCTGATCTGCTGCTGCATAAACATCGTGCGACACCTGCTCCTGCCCGTCAAAATCGGCAACAGCTGGCGCTATTTCTGATGCCGGAGCATCAAACAATGGTGCAAAATCTGTTTGCGAAACTGCGGGTTCATCATAAACCGCAGGCGCAGCAGTATATGCAGGCTCTTCATAGGAATAGGCTGATGGCTGAACTGGTGCCTCAACAGGCGCTTCATCATGCAGCAGGAAAGCCAATTCGTCTTCAAGGCTGATATCCGCCTGTGGCTGAACATGACTTACAGGGCTGTATTTTTCGCTTTCGGCAAACACATTATCATAGGTCTGCGCAACAAATTCCTGATTCGGCTCACGGCCAATATCGGAGAAATCAAAATCATCCGTATTCAATCCGGCAGGCTCAGCGTAAGCATCATTGCTCTGACGGGACAGATCATATTCGCTATCCGCTGCATTGTGATAAACAACAGCAGGCTCCTGCGGAGCAGGATCTGCCGCAAAATTCTGGTTCAGTTCACTTTCCAGCGAAGAGAAATAATCCTCATTTGCAGCCTGCAGCGGTTCAGAAAATGCAGCGTCCTGCGGCAAGTCTGAATAAGCTGCATAATAAGCGTCGTGAGTTTGCTCTGCCGCTTCCGGTGCTACGGTGTAGTCTGGAGCTTCCGCATAATATTGCGGCATTTCCTGCGCGAACGCTGCCTGCGGCTCTGCCACCTGCTCTGCCGGAGATTCAGGCTCAGCATAGGCACGCTGCAACGGCGCATAGCCTGTGAAGCGCGGCTCAACAGGTTGCTGTGAATAGCGGCTCTCGTTAGCAGCCTGACGAACAGGGCTCTGAACCTCATCCTGCAAAGCCTGATAAGCATCGTCACTATGTTCCGGCTCAACAGAAAATTCCGCCGCGAACTCAGCGTCAAAATCTGCCATCAATTCCCGCTCAAGACTGATCTCAGAAGATAAATCCGGTTCAGCCTGCGGTTCTTGTAAATTATTTTGGTCTGCACGTTCGTCAAAGCCAAAAATGCGCGACAATTCAAACAGCGGATCATTATCCCGCGCCGATTCGTCGCGAATATCACTGTGATTCTGATTGCGGCTCGTCACGCTACTGTCAGTCATGGCGTTTTCCTAATTTCAACTGGAGCGCCCGCCGACGTCTCCCTGATCATTGCTAATATAGCAAGGCAATGTGGGCAAAACTTGACAGTAGTTTCCTGCAAAAACGGCACGAAAACGCAGCAAATGCGCCTTTCGTGCCGGTCTTTCCCTGAAAGGTCGGGGCGGATATCTTAAACCGCCCTCACCTTATTCAGCGCATTTCTGTCGGAGCATCCGCGCCGATAATCGACAATCCGGACACCAAGACATCAGAAACAACCTGCACCAGCCCTAACCTGGCAAGTGACAAGTTTGTATCGTTAACCTTAATAAAACGTAAGTCCGGGTTCTCTGAGCCACGATTCCACTGCGAATGGAACGCGCTGGCGAGGTCATAGAGGTAAAATGCGAGCCTGTGCGGCTCCTGATGAATGGCCGCAGTCTCAATCAGACGCGGATATTCAGCAAGCTTACGTACCAGCGCCACTTCACTCTCATCGGTGAGCAGTGCCAGATGCTTCGCCAGTTCTTCACGCTCAAACTTTTCCAGACCAAGCTGTTCTCTCGCCTGACGGAAAACAGAATTCGTACGTGCGGATGCATATTGCACGTAGAATACCGGATTATCCTTGGACTGCTCAGTGACCTTGGCAAAGTCGAAATCCAGCGACGCATCATTCTTGCGGTAAAGCATCATGAAGCGCACAGCATCGGAACCAACTTCATCCACCACGTCACGCAGCGTAATGAACTGGCCTGAACGCTTGGACATACGTACCGGCTCGCCATCACGGAACAGTTTGACCATCTGGCAGATCAGCACTGTCAGCTCGGCCTTGCCCTCAGCAACAGCCTTAGCCACCGCTTCCAAACGCTTGATATAGCCGCCATGATCCGCGCCGAGGACATAGATCATTTCCTCAAAGCCACGGTCAAACTTGTTTTTGAAGTAAGCCACGTCAGCGGCAAAATATGTAAAGCTACCGTCGGATTTCACCAGCGCGCGATCCATGTCATCGCCGACTTCGGTCGAGCGCAGCAATGTCTGCTCACGGTCTTCCCAATCGTCCGGCAGCTGGCCTTTTGGCGGCGGCAGTTTGCCTTTATAGACATGGCCTTTCAGCGTCAGATCGTTGATCGCGGTGCGGATCAGCTTCGCATGGTCAGCATGCAGGCTGCGCTCTGAGAAAAACAGATCATGATGCACGTTGAGCGAGGCCAAATCATCACGGATCAGCGCCATCATCGCATCGATCGCGCGGTCTTTTACCAGTGGCTGCACTTCGTCTTCCGGCTTTTCCAGAAGTGCATTGCCGAATTCCTTGGCCAGAGCCTGACCAAGCGGAACCAAATAATCGCCCGGATACAGACCGGCCGGAATTTCACCAATATCTTCACCCAATGCTTCGCGGTAGCGCAGCATCACGGATTTGGCCACAACATCAATCTGCGCACCGGCATCATTGATGTAATATTCTTTGGTCACATCATAACCGGCAAATTTGAGCAGGTTCGCCAGCACATCGCCGACAACCGCGCCACGGCAATGGCCGACATGCATCGGGCCGGTCGGGTTTGCGGAAACATATTCCACATTGACCTTACGCTCACCGCCCATTTTTGAACGACCGTAATCGGTGCCTGTTGCCAGCATCACGCCAAGCTGACGCTGCCAGTAATCATCATTCAGACGCAGATTGATAAAGCCCGGGCCTGCCACATCAACAGAGGCGACATCAGCATCGCCCTTCAGCGCTTCGGCAATTTTTGCCGCCAGTTCACGCGGATTAGCGCCAACTGCCTTAGAGAGCACCATAGCCGCATTGGTGGAAATATCACCATGCGTTGCATCGCGCGGCGGCTCAACACCAACACGGGACACATCCAGCTCGCCACCGTCTTTGTCTTTTAAACCAAGATCTTGCAGTGTCTTTTTAATTTTAACATCGAAATCAGCAAAGATATTCATAATCTGTCCTGTCGGAACATAAAAAGCGGAAACCAGCCGCAATTCACATTCAATCAATTGAACGTCGTACAATTCTGAAGCATTTCACTTCGCAAATCGCACAGTCATTAATGGCAGTTTTGCAGCCCGTTTAAGCCAAGTCGGGCGTATGGTCAAACAATCGTCGGTGTTCACGCACGGCATAATTATCCGTCATGCCCGCTAGAAAATCCGCAATCTGACGCGCAAAGGCCGAAGTTTCGTTACCGGCAATCCCTGCCCGCCAGTCGGCAGGCATGGCATCCGGCGCCCGCATATAGGCATCAAACAGGTCTTTCACGACCTGCTCCGCATTTTTGCGGATCGGCACGACCTGCGCATTGAAATAGAGATTTTGGTAGAGAAACTTCTTGAGGGTTTTCTCGGCAACAGCCATTTCCGGCGAGAATCCGACCATCATCTCACTGGCCGCACGCACATCATTCACAGTTTGTGGATCAAACTTTTTGATCTGCTCCTGTGCATGGGAAATCACATCTTCCACCATACGCGTGATCTGTCTGCGCATCAGCTCATGGCCGCGGCGCACCGGATCAAGCTTCGGATAAAGGCGCTGCACTTCCTGCAGAATATCGCGTGTCAACGGCACTTCTTCCAGTTGCTCAAGGGTAAGCAGACCCGAACGCAGACCATCATCAATATCATGGGCATTATAGGCAATATCATCGGCAATAGCCGCGCATTGCGCCTCAAGACTCGCAAAGCCTGACAGCTCCAGATCAAAACGCTCATTATATTTGAGGATGGAACCCGGCACCGGTTCACCGTCTGAATAAGGGCCTGACAGCGGGCCGTTATGTTTGACCAGCCCCTCCAGCGTTTCCCATGACAGATTGAGGCCGTCGAATTCCGCATAGCGTTTTTCAAGCAGCGTCACGATACGCAAGGACTGCGCATTATGATCAAATCCGCCATAGTCCGCCATTTTCTCATTCAGCGCATCTTCGCCCGTATGACCGAACGGCGTATGGCCGAAATCATGCACCAGCGCCACGGCTTCCGCCAGATCTTCATCCAGCCGCAGCGCGCGCGCTAAAGCACGGGCAATCTGCGCCACCTCAATCGTATGGGTCAGCCTTGTGCGGTAATGATCGCCTTCATGCGCGATAAACACTTGTGTTTTGTGCTTTAATCGTCGGAAAGCGGTAGAATGGATAATGCGGTCACGGTCACGCTGATAAGGCGTGCGTGTTCGGCTCTCGGTCTCATGCACCAGGCGTCCGCGCGTTTGCGCCGGATCGCAGGCATAAGGAGCACGTTCACGATAACCGAAACCAATACTGTCCATCATTTTTCCTGTTATGGCTGAATTTATTCTAAAAATGCGAAATCATCTGCAACAGTTCACACCGCTGAAACGACTACATCATGCTGCAATACCACAATAACGGCGCAAAATAACAGGTTTGATACACGATGCATTATAAAACTTTATAGGCAATTGTGTTTGCAGCAGTGATTGCGCCCTCTGCCCTGCTGACCTATATTATAATCCTATCAACAGTATCCTGTGCGGAATTTGAACCGCTCAAGATTTTAGGGTGAAGAATATGACGGACATTTCCGTATCGGACTCCGCAGCAAAGCGGATTGTAAAAATTTTACAGAAACAAACCGACAAATCAGCCTTACGTATTTCGGTTGAAGGCGGCGGCTGCTCGGGTTTTTCCTATAAGTTCGATCTCGTCAGCGACAGCAATGACGATGATATGGTCATTGAAAAAGACGGCGCCAAAGTGCTGATCGACAGCATTTCCGTGCCTTATATTGACGGCTCGGTTATTGATTTCATCGACGACCTGATGGGGCAGTCCTTCCAGATCAACAATCCAAATGTCACATCTTCCTGTGGCTGCGGTGTCAGCTTCGCAATCTGATCAGTTTCTGCTCATCTTATAACTGCCGCACAGATTGATCTGCGGCAGAATTTATTTAAATTACATACGGGGATACGTCTTTGAAAATTGCCACATGGAATATCAACGGCGTCAAAGCGCGTATCGAAAATCTGCTGCATTGGTTGCAGGAATGCCAGCCTGACGTGGCTTGCCTTCAGGAAATCAAGTCCGTTGATGACCTGTTTCCCCGTTTAGAGATCGAAGCACTGGGATATCACGTTGAAACCCACGGCCAGAAAGGCTTCAACGGCGTTGCCATTCTCTCCAAGGTCTCACCGGTTGAGGTCAATCGCGGATTGCCCGGCGATGACAGTGATGAACAGGCTCGTTTCATTGAAGCCGTTTACACGACTGATAAAGGCGTGGTGCGTGTAGTTTCGCTCTATCTGCCGAACGGCAATCCGGTCGATACGGAAAAATACCCGTATAAGCTTGGCTGGATGCAGCGTCTTGAAGACTGGGCGAAGGATCGTCTGGAACTGGAAGAACCACTGGTGCTGGCTGGCGACTATAATATTATTCAACAACCGATTGATGCAAAACATCCTGAAAACTGGGTGAATGACGCGTTATTTCTGCCACAAAGCAGGCAGGCTTTCCGCCGCCTTGAAAATCTCGGCTTTTATGATGCTATCCGCAATGTCAGCGATGAGCAGATGTTTACATTCTGGGATTATCAGGCAGGTGCATGGCAGAAGAATAACGGCATACGCATCGACCATCTGATGCTTTCGCCGGAAGCGGCCAATATGCTTGAAGGTGCCGAAATTGAAAAACACACACGCGCATGGGATAAACCATCAGACCATGTGCCGGTTGTTATTCAGCTCGCCTGCTGACGATAAAATACGGTCACAACAGCCTTAAAAACTTGATATTTTAAACACTTAACGCCGATGGCTGAATCATTTCATGAGGCTTCGGCGTATGAAGGACTGATTGTCAGGCAATCAGTCACGGACAGACTTACGTTATTAATGCTGTCCCATAAGTGCAATAGCATTACGGCGATCGGCCTCACCGGCAACTGAAAACGCCTGCTCCTGCATGCTCCGGATCCATTCGCAATCCTGATCTGTGCAGCGTTCAAAGGCTGCTGTCAGCATTGCAAGTCCGCGAACAGTCTTACCGGCCTGAAACAGCATATTGCCAAGCATGGCCTGTGCGTTTGCATTGCCTTTTTTGGCTGACAGCTGAAACCAGCGCGCAGCCTGCGTTTTATTCTTCTCTACCCCGTCGCCCTTGAGCAGCATAGCACCCAGCTCATATTGCGCGGTAGGATCGCCGAAATTGGAGGCCGCCTGCACATAAAGATCACGCGCCATATCCGGATTGGAAGAGACAGGCGTGCCAGGAATGCCGCGTTTCATGTAGCGTGCCAGCTGCACCAGTGCACCAGCAACATAGGATTCATTTTGCGAACCCGGCTCAGCGCCTTCATGAACGATTTTCTCAAAAATTTTGTACGCTTCGTAGTCGTTTTCCGGAACCCCGTCGCCCTGAGCATACATGCTGGCCAGTTTCCAGTTCGCACCTGTGTGACCTTGATCTGCCGCATAACGCAGCGCTTTCAGCGCTTCATCTTTATGGCCGCTTTTAAAAGCAGACAGCCCGAATTTGAAAACCTCAAACGGATTGCTCTTCTTGTCAGCAGATTCCTGAATATCGAATGCAAAGGCGCTGCTGCAAACAACATACAGCGCAACACCAACACCACAGACTGAATAAGCGATTTTCTTAAACGACCCGATCACGACAGCATTCTTTCATTATCGTTTGCCAAAACAAGTTTGGTAAAGGACAAGTTAACAGGATGAGAAAAACTAGCCATTTTTTCAGGCAAGATTACGACCCGTGGTAAAGGCAGATCCGGCAGATAGTCTTCACAATATTCCATAGCTGCAGTCAGAGCGCAGAAACTTGCGCTAACCGCTGGAATTTTTTGAGAAAAACTATAATTCTGCAATGACTGACCTCAATAAGGGGCAAAGATTGTACCGTGTTTTTTCAAGACTGAACTTTGCCTGTTTACTATCGGTGCTCCGCATTTATGGCGGGAAATAGGCCAAGCTCGTCTGCTTGAACCTTAGCCTGCCTGAAAGCTAAATACTGTTACCTAAACAACACAAATTTACGCTGATATATAAACTTTCCCGCCCGAAAGCATAGGAAACACTGGATTCAGCGCACCATAGTTGTCAGCGCGTTGCCAAATATAGTTAAGCAAGTGATTATAAAGCAGCCATTCCAAGCAAGCGCATTTCAGACAAGCCGGTAGAAGCAGAATCGATTCTCTGCAATCCGGTCTTTGATTTAGGCCTGCATTTCCTCCGCATTTTTAATGCCGCGCTGAATACCCCTTTTCTTCATGACCGTGCTCTTTATAGTCCGGATCATGAAACCACCTGCTTCGGGGCGCAGACCTCACTCTTACAGACAACAGCCGCAGCGCCGCAGAAATCGCAGGCGCCATCGTGCGCCTTATTCCTTTTTGCGCCGGTCAGGCATTGCCGCCGCATTACTGCTCTTTGGTATCTATGCGGCTATGCAATATTTTATGCCGCAACGTATGGAAGCAGCTCTCAGCAATACGCCCCCGCGTCAAAGCAACGGAGCCACACCCACACAATTGAGCGGGCGCGGCAGCAGCCTGTATATCTATGACGGCGATACAATTGCCATACAGGGACAGCGCATTCGCCTGAAGGGGATGGATACTCCTGAGACGCAGCAAATTTGCCAACTGGGCGGTAAAGATTATGCCTGCGGACGCGCAGCGACGAACGAGCTGCGTAAATTGATTGGCAATCAGACGGTTACCTGCACAGCAGACGGCCGCGATCGCTACGACCGCATTCTGGCTTTTTGCAAAGCAGGAGAAACCGATCTGAACCGCACTCTGGTTGAACAAGGGTGGGCTGTGTCTTACGGGCTCTACCAACGCGAAGAAGCGGATGCCCGCAAGAACAAGCGCGGCCTGTGGGCGGGAGACTTTGAAAAGCCTGGGAAATGGCGGCAGATTAATCAGTCACGCACCAATGACCGCAACCGGAGCAATTAAAATATGGCATCCGCCTTGCGCGAACTTCAACAGCAAATAGACCAATGCACGATCTGCCGCGATCATCCACTCAACGGCAAGCCGCTTGAACATGAGCCCAATCCGGTCTGCATATCATCAGCCACAGCCAAAATTGCCATATGCGGTCAGGCACCGGGTATTCGCGTACACAACACAGGCATTCCGTTTAACGATCCTTCAGGCATACGCCTGCGCCAATGGCTGGATGTGACACCGGAGGAGTTTTACGATGCTGAGCGCTTCGCGATTATTCCTATGGGGTTTTGCTTTCCCGGTTATGACAAACACGGCGGTGATCTGCCACCGCGTCGCGAGTGCAAACTGACATGGCATGACCAGCTTTTTAAGCTGATGCCTCAGCTTAAACTGATTATTGCTATTGGCAGCTATGCCCAGAATTACCATTTAAGGCGCAACCCGACTTATCGTGATTATTTGCAGGCTCAGCAAAAACCGCTCAACATGACCGAGACAGTGATGAACTGGCGACGTTATATTGAGAGCAACCAGAATGACGGCCCTGCCGTTCTGCCACTCCCCCATCCGTCATGGCGAAACAGCGGCTGGCTCAACCGTAACCCGTGGTTTGAAAACGAACTTTTGCCTGCACTTCGTCAAAAAATTCGCCCCTTACTATCGAGATAAAAATAATTTCCAATAAAAATAAAATTCGTAGTATTTTATTCTTCGCGTTTATTCCCCAGCTCATCCATAAGGTATACAGTTTCAAAATTATGTTATTTGGCGCTTAATGTGAGGCAAAATGGACAGACTTGACAGAAAAATTCTCCGTCTGCTGCAGGAAGATGCAACGCTGGCAGTCGCAGATATTGCCAAAAAAGTTGGCCTCTCAACCACTCCATGCTGGCGCCGGATTCAGAAACTGGAAGAAGACGGCATCATTAAGCGCCGTGTGGCCGTGCTCGATCCGGTCAGAATTAATGCGCGGGTCACTGTTTTTGTATCCGTGCGCACCAGTTCACACAGCCATGAATGGCTGAAGCGCTTTGCCGAGGTTGTGCAGGAATTTCCGGAAGTCGTGGAATTTTACCGCATGAGCGGTGATGTGGATTATCTGCTGCGCGTTGTTGTACCCGACATTGCGGCCTATGACGCATTTTACAAACGACTGATCAGCAAGATTGAAATCCGCAACGTGTCGTCATCATTTGCTATGGAGCAAATCAAATACACGACAGAATTGCCGCTGGATTACATGATCCTTGATAAGGACGGCAATTAATTCAAAGCCAACGGCAATATAATAAGCGGCACCATCTCTTTTGAAAGACAGTGCCGCTCACAATACCGGCGACATAAAATACAACAAAATATAATTTATAAAAAAGACAACGGACATACCAGCATAACATACATCCCCCGACTGATTACTCAGTGAATATTATTTTCGATACAACAGTCACCAGTCTTTTAAAATTGTCTGCACCTCAGCAATGTCAGCATCATAAAAAACAACTGATAATGCACAACCGCAATTTCTTGCAGTATTTGCAAATAAAATACCCTGATTACGAAGTTTCTCTGAAAATGGATGCAAAAAATCCGGTCTGCTTGCGCAGCCGGATTTTTTATTATCAGCAATTATTTGCAGGTTCAGGAAACTGTGCGCCCGTTCATGCCAGCATCTTCGGCAGTCGCTGTGCCTGTGTGGCATTGTGCTGCGGTTTTCACAATTCCGGCAGCCAGTGCGGCACCAACACCGGAACCAAGGCTGATATTCAGATTGAGCAATGGCTGCTTGTCCATTTTTTCCAACAGCAGGCGATGGCCTTTTTCTGACGAAACATGAGAGAACAGGCAGTGATCAAGCGCCTCGCCGTTCATTGCCAGCAGAATTGCGGCAGCAGCACTGGCAACATAACCGTCGATCAGCACTGGAATTTTCTCTGCGCGTGCAGCCAGAAGTGCACCGGTGATAGCCGCCAGCTCACGACCACCAAGACGACGAAGAACTTCCAGCGGATCACGCAGCTGGCCGTCATTGAGAGCAACCGCCTTTTTCACTGCTGTGATTTTTGCAGCCAGAATACCTTCATCTTCACCGGCACCAAGGCTTACCCAGTCCTCAGCCTGACCTCCGAAGAGAGCAAGGCAAATTGCAGCAGCAATCGTTGTATTGCCAACGCCCATTTCGCCAATGCACAGCAGATCTGTACCGCCTGCAATTGCTTCCATGCCGAAAGCCATCGTGGCAGCGCAACTGCGTTCATCCATAGCGGCGCTCACGGTGATATCTTCTGTCGGATGTTCCAGCGCCAGATCAAAAACCTTGAGTCCCAGATCATTGGCAATGCAGATCTGATTAATAGGCGCGCCACCGGCAGCAAAATTATTGACCATATCCAGAGTCAAAGATTGCGGCTGAGAACTCACACCCTGCGCCAGAACACCGTGATTACCTGCAAAAATTGCCACCAGCGGACGCATGATCTGCGGCTTGGCCTTACCGCTCCATGCGGCCAGCCATTCGGCAATATCCTCAAGCTTTCCCAGAGAGCCGAGCGGCTTGCTCAGACGGGCTTCACGGTCACGAACTGCTTCACTTGCAAACTCGCTTAGCGACGGAAGCTGGCTGATCAGTTCACGAAAATCATCAAATGGCAGTCCGCTGGTACTCAATTTATCAATCCGTCTTTTAGTCGTATCGGGGGAAACTCATCTGCGCCTGCTATACGCCCTGCTCACAGTTTTTCAAAGTGCTGAAAAATGAAATTATTGTGCCCGCAAGCCAAAGCCTCCATATAAGAAGCAATAAAGCCCGCTTGGGCACGTTGTCCGACAGTTTCAGGAACAATAACTTCATGAACCGTTTATTCTGGCTGATTATCGCAGCGATTGCCATTCTTCTGCTCGTGCTGATCGTCAATGATCAGAGCGGCACCACGCTCGGCCTTGCCAATGATGATTTTGCCGATGCCGCCTATATGAGCATTTTCGGCGTTGTTGTTGCGGCTGGCCTGCTTGGCTCCGGTATTCCGCTCAATCATATGATGCGCAATATTGCGATCTGGGCAGTGATTATTCTCGGCCTCGTCACCGTCTATCAATACCAGTATGAGCTGACCAATATCGCCAATCGTGTCACCGCGGGGCTAATACCGGGTAATGCCATCAGCGGGAATAATGCCGATGGTACGGAAACAGTCAGCATAGGTCAGTCTGCCAACGGACATTTCGAGGTGAATGCACTGGTGAACGACCAGCGCGTGAATTTCATGGTGGATACCGGCGCCTCCACAATCGTGCTGACACAGGCCGATGCGGAAAAAGTCGGCATTGATATCAGCAGCCTCAGCTATACCAATCCTGTCAGCACAGCCAATGGCCGCACGATGGCGGCATCAGTACGCTTGCAGGAGGTTAAAATCGGCAATATCACCCGCCAGAACATACGCGCACTGGTCTCACAGGAAGGCCAGCTCAGCGGCAGCCTGTTAGGCATGAATTTTATGAACAGCCTGAGCGCCTATACTGTGCAGCGTGATCAGCTGATCCTGACCGACTGAAATTTGCTCCAAAACTGGACAGTTCAGCCTTTAAGCATTATGTCCGCCTGAAACTATCCGCTAAGAAGTCGCCGTAAAGAAGATCATTGTGACCAGACCAGAAAAACTCTATGCCGCTAAAACATTCTCCATCGCGCCAATGCTCGACTGGACGGACAGGCATTGCCGTTTTCTGCATCGACTGCTCACGCGGCACACTTTGCTCTACACGGAAATGGTAGTTGCTGATGCTGCCATCCACGGTAAACGCGATCGTCTGCTCGGCTTCTCTGAACAAGAACATCCGGTAGCCTTGCAGCTTGGCGGTTCTGATCCGGTGAAGCTCGCTGAAGCCGCTAAAATCGGCGAATCCTTCGGTTATGACGAGATCAATCTCAATGTCGGCTGCCCGTCAGACCGTGTGCAGTCTGGTGCTTTTGGCGCCTGTCTGATGCTGACACCCCAATTAGTGGCTGACTGCGTTGCGGCGATGAAACAGGCTGTAAAAATTCCTGTAACGGTGAAATGCCGTATCGGTGTGGACGATCAGGATCAGGAAGTGGCTCTGTCAGATCTCAGCCGCATGGTGATTGCTGAAGGTGCAGATGCACTCTGGGTACACGCCCGCAAAGCGTGGTTGCAGGGCCTATCGCCGAAAGAGAACCGTGATATCCCGCCACTGGATTATGATCGCGTTTATCGGTTGAAACAGGATTATCCGCAGTATTTTGTCGGCATAAACGGCGGTATTACCAGTATGGAAGAAACAGCTACCCATCTGCAACACACAGACGGCGTGATGATGGGCAGAACAGCTTATCACACACCAATGGTGCTACGTGACGTGGATCGCCTCGTCTATGGCGATGCAACCGCGCCTCTTTCAATGGAAGACGTGCTGGATATCATGTGTGATTATTCAGACCGGCATATTGCCGATGGCGACCGCCTCACCCATGTTTCGCGCCATATGGTAGGTCTGTTTCAAGGTCAGGCCGGCTCACGCCGCTGGCGGCAAATTCTCTCGACGGATGCTACGCGCAATGATGCGGACAGCAAGACAATCCGCAAAGCCTATCAGATAATGTGCGAAACCGCTGCCGAGGTGGAAGAAAACAACGCCGCCCGTGCGGAACAGGCGGCGGAATAGTTTTCAACTATTCTGCAAATATAAAGCGCAGACCTAATCTGGCTTATGGTGAGTCGAAAATTGTGCCTTTTGACAACCGGAGCGCAGCGTACTTATAGTACGTGAGCACCGGAAGTGCAAAAAGGTGCAATTTGCAGGCCACCAGAGGGCAGATTTAGCTGACTCTGGTGCCGGATCGCCAGACTGAACGTACCACCGGCACATCGTCAATGGCATGAACGCGCACGAGATCAGCACGCAGACCTTCTGCGATTGAGCCGCGATCTGTCATACCGACAGCTTTTGCCGGATTGGTGCTGACCATGCGGATAGCCTGCGGCAGATCAATATGTTCCACCACATGTGCAAGATTGAAAGCGCCCTGCAGCATGCTGAAAGGGATATAATCCGAAGAGATAATATCCAGATAGCCTTTTTCGGCCAGCTCCAATGCAGAGACGTTGCCGGAGTGAGAGCCGCCGCGCACCACATTCGGCCCGCCCATCATCACACCGATACCATTGGCATGAGACGCCGCCGCAGCTGCGACCGTTGTCGGAAACTCCGCAACTGAAACACCATGCGCTACAGATTCATCCACATGCGCTTCCGTCGCATCATCATGGCTGGCCAGCATAATGCCGTTTGCATGGCAATAATCAGCAATCAGTGCACGGTTCTTCGCAGAATTGCGCTGCGATTCACCAACACGACGATCACAATAGGCCTGATAATCGTCCTCACTGACTTTGTTCTTACGCATAAAATAGATGCGGTAGGATTCCATATCCGGAAACTGGCGCTGCCCCGGTGCATGGTCCATCAGGGATGCAAGACGCACACCTGATGCGCCGCGCAACTGCTCAAACGCACTCATACAATCATTGGAAGAAACTTCGCAACGCAGATGCAGATAATGCTCTGCCCGTAAGCGGCCACTGGTTTGCGCTGCCTGTAAGGCATCGGCCAGCAATAGCATGTCATCAATCACAACTTCACATTCACCGTCATGACCAACGCGCAACGCATCAAAAACCGTGGTAATCCCTGAAGCGGCGATCTGTGCATCATGCGCCTGAATTGCCGCCAGCGGGTTCCAGCGTACTTTCGGGCGCGGCGCATAATGGCCTTCCAGATGATCCGTATGCAGCTCCACCAGACCGGGGATCAGATAATCCCCTTCCATATCCTTACCAACTGCCGATTTTCCGGAATCAATCGCAGTAATCTTTCCGCCGCGCATCACAACAGTGCCATTGATGATTTCATCAGGAAGCACAATTCGCGCATTGGTCAGGATTGTTTCAGTCAGCATGGCTTTATCGGGAACAGACATCGTATCTTTTAACATGAAATCCTATTCAACCGCCGACAGACGTCAGTTGCTTTTCTGATTTGCTCTCTGGTTCATCTAATTCTGAAGCCACATTCTTTGCCGGAACCGGCTTGCCTGTAAAGGGGTGCAATGAGTGCACCTCAAAAGCTGCACCCGCTTCGGCTTCAGTAAACAGAGCCAGATTGTTAATTTTGACAGGCTCGTTCAGCACCGGCGCGAAAAACTCTTCCAGCACATTGCGAACATGCGCCTGCTTCTCCTCAGGTACCGCGCCGGTCAGCGTCATATGAAAGCGAAACTGCCCGAACACATAAGGATAGCCCCACTGGTCGAGATTGGCACGGTGGATAGCATCCATCTTTTCCGGCTTACGTTTAGCCAGTTCCTGCGCGTTAAGAGGCGCGCGGAAACGCTCGAAATGTACCACCACATCATTGGCGAGTTGCTGAAGCTCCGCGCAAGGCTCTGACGGCACCAGCGCAAAGAAAGGTCCGATCTGCGCCACTTTAAGCGGCGGCAGCTCCACAGCCTGATAGCCGGAGGCGAAATGCATCATGCAGGAGAGCAGATGATGCTCCTCGTAATCTTCATGCAGACGGAACGGCGCTTTTAGTGTCGCGTGGAAACCATAGCGCCGCGGCTCTTCGGTCAGTACACTGACCTCTTCAGGACTAACGGAACCAATCACCGGCGTGCGCACAACCATACCATTAAAGGCATTACGACCAAGCCAGTTTGCAGCCACCCGCAGCAGCGGATCATGAGCAGATGGTGTGAAATAAATTCCGTATCGCATAAAAGTCCCTTTTTCACAGGTTTACGAACCGGCATGTCTGACAGCGTCAAAGCAAGCTTTACCATAAGATGCCTGTTGATGCGGGCTCTATAACCCCACACTCCGCATCTATTATGACAATTCTCTGAAAAAACCGCCTGAGCATTCCAAAAGCATTAAAAAACACCGGCAGCATCTTTATAAAGCACTTTAAAAAACTACGCTAAATAAGTGTTTTTATAAAATCGCCGGACAGCAATCATAAGATAGGACGGAGAATAAGAAGTTCCATAGCTGCTAAAGATTTCAGGCGAAAACCGGATGGCAACAATCATAGATGCCATCCGTATAATGCAAAAAGCTGTCAGGCTTACAGGCCTAAACCGCCGATACAGACATATTTGGTGTCGAGATAATCCTCAATGCCCTGATGCCCGCCCTCTTTGCCAAGTCCTGATTCCTTTAAGCCTCCGAACGGAGCCTCAACGGTAGAAATCAGACCTTCATTCACGCCAACCAGACCATATTTCAGGCCTTCCATCACGCGGAAGGCGCGGCCAAGATCCTGCGTGTAGAAATAACAAGCGAGGCCATATTCGGTATTGTTGGCCTGCTCGATCACTTCTTCTTCGGTCTTGAATTTATAAACCGGTGCAACGGGGCCGAAAATTTCTTCCTTGGTGAAACGCATACGCGGCTTGGCATCGGCAATCACGGTCGGCTCGAAATAAGAACCACCCAGTGCATGTCGCTTACCACCGGTGACAATCCGTCCGCCTTTTTTCTCAGCATCGGCGATAAATTCTTCAACTTTCTCTACCGCATTCATATCAATCAGCGGGCCCTGCTGGGTACCGGCATCCAACCCGTTACCGACTTTAAGTTGCTCCACAGCTTCCGTGAATTTCTCAACAAAGCGGTTATAGATTTTGGACTGCACGAAAAACCGGTTGGTGCAGACGCAAGTTTGGCCGGAATTACGGAATTTGGCGGCAATCGCACCCGCAACCGCACGATCCAGATCAGCATCATCAAAGACGATAAACGGCGCATTACCGCCAAGTTCCATCGACACTTTTTTGACTGTACCGGCAGTCTGCTTCATCAGGAGCTTGCCGATTTCCGTCGATCCGGTGAAGGTCAGCTTGGCAATCTGCGGATTGCGGGTCAGTTCGCCACCGATTTCACTGGCAGAACCGGTGAGAATATTGACCACACCTGCCGGAATACCGGCTTCTTCACACAGCACACCCCATGCCAGACCGGAATATGGTGTCTGCGTTGCCGGTTTCACCACCACGGTGCAGCCGGTTGCCAGTGCAGGACCGATTTTGCGTGCCAGCATGGAAGACGGGAAGTTCCACGGCGTGATCGCCGCTACAACACCCACCGGCTCTTTGGTCACCATAATGCGACGGTCTGCCCAAGGAGACGGCACCACATCGCCATACATGCGTCGTGCCTCTTCCGCATACCACAGAATATAGGCCGCAGAGCTTGCCACTTCGCCTTTGGCTTCCGTCAGGGATTTGCCCTGCTCCAGTGTCAGCACTTCAGCCAGTGCATCCTGATTAGCCAGTATCAGATCATGCAATTTGCGCATTTTTTGCGAGCGCTCATTGGCCGTGGTCTTGCGCCACGTTTTAAAGGCTTGTGCAGCGGCTTCAATCGCGCGCGCAGTCTCTGCCTTGCCGGATTTTGGTATTGTGCCGATAATTTTATTTGTCGCCGGATTAATCACATCGATAGTCGCCTTGCTATCCGCAGCAACCCACTGACCATTAATCAGATTAGCCTGTTTGATAAACCGGCTGGTATTCGCATTCATAACTTCTCTCCTCACGACAATACATGCAATTTTCCTCATAACTGCATGCTTGTTTCCCTGTCAGATCAAGAGCTTTGGCACGGGCAATGTCAAGAGATCAGCGCGAAAAAGCGCCTCAGCCCCAAACTGCCTGTGCCAGAGCGATCCACATTGCCAGCGTCAGAGCAGAAGCGGCCGTAGCCAGCACCATCGAGGTTGATGACAGTCCCTGTCCCACACCGAATCGCGTGGCAATCAGATAAGAATTAACACCCGACGGCAGTGCCGCAGCGGTAATCGCAACCTTGGCCGTTAAAGGCGGCAGCCCAACCAGCCATGCCATAGCGAAAACCACAGCAGGCATCAGCATCAGCTTAAAAGACGCATTCACACCGGCGGCAATAACATTGCCGGAAATGCCAAATTTCTTCAGACCCATACCCATTGCAAACAGCGCCAAAGGCCCTGAGACATCTGCCAGCATCGAAATCAGCTGCATCGGCAATTGCGGAATGGAAAAACCTGAAAGACGTACCAGCCAGCCCGCAAGAATGCCGATGACCAGCGGATTACGCAGTAGAGATGTGATAAATTTAACCACTGTATCATAACGGCTGGTTTCACCGCTGATGATGCCGTCTTTGCGCAATGCCCATTCGTTCAGCATCAGCGATGCGGCCATCATCAGAGGCATGTGAATGCTGATAATCAGCGAGATAATCACCAGCCCCGCCTGCCCGTAAACACCGAGCATCAGCGGCATGCCGAGAAAGACCAGATTGGAGAAAGCACCGGTGACACCGGCCACCACGCCTGCCCGCCGGTCGCGGCCGAACATAAAGCGGATGCCGCAATGCGCAGCAGTCCATGCAACAATCACGCCGGTAAAATAGACCAGCCACAGTTCCCACGGATTGCTCGACTGAAAATCGGCTGTGATCATGGTGCGGAAAAGCAGCAGCGGCGTAGACACCACAAAAACAAAATCAGCAAGGCCGTCACCGGTCACATCGCTTAATATCTTCAGCCTTGCAAATATGTAGCCAAGCATAATGATGCTGAAGATAATTGTAATCGTGGCCGCGAGACCCATATTTCACCATACTTATCTGTAATGCCGCGAAGAAATGATGCTTCAAAAGCATTCGTGATTCCTGCGCAGATTTACAAATTTATTGTAAATCGCCAAACTCTTGCTGATTTCTTCATAAAGATGCGCAATATGAAAGATCAGTCAGAGCATATTCTGAAAACTGCGTAAGGGGTTTCAGAATATGTCTATATTCAAATTGATCACCGTTTTTATGCCTTGCTGTTGCAAAATGGTATAAGCGGATGATCTTCATATTCTCAGGGTCTTACTCTGAAGGGGAATATATCTTTCCCTTTTGAGCGAAAAACGCTAGACACGCCCTGATTAAACAACGTTGCCTGCTGGTTCGGGCCTGATACAAGGATTTTCAAATTGTCCTCAACATTTGACAAAGTAGCTGATATTATTGCTGAAACCAGCGAAATTGACCGCGCTTCCATTACCCCTGAAAGCCACACAATCGACGATCTGGGCATCGATAGCCTCGATTTCCTCGATATCGTTTTCGCGATTGATAAAGCTTTCGGCATCAAGATTCCTCTGGAACAGTGGACTCAGGAAGTAAACGAAGGCAAAGCCGATACTGAAGCTTACTTCGTTCTGAAGAATCTCTGCGCCAAAATCGACGAACTCGTCGCTGCCAAGCAGGCATAATTTAAGTTAAATTGACGCGCAGTGTGGAAAACAAACCATGCCGCGCGTCTTTTTACAGGCAGAGGCATATAACCGCGTGTTTTCTTAAACACGCAGTGCTTTATAACCGCGTATTTTCTTAAATACGCAGTGCTTTATAAATGTGATATTGATCACAAAACATTGATCGCCGCTTGATGCGGCTTTTGTCATTGATAAGTATGTTTCAGGGATAAATCTGTCTCTGACCTAATTATACCACTGTAAAATTCTGCCTTCGGGTAAATTACGACCGGAAATCAAGCGAGCAGTTCATGCACAGCAAAAAAGTTCTCATCACCGGCATCGGCCTCATCACCTCTCTGGGTGAAGGTGTGGAAGCCCATTGGTCAGCCCTTAACGGCGCGCAGACGCAGCCAAAGCTCGATACAGAGAATTTCGCTCCTTATACGGTTCACCCCTTAAGCGAAGTTGACTGGTCACAACAAATTCCAAAACGCTCCGACCAGCGCCAGATGGAAACATGGCAGCGCCTTGGCACTTATGCGGCAGGTCTTGCTTTGCAGGATGCCGGTATCAAAGAGAACGAAGCGCTTTGCTCCACAATGGATATGATCGTGAGCGCCGGTGGTGGTGAACGCGATATCAGCGTGGACACACAAATTCTCGACGCAGGTCGCGGTAATAATCAACCGGGTATTATGCTCAATGAAAAGCTCTCGACAGAATTGCGCCCGACGCTGTTTCTGGCGCAGCTTTCCAACCTGCTCGCCGGTAATATTTCGATTGTTCATAAAGTTACCGGCTCTTCGCGCACATTCATGGGCGAAGAGGGTTCCGGCATTTCCGCAGTAGAAACCGCAGCAGCCCGCATTCGTACCGGCCAGAGCACGCATGCGCTCGTTGGCGGTTCTTACAATGCGGAACATTTCGACATGCTGCTCGGCCATGAACTCGGCGGCTTCCTGAAGTCCGACGGCTGGGCTCCGGTCTGGTCGCGTGAAGGCTCGGCAGGCGGCGGCATGATCACCGGTTCCGGCGGTATCTTCCTCGTGCTCGAAGAAGCAGAACACGCTAAAGCCCGTGGTGCACGCGCCTATGGTGAAATCGCTTCCATTTCCAGCGGCCAGATCCGCCGCGCTAAGGAAGATCTTACCGCAGCTGTTTCCGCTCTGATTGAAGATAACGGCTTTGTTGTCTCCGGCGCTTCCGGCGCGCATCAGCCGACAGCCGCAGAAAAAGCAGCCTTGAACGCTAAAAAAGCAAATTATCGTGGCGTATCCGGCTTGTTCGGCCATATGCGTGAAGCACAGTTCCCTCTGGCTCTCGCGCTGGCTGCCCTCAGCGTCTGGAAGGGTGAAGCCTTTGCTCCGCTTAGCCATGATGAAGCAGCACATAGCGGTGCAATTGACCGCGCCACAGCACTGACCGTCGGAGCTACCCGCTCCGAAGGTGCAGCTATTATTGTTAAAGCTTGATCGGAGGTCACCATGTCAAAATTTACCGATCATCTCGGCCGTCCTTTAGTCGCTATCACCGGTGCCGGTGTTGTTTCCCCGTTGGGAACCGGCAAGGAAGATAACTGGAATGCGCTGACCAGCGGTCAGTCCGGCATTCATGAAATCAACCGCTTCCCGACCGACAATCTCAAAACCCGCATTGCCGGTACTGTGGACTTTCTGCCGGAAAGCACTGTTGGCGCATCTGCTCTGTCTGAAAAACTGGCACGTCTCGCCGGTGAAGAAGCCATTGCCCAGTCCGGCCTGTCTGTCTCAGATTTTGGCGGCGCGCTGTTTCTGGCCGCACCTCCGGTTGAACTCGACTGGAAAAGCCGTTTTGCACTGGATGCACTGGTGAAAAATCAGGGTGAGCCAAGCTATCAGCTGCTGCTGGAAGCCTGCCGCGCCAATCCGCGCATGAATGAATTCAACACCACGCAGTTCGGATACATCGCCGAGCGTCTGGCGGATATTTTCGGCACACGCGGCCTGCCGGTGACGATGTCCACCGCTTGTGCATCGGGTGCTACTGCTATTCAGTCTGGCGTGGAAGCCATCCGTCGTGGCGAGAGCGATCGTGTTCTGGCCATTGGTACTGACGGTTCTGTTTCCGCTGAAGCACTGATCCGCTTCTCGCTGCTGTCAGCTCTGTCCACCCAGAATGATCCGGCGCACAAGGCTTCCAAGCCGTTCAGCAAAGACCGTGACGGTTTTGCTATGGCTGAAGGCTCCGGCGCTCTGGTTATGGAATCGCTGGAAAGCGCTATCGCCCGTGGTGCAAAAGTTCTTGGCATTCTCAAAGGCTGCGGTGAAAAAGCGGATGATTTCCACCGCACCCGCTCCAGCCCTGATGCCTCACCGGCAATTGCCACAGTCCGCGCAGCACTCGACGATGCAGGCCTGACGATTGACGATATCAGCTATGTTAACGCCCACGGCACCTCGACACCGGAAAATGACAAGATGGAGTATCATACTCTGTCCTCCGTCTTCGGTGAACGCATCAGCTCTATCCCGGTCTCATCCAACAAGTCGATGATCGGCCATACGCTGACTGCTGCCGGTGCGATTGAAGCCGTGTTCTCGCTGCTGACCATTCAGACCGGCACACTGCCGCCGACTATCAATTACGACAATCCTGATCCGGCTATTCCGCTTGACGTGGTGCCGAATGTAAAACGGGATGCCAATGTTACCGCCATTCTGTCGAACTCTTTCGGCTTTGGCGGTCAGAATGCCAGCCTCGTGGTTGCAGCGCCGCTTTAAGCGGCTTTGCGCTCCCCGATCAGGCACTCAAAATAATAAGGATAAAATTACAACATGCGCGCATTACAGCTTCTCGATGACCGCCGCTTGGAAATCACCGATATCCCTGCTCCTGAAAAGCCGGGCTTTGGTGAAGTCACCGTCAATATTAAAGCGGTTGCCCTCAACCATATCGACGTATGGGGCTGGCGCGGTATGGCTTTTGCCAAACGTAAAATGCCGCTGGTCATCGGCGCGGAAGCTTCAGGCGTTGTCACCGCGATCGGTGAAGGCGTATCCAATGTGCTGCCAGGTCAGCTGGTTTCCATCTATGGCGCGCGCACCTGTGGTCTGTGTAAAGCCTGCCGCGAAGGCCGAGACAATCTTTGCGAACACGTCTCCGGCGTTCATGGCTTCCACCTTGATGGTTTTGCCTGTGAAGCGGTCAATCTGCCTGCACGTTTGCTGATCCCTGCACCTCCGGGCGTTGATGCAATCGGCGCGGCTGTTGCCCCTGTTACTTTCGGTACCGTTGAACATATGCTGTTCGACAATGCGAAATTGCAGCCGGGTGAAAGCATCCTCATTCAGGCCGGTGGCTCCGGTATTGGTACCGCTGCTATTCAGCTTGCCAAGAAAATGGGTTGCACTGTCTACACCACAGTTGGTTCGAACGATAAAATCGAAAAAGCCAAGGCGCTTGGTGCTGATCACGTTATCAACTACCGTGAAGACCGTTTTGAAGGTGTTATGCGCAAGCTCACCAAGAAAAAAGGCGTCGACGTGGTATTCGAGCATGTTGGGGCAGATACATGGGCTGGCTCCATGCTGTCGCTGAAGCGCGGCGGCCGTCTGGTAACCTGCGGCTCCACCTCCGGCGTTTCCACAAGCATGAACCTGATGATGTTGTTCCAGCAGCAGCTCAAACTGCTCGGCTCTTTCGGTTGCCGCATGGAAAACATGGCCGATGCCATGCAGAAAATGGCTCAGGGTATCGTCTCTCCGGTGATTGATACTGTGGTCGGCTTTGAAGATATCGACACAGCCCTGAAGCGCATGGAAACCCGTGACGTCTTCGGCAAAATCATTCTGAAAATTGACTGATAACGCCATTTCAATCTCTATATCATTGCAGCGCCCTGTGATTTGATGCACAGGACGCTGTAACTTTTTAAAGCGAAAGCTCTCTTGATGTTCAAACTGAAACTTCTTGCGTTCAAATATTGGCAGAAGCTGAAAGTTGCCAATTACTGGCTATGGGCGCAGGCAGTCTTCATTTTGCTTGCCCTGCTTCGCTTACTACCGGCCAAAGCCGCCATCCGGTTTTCCGCATGGACTGCCCGCAAGATCGGGCCGCTGACCTCGCGTCATAAAGTGGCGACACGCAATCTCACCAATGCCTATCCAGAGAAATCTCCGGCAGAGATTGAGGAAATTGCGCTGGAAATGTGGGACAGCATGGCGCGTTTGCTGGCTGAATATGTGTTTCTCGATGCGATCTTCGATTTTGACCCTGACGCCAAAGAGCCGGGTCTGGTTGAAGTACAGGGTGAAGAGATTTTCCGTCGTCTGCTCGACGAGAAAAAGCCACATATTTTCTTCACCGCGCATACGGGTAATTTTGAGCTTTTGCCGATTTGTGCGGCAACATTCGGCCTTAATGTTACCGCCCTTTTCCGCCCGCCGAACAATCCGTTTATCGCACGCAAAGTGCTGAAAGCCCGCCGCACCAATATGGGACATCTTGTGCCATCCAAGGCCGGCGCCGCATGGTCGCTGGCAGCTGTGCTGGGACAGGATGACAATGTGGGCATGCTGGTTGACCAGAAATTTGCCCGTGGCGTGCCAAGCACATTCTTCAATCTGCCGGTTAAAACCAACCCGCTGCTGGCCAAACTCGCGCGTCAATATGATTGCGATGTTTATCCGGCACGCTGCATCCGCCTGCCCGGTGGCCGCTACAGGCTGGAATTGTCGGAAGCAATGGAACTGCCGCGTGATGAAACCGGTCAGGTGGATATTGCCGCCACCGCCCAATTGCTCAACGATACGGTTGAAGGCTGGGTGCGGGAATATCCGGGACAATGGATGTGGTTTCACAAACGCTGGGGTTAATCCGTGTTGTTTTAACAAGCGCGGCTTCACGTAAACTTGTGTGCGGACGCCGGACATGCTAACCGCCTGCAAACGGAACAGAGCCTCGCTCAAGGCTTAGAAACAAGGATCTCCTCATGTCCCGCCCGATTATCATTGCACCTTCTATTCTCGCATCTGACTTTTCCAAACTTGGTCAGGAAATCAAAGATGTTGTGACTGCCGGTGCAGACTGGATTCATATCGATGTGATGGACGGGCATTTCGTACCGAATATCACTTTTGGTCCGGATGTGGTGAAGGCAATCCGCCCGCATACAGACGCTGTGTTTGACACCCATCTGATGATTGCACCTTGTGATCCTTATCTGGAAGCATTTGCCAAAGCCGGTTCTGATATCATCACCATTCATGCAGAGGCTGGCCCTCACCTGCACCGCTCGCTGCAGGCAATCCGTGCTTTGGGCAAAAAAGCCGGTATTGCAATCAATCCGGGTACCCCTGCCTCGGTGCTGGAAAATGTGATTGATGATGTTGATCTCATTCTGGCGATGACAGTTAATCCGGGTTTTGGTGGTCAGAAATTCATCACCTCCATGCTGCCGAAGATTGAACAACTCAATGCACTGATCGGCAACCGTCCGATTGATTTGCAAATTGACGGCGGTGTCACGGCAGAGAATGCCGGTGCTGCAGCCAAAGCCGGTGCGAATTCACTGGTAGCCGGTTCCTCCATTTATAAAGCCGGTAATCTTGAAGGTTACCGCGCCAATGTCGAGGCGATCCGCAAGGCTGCGGAACAAGGCCGCGCTTAATTGAGTTTTGACAGGCGGATAGCAATATCCGCCTGATTGCATTTACACTGCCGGTTTACCGGCTCTCCCGTCTACTACACTTTTAGGAAACGCACATGATCCCGCGCTATTCCCGCCCCGAAATGGTTGCCATCTGGTCGCCGGAAACTAAATTCCGCATCTGGTTCGAGATTGAAGCTCACGCCTGCGATGCGCTGGCTGAAATCGGCGTTATCCCGAAAGAATCCGCCAAAACCATCTGGGAAAAAGGCGGCGCGGCTAAATTTGACGTTGCCCGTATTGATGAGATCGAAGCTGTCACCAAACATGACGTGATCGCATTCCTCACCCATCTGGCTGAATTTGTCGGTCCTGATAGCCGTTTCATCCATCAGGGCATGACCTCTTCGGACGTTCTCGACACCTGCTTCAACGTACAGCTGATGCGTGCCAGCGACCTGCTGCTCGCCGATCTCGACAAGCTGCTGGCAGCGCTGAAAACCCGTGCCTTTGAGCACAAAGACACCATCACCATCGGCCGCAGCCACGGCATTCACGCGGAACCGATCACTTTCGGCGTTAAAATGGCGCTGGCCTATGCTGAATTTGAACGCTGCCGCGCCCGTCTGGTTGCTGCACGTGAAGAAATCGCAACCTGCGCCATCTCCGGTGCGGTTGGCACATTCGCCAATATTGATCCGCGCGTTGAAGAGCATGTTGCCAAGTCGCTGGGCATGAAAGCCGAGCCGGTTTCCACGCAGGTTATCCCGCGCGACCGTCATGCGATGTATTTCTCAGTTCTGGCAGTTATTGCATCTTCCGTTGAGCGCCTGTCGGTTGAAATCCGTCATTTGCAGCGTACTGAAGTGCTGGAAGCGGAAGAATATTTCTCACCGGGCCAGAAGGGCTCATCGGCAATGCCGCATAAGCGCAATCCTGTGCTGACAGAAAACCTGACCGGTCTTGCCCGTATGGTTCGCTCTATGGCGCTGCCTGCTATGGAAAATGTGGCTTTGTGGCATGAGCGCGATATTTCGCACTCTTCCGTTGAGCGCATGATCGGCCCTGATGCCACGATCACACTCGACTTCGCCCTCGCCCGTCTGACCGGCGTGATTGAGAAGCTGCTTGTTTATCCTGAAAACATGATGAACAACCTGAACAAGTTCCGTGGTCTCGTGCATTCGCAGCGCGTGCTGCTGGCTTTGACGCAGGCTGGCGTATCCCGTGAAGATTCTTACCGTCTCGTTCAGCGTAATGCGATGAAAGTCTGGGAACAGGGCAAAGACTTCCTCGAAGAACTGCTGGCTGATGCAGAAGTGCGCGCAGCACTCACTGAAGAGCAGATCCGCGAGAAATTTGACCTCGCTTACCACACCAAGCACATTGATACGATTTTCAACCGCGTATTCAAATAATCGAGCTTATACTCAAGCAATAAAAGCCCCGTCTGAAATTTCAGGCGGGGCTTTTTACATTTCGAAGCGTTAGTATCTGAATAAAAAAGCGGCAGACACCAGCGAAAATTGTAATTTGCGAGCATCGGAACGGAGCGTACTGATCGTACGTGAGTACCGAAGCACAGAAAATTGCCATTTGCAGCCAAGTCGGGCGACTTTTAGATCAGATACTCAGATTTTATTGACGCGGATTTCATTCCCCCACGGGTCTTCAATCACGCGGGTCATCACATCACGCGTATCACTGATCTGCACGAAAGACAGGCCACTGCGGTCAAGGTCACGTTTACCGGCACCAGCGCTCTGCCAGATATTATTGGCAATGTGGTGGTGATAACCGCCGGAAGACAGAAACACCGCCTTTGATCCGTATTTGGCAACAGTGTCGAAATCCAGCTGCTCATGCCACCAGTCATCCGCAGGCTGTATCTGGCCGACACGCAAATGCACATGGCCGACAACCGTCCCTTCCGGTGCTTTTGTCCATTCTGCCGGATCACTCTTCAGCTCCTGCAAAAGGCCATTCACATCCATAGCATCAGTCACCATATGCACCTGATCGCCGTTCCATTTCCAGGTATCCGGCGCACGGTCGGTATAAATCTCAATACCATTACCATCAGGATCAGTCAGATAAACCGCTTCACTCACCGCATGGTCAGAGGCACCGGCAACCGGTAACTGTTTGTCGATCGCACGTCTGATCCAGCGCGCCAGATCAGCACGTTCAGGCAGCAAAAAAGCTGTATGAAACAAACCGGCACTGCGCGGATCTTCAGGCTTCAGCGCTGAAGATTGCTCAATTTCCAGCAATTCCCGCCCGCCGGCGCCAAGAATAATCGAAGAGTCGCGACGTGCCATTTCGCGCAGACCGACAATGTTTTCATAATATTGCGCCAGCGTTTCAGCATCGCGTGATTTCAAACCAACGCGTTCAACATAAGCCGGACGTGTAACTGCAAATGGTAATTTACTCATCAAATTCATCCCCGTTCATGTACCGCGAAATAGTCTGCTGACATTTAAAACAGGCGTAGCGGTTACTCTCAGATAACCTATACATCGCTCTATCTCTGATAAGTTGCAATGCTCAGGCGAGCAAACACGCTGTTCACATTTTGAAGCACAATAGTTTGATTATCGCCTTAATTGTCCACATTGAGGAGACAGTTCAACACCCTGAAAAACCCGCACAAGCAATCAGAGTATACCCGAACTCAAGTATCTTCACTCTCTCTATTTTCAGCCAATAAAAAGCCCCGCTCTTGGCGGGGCACTGAAAAATTATGAGTGAGCGGTCAAGGGATTGCGTCTTGAGAAGCGAAGAAGACAAGCATCAAAGCGACCTTAAATTTGTGCGAAATCTGCTCTGACTGACCAAAATCCCCCTATTATTAAGGGCATTCCTGATCCCGTACAAAGCGAGCTTTTACAAAACCATGCAATATACCATCTTCATAAGAATAGCTGATCGGGCACCAGCGCTGTCCCCAAGGAATTGTTTTCGGACCACACTCGCCTTTAAGAGCCAGTACACCATAATTGTTTGCAGGAATTGAAATGACTATTCTGCTCTGTGCGGATGGTTTCGCACGCACATTCAACGCATCACCGGCTGCAACATTCACAACACGAAGACATCCTGGGCCTGTTGTTGCCTGCGCCGAAATCGGAAACGTAATGAGAGCCAAAGCAATCATGATGGATTTTGAATTCATACCTGACTTCCTGTGATCAATTATAGTCCGTTATTATAACATCCAAAAATGTACTGAGCCTGAACACATTCTGCTGAGGTCATGCCTTGCACTTAAATCAGCACTTTTGTTAAGTTTTAAAGATATCTGATTATCTCATTTGTTTACACTTTTGATACCTGAAGGTTATACGCCCCACCGTATCAAGATAAACAAAATATGATTGAGGTAAAATGTTAGGGCGTATTCTAAATGGTGTTGAGCGTAAATATCTGATCCGTGCCTGGTTAATTGGTGCTTGCTTTTTTGCTCTGATGGTAACGGTAGCACTTCAGGCTAAAAATGGTGCTCAGTTCGCCCCGCTTCTATATTTTGCAGTCTGCACGATCATGTTCCCCTTCTCAAAACTCGTCTGGGATGAGCTGAAAAACCTCATCATGGGTCAAAATATATTCTTTATGAATGCACTGATCCTGATGCTCCTGAAAGTCTTCATCAATGCGCTGCTATGGGGCTTTGCACCATTCGTAGCCATAATTGGTATCGGATATATCTGGTATCAGACAAAATCGAATGCTTGATAGCAATCTAAACAAAACAAAAAGGCAGCCTTTGAGCTGCCTTTTAAATGACCAAAAGCTATATTTCATTGCAAGGCCAGCCCCCTCAGGAACACGCGCAACCTGTAAAGCGGGAACATGGCGACAACGCATGAACTTGCCGTAATATACGAGCGGACATCGACAGAGATGACTGAACACGATACAAGAAAAGCCAACAAAGACATCTAGCGAAACAAGCTGCGAACAAACTTTACCTGCACCATAAAACCAAGTGCGGGAAGTGACGTAGCAAACAGAATGAAATTAATAGCTGAAAATGAAAGTTAAAGACGCAGATATTCTCATCATCCCCGGCTACACCAATTCGGGGCCTGATCACTGGCAGACACGCTGGGAGAACAAGCTCTCCACCGCACGCCGCGTTCAGCAGGCTGAGTGGTCAAAACCTGTCCGTGAAGACTGGGTAGCCTCGCTTATCAGGCATGTGGATGAAGCGACCAAGCCGGTTGTCCTCGTTGCCCATTCATTGGGTGTGCCCACTGCTGTTCATGCTATTCCGCAGATTAAGGACAAGGTGGCAGGTGCTTTCTTTGTTGCGCCGCCAGATGTACTGGATGAAACCATCCGCCCGAAACATCTGATGACCTTCGGCCCTTACCCGCGTGAACGCCTGCCGTTTCCGGCGATTACCATTGCCAGCCGCAATGACCCGTTTTCAAAATTTGAAGCTGCGGAAGATATTGCAGGCGCCTGGGGTTCACTGCTGATTGATGCCGGTGAAGCCGGTCATATCAACACGGAATCCGGTCACGGCCCTTGGCCTGAAGGTACAATGGTATTCACTCAGTTCTTGTCAAAACTCTGAGAACAAAAAAGCCGCCGGAAATTCCGGCGGCTTTTCATTTTCGTGTCACACCTCGTCCCACGCGTTCAGCATGGCAGAGGCACCGGCAGCCAGATATCCCCTATCTGAAGCCAGCGTTACAAAACTGAACCCCAAAGCCTGATAACGCTTGGCAAAGGCTGAATTCGGCGCATAAATTCCGGCAAGTTTGTTACTTGCTGCGGCCTTCTTGGCAATTTGCGTCAGCGGCTCAACAATGGCCTCAGAAAACGGATTGGCTTCGCGGCCATTGCTCCATGCGATGGAAAAATCCGCAGGCCCAACGAATACACCATCAATACCGCGCACAGCCAGAATAGCATCCAGCGCCTCAAATGCCGCACGGGTCTCAATCATAGCGAAGCTCAAAGTCTCCTGATTGGCAGCCAGTAAATAATCATTGGAACCGGGTTGGCCATAGCTGATTTCACTACGCAGCGGTCCCCATGAGCGCTCTCCGACTGGCGGGTATTTCATTGAAGCGGCAAAAGCTCTGGCTTCCTCCGCTGAATTGATCATCGGCGCAATCACCGCATTGGCACCAAAATCGAGCGCACGGCTGGCCGTATCAAACCGGCCGACAGGAATACGCACAATCACCGGCTTGCCTGCCGCTTTAACCGTGCCAATCCCCTGACAGATACTGCTTTCTGTATGCGAGCCATGCTGCATATCCATTGTCACCGCATCAAACCCCAGAGCGCTGATATTCTCCAGCAACAGCGGGTCGGAGATAGTGCTCCATGCGGAACGGATTGTTTCGCCGGAGCGCAGTCTGGCGGACAGAGAAGCGGATGAAGTCATGAATGCACCTGTGAATGACATAAATTCCGGATAGCTCAAGAACCCCGATCTTAGAGCGCAGCAGGAATTGCGTCTACAGCCTGCCACAGAAAATAAAATCGCCGTGCGAAACAATCCGCACGGCGATTCTCAAAATCAAACGTATCAATGCAAATGTCAGCCCAACTCAGCTAACGGCGCATATTACAGTTTTATTCTGCGCTGATTTGCTTGGCCGCTTCTTCCAGCAGATCCAGCAACTGCACGCGCAACTCCGCATCACTCACATTCACGGATGCTGCGTTAAAATCAGCCGTAACTTTACGGATAACATCCTCATCACCGGCTTCTTCAAAATCTGCACGCACAACTTCAGCCGCATAGGCCTGCGCATCTTCGCCCGATTTGCCGAGTTTTTCTGCCGCCCAAAGGCCAAGCAGCTTGTTGCGGCGAGCAACAGCGCGGAACCGCAAGTCTTCGTCATGGGCAAATTTCTTCTCAAATGTATTGCGACGTTCGTCCATTCCGCTCATAGGTCCCTCACATATCAAATTGTCGTTCAGATTATAATTGAGATTACAATTCCGGCATAGTCCCCAGCAAAATCACGCAGTTGTGAAGCACTGTAAACCGCATATAGGGCTGACTTTGTGACACAACCAGAGGCTGCGCACAGAAAAAGCATAAAACAATCACTGAAAAACAACATCGCGGCATAAAGGATGATTGTTAAAACCTGACATTTGCGCTAGGGAACGCAGACATTGCGGCTGCAGTGGCCGCATTATTGAAACATCGGGCCTGAAACAACAGGTAAGACAATTCGTCTCGAAACGGTCTCAGCAAACCCCAGAGGTTCCTAAACCCCATGAATCGACGCCGCCGTATTTACGAGGGCAAGGCCAAGATCCTTTACGAAGGACCGGAGCCAGGCACGCTCATTCAGTTTTTCAAAGATGACGCAACCGCTTTCAATGCCAAGAAGCATGAAGTGATTGATGGCAAGGGAGTGCTGAATAACCGCATTTCCGAATATATTTTCACGCAGCTGAACAAGATCGGTATTCCGACCCACTTCATCCGCCGTGTAAATATGCGCGAGCAGCTGATCAAAGAAGTCGAAATCATTCCGCTGGAAGTTGTCGTGCGCAATATTGCTGCCGGCTCGCTTGCCAAGCGTCTGGGGATTGAAGAAGGCACCGTTCTGCCGCGTTCAATCATCGAATTCTACTACAAAGCTGATGCGCTCGACGATCCTATGGTTTCCGAAGAGCATATCACAGCTTTCGGCTGGGCCAGCCCTGCGGAGCTTGATGATATTATGGCGCTTGCCATCCGTATCAACGACTTCCTCACCGGTCTGTTCCTCGGCGTCGGCATTCAGCTGGTCGATTTCAAGATCGAATGCGGCCGTCTGTTCGAAGGCGACATGATGCGTGTGGTTCTGGCAGATGAAATTTCGCCGGATTCAGCCCGCCTCTGGGATGTCGCGACGAATGAGAAAATGGACAAAGACCGTTTCCGCCGCGATATGGGCGGTCTGGTTGAGGCCTATCAGGAAGTGGCACGCCGTCTCGGCATTATGAACGAGAACGAGCCGCCACGCCCTACCGGCCCGACACTGGTCAAGTAACGTCATTTCAACCCGGGAGGTTTGCCGCTTTCCGGGTTGTGTATTTCAGGCAGTATCTTAACCGGATGTTGCACACTCCCTCTTAAAAAATACAGGATAACAAAGTGATTAAGGCACGCGTCACCGTCACACTGAAAAACGGCGTTCTCGACCCACAGGGTAAAGCTATTGTCGGCGCTCTTGGCAGCCTCGGCTTTGATGGCGTCAACTCTGTCCGTCAGGGCAAGGTTTTTGATGTTGTTCTCGATACCGCAGACAAGACAAAAGCTGAAGCAGAGCTGAAAGCCATGTGCGAAAAGCTTCTCGCCAATACGGTTATTGAAGATTACAGCTTCGACATCGCCTGATCTCTTTATTTTGGCGCCATAAAACGCCATATTTAAAAGAGCAATTAAAGCAGCTAAGGCAAAAGTGGAAACCCTCACGGGTAATCAGCGCACCGGCAGTTCACCGGACTGATTTTTTCCTGCTCCGTCTGTCTGAAACTGCGTTGGATTAAAAGAGAGTAATCTGCATTATGAAATCAGCAGTTATCCTTCTTCCCGGCCTGAATCGCGACCGCGACATGATCGCGGCGCTGACCAAAATCGGCGGCAAAGCACCGCAGACTGTATGGCAGACCGATACAGAAATTCCTGATGTTGACCTGATCGTCATTCCGGGCGGCTTTTCCTACGGTGATTACCTGCGCTGCGGTGCGATTGCCGCGCGTATGCCTGTGATGCAGGCGCTGCGCAAAAAGGCTGAAGCCGGCGTGCGCGTCATCGGTGTCTGCAACGGCTTCCAGATTCTGCTTGAAGCAGGTTTGCTGCCGGGTGCGCTGATGCGCAACACATCGCTGAAATTCGTTTGCCGCGAAGTCAAACTCGAAGTCGCTAACAATCAGACTTCGTTCACCCGTGGTTATGAACAAGGCCAGATCATCCGCAGCCCTGTAGCACATCATGACGGCAATTATTTTGCTGAAAGCGATGTTCTGAAGTCCATTGAAGATAATGGTCAGGTCGTATTCCGCTATGCGGAAGGCACCAATCCAAACGGCTCGATCAATGACATTGCCGGTATCACCAATGCACAAGGCAACGTGCTCGGCATGATGCCGCATCCGGAAAACCTTATTGAGCAGGCACATGGCGGCACAGACGGCCGTGCATTGTTTGCGTCGGCTCTGGATCGCCTCGCTTCGTAATCAAGTTCCGCCCGCATAGTGCTTTACGGTTATGCGGGCGCGCTTTTTGATTACTTCTTTGACAGGTCTCAGGTTTGTCTCAACAACAATCCTATGGTCTGATGACATCAGCATAACGGGAGGAAGTACTAATGAAGCTCTATAATAAGCCTTTATCACCTTACTGCGCCTTTATCCGCATTATTGCTGAGGTCAAAGACCTGCCGCTCAAACTGATCGATGCCCCTGCCGGACCACCGTTGCCGGAAAGCTTCCGTGAAATTTCACCGATGCGCCGTATTCCGGTTCTGGTTACCGGCTCCGGTGAAACCCTGTTTGAAGCCTCTGTCATTGCTGAATATCTGGAAGAGCGTTTTCCGGAAAAACCGATGATGCCTGCAGACCCTAAAGACCGGGCTCAGATTCGCATTATTATGCGTCTGCTTGATCTTGACGTGCTGCCTTCAATCATCCCTGTTTTGCTCGCAGGCCCTGCTTCGCTGCAATCTGCGGAAAAGACGGCTAAAATCTCAACCCATGTCCGCCATGCTTTGCAGACAGTTGAGGCGCGTATCTCCTCCGGCCCTTATGCGCTGGGTGAAGAAGTAACACTGGCTGATGCATGGCTTGCACCAACACGCTTCCTGCTGGAAAGCCTGCGCCACTTCCCCGGCTACGAGGCTATTCTGGAAGATTGCCCTAAGATCGAAGGCTACAAAGCCAATGCTGAAGGCATTCCGGAAATTGCTGCCGTATTGGGCGAGATGCAGGATGCCAGAAAAGCACTGGCGAAAGCCAGCTAAACCCTTGAAATATGCAAAGCCTGACAAGGAACTGTCAGGCTTTGCAATTGTTTAAATGCCATACCATCATTGCCCTGCGGAGCTTTGCCTTTAATGAAATTGACGCATGTAATTCTACTGGCACTGTCTGCAGGTGTTTTAAGCGGTTGTCTGGCTTCAAAAAAGCCTTCATCACCTGCTGCTGTTGCGGTCAGTCATTCCGCATTGGCAACTATGGAGCGCGTAGCGCTCGGTGCCAGACAATGCTGGTTTAAATCCGGTGACCCTCAGTTTCGTCAATATACGCTGGCGCCGGAACTGGTTTCCTACACCGGCCGCCCGCGCATTCTGGTCGTCCCTGCAAAGAACCCGAATGACCGGCCTTTGCTGGTTGTACAGGCAGAAGGCAATCCGGGACGGATGGAGCGTTTTGGCCCGTTAATGCAAAGCCCGCTTTCGGAACGCATTGAGCGCGATACAGCGCGCTGGGCTTCCGGACAAAAAAGCTGCTAACCGACTAAGCCAGCGAAGCTGGCGGCACATAAGAATTAAGCATCAAACCTATCACATATCCGAGCTCCGGCTCATAGATCAAAGAAGACAGCGACACCGATATGGACAGCAAAAAGTCAATCCGTAATGATTACCCGATCACACCGGAACTGATTGCCTCACACGGCCTCAAGCCCGACGAATACCAGCGCATTCTTGACCTGATCGGTCGTGAGCCAAGCTTTACGGAGCTGGGTATTTTCTCGGCGATGTGGAACGAGCATTGCTCGTATAAATCATCCAAGAAATGGCTGCGCACTCTGCCGACAACCGGCGCTCGCGTTATTCAGGGCCCGGGCGAAAATGCCGGTGTTGTTGATATTGATGACGGCGATTGCGTAGTTTTCAAAATGGAAAGCCACAACCACCCGTCTTATATCGAGCCTTATCAGGGCGCAGCCACCGGCGTTGGCGGCATTTTGCGTGACGTATTCACGATGGGTGCCCGTCCTGTTGCAGCCATGAATGCCCTGCGCTTCGGTGAGCCTGACCATCCGAAAACCCGCCACCTCGTATCCGGCGTTGTTTCAGGCGTTGGCGGCTACGGCAATGCCTTCGGCGTGCCTACTGTTGGCGGTGAAGTCGAATTTGATGCCCGTTATAACGGCAACATCCTCGTCAATGCTTTTGCTGCCGGTCTGGCAAAGTCCGATGCGATTTTCTATTCCAAGGCTGAAGGCGTTGGCCTGCCGGTCGTTTATCTCGGTGCAAAAACCGGTCGTGACGGCGTTGGCGGTGCAACAATGGCATCCGCTGAATTTGACGAATCGATTGATGAAAAGCGCCCTACTGTTCAGGTCGGCGATCCGTTCACCGAAAAATGCCTGCTTGAAGCCTGTCTTGAACTGATGGCTTCCGGCGCGGTTATCGCCATTCAGGATATGGGCGCTGCCGGTCTCACCTGCTCCGCCGTTGAAATGGGCGCCAAGGGCGATCTCGGCATTGAACTGAACCTCGACACTGTACCGGTGCGCGAAGAGCAGATGTCTGCCTATGAAATGATGCTCTCGGAAAGTCAGGAACGTATGCTGATGGTGCTGCGTCCTGAACAGGAAGCAGAAGCACAGGCGATCTTCAAAAAATGGGGTCTGGATTTTGCTATCGTTGGCAAAACCACCGATGATCTGCGTTTCCGCGTGTTCCATCAGGGCGAACAGGTTGCCGATCTGCCGATCAAAGAACTCGGCGATGAGGCTCCGGAATATGATCGTCCGTGGACACCGGCTGTTGCGCCAAAACCACTCGCTGCCGATGATGTACCGGCTGCCGATATTGCAGACAGCCTGATCATGCTGCTCAATTCTGCAAACGGTTCATCCCGCCGCTGGGTCTATGAACAATATGACACGCTGATTCAGGGCAACTCCCTGCAATTGCCGGGCGGTGATGCGGGTGTGATCCGCGTTGAAGGCCATGAAACCAAAGCTCTGGCTTTCTCGTCAGACGTTACTCCGCGCTATGTGGAAGCAGATCCGTTTGAAGGCGGCAAGCAGGCTGTAGCCGAATGCTGGCGCAACCTGATAGCAACCGGCGCAACACCGCTTGCATCAACAGACAACCTCAATTTCGGCAATCCTGAGCGTCCTGAAATCATGAGCCAGCTGGTTCATGCGATTAAGGGTATCGGCGAAGCCTGCCGCGTACTGGAATTCCCGATCGTTTCCGGCAACGTATCGCTTTACAACGAAACCAATGGTCAGGGCATTCTGCCGACACCAACCATCGGCGGCGTTGGCCTGATCAAAGATTGGTCGAAAATGGCACGCATCCGCTTTGCGGCTGAAGGCGAAGCCATTCTGCTGGCTGGCGCACCGGAAGGCTGGGGCACGCATATTGCCCAATCCGCCTATATGCGTGATGTGCATAACCGCACTGACGGCCCTGCTCCGCATGTTGATCTGGCGCATGAAAAAGCGACCGGTGACTTCGTTCGCAGCCTGATTGAAGATGGTCTGGTGACTGCCGTTCACGATTGCTCATCGGGCGGTCTGGCACAGGCTGTGGCTGAAATGGCAATCAAAGGTGAGATCGGCGCAACCATCAATGAACCGGCTGCACATAATCCTGTTCTCACTTTCTACGGTGAGGATCAGGGTCGCTATGTGCTGACAGTGACAGAGGGCAATTTGGCTCAGGTGCAGGCGCGCGCTGAAAAAGCAGGCGTTTCCGCACCAATGATCGGTCGCACCGGCGGTAAAGCTGTTATTCTCGGCTCTGCGAAGGCAGTGTCGGTTGAGCAGTTGCATCAGGCCTATGAATCATGGTTCCCTGACTATATGAACGGGGAAATCTAATACCGGTATTTATACCCGTTAATAAAAGAGCCTGCGTCTTGAAACACCGAGACGCAGGCTCCAATTTAAATGTGTATCCCAAAAAATCTGTAACGGCTTTTGGACAAGATACACGCCCAATCAAAGAATTAGAGCGAGCGCAGTGGATTAGCTTAGACGCGGCACGCTCTGATCAGAAAAAATGCTCTCGGAGGATTTTAATATGGCTATGGCACCTGGTGATATTGAAGACATGATCAAGGCAGGCATTCCCGGCGCTGTTGTCAGCATCCGCGACCTTGCCGGTGACGGTGATCATTACGCTGCCGAAGTCGTTGCGGAAGCCTTTCGCGGAAAGACCCGCGTTCAGCAGCATCAGATGGTTTATGACGCCCTCGGCGGCAATATGGGCGGCGTTCTGCACGCATTGGCATTGCAGACCCGCGCACCGGAATAACAATTCGTTGAGCCTGAGTGCAAAACATGCAATCAGGCTCACAAAACAACCTGCGGCAACAGGCGTTCTGGAAGATAGTTCCCATATCGCTTAAAAAGCAGCCGAAATTTAAAGCCTAACTCTGGCGGAATTTGTCCCGCCGGTTATGAAAGGATCCTCCCATGAGCGGTATCAACGCCCTGATCGAGAATGAAGTTAAAAGCAACGATGTTGTGCTTTTCATGAAAGGCACACCGGATTTCCCGCAATGCGGTTTCTCCGGTCAGGTTGTGCAGGTGCTGGATTATATCGGCGTCGATTATAAAGGCATCAATGTTCTGGCTTCGGATGAAATCCGTCAGGGCATCAAGGAATTTTCCAACTGGCCGACTATTCCTCAGCTCTATGTTAAGGGCGAGTTCATCGGCGGCTGTGATATCGTGCGCGAAATGTTTCAGGCCGGTGAATTGCAGGCTCTGATGACAGAAAAAGGCATTGCCACAAAGGCAGCCTGATCCGCATCAGCGACTACACAAAAACGTGATCACAGAAAAACGGCAGAGTTTCTGCCGTTTTTCTTTTTTTAAACTATTAAATAGAATTTAGCCGTCAGGTCAGATTGCGATCTTCGCAAATCCCTATATGTTGGCAACTGTCGGCCAATAAAATTGCTTCGTTAGAAAAATGAACTAAACAGCTTGCTTAAACAGCGATCAATTTTACCGATTTAAACATTTTCAAAAACCATTTATCTGCGGCACCGCCTTCACAAAGGTGCGTAATCCCGCTGCGAGTAAATGTCTCCCTGATGTTTCAGGCACAAGATTGCGAACGCCCCTGTATCCGGCTTTGAGGTTGCACGGCTTTCGCCCCTTATTGATGCGCAGATATTTAAATATTTCTGCGCTCCTGTTCCGAAATCATTCCAGCTTCCGGAACATCGCTTCAGTGTCCGGCCGAAGACAATATCGGCAGCAGATATTGTTACGACCAATCCTGCTGTTCACTGATCCGCAAATATATTTTTCCGGCAATGTTTCTGGCCGGATAAGGCATGACAACAAATGAAAAGTGAACTCCCCGCAGGTGTATCATCTGCATCCGGCAACCAAGCTTCTGATGGTTTCAAACTGTCGAAAGTGGAATTCATTGCCCTGATCGCTGCGCTGATGGCTATCAACGCGCTGGCGATTGACGTGATGCTGCCCGCGCTTTCCGAAATCGGCTCGTCGCTCGGGGTTCTCACCCCGAACCATCACCAATATGTCGTCACGGTCTACTTGTTCGGTTTTGCAGTCTCGCAACTCCTTTATGGCCCGATCAGTGACCGTTTCGGCCGTAAAAAGCCCTTACTCATCGGCATTGGTATCTATGTCGTCACGTCTCTGGCCTGTGTCTGGGTGCCGGAATTTAATATGCTGCTGGTCTTGCGCTTCCTGCAAGGCATCGGTGCAGCAGCTACCCGTGTGATGACCGTCTCCATTGTCCGTGACCGTTATTCCGGCCGCGCTATGGCTGAAATCATGTCGCTCGCCATGATGGTCTTTATGATCGTTCCGGTGATTGCACCGGCAACCGGTGAGGTCATTCTGATCTTCTCCGAATGGCATATGATTTTCGGCTTTATGGCTTTGTTTGCCTGTGTCATCGGCTTCTGGGCTTATTCCCGCATGCCGGAAACACTGGCACCGGAAAACCGGCGCCCTTTCACTGCCAAGTCCATTATCAGCGGCTTTGGCATCGTCATCGGCAACCGCGTGGCATTCTGCTACACGCTGGCCGCATCTTTTATGCTCGGCTCATTGTTCGGCTTCATTAACTCTGCCCAGCAGATTTATGTCGGAATTTATGACCTAGGCAGAGGCTTTCCGCTGGCTTTTGCCGCTGTTGCGGCTTTCATGGCACTGTCAGCCTTTCTGAATTCACGGATGGTCGGCCGCTTTGGCATGCGTCGTATTTCACAAGTGCTGCTGATTACCTTTATCAGCCTCAGCCTGCTGCTGTTCCTGCTGTCGGTTTTCTTTGAAGGGCCTGTGCCGTTTCCGATTTACATCGTGATTTTTGCACTGATCATGTTCTGCTTCGGCTCAATCGGTGGTAATTTCAATGCGCTGGCTATGGAGCCACTGGGGCAAGTCGCAGGCACAGCCTCATCCGTTCTCGGCTTCGTACAGTCACTGACAGGCGCAGCGATTGGTATGCTGATTGGCCAGTCCTTCAACGGAACAACCGTGCCAATGGCGCTTGGCTATTTCATTGTCGGTGCTATCGCGATGGTGTTTGTGCTGATTGCGGAACAGGGCAAACTATTCCGCGCGGTATCTCCTTCACCGCAGCATGTGGTTGAAAAATAAACCAAAGGAAAAGGCCGCATTTAGCGGCCTTTTTTTATTATTATCTCTGATTACTTCTGCCACAGCGCCTGTTTGATCGCCTGCCAGCTGTCTTTATCCGGTGCGATAATCAACCCGCCATCAACATGACCGGGCATATAGGCACTGCCGTCAAACCGCGCAGTATAACCACCGGCTTCCTGATGGATCAGATTTCCCGGCAGATGATCCCAAGGCATCAGCTTGTTATAGACCGCAAAATGCGCAGAACCGGTGGCGATCACGCGATATTCATGCGCTGCACAGCGATAGCCGAGATGCGAGAGAAACTTCGCCTGATTACCGGCAACCAGCGTGCGATCAGGTTCCGGCAGATATTGCCAAGACACACAGCCGGTCATTTCCTTGAGCGCCGGTGCTTTAGCAACTTGCACTTTGTGCTCACTGCCGTCGGCACGACGGATATAGCTCCCTGCGCCTTTAACGCCGATCAGCCAGTCACGCCCCATCGGATCATAAATAATACCGGCAACTGTCTCGCCCTTGATATTCACGGACAGCATGACACCAAACAGTGGCACACCGGATGCGAAATTGAATGTGCCATCCACCGGATCAATGGTGAAAGCCAAATCAGCAGAATTCAGACCATCCAACAGCGCCGGATTATCACTGCATGCTTCTTCACCAACAATCATCGCACCGGCAAAGCGCTCACGCAGAGCCGCTGTAATCACCTTTTCCGAATTCACATCAGCTTCAGTCACCAGATCAGCGGCAGAGGTTTTCTGACGGATATCACAGCTATCCAGTCTGCGAAAACGCGGCAGAATTTCAGTATCAGCGGTCGAGCTGAGCAAATCGGCCAGCCAGTTAATCTCATGATGATCGAACATAGTCTGCTTCCGTTATTCTTCTGAGGAGGAGGATAGTTCCGGTGCTACGAGCGACGCGAAATCAAAAATCTTACGATCCAGCAAATGGCTCGGGCGCACATTGGCCAGCGCGCGGATCATCGTATCTTTACGACCCGGCATACGCTTTTCAATATCGGTCAGCATCGCCTTCATCATATTGCGTTGCAGGCCGTCCTGACTGCCGCACAGATCACAAGGGATGATCGGGAATTCCATTGCTGAAGCAAACTTTGCCAGATCATCTTCTGCCGCATAGGCAAGCGGGCGCAGTACCAGCAGATCACCTTCATCATTCAGCAGTTTCGGCGGCATCGATGCCAGACGACCACCATGAAAGAGGTTCATAAAGAAAGTTTCTAGAATATCCTCGCGGTGATGACCGAGAACCAGCGCCGAGCAGCCCTCTTCACGCGCAACACGGTAGAGATTACCGCGACGCAGACGGGAGCAAAGCGCGCAATAGGTTTGAGTTTCCGGCACCTTATCCGTCACGATCGAATAGGTATCCTGATATTCAATGCGATGCTCGATCTGATTTTTGATCAGATAATCCGGCAGGATATGTTTCGGAAAATTCGGCTGCCCCTGATCCAGATTGCAGGCAAGCAATTCCACCGGCAGGAGACCGCGCCATTTCAAATCCAGCAGCAGCGCCAGAAGGCCATAGGAATCTTTACCCCCAGATAGCGCCACCAACCAACGGTCGCCCGGGCGCACCATTGCGAAATCATCCATCGCCTGACGGGTCTGGCGCAGCAAGCGTTTACGAAGCTTGTTAAAGCCGACAGAAGACGGGACATTGCGGAACAGCGGATGACAACCCTCACCGCTCATATCCTCGTCACTCATCGAGGCATAATCATCCAGTTCCTGACTGATATCAGAAACCGGCGCAGGCTTAGCTGCATTGTCCTGCAAGTCTGAACCCGCATCACCGTTCAGGGCTGTGTCGTGAATATTCATAAATATCTCTGCTGCAAAAACTGCTGTTAGAGCATCGAATAAAGCGAACTGCCCCTGTTCGCAACCAAGAAGCGGCCTCACAGCCGCCTCTCGATCATAAATTTCATTCAGAGTGTCTGTTATACTTCTTCATCACCTCAATCAGGCGATCATGAGGGAGTGCGTATGAGATATTATCATCGCGTCCTTTCATGGTTTCCGCAGCAATCATCGCATTGATAATCGCCTCTTCGGTTGCCAGTGCAGTAGCATGAATGAGCGGATCCATTTTATTATTGGAAACCATTTCCATTTTGGTGGTTTCTTCACGGCTGAAAGCATCGGGATTAGCCGTTGAGAAAGCAATAAAAATATCACCGCTACCATTCGCGCCAAAACCGCCAACGCGACCAAGACCAACAGAAACACGGCGTGTCAGCCGCTTAAGCTGATGCGGAAGCAGTGGTGCATCGGTTGCTACAACCACGATAATCGAGCCGCTTTCCTCACGCGTCCATGACGTATCCTGCATCAACTCGGTGATTTCCGCACCAACAGGAACACCGGCGATCATCAGATCCTGACGTCTGCCGAAATTGCCCTGCACCAGCACGCCGACAGTATACCCGCCCTCTTCATCATTCAGTTTCCGCGAAGATGTGCCCGTACCGCCTTTAAAATGGAACAGGTTCATACCGGTACCGCCGCCGACATTGCCTTCAGCAATTTTACCGCCTGTGGCATTATCCAGCGCGACATAGACATGCTCTTTTTTCACATGCATGCCGTTGATATCATTCAGGATACCGTCCCATGTTTCAGCTACCACCGGCAGCAGCCAGTAAAGGTCTTTGAAATGCGGGCCAGTCAGATCATTATCAATCAGCCATGAAACAACGGAATCCCGCACCACACCGACGCTATGGGTGTTGGTGATGGCAATCGGCCCTTCCAGAAAGCCGCTTTCCTCGATCCATGTCGTGCCGGTCATCTCGCCATTGCCATTGAAAGATGTCCAGCCGGCAAAGACCGGATTGAATGTCTTTCCGCGCGGCAGAATGGCAGTCACCCCCGTGCGCGCAGGCCCTTTACCGGTTTCGAGCTTACCCTCACCCTCAATAATCGTCGAGTAACCGACGGTCACGCCTTCAACATCGGTGATAGCGTTATTCGGACCGGTTTTCCCTGTGAAAGGAATACCCAGATCGCGTGCGCGCGGTTTATGCGATGTGCTTGTCATTAAAACTATTTCCATATTCTGCAATCAGCGCAATTTCAGAACAAGCAGGAGCCGCCTCCGTCCAAAATTACGCTTAACAAAAGAAACTCTGTTCCTTTGTTTTGATCCATGAGAACCCTCCGTGGCGATATTTTTAATGCTCCCCGATACCACCGCGCGCATATAAGCATCGCAATTTTGTCAGCGCAATCGCTTTCATCCCGCCATTACCGGCAGGTTTATTTCGTCATCATAATGCGGGGGGAGATAGGTAACGGCTCATCTGCCGAAAAAACAGGTTTTATGAAACAAATAAAAACATACAAAAATGCCCTGCCGCTCACTTATTTTGGCGCGCAGGGCTTTTGATTGGGGTTCATCCCATTTTGCCGGTAGTCATTCGCCGGCAAGCGATCAGAAGGCTGCCCTAAAGGCAGAGTATCTGCAGAAATGATAGATTGTTGCTCTTTCAGTAAAACCACACTTCAACTTTCATTTGTGATAGTCGGCTCTGAACCGCAGATATAGCATTCAGCTATAATTTCCAGAACCATTCCACTTTCAACAAATCCAATATCATGGTTGTTTATCGCACGAAGCGGATAAACCGGCAGATATTTTCATTGATCATTCTATTCGTACTATCATTGCAGACAGCCGTTATAGAAATCCGGTAGCTTCAGAAAAAACACTAGTTTTCGACGGTGTGATACCGTCATGCATAGTCAGGTGGACTCATCCTTATATTCCTCCTGTTTGCGCGCGGAACAGTATAAGTTCCTGTCTGGGCTTGCGCCCGTCTTCAGCATTTTCGGGGTTTTCACCCTTTCCTCCGCTGGTGCTGAAGATAGGTTTAGTGTGCCCCCGAGAGCGCTTGTCGTCAACTCACAGCTCTTCACATTATATTACATCGCAATTGTACCAACTTAGCCAAAAACTTGTTTTCGTCCTTACTACAAAAATCTGACTGGACTTAGGTTCATATTTTGTTCTATAAACTCTCCAAAATTGTGAGATGATTTTTTGAACAAGCCGTTGTGAAAGTCATTTCCATAAATCTGGTACAATTCCGGTCAATATTGAGATTGAGCAGGACGCACCTATATAACTGTCAGAGTTTCGGTGGCTGACAATTTGTAATCCTGCCCTTCTCTCAATTTCCGGATAGAAACTGTTCCGCACCAACCGCAGGCTGTATGCTGATGAGCGATCAAAAATTTATCTCCATTCGCGGCGCACGCGAACACAATCTTAAAAATGTCGACATCGACCTGCCCCGGGACAAGCTTATTGTTATGACCGGCCTTTCCGGCTCGGGTAAATCATCGCTCGCGTTTGATACAATCTATGCTGAAGGTCAGCGCCGCTATGTAGAAAGCCTTTCAGCCTATGCGCGTCAGTTTCTGGAAATGATGCAGAAGCCGGATGTTGACCAGATTGACGGTCTGTCACCGGCGATTTCTATTGAACAGAAAACCACCAGCCGCAATCCGCGTTCGACTGTGGGAACTGTTACCGAGATTTACGACTATTTGCGCCTGCTCTATGCCCGCGTTGGTATTCCTTACTCACCGGCCACCGGCCTGCCGATTGAAAGCCAGACCGTCAGCCAGATGGTTGACCGGATCATGGCTTTTGAAGAAGGTACCCGCCTTTATATCATGGCGCCGATTGTACGCGGCCGTAAGGGCGAATATCGTAAAGAGCTGGCAGAGTTGCAGAAAAAAGGCTTCCAGCGCGTCAAGATTGACGGTGTTTTCTATGAAATAGCTGATGCACCTGCACTGGACAAGAAATACAAACACGACATTGATGTGGTTGTCGACCGCGTTGTTGTGCGCCCTGATCTGGCCTCACGTTTGGCAGACAGCCTTGAAACCTGTCTGCAACTGGCAGAAGGTCTGGCGATTGCAGAATTTGCCGACAAGCCCCTGCCTCCGGAAGAAACCGCAGCAGACAGCGTCAACAAATCCAAGAACGACACCCACGAGCGCGTGCTGTTCTCAGAGAAATTCGCCTGCCCTGTCTCCGGCTTTACTATTGCCGAGATTGAGCCGCGCCTGTTCTCCTTCAACAATCCGTTTGGTGCCTGCCCGACCTGTGACGGCCTTGGCTCACAGCAAGCGATTGACCCGAACCTGATTGTGCCGGATGAAGCCCTGCGCATGAAAGACGGAGCAATTGCACCTTGGGCAAAATCCTCCTCGCCATATTACAATCAGACGCTGGAAGCACTGGGCAAGGCCTATGGCTTCAAGCTGGCAGATAAATGGCAGGATCTGAGCGAGGAAGCGCAAAAAGCTGTGCTTCATGGCACGAAAGGCAAGGAAATCACCTTTGTCTATAAAGACGGCTCGCGCTCATACGAAACCACCAAGACATTTGAAGGCGTCATTCCCAATCTACAACGCCGCTGGAAAGAAACAGATTCCAACTGGTCGCGTGAAGAGATTGAACGCTATATGTCGGCCACGCCTTGCCCGTCTTGCGCAGGCTATCGCCTGAAGCCGGAAGCATTGGCGGTAAAAGTCGGCATGATGCATATCGGCCAGCTGACGGAAATGTCGATCCGCAATGCTGACCAGTGGTTCAGCACGATTGATCAGCAGTTCAATGACAAGCAGAATGAAATTGCCGCACGTATCCTGAAAGAAATCCGTGAGCGCCTGCGCTTTCTCAACGATGTCGGGCTGGATTATCTGTCACTGTCACGTAATTCCGGCACGCTTTCCGGTGGTGAGAGCCAGCGTATTCGTCTGGCCTCGCAGATCGGCTCCGGCCTGACCGGCGTTCTCTATGTGCTTGATGAACCTTCTATCGGTCTGCATCAGCGCGACAATGCACGCCTGCTGGATACGCTGCGCCACCTGCGCGATCTCGGTAATACAGTGATTGTGGTTGAGCATGATGAGGATGCAATCCTCACTGCCGATTATGTGGTTGATATTGGTCCGGCAGCTGGTGTTCATGGCGGTCAGATTATTGCTAAGGGCACACCGTCCGAAGTGATAAACAATCCAAATTCGATCACTGGCAAATATCTGTCGGGCGCTTTGCAGGTTATGGTTCCGGCTGAACGTCGTAAAATCACCAAATCAAAGCGAATTAAAGTTGTCGGCGCGCGCGCCAACAATCTGAAAAATGTAACCGGTGAAATTCCACTTGGTACTTTCACAGCTGTTACTGGTGTATCCGGCGGCGGCAAGTCCACCTTCCTGATTGAAACGCTTTACAAGGCTGCATCGCGCAAAATCATGGGATCACGCGAGCATCCGGCAGAGCATGACCGGATTGAAGGTCTGGAACTGCTCGACAAGGTGATTGATATTGATCAGTCACCAATCGGTCGCACGCCGCGCTCCAATCCGGCAACCTATACCGGCGCATTCACTCCAATCCGCGACTGGTTTGCCGGTCTGCCGGAAGCCAAGGCGCGCGGTTATCAGCCTGGCCGCTTCTCTTTCAACGTCAAAGGCGGTCGCTGTGAGGCCTGTCAGGGTGACGGTGTTATCAAGATTGAGATGCACTTCCTGCCGGATGTTTACGTGACTTGTGATGTGTGTAACGGCAAACGCTACAACCGTGAAACATTGGAAGTTTTGTTTAAAGGCAAGAGCATCGCCGATGTTCTTGATATGACGGTTGAAGAAGGTGTGGAATTCTTCTCTGCGGTGCCAAGCATCCGCGACAAGATGGAAACGCTGCATCGTGTTGGCCTTGGCTATATCAAAATCGGCCAACAGGCGACCACGCTTTCCGGTGGTGAAGCGCAACGTGTCAAGCTCGCCAAGGAACTGTCACGCCGCGCAACCGGTAAAACGCTTTATATTCTTGATGAGCCAACAACCGGCTTGCATTTCCACGACGTTGCCAAACTGCTGGAAGTACTGCACGAGCTGGTCGATCAGGGCAATACGGTTGCCGTAATCGAGCACAATCTCGAAGTTATCAAAACTGCGGATTGGGTGCTGGATCTGGGTCCTGAAGGTGGTGACGGTGGCGGTGAGATTGTTGCGGCAGGACGTCCGGAAGATATTGTTACTGAGCCACGCTCTTATACCGGTCACTTCCTGAAAGAACTTCTGGAACGTCGACCGGACAATAAGACACTCGCAGCCGAATAAAATAAAACGCCGTCTGATTTCAACAGGCGGCGTTTTTATTGATAAGTGCAGGCGTTAAAAGCCGTCTTGTCTGGAGCATATCCGGTTTATCTCGAATTATAGGAAATACTCTATCTATTTATTTTTGGCGTATCTTATCCGAAAACCGGTTCCCGCTTTTCGGGATATGCTCTAATTGTGAAGCAGCCGATCTTGCTCCAGCTTTGCCCAAACCTTCAAGATCAGCTCCGGCATATCTTCTGCTATCATTCCAACTGGCGCTGTCTCAGCAAAACAATTGGCCGTTTCAGCATGAATCCACGCAGCAGCACAGGAAGCCTCAAATGCCGGCATGCCTTGTGCACATAGCCCTGCAATAATACCGGTCAGCACATCACCGGAGCCAGCAGTTGCCAGTAATGCAGTGCCGTTGCTATTAATTGCTGCACGGCCATCCGGTGCAGCAATCACGGTATCCGGCCCTTTATTAATCACAATGCAATGACTGAGCTTTGCTGCCTGCCGCGCTTTTTCAACTTTGCCCGCAGCACCATCAACCTGCTCACCAAACAAGCGCTGAAACTCTCCCTCATGCGGCGTCAGAACAACCGCACAATCTGACTGTTCTGCCGCTGAAAATAACATTTGCGACTGGTCTTTAAATGCTGTGATACCATCCGCATCAATGACCAGATATTTCAATGCAGCTTCATCATTGGCATCTGCCAACAATGCACAAATGAGTTCTCGCGCCCTTGGCAAATCACCAAAGGCAGGCCCCAGAACTGCCGCTTTGACTTTTCGCACTCTGATGAAACGTAATATGTCAGCCGTCTCACCCAAAGCATGCAGCATCGTGCCCGTCAGATGTGCGGCATGCACAGACAAAGCATCATGTGGTGCAATCATCGTCACCAGCCCTGCACCGCTGCGTGCGGCAGCTGCGGCACTCAGGCGCGCCGCACCGGTTGAGAGCATTCCGCCAGAAAATACAGCAACATGCCCGCGTGTGAATTTATGGGCATTGGTCTGTGTGACAGGGAGAACATCACGCCAGAGCTCCGGCCTGTTTTCATAAAGGCACACAGATATTGTTCTAAGCACCGATGGTTCAATACCGATATCGCAGACATGAACGTCCCCGCAAAATGCGCGGCCAGGCTGCAATAAATGTCCGGGCTTTTTACGAAAAAAGGTTACCGTATGTTCCGCCTGCACGGCGATGCCCATCACCTGCCCTGTCAGCCCTGATACACCGCTTGGCAGATCAATTGCACAGACTGATTTACCGGATTGATTAAGTGCATCAATACAATCTGCAATCGCGCCGGTAATATCGCGCGCCAATCCTGCCCCGTAGAATGCATCAATAATCAGATCAAATTCCAGCGGATCAAACTTCGACAATGGCAGCGTATCACCGCCCTCTGCACGATAATCATCCAGTGCCTGACGGGCATCTGTATAATCATGAGGCGGCAAATCGAAGAAGCAATATGTCTGCCTGCCCGATTGCCGGTAAAGGCGGGCAACAACATATCCGTCACCACCATTATTGCCGTGGCCGCACAATACAGCAATTCGCAATGCTTCAGGCCAAAGCCTCATACATTCCTTATACACCGCCTGACCGGCACTCTGCATCAGATCATAGCTATCTATGCCACCCGCAATAGTAATCCGGTCAGCCTGCCCCATCTCATCCGGCGTCAATAATTCCATATCAGGCTCCTGCGAGAATGCTTCACCGTCTCACTCATGCTTATTTGATACGCATTCTGCCTAAATTTTAGGCAGAATAAAGCTACCTGTCATTTTCATCCCTGCTGATTTTTCGTGCAAACGCAGAACAGATACATTCTTAGGCGAAATCTTCGCATATTTTTAGGGTCTTTAAAAACATGTCTTTTTATTTTCTGTAGAAATAACTCAAGTATTTCAAGTGACTGAGTTCACGCTCGGTAACCGGAATTCTGTTGCCGCATTAATAATTATAAAATTTTACTCTTTAAAACATTCAATGCATATTTTGGCATGATTTATGCTTATCATACAGCAAGGCCCATGCAAGGCTCAGAAATAAACGGAGGCAGCATTCTGATGAAAAAAATCGAAGCTATCATTAAGCCTTTCAAACTTGATGAAGTCAAAGAAGCGCTTCAGGACGTCGGCCTGCAAGGCATCACCGTTCTTGAGGCTAAAGGTTTTGGCCGGCAAAAAGGCCATACAGAGCTGTATCGCGGCGCTGAATATGTTGTTGATTTTTTGCCAAAGGTCAAAATCGAAGTCGTGCTCGCCGATGATGCAGTAGATGCCGCAGTAGAAGCCATCCGCAAAGCCGCACAAACCGGCCGTATCGGCGATGGTAAAATCTTTATCTCCAGTGTTGAAGAAGTGATCCGCATACGTACCGGTGAAACCGGTCCTGACGCTATCTGACTGTAAATGCTTTACCGGTTATCCGGTCTGAATTTTCTGCTTAACGTCGTTCAATAGGAAAACTGCATATGACGACCGCCCATGACATTCTGAAACTGATTTCTGACAACGACGTAAAATTCGTTGATCTGCGCTTCACCGACCCTAAAGGCAAGCTGCACCATGTGACTATGGATGTGGGTATGGTTGATGAAGAAATGTTTGCTGACGGCGTTATGTTCGACGCCTCCTCCATCGGCGGCTGGAAAGCCATCAATGAATCCGACATGGTTCTGATGCCGGATCCGGCTTCCGCTCACATGGACCCGTTCTTTGCAGCGTCCACTCTGGTTCTGCTTTGCGATATTCTCGATCCTGTTACCGGCGAAAACTACAACCGCGATCCGCGCGGCACCGCTAAAAAAGCAGAAGCCTATGTGAAGTCGCTCGGTATCGGCGATACAGTATTCATCGGCCCTGAAGCTGAATTCTTCATCTTCGACGATGTAAAATACAAAAACGATCCTTACAACACAGGCTTCAAGCTGGATTCCAGCGAGCTGCCATCCAATGATGACACTGACTACGATACCGGCAATATGGGGCACCGTCCGCGCGTTAAAGGCGGTTATTTCCCTGTACCGCCAATCGACAGCTGTCAGGATATGCGCTCGGAAATGCTCACAGTTCTGTCCGAAATGGGCGTAACCGTTGAAAAGCATCACCATGAAGTTGCAGCCGCTCAGCACGAACTCGGCGTGAAGTTCGACACGCTCGTCGCTAATGCCGACAAGATGCAGCTCTTCAAATATGTGGTTCACCAGACTGCAAATGCCTATGGTAAGACCGCAACCTTCATGCCAAAGCCAATCTTTGGTGACAATGGTTCGGGTATGCATGTTCACGTATCGATCTGGAAAGACGGCAAGCCGACTTTCGCAGGCAATGAATATGCCGGCCTGTCAGAAAGCTGCCTGTTCTTCATCGGCGGCGTGATCAAACATGCCAAAGCACTGAATGCCTTCACCAACCCATCAACCAACTCTTATAAGCGTCTGGTTCCGGGTTACGAAGCCCCTGTTCTGCTGGCTTATTCCGCCCGCAACCGCTCGGCCTCCTGCCGTATTCCATTTGGCAACTCGCCAAAATCAAAGCGTCTGGAAGTCCGCTTCCCTGATCCGACAGCAAACCCATACTATTGCTTTGCTGCCATTCTGATGGCTGGTCTTGACGGTATCAAGAACAAGATCCATCCGGGCCAGGCAATGGATAAAGATCTTTATGATCTGCCAGCCAAAGAACTGAAGAAGATCCCAACCGTTTGCGGTTCTCTGCGTGAAGCGCTCCAGAGCCTCGACAAAGATCGCGCCTTCCTCAAAGCTGGCGACGTGTTCAGCGATGACCAGATCGACAGCTTCATTGAGCTGAAAATGCAGGAAGTTATGCGCTTTGAAATGGCTCCGCATCCGATTGAGTTCGACATGTATTACTCCTGCTAATACATTCTCCCGATGAAAAACCCCGCCAGTGGCGGGGTTTTTTATTTACCTGAATCTAAACAGAAGCTTATCGCCACAAACCATTGATAAAATTAAATCTTATAGAAACAACATTATAAAAAAAGCCGCATCAGCATTACTGATACGGCTTTAATTTCAAAATAGTTCAGAGGTTTTACAGCGCTTTAACCAGCGCATCAGCGGCGCGGATTTCCTTCTCGCGCCATGCGCGGCGTGCCTGCGCCTCTTCATCATCGCCCCACTGCTCAATCGTCCAGTCCTCATCAACGTGCGCGGCTTTCCAAGCGGTATCCACGTCAACTGCACCTTTAAACAGTGCCAGACCGGTGATTGCCGAGCCACAAAGCGTGGTCATTACATGCAGAGCCGCCAGCGCAACCGGATCAGACACCAGTCGCAAATGCGCGCCAAATGCAGCGAGCGCCTCACGCGGCTGCGCCACATGCATCAGTCCTTCAGTCACCTCAAAGGAAGCACCAAGAGTTGCCGCCCAGTCGAGCAGCGGGTCCCAGTTTTCACGCTGACGTTCCACCAGTTCTTTCGGGCTGTCTGCGCGATAGCAAAGCAAATCGGAGCCCGCAAAGCGCAGGATTTCTTCCAGCACGGCCTGCGTTTCCGCAGCAACACCATCAATGGCCGTATTGACCAGACGGGTGGCAGGCATATCTTTCGGATCAATATTGGTCGTCTGACGGGCAAATTCTTCTGCAATGATCTGCGCCGCAGCCTCAGTTGGCAGCACCAGCTTGTTGCGCAGGGGTGTATTCACCAGCTTGCCATCGAGCAGAACAGCAAAGCCGCCGCCATCATAAGCACCGACAGACACGTCCTTGTAAAAACGCTTCGGCAAAGGTGTCAGCATCTGCTTTTGTGCCCGGATAACCGGATCAGGGTCTGACAACATCGCCTCGTGATCGAGCCGCGCCTGTTCAATATCTTCAAGAATGTTGCGCATAATATTTCCTAATTATTCCGCCTCAAAGCCTCTGTCCCTGCGATCAGCAACCGAGCTTTGTCAGCAAATCCAGCGGATACTGCAAAATCACAGCGGCTCCCGCCTCGCTTAATCTTTCGGGCTTGTGATAGCCCCAATTCACACCGATAGCAGTGGCACCGGCACTGCCTGCCATCATCATATCGTAAGTTGTGTCACCGATTACAAAGGTCTGCGACACATCGCAACCCGTCTCGTGGCAACATTCCAGCACCATTGCCGGATGCGGCTTGGACGGGCAGTCGTCTGCGCAGCGTGATACATGGAAATATGGCTCAAAGCCATGCCGCTCCATGACAGAACGCACACCACGGCGGGATTTGCCCGTGACCATGCCTAGCAATATATCATCCTGCACAGCCAGCGCATCAATCAACCCGGCAATGCCTTCATAAAGCGGCTCGTCGAAACCCGCCTCCTGCCGTATGACCGTGAACTGCTTTTTATACTGCTCGGTCAGATGCTCAACCTCGGCACCCATCGCAATACCTGAAATCTGCGAAATCGCCAGATTAAGCGTCAGGCCGATAATCTCCTGTGTCTCGCTTAATTCCGGCACACGCAGACCTGCATTGGCAAATGTTTCTGCTATACAGCGATGAATAACGCCGCCACTATTAACCAGCGTTCCGTCACAATCAAACAGCACCAGTTTCATGATGTGGCTTTTTCCTGCATCGTCTTACTCAGCTCTGCATTTCGGGTATCAAACTGCAGAGCAGCTTTGCGCACAGCAACGCGCTGTGCATAATTTGCAATAAATAACCCGCCTGCGATCAGACCAAGAGCCGCAAACAATTTCCAGCTCATCGGCTCGCCCAGCACAAATCCGCTCAGCATCACCCCGAAAGCAGGGATCAGCAGCGCGAAATTCGACAGTGCCGAGGCCGGATAACGGCGGATCATCCAGAACCACAAAGGATAGGTGAAAGCGACAATAAAGGCCGACTGAAACACAAAGGCCGCATAGGTCAGCAATGTCGGATCGCGCACTGCATCGCCCAGCATGGGTGCAAATGGCAGTGGCACAATAGCGGCAATCAGCAATTGATAGAGCAGTGTTTTTTCCGGCGCGGCATCATTCAAAGTGGTCTTTTTAATAACCAGCGTTGTTGCCGCCCAGAAAACACTGGAGATCAGGCACAGAATATCGCCGTAAATCGCATTCTCACCCGGCATCGACAATTCATCGGACAGAACCAGCACCACACCACTAAAGGCAACAACCATGCCCAGCACGGTTAGCGGCCGCATACGCTCACCCAGTAGAAAATGCGCGCCGATCGCTACCCAGAACGGCATTGTATTCATCATCAGCGTGGAGCGGCCAGCACTGGTGAAGTCCAGCCCCGCAAAAATCAACACGAATTCAAGGCCGAACAGCACACCTATTACCAGTCCGGGGATAAGTGTTTTGTCTTTTTCAAACAGAGCGATACCGCGAAGGCGGCACCACAGAAACACAAGGAAGCCGCCGACAAAAGAGCGCGCAGCGGCCATATACATCGGGTTAACCCCCTGATTGCCGATTTTAATAGCAACCTGATTCATACCCCAGCTGATGCAGATAAACAGCATCAACGCCACACCCATACTATCTATGGTTGAGCGACGCTCATAGCCAGTCACCAGCCGCCCTGTTGCTGACGTTGCGCTCCCTGTCGTACTGCTCATTTCAGCCCCCGCTTAAAACATATTCCGGACTGTATTAATCAGCCTTACTTTCAGAATACGCAGCAATCATCAGTCCTGTTCTGCATCCGCGTCGAAACCAAGCAGGTTCCACGACTGCACCATATGCGGTGGCAATGGTGCCGAAACATCAATGATGCCACCGCCGCCCGGATTAGGAATGCGGATGCGCCGTGCATGAAGATGCAGACGGTTCTGCACACCGCCCGGGAAATCCCAATTGATATCAGCATCAAAATATTTCGGATCACCGATAATCGGATGCCCCAGATGCAGCATATGGATACGCAACTGGTGGGTACGACCAGTATAAGGCTCTAATTCCAGCCATGACAGGTTTTGTCCTGCTGTTTCCAGCACGCGGTAGAAAGACACTGCGTGATCGGAATCCGGCTCACCATGCTGGCAAACACGCATACGATCGCCATCCGGCGTGCTGTCTTTTACCAGCCATGTGGAGATTTTGTTCTCACGCTTACGCGGTACGCCTTTGACCAGTGCCCAATAGGTTTTCTTGGTATCGCGCTCACGGAAAGCTTTGGTCAGCGCCTGTGCGGCACTACGGGTTTTCGCAACCACCAGAACACCGGATGTATCACGGTCGAGACGGTGCACAAGACGCGGTTTCTCACCACGTTTATTGCGCCATGCTTCAAGCATCGAATCGACACTGCGCACCACACCGGAACCACCCTGCACTGCCAAACCGGACGGCTTGTTAAAAACATAGACTTTCTCATTCTCAAAAATCAGCATTTTCTTGAGAACGTCACCATCATCCTGATTACGGATCGTTTTGCCGGTCAGCGGTGTATTGTCATTTTTCTCATCAAGGCCAAGCGGCGGAATACGCACAGCCTGCCCCGCCTGCAAACGGCTGTCAGCTTTCGCCCGACCACCATCCACACGGATCTGACCGGAGCGCAGCAGCTTTTGCAAATGGCCGAAGCCAAGCCCCGGAAAATGCACTTTGAACCAGCGATCAAGGCGCATGCCTGTTTCGTCTGCATCTACGGTTTTAAGTTCTACGCCAGCCATATTATATTTATTCCGCTAAAATTTGGGGCACAATCACGGCGGCAAATTTTAATGCCTGCCGTACAGCCTATATACTCTGAAATAAGCTCCTAGAGCATTTCGCAGCTAAAGGGAAACATTAGATAGCGCCAATGCGTATGAGACTATATTTTCTGCACCTGAAGCCGTTCGAAGGCGACCTTTTTCCGCTTATGGCCGCAGCGACCGAAATCTCTTTATGAAAATGCCACAAAACACTGATTTTTCACCAAATATTTAAATCCATTAAATTTCCTGAACAGAATGAAAAACAGTATTCTTTCAATACCTTAATCACAAAGATCACAGCAGGTTACAAGCCGTTGTAATTTATGGTCAGTTTCGCACTTAAATTGCCACTTATGAACACCAATTTTCATTGCAGTTTCAGGCAATCAGGATCATGTTCCCGCTGCCGCTAAACATCTGTTTTTCAAACCGCGATCTGACCGGCGGGTATAATTCAGTCAGACTTTTATACCGGAGTGGCCAGTGTCTATTGTGCGCGTTTACTGGAGATCCCTGCAATATCTCTCCGCTGAGAAAACAGCGACAGCACTCATCGTGCTGGCAAATATTGCACTTGGTGTGATCACCATTTTCGAACCCGTCCTGTTTGGTCGGGTCATTGATGCTATTTCACAAAAGACCGTCATTATTCCGACCCTCGCACTCTGGGCAGGTCTTGGCGTATTCAACATTATTGCTGTTGTGCTGGTCGCCCGTGGCGCTGACCGGCTGGCGCACAAACGTCGTCTCGGCGTGCTGACCAAATCCTATGAAGGCATCATCACCATGCCGCTGGCATGGCACCAGCAGCGCGGCACTTCCAATGCGTTGCACACACTGATCCGTGCAACGGATACGCTGTTCACACTGTGGCTGGAATTCATGCGCAACCACCTGACCACGATTGTGGCACTGGCTGTGCTGATCCCGACTGCGCTGAGCATGGATACACGCCTGACACTGGTACTGATGGTTCTCGGTGCAATTTATGTGATGATCGGACAGTTGGTTATTCAGAAAACCAAAGATGGTCAGGCTGCCGTTGAGCGCCATCATCACAAGGTTTTTGAACATATCAGCGATACAATCGGCAATATCTCCGTATTACAGAGCTATAACCGCATAAGCTCGGAATCCGCTGCTTTGCGTGAATATGCTGCGACACTGGAAAAAACCCAGCGTCCGGTGCTGAACTGGTGGGCACTGGCCAGCGGTCTTAACCGTATGGCTTCCACCATCTCAATGGTTATTGTGCTGCTGATCGGTGCCTATCTGGTATCCAAAGGCCAGCTGCGCGTGGGTGAAGTGATTACCTTTATCGGTTTTGCGCAGCTGATGATCGGCCGTCTTGACCAGATTAGCAACTTCATCAACCAGACCGCCTCTTCGCGTGCAAAACTGGAAGAGTTCTTCGCAATGGAAGATGCTGTGGCTGTGCATGAAGAACCGCAATCTGCCAATGATCTGAAAAATGTGCAGGGTGAAGTTGTCTTCGACAAAGTGACCTATGAATTCCGCAACTCCGGTCAGGGCGTCTATGATATTTCATTCACAGCCAAAGCTGGTCAGACCGTGGCGATTGTCGGCCCGACAGGTGCCGGTAAAACCACGCTGATCAATCTGTTGCAGCGCGTTTACGATCCCGTTGCAGGTCACATCACCATTGACGGTACAGATACCCGCAGCGTCAGCCGCTCTTCTCTACGCAAAGCTATGGCGACTGTGTTTCAGGATGCCGGTATGTTCAACCGTTCGATTGAGGATAATATCCGTATCGGTGCGGAAGATGCGACCAATGAAGAAGTGCATGCCGCTGCAAAAGCTGCTGCTGCCCATGAATTCATTCTGGCGAAAAGCGAAGGCTATGACACTGTTGCCGGTGAACGCGGTTCGCAGCTTTCCGGTGGTGAGCGTCAGCGTCTGGCGATTGCACGCGCTATCCTCAAAGATGCACCAATTCTGGTGCTTGATGAGGCAACCTCTGCGCTCGACGTAGAAACTGAAGGCATGGTCAAACAGGCTATTGATGACCTGAGTTCAGACCGCACAACCTTTATCATCGCGCACCGTCTCTCGACTGTCCGCAATGCTGATCTGGTGCTGTTTCTGGATAAAGGCCACATCATTGAAAGCGGCAGCTTCAATGAACTGGCAGCCAAAGGCGGTCGTTTTGCCTCGCTGCTGCGTGCAGGCGGCCTGATGGCCGAGCAGGCTGATCTGACAGATGACATTGATGAAAACAGCAATGTCACGCGCTTCCCGTCAAAGGCCTCCGCATAAAGCGCAATGAATCTAAAAATGATAAAACCCAGCTAACTGCTGGGTTTTATTGTATTATAAGAGATTATCTCTGATTACGTTCAGTTCGTAATTTCGCCCAATAATCGAGACGTTTACGAATTTCCCGCTCAAATCCACGCTCCGGCGGATTGTAATATTGCTGACGCCCCATCTTCTCAGGGAAATAATCCTGCCCTGAAAACGCATCCGGCTCATCGTGGTCATAACGGTAGCCGTCATTATAGCCTTCATCACGCATCAGCTTGGTCGGAGCGTTGAGAATATGCTTTGGCGGAAGCAAGGAGCCATTTTCTCTGGCAGCGCTTCTGGCGGCTTTATAAGCCAAATAAACGCCATTAGACTTCGGTGCGGTCGCCAGATAGACGCACGCCTGCGCCAGTGCCAATTCCCCTTCCGGCGAGCCTAGATAATCATAGGCATCCTTGGCGGCATTACAAATCACCAGAGCCTGCGGATCGGCAAGACCAATATCTTCAACCGCCATGCGCACCAACCGCCGTCCCAGATAAAGCGGGTCTTCACCTGCATCAAACATGCGGCTGAGATAATAGAGCGCCGCATCGGGATCAGAGCCGCGCACGGATTTATGCAAAGCCGAGATCAGATTGTAATGCCCGTCCTGCCCTTTGTCATAGACCGGCGCACGGCGTTGCACGATATCCTGCAATTGCTCGGCGGTAAAAATCTCTTGCGGCCTTGCCGCACGCCAGACTTCTTCAGCCAAAGTCAGAGCTGCACGACCATCACCATCCGCCATGCGCACCAGACTAGCGCGAGCATCCGCATCAAGCGGAAGCGGTTTCTGCTCCACCTCTTCCGCTCTGGCGAGCAAAGTGGTGATACTATTCTCATCATGCGGCTTAAATGTCAGCACCCGCGCACGGGACAGAAGAGCGGCATTAAGTTCAAATGACGGGTTTTCGGTCGTCGCACCGATCAGCACAACTGTTCCGTCCTCCATCACAGGCAGAAAGCTATCCTGCTGCGCACGGTTGAATCGATGAATCTCGTCGACAAAAAGCAAGGTCTGGCGACCAGACATACGCCGCGCCCGCGCAGTTTCAAAAACTTTTTTAAGATCGGCAACACCGGAGAAAATCGCCGATATCTGCTCAAAGGCAAGCTCCGTATGCCCAGCCAGCAAACGTGCAATTGTCGTCTTGCCAGTACCGGGCGGGCCCCAAAAAATCATCGAGCCAAGACTACCCGCAGCAATCATACGTGAGAGAATGCCCTGCTCGCCGGTAAGATGCTCCTGCCCTGTTACTTCGCTAAGGTCACGCGGACGTAAGCGATCGGCGAGCGGACGATTACGATCAGCTAAAGGATCAGACGCAGATGAAAATAAATCACTCATAGCAACAGGCCGGATTGCTTTCGCAAACCGGCCTCCCCGTTTCAATCATGCACAAGCGGTTTCAGAAAAATAAGATTCTCCCTCACCCGACTGTGATAAAAATCAGCGAACAAACTGACGGTAAATTACACCATCCCGTTCAATATCCAAACGCCATAATGCACTGCGTCCGGCAGAAAGAACAGCCAGCAGATCATCCACATTGGCAATCGCTGTACCATTCACACCGCGCACAATGTCACCAGCCTTCAAATTCATCGCCTGTGCAGGTGTGCTGTTTTTCACACCACTGATCACCACACCACGCGTTGTCGGGGCAAGACCGGATTTGCGTGCCAGTTCCGGTGTAATATTCTGCACCTGAGCGCCTGCCAGCGGATTACGGCCAGTCACTTCACGCGCCGGCACTTCTTTTGGCGGCTGCGCCAGTTTGAGCGCAACATCACGGGATTTGCCGTCATTCAGAACAGTCAGCTGTACGGTTTTGCCAATACCCGCTGTCGATACGCGATAGGCCAGCGCATCCGGATTATCGACCTTCACGCCGTCAATCGCGGTAATCACATCACCAACTTTAATACCGGCTTCTGCCGCAGGGCCTTTTTCAGCCAGATCTGTAATCAGCGCACCAGAAGGCTGTTTCAAGCCAAGACCGGCAGCAATATCCGGTGTAATAGCTTGAAAAGTTGCACCAACAAACGGGCGTTCAAATTTATCGCTGCCGCTTTCAGCCGATTTCACCACTGCTGAAACCATATTCGACGGAATAGCAAAGCCGATACCGACAGAACCGCCACTGCGCGAATAAATCGCCGTATTGATACCAATCAGATTGCCGTTCATATCAATCAACGCGCCGCCGGAATTGCCCGGATTAATCGCCGCATCCGTCTGAATGAAGAAATCAAAATCCGATACACCCACCTGTGTACGCGACTGAGCAGAAACAATACCGCTGGTCACAGTCTGTCCGACACCGAAAGGATTACCGATGGCCAGCACCAGATCGCCTACTTCTACCTTGTCGGAATCCGCCAGTTTAACCGTCGGCAGCTGCTCTTTGACATCAATCTTCAGAATAGCCAGATCGGTCGTCACATCATTGAGCAGCAGTTTTGAGGAGAACTCACGACCATCAGCCAAAGCGACTTTAATATCATCCGCTCCGTCAATAACATGATTATTGGTCACGATCAGGCCGGAACTATCAACAATCACACCGGAACCCAGCGACTGCTCGAAGCGCGGCTTGTTCGGACGCATCTGGCCACCGAAAAACTGCTCAAAAAACGGATCACCGGCGAATGGCGAGCGCTGCTGCACCTTGCGGCCGGCATAAACATTCACCACCGCACCGGACGTTGATTTCACCAGCGGGGCATAGGAAAGCTGAATATCGCTATGAGACTGCGGCACCTGTTTTTCAGCTACCGCAGGCGTGCTGACTGCAGGTGCAAAAACTGAAACTGCACCCGCTGCGATAACACCGGTGAGCAAAACCGCCAGACCAGCCTTGTAAATTTTTCCGAGACGACCTGACGCGTTGCTTGGGTCATTTTGCTGATGTGAAGCCATATCTTTATCCCACTTTTCCCGAAACCGACTATCTGAGCTGAATATAGGCCGCAAAATAAGCAGGAAAAGAGGCGAACTCACAAACTTAAAATTAAATTATTGTAATAGAACAATCTCTTAGAGAGTTTTCAACGAGATTTAAAAGCGATTTAAATGCAGAGTTTTGCCTGAAAATAAAAAAGGGGCCGTGAGGCCCCTTAATTTATACAACCTGTTTAAAACAGATTATGCAGCTTCTGCTTCAGCAGCTTCTGCTTCAACGCGTGCGAGATCCGCAGCGCCTTTAGCAGTGATGTCACGTTCTACGAACTCAACAACAGCCATAGGAGCATTATCACCGAAGCGATAGCCTGCCTTCATAATACGGATGTAGCCGCCGTGACGATCAGCATAACGGGTTGCCAGAACGTCAAACAGTTTCTGTACCAGCTGCACGTCGCGGATAGCCGAAATGGCCTGACGACGGGCATGCAGATCACCGCGTTTGCCGAGAGTGATAAGCTTCTCAACAATCGGACGGATTTCCTTTGCCTTAGGCAAAGTGGTAACGATCTGTTCGTGTTCGATCAGCGATGCGGCCATATTGGCGAACATTGCCTTACGGTGGCTTGCAGTCCGGTTCAGCTTACGGAGTGTCTTTCCGTGGCGCATGAGCCTTCTCCTTTAAAATCTATCTTCCGGTCGCAACCGGTCTCAATATTGATCTTCGTAGCGCTTAGCGAGATCTTCGATATTTTCCGGCGGCCAGGTCGGGATTTCCATACCAAGATGGAGTCCCATCGACGCCAGAACTTCTTTGATTTCGTTCAGCGACTTGCGGCCGAAATTCGGAGTCCGCAGCATTTCGGCTTCTGTCTTTTGGATCAGATCGCCGATGTAAACGATATTATCGTTCTTCAGGCAGTTTGCCGAACGAACAGACAGTTCCAGTTCATCCACTTTCTTAAGCAGAGCCGGATTGAATGCGAGTTCTGCAACCTGTTCCTGCGGAGCTTCCTTCTGCGGCTCGTCAAAGTTGACGAAGATCGCAAGCTGGTCCTGAAGAATACGGGCTGCATAAGCAACTGCATCTTCACCAGTGACAGAGCCGTTGGTCTCAACATTGAGGATCAGCTTGTCATAATCGAGAACCTGTCCCTCACGGGTGTTTTCGATTTTGTAGGAAACTTTACGTACCGGTGAATAGAGGCTATCAACCGGAATAAGTCCGATCGGAGCATCTTCAGCGCGGTTACGGTCAGCAGGCACATAGCCCTTGCCCGTATTGACAGTGAATTCCATGCGGATTTCAGCGCCCTCATCGAGGGTGCAGATGACGTGGTCCGGATTAAGGACTTCAACATCACCAACCGTCTGGATATCGCCAGCCGTTACGACGCCTGGTCCTTCCTTGCGGACGACCATGCGCTTAGGTCCATCGCCTTCCATGCGGATAGCGATTTCTTTAACATTCAGTACGATATCGGTTACGTCTTCACGCACGCCGTTGATCGACGAGAATTCATGCAGAACGCCGTCAATCTGAACAGCAGTCACCGCAGCACCGCGCAACGAAGAAAGAAGAACGCGACGCAGCGCGTTACCCAATGTCAGACCATAACCGCGTTCAAGCGGTTCAGCCACAACAGTGATCTTGTTCTTCGAGCCCTGGGAAACGAAATCAACCTTATTAGGCTTGATCAGTTCCTGCCAGTTTTTCTGAATCATGTGCTTTCCTTTAATCTAGCTTTGCCACTATCCAATCGTGGCAACAGAGAGTGGAAACCACGAAAGACCTGAACAAAATGTTCCGGCCCTTGCGGCGGTGGACTGATTAGACGCGACGCTTCTTGCGTGGACGGCAACCATTGTGCGGGATTGGTGTCACATCACGGATAGAAGTGATGGTGAAACCTGCAGCCTGCAGAGCGCGAAGCGCTGATTCACGACCGGAACCCGGACCGCAAACTTCAACTTCCAGCGAACGCATGCCGTGTTCCTGAGCCTTCTTGGCGCAATCTTCAGCAGCAATCTGAGCAGCAAAAGGAGTCGATTTACGCGAACCCTTGAAGCCCTGTGCACCTGCTGAAGACCAGGCAATTGCATTGCCCTGAGCGTCAGTGATGGTGATCATGGTGTTGTTGAATGTCGAGTTGACGTGAGCCACACCCGAGGAAATATTTTTACGTTCGCGACGACGAACGCGACCGGCTTCTTTAGCCATAACTAGTCCTTCCAATTGATCTCTACACCGCCGTAGTACCAGCGGCTACACCGACATAAGACAGGCTTTTAAGATCTGCCCATGTCTGGATCTGTTTATTGACCCTTTTCAGAGCCAAACTTTTAAGACGCTCCGAAAACGGAGCATAATCCGCGCTTTTCTCTGACCTGCCTACGAAAGACGGTAAAGAGAAAAGCAAATACCGGAGCCGTTTTAGCAAACAGCTCCGGCATCCGCAGATTACTTCTTCTTACCGGCGATTGCCTTTGCAGGACCCTTACGGGTACGAGCATTGGTATGGGTACGCTGACCGCGAACCGGCAGGGAGCGACGATGACGCAGACCGCGGTAGCAGCCCAGATCCATCAGACGCTTGATGTTCATCGAAACTTCGCGGCGCAGATCACCTTCAACGCGGTAATCACGGTCAATGGTTTCACGGATCTGCAGAACTTCAGCATCTGTCAGCTGGTTTACACGGCGATCAAGCGCAATGCCGACCTTTTCCATGATTTCAGCAGCAAATTTAGGGCCAATACCGTGAATATACTGAAGTGCAATGATTGCACGTTTATTCGTTGGAATGTTTACGCCAGCAATACGTGCCATGCGCTTTCTCCTGTATGAACCGCATGATAACGAGCCGCATCGGCCGTTTATAAATCATACGGTAGTTTAAAATATTACAGCGACGGCACAAACCGCTTTACAACTGTAATGAGCTCTACCGAACGCTATCTGCATCTGTCTGCAGGTTACCCTGCAAGGCCATTGGCTGATAACACGTCCGAAATCCAAGAGATCCACCAGTCCATTTAACTGCACCGGATCTGTTCTCTATGCCTGCACCGAACCACCGGATACAGACAGCATAAAAATGAACGAAACCGGCATGACCGGTTCCGCTCATCTGAATTAAGCGAATTGTCGCTGTCTTTGACGGAATCGTGAGGAAAAGTCAACCTCAAACACCGCCAAGCTACAAATGCTTACTGTTCCGTTAAGATAGCTCAACCAAACAGCACTTCCCGTGGATCAGGCAGGAAGCAGGATTTTTTCAATTTCAGCGGTTACGTCAGCCATAGGAGCCATGCCGTCAACCAGCTTCAATTCACCGGTGCCTGCATAATAGTCAGACAACGGTGCGGTTTTTTCGCGATATTCAACCAGACGCTTAACAAAAGCCTCAGGATTATCATCTGAACGGACGGTACCGCCGGCAGCAATGGTTTCAGCAACACGGTTTTCCATGCGCTTTACCAGAGCCGTTTCATCAACCTTCAGCTCAATAACAGCATCCAGTTCAGCATGCTTTTCTTTCAGCATACCTGTCAGAGCCTGCGCCTGAGGTACAGTACGCGGATATCCGTCAAGAATGAAACCGCCTGCACAATCCGGCTGGTCAATGCGATCAGAAACAATCGCATTAACAATTTCGTCCGAGACCAGTTGACCTGCATCCATAACTGCTTTGGCACGCTTGCCAATTTCAGTCTGTGCGGCAACCGCCGCACGGAGCATATCACCGGTTGAAAGCTGAGGAATGGCATATTTCTCGGTGAGAATTTTTGCCTGTGTTCCCTTGCCTGCGCCCGGAGGCCCTAAAAGTATGAGTCTCATCTCGCCCGTCTTCCCCCACGAAGTTTGGATTTTTTGATCAGCCCTTCATATTGATGAGCAATGAGATGACCCTGAATTTGCGCAACTGTATCCAGTGTTACGTTGACAACAATAAGCAGAGACGTACCACCGAGATAGAAAGGCACACCGGCAGCTGAAATCAGGAACTCAGGTACAAGACAAACGATCACGATATAAATAGCGCCAACCACTGTGATACGGGTCAGTACATAATCAATATATTCAGCGGTACGTTCGCCCGGACGAATGCCCGGAATAAAGCCTGAATGCTTCTTCAGCTGATCTGCAGTGTCTTTAGGGTTAAAGACGATCGCGGTATAGAAGAAGCAGAAGAATGCCATCAACGCCGCATACAGGAACATATAGATCGGCTGACCATGTCCCAGAGCCGCCAGCAAAGTGCTTCCCCATGCAGGCATGCTTTCTGTATTTGCGAAACCGGCAACAGTTGCAGGCAGCAAAAGCAGTGAGGATGCAAAGATCGGAGGAATAACACCGGCAGTGTTAAGCTTCAGCGGCAGATGCGAAGTTTCGCCCTGCGCCATACGGTTACCCACCTGACGCTTCGGATACTGAATCAGAAGGCGACGCTGAGCGCGCTCAACGAATACGATAATCGCAATCAGAGCAATCGCCAGCAGGATCACAGCAAGGATCAGCGCTGTTGACAATGCACCTGTACGGCCGAGTTCCAGAGTACCGGAGATAGCCTGCGGAAGGTTCGCAACGATACCGGCAAAGATGATCAGCGAAATACCGTTACCGATACCGCGCGCAGTAATCTGCTCACCAAGCCACATCAAGAACATTGTACCGCCGACAAGTGTAATCACCGAGGTAACGCGGAAGAACAGGCCCGGATCAGTCACAATGCCACTACCGGATTCAAGACCGACAGAAATTGCATAGGCCTGCACAAGCGCCAGAAGCACTGTACCGTAGCGTGTATACTGGTTGATAACTTTACGCCCGGCTTCGCCCTCTTTCTTCAGCGCTTCAAGTGAAGGCACCACAGAGGTCATAAGCTGTACGATAATCGATGCCGAAATATACGGCATGATACCCAACGCAAAAATCGCCATACGGGCTACAGCACCGCCGGCGAACATGTTGAATAGTCCCAGCACGCCCTGACTGTGCTGCTGGAACGACTGGGCCAGCGCGTCAGGATTAATGCCCGGCAAAGGAATATATGTACCGAAACGATACACAAGCAGAGCCCCGAGCGTAAACCAAATACGCTTCTTGAGCTCAGTCGCCTTCGAGAAGGCTGAAAAATTCAAATTGGATGCAAGCTGTTCAGCAGCCGATGCCATGAGATTACTCCGGTCTGTCGCACGTCAGAATCTGACGCCCCTCCCCAGATATGCCCATAGACAACAAGGCGCAAGTGGGCACATGAAATCAATAGGCATAAAGTTGAAAACGGCGGCACTAAGGCCGCCGTCTTAAAGATATTTCTGAGGTCTTATTCGGCAGAAGCGGCTTCAGGTAATTTTACCGAACCGCCAGCTTTTTCGATCTTCTCGATCGCAACCTTAGAAGCACCCGCAGCTTCAATCACCAGCTTAGCTGTGATTTCGCCGTCGGAAACAACGCGGAAACCATCCAGAGCGCGACGGATAATACCGGCAGCGATCAGTGTTTCAGCGGTAACAGATGCTTTTGCATCCAGCTTACCGGCATCAACAGCTTCCTGAATGCGACCAACCGACACAACATTGAACTTCTTAGCGAAGATGTTGTTAAAACCGCGCTTTGGCAAGCGACGGTAGATTGGCATCTGGCCGCCTTCAAAACCGTTGATAGCCACGCCGGAACGGGACTTCTGCCCCTTCACACCGCGACCACCGGTCTTGCCGGAGCCGGAACCGATACCGCGACCAACGCGTTTACGGGCTTTAGTTGCACCTGGGTTTTCACGCAGATCATTAAGTTTCATGATAATTCTCCTGCGCTATGATTAAGCTTCGTCCACAACGCGGACGAGGTGCGCAACCTTGGCAATCATACCACGAACGGAAGGTGTATCTTCCAGTGTGCTGCGGCGGCGCATTTTATTAAGACCGAGACCAACGAGCGTAGCGCGCTGTTCTTTCGGACGACGAATTGGGCTACCAATCTGTTCAACGGTAACCGTTTTGCCTTTAGTCGAAGACATAACTTTGTTCCTTAAGTCCTGGCGAGCCTTGCGGCCCTCCCCAATGGTTACTCTTCACCACCGACAACGTCCTGACGACGTGCCTGCAGAGTCGAATACTTGATACCGCGCTGTGCAGCGATATCTTTCGGGTGCATCTGATGCTTCAGAGCATCAAAGGTTGCACGCACCATGTTATATGGATTTGATGAGCCAAGGGACTTGGCTACAACGTCATGAACGCCGAGGGTTTCGAAAACCGCACGCATTGGACCACCAGCAATGATACCCTTACCGGCAGGAGCCGAACGCAAGAGAACCTTACCAGCACCATGACGGCCCTGAACATCGTGATGCAAAGTGCGGCCTGAGCGCAGCGGAACAAAAATCATGTCGCGCTTAGCAGCTTCAGTGGCCTTACGAATTGCTTCAGGCACTTCGCGGGCTTTACCATGTCCAAAGCCAACGCGGCCCTTCTGGTCACCAACAACAACCAGAGCAGCAAAGCCGAAGCGACGACCGCCCTTAACAACTTTAGCAACGCGGTTGATGTGAACCAGCTTATCAACGAATTCGCTATCGCGCTCTTCGCGACCGCGGTCATCGCGATTACGTTCTTTCTGTGCCATTTCCTAATTCCTTTTTCTTTTCCGGAAGCACAATTGAAACATTAACAAGACATTAAGTCTGAAAATGCACAAATAGACACCCATAGCTCAGTCTCTGATAAATCAGACACCGATGCCAGAGCGTCTTACCATCAATGCAATCAACGACAAACGTCTCTTGCGACTATGATGTGTAGTTTAGCTTACAGCGTCTAGTGTGAGTCACTTAAGCCTCACGAGGCTGTAATACAGAAAAAATGTCGTCAAATGCAAGCACCTGACGACATTTTTTATTTTATTAGAAGCTGAGACCAGCTTCGCGTGCTGCGTCTGCAAGAGCTTTCACACGGCCGTGGAAAATATATGAACCACGGTCGAAGACAACTTCTGCTACGCCAGCAGCTGCGGCTCGTTCTGCAACCAGCTTGCCAACTGCAGCAGCAGCTGCAGTGTCTGCGCCAGTCTTCAGGGAGCCTTTCAGCTCGCCTTCAAGAGTGGAAGCAGCAGCAACAGTGTGACCACGTACATCATCGATAATCTGTGCATAGATATTCTTTGATGTACGATGTACGCTCAAGCGCAGGCGGCCATTCGAAACAGCTTTGAGCTGACGACGAACGCGTGCAGCACGGCGCTGAATAGTTTGTTTCGGCGTTGCCATAACACGTGTTCCTTATTTCTTCTTACCGGCCTTGCGGACGATAACTTCACCGGCATAACGAACGCCCTTACCTTTATAAGGCTCTGGCGAACGGTATTCACGGATCTCGGCAGCAACCTGACCAACAACCTGCTTATCAATACCAGAGATAACGATTTCCGTTGGCTTTGGTGTTGCAACAGTGATGCCAGCTGGAACATCGTAGATGACTTCATGGCTGAAACCCAGCGAAAGCTGAAGATTCTTACCCTGCATAGCCGCACGATAACCAACGCCGGTAATTTCAAGCTTCTTTTCGAAGCCATCTTTAACACCGGTGAAGATGTTGCTGATCATGGTACGGGCCATGCCCCATTTAGCGCGAGCGTCTTTCGACTCCGACAGAGGAGTAACGCTAATAGCGCCCTCTTCCATCTTTACGCTTACTTCTTGACTTACAACGAACTGAAGTTCGCCTTTAGTGCCTTTGGCAATAACAGTCTGACCATCAACGCTGGCGGTCACGCCTGCCGGAACCGGCACGGGTTTTTTACCGATACGAGACATTGTTAACCCTGTCCGTTTCTATGTTCACCACTCAGCCACATCAGAAGATGCGGCAGAGCAGCTCACCACCAACGTTTTGCTCACGAGCCTGATGATCTGCCATCACACCCTTAGGGGTGGAAAGGATGGAGATACCCAGGCCGTTAGCGACTTGAGGAATCGACTTTACCGAAACGTAAACGCGACGGCCCGGCTTTGAAACACGGGTCAATTCACGGATGACAGGTGCACCCTCGTAATATTTCAGTTCGATTTCGATTTCGGATTTACCGTTATCGAAGTCAGTCTGTGTGTATCCGCGGATGTAACCTTCAGCCTGCAATACATCCAGCACGCGAGCGCGCAGCTTGGAAGCAGGTGTGGAAAGCTTGGTCTTTTTACGACCAAGCGCGTTGCGGATGCGGGTCAGCATATCGCCGATAGGATCTGACATAGTCATGTAATAACTCCCTTACCAGCTCGACTTTACGATGCCTGGCACCTGACCGAGCGAACCCAGCTGGCGCAACGCAATACGTGACATACGAAGCTTGCGGTAGAAACCGCGTGGACGTCCGGATACTTCGCAACGGTTGCGAATACGAACCTTAGAGGAGTTACGTGGCATCTCAGCCAGCTGAATGGTAGCGCGAAAACGCTCATCCAGAGGCAGGGACTGATCCATAACAATTGCCTTCAAACGTGCACGCTTAACAGCATGACGCTTAACCAACTTTTCGCGGCGCTTGTTGTTTTCGACTGCGCTAGTCTTGGCCATTTTTGATTACCTCGCTACGCTTGTCGTTACTGGCGGAACGGGAAGTTGAAGGCGCGCAGAAGAGCGCGGGCTTCATCATCCGTCGGTGCAGTCGTGCAAACGATGATGTCCATGCCCCAGATCTGATCAACTTTATCGTAGTTGATTTCTGGAAACACGATGTGTTCCTTGATACCCATGGCGAAGTTGCCACGACCGTCAAAGCTTTTAGGATTCAGACCGCGAAAGTCGCGAACGCGCGGAAGCGCAATCGTGATCAGACGATCCAAAAATTCGTACATACGCTCACCACGCAGGGTGACTTTCGTACCGATCGGCATATCTTCACGGAGTTTGAAGGTAGCGATCGAATTACGTGCACGGGTGACAACAGCTTTCTGACCGGCGATCTGCGCCAGGTCTTCAGCAGCGCGTGCAGGCTTCTTAGAATCTGCAGTTGCTTCGCCAACACCCATATTGATTACAACTTTGGAAACGCGTGGAATCTGCATTTCGTTGCTGTATTTGAACTCTTCAAGAAGAGCTTTACGGATTGTATCCTTATAAAGCGTCTTGAAGCGTGGTTCACTCTTTGCTTCAGCCATCGATCGACTCTCCGGAACGTTTTGCTACGCGTACCTTCTTGCCGTCCTTTTCGACGAAACCAACGCGTGTTGGTTTACCGTCTTTAGGATCAGCAATCGCCAGGTTCGACAAGTGGATTGCGGCTTCTTTCGAAATAATGCCGGCTTCCTGTGTCTGTGTCTGGCGCTGATGACGCTTAACAATATTGATACCGCTTACGAAAGCCTGATCTTCTTTCGGCGAGACCTTGATCACTTCACCGGTACGGCCCTTGTCCTTACCGGCAAGCACAACAACGCGGTCGCCTTTGCGAATCTTTTGCATCGTCGAACTTCCCTTACAGAACTTCTGGAGCCAGCGAGATGATCTTCATGTGGCTCTTAGCGCGAAGTTCACGCGGAACCGGTCCGAAGATACGTGTGCCGATAGGCTCTTTTTTGTTATCAATCAAAACAGCGGCATTGTTATCAAAACGGATAACGCTACCATCTGCGCGACGAATGTCCTTGGCTGTGCGAACCACAACCGCCTTCATTACGTCACCCTTTTTAACGCGGCCACGAGGAATCGCTTCCTTGATGGACACCACAATGATGTCACCAACGGAAGCGTATTTCCGTTTCGAGCCGCCCAGCACCTTGATGCACATGACACGACGTGCGCCGGAGTTATCCGCCACGTCGAGGTTTGTTTGCATCTGAATCATGACTGGCCGCCTTCTTATCTCTCAGCTGGTTAAGGGCTCATGCCCTACCTAAGCTGCGTGTTTAATGTTAGCCCGTTAATTAGTTCGCGAGAACTACCCAACGTTTGTCTTTCGAAATCGGAGCAGATTCCTGAATAGAAACCTGATCCCCAACCTTGAACTGGTTGTTCGCGTCGTGAGCTTTGTACTTCTTAGACTGACGAATAATCTTCTGAAGCAGTGGATGCGCGAAACGACGCTCCACTTTAACAACGACAGTTTTGTCGTTCTTGTCGCTAACGACAACGCCCTGCAGAATGCGTTTAGGCATTATTAAATTCCTTATGCCTTACTTTCGGCCGCCTTCTGGCGGGCAATAGTCTTAATACGTGCGATGTCGCGGCGAACCTGCTTCACACGTGCGGTTTTTTCTAACTGACCGGTGGCTTTCTGAAAGCGCAGGTTAAACTGCTCTTTCTTCAATCCACCCAACTGATCAGTCAGCTGGTCGAGGCTTTTGGCCCGGATGTCTGCGGCTTTCATAGCTGTCTCTCTTATTCAGCGATGCGTTGAATGAAACGCGTCTTGATCGGCAGCTTGGCTGCTCCGAGTCTGAGCGCTTCACGTGCCACATCTTCAGGTACGCCGTCAAGCTCAAACATAACACGACCTGGTGCTACGCGGCATGCCCAGTAGTCCACTGAACCCTTACCTTTACCCATACGGACTTCGGTAGGCTTAGAAGTTACTGGCAGATCCGGGAAGATCCGGATCCATACACGACCGGCACGTTTCATGTGACGGGTAATGGCGCGGCGAGCGGCTTCGATCTGACGTGCGGTAACGCGTTCAGGCTCGACTGCCTTCAGACCGAAAGCACCGAAGTTCAGATCCGTACCGCCCTTGGATTCACCGTGAATACGGCCCTTGAACTGCTTACGGAACTTTGTGCGCTTAGGCTGCAACATTGTTCTCTACTCCAATATTCTAACCGAAAACGCTTAAAATTAAGCGTTTTCGCGGCGGCGGTTTGACTGCGGACCCTGAGCGTCGCTCTCAATCGCACGACGTTCAGAAGCCATTGGGTCATGCTCAAGGATTTCGCCCTTGAATACCCAAACCTTCACGCCGCAGATACCGTAAGCGGTCTGTGCTTCGGCTGTGCCGTAGTCAATATCAGCACGCAGAGTGTGAAGCGGAACGCGACCTTCACGGTACCATTCCATACGTGCAATTTCTGCACCGCCAAGACGACCCGAACAATTAATACGGATGCCTTCTGCGCCGAGACGCATTGCGGACTGAACAGCACGCTTCATAGCGCGACGGAATGCCACACGGCGTTCCAGCTGCTGAGTGATCGACTGAGCAATCAGAGTAGCATCAACTTCTGGCTTACGAACTTCAACAATGTTGAGAACTGCGTCAGAATTGGTCATATCGGACAGCTTCTTGCGAAGCTTTTCGATATCTGCACCCTTTTTACCGATAATGATGCCCGGACGAGCCGAGTGAATGGTCACACGGCACTTCTTGTGCGGACGTTCAATCACGATTTTGGAGATCGCAGCCTGCTTGAGTTCTTCAGTCAGGTATTTGCGGATCTTCAGATCTTCATGAAGCAGTTTACCGTATTCCCCGGTATTCGCGTACCAACGCGAATCCCAGGTACGGTTAATGCCCAGACGAAGACCGATCGGATTAATCTTCTGGCCCATTATGCGGCCTCCCCTTTTTCGGCGACTTCGCGGACAACGATGGTCAGGTGAGAGAACGGACGTTCAATCCGGCTCGCCTTACCACGGCCACGCACATGAAAGCGCTTCATGACGATCGACTTGCCAACAGAAGCTTCCGCGACGATCAAAGCATCAACATCGAGGTCGTGATTGTTTTCTGCGTTGGCGATTGCCGATTCAAGCGTCTTCTTAACTGTTTCTGCAATGCGCTTGCGCGAAAATGACAGATCAGCAAGTGCCGCGTTAACTTTCTTGCCGCGGATCAATGCCGCGACAAGGTTAAGTTTCTGCGGGCTAACGCGAATCGTGCGGGCGACGGCTTTCGCCTCGTTATCCTTAAGCTGGCGCGGAGCCTTGGCCTTGCCCATACTTACTTCCTCTTCGCTTTCTTGTCCGCACCGTGACCGTAATAGGTACGGGTTGGAGCGAATTCACCGAACTTGTGTCCGACCATTTCTTCGGAGATAGACACAGGAATGTGTTTATTACCGTTGTATACACCAAAGGTCAGGCCAACAAACTGCGGCAAGATTGTGGAGCGACGGCTCCAGATCTTGATGACTTCATTACGACCGCCGGAGCGTACCTTCTCAGCCTTCTTGAGAAGATAGCCGTCAACAAACGGTCCTTTCCAAACTGAACGAGCCACTTTAGACTACCTCTCTTATTTCTTACGCTGATGACGCGAGCGAGCGATGAATTTATCTGTCGCCTTGTTCGAGCGTGTCTTCTTGCCCTTCGTAGGTTTACCCCACGGAGTAACAGGATGACGACCACCCGAAGTACGACCTTCACCACCACCGTGCGGGTGATCAACCGGGTTCATAGCAACGCCGCGTACGTGTGGACGCTTACCGCGCCATACGGAACGACCGGCTTTACCGTCGTTGATGTTGCCATGATCCGGATTGGATACGGCACCAACAGTTGCCAGACAGCCCGAATGTACCAGACGCTGTTCACCAGAGTTCAGGCGAAGAATTGCCATACCCTGATCGCGGCCTACGAGCTGCGCATAAGTACCGGCAGAACGAGCGATCTGACCGCCCTTGCCTGGCTTCATTTCCACATTGTGGATAATGGTACCAACCGGCATCGCACCGAGTGGCATCGCGTTACCTGGCTTAACGTCAACCTGTGCGCCGGAGATAACCTTGTCACCAACAGCAAGACGCTGTGGTGCAATGATGTAGCTCAGCTCACCGTCTTCGTAGCGGATCAGCGCGATGAATGCGGTACGGTTTGGATCGTATTCAAGACGCTCAACAGTAGCGGACACATCGTGTTTCGTACGCTTGAAATCAATGAAGCGATACGTACGCTTGTGACCACCGCCCTGAAAGCGAACAGTGATACGACCGGTGTTGTTACGACCGCCCTTTTTAGTCAAACCCTGGGTCAATGCTTTGACCGGCTTGCCTTTGAAGAGCTCCGAACGATCCACGATGACCAGCTGACGCTGGCTCGGAGTGATCGGATTAAAGTGCTTGAGTGCCATTGTCTTTACTCCACGGCCTCTCAGAGACCAGTCGAAACGTCGATGCTCTGGCCTTCAGCCAAAGTTACGATCGCTTTCTTGACATCGCTCTGGCGCCCAACAATACCGCGGAACCGCTTCACTTTGCCTTTACGCACAGTGGTGTTCACAGCTGTAACTTTCACGCCGAAGAGCGCTTCTACTGCAGCTTTGATCTCTGGTTTCGTGGCCTTGCGGGCTACGTTAAAGACGATCTGGTTAAATTCGGAAACCATAGTCGACTTTTCGGTAATGACCGGGCTAACGATCACATCATAGTGACGAAGATCTGTCATTTGAAACGCTCCTCGAGGGCTTCGACAGCCGCCTTGGAAAGGACGAGCTTGCCACGGCGAAGAATGTCGTAAACGTTGATGCCCTGTACCGGCAGCACATCAATATTTGGAATATTGGATGCAGCAAGTTTGAAGTTGGCGTCGATTTCCGAACCACCGATCAGCAGTGCGTTTTCCAGACCGAGATTAGCAAACTGGGTTACCAGCAGCTTGGTCTTGGCTTCTGCAGCTGCCAGATCATCGATGATGATCAGATCAGAGGCTTTAACCTTAGCCGAAAGGGCGTGACGCAGAGCCAAAGCGCGAACCTTCTTAGGAAGATCATGCTCATGGCTGCGCGATACTGGACCGTGAGCCTTACCACCGCCACGGAACTGAGGTGCGCGAGCGGAATGGTGACGAGCGCGGCCCGTTCCCTTCTGCTTGTACATCTTAGCACCGGTACGGGAGACTTCACCACGGGTCAGGGTCTGGTGGGTACCCTGCTGACGGCGAGCGAGCTGCCAAAGGACAACGCGCTGAAGGATGTCATCGCGCGGCTCCAGACCGAAGATTTCTTCGGAAAGCTGCACTTTACCGGCATCCTTGCCTTCAAGTGTTGTAATTGTGAGATCCATTATTCGGCTCCCTCAGTCGCTGAGGTTTCTGCAACCGCAGCAGCTTCACCCTTAGCTTGGCGCAGGCCAGCTGGCTTAGGAGCATTTTCCGGCAGCGATACTTTTACAGCATCACGAACATAGATCCATGCACCCTTGGAACCAGGAACAGCACCGCGAACAAGGATCAGGCCGCGATCGAGGTCGGTAGAAACGACTTCGATGTTCTGCGTGGTTACACGGGTCTGACCCATGTGACCGGCCATTTTCTTGCCTTTGAATACTTTACCCGGATCCTGACGCTGACCGGTCGAACCATGGGCACGGTGCGATACCGAGTTACCATGAGTTGCGCGGCCGCCGCCGAAGTTGTGACGTTTCATAACACCGGCAAAACCTTTACCGATTGTTGTACCTGTAACGTCAACTTTTTGACCGGCTACAAAATGCTCGGCAGTGATTTCCACGCCTACATCCAGAAGATTATCTTCTGAAACGCGGAACTCAGCTACTTTCGCCTTCGGTTCAACTTCAGCCTTCGCGAAGTGACCGCGCAGAGCCTTGGTCGTATTTTTCACCTTGGCCAATCCTACGCCAAGCTGTACGGCTGTATAGCCGTTTTTCTCTACTGTGCGCTGAGCTACAACGTGGCAGTTCTCCATGCGGAGTACTGTCACCGGTACATGCTCGCCAGCGTCTGTATAAACGCGGGTCATGCCCAGCTTTTGTGCAATAACACCTGAACGCATCGGTTCGTTCCTTCCGTCCTCAAGCCTTACAGCTTGATCTCGACATCAACACCAGCCGACAGATCCAGCTTCATAAGCGCATCAACTGTCTGTGGGGTTGGGTCAACGATATCGAGAAGACGCTTGTGCGTGCGCATCTCGAATTGCTCGCGGCTTTTCTTATCGATATGCGGCGACCGGTTTACTGTGAACTTTTCGATCCGTGTTGGCAGAGGGATCGGTCCGCGCACATTGGCACCGGTACGCTTGGCAGTCGACACGATTTCCCGCGTCGAAGCGTCAAGGATCCGATGATCAAACGCCTTAAGGCGAATGCGGATGTTTTGACCGTTCATTTGATCTGTTCCTTGTTACGCGGGACGTTCAGCACTGAGATAAATCTCTGTGCCAAACGCCCCTGCACAAATCTATTATTCGATGATCGAAGCGACGATACCTGCACCAACGGTGCGGCCACCTTCGCGGATCGCGAAACGGAGTTTTTCTTCCATAGCGATCGGCACGATCAATGCAACATCAACTGTTACGTTGTCGCCCGGCATAACCATTTCCACGCCTTCTGGCAAGGTCACAATACCGGTTACGTCAGTTGTACGGAAATAAAACTGCGGACGGTAGTTTGTGAAGAATGGTGTATGACGGCCACCTTCGTCTTTGGTCAGAATATAAGCTTCTGCCTTGAACTTGGTGTGTGGCTTAACCGAACCTGGCTTGCAGAGAACCTGACCACGTTCAACGTCGTCACGACCTACACCGCGAACCAGTGCGCCGATGTTATCGCCAGCCTGGCCCTGATCGAGCAGCTTGCGGAACATTTCAACGCCGGTAACAGTTGTCTTGCCGGTAGCTTTGATACCAACGATTTCAACTTCTTCACCAACTTTAACGATACCGCGCTCTACACGACCGGTAACAACTGTACCGCGGCCGGAGATCGAGAACACGTCTTCGATTGGCATCAGGAACGGCTGATCAACAGGACGTTCTGGAGTTGGAATGTAAGCATCAACAGCAGCCATCAGTTCACGAACTGCGTCTTCGCCGATAACTTTGTTTGAATCTTCCAGAGCTGCCAGAGCCGAACCCTTAACAACTGGAATATCATCGCCTGGGAAGTCGTATTTCGAAAGAAGTTCGCGAACTTCCATTTCTACGAGTTCGAGCAGCTCAGCATCGTCAACCTGATCAACTTTGTTCAGGAACACAACGATTGCAGGCACACCAACCTGACGAGCGAGCAGAATGTGCTCACGGGTCTGTGGCATCGGGCCGTCAGCAGCGTTAACAACCAGGATCGCGCCGTCCATCTGCGCAGCACCGGTGATCATGTTCTTCACATAGTCAGCGTGACCTGGGCAGTCAACGTGTGCGTAGTGGCGGTTTTCTGTTTCATATTCAACGTGCGAAGTCGAAATGGTGATACCGCGTGCTTTTTCTTCAGGGGCGTTATCGATCTGGTCGTAAGCCTTGAAGTCACCAAAGAATTTGGTGATAGCAGCAGTCAACGAGGTCTTACCATGGTCAACGTGACCGATAGTGCCGATATTGACGTGCGGTTTATTACGTTCAAATTTGCTCTTTGCCATCTGAGCTCTCCATCAATTTAGCCTGCTCAGGCATTCTATTTTAACGAGCGTAAGCCAAAAGGCTTACGCAAACTTCTTCTGAATTTCTGCGGCGACCGCAGCCGGAACCGGCTCATAATGGTCGAACTGCATGGTGTACTGGGCACGACCCTGAGACATCGAACGCAGGTTGTTCACATAACCAAACATGCTGGCGAGTGGAACATTTGCATTGACGACGGTGGCAATACCACGGGCTTCGGTACCGGAAATCTGACCACGACGGGAATTCAGATCGCCAATAACGTCACCGACATAATCCTCAGGTGTCACGACTTCGACCTTCATGATCGGTTCGAGCAACTGAGCGCCGGCTTTCTGAGCGCCTTCACGGAATGCTGCACGGGCAGCAATTTCGAAGGCCAGAACAGACGAGTCAACATCGTGGTATGCACCATCGATAAGGGTCGCCTTGACACCGAGCATAGGGAAGCCGGCCAGAGGACCTGCACCCATAACACTTTCGATACCCTTCTGAACGCCCGGGATGTATTCCTTAGGAACAGCACCACCAACGATCTTGGATTCGAAGATGAAATCATCGCCTTCATGCGGCTCGAATACGATCTTAACACGAGCGAACTGACCAGAACCACCGGACTGTTTCTTATGTGTGTAGTCGATTTCTGCCTGACGGGTGATGCTTTCACGATAGGCAACCTGTGGCTGACCAACGTTAGCTTCAACCTTGAATTCACGACGCATACGGTCAACCAGAATGTCGAGGTGAAGTTCACCCATACCGGCAATAATGGTCTGACCGGATTCTTCGTCCGACTTAACGCGGAATGAAGGATCTTCAGCAGCCAGACGGTTCAGGGCAATACCCATCTTTTCCTGGTCAGCTTTGGTCTTTGGTTCAATCGCGATTTCGATAACCGGCTCAGGGAATTCCATACGTTCCAGAATAACAGGCTTCAGCGGATCGCAGAGCGTGTCACCGGTCGTTGTTTCCTTCAGACCAGCCAAAGCAACGATATCGCCAGCAAATGCTTCTTCGATATCTTCGCGGGAGTTGGAATGCATCTGCAGCATACGGCCGATACGTTCGCGCTTACCTTTAACGGTGTTTTCCAGGGAAATACCCTTGGTCATCTTACCGGAATAGATACGGGCGAATGTCAGCGAGCCAACAAACGGATCGTTCATGATCTTAAATGCAAGCATCGAAAGCGGTGCTTCATCTGAAGATTCACGAGTTGTTTCTGTTTCCGTCTTAACATCGATGCCCTTAATCGCAGGCACTTCAACAGGAGACGGCAGATAAGCAACAACTGCATCGAGCAGAGGCTGAATACCACGGTTCTTAAACGCAGTACCGCACAGAACTGGATGGAACTGAACAGCAATTGTACCCTTACGGATCAGAGCGCGCAGCTCGTCATTGTTTGGATATTTGCCTTCCAGATAAGCTTCCATTGCAGCTTCGTCAGCTTCAACAGCAAGCTCAATCAGCTTCTCGCGGTATTCTTCAGCTTTAGCCTGAAGATCAGCAGGAATTTCTTTTTCTTCTGCTGCCGCACCGATTGTACCATCCCAGACGTATGCCTTCATCTCGATGAGATCAACAACGCCCTGGAATTCGTTTTCGGCACCGATTGGCAGCTGAACGCAAAGAGCCTGCGCACCAAGACGCGAAGCAACCATTTCTACGCAACGGTAGAAGTCAGCACCGATCTTGTCCATTTTATTGACAAAGACCATACGCGGTACGTGGTATTTTTCAGCCTGACGCCATACGGTTTCAGTCTGTGGCTCTACACCGGCGTTAGCATCGAGAAGTGCAATCGCACCATCGAGAACGCGCAGGGAACGCTCAACTTCAATCGTGAAGTCAACGTGACCTGGAGTATCGATGATGTTGAAGCGACGCTTCTTGCCATCCTGACCCTGCCAGAATGTGGTAGTCGCAGCAGAGGTAATGGTAATACCACGTTCCTGCTCCTGCTCCATCCAGTCCATTGTGGAGGCGCCGTCGTGTGTTTCACCGATTTTATGGTTCTTACCTGTATAGAACAGGATACGTTCAGTCATCGTCGTCTTACCGGCGTCGATGTGAGCCATAATACCGAAATTTCGGTAGTCTTCGATTTTATATTCGCGGGCCATAATATTTGCTCTTTGAATAGAGTTCGACGATTACCAGCGGTAATGCGAGAATGCGCGGTTGGCTTCAGCCATACGATGCGTATCTTCACGCTTCTTAACAGCAGAACCACGATTGTTTGCAGCATCAAGCAATTCGCCGGACAGACGATCAATCATCGTTGTTTCATTGCGGTTGCGAGCAGCATTGATCAGCCAGCGGATCGCCAACGCCTGACGACGATCAGGGCGAACATCAACAGGAACCTGATAAGTCGCACCACCAACACGGCGTGAGCGCACTTCCACGTGTGGCGCAACATTGTCGAGCGCCTGATGGAACATTACCAGACCATCCTGCTTGGCTTTCGCCTCAACAGAGTCCAGAGCGCCATATACGATGGACTCTGCAACAGATTTTTTACCATGAAGCATGATTGCATTCATGAATTTTGTCACAACCAGATCACCAAACTTAGGATCCGGATTGATTTCACGCTTTTCAGCACTATGACGACGGGACATATAAGTCTCTTTAATTACATCGGGCTCAACTCGCCTGAGGATCAGACGGCCGGTATCCCCGGAAAATTATTACTTAGGACGCTTAGCACCATACAGCGAACGACGCTGTTTACGGTTCTTAACACCCTGGGTATCGAGCACACCACGGATGATGTGATAGCGAACACCCGGCAAATCCTTGACGCGGCCGCCACGGATCATAACAACGGAGTGCTCCTGAAGGTTATGACCTTCACCCGGAATATAACCAATAACTTCAAAGCCGTTGGTCAGACGAATCTTTGCTACTTTACGCAGCGCCGAGTTCGGCTTTTTCGGGGTCGTTGTATAAACGCGGGTACATACACCGCGCTTCTGAGGGTTTGCCTGCAGAGCAGGAACCTTATTACGCTTAACCTGCGCCTGGCGCGGTTTGCGGATCAGCTGGTTTACGGTAGGCATTGAACCTTCCTCTACTAAATTAACTCGTATCAATCGCCCAAAAGGGCCGTTTTTACCTTAATGCGCATGCACAAAATCGGACACAATGCCAACGCTAGCGCTGGCATGCCCGAACAAAAGCAGAGGAAGTTACCTTCATGCGAACGGCAATTACATTTTAGATCGTAAAACGAACCCTGTTTGAGACAAACTCCAGAACTTGTCGCTCCGGAATAGCCAGCCTCACATCGGCTCAGATGATGTGCTGATACGCTGATAAGGGCAGTTCGTCAAGACCGACGGCGGAGTTTTCTGATTTATGACAGTTAAATCGGGAATTTACCCTTTATAAACGGGTAAATTTGCCTCAAAGGGTGCCGGTTGTAATGTTAATCACATAAAATACCGGCAGAATCCTTATCCGACTGTCCTTTTTGCAGATTATCTTTTATGCAGACAGTCTGATTCAGCCGTTTCAGGCCCTGATGCAGGGCGAGCTTAACCGGAAATTAAGGAATACCCCGTGTCAGACACCAATCCCGATTCGAATGAAGTGTTTCTCATTATTGCTGATGCATGGAAAGAGGGCGAGAGCGATCCCGTCAATGTCCACATCCTTTTGAAGTCAGAACCGGAAGAAGATGTCATTCAGGCAACGCTTGAAATTCTGGCCAATGAAGGTTTTGCTGAAGCCGAAATTACTGAAATCGGTACTCTGACCGAGCAGCCGGAAGAAGAACCATATTTGAGCGGCTACAATACCGCCCTCTCCGGTCAGGTTGCCATGATTGAATTCGACGGCTCCCACGAAGATGATGATGAAGACGAAGAATAATCTTCTCTTCCATGATTTATTAAAAACGCCGCTTTATGCGGCGTTTTTTATGGACACATCAAGTCGCCCTGCCCGCTTACAAAAAAGGCCACCCGAAGGTGGCCTTTTTTAAATTTTATAAAGAACGGATTATTCCGCTGCGTTGTTGGTCATATCAACCAGCATTGCATTTGCAGCATCTGCACCGGAAGTTTTGCGGCGCTCGTCAATGATCAGATCATCGCGGGCAGTCGCAATACGACGGATCTGGCTCATCATACCGCCGGTACCGGCAGGGATCAGACGACCCACAATCACGTTTTCCTTCAGACCCTGCAGCGTATCCATCTTACCGGCAACTGCCGCTTCAGTCAGAACGCGGGTTGTTTCCTGGAAGGAAGCTGCCGAGATGAAGGAAGGTGTCTGCAACGATGCCTTCGTGATACCGAGCAGAACCGGCAGACCTTCAGCAGGTTTCTTGCCATCTTCAACCAGACGATCATTAATTTCGTCAAGTTCAATACGGTCAACATGATCGCCCGGAATATAGGTGCTGTCACCTGAATCCGTGATCTCAACCTTCTGCAGCATCTGACGAACGATAACTTCAATATGCTTGTCGTTGATCGTCACACCCTGCAAACGATAAACTTCCTGAATTTCGTTCACGAGGTAAGAAGCAAGTGCTTCCACGCCCTTGATCGCCAGAATGTCATGCGGCGCAGGATTACCGTCGAGAATATAGTCACCCTTTTCGATCGCATCGCCTTCCTGAAGATGGAAAGGCTTACCTTTAGGGATCAGATATTCAACCGGCTCCAGATTGTGGTCATTCGGTTCAATAATAATGCGGCGCTTGTTCTTGTAGTCGCGACCGAAACGGATTGTACCATCAACTTCAGCGATGATAGCGTGATCCTTCGGACGACGGGCTTCGAACAGTTCAGCAACGCGTGGCAGACCACCGGTGATGTCCTTGGTCTTCGCGCTTTCCATAGGCAAACGGGCAATCACGTCACCGACGCGAACCGTTGCACCCGGCTCAACCGAAAGAATGGTTTCAACGGAGAGCTGGAAGCGGGCTTCACCACCCTTGGACAGTTTCATGATCTTGCCGTTCTTGTCTTTAACAACGAGAGCAGGCTTCAGATCCGAACCGCGCGGGGTCGAACGCCAGTCAATAACAACGCGCTTGGTGATACCGGTGGATTCATCGGTGTTTTCAGCAACCGACAGACCGTCAACCATATCTTCGAACTCAATCACACCTTCAACTTCGGTGATGATCGGACGGGTATACGGATCCCACTCGGCCAGACGCTGACCGCGCTTCACACCATCACCGTCATCGACGAACAGGCGCGAACCATAGGTTACGCGATGGCTTGCACGTTCTTTACCGGAAGCATCCATGATGAGAACGGCCATGTTACGGCCCATTACCACCAGATGACCGTCAGTATTGCGAACCACATTGCGGTTACGCAGAGCAACGGTACCTTCATAAGAAGCTTCGAGGTACGAACTATCAACAACCTGCGCTGTACCACCAAGGTGGAACGTACGCATGGTCAGCTGAGTACCAGGCTCACCGATCGACTGCGCAGCGATAACGCCGACAGCTTCACCTTTGTTCACCGGAGTACCGCGTGCAAGGTCACGACCATAGCACTTGCCGCACACGCCGGAGCGGGTGAGACAGGTCAGAGCCGAACGAATACGAACGGTCTGGATACCAGCTTTTTCGATCACTTCCACATGACGTTCTTCGATCATGTCGCCGGAAGCAACAATCACTTCACCCGTTGCCGGATGATTGATGTCGTCGAGAGCAACGCGACCCAGAATACGCATGCCGAGCGAGGCAACGATCTGACCGGCATCAACGATCGGGTTCATCGTCAGACCAACGGTTGCACCGCAATCTGGCTCAGAAATAATCGCATCCTGCGCAACGTCAACAAGACGGCGTGTCAGATAACCGGAGTTAGCGGTTTTCAGAGCCGTATCAGCCAGACCCTTACGGGCACCGTGTGTCGAGTTGAAGTACTCGTTCACGGTCAGACCTTCTTTAAAGTTCGAGATAATCGGTGTTTCGATAATCTCACCAGAAGGCTTGGCCATCAGACCACGCATACCGCCGAGCTGACGCATCTGCGATGGCGAACCACGGGCACCGGAGTGCGACATCATGTAGATGGAGTTCATCTGCTTCTGACGACCGGTTTCCGGATCGAATTCAACAGCCTTAATGCGGGCCATCATTTCGTCGGCGATCTTGTCAGTCGCTTTACCCCAGGCATCAACAACCTTGTTGTACTTTTCGCCCTGAGTGATCAGACCGTCATTGTACTGCTGTTCATATTCCTTGGCCAATGCTTCTGTGTCAGCAACGATTTTCGCCTTGGCATCAGGAATGACCATGTCATCCTTACCAAAGGAAATACCGGCACGGCAGGCATGGGCAAAGCCGAGCTGCATCACGCGGTCACAGAAAATCACTGTCTCTTTCTGTCCGCAATGGCGATAAACCAGATCGATCATCTTGGAGATGTTCTTCTTGGTCATTTCCTGATTGCAGATGTCGAAAGGAACATTGACGTTCTTCGGCAGCAATTCACCGAGGATCAGACGGCCAGGCGTTGTATCAAAGATTTTCGATACAGGTTTGCCTTCCGCATCAACAGATTTGAAGCGGCCTTTGATCTTGGTGTGCAGCGTAACGGCCTTGGTTTCCAGCGCATGCTGCAATTCGCCCATATCGGCGAAAGTCATGCCCTGACCAGGTTCGTTTTCAGCAACGATCGACAGGTAGTAGAGGCCGAGAACCATATCCTGCGACGGCACGATGATCGGAAGACCGTTTGCCGGATGCAGAATGTTGTTGGTCGACATCATCAGAACACGTGCTTCCAACTGCGCTTCAAGCGACAGCGGCACGTGAACAGCCATCTGGTCACCGTCAAAGTCAGCGTTGAACGCTGTACAAACGAGCGGGTGCAGCTGGATTGCCTTACCTTCGATCAGGGTAGGTTCGAAAGCCTGAATACCAAGACGGTGCAGCGTCGGCGCGCGGTTAAGCAGAACCGGATGCTCGCGGATAACCTCATCAAGGATATCCCAAACTTCCGGACGTTCTTTTTCAACCAGCTTCTTCGCCTGTTTAACAGTCGAGGAGAAACCTTTTGCGTCAAGGCGTGCATAGATAAACGGCTTGAACAGTTCCAGAGCCATTTTCTTCGGCAGACCGCACTGGTGCAGTTTCAGCTCAGGACCGGTCACGATAACCGAACGACCGGAATAGTCGACGCGTTTACCGAGAAGGTTCTGACGGAAACGACCCTGCTTACCTTTCAGCATATCCGAAAGCGACTTCAGCGGACGCTTATTCGCACCGGTAATGGTACGACCACGACGGCCGTTGTCGAACAGTGCGTCAACAGCTTCCTGCAACATACGCTTTTCGTTACGGATAATGATGCCAGGCGCACGAAGCTCCATCAGGCGCTTCAGACGGTTGTTACGGTTGATCACACGACGGTAAAGGTCGTTCAGATCGGATGTCGCAAAGCGACCGCCATCCAGCGGCACCAGAGGGCGCAGATCCGGCGGGATCACCGGAACGATCTTCATGATCATCCACTCAGGACGGTTGCCGGATTCCATGAAGTTCTCAACGATCTTGAGACGCTTCATCAGTTTCTTGGTCTTCAGTTCCGAAGTGGTTTCGGCCAGATCAGTGCGCAGCTGCACAGCAATCTTTTCGAGTTCCATCGTCGCCAGAAGATCATAAATCGCTTCCGCACCGATCAGCGCTGTGAACTGGTCTTCACCGAATTCATCAACAGCAATCATATATTCTTCTTCTGAAAGCAGCTGATGCTCTTTCAGGGAAGTCAGACCAGGTTCGGTAACAATGTAGTTTTCGAAATACAGAACGCGCTCAATATCCTTCAGCGTCATATCGAGCAAAGTACCGATACGCGAAGGCAGAGATTTCAAAAACCAGATATGGGCAACAGGAGCAGCCAGTTCGATATGGCCCATGCGCTCACGACGTACGCGTGACAGTGTGACTTCAACGCCGCACTTTTCGCAGATGATGCCTTTATATTTCATGCGCTTGTACTTACCGCACAGGCACTCATAGTCCTTGATCGGGCCGAAGATACGGGCACAGAACAGACCATCGCGTTCAGGTTTGAACGTACGGTAGTTGATCGTTTCTGGCTTTTTGATCTCGCCGTATGACCAGGAAAGAATCTTCTCAGGGGAGGCAATCGAAATCCGGATGGAATCGAAAGTCTGCGCCGGAGCCTGAGGATTGAAAAGATTCATGACCTCTTGGTTCATGCCGTTCTCCTTCGGGCATAACACTTTCAGAAAGTTGGCCTACTTTCTATAAAAGCATCATGCGTTTGAATCTATAAACAGAGCGGTGTTGTGGTGCAGCATAAAGCCCAAGGCACCCTGACACTCTCCGGGGCATCCGCCCTCTTCCGCAACGGTCAGGCAGAAACGCCTCTAACCGCCATAATTTCAAAACATACTGCCAAATAATGGCAATAATGGCGTGGCGCGGAAACCCGCGTCACGCCTGTTGTTTTTACTCTGCTGCGTCAGGCAGCTCTGTCGGCGCTACGAGGTCGCGTGTATCGTCAAGCTCGACATTCAGACCAAGCGAACGCATTTCCTTCACGAGAACGTTAAAGCTCTCAGGAATACCCGCTTCGAATGTGTCGTCGCCGCGCACAATCGCTTCATAAACCTTGGTACGACCTGCCACGTCATCAGACTTGATGGTGAGCATTTCCTGCAGCGTGTAAGCTGCACCATAGGCTTCGAGCGCCCAGACTTCCATTTCACCAAAGCGCTGACCACCGAACTGCGCCTTACCACCCAGCGGCTGCTGTGTGACGAGCGAGTAAGGTCCGATCGAACGGGCGTGGATCTTATCATCGACAAGGTGGTGCAGTTTGAGCATGTAAATATAGCCCATTGTCACCTGACGATCAAAAGGTTCGCCTGTACGTCCGTCATAGAGCGTCGACTGGCCCGAAGTTGCCAGACCTGCATCAGCAAGCATCGCATTGATGTCTGCTTCAACAGCACCGTCAAAGACCGGCGTTGCAATCGACACACCGCGCTTCACCTGATCAGCAAGCATGAGGACACTGTCGTCATCATAAGAGCGAACCGGTTCGTTACGGTCGTTGTCCGGATAGATATGCTCCAGAGTGTCACGCAGCGGCTGGATATTAGCGGTCTCTTTATAGACCTCGATCAGTTCCCCGATCTTCTTACCCATGCCGGAACATGCCCAGCCCAGATGTGTTTCAAGAATCTGACCCACGTTCATACGGGACGGCACACCCAGAGGGTTGAGCACGATATCCGCATGTGTGCCATCTTCAAGGAACGGCATATCTTCAACTGGCAGAATGCGGGAAACCACACCCTTGTTGCCGTGACGGCCGGCCATCTTGTCGCCTGGCTGGATCTTGCGCTTAACAGCAACAAAGACCTTAACCATCTTCATGACGCCCGGAGCCATTTCGTCGCCGCGCTGAACCTTTTCGACCTTATCCATGAAGCGTGTTTCAAGCAGCTTCTTCGAGGCGTCGTACTGGTTGCGCAGAGCTTCGAGTTCGCTCTGGCTCTTTTCGTCTTCAACGGCAAACTGCCACCACTGGGAACGCGGATATTCAGTCAGGATGTCGCGGTTAACAGCAACGCCCTTCTTGAAGCCCTTAGGACCAGCAGCAGTAATCTTACCTTCCAGCATATCTGCCAGACGACCATAGGTATTACGGTCAAGGATAGACTGTTCGTCGTCGCGGTCTTTCGCCAGGCGTTCGATTTCTTCGCGCTCAATCGCCATTGCGCGTTCGTCTTTTTCAACGCCGTGGCGGTTGAATACACGAACTTCAACAACTGTACCGTATGTTCCCGGAGGCATACGCATTGAGGTATCACGAACGTCAGAAGCCTTCTCACCAAAGATAGCGCGCAGAAGCTTTTCTTCCGGCGTCATCGGGCTTTCACCCTTTGGTGTGATCTTACCGACGAGGATATCGCCTGGATGAACTTCCGCACCGATGTAAACAATACCGGCTTCGTCGAGGTTCTTCAGTGCTTCTTCCGAAACGTTCGGAATATCACGGGTGATTTCCTCAGGTCCGAGCTTGGTATCACGCGCAGCAACTTCGAATTCTTCGATATGGATCGAAGTGAACACGTCATCCGACACGATCTTTTCAGACAGCAGGATAGAGTCTTCGTAGTTGTAGCCGTTCCAAGGCATGAACGCGACAAGCACGTTACGGCCAAGAGCCAGATCGCCCAGATCAGTTGACGGACCATCAGCAATGATGTCGCCCTTGCCTACTTTATCACCGACGCGCACAAGCGGACGCTGATTGATGCAGGTGCTCTGGTTGGAGCGCTGGAACTTCATCAGGCGATAGATATCAACACCGGACTTCGACGGATCGAGGTCTTCAGTTGCACGGATAACGATACGTGTCGCATCCACCTGATCAACGATACCGCCGCGGCGTGCACCGATAGCAGCACCGGAGTCGCGGGCAACAATCGCTTCCATACCGGTACCGACAAACGGCGCTTCTGCACGTACCAGAGGCACGGCCTGACGCTGCATGTTCGAGCCCATGAGAGCGCGGTTGGCGTCGTCGTTTTCCAGGAACGGAATAAGCGCAGCAGCAACAGAAACTAGCTGCTTCGGCGAAACGTCCATCAGATCCACGTTTTCACGCGGCGCCATCAGAACTTCACCCGAATGTCGGGAAATTACGAATTCTTCAACGAACTCGCCATTCGCACCGATTTCAGCATTGGCCTGAGCAACGTAGTGCTTGGCTTCTTCCATAGCGGAAAGATAAACGACTTCATTGGTGATCTTGCCGTCGATAATTTTACGGTAAGGGCTTTCAATGAAACCATATTTGTTGACACGCGCAAAGGTTGCGAGCGAGTTGATCAGACCGATATTCGGACCTTCCGGTGTTTCAATCGGGCAGATACGGCCGTAATGGGTCGGATGAACGTCGCGGACTTCAAAGCCTGCGCGTTCACGGGTCAGACCACCAGGTCCGAGAGCCGACAGACGACGTTTATGGGTAATTTCAGACAGTGGATTGGTCTGATCCATAAACTGTGACAGCTGCGAAGAACCGAAGAATTCACGAACAGCGGCAGCTGCCGGCTTCGCATTGATCAGATCCTGCGGCATGACGGTATCGATTTCGATCGAGGACATACGTTCCTTGATCGCACGTTCCATACGCAGCAGACCGACGCGGTACTGATTTTCCATCAGCTCGCCAACGGAACGCACACGACGGTTGCCGAGATTGTCGATATCGTCGATTTCGCCCTTGCCGTCACGAAGCTCTACGAGCGTCTTGATAACAGCAAGAATATCATCTTTACGCAGAACGCGAACAGTATCTTCCGCGTCGAGGTCAAGACGCATATTCATCTTAACACGACCAACGGCCGACAGATCATAACGCTCGGAATCAAACAGCAGCGATTCAAACATCGCTTCTGCGGAATCCATTGTCGGCGGCTCACCCGGGCGCATAACGCGATAGATATCGAACAGCGCATCCTGACGGGACTGATTCTTGTCAGCAGCCAGCGTATTGCGGATATAAGCACCCACATTCACATGGTCGATATCAAGAATATGAATCTCGTTGCCACCGGTTTCGAGCAGAATCTTGAGAGTCTTCTCATCAATTTCATCACCGGCTTCGAGATAAATCTCACCGGTTGCGTAATTGACGATATCTTCAGCAAGGTAAGAACCGAGCAGATCATCATTAGTCGCGCGGATCGCTTTGACGCCCTTCTCCGCGATCTGCTTGGCAGCGCGCGCAGTCAGCTTACGACCGCTTTCAGCCACAACTTCACCGGTATCAGCATCGAGCATATCGCCGATGATCTTCATACCCTTGAAGCGTTCAACTGAGAACGGAATACGCCAATTTTCGCCGTCACGTGTATAAGCAACAGCGTTATAGAATGTCGAAAGAATTTCTTCGCCATCCATGCCCAGCGCCATCAACAGCGATGTGGCAGGCAATTTACGGCGACGATCGATACGGGCGTATACGATATCCTTGGCATCGAATTCGATATCGAGCCATGAACCGCGATACGGGATCACGCGCGCAGCAAACAGAAGTTTGCCGGATGAATGAGTCTTGCCCTTATCGTGATCGAAGAACACACCAGGTGAACGGTGCATCTGCGAAACGATAACACGCTCCGTACCATTGACAATAAAGGTACCGTTGTCAGTCATGAGCGGCATATCGCCCATGTAGACATCCTGTTCCTTGATGTCTTTGATCGACTTGGCGCCTGTATCTTCGTCAATATCAAAAACGATAAGACGCAGCGTTACTTTCAGCGGTGCTGAATAGGTCAGATCACGCTGGCGGCACTCATCCACATCGAACTTTGGCGCGTCGAATTCGTACTTGACAAATTCGAGCATAGAGGCCCCGGAAAAATCCGAGATCGGAAACACCGACTTAAAAACAGCCTGCAAACCTTCGTCAGGACGTCCACCCTTCGGTTCAGCGACCATAAGGAATTGGTCATAGGATGCCTTCTGAACCTCAATGAGGTTCGGCATCTGGGCGACTTCTGGAATCTTGCCGAAAAATTTGCGTACGCGCTTACGACCGTTAAAAGAGTGGGTCTGAGCCATCGTCGCTCCTCGTTCTGTGCCTTACGGCGTTCTGAGCCCGTGGACATACCAGGGCCTGTTGTTTGCCGCCTTGCGACGGTCCTATGAACGGGTCAAAACCCGTTTCCTGACAGCTGCTCTTCTGTCAGGAAAAGGGTTTGTAACCGCTTGAACTATAAAATCTGCCAATGATCATGAAAGACATATACAGTCCATTATGCTATCCGTTTTTGTTTGTCACCTAAAATCAGATGCTTACAAAAAACTTCCGCTTACAAAGCGGAAAACGGCGGGCTGCAAAGCCCGCCGATCACTCAAATTACTTGAGTTCAACCTTAGCGCCAGCTGCTTCGAGCTGAGCTTTGATTTTTTCTGCTTCGTCTTTAGTCGCGGCTTCTTTAACAGCCTTAGGTGCGCCTTCAACGAGGTCCTTAGCTTCTTTCAGGCCGAGACCTGTCAGTGCGCGAACTTCTTTGATCACGTTGATCTTGTTTGCGCCGCCTTCAACGAGGATAACGTCGAATTCAGTCTTTTCTTCAGCAGCAGCAGCTGGAGCACCAGCAGCAGCAGCAGCAGCTACAGGAGCAGCAGCGGATACGCCCCACTTTTCTTCGAGAAGCTTGGACAGCTCTGCAGCTTCCAGAACAGTCAATGCGGACAGGTCGTCAACGATCTTTGCGAGATCAGCCATGGTATATTCCTTTAATTAAGGTTTGAACTGTTATAACAGCGAGAACGGCCTTACGCCGCTTCGTTCTTCCGGGCATGTGCGCCAATAACGCGAGCAATTTGACCTGCTGGCGCGCTTGTGAGCACAGCGAGACGGGTGGCTGGTGTCTGAACCATACCAACCAGCTTGGCGCGCAGTTCGTCGAGGGATGGCAGGGAAGCAAGAGCTTTCACGCCTTCTGCATCAAGAACTGTCGAACCCATAGAACCGCCGAGAATGACAAGCTTGTCATTCGCTTTAGCGAATTCTACCGCTACTTTCGGAGCTGCAATTGGATCAACTGCATAGGCAATTACTGTCTGTCCAGTGAACAGATTAGAAATACCTTCTGACTCCGTGCCCTGAAGAGCGATTTTGGCAAGACGGTTCTTCGCGACTTTAACGGCGCCGCCTGCTGCACTAACTTTCAAGCGAAGATCGCTCATCTGTGCAACAGTGAGACCGCTATAGTGGGCCACAACGACCGAGCCGGACTCTTTGAAAGTGCCGTTCAGCCAAGTGACAAATTCGCGCTTTTCCGCTTTTTCCACTGTCTCTCTCCAGTTGGTAAGAATGCACAGGAGCATCCTCACCGGGTTGCCTTTGCCGGATAGCGTGTAAGAAGTGCTATCCAACATACGAGGTTCCTGTCCCCTGCCCCTTCCCTGCAAAGCAGGTCCGGTCAAGGCAACTACGGTTCAAACCCTAAACACAGTATGCACTGTCAAAATAAGGTCATTCCACGTCTCATGCAGGTTCAAAAGAATTAAGGCGAACCACCCGCAATCTCGGACAGGATACCGGAATTTGACTTCCGGTGATCCGGGCCCAAAGGCCCCGGAAACTTTTTAAAGATTTAATGCTGTGATTTCTCGAACAGCGTTAAATCAGGCTTTTACAGATTTATTCTGTAAATGCAAATCAGGCGATTTTAACGCTTGAAGGCTCGACTTTAACGCCAACGCCCATTGTCGAAGAAACCGCAACGCGCTTCAGGTATTCACCCTTTGCACCAGCTGGCTTGGCTTTGAGAACTGCATCTGCGAAAGCGCGGATGTTTTCTTCCAGAGCCTTAACTTCGAACGAAGCTTTACCAATACCTGCATGAATGATACCGGCTTTTTCAACGCGGAATTCAACAGCGCCGCCCTTGGAAGCCTTAACGGCACCAGCTACGTCAACTGTTACAGTACCAACTTTAGGGTTTGGCATCATGCCGCGAGGACCGAGAACCTTACCCAGACGACCAACGAGTGGCATCATGTCAGGGGTAGCAATGCAGCGATCGAAATCGATATTGCCGGCATTGATGGTTTCGAACAGGTCTTCCGCACCAACGATATCCGCACCGGCTTTCTTAGCTTCTTCAGCTTTGTCACCACGGGCAAATACAGCAACGCGAACAGTACGGCCTGTACCGTTTGGCAGATTAACAACGCCACGAACCATCTGATCCGCATGGCGAGGATCAACACCAAGATTCAGAGCTACTTCGATGGTTTCATCGAACTTAGCAACCGCGCGTTCCTTTACGAGACCAAGAGCTGTGCCCAGGTCGTAAAGTTTCATAGGCTCTACGCCTTCACGGATCTTAGCGACACGCTTTGAAATTTTCGTCATCGTATCAGCCTTCTACCTTAAGGCCCATCGAGCGGGCGGAGCCTTCAACCATGCGCATTGCTGCTTCGATATCTGACGCGTTCAGATCTTTCATCTTCGCTTCAGCAATTTCACGAACTTTGTCACGTGAAATCGTACCGGCAACAACTTTACCTGGCTCTTTCGAACCGGACTTCAGGTTGGCAGCTTTTTTAAGGAAGTAGCTTACAGGTGGAGTCTTCATCACGAAGGTGAAAGACTTATCCTGATAATATGTGATCACGACTGGAACAGGCGAACCTTTTTCCAGTTCCTGCGTAGCAGCATTAAATGCCTTACAGAATTCCATGATGTTAATACCGCGCTGACCCAGAGCCGGACCAATTGGCGGCGATGGAGTTGCGGAGGCTGCGGAAACCTGAAGTTTCAGCTGGCCAGCAATTTTTTTAGCCATTACTATCTGCCTTTATTCTTACCCCTCAGGGTAAAGTTACAATGCCACAGAGGCACTATTGAACCGCTATATAATATAGCGTTGCAGCGGGTGGTGCGGTTGACAGAGCGGCTAAGCCTGCGCCCCTTCCACCCATTTGCGCCGCTAAAGCGGCACACTGACCCGAAGGCCAGCTTGATCAGAGTTTTTCAACCTGACCAAAATCCAGATCAACAGGCGTTGCACGACCAAAAATCGAGACCTCGACTTTAAGGCGCGAACGATCCTCATCAACTTCCTGAACAATACCGTTGAAGGAAGCAAACGGACCATCAGAAACGCGTACAGACTCACCCACTTCAAACGAAATTGAAGCACGCGGACGCTCAACACCGTCCTGCACCTGAGACAGAATCTGATCAACTTCACGATCACTGATCGGAACCGGCTTTGACTCTGTACCAAGGAAACCTGTTACACGCGGCGTATTCTTAATCAGATGATAGACATCATCTGTCAGATTGGCGCGAACCAGAACATAACCAGGGAAAAACTTGCGCTCAGCGTCAACCTTACGGCCGCGGCGCACTTCCACGATCTTTTCTGTAGGAACCAGAATTTTTTCAAAAAGATGAAACAGACCCTTCTGCTTCGCCTTCTCTTCGATTGCCTCAGCAACCTTTTTTTCGAAATTCGAATATGCGTGTACGATATACCAACGCGCAGTCATTATGCTTCTCCCGTATAGCTCACGCCAACCAAACCTATGTTAACGTCCGAGACCCAGAAGCAATTCAACGCCATAAGCCATCAGCTGATCCGCAACAAAGAAAAAGAGCGCCGCCAGAAAAGCCATGATAACGACCATAACAGTTGAAATCACGGTCTCACGCCGGGTTGGCCACGTTACTTTAGCCGCCTCGGCACGAACCTGACGGAAAAACGTAATCGGATTAGTTTTGGACGCCATTTGCCACTCTGCGCTTGTATTAAAATTAATCCCAATCAAAACAAGCTATTAAGAATGCATTAATCAGAAAGAACTCACAAGATTACGGCACGTCGGACGATAACTCAATCCCACGCACCGTTATTGAATGCCCTTACATAGAGCCGATTCCTTAAAAACACAAGCCCATATGCTAAGATATGATAAATTCCGTGTATTACATGGCGGAATTGACAGCCGCCCTGCCCTGAATTGCAAACAGGTCAACGATAAAACAGCGCTATATCAGATCCGCTGCAAGACCGCTCTATGTATCACATAAAACCATCTTACATACAAAAACGGCGCCACACAAGATGTGTGACGCCGCCTTAAAATGGCAGGGGCAGCAGGGCTCGAACCCGCGACCTACGGTTTTGGAGACCGTCGCTCTACCAACTGAGCTATACCCCTGTATTATCGCCTGAGCGATACAAGGCTGGCTACCCAGCCTTGTTAAATCTTTATTATTCGATGATCGAAGCGACGATACCTGCACCAACGGTGCGGCCACCTTCGCGGATCGCGAAACGGAGTTTTTCTTCCATAGCGATCGGCACGATCAATGCAACATCAACTGTTACGTTGTCGCCCGGCATAACCATTTCCACGCCTTCTGGCAAGGTCACAATACCGGTTACGTCAGTTGTACGGAAATAAAACTGCGGACGGTAGTTTGTGAAGAACGGTGTATGACGGCCACCTTCGTCTTTGGTCAGAATATAAGCTTCTGCCTTGAACTTGGTGTGTGGCTTAACCGAACCTGGCTTGCAGAGAACCTGACCACGTTCAACGTCGTCACGACCTACACCGCGAACCAGTGCGCCGATGTTGTCGCCAGCCTGGCCCTGATCGAGCAGCTTGCGGAACATTTCAACGCCGGTAACAGTTGTCTTGCCGGTAGCTTTGATACCAACGATTTCAACTTCTTCACCAACTTTAACGATACCGCGCTCTACACGACCGGTAACAACTGTACCGCGGCCGGAGATCGAGAACACGTCTTCGATTGGCATCAGGAACGGCTGATCAACAGGACGTTCTGGAGTTGGAATGTAAGCATCAACAGCAGCCATCAGTTCACGAACTGCGTCTTCGCCGATTACTTTGTTTGAATCTTCCAGAGCTGCCAGAGCCGAACCCTTAACAACTGGAATATCATCGCCTGGGAAATCGTATTTCGAAAGAAGTTCGCGAACTTCCATTTCTACGAGTTCGAGCAGCTCAGCATCGTCAACCTGATCAACTTTGTTCAGGAACACAACGATTGCAGGCACACCAACCTGACGAGCGAGCAGGATGTGCTCACGGGTCTGCGGCATCGGGCCGTCAGCAGCGTTAACAACCAGGATCGCGCCATCCATCTGCGCAGCACCGGTGATCATGTTCTTCACATAGTCAGCGTGACCTGGGCAGTCAACGTGTGCGTAGTGGCGGTTTTCTGTTTCATATTCAACGTGCGAAGTCGAAATAGTGATACCGCGTGCTTTTTCTTCAGGGGCGTTATCGATCTGGTCGTAAGCCTTGAAGTCACCAAAGAATTTGGTGATAGCAGCAGTCAACGAGGTCTTACCGTGGTCAACGTGACCGATAGTGCCGATATTGACGTGCGGTTTATTACGTTCAAATTTGCTCTTTGCCATCGCTGTCGCTCTCTTTCACCACAACGCATATTTTCACGCGCTGCAACAATTTTAAATGCTATATAACCTACCCTAAGGCAACTTACCCAGGATATTGTACAGTAGAACTAAGCTCCAACCCTCTCGGCTTGAAGCTTATTGAACTCGCTTTTGACTTAAGCTTTTTAAAGCCAGCCAAATTACCCTACACGCCATACCGCTCTGAAATATCTGGAGCGGGTAGCGGGAATCGAACCCGCGTATTCAGCTTGGAAGGCTGCTGCTCTACCATTGAGCTATACCCGCGCACTCAAAACTCATGCTCTGGCAGTGGTGGAGGAGGTTGGTTTCGAACCAACGTAGGCTAAGCCAGCGGATTTACAGTCCGCCCCCTTTAACCACTCGGGCACTCCTCCAGAAACTCACTGCAAGCAGAGTTGAGCGACTAGGCATTCCGTTCACTGTGACCCCGTAGCGCTTGGCTCGTTTGTCGCTGTGAACGAGGCGGGTTATGCCGATAAGACCCTGATAAGTCAACAGCTCTTTTTGAAAAAAATGCATAAAATTTTCACAGGCTTATCAATCATCCACAATATAGGGCTTTTCCGGTGGTCTTTTTTCGCATCACGAAACTTTCCTGCCTGTGAATAAGGAAAGATGCTACCTTGAAGACAGGAAAATCGGTATAGAGCGCTCATGAAAGATAAAAAATCGTCACCGGACTCATCCGGCTCCTCCACCGGCACACCTAAAGATTCGCATTATGCGCGTCTGCGGCGCCAGTTTCGTGATCAAAAATCCGGCGGCAGCGAACAAAATTCGCAGCCATACCGTCAGGATAACCGTTTCGACAGACGTAAATCTGTCAAAGGCAGTCCGGCAGAGGATGGAATCATCCGTCTTTATGGCCTGCACACAGTAAAAGCAGCGATTGAAAATCCGCGTCGCCGTATTTTCCGTATGCTTGTTACTAAAAATGCTCTGGCACGCCTTGAACTGGATGATGCAACGCTTGCCCGCCTCACCCCTGAAATGGTTGAGCCGCGGGATATTGATGCGCTGACCGGTTCAGATGCAGTTCATCAGGGCGTTCTGATTGAAACTGCAGCTCTGAAACCGCGTAAATTGCAGGATCTTAAAGAAGGTCGCCTGCTTTTGATTCTGGATCAGGTGACTGATCCGCATAATGTCGGCGCTATTTTGCGTTCCGCTGTTGCCTTTGGTGCTGATGCGATCATCACAACCTCACGGCACAGCCCGCAGGAATCAGGTGTATTGGCAAAATCCGCTTCCGGTGCGCTGGAAATGATTGACCAGATCGAAGTGCGCAACCTTGCTGAAGCGATTCAGGAGCTGCATGAACTCGGGTACATGACCATCGGCCTCGATTCGGAAGGCCCGCTGGAAATGGAACAAACGCTCAAGGGCAACAAAGTTGCGCTTGTTCTGGGAGCAGAAGGCAAAGGCTTGCGTCAAAAAACACGCGAAACAGTCAATGCACTGGCACGTCTTGATATGCCGGGCGCGATTAAATCGCTGAATGTCTCGAATGCCGCAGCCATTTCGCTTTATGCTGCGCAGCGTTTTTTGAGCAAATAACACTCTTTTAAAAAAAGCCCCGCACTTTGATGATTCAAGGTGCGGGGCTTTTTTTGTTTTTATGCATAGAATCATCGCATCGAAGCAGTGTGAGACATCAATATGCGAACGGCCGGCAGCATCAAACTGTGCCGCTTTTATGTGACACGCGCTAATTGTCAGGCTGTTGCAATATACTGAATCATTTCCGCGGTTTCCTGCTCGGCCTGCTCAATACGACGCTTCACAACGTCACCGATCGAAATAATACCAACAAGTTCTCCCGATTCATCAACAACCGGCAGATGCCGGAAGCGGTGTCGGGTCATCATTTCCATCACGTAATGAACCGTATCATGCGGACTGCAATGCAGAACCTTCGTGGTCATGGTTTTAGAAACCGGCATTTGTAAAGCCTGAATACCGTGATTGGCGCAGGCACGCACAATATCCCGCTCAGAAAGAATTCCTGTATATTTCCCCGCGCCTTCATCCACCAGCAATGCACCAATACGGTGCGCTGAGAGCTGTTTTGCTGCCGTTTCCAGATCTGCATCAGCTTTGACAGTGTAAACATCACTGCCTTTTTGCTCCAGAATTGCTCGTACAGTCATTATTTCCTCCCGATAAAAACGCCAAACCATCTATCGCGCCTGAAAACAGGAGCGTTTATGACATCAGGACGGTTTACCGGCATGGGAAAGCGCTGAGATTATATATTGTTGCTGACACAAGCCGGAACCAGACCAGAAACCATTGATTCAGAATAACACAAATCAGATAAAATCATAAATTAATCGCATCAGGAGCGATCACGTAACAACAGTGCGATTCCGAAAAATCCGGCAACAAAGCCACCGATATGTGCTTCCCAGGCAATACCCGAAAGCTCGCCCGGCGCAGTTGCATAAAGGCCGGTAATCACATTGATAATCAGCCAGAAGCCGACAAATGTGAGCACAGTCCGGTTTTGAAAGGTTTGCAAAACAGAGAGAAGCGGCCCGCCAAAAGCCGGAATTTGCCGCCCTGCCCTGGAATAATATGTTACGCGGCGAAAACCAAAACGGGCAGCCGCGCCCATCATGCCGGAAATAGCGCCGGAAGCCCCGACCAGCGGGATATTACTGTCAGGATAAAGCGCATAATGCGTAAAGGCCGCTATAACGGCCGTAAGCAGCCAGAAAAGCAGAAACTTTCGCGTTCCGATACGCCCTGCCAGCGGAGAGCCGAAAGCAGCAAACCAGACGCTGTTGACCGCCAGATGCGCAAATCCGCCATGCATGAATGAATATGTTAATGCTGTGAGCCACGCGAATGGATCACCAAAGCCGCCTCCGAGACTGAAGCGTTGCGGAATAAAAGCAAAATTCAGCATGAACCAGACATATTGGCCGTCATTCAGCAGATAAGACTGAATGAGATAAACCGCCACACAAATACCGATCAGGGCCACAACAACAGGCGGAATATTAAATACCGGCTGGGAGCCGCCACGCCCGTGCTGATCATCTGCATGAGATTCGTTTACCGGTTGCTGCATTCTGTCCTCATAGAGATTTGTGTAATGTTTTCATGATGCAGCTGTCGCGGTCAGCGCATATGGAACCTGTTCAGAATTATGTTTGGGACAGGAACACAGCCAAATCAAGACAAGAAAAAACCGCCTGTCAGACAGGCGGCGAACGGACAATGCAAGTCCGGACTTAAATTCTGGAGTTCAAGCATCAGAAGCAATGAGCAGTTTCCACTAAAATGCTCGCAACTTTTGCGTAAAAGTATCTAAACATACTTAATTGATTAATGCAATCTAAGCAAAGCGTTAACCATAAATTTTATTGTTCGTGGATGTTCTGGTCTCAAACATGGCTTGTTTACATTCATCTGCGCATATTATTGCCATCAACCGGATGCAGGGAAGCACAACAGTCATCACCATGACTGACGCTTTTATATCGGGTGACAAAAATTAAAAAGTGTTTCGCGTAAATGGTGTTTCAATCTGAAAGACAGATACGCGCACTATGTTAAACGGATTTCAGCATTTATTGGTGGAAATCCCCCAACAGTACGGGCTCAGAAAAGACGAGGATAGCAGCCACATCATGAAACATGATTGGACGGCCGATCTGCTCACATATTGGGACAGGTTGCGCGGAACCCGCGCGGCGCCGGATCGTCGTGACATCAGCCCGCGTGATCTGGGCGGCAAGCTTCCGAATATTTTCATCCTGCGCGGCGATCATGAAGCGAGCGCCACGACAGCTAATCCTGACAGCACCGGCATTCCTCAGCCAAAACAATGGCAGTTCAGGCTGGCAGGAACCCGTCTTTGCACGATTTATGGCAGAGAATTACGCAATACCCGCTTTTTATCTCTCTGGCATGATGATGTACGCTTGTGGCTTGCGGAGCAGTTACACCTGTCCGGACTTGATTACCGGCCCTTGCGTCTGGAACATACCGGACTGACGCTGACTGAAAAAGCCTGCCATTTTGAATCCTTATTATTGCCATTGCACGAGGCGGATGGTTCGCTCGCATGGATCGGCAGCATGGTTCCTCTGGATCAGCCGCTTTGGCTTGGCAGCGACCCGCTGATCAGCAATCACATGGGATTGCGCAGCGAAACAACCCCATCTGCCGCTCAGGAAGATATAGCGCCTGCAACAAAAGGCATGAAATCTGTGCTACAGGTTCTATTGGACCGTCATCATGAACTTATGCCGAGCACAGAGAATTCATTCGCTGTGGCCGAGGCTACCGTCCCTTCTATAAATATAAAGAGCAAACTTGAAGGTGCCGGCGTCGCTGATACCGCTTTTGCCAGAGCTTTACTGCCTCAGATTGAGGCATTACTTCCGGCAGCACGCACCTCTGAACCAACAATCCATCATGCTATCCGCCCTGCCCCTGCAACAGGATCGGCACCACTTACAGTTGCTGATCTCATCAAAAGTATACATCCGGCAGCACCAAAACCCGAATCCGCACCATCGGTACAAAAAGCAGCTCATTTGAAGCTGATCACCGGCGGGAAAGACAAAAATTAACGTGCCAGCTCAGTATATGCGTGAATTCATTGCTATAAAATTCTTATTCCCAGATAATTACTCACAAGAAACACTATAAAACCAAGCTTTTAGTAGCGTGCTAGCAAAAATTATTATAGCATGATAAGTGCCGGTGATGGGGATAGCGCCGGCTTTCGTATTTATAAAATCGTCCAGAGGCACATTTCAGCAATATGTCGGCAGCAACACCTCCATCTTCGCACGCGTCAGGATTAATGCCTGCAAAGACAACGGAGCACTCCGATGCCCCTGTCAGACTGACTTTGAAATCCCCGCTCAATGGTCGTTTTATGCGTGCGGACGGCAGTGAATATGCCTGTGCATTATGGCGAATTTCCACAAACAACGCTGACCTCAGCCTGACAAACGATAGCATTGCCATCAATTCTGATGATCATATTATTGCATATATTGACGGTGTCGGGCGTTTAGAAGGGGCTGTCATCAGCACCCAGCGCGATGAGTTCACGCTGCAGTTGCAACATACGCCGCACCAGAAAAACAAACTTGCTGCCAAAATAGACTGGCTCAGCAAAAACAGCAGCCAGCAGCAACCGGAACAAAGACGCCACACGCGTCATACACCGGCACGCACTGAAGCCGTGTTAACGCTCGATGACGGCTCAACCCATGCATGCAAAATTCTTGATCTGTCACTTTCCGGCGCGGCAGTTGTAACGGCTCTGCGCCCGCCGCTGCGCAGCATCGTCACTCTTGGCAATACTCAGGCCAAAGTCATGCGCCATTTCGATGATGGTATCGGTATTGAATTTCTGGTTCTGCAAACCGACCTGCCAAAAGACTAGAACCGTCACAATCAATCACATTCATAGTTCTGCTCTGAGTTTTTTACTCTTGGCATGCTCGCAGGCGTTAATTACGTCCGTTTAATTGCGCCATGCTCCGGAGCCTTGTCTTTCATCATACCTTCGAAATGTTCCAAGTTGAGCATTATCGGCTCGAACCGTCTTATTCCGCGCGTATCACGCTTCGTCAGCCATAGTCTGACATCCGGGTTTTCCTGTTTATTTTGATTCTGCACTGGCAAATGCCGCTTATAAAAGCGGCGAGCAGTCAGTCACGCCTTTAATTCCGGCAATATTTGCGTTTATAAAAACACGCATTCATCTTTATAGTTATCAAAGCCTGAAATAATTTTTCGCTCAATTTCCTGCCTGCGGAACAGCTAGGTAAATATAAGCTTATCCGTAACATTGTCCCTTACACTGCATATTAACCAGCGCCTGTGGACAAGCCCCCGATTTCAACCTGCCATTAACCGCAAAACACTCTGTTAACCTCAAGGTTTCACACAAAGGAAACCTGCATGAATTTTGCGTATAGCAAGTCCTAATTTTCGTTAAAACATTGATTTTACAAGCAGTTAAGGTTTACAAATTTTCACCTCTGCGTTTACTTTGTCTTATTCATATCCCTTTGGATACTGTCAATGTCTCGATGCCAAGGTGCTCTCAACAAGGAGCGTCACAATGTATAACAAGACAGCACATAAAAAGAGTGCGCGCGGCACAACAGCAAAGCATAAGCTGGCTACCGCAACTCTGCTGCTTACACTGACAGTTTTAGTAACCATTTTCAGTGGCACAACGACAAGTCAGGCTGCTCAGCCGTGGATGCAGACAGAGGGCCGCACAACCCAGCCTGTCGGTCACTATGATTTCTGCAAACAATATAAAAAAGAATGCAGCCAGACCAGCCGCACAGAAGCTCCGCTGCAACTCACTAAAGACTTGTGGGCTAAGATCATTCAGGTCAACGCACAGGTGAATACAGCCATTCTGCCACGCACAGACATGGAAATGTGGGGCAAGGAAGAGGTTTGGTCTTACCCAACACAGTCCGGCATCCAATACGGCGATTGCGAAGACTATGTATTGCTGAAGCGCCGTATGCTGATCAATGCAGGATTTCCGGTCAATACACTACTGATTACAGTTGTGCGCCAGCAGAATGGTGAAGGCCACGCCGTCTTAACAGTGCGTACAGATCGCGGTGATTTCATTCTCGATAATCTGGAAGACAGTGTCAAAATCTGGAATCAGACCAGCTACACTTATCTCAAGCGCCAGTCAGCACGTCACAGCGGTCAGTGGGTCGATATCCGTCATGCGCCTGAACTTCTGATCAGCAGCATCGCAACCTCCGCTCTCGGCAATTAAGCAGCTTACAGAAAGAGAATTACGGCGCTATCTCCAGACCACGCTGATAGCGTCTGCCATTAGCCACATAGTTTTGTGCAGATACCCGCAATTTTTCAATTTGCTCTGGTGTCAGCTCGCGCAATACCCGCGCCGGAGAACCGACAATCAAAGAATTATCCGGAAATTCTTTGCCCTCTGTTACCAAGGCACCGGCGCCAACCAGAGAATTTTTACCAATTTTCGCTCCGTTGAGAACGATAGCACCAATACCGATCAGGCTGTTGTCACCGATTGTGCAACCATGCAGCATCGCCCGATGGCCGATTGTACAACCTTCACCGATTGTCAGCGGAAAACCAATATCCGTATGCAGAACAACATGTTCTTGCACATTGCTGTCTTTGCCGATGTGAATCAGCTCATTGTCGCCACGCGCAATAACACCGAACCAGATTCCTGCGTTTTCCCCTACCCGCACATTGCCAATCAGCGTGGCATCGGGCGCAAGCCAGTTGCTGGCGCGATGATCAAATTGCGGGCTGTGGCCGTCCAGCACATAAACCGGCATGGTAATATCTCCGTTTTCACAAACTCAAATCACCACAACGCATCCGGCACCGCATGGGTTGTGACTTCATTCAGACGGCGCATCGTGGCCTCTGTTACATCATCGGGCAAGTCACTGAGCGGAAAAAATCGAGCCTCGGCAATTTCCCAATCCGGCGCACGGGTTCCTGTCTGCTCGAAAGACCGGCAAACATACAGTGCCACATGATCCCGGTTGGAGACTTTGGTATTTTTGTAAAGTCCGAACAGTTCCGGCGTGCCGGTCAGCTCGATTGACGCCTCTTCGCGCAGTTCCTTCATCAGAGCCTGCCCGAAAGTCTCTCCGCGCTCCACCCCGCCACCCGGCAAATGCCAGCCTTTGACATAAGTATGCCGTACAAGAAAAACGCTTTGCCCCTCATCACCCAGCACAACCGCTCTCACTCCCAAAGTCATGGGACGGCGAAACAAAAAATATGTATGGAATAACCAGCTTTTGAATTTCATAAATTGTCTTTACTTAAGCAGTTGAGGCAAAAGCGAAAATCGCCAGTCGCACGGCTATAAGAATAGCGGATTTGTGTCCTGTCAATTGAGACTTTTTACAGGAAGCACAGAGTTTTCGTGCATCACACATCTTATGCTGCGTGTTTTTTATTGACTATGCGCGGCTGAAGGCTAAATCTTCGCCAATGTTCAGACTTGCCCATATCTCGGATATTCATCTGTCGCCTTTACCGCAGGTACGCCTGCGTGAGCTGGCCTCGAAACGTATCACCGGCTATATTAACTGGAAACGTCATCGTAAAGATGCCTTGCATGACTGGGTACTGAACAATCTCATTACAGATTTGAAAGCCCGCGCTCCCGATCATATTGCTGTCACCGGCGATCTGGTGAATCTGGCGCTCAACCTCGAGATTGACAACGGATATAACTGGCTGAAACAACTTGGTTCGTCGCAGGACGTATCTTTTGTGCCGGGCAATCACGATGCCTATGTACCGGGTGCTCTGGAAAAATCCTGCTGCAGCTGGGAACCGTGGATGCGCGGTGACGGCATTGATAATCACAATAAACGTCCGCAATTTCCCTATCTGAGAGAACGTGACGGCGTTGCTATTATTGGCGTCAGTTCGGCTCGCGCCACCGGCCCCTTCATGGCCAGCGGTGATTTTTTGCCTGCACAGGCAGCACGGCTGAAAAAGATGCTGACGGAGACCGGTGAAAAAGGTCTGTGCCGCGTGGTTCTGATCCACCATCCGCCGGTGCGCAACGCAACGCCTGCCTATAAGCGGTTGTTCGGCATTGGCCGTTTTCAAAAAATTATCAGAGAAGCCGGTGCTGAGCTTGTGCTGCACGGGCACACCCATCTGGCAACTTATAATGAAATTGCTTCGCCGCATGGCGCGGTGCCGGTGATCTGCGTGCCGTCCGCCAGTCAGGCGCCCTATCCGGTTGGCCATGAAGGCCGCAAGCCGCCTGCGCGCTATAATCTGTTTTCCATTGCTCCGGCAGAGCAGCCGCTTAGCTGGCAGTGCCTTTGGCAGCAATATGGCTTTACCAGTGAAAATACCGAGGTGCAGCTGATTAGTGAGCAAGTGCTGATGCTTGGCAGATCAGCGCCGCAAATCAGCGGTTCATCAGATCCGGCAGCATTGGCAGAGTGAACCCGTAAAAGCGCAGCAGCAAAATTAGCGCCACGGCACCAAGCAAAGCACCTCCCGCAAACCACAGCAGTTTCATCAGCGGTGCATTATCAGATGATACTGCACCGGTATTCTCTGTTGCTACGCTATCAGCGGCTTCATTCTTTTCCGCTGCTGCGGGTGGTGCTTCAAGCTTGCAGTCATCCATCAACCGCTCACGCTCAAGAATGCGCGAAGCAATATAGCGGGTCACAGCATTTGAGATGACCTTGATGTCTTTATTATCGGCTAGAATAATCCGTCCCAGACGGGTATCGCGCACAAAACGATAACTGCGCCGGTCTTTTGCAATCATCACAAAGGCACTGGCATCCAGCCATAAACGCGGCTGCATACCTCTGTTCAGACAGAAGTCCCATTGCTCATCCTCTGCAGGCACAGCATCAAAAACCGGCTGCAAGTCCTGCAACAACAATTCAAGACGGGCAATATCCGTTTCTCTGATATCCGAAATACTATCCATCCGGTCAGCCTGAGCAGATTTTATCTGCCTAATTGCTGATTTCAGCCGCTCGTGACCATTACCATGCTCCGCAGGTTGCATTGCATCTGCTTCAGACGGCGATGCAATGAATTGATCCTCGTTTTTATTCATGCCGCCGCCTTTTCAGTTTGTTCCTTTTACAGACAATATCATGCATGGCGATTTTATGGCTTTCGCAGGTATTTGAAAAGAAAAAGGCCTGAAACCATGTGGTTTCAGGCCTTTTATCAATCTGCAATGATTTTCTTATTTAATCAGGCGGTTGGTCGCAGAAACGATCGCCGCCAGTGACGAGGTAACGATATTATGGTTCACACCCACACCAAACACCGCTCCCTGAGGATGCGAAAGCTCCACATAGCTGATCGCCGAAGCATCAGAACCGCGCTGCAATGAGTGTTCCGAATAATCAGCAACAGAAATATCAATGCCGATATGCTTGGAAAGCGCATCAATAAAGCCGTCTACCGGACCTGTACCGCGCCCTTCAATCGTCTTCGTCACACCATTATCAATGATTTCCGCCTGCATAATACGGATCGTTTTATTCTCCGGATCAGCAAAAGTGTGATGATCAACAAATTCCAGACGGGAACCTGGCTGGCTCACATAGGACTTTTTGAACTCTTCATAAATACGCTGCGCCTGCAATTCCTTGCCTTCATCATCAGTAATCTGCTGAATGATCTCGCGGAATTCCACCTGCATCTTGCGCGGAATATTCAGACCATAATCCTGCTGCAGAATATAAGCGATGCCGCCCTTACCAGACTGGGAATTGATACGGATGATCGCTTCATAAGAACGGCCAACATCCTGCGGGTCAATCGGCAGATAAGGCACTTCCCATGTCGGCGTGTTCGCGCCTTTCTTAGCTTTCATACCCTTGTTAATCGCATCCTGATGCGAGCCGGAGAAAGCAGTATAAACCAGTTCGCCCACATAAGGATGACGCTCAGGAATAACCAGCTGGTTAGAATATTCGTAAACTTCCTTCATGCGGTTGATATCTGAACAATCCAGTTCAGGATCAATACCTTGCGTGAACATGTTCAGTGCCAGCGTTACCAGATCGACGTTACCGGTGCGCTCGCCATTGCCGAACAAAGTGCCTTCAACACGGTCGGCACCGGCCATCAGGCCCAGCTCAGTCGCGGCAATACCTGTACCGCGGTCATTATGCGGATGCAGGGAGATAATCAGATTTTCACGATTATCCAGATTGCGGCACATCCATTCAATCTGATCGGCATAAACATTCGGGGTGTTCATTTCCACAGTGGACGGCAGGTTGAGGATCAGCTTATTTTCAGCTGTCGGCTGCACGATTTCCGCGACTGCATTACAAATTTCCAGCGCCACTTCCAGTTCAGTGCCGGTAAAGCTTTCCGGCGAATACTGGAAACGATAGCCGCCGCCAGCCTTCGCAGCCATATCCATAATCATCTTGGCGGCATCGGTGGCAATTTGCTTAATCCCTGCCACATCCTTGCCAAACACCACGCGGCGCTGCAATTCGCTGGTAGAGTTGTAGAAATGAATGATCGGGCTCTTCGCGCCTTCCAGCGATTCAAAAGTACGGGTAATCAGCTCCGGACGGCACTGCACCAGCACCTGTAAATCCACCTCATCCGGCACATTGCCCTGCTCGATGCACCAGCGGCAGAAGTCAAAATCTGTCTGGGAAGCCGACGGAAAACCGATTTCAATTTCCGGAAAGCCCATATCCAGCAACAGCTGGAACATACGCGCTTTACGGTCATGCCCCATCGGGTCAACCAATGCCTGATTACCATCACGCAAATCAACCGAACACCAGATCGGTGCCTTTTCGATCATTTTTGAAGGCCACTGGCGATCCTGCAGAACTGTGGTTCTGAACGGAGTATATTTTTCTGCCGCAATCGGCATACCTTTACGGGCAGGTTTTGAAGCGGAAGTAATAATGGTCATCGTAATTTCTCATCAGCCATAGCAACTGTTATTCATTCAATAACAAGCTGCTTAAACAAACCCTGTCTGCTCAATTCACAAAACGAATATGCAGAAGCTACGGGCACAATCTAATCGGATTCTTTGACAGGAGCATGAGTCTGACGGCTCTGTACGACCGCCGGACGCTCCAATCAATGAGCCCGGCGATCGCCGCTAAGGCCGAGTAGAAGTAGAAGCGAGAGTGGACGCGCGCAAGATTCAGCGGCGGCAAAGCCCTGATCTGCTCCGAAGCTCACAAAAGAGCTGGTATGATGATGCGCGTTGTTCATGGGGCAAATGCTATACGCCCTGATAACAAGTTGCAATAGATTTCCGCCTAAACGAAATAAAATTACAGCGATATTCAGAGAAAAATAAAAACACTGCCATGCGCATTTGCATGACAGTGTTTTTATAATTAAAAATCAATGTGTTAAACTTACGTCACGCGAAAGGAACAGCCGCAGTTCCCGGTGGAAGTTTTGCCTCATCCTCAGGCTCAACATGAATCACAACCCGTGAATTATCAATTTTTTCATGCAACGCATCTTCAATCCGGTCGCAAATAATATGCGATTCACCAACGGTCATATCGGCCGCGACAACCAGATGAAACTCGATAAAAGTGACACGTCCGGCAATGCGGGTTTTGAGGTCATGCACCTCAATCGCCCCTTCCGCATTGGTGGAAATAATATCACGGATCTGCATTTCCTCGACAGGCTCAACCCCCACATCCATCAGCCCCTGCACAGAAGCATTGATGACATGCCAGCCCTGCCAGAGAATATTCAGCGCAACAATAATCGCCAATATCGGATCAAGGATTGACCAGCCGGTGACAATCGCGGCAACCAGACCAACCAGTACGCCTGCGGACGTCACGACATCCGTCATGATATGCTTGCCATCAGCCAGCAAAGCCGGTGATTTCGCAGCACGGCCTACGCGGATCAGTAACCCCGCCCAAAACATATTAATGACACCGGCAATCAGATTGATGCCCAAGCCCAGCCACGGCTCATCCAATGTGCGCGGATTATCTAGGGCACTCCACGCCTCACGAACAATCAGCAAGGCAGCCACAACAATCAGCACACCTTCAACAACAGCCGAGAGATATTCGGCCTTATGGTGCCCGTAGGGATGATTATTGTCAGCCGGCATTAGGCTGACACTGATCGCCCACCATGCCCCGACTGCAGCAATCACATTCACTATCGATTCAAGCGCATCGGAATAAAGTGCCACCGAACCGGTCAAAAGATAGGCCAGATATTTAAGCGCCATCACTCCGATAGATACCGGTATTGTCCATGTGGCCAGCCGCCGGATTCTCAGATTAGCATCCATATCCAAACCTTTTACATTATCTCACATAATCAATTCTGCCGGCTTCACGAATATCCGGTCAGAGAAATATGTGATTTCAAATTATGCTGTATTACAAATTATCCGGCGGCCTGCGGGGTCTGACATCCCGAACATGCATGCCGTTTTCATGAAATTCATTCCGGAGCGGGATATGCTCACATCGGATCGACTGAACCGCTCTCAATTCTTAATTTTCTTTAGCTCAAAACCGACAATTTCAAAAACACTAATGCAGTAAACCTGTCATTTTCAGCAAGATTCCAGAGCCTAGTTGCAACTGATTTTCACTCACGCCCCCTTAAGCAATAAATCAGCAAATTCAGAAGCTTAAAGTCACTTTAACTGCAAATCATTTGCAAAAAACTCTTAGCAAGAACGCAAAAAACGAATCATATCGAATGTCAGAAATGGTTTTTAAAAATTGCTGAAAGCGCCGTGACTTTTAATTTTCATAAGAATAATATATAGAGTGACTATGCATAAATGCGCATCTTAACACTCCGTTCCAAACTTACGTATAACAGTAATAAGACAATATTTGTCCGGGTCAGCGCATTAAAAATGCTAAAAACAAAAAAACAGCTTACTGAACCGGTTCTCCGGCAAAAATACTTATGCCTACCGGCCTTCTGATTGACTGTTGTTTCTACAAAGGCAGTACTTTTAAAATGCAACGACTTGCACGTTTTGAACAACTTATTTTACGAAGATCAATATTTGTCACAATCTTTATCGGACTATTCGGAATTGTTTTCGGACTAATCTCCGGCTCCAGCGCCGTCATATTTGACGGCATGTTTTCATCCACCGATGCCGCCATGTCGATATTGGCGCTTTTTGTTGCCCGCCTGCTCACCAGTGAGGGCACGCGACGCTTCCAGCACGGGTTCTGGCATATTGAACCACTTGTGCTGGCTTTCAACGGGGTCGTGCTGATCCTGTTCTGTCTCTATGCTTTCATCAATGCCATTAGCACATTGCTACAAGGCGGCACAGAGCTGAATTTCGACTGGGCCATTCTCTATGCCGTTATTGTCTGCATCATCTGTTTTGTGATGATGGCCTATCAGCGCAAAATCAACAAAAGACTCAAATCGAATTTCATCACGCTTGATACACAAAGCTGGCTGATGACTGCATTGATCACACTGGCCTTGCTGATAGCCTTTAGTCTGGCATGGGCATTTCAAGGCAGCATTTATGAAAAATGGACGGTCTATGTCGATCCGGCCATTCTGCTTGTGCTATCTGCCGGTCTGATCTTTGTGCCGCTCAAAACTGTTATGGGCGCATTTCGAGAGATTCTTCTGGTCACACCTGAACGTATGGATTTGCGGGTACGCAAGATTATGGATGGTATGAAAGCCAAACATGGCTTTAAGAAATATGCCAGCTATGTCGCCAAGATCGGCCGCGCCCGCTTTATTGAAATTCATGTGGTTTTGCCTGCAAATTTCCCGATTGCATCCATCGCAACGCTGGATGCGCTGCGTGAGGAAATTGCAGAGGAAATCGGCGGCGCAGGTCCGCAACGCTGGATCACGGTGAGCTTCACCGGCGATGAGGCATGGATTTAGAGCAATTCCAGCAAAAGTGCGTAGCGGTTTTGCGTAGGATAATGCGCCTAAACAAAAAAGTTAGAGCAGTTTCAACATTTCAGTTGAAACTGCTCTAAAAAGAAAAAAGCCGCAGATTTTCATCTGCGGCTTTACTTTTAAGCATCAGCGACGCTTATTTCTTAACAAGCTTTGACACCACATTTTCAATCATCTGCATACCGGCATTACCGCCGAGCGTCATGATCGATTCAGGATGGAACTGCACCGCAGTCACCGGCTCACTGGCATGTTCAAAGCCCATAATCACGCCATCATCTGTCTCAGCCGTAATGATAAAACCTTCCGGCAATGTGGCTTTATCCGCATAGAGTGAATGATAACGTCCAACGGTCACTTCCTGCCCAAGCCCGTCGAAAACCACACCATTCTTCAGAATTTTGATGCGTGACGGCTTGCCATGCATCGGAATTTCCAGCTGTTTCAGGGAGCCGCCATAGGCTTCAGTCAAGGCTTGCAAGCCCAGACACACACCAAAGACCGGCAAGTCACGGCCGCGTGCTTTTCGGATTGTATTGGTGCAATCGAAATCGCTCGGCGTACCAGGCCCCGGAGACAAAACCACCAGATCAGGCTTGAAGCGGTCAAAAATCTCGTCACTCACCGGCGAGCGCACAGTTGCGACTGTTGCACCAGTCTGACGGAAATAATTGGCCAGCGTATGCACAAATGAATCTTCGTGATCCACCAGCAAAACGGAGATTCCGGTTCCCGCTTTCATAGATTTCGCCTTTTCCTGCAATTCAGGCTGAATATGCGCTTCACGGATAGCAGTCAGCATCGCAGATGCCTTCAGCTCTGTTTCAGCTTCTTCTTCCTGCGGGTTTGAATCATAGAGCAATGTCGCCCCTGCCCGCACCTGCGCTACACCATCCTTAATACGGATGGTGCGCAAGGTCAGACCGGTATTCATATCGCCGTTGAAATGCATCATCCCGACCGCACCACCATACCATGCACGTGGGCTGCGTTCGTTTTCTTCAATGAAGCGCATCGCCCATAGTTTTGGTGCACCGGTTACCGTTACAGCCCATGCATGACTGAGGAAACCGTCAAAAGCATCCATACCATCGCGCAGACGGCCTTCAATATGATCCACCGTGTGGATCAGACGGGAATACATCTCGATCTGACGACGGCCGATCACGCGCACCGATTCCGGCTCACAAACGCGGCTTTTATCGTTGCGATCCACATCGGAACACATGGTTAGCTCGGATTCATCTTTCTTGGAATTGAGCAGTTTCAGAATCTGCTCGGAATCTGAAATCGCATCTTCACCACGTTTGATGGTGCCGGAAATCGGGCATGTTTCGATACGGCGTCCGTTCACACGCACAAACATTTCCGGTGAGGCACCGATCAAATATTCCTGTTCACCCAAATTGATGAAGAACGAATAAGGCGACGGATTAATGCTTTTCAGCTTGCGGGAAATGGCTGACGGCTGATTATCGCATTTTTCATAGAAAATCTGCCCCGGTACAACTTCAAAAAGATCACCGCATTTGAAGCTCTCCTTGGCACGCTCAACAAGAGCTGCATATTCGCCCTGTTGATGATCGCCGCGCGCCGGTGTGCTTTTTGCAGCTTTAAACGCATCGGCAGGTGTTTCACGCGGCAGGTCGTCTGTCTTTTTATTGCCAACGGTGAAATCGTAGGAATCCACCCACGCTTTTGCTGAATAATGGTCAACCACCAGAATTTCATCCGGCAGAAACAGCACCAGATCACGCTGATCCTCAGGGCGTTTCAGCTTGAAGCTAATCGGCTCGAACTGGAAGGCCAGATCATAACCGAAGGCGCCGTAAAGGCCGAGATTGCTGTCTTCCTCGGAATAGAACAGCGTTACAATCGCGCGGAGCACGGTAAATACCGAAGGCATACGCGAGCGCTCTTCTTCCATATATTGCTGTGTCGGTTCAGCAATTATCAGGTTGAGCAGATTGTCCGTTTCACTGGCAATTGTCACATCTTCCAGAGCCGAAACGACAGGACGGATTGCCCCGAGCAGAACCGTGCCACGCGCATTCAACGCTTCGATACGCATCGTGCGGCCTTTGGAGGTAATCACCAGCGGCGGATCAATAATGGCCGTATCCCAGCGCGTATAGCGACCCGGATATTCATAATTGGAAGAGAAGACCGCACCGCGCCGTGTATCCAGCGCATCGATACGTTTGTCGATCGCAGTTTTATAATCAATCAGACTACGGCGGCGCACAACTGAAACACCGCCCTGTGTGAGATAATCGTGCTGATCCTGATCGGCAGTTTTTGCCATAATCGCCCTGCTCCTGTTACTGCGATCCCTATACCTTCAAAAGGCAGGTTTCGCACCTGTTTTTCAAACAGAGCATGTCTGCTCTGATTTGTTCATTATGATCAGGAGCTACAAGATTTCAGGGCTGAGAAATAAAAACGGCCGCCCGGTAAAACCTTGAGCGACCTGAAATGACACTTATACAAATGCCTGCGTGGCCGCTAAAAGCGAGCCCACCACCAAACAAGAGATATTAAGCGCAATGTAATCATGCATTATTTTTATCTGTGGTTTTGTGCACATGCAACCCAAAATTTAATCAACACCATCAGCGTCCGGCGTTCTGCTTCAAACAATAAACACATCTTTAAATTGTATGAATTGAAATCAAAGAAAATCGCATATTCTCTGCTTTAATTTCTAAAAACCATCATAGCGGCGTTCACATCCTGTTTCGAAAACTAAGCGAAACAATCCAAGCGAGCTCTCGGTTCGCGTCAGCCGCACGGAGGAACCTTCACATTTTCACAATCAAATAAATTATTAAATTACAGCATGTTATGATTCTTATTTAAGTGACCATCACCACAAGAAAAACCCGGATCATAAACCGATCCGGGTTAAAGTGTCCGATATGCGAACCGTAGAGCGGGCCATAATCTATGGGGAAGCTTTGCCCGTCCCATCTTTCATAAGCAATTAATTTCAAAAAAATATTATGCTCAGATCTAAAATTACTAGGTAAAATATGCTTTTCAGTACAATTCAAAACTACCTTAGGTTGTATTTATCGTCAACAGGAATCTGTGCATAGAGTAAAAATAAAAATCGCCTGCCAAATTATTTTATGGCAGGCGATTCTTTACTCAATTTTGAAAAATCTTCTGTCTTACGAAGAACAGAGATTTCTCGCTGGTTATTCGCCCATAGCAATCAGGGACGCATTACCACCGGCTGCGGCAGTATTAACCGACACCACCTGCTCAAGCGCAAAGCGCAGCAGATAGTTAGGGCCGCCGGCTTTCGGGCCTGTACCGGAAAGACCAGAACCGCCGAATGGCTGAGTGCCGACAACCGCGCCGATCGTGTTGCGGTTGATGTAGATATTACCAACATCCAGACGATCAACTGCACGGGCAACAACCGTTTCAATACGACTGTGCAGACCAAAAGTCAGTCCGAAACCGGAATTGGCAACCTGATCGAGCACATTATCAAGCTCAGAAGCCTTCCAGCGCACAACATGCAGCACAGGGCCAAACACTTCGCGGGTCAGTTCAGCAGCATCATTGAGCTCAATAATATGCGGAGCGAAGAAATGGCCGGCCTTCAGCTCACCTTCCGGCACAGCTCCAACCTTTGTCACTTTATTCGCAGTTTTCATCTGCGCCACATAGTCTTCCAGCATAACCAGCTGTTCATTATCAATGATCGGGCCGATATCTGTTGTCTCAATCGCCGGATTACCAAGGGTCATTTCCCGCGCGGCGCCTTCAATCATTTTCAGCATGCCGTCAGCAACATCATCCTGAAGGTACAGAACGCGCAGAGCCGAACAACGCTGACCGGCAGAGCGGAATGCCGACATCACCACATCATCAGCAACCTGCTCCGGCAGAGCTGTCGCATCAACGATCATGGCGTTGAGACCACCAGTTTCAGCGATCAATGGCACGATCGGGCCTTTTTTAGCGGCCAGTGTGCGATTGATTGCCCATGCGGTATCGGTTGAACCGGTAAAGCACACACCGTCAATGCGGGCATGCGATGTCAGAGCAGCACCGACAGAACCGTCACCCGGCAGATAAAGCACCACATCCTGCGGCACACCGGCTTCATGCAGCAGCTTGATAGCTTCATGAGCGATCAGTGGAGTCTGTTCGGCAGGCTTGGCAACAACAGCATTACCGGCAGCAAGAGCAGCAGTAACCTGACCAAGGAAGATCGCCAGCGGGAAATTCCACGGACTGATACAAACGAATACACCGCGACCACGATAGCGCAGACGGTTATCCTCACCTGTTGGTCCAGGCATAATTGTTTCATTGGCAAAATGACGGCGGGCTTCCGCAGCATAATAACGACAGAAATCAACTGCTTCACGGATTTCGGCAATGCCGTCATCCAGAGTTTTACCGGCTTCGCGCGACAGAAGGTCGATGAAACGGTCGCGGTTCTTCTCCAGAAGATCACCGGCGCGTTCCAGAGCGACTGCACGATCATCAGCGCTTACACGCGACCAGACAGCAAAACCTTTACGCGCGGTTTCAATTGCCTTTGCGGCATCTTCAGCTGTTGCTTCAACAACCGTACCAACCTGAGATCCGTCAACCGGCGACAAGACAGGCTGACCAGCACCCTTCTTATCAAAGCCCGCAAACAATGGCGCGGCATCTACATTTGCCCGTGCCTTAACGATCCCGTCCATAAAAGTCCCCAATACTGTTCTGTCACCAAATTCAAGTCCGGCAGAGTTGCGACGCTGCCCGTACATATCTACCGGATACGGAATATTTGCATTCCGCAGTCCTTTGCCGTCACTCAGAATTTCAGCCGGACGCTTCAGCAGACTCGCAACCGGTACATTTTCATCGCCAACGACGGAAACGAAAGAGGAGTTCGCCCCGTTTTCCAGCAGGCGGCGCACCAGATAGGCCAGCAAGTCACGATAGCCGCCAACAGGCGCGTAAACGCGGCAGGCAATCTTTTCGCCTGCTTCGGTTACCTGTTTGAACAGGCTTTCGCCCATGCCGTGCAGACGCTGGAACTCGAAGCCGCTCTTATCATTGCCAGCCATTTCCAAAATCATCGCCACAGTCAGGGCATTATGTCCGGCAAATTGCGGGAAAATATGCTTACGCACAGAGAGCATATATTGCGCACAGGCAATATAAGACGCATCGGTTGCCGCTTTACGTGTGAAAACCGGATAGCCCTCTAAGCCGCGCTCCTGCGTGCGCTTCACTTCTGTATCCCAGTAAGCACCTTTAACCAGACGCACCATCATGCGCTGACCGGTTTTTTCGCACAGGGAAACAATATGCTGGATGACCGGCAATGCGCGCTTCTGATAGGCCTGAATAGCCAGACCAAAACCATCCCAACCGGCCAGTGACGGATCACTGAACACGCGGTCAATCAGATCAAGCGACAGTTCCAGACGATCTGCTTCTTCCGCATCAATGGTGAAGTTCAGATCATAGGACTTGGCTTTCTGCGCCAGTGCCAACACGTCCGGCACCAGTTCACGCATCACCTGATCATGGTGCGTTGCCAGATAGCGCGGATGCAGCGCTGAAAGCTTAACCGAAATCCCCATACGATCAGGCAGTTTGCCGTCGCCGGTCGCCTTACCAATGGCATCAATCGCATCAGAATAGGATTTATAATAGCGCTTGGCATCTTCCAGCGTGCGGGCACCTTCGCCCAGCATGTCGAAGGAATGACGATAGCCTTTTTTCTCTGCGGTTTTAGCGCGCTTCAAGGCATCCTTGATGTTCTCACCGAGCACGAAATGCGAGCCGAGGAAGCGCATCGCCTGCTTGGTTGCAGTACGTACAGTTGGCAAGCCCATACGCTTGATCAGCGAAGCCAGCACGCCTTCCGGTGTCTCACCCGGACGGATAACCTTGGCCGACAGGCCGAGCGCCCATGCGGAAGCAGACACAAACCATGTATCGCCCTGAGCCTGATGCTCAGACCAGTTGCCCTGTTTCAGCTTATCTTCAATCAGCTTATCCTGCGTTGCACTGTCCGGCACGCGCAGAAGCGCTTCAGCCAGCACCATCAGCGCCAGTCCTTCACGGGTGGAAAGCCCGTATTCACGAAGGAAATCCTCAACGCCGCCAATACCCTTGGATGCCTTACGGATATTGTTGATGAACTCAGTTGTGCGCGCATCAATACGACGATTGGCAGCATCATCAAATGTCACGCTTGCCAGCAATGAACTCACAAGTTCAGTATCATCAGGCGCATAAGGTGCAGTAAAAGGCGGCAACGGCAAAGGACGCTCCAGAGCCGGTTTTGAACCAGCCTCACTCGAATTTAAGGGGGCAGCAACAAATACAGTCATAAAAAGGCTCCTACAGAGTCTTGCGACGAGTTTTTAACTGTATATTTTATCTCATATAGTTTATCTCACTAATTAAAGCGCTTTATTCGGTGGATATCACTGCAAAAATCGGAATTTTAGCTAAAATGAAGCAAATTGACGCTATGGACAAAAAAATCCTCCGTGCTTTGCAGGAGGACGGCAAGCTGACCAATGCCGAACTGGCAGAGAAAATCAGCCTGTCACAGACGGCAACCGCCGAGCGGGTCAAGCGCTTAACGCGCGATGGTTACGTGCTGGGCTATACGGCAAAACTCTCGCCGAAAATGCTCAACCGCTCCATGCTGGTCTTTGTAGAAATCAAGCTCGACCGCACGACACCGGAGGTTTTTGAAACCTTTGCCGAGGCCACAAAAAACAATCCGGTGGTGATGGAATGCCATATGGTGGCGGGTGGGTTTGATTATCTCGTCAAAGCGCGTGTAGCTGACATGGAGCAATATCGCCGCTTCTTGGCAGACTCTCTGCTTTCACTCCCGGGGGTGCGGGAAACTCATACCTATCCGGTAATGGAAGAAGTGAAAGAAACCTCGGCAATCGGCATATAAAAACATATTCATGCGTGAATCTAATTATCCACGCATGAATACAAAGCATTGTTTTACATAATGAATTACGATCCACGACTTTCCCATGACTCAAACGGGTCATAGAGTGCGGCCCATTCATCGGGCACAAAATTCTGCGCCTCAACCAGACAAGCATCCAAAGCAGCTCTTATTACCCCCTCGTCCATAGCAGCAGTACCAATAAAAACCAACTCCTGTCGCCGGTCACCCCAAAACGGATCAAGATAAGGCTGCATGGACTGCTGCCAGCTTTCATCATCCGGCCAATATTGTTTCGGGATTGATGCCCACCACAGACCGCGCTTGCCGGTGCGCAACAATGCGCCTGCCTGACTAAGCTCGCCCACATAGCGCGGGCGGGTGGCCAGCCAGAAAAAACCTTTCGAGCGGATCAAACCTGCCCAACTTTGCTGGATGAAATCATGGAGTTTAGCCGGATCAAACGGACGACGCTCCCGATAGACAAAAGAACGGATGCCGTATTCCTCAGTTTCCGGCACATGATCTTTAAAACCATAAAGCTCTTTAAACCACAGCGGGTGCTGCTCGGCCTTTTCAAAACTGAACCGTCCGGTATTCATCATCTTTGCCAATGGTACTTTGCCGAAGTCAGCATCAACCACATCACAGTCCGGATTGAGCGCGCGGATGATTTTATAAATATCCTGCTTTTGTGTGAGCGACACTTCGCTGATCTTGTTCAGCACCACAACATCGGCAAATTCGATCTGCTCCACCAGCAAATCCACAATACCGCGCTCATCCCCTTCACCGGCTGTCTCGCCACGGTCGCTCAGAAAATCCTGCGAGGCATAGTCGCGCAGCAGATTAGCACTGTCGACCACCGTTACCATTGTATCCAGTCGCGCCACATCAGACAGGCTGAAGCCCTCTTCATCGCGAAACTCAAAAGTCGAAGCTACAGGCAACGGCTCGGAAATACCGGTCGATTCAATCAGCAGATAATCAAACCGTCCCTGTTTGGCGAGTTGCGTCACTTCCTGCAACAGATCATCGCGCAAAGTGCAGCAGATACAGCCATTGGTCAACTCAACCAACTGCTCTTGCGTGCGGGACAGATTGGCACCGCCATCACGCAATAAGGCCGCATCAATATTCACTTCGCTCATATCATTCACAATCAGAGCAACACGCACCTGCTCACGAGTGTTCAGAATGTGATTAAGCAATGTGGTTTTTCCGGCACCGAGAAAGCCCGACAAAACCGTCACGGGTAAACGCTGATCCATATTATCTCCTTCGCATTCTGCTGCCCGACAACAAAATGCAATTATCTTGACCACAAAAGGAGACAATCGATATGTTATAAAGTTACATAAAACAAGAGGCTTTGCAGATAATAATGCGTATAGAACACATATGAAAATGGCGGCTTGCACGAATGAATCTCTTCACGCACAAACCGCCACAAACATTTGTTTATATTAATGTTTTACACCTGAAAAGGCGCAAAAGCTAAAATTCTTAGCCTTCCAGATCAATATCCAGAATGGCCATAGAGAAGTTGTAGGACAATTCGCCCTCATCTTCATCTTTGTAAATCAGGCCCAAAAACTCATCATCAAGAAAAACTTCACAGGAGTCATCCTTACGCGGACGTGCTTTAACGGCGAGGCCCTGATTATCGAAAGTCCGCTTGAAATAGGCGTCCAGTTTCTTAATTTCTTCGGGTTTCAAACGGATTCTCCTGTTTCATTTTGACGGGGCTGTCTCATGCGCCCCTGTGCCCGATATGTAAAGAGGCAACATGTCGCTTGGAGCATTTCCGGTTGACCTTGAAATATCGGAAATGCGCTGTCTTCTTGTCCTTACGCGCATCTTATCTAATCGAAGCAGGATAAGAAATCAGTCCGGCGAACTGATTTCCCTGCGTAGGCGTTTACACTTTTCGGGATGCGCACCCTATTCTCACGCGCATCTTATCCGAAAACCGCTTCACACTTTTCGGGATGCGCTCCTTACTCAGCCGCGTTAATCAGCTGATCCATAGCACGCGACGGCTCTGCACAATCGCAACCGCCAATCACTTTGGCCGGAACACCGGCAACAGTCACATTATCCGGAACCGCTTTAACAACCACCGAACCGGCAGCAATTTTTGAGCATGAACCAACAGTAATATTACCAAGAATTTTTGCACCGGCACCGATCAGCACACCGCGACCAATTTTCGGATGGCGATCACCGCCTGCCTTACCCGTACCGCCAAGCGTCACTTCATGCAGAATGGAAACATCATCACCGATCTCCGCCGTTTCACCGACAACGAGACCGGTTGCATGATCGAGAAAAATTCCGCTGCCGAATTTTGCAGCCGGATGAACATCCGTCTGAAAAATAGAAGACGAGCGGCTCTGCAGATAATAGGCGAAATCCTTGCGGCCTTCCTTCCACAGCCAATGCGCCAGACGGTGCGTTTGAATAGCATGGAAGCCCTTCATATAGAGCAAAGGATCAAGAAAACGGTTAGCCGCCGGATCGCGGTCATAAACCGCCTGCAAATCAATGCGCAAAGTCTGTGACCATTCCGGCGAAGCCTTGCTCATCGTCACAAAAGTCTGGCGCAACAAATCAGCAGCCACATCCGCATGGCCGAGGCGCTCGGAAATGCGATGCATCACCACATCTTCCAGACTATTCTGATTGAGCACCGTAGAATACAAAAATGCCGCCAGCAACGGCTCTTTAACTGCCGCAGCTTCAGCCTCAGCACGCACAGAATACCAGATCGGATCCATATGATCGACGATCTTGCTCACTGAAACCGGATTAGGTGTGGCCATATCGTTACTCCTGCAGCAGTTTTACAGATAAGAACCGGTCTTGATCAAAACCAGTCTTCAGCTGTTTTTATTGCCGCTCATCTGCCAGAAACTGCAAAAACCCAAAAATACAGTATGCGTCTTTAACTGATCGGAGTTTAAACCGCATTCATCGGAATGCAAAGAGCCATGCCGGTCTTGTTCGTTATTTCATATTGCAAAACGAATAAAAACCGGCACATTTTGTTTCAGGTCGATCAAACGATAGGATGCGCTTTCAAAAACTCCAGCACAGCCTGCTTGTAAACTTTATCGCCGACCGCCAGCATATGATCACGATCAGGAATATCCACCGCAGATGCATTCGGCATCAGATCAGCCAGATCCTGCGCATCACCGGCAATATCATCCTTGGTGCCAACGGCAACCAGCGCCGGCTGGCTGATCATTGCCATAGCCTGTGCGGGAATGAGCTCTTTCGAGGTAATAACGCAGGCAGCAAGGGCATAACGGTCGCTCTTTGTCTGATCAGCAAATTTGCGGAACATCAGACCGCGCGAATTGGTAATACCATCCACATCGTCTGTCAGCAGCGCTTCATAAATCGGATCCCAGTCACCGGCTCCGGTGACCATACCGATGCCTAAGCCGCCAAAAACCAGACTTTGCACCCGCGGCGGGTGCTCCAGCGCCGCGAAAGCACTGATGCGCGCGCCCATTGAATACCCCATAACATGGGCTTTATCTATATTCAGATGATCGAGCAGGGCAACAGCATCAGCCGCCATGAGTGACGGATAGTAAAGTTCACGATCATGCGGCTTGTCAGAGCGGCCATGCCCACGATTATCAATCGCAATCGCGCGATAGCCTGCATCGGTCAGTGTTTTGATCCAACCCGGATTGAGCCAGTTGACCATGCCGGAAGATGCGAACCCATGGATCAATAAAACCGGTTCACCTTGTCCTTCGTCACGATAAGCCAGCTTTAATCCGTCATGTTCAAAATAACGGACTTCATTCACATTCACGACCATAGTTCACTTCCGAGATTTATCTTCCGCCCTGTTTAGCGCAACAGGACTCAAATTCACTGACATTGCCCGCATATTATCCGGTGCCGCACCTTATCGCCAGCCTTGATGCCGAGTTTCGCGGCAATGCCCGCGTTCACTTCTATGACATAAGCCACCGGCTCACCGGAGGAAACAATATCCTCCGAGAACGGTTTGGTATTTCCGGCAACACGCGCAATCGACCCGTCCTTGCGAACAAACAGCATATCCAGCGGCAGCGGCGTATTGGCCATCCACATCATCACCTGTCGCTCTTCACCGAAAACAAAGATCATGGCGCGGTCAGCAGGTAAATCCGTGCGATACATCAATCCGGCACTGCGTTTCTGATCTGTATCAGCAATTTCCAGCGCAAAGCTTTTTTCACCCGATGCAGTGAGCACTTTCAAAGCCTGCGCATCAACCGGAACACGCAAGGGTTCCTGCTGCGCAAAAGCAGACAGGCTGCCGCAAAAAAGCGCCACAACAAATACAAAACAAGCAAACAATTGTTTCATCGGACAATCCGTATTTCAAAGCCGTTTCGGAAAGCAGCAATCTTTATAGCAATAGCACATATGAAAAAACCGGTCAGCGACCGGTTTCTCAATGAGGATTTGTGAAAGGGGAGCCAATATCCGGATGAATTTCTGCAGCCATCAGGCCTTTATCACCATCGCCAAAACGTACCAGAACCACTTGTCCCGGACGCAGCTCCATCATACCGAAACGACGAAGCGTTTCCATATGCACGAAAATATCTTCCGTTCCCTCACCACGACTGAGGAAGCCAAAACCCTTGGTGCGGTTGAACCATTTGACGATAGCGCGTTCCAAACCGCTTGACGGTGTAACAACCACATGGGTGCGTGCAGGCGGCAAAGTTGAAGGATGTGCAACATCAGAAAGATCAAGCGACAAAATGCGAAAGCACTGCCAGCCGCGCTCGCCACGGCGAATTTCGCAAACAAGTCGCGCGCCCTCTTGAGCGGTCTGAAAACCGTCACGACGCAATGTTGTTACATGAACGAGAATATCGCCGTAGCCTTCCTGATCAGGCACAACAAAACCGTAGCCTTTTGCTACGTCGAACCATTTAATAACACCGGAAATCTCAACGATATCCGTAGCCGTTTCAGCGGAGTTCGCACCGTCCACAGACTCATGGGACAAAGACTTGTCAGTCATGGCACGCTCCTCCTTTCATCTGCCGGGCAAATCAGGTTGATTCTTCGTTCCAAGATAACACTTCCTTAACCGTATCCGGCAAGAGCAAACTTTCATAATTACCGCTTCGATCACAGACTTTATGCGTGTGCATACGAAAATAACAATGAACTGTCACAGTTCATAGACATTTATAGTGAATCAACTAGTTCAAATGACAGGACGCTACAGGAGATGAACATGCGCTTTTTGCATACGATGGTTCGCATACGCGATATTGATAAATCGCTGGATTTTTACGTGAATAAATTCGGGCTGGTGGAAACCCGTCGCACTGAAAGCGAGCAAGGTCGTTTTACATTGATTTTCCTCAGCGCCTCGAAAGATCAGGCGAATGCGGAAAGCACGCGCGCACCGGAGCTGGAACTAACCTATAACTGGGATACGGAAACCTATACCGGCGGACGCAATTTCGGCCATCTCGCCTATGAAGTCGACAATATTTATGAATTCTGCCAGAACCTGAAAGACAAAGGCATCACCATCAACCGCCCGCCACGCGACGGCCGCATGGCTTTTGTTAAATCGCCGGACGGTATTTCCATTGAAATCCTGCAAAAAGGCGAAAGACTGGCACCGCAAGAGCCTTGGGTATCGATGGAGAATACCGGCAGTTGGTAAGCAGTGTTATAAAGTAGTTGGCAAGCCAACTGTTTTACTGGCGCGACAGATCAACTTTCGCCGCATCCACAATGCGGATCTGTGTTGAAACAGAACCGTTCCAGTGATTGAGCGATAAATGGCCGGCGACATGAACCATGTGTCCGGCCTGATCGAACAGGAAACGCCCAAGATCACTATCGGCCGCACGGAAAGCGATACCGTCAACGCGTTTACCGTCCAAACCTTTCAGAGCAACTTTCACATGATCGCGCCCGACAACACGCACATCTGCGATTGTGTGGTTCGGCAGCGCCAATAGCGGCTGCACATGGCCTGCACCATAAGGCCCTGCTTTTTCCAGCGCATTATACAGCGTAACGGTGGCGCCGGTGGCTGAAACAGCGCCATCAATTGCCAGAATTTGCTCAGCACGCAGTTCATCCACCTGCTCGGCAGCCTGCTCCTCGAAGAAAGCCCGCAAAGCACCCAGCTTAGATTTCTCCACCGTGATGCCCGCCGCCATGGCATGACCGCCGCCTTTGACCAGCAATCCCTGTTCAACGGCTTTGCGCACCAGCTTGCCAAGATCAAAACCACTGATCGAGCGCCCTGATCCTGTGCCCACGCCATTACCGTTAAAGGCAATAGCGAAGGTCGGACGTTTCGCCTTATCCTTCAGACGGGAAGCCAGCAGGCCTACAATGCCCGGATGCCAGTCTTCATTCGCGGTTACCAATACCGCAGGCCCCGATTTGCCGGAAAGTTCGGCTGAAGCCTCCGCTTCTGCCTGCTGCAACATCACCGCTTCCATCGCCTGACGTTCGGCATTCAGCCTGTCCAGCTCCTCGGCAATGGTATTGGCTTCAACCGGATCGTCCAGTGTGAGCAAGCGACTACCCAGAGCAGCATTACCGATACGCCCACCCGCATTGATGCGGGGGCCAATGAGAAAGCCGAAATGGAAACTATTGAGCGGCTCACCGATACGCGAAACCCGCGCAAGTGCCGCCAAACCTGCATTGCTCTGATTGCGGGCAGCAAGCAGACCTTTGACCACAAAAGCGCGGTTCACACCAATCAGCGGCACCACGTCACAAACCGTAGCCAAGCCTACAAGATCGAGATAACCCAGCAGATCCGGCGTGCCTTGAGCTGCTTTGATACCACGCTCGCGCAATTCCCGCGCCAGTTGCACCAAGGTCATAAAGACAACGCCCGCAGCACAAAGATGCCCCTGCCCTGAAATATCGTCCTCACGGTTCGGGTTCACAATAGCGGCAGCATCTTCCGGCAAGGCACCACCGACCTGATGGTGATCCAGAACCACAACATCAGCACCCGCTTCTTTCGCAGCGGTAATCGACACAGCACTATTGGTGCCGCAATCGACAGTCACAATCAGCGATGCGCCTTTACCGACCAGCTCGCGCATCGCATCGGGATTAGGGCCATAACCTTCAAAAATACGGTCAGGAATATAAATGACATTCCTGATGTCATACGCATTGAGGAAGCGGGACAGCAGCGCCGATGAACAAGCACCATCCACGTCATAATCGCCGAAAATCGCAACATTCTCACGGCGCTGAATAGCATCAGCAATACGGACTGCCGCCTGTTTCATATCGGTCAATGTCAGCGGATCAGGCATCAGGGAGCGGATGCTCGGATTGAGAAATTCTTCAGCGGCTTCCAACCCGACGCCGCGCCCTGCCATAACGCGGGAAACCAGATCGGGGATACCATAATTCTGGGCGATGGCGAGTGCGGTATTGGCTTCACGCAGACCTAAACGATCAACCCATTTCATGCCCGTTGCAGAAGAACGTATTCCGAGAAACAAACGCTCACTCATATCCACGCGGGCAACTCCTGTTGGCATTGGGTTTTTACAAACGCAAAAGGCGACATTTTTCAATGTCGCCTTATAGCAGAATTTAATTGTGGTGCCACTCTCGTAGCTGTCCCTGTAGCGCCAAGGCTAAAAATCATCAGGTTGCGGCGAAAATGGTGATTTCGAGAACCGGAGCGGAGCGTACTTATAGTACGTGAGCACCGGAAGCACAGAAATCGCCATTTGCAGACCAACCCTGATGTTTTTTATTACAGAAACTTGGAGAGGTCCTGATGACGCGCCTTAATCTCACGCACAGTCTGTGACTGAGCACGCATGACGATGGTGTGGGTCTGGATATAGTCGCGGGCAAATTTAACGCCGGAGAGCATGTTACCATCGGTGACACCGGTGGCAGCAAACAGCACGTCGCCTTTCGCCATTTCTTCCATCAGATAGACCTTGTTCGGGTCTGTGATGCCCATTTTCAGAGCGCGGGCGATCTGTTCGTCCGAGTTGAACTGCAGACGACCCTGCATCTGGCCACCGATGCAACGCAGAGCTGCTGCTGCCAGAACGCCTTCAGGCGCGCCGCCGATACCGATATAAATATCAATGCCGGTTTCATCAGGGTTTGTGGTGTGCATAACACCGGCAACGTCACCGTCACCGATCAGACGGATTGCTGCACCGGTTGCGCGTACTTCTTCGATCAGGCGTGCGTGACGCGGACGGTCCATGATGCAGGCGGTGATTTCGTTGACCTTAACGCCTTTGGCTTTTGCCAGTGCGTTCAGGTTTTCAGTGGCGGAAGCATCAATATCCACAACGCCGCGCGGGTAGCCCGGACCAACAGCGATTTTCTGCATGTAAACGTCTGGCGCGTAAAGCAGGTTGCCTTTTTCAGCAATCGCTACAACAGCCAATGAGTTTGGCAGGTTCTTAGCGCAGATTGTGGTGCCTTCCAACGGGTCAAGCGCGATGTCCACTTCAGGGCCGTTGCGGGTGCCGACTTCTTCACCGATATAGAGCATCGGCGCTTCGTCGCGTTCACCTTCACCGATAACAACAGTACCGGAGATCGGCAGACGGTTCAGCTCTTTACGCATCGCGTCAACAGCAACCTGATCCGCAGCTTTTTCGTCACCACGGCCACGCAGACGGGCAGCAGCCACAGCGGCGCGCTCAGTCACGCGAACCAGCTCAAGTGTCAGAATACGGTCGAGACCCTGTGGAGTCTGCTCTGCAGAATTGGCCATTTAAACAGTCCTAAATTCGTTATCGAAAGATATGCCTGCAATCAGACAGACGATTTTCCTGCATTCTATAGCAGGATCATCCTTAACTGTTAATAATGACAGCGGATTGTCAGGCACGGTCGTCATCTTTTGTCAAAGTCGCGCACGCGCTGCAAGAGACAAAGCGACTGTTTCAAAATGTAAATCGATTAATGTGCGTTGAAAAATATCACTTTTTAAATTCAGTATTAACAGCGGCGCATTTTGTTTAAATACGCCGCTGTTATCAGAGGTCCACAGGTTTCAGACTATGCTGACGTGTTTTGATTGAAAAAATCTTCCGGCGTCTCAACCTCAACCAGCTTGTTTTTCATAATCTGCCAGAAACGATTGCCGGTATTGCGCACAAAACTGCGGTCATGGGACACCAGAAGACAAGCGGCGTCACTGTTCAGCAATTCTGCCTCCAGTGCCTCCTGCCCCTCAATATCCAGATGGTTGGTCGGCTCATCAAGAATATAGAAATTCGGATGTGTCAAACGCAGCACCAGCATAGCCAGTCGCGCCTTTTGCCCACCGGAAAGGTGCGCAACCGCCTTGCCCTGCATATCAATATTCATGCCTGCACCGGCCAGCAACGTGCGCGCCTTCTGATCACCAATGTCAAAACGGCGGGTGATCGTCTCAAGCGGTGTATGCTTGTCATTGAGCTCCGACAGCGCCTGATCGCTATAGCCCAGCACCAATGACGGCGTGGCTTTCAGCGCCGCGCTTTCCGGTAAAGCGCCTGTAATCACATTACGCACCATCGTCAGCAAGCACGTTTTGCCCGTACCATTGGCACCGAGCAGCACAATACGATCCCCCGGATTAATCCATAACCGGCCGGTTTTATAAAGTACGCGATTATCGGGCGTAACCACATCGAGATTATCAATCGTCACCAGCGCCCGCACATGGCTGCTCTGACCAGCCAGCCTGATTGCACCGGCAGAGCGTTCCAGATGGGCAGGCTTAGCCGCATCTTCCAGTTTTTCCGCACGGTCTTTCAGCTGCTTGGTTTTAATCACCAGCAAATCACTGCCGGAGTTGATCCCGATATTATTGAGTTTGGCCGCCTGTTTGCGCAATTGCTGTGCTGTCTTCATATCCTTCTGATATTGGCGCGCGTCTGCTGCATCGGCCTCATCCAGTGCGATACGGGCTTTGCTATAAGGCAACGCATAGATTTGTGAATTTTCAGGGCGCAAAAACAGCGTGCGCTTGGTCACCGCATCCAAAAACGCACGGTCATGGCTGCACATAATCACCGCTGTTGAGCGCGGAAGATCATTCAGCCAGCCTTCAAGCAAGTGGATTTTTTCCAGATCAAGATGGTTGGTCGGCTCATCCAGCAACAGCAAATCCGGCTCGGCAATCTGCGTTCGCGCCAAAAGCGCAAGACGCTGCCAGCCACCGCTCAGATTACGCATTGGCCGGTCGCGCATATCCGGCGGCACGCTCAAGTCATCGAGAATAATATCAACGCGCCAGCTTTCATGCTGCTGCGCATCCTCATCAAGCCCGCCAAGCACAACATTATATAATGATACATCCATCCAGTCCTGCGGCACATATTGCGGCACCACGCCGGTTTTCAACCCGCGGGCACGCGTCACCATGCCGTCAGTCGGTTCCAATTCGCTGCTGATGACACGCATCAGACTGGATTTGCCGCGTCCGTTGGCCGCAACAATGCCGAGCCGTTCGCCCTCGCCGACAACAAGGCTCAGATTACGAAACAGATCAACAGACAGATTGAGAGAAAGATTTTGTAAATTAAGAAGAGACATAGATTCAACTCAGGATTTTGCCATATCCGCGCAACGTCGAAACACCTCCACAGGTGTAAAATCATGACGGCAGGAATGACTGAAATCAGATGCGGGATTGCGCATGCAAAACTGCACCTTTTAAAAAAGGCTGATGAAGACAGATTTAACAGTCTTAATCGGCCCTGCACAAATTACTGATGCAGGGCGAAATCAGGACCGAAAGTGTGATGATGCTGATGTCGCAGTGTAAACATCTTACGGCCCTCCTTTTCTGAGCTGCGGTTGAAACCGAGATCATTTTTATCAAAAACACAGTTTGATGACAAGATACCGGAGATGCAGAAACAAAAAAGCCGCCGGATCACAGATCACGGCGGCTCTTTTCAGACTATTTTTACGCATATCTTGATCCGAAAAGCGCTTCACACGTCTCGGAATACGCTCCAGACCTTGCTTAACCCGCGCGCTCGATACGGATCATCTGCGGCTTATCATAAAGATCACCGTCTTCGGTAATCGCTTTCAAAGCCTGCTTTACAGCCGATTCTGTTGTTGCATGCGTGACCAAAACAACCGTCTTAATCACTGTTTCCTGCATATTCGCACCAGTTCCGCGCTGAACAATGGATTCCAGAGAAATGTCATTTTCCGCCATGCGTTTTGCGATTGTTGCAAACACACCGGCACGGTCATGCACATTCAGACGAATGAAATAACCACCGGCATGAGAGCGCATTTTCGCGCGCGCTGTCGGCTTCAGATCCTTCGCAGGAGTGCCGAATACCGGTCCATGCTGGAAACCCGGACGACTCTTGCCGATATCCGCAATATCACCGATCACAGCAGAGGCCGTTGCATTACCGCCGGCACCAGGGCCTGACAGCAACAACTCACCCAGCAAATCCGTTTCAATGGCAACCGCATTGGTTACGCCATGCACCTGCGCAATGACAGATGATGTCGGCACCAGTGTTGGGTGCACGCGCTGCTCAATACCGGTTTCAGTTTTCACAGCCACGCCGAGCAATTTGATTTTATAGCCAAGCTCTTCCGCTGCACGGATATCCGCGAGCGAAATATTACTGATCCCTTCCAGATAAATATCATCCGCCGCAATCTGCGTACCAAATGCAATACTGGTGAGCAGTGCCAGCTTATGCGCTGTATCATTGCCTTCAATATCAAATGTCGGATCAGCTTCCGCATAACCCAGACGCTGCGCATCTTTCAGACATTCGGTGAAGGAAATCCCCTCCTCACCCATACGGGTCAGGATATAGTTACAGGTACCGTTCATAATACCGTAAACGCGCGACACAGTATTACCGGTCAGCGATTCACGCATTGCCTTAATCACCGGAATACCGCCGGCGACCGCTGCTTCAAAGTTCAGCAGCACGCCTTTGGCTTCCGCGATTTTGGCCAGTTCCACGCCATGATAGGCCAGCAGTGCTTTATTCGCTGTCACCACATGGCGACCGGCATTCAGCGCTGCCTCAACGGCTGCACGCGCAGTGCCTTCTGATCCGCCGATCAACTCAACAAAAACATCAATATTCTCTGACCGCGCCAGAGCGACAGGATCGTCAAACCATTCAATATTGCCAAGATCAATACCGCGATCACGCGCACGATCACGTGCGCTGACCGCCGTCACTACAATTTCGCGTCCGCATTGCCTTGTCATCATTTCGGCTTTATCGCGCAAGATGCGCAAAACCGATGCCCCTACGGTGCCAAGTCCGGCGACACCGATCCGCAATGCATTACTCATTATCGTGCCTCAGCAATATATACTTAATTCAACGGGCGGAAACTGTATGCTCCCGCCTCACTTTATTCGCTTGGCTCAGGACAATCCCCTGAAGCCGCCCTTTTATCAGGCAGCTCCGTCAGCATTCCCCAGAAAGCGTTTGATATTACGTGCAGCCTGACGAATACGATGTTCGTTCTCCACCAGTGCAATACGCACAAACTCATCCCCATGTTCACCGAAACCAAGGCCGGGCGCAACAGCTACATCCGCTTTTTCGATCAGCAACTTGGAAAAATTCAATGAGCCCATTGCGCGGTAGCGCTCAGGGATATGAACCCACGCAAACATTGTCGCCGCAGGCGCCGGAATAGTCCAGCCTGCGCGGCCAAAACTTTCAACCAACACATCACGCCGTGTTTTGTAAACATTGCGCACATATTCAATGTCGCTGCCATCACCATTCAGTGCTGCCGTTGCGGCCACCTGAATCGGCGTGAAAGCACCGTAATCCAGATAGGACTTCACCCTTGTGAGCGCCGCAATCAGCTTTTCATTGCCGACCGCAAAGCCCATACGCCAGCCTGCCATAGAGAAAGACTTCGACATAGACGTAAATTCAACGGCGACATCCATAGCGCCTTCAACCTGCAAAACGGATGGCGGCGGATTGTTTTCATCGAAATAGATTTCCGAATAGGCCAGATCTGACAGGATGATAATATTGTGCTTGCGGGCGAAGGCCACAACTTCCTTATAGAAGTCGAGTGTCGCCACATGTGCCGTCGGATTGGACGGAAAGTTCAGAATCAGCGCAATCGGGCTTGGAATAGAGTGTTTGACCCCGCGCTCCAGCGCCGTAATGAAATCATCATCAGGCGCAGCGCTGATTGAGCGGATAACACCGCCGGACATGACAAAGCCGAATGTATGAATCGGATAGGTCGGATCAGGACAAAGAATAACATCGCCCGGCGCAGTAATTGCCTGCGCCATATTGGCGAAGCCTTCCTTGGAGCCGAGGGTTGCTACCACTTGGGTATCCGGATTGAGCTTCACGCCAAAACGGCGTGCATAATAATTAGCCTGCGCCTTGCGCAAACCCGGAATACCCTTGGACGAGGAATAGCGGTGCGAGCGCGGATCCTGCACAGCTTCGCACAGCTTGTCGATAATGCTCTGCGGGGTCGGCAGATCAGGATTACCCATGCCAAGATCAATAATGTCGGCTCCGGCCGCTCGCGCACTCGCCTTCAGGCGATTAACCTGTTCGAAGACATAAGGTGGCAGGCGGCGGATTTTATGGAATTCTTCCGACATATCTTTCTTCCGTTTGATTAAATGTTGCAGAGCAATTTTCATATTTCCTGAGATCAGAAAACTGCTTTTTATATCAGCTCAGCTTCAGGGAAATCGAAGCGGGATAAGAAATAGTTCAATGAACCATTTCCCGCACAGGTAACACCCGTTTTTCTGAAACTGTTCTGTTTCTAAAGTTTGAGCCGGTGCGGCTCAATACCAGAGCGCCCGAAGGCACCCCGATCCGTAAATTTAAAATGCGAATAAATTATAGCGCAGAGCCGCCGGTCAGACGGCTAATATTCGGTTTCCGGTTATTGCCCGGTTTCAATAGCCTTCAACGTTGCATCGGTCTCGGCCTGCAACTGACGTTTACGCGCTTCAATCTCAGCGCGGCTTGATCCGGCGGCACCAACTGCTCCCTGCCGTGCTTTTGCGCTTTTGAGGTTACCGGCAATCTGATCCTTTTCCTCAAAGCTCAGCTGCTTGGTTTCACCGCGCGGCATCACACCGAAAGTCGGATAAGTCCCCGTGCGCAGCGCGCCTTCCTGAGGCACACCGGCAGATGGTCCGCTTGTGCAGGCCGCAAGCGTCACAGCAGCCACGGCAAGCAATGCAAAACGCAGTGTTGCGAAGTGAGTATTCTGTTGTGCGCTCATCAAAGAAGTTCCCTGCATTTCATGACCTAGGCCGAATATGCGGACAATAAACGTATAGCTGCATTTCGCAACAGGAAGCTGTAAATTCCCGCAGGAAAATCGCTGTTATTTGTGTCTATCCGTTATTCTTTATCTCATGCACATGGCATAACGCTTGTTACAACATTGAAATGAATTGTTACAGCGTGTAACTTGCACCCTATTTAATAAAGAATTAACAATTTTTTCCTGACGAAATCTGCCATTTCCGGCCATTTCGCCTATAGTAACATTTGAATTTTGCGCAAGCGGAGCCTTATTTCACAGCCCTTGCGCCGGCAGTCGTACAGGAAACAATATAAATTGTGCATTGTTTCTGAAGGTACACTCCGACATGTCGCAGCATTATAAGAGGTCGCTTTGTTCGATACGATAAAACGTATACGAGAAAAAAACGCTCAGCTTTTCTGCGGCTCAGCAATCATTCTCGCTCTCGGCATCAGTGGCTGCACGACGTCAGGCACTTCACTGCTGGAGAGCGTCGCCAGTGACACCACTCTCGCGGGCAATAAAACCGGTGAAGCATCGAAAGAAAACACACCGGCAACAGCGCAAGCCGCTGCAGCATCAGACCAGAAAACTGGCGGCACTACTCCGGCAACAGCATCCGCAGCCACTCTCGCGGAAGCTGCAAAGCTGACAGCGCCAGAAGCACAACCTGAAAAACCTGTGCAGGTCGCGTCGGCAGAAACCGCAATCGCAACCGCCACCAATCAGGCTCTGCAGACAACAGATACGACACCTGCGGCCGAGCAGCCGAGCACGCTTGCTGCATTATTCGGCACCCGCAGCAAGCCAACTGCCGCACTGGCAGCCATTCCGCAGCCGGAAACAACCGCAACAAGCCAGCCAAAGCAGCAGGAAAACGCAGCGCAAGCTGAAGCTGCCAAAGCAGAATCCACAGCCAGAGCAGTTCCGCCGGTTGCCGCCCCCCAAACAGACCGCACCAGCCAAAGCGCAGGCGCTGCGGCACGTTTGTTCTCCTCAGGCAAAAACAGCGTTCGTGGCAGCGGCAAGCTTGAAGCAACTGTAACCGCATCTGCTGCGCCGAAGAATACCAGCGCCTATAATTATACTTTGCCGGGTGTGCGCGCCAATGGCGGTGTTGAAATCCGCCATAGTAATAAAGTCTTTGACGAGAGCGACATTGATCTTGATGAAGATGATTTCAGCGCACCTGTAACATTAGCCTCGGCAGGCGGTATGGCGCGTCTGGCTCCGAATGGTCTGCGCACCCAACACGACAAAGTGCAGGTCTCCTGCCTCAAGCCGCAACTGGTCTCAATGATCAAGCGTCTTGAAAGTCATTATCGTAAACCGGTTGTCATCACATCCGGTTATCGCAGCCCGGCACACAACCGCTCCGTCAGCGGTGCAAAACGCTCCCTGCACATGTCGTGCTCTGCGGCCGATCTGCAAATCCCCGGCGTATCCAAATGGGAAATCGCCCGTCAGGTACGCGCATGGCCTGCGCGCGGTGGTGTAGGCACCTATTGTCATACGGAATCAGTGCATATTGATGTGGGACCGGAGCGCGACTGGAACTGGCGCTGTCGTCGCGGTTAAAAAAATTATCATGCAAATCATTCTAGACAGGCAGGAATCAGGTTTTCTGATTCCTGCCTGATTTTATTTCACAGCCCAATCACCTGATTCAGCATCCGCAGAGCGGCAAAAATCTAAAATCCCGCACGAAGAAGCAGATTATTTGGGGCACGCAGGACTGCAAGGCGCCCTAAACCTCTCATTTCAAACGCAGATTTCTACCCAGCCCCTTATTTATTCACAGCCAAAACGCTGCCGGATGAAAAAAATCTGCATTTTTTACGATTTTCGTATTTTACCCACTTGCACGATAAATATCATGCCGCTATAAGCCGGATCACCAGCAGGCGCCCATCGTCTAGCGGTTAGGACAGCGCCCTTTCACGGCGCAGACAGGGGTTCGATTCCCCTTGGGCGTACCATCTTCTCAGCATAAAAGAAGATAGCGGATCGGTTGTAACGATCAAATTTTCCCTCTCTGAAAGCCATATAGTCAAAACAAAATCAGTCTGTTTTTCAGCTGCTTTGCTCTGATGTTTTATCGTTAAAGACACGCCGGTTTCGAATCGCGGCGCAATAAGTGCATTTTCATAAGCCTCAGATTTTTTTCACGTATTTTATGATTTTTTGAATTTTTCCTCTTGCGCATCCGATACAGCTTAGCTATACAGCGCTCACCGGCAGGCGCCCATCGTCTAGCGGTTAGGACAGCGCCCTTTCACGGCGCAGACAGGGGTTCGATTCCCCTTGGGCGTACCACTTCTTCTCTGCAACATTTGCAGAACCGGTATTAAATTTCCCTCTTCTTAATTCTGTTTTGTAAACACCGGCACTTTGCTTTAAGCAGAATTATGCTTTTTCCTTCTCCCCTTATTCGCGGCACTCTGTTGCAGCGTTACAAACGCTTTCTTGCAGACATCAGGCTGGATGACGGCGCGTTCATCACCGCATCCGTTCCCAATACCGGCTCGATGCGCGGATTGACTGCTCCTGATTCTGAAGTCTGGCTCAGCATCTCTGACAGCCCTACGCGCAAATATGCGCATACACTGCAAATTGTGCGCGCTGACAATACTCTCGTCGGCATCAACACCGGTCTGCCGAACAAAATTGCTGAAGAAGCGATTCTGTCAGGAATGATTCCGCAATTATCAGGTTTCACCACTCTCAAACGTGAGCAAAAATACGGGCAGAACTCACGTATTGATCTTTTGCTCCTTGGCGAAACGGGGCAGCAAACCTATGTAGAGGTCAAGAATGTGCATTTCAGACGAACAGGACAACTTGCAGAGTTTCCCGATAGCGTAACAGCCCGCGGCGCGAAGCATCTTGCCGAACTTGGCGATATGGTCAAAGCCGGTCATCGCGGTGTTATGGTTTTCGTTATTCAGCGTCAGGATTGCGATTCCCTGTCCATATGTGGCGATCTTGATCCTGTTTACTCTGCGGCATTTGCAAAAGCACGGCAGCATGGGGTTGAGGCCTATGCAATTCGGTGCCACATAAGTCCTGAATCAATTACCGCAGATCAGACGGTTCCTGTATTGACTGCATAAAATCTCACTGCCGCATGAAATATTGCAAAGGCAGACACGTCCGGCACAGCGTGAGCGCTGGCTCTAACAAATTAAAATACGGATTATCCGATGGTAAGTTACGTCAGCGCAGAAAGCGCACCGCTTAAATATACCGGCCAGATCAAACTCTATGGCCCTGAAGGTTTTGCTGCGATGCGCAAAATTTGCGCAATCACTGCAGAATGCCTTGATGCCTTAAATGATATTGTCAAACCAGGCGTCACGACCAATGAGATTGATCGTTTTGTGTTTGAGTTCGGTGCGGATCGCGGTGTTGTCCCAGCCACACTGAACTATCGTGGTTATACCAAGAGCTCCTGCACATCGATCAACCATGTGGTCTGTCACGGTATTCCCGATGACAAACCACTGCGCGAAGGTGATATCGTCAATATCGACATCACCTTTCTGCAAGACGGCTGGTATGGCGATTCAAGCCGCATGTATGCGGTAGGTCAGATCAAGCGCGCCGCCGAGCGACTGATGGAAGTGACTTATGAGAGCCTGCTGCGCGGTATTGCAGCGGTCAAACCGGGCGCCAAAACCGGTGCGATCGGTGCCGCTATTCAGGCCTATGTGGAAGCGGAACGCTGTTCAGCTGTGCGCGATTTCTGTGGCCACGGTGTGGGACAGCTGTTTCATGATGCACCGAATATTCTGCACTACGGTAAAGCGAATGATGGCGTAGAAATCCGCGAAGGCATGATCTTCACCATTGAGCCGATGATTAATCTCGGCAAACCGGATGTGAAAGTGCTCAAAGACGGCTGGACGGCTGTTACCCGTGACCGTTCGCTGACGGCCCAATATGAACACACGATCGGCGTTACCAAAGACGGCTGTGAGATTTTCACGCTGTCGCCGAAAGATATTTTCTACACAACGACTTCAAAATAACAGAATGGCCGCATCATTGAGAAAGTGATGCGGCCATAATATTATGTCGGTTAATCAGACAGCAGCGCATCAATTGCACTACCCAACTGCATTTCCTGCTCTCCGTGCGCGGCCATTCGCCCGACAACCCTGAGCACTGTGGCCGCAGCATTGCGCGCGGCATCCGTTAAAGAACAGCCATGCACAAGATCAGCGGTGAGAAGTCCGGTGAAGAGATCCCCCGTCCCCACCGGTACAACCGGCACGCGCGGCGATGTCAGTCTTGTCTGTAATGCGCCTTCAAAAACAACATTTTCCAGAGAACCATAGGGCGTATCAGGAAAAACGCATCCTGTTGCCACCACACGCGCATTATTAAACACCTGTATCTGCCGCACTTTTTCTTCCATCACTGCAAAAGATGTCGGCTCGCTCTTCGTAATCAGCCCGACCTCAAACTGATTGGGCGTTAAGAGATCGGCAAGCGGCACAAGCTGATTAATAATGCACTCGACCACCGGATCAGCAACAAAAACACCCAATCCGGTATCACCCATCACCGGATCGCAAATATAGGTGATTTCCGGATTTATCTTTCGCGCCCGTTTAACGAAATCCGCAACAACCTCACCATTGGCACGCGATCCGAGATAACCGGAGACGATATAGCGGCTGGTTTCAATCAGCCCCCGCTCCTCCACACCACGCAGCAGATCACTCACCAGCTCCGGCTCAAGCACGCGGCCGCGCATTGTTGCATAGCCCGGGTGGTTGGAAAGCAATGTTGTGGGAACAGCCGCAACATTCAGCCCGCGTGCCTGCATCGGCAACACTGCGGCGCTGTTGCCGACATGGCCATAGACAACCTGACTTTGAATGGAAATGACAGATGTTTGCATTGATAGCGATTGCGGCATCACTTTGCTCCTTCTTTAGCTGATACAAGCGCCTCACGCTGCAGCAGACGTCCGTTCAATACGGCATAAGCTACGAGACCGATGACAAGCCCCCAGAACGCTCCACCAATACCCAGCAGATTAATATTCGCTGCCGAGGCAAGAAAGGTTATCAGCGCAGCTTCACGGGTTTTCGCATCGGCCATCGCTCCGGCCAGACTGCCACCAATGGTGCCAAGCAAGGCAAGCCCCGCCAGCGTGGTGATGAAGGTCGCGGGAAAAGCCATGAAGACAGCGGCAAGAGTCACGCCGAACACACCGACCAGAACATAGAAAATACCCGCAGCAATACCGGCAATCCAGCGTTTGCGCGGGTCTTCATGCGCTTCTTTTCCCGTAGCAATAGCCGCTGTAATCGCCGCAATGTTAAAAGCATGGGAGCCGAATGGCGCCATGATCAGCGAGCCTAAACCTGTAACCGTCACAATCGGATTGGCACTGGTTTTAAAACCGTCATTCCGTAGCACCAGCATACCCGGCATATATTGGCCGGTCAGAGTGATAAGAAACAGCGGCAGCGCGACACTGAGCAGCGCATTCAGCGAGAAGACCGGCATGGTAAATACCGGTGCCGCTAGCGCGAGGCTAAGATTGGATAAATCCACCCGCCCCTGCACAATCAAAAAGATGACGCCAAGAACCAATATGCCCACAACTGCATAGCGCGCGGTGAAACGCTTGAGCAAAACATAAGTCACGATCAGCCCGCCAACCAGCAGCGGATCAATCGTCGCGCTGCCAAAAGCGCCGATGCCGAATTGCAGCAGAATACCAGCCAGCAGGCCGGAAGCGATACTGGGCGGTATCAACCGGATCACCTTCTCAAAATAACCGGACAATCCCAGAGCGACAAAGGCAAGCGCTGAAATAATGTAAGCACCTACAGCTTCCGCATAAGGTGTTGTTGCCAGCGCAGTGACGAGAAAGGCCGCTGCCGGTGTTGACCATGCGGTGATGATCGGCTCACGGGTACGCCAGCTCAGAAACAGCCCTGTCAGCCCGACACCTATGGAAACAGACCATACCCATGAGGCTGTGAGTTCAGGGCTGAGGCCGGCAATTTTTGCAGCCTGAAAAACCAGAATAAATGTGCCTCCGTAATTAACAATCACGGAAATCAGACCAGCAACAACCGGATGAGGCAGGTCACTGAGACGAATGGGCGAGGATGGCGGTGTACTGGACATAATGTGCGGGCTCTCCTGAAAGTCTGCGCCCTGTGCTGCAAGCATCAGCCACAGGGCGGCTTGACTCTTAATCTGAAAATGGTCTGTTATACCCATCCACTTTTATTATTTTGGTCAGACCATTTGTTCAGGCACTCCCAACTCGAATCCGTAAAGGCATGGATTGCTCACCCCGCGCATGCGGCAATGCCGCTGCATGCACGGATTCAACGGGCAATCCGGCAGCTGATAGTTGACGGCGCACTCAGTTCCGGCAAACCATTGCCTGCCTCACGCGCATTGGCAAAATCGCTTGATGTATCGCGCGATACAATCGAAGCCGCTTATACGCAGCTCCACGCTGAAGGCTTCATCGAACGCCGTGTGGGCAGCGGCAGTTTTGTCGCGCAAATGACCGACTTCACTACCGGACGCAGGCTGTCACAACGTGATGCCCTGGCCCGCAATCAGGCACCGAATTTAAGCAATCGTGGCAATGCCATGTTCCGCAGCGGTGGTGTTCGTGAGCAACTCACGCCCCGCCCCTTCGCACCGGGACTGCCGGAAACGCGCAGCTTTCCAATCCAGCTCTGGGAGCGGCTGGAGCGGCAGGTTCTCAAGGAAACCGGCACACAGGCTCTCCTGCACGGCGATCCGCAGGGAGCCGAGCCACTGCGACGGGCGATTGCCGATTATGTAAACCTTGAACGTGGTGCACGCGCCACTGCCGACCGTGTGCTTGTGCTCACAAGCTCTCAGCAAGCGCTGACCTTATGCGCCAATATGCTGCTGGATGCCGGAGACAGCATATTCATTGAAGACCCTGCCTATTATGGTGCGCGCAGAGCATTTGATGCTGCGGGGCTGATTTCTGTTCCCGTATCCGTTGACCGGCAGGGCATTGTGGCAGAGAAAATTCTGGATGAGCCCCACAGAGCGAAAGCAGTGTTTCTCACTCCGTCTCATCAGTTTCCTACCGGCGTGACACTGGCACTCGACAGACGTCTTGCATTGATCGAATGGGCAGCCCGTCATCAGGCGTGGATTATCGAAGACGATTACGACAGTGAGTTCCGCTACACCGGCAAACCCACAGCCTGTGTGCAGGGTCTCGATCCCCATGACCGCACAATCTATATCGGCACTTTCACCAAATCGCTGTTTCCGGGTCTGCGCATTGGCTACATCGTCCTGCCGCCGCAGCTCGTCAAACCGATGACAGTCGCCCGCACGCTGCTCGACGGGCACACGGCATCAGTTGCTCAGCTTACCCTCGCCCGCTTCATGGAAGGCGGGCATTTCGGCGCCCATATCCGCGCCATGCGCAGCATCTATGCCGAGCGGCTTGAAGCGCTTACCAGACTTGTGCAAACACATCTCAGCGCTTTTGTTGAACCGCGCATTCCCATCGGAGGCCTGCAAATGCCTTGCGTGCTGACATGTAACATCTCCGAACGGGCAGCGATTGATGCAGCACGGCGGGTTGGTATTGAACTGCTGGGGCTGACGCCGCTGCATGCATCCGGCACCGGCAAAGCCGGTTTTCTGATGGGCTTTGCCGCCTATACGCCTGCAGAACTTGAGATCGCCGTTAAAAAGCTCAGCACTGCTTTTCAGACTATCAAAGTCTGATGCGCTTAAATGGTCTGCCTGCAAAATGAAAAGTGGCCGGTCAATATCGGCCAGTCTCATGATACGTGCTGATGCTCATACTTTGCCTGCCCAAACGCAGATAAACTGAGAGACGCATGCCATGAGTAACCTGCCAACAGAACTTTCTGCCGAAGACATTGCCCGCTTTGGTGAAACGCCTGCCGCACGTTTTGCGCAAAACCTGCAACTTGTTCAGGAGCGTATCGCTGCGGCTGCCTTGCGCAGTGGGCGCAAACCAGAAAATGTGCGTTTGCTACCCGTCACCAAAACGGTTCCCGCTCATATTCTGCGCTATGCATTTGCCGCTGGTATTTCTGATTTCGGTGAGAACAAGCTGCAGGAAGCCCGTGACAAACGGGCTGAACTTGATGATCTTGCCATTCACTGGAGCATTATCGGCCACCTCCAGACCAATAAGGTGAAATATCTCACCCGCTTTGCCACAGAATTTCATGCGCTCGACAGCATCCGGCTGGCGGAAGAGCTCAACCGCAGGCTGGACGCAGAAAACCGTGATCTTGATGTCTTCGCTCAGGTCAACACATCCGGTGAAGAGAGCAAATATGGCCTGCATCCTGATGATCTGCTGCCCTTCATCGAGCGCCTGCCCGATTATCCGCGCTTGAAACCACGCGGGTTGATGACACTGGCACTATTCAGCTCTGACCTTGATCGGGTACGCCCCTGCTTCCGTTTGCTGAGAGCATTGCGTGATCGTGCTGTGCGCAGCCATTCCGGGTTCACGCAGCTCTCTATGGGCATGTCCGGCGATTTTGAAGCAGCAATTGAAGAAGGTGCCGATGTTGTGCGTGTCGGTCAGGCTATTTTCGGCGCCCGCCCGACAGCGGACGCTTTTTACTGGCCGGGTCTGGCAGACACAACGCAACAGCCACATAATCAAAAATCAATTTAAGAAATATAATCAAATACTTAAATTGTTAAGCACACGGATTAAACTCATTTTCCGATAGACCATTTTGCAATTTTCCGTTTAATCTGTAAGCGGAAACCGCTGATCCTGCGGTAGCCATCTGTGCATTCGGGGGGCCTATTGCAGAATGGCAAATAAAATTCCGCAAGCGGACATTACAGATCTGTATTTGTATGATGACGAAAGACTTCATCTGCCGAGATTTGACGAGGCTGGAACCCTGCAACAAACATCGGGCCAGTTGTCTGTGCCAGCTGGAATGACCGAAAACCTGCCTGCCCGTATGCCGGAAATTGCCCCTCAACCGGATCAGAATGAGAAATCACCGGTCACACTCCGGAAGCCTAAAGCACCGAAACCACATTTCAGCGGTCACCGTCAGCGCTTACGGCAGCGTTTCGTCAGTCACGGAGATGAGGTACTGGCTGATTACGAATTACTGGAACTCCTGCTCTTTCGCACCATTGCTCGCGCAGACACTAAACCGCTAGCCAAAGCGCTGCTCAACCGTTTCGGCAGTTTTGCCGGTGTGCTGGGTGCAGAAACACAATTATTGCAGGAGGTTTCCGGCTGCGGAGAGGCTGTGGCGCAGGATATTAAATTGCTCAATGCCTGCGCGCGCAGGCTGGGTAAGAGCGAAATCATGAAAAAGGATGTTCTGGATTCATGGAGCAAGGTCATCGCCTATTGCATGACCTCTATGGCCTACGAAAACCGTGAGCAATTCCGCATCCTGTTCCTCGACAAGAAAAACCGCCTGATTGCCGATGAAGTGCAGCAAATCGGCACGGTCGACCATACGCCGGTTTACCCGCGGGAGGTGATCAAACGGGCGCTCGAATTGTCCTCCACCGCTCTGATTTTATTCCACAATCATCCGTCGGGCGACGCGACACCGTCCCGCGCGGATATTGATATGACTAAAGTAATTATCGCAATTGCATCACCGCTGAATATCGCCGTTCATGATCATATTATCATCGGCAAGGCCGGCCATGTCAGTATGCGCGGCCTCGGACTTATCTGATGGAATAAGCGCAAAAATCCAGTTAACTCATTATTAATTATAAACAAAACAATAAGACCGGCTTAACAGAAACATGACATAAACAAACCAAATTGGTCACATTTGACCTGCATAACCGGCTCAAAGGCGCGAAGCTAAAAAGACTCAGCGCCAGAAGATTTTCAATGATTGCCTCCTCTCAAGGCAAATACGGAGCCGGACAATGCGTCACATTACACTTTTCAGCACAGCTGCACTCGCACTGGCACTTACACAAGCTCCGGCTCTTGCGGCCGATGCTTTCAACAATGACTACAACTATAACGACAACGCAACCAGCTATGATGCGCCTGCAACATGGGAAGGTAACTATGTCGGTGCACATCTGGGCACCACATCTTCCAAAACCCCTAGCCCGTTCTCAAGCCGCACATCGGCTCTGGGCGGTATTGTTGCCGGTAAAAACTTTCAGTCGGGCAACTTCGTTTATGGTGGTGAAGTAGAAGGTAACTTCGGCGAAGCTGAACATAAAATTCAGGATGGCGGCCGTCTGCAGCAGTCATGGAGCGGTGTAGCCAAGGTCAAAGCCGGTTATGCAATGGATAAGACACTGGTCTACGGTACTGTCGGCTATGGCATGACCAAGTTCAAACCAAAAGACAACATCACATCCGGAAGCAAATGGGCTGGCGGCGTTCAGCTCGGCGCCGGTGTTGAGCAGCAGCTTTCAGGTCCGTTCTCTGTAAAGGCTGAATACAACTACATGCGTCATAACGGTGTTAAAACCAGCGTGAACGACGCCCGTTACGAGAACAATCTGAAGACCCATACACTGAAAGCCGGTGTAAACTACCGCTTCTGATTCTTTAAAATCTGAACAAAACAGATCGAAGCGCCATATTTTAATTAATATGGCGCTTTTTTCATTTTCACAAAAATTACGCTAAAATACATTGATTTCATTATATAATACAAAAGCTTGAATAAGCGCATCCATTCCTAATATGGATTGTTTTTTCAGCATAAGCCTATGCAAATCTTGCATTTCAACACGGTCAAAATGTCACGATACTAACATTTTCCCCGCATTTTCCGCTTTAGCACTGCGGTTTTTCAAATCTTTCAATAACACTAACTGCAGTTACAGTGCGCCATCAACAGCTTGGCAAGACCTCCGTGCTTGACTTGAATGCCCTGCGCTATTTTAAAGTTAGCTTGAGGAAATTGGGAATAAAATCATGCAAGCAGTTTTTGACGGCCATAATGATGTGCTGCTTCGTCTTTGGGAGAACCGTAATAAAGGCGGCGATCCTGTAAAAGAATTTATCGGGGGTACCACGCAAGGTCATATTGATCTGCCGCGTGCACGCAAGGGCGGTCTGGCAGGCGGTCTCTGTGCTATTTATATTCCCAATGCGACAGAAACGGTTTTTAGCGCGCCGGAGAGTGATGGTCATTACGACACACCGCTGGCCGAACCACTGGACCGTGTTTATGCATTCGATATCGCCAGCGAGTTCATTGATATTGCCTATAAGCTTGATCGCGCGGGCGGCTGGAAAATCTGCCGCACCGGTCAGGATATCGACAATGCACTGGCTGATGGTGACTTTGCTGCCGTTCTGCATATGGAAGGCTGTGAAGCGCTGGATAAAGATCTGAAAGCGCTGGAGCTGTTCTATCAGGCAGGTCTGCGTTCACTCGGCCCTGTCTGGAGCCGCCATAATATTTTCGGCCACGGCGTGCCTTTCTCTTACCCGATGAGCCCTGATACCGCGCCTGGCCTGACTGATGCAGGGCGTGAGCTCATTAAAGCCTGTAACAGCCTCGGCATTCTGATTGACCTTTCTCACATTACCGAAAAAGGGTTCTGGGATGCGGCCAAGCTCAGCAATCAGCCACTGATCGCCAGTCACTCCAATGCCCATGCTTTGACGCCTGTTGCCCGCAATCTCACTGATAAACAGCTGGCAGCCATTGCCGAGAGCAACGGGCTGGTCGGTCTCAACTATGTAACCACTATGCTGCGTGAAGATGGTCAGGTGAATACGGCCACTCCGATGAGCGACATGGTGCGCCATATTGATTATCTGGTGGGCAAAGTCGGGATCGACGGCGTGGCACTCGGCTCGGATTATGACGGCGGCCCGATACCGGAGGGTATTGCGGATGCTGCCGGCACACAGAACCTTGTTCAGGCACTGCGTGAAGCGGGCTATGGCGAAGATGATCTGGCCAAACTCTGCCGCGAAAACTGGCTGCGCGTGCTGCGCGCTGCATGGCATGAAAACCACTAATCTATAGATATGGCTACTGAAATTCCGGTTTTCGCAGAAACAAGAAAAGCAAAAACTATCGGTTGACGACGATTGTCAGCCTGCTTGCGAAGTTCCGGCATTCAGTCCTATGATGCATAACAAAATTTCTGTCAGCCTCAGGGCAGCAGAAACTATAAAACACGGTGCGGTACGCGTGATCAAAGTATCGTTTTGGCCCTTTAACCGGCCGAATGTTTGGGATGAAATATGGGGTGTACAATGATTAAAAAATCCGATGGGATCAAAACATTAAATCGTTTTGCTTATCTCGCTGCCGGTGCGGCACTGAGTGTTTTTGTCAGTGCTGCGGCTGTTCAGGCTGCAACACCGGCTGATACGCTGGTTCTGGGCTGGACATTCGATGATATGATCACGCTTGATCCTGCTGAATCCTTTGAGCTTTCCACCGGTGAAATTCTCGGTAACTCTTATGACCGCCTGCTGCGTCTTGATCCGAATGATGCTTCCAAGGTTGTCGGCGATATTGCTGAAAGCTGGGAAGTTTCCGAAGACGGTCTGACCTATACATTCAAAATCCGTGAAGGCCAGAAATTTGCCTCCGGCAATCCTCTGACTGCTGAAGATGTGGCCTATTCGCTCATCCGCGCTGTTAAAATCGACAAGAGCCCGTCTTTCATTCTCACCCAGTTCGGCTTCAAGGCTGACAATGTGGAAGAAAAGATCAAGGCAACCGATGCCAACACACTCGTTATCACCGTTGACCAGTCTTATGCACCAAGCTTCGTGCTGAACTGCCTGACTGCTGACGTTGCCTCTGTGGTTGACAAGAAGCTGGTTGAAGAAAACGCCAAGGACGGCGACTACGGTTATGGCTGGCTGAAAACCAACTATGCCGGTTCCGGCCCGATGATCATCCGCGACTGGCGCGCCAACGAAATCGTTGTGCTTGAGCGCAATGACAATTACCGCGGCGATAAATCTCCGCTGAAGCGTGCGATTTACCGCTATGTCAAGGAAAGCGCGACCCAGCGTCTGATGCTTGAAAAAGGCGATATCGACGTAGCGCGTAACCTTGAGCCGGGCGACATTGATGCGATTGCCAAGACTGAAGGCGTTTCTCTGTCTTCCGCACCAAAAGGCACCGTTTACTATTTCAGCCTCAACCAGAAAAACGAAACTCTGGCCAAACCTGAAGTTCGTGAAGCGCTGAAATATCTCGTTGATTACAGCGCGATTGAATCAACACTGATCAAACATATCGGTGTTCAGCATCAGACATTCCTGCCAAAGGGCCTGCTCGGCGCTTCTGATGAAAAACCATACAAGCTCGATGTAGCGAAAGCCAAGGAACTGCTGGAAAAAGCCGGTCTGAAAGACGGTTTCAGCATTACTATGGATGTGCGCTCCTCGCAGCCTGTAACCGGTATTGCTGAATCCATTCAGCAGACTTTTGCTCAGGCCGGCGTCAAAATGGAAATTATTCCGGGTGACGGCAAGCAGACACTGACCAAATATCGCGCCCGTAAGCACGATCTTTATATCGGTCAGTGGGGCACAGACTATTGGGATCCGAATACCAATGCGGACACCTTTGCCAGCAATCCTGACAATAAAGACGATGCATCGGCCAAAACACTGGCATGGCGCAACGCATGGGATATTCCTGAGCTGACAAAGGAAACCAAAGCTGCTGTTCTGGAGCGTGACACTGCAAAGCGTGAACAGATGTATATCGATCTGCAGAAGAAGCTTCTGGATGACGGCCCGTTTGTCATTCTGTTCCAGCAGACTGAAGTTGCTGCCTACCGCAACAATGTTGAAAACTACAAGCTGGGCGTGACCTTCACAACCAACTCTGTTTACAACGTATCGAAGAAATAATCCGGTATGAGTGTAAGTACTGTAACAACATCCGGGCGCAAAAACGCCCGGATCAGCAAATGGGCTCTCGCTATCGGGAGCTTCTTGCTGGTCGTCATCACCACCTATCTCGGGCTTTTGGCCGTGACCTTTTTCATCGGTCGCGTCATCCCGATTGATCCGGTTCTTGCCATTCTCGGTGACCGCGCACCGGCTCATGTTATTGAGCGCACCCGCGAAGAGTTAGGATTTAATCTGCCGATCTGGCAGCAGTTTATCATTTACGTTCAAAAAGCCCTCTCCGGCGATTTCGGCATGTCCGTTCTGACCTCCAATCCGGTCATGACAGATATCAAACGCGTATTTCCGGCGACAATGGAACTGGCGACACTCGGCACCCTTATCGGCGCTGTATTCGGCATTCCGCTTGGTGTGCTCGCAGCTGTAAAGCGCGGCAGCTTCATCGACCAGCTGGTACGCGTTATCGGCCTGTTCGGCTATTCTGTTCCGATCTTCTGGCTCGGTATGATTTGCCTGCTGATTTTCTACGCAAAGCTTGGCTGGGTTGCAGGTCCGGGTCGTATTGACGTGGCTTATGAATATACATTCACGCCGATCACTGGTCTTTACATGCTGGATGCGATTATCCAACGCCAGTGGGATGCGCTCGGCAATATTCTGTCACACATCATCCTGCCGGCCTCGCTGCTCGGTTATTTCTCTCTGGCCTATATCAGCCGCATGACCCGTTCTTTCATGCTCAATGAGCTGGATCAGGAATATATCGTTGCAGCGCGTGCCAAGGGCTTAAGCGAAACTAAAATCATCTGGGGTCATGCTCTGCGCAATGCCGCAGTGCCGCTCGTGACTGTGATCGCCCTGTCCTATGCCGGTATGCTTGAAGGTTCAGTTCTGACTGAGACCGTCTTCTCATGGCCTGGTCTTGGACTTTACATCACCAATTCTCTGCAAAGCGCTGATATGAATGCTGTTCTCGGCGGCACCATTATCATCGGCTCTGTGTTTATTGCCCTTAATCTGCTTTCCGATCTGCTCTATCGGACACTCGACCCACGGACGCGCGCACGATGAGTGAGACAACACTTCCAAAAGAAACATGGCGGGAATGGCTGCTCACTGAGCGTCCGCAATCCCGTGCTCAGGCAAAACTCGGCCGGTCTTATATGATCTGGCGGCGCTTCGCTTCCAACAAGCTGGCGGTACTTGGTCTGCTTATTATCGGTGTGCTGGTTTTTGTTGCAGCTTTTGCACCATTGCTGGCGCCGCACTCACCGGTTGTCGGTGATCTGGCCAATTCGCGCCTGCTGCCAATGGGCTCACCGGGTTATCTGCTCGGCACCGACGATCAGGGGCGTGATATTCTCTCCCGTCTGATCTATGGCTCACGCTGGACACTCTATGTTGTGCTGCTCGTTGCCATTCTGTCGGCTCCGGTCGGTCTGCTGGTCGGTACTGTAGCCGGTTATGCCGGTGGCTGGGTTGATGCGGTTCTGATGCGCATTACCGATATTTTCCTCGCATTTCCAAAGCTCATTCTGGCGCTCGCTTTTGTTGCAGCACTCGGACCCGGCATTGAAAATGCGGTTATCGCTATCGCCATCACCTCATGGCCGCCTTATGCCCGTATTGCGCGCGCAGAAACACTGACACTGCGCAATTCGGACTATATCTCAGCTGTGAAACTGATGGGGGCATCCCCTGCCCGTATCGTTATTCGTCATATTATGCCGCTTTGCCTGTCCTCGCTGATCGTTCGTGTGACGCTGGATATGGCCGGTATTATTCTGACCGCTGCCGGTCTTGGTTTCTTAGGCCTTGGTGCTCAGCCACCGCTGCCTGAATGGGGTGCAATGATTGCTTCCGGCCGTCGTTTCATTCTCGACCAGTGGTGGGTTGCTGCCGTACCCGGCATGGCCATTCTCATTGTCAGCCTTGGCTTCAACCTGCTTGGTGACGGCCTGCGTGACGCTCTTGATCCGCGAGGCAACAACCAATGAGTGATAAGTTACTTTATGTTGATGATCTGCGGGTGTCTTTTCCCACCCGCACCGGCTCGATTGAGGCCGTTCGCGGCGTATCTTTCACGCTGGGTCGTGAGCGTCTGGGTATTGTTGGCGAATCCGGCTCGGGCAAATCCCAGACCGGCCGCGCCATCATGGGCTTGACACCACCGCATGCCAAAATCACAGCCAAGCGTCTGGAGTTTGACGGTATCGACCTGCTTGGCATCTCTGCCAAAGAGCGTCGTTCGTTGCGCGGCAGTCGTGTGGCAATGGTGTTGCAGGATCCGAAATATTCTCTCAATCCGGTGATGACCATTGGTCGCCAGATTATTGAGACGCTGTCCGCTCATGCTCCGGTTAAAAAATCAGAAGCCCGTCAGAAGGCTCTGGAAATGCTGGAAGCCGTGCAGATCCGTGATCCTGAGCGTGTGTTTGATCTCTACCCGCATGAAGTATCAGGCGGCATGGGACAGCGCGTGATGATCGCCATGATGTTGATTGCCCAGCCTGAACTGCTGATTGCCGATGAGCCGACTTCGGCTCTGGATGTCACCGTTCAGCTTGAAGTGCTTGGTATTCTCGACAAGCTGGTAGCCGACCGTGGTATGGGGCTGATCTTCATCAGTCACGATCTGCGTCTAGTTTCCTCATTCTGTGACCGCGTTATTGTTATGTATGCCGGTCGTATTGTTGAAGAAATTGCTGCAAGCGACCTGGCCAATGCAAAACATCCATATACTCAGGGGCTTCTGAACTGCATGCCAAAGATCGGCGCTGACCGTCATCCGCTGCCAACCCTGCAACGTCAGGCGGAGTGGAGCGTATGACCGGTACCAGTACAAAAACACCTGCCCATCCGGCATTGCTCATTGAAAATCTCAATGTATTGTTCAATGAATTCCACGCGTTGAAAGATGCGTCGATCACGGTTGGTAACGGCTCCTCCTTTGGTCTGGTCGGAGAATCCGGTTCGGGCAAGTCCACACTGCTGCGCGCAGTTGCAGGACTGGCACCAACCTCTTCCGGCAAGATCGAGGTCAATGGCAAACCAATACCAAACCCGCGTGACAAGGCTTTCTACAACACGGTGCAGATGGTGTTTCAGGATCCTTACGGCTCCCTGCACCCGCGCCAGACCGTAGATCGCCTGCTGCTTGAGCCTCTGGCCATTCACGGCATCAAAGATACGGAAAAGCGCATCGTGCGTGCGCTGGATGAAGTGGGCTTAGGCTCCGGCTTCCGTTTCCGCTATCCGCATCAGCTCTCCGGTGGTCAGCGCCAGCGTATTGCAATTGCCCGCGCTCTCATCGTTGAGCCAAGCATTCTGCTGCTGGATGAACCGACCTCGGCACTGGATGCTTCCGTTCAGGCGGAAGTGCTCAACCTGCTGGAGCAGATCCGCCGCGACCGCAAGCTGACCTTTGTGATGGTCAGTCACGATCTGGCAGTTATTACCCATATGTGTGATGAGCTGGCCGTGATGCAGAACGGTAAGATCGTTGAAAAGCTCAAAGCCGATGATCTGGCGAAGGGCGTGCTGAAAGAAGATTATACCCGCAATCTGATGGTTGCGAGTGAAGGCTTCAAACGCTGAACGTCTAAAAGCTACAAAAAATCAGGCCGCGCGTCTCACGACCGCGGCCTTTTTTATAAGCTGCGAATGAATAATTTCAGCAACTTACACTCAATATCAGAATCATTTTCTCAACAAAAAAGCCGCCCTGTATTAAGAGCGGCTTTTTTTAAATTCCCCAGTTTATAAAATCAGCTGGCCTTTTTCTGCTTTGCCGAAGCTTTTTTAGCCGGAGCCGCTTTGGCAGGGGCAACAGCCGGAGCATTTGCTGCAGCTTCATTCGCCGCGCGCTGATCCGCACTCATCGGGCTGGTATCAACAACAGAGCGCACAGTGCCATTGGCGCTGATGGTGCAACGGGCATCGCGTGAATCAACTTTGAGGATCACATCCGTGTTGCCACCGCCACCCGGGCGGCTGTCTACAGCAGTAATCACACGCTCAGGAATATAGTAGCGATTAGCAGCAGCTGTAATGCACGGATTTGCCAGTTCAGGCGCTACATTGCTGCGCACGAATTGCGGGAAGCTTGGCATTTGCGAAGCAACCGGAACCGGTGCCTGTGCAGCAGCCGTTGTCGGAGCCGGAGTTGTATTGGATGTTGTGGTACAGGCGGCAACCAGCGGAGCAAACATTGCCAGAAGTACAAAACGTTTTGCGGAACCTGTGCTGGTGCGCATACCATGCCTCATTCATAAAACAGATGTTATTGCAGTGAAATCGTCACTTTTTTTCTGAGCCGAACCTATTCGCTTTTTCCTAAATGTCGAGTGGCAGCACAGTCACACTGACCAACAATCCTTCATGCTCCACAATCAAAATGCCCTGCACGGCCATTATCCGCAGCAGATTTTACGGCGCTTTGCTTATCATCCAGTTCAACGCCGCCCGCCAGTCTGTCATGCGGATCGGCGTGCCGTGATTGCCGCTCTCATAACGGTGCATCACTACCGGATATCCGCCTTTGGTTTTACGCAATGACCTGTAAAAAGCCTCCTGACTGTCAATCGCAAAAACCGGATCGCGGCTGCCGTGGCTCAAGAAAACCGGAATTTTACGTTTAAAAGCCGCGCTTTTATTGAACTTGTCATCCCAGAGCGAACCGAGCAGAGCCAGACCATCGATTTGCTGTGAAGCAGTCGCATCAGTCGCCAACTGCCAGCACAGCACGCCACCGGCAGAGCCACAGGCGACAAAAATCTTCGCACGGGGTGTTTCCTGCCGCATCGCCGCAATAAGCCCTGAAAGTTCTGCCGTGCCTTTGCTCTCAAAATCGGAAAAGTCAGGTGAAAAATAAACACCGCCAGCCTGCACCACCAGATTTTTAAGCCGGTTGAAATTCCCGCCGAAGGTAAAATCGTTCACGCCCTGATGGCGGTTGCCGCCCCTGCCATGCAGATAAAGCACGATCATGGAGGTCTGCGGCGTTAACTTGCCAACCTGATAGGTTTTCACCACGCCCGCCGCAGTTTGCACAACCACATCTTTCTGCTGACTGCGGACTTTTAGCGATACATATTTATCCTGCACGCGTTTTTCGACAATCACATCGCGGCCGTTAATGTCACGTATCTCGTTATAATCGAGGGTGAGATAATGCCCGTTATCCGCACTTTTCAGCACTGTTTGCGAGGAAAACAAGTCATCTTTAAAAGGTTGCAACTGCGATTGCGCATGAGCCGTAGCGAAGCAGAATAATCCTGCAGCCAGAACCAGCGCCCCCGCAGGCCGCAATGAAATTCCCAAAACTCCCACTGCAATCTCCCTTTGCAGCCTCCGGTATTCTCGTAATAAAAATACCCGCGCGCAGAGTGCTGCGCACGGGCTTTTTTGTCAAACCAAGTCTCGTTTAATTAACAGGCTTCAGATTTTGAGCTGATGATAAGAGCGATTGAGATAAACCAGCGCCTCAGCAGTATCTTCCTGTAACTGCTCCACAGAAGTCTGCCGCAAATTCAGTACCTCGCCAAACAACACATGATGCGTGGCATGATCCTGACAGGAGATGACTTTACAATCAAAACTCGCCAGCGCCCCTTTAAGGACAGGCGATCCGGTCACCATCTCATCCCACTCACCCAGAGCAAAGCGCTCTTCCATCGTCAGCTTATTACGACCGGCAAAGGCCTCCGCCAGATCTTGCTGCCCTGCATGTAATACATTGAAAGCAAAAACGCCGTTTTCGATAAACATCAGATTATCGGTATGCACACGCTGCAGACAGATCAGAATAGTTGCCGGATTATCTGATACGGAGCAGCCTGCAGACAACGTCAGCCCCCGCCGCCCAGCGGAACCGTTGGTCGTCACAATATTCACAGCACCGGCAAACTGGCTCATCGCATTGCGATAGCTCAGCGGATCAACTGTCTGATTTGTCGTCACTATAGACTTCACCATATTCATTTGTATTGCTCTGCCAGTATACCGATTGTCCACGCATATAAGGTTTTAACACTCTCATTACACGTCAAATGCAAACTTTACAGCATTAACTGTCGTAATTTAGCTATCAAATGACGGTGATCTCTGCAGTTCATAAACATAACCGGTTGTCATCCCTGCTCAGCTAGGCATTGCAAGCTGCGGCAGAACACTTTACCTCATAAACAATTGTTTTTTTGTAGCCGGAGTTGAACTCACTTCCATGAGACTTGCTGTCAAAATTTGCTGCCTGTCCCTGTGTATGGGAGCAACTGTCCTGTCTGCCGCTCCGGCCTATAGCCAGACTCAGCAAAACGATGATCCGAAAATCGGTATAGTAGTGCCTGAGAGCGGGTCTTATGCTATTCTAGCAAAGCAGATTAAACTGGGCGCGGAAGCTGCCAAGTTACAAAACCAATATCCTGTCAGCCTGATTTATTTGCCTGAACACTGCAAGGCGGAGCAGGACGCTGAAACAGCAGAAAAAATCAGACAGGAAAATATCAAATTCGTCATCGGCTATCTGTGCAGTGAATCGCTTGAAGGTGCTGCGCCCGTACTTGCCCGCGATGGCATTACCATTCTCAGCCTTGGCAGCCGCCAGCAGACACTTCTTGAACAACAAACCAGACAGAGTTTCGGCATTTTCCGGCTTCAGCCGGATCGTAAAATGGCCACCGCTGTTCTGGCAGACCGGCTGGCACCGCTATGGCGGACAGTGCCGTTTGCGCTGATTGAGGACGGCACAGTTCAGGGGCGTGATTTTGCCCGTCAGGTTTTACCGGCATTCAAAGCCCGCGGCCTTGAACCGGCACTCACCGACACCTACCGCCCTGCCCAGACCTCGCAAAATGCATTGGTGGCCCAGCTCAAACGTGCAGGCATCAACCATATCCTGCTTGGCGGTGAAGGCGACGATGCTGCGGTGATTGCCCGCAGCGCTGCTGCCGCCGGATTACCACTGACGATTGCAGGCGGCGAATCCTTGCTACGCGCTGATCCGCAAACTCCGCTTCCCGTCGGGCTGTTAATGAGCAGCATTCCGGAAACCGAAACACAGACCTATACGGACAGTGCAATCAAAGCCATTGCCGCGCTTGCGGGCAAGCAAAGCGATACGCAAGAAATGCTGGCAGATGGTTATGCATTGCCTGCCTATGCTGCGATGCAAATTGTGTCACAAACATTGTCTGACACATCAGAGCCACCAAAACCGGCAGCTTCAATCTTGCAGACAACGCGCTTTGAGACAGTCATTGGTGCCGTCAGTTTTACACCGCAGGGCTTGCGGCAGGAAAATCCCTACAGGCTGATGCGTTTTAACGGCAAAGACTTTGAGCCTGCCAAATAAATAAAACTGATACGGGGGCATAAACGCAATGGCACATTCAAAAGTCTCCAGCCGCAGAGCGGGCATTTCCGGCCCCAGAAATCTCATCACCGATGTCGCAGACCTGCGGGTTGGCAATGCGCAGGATGATTATATCAAAACCGGCGTCACCGCCATTTTGTGCGACCGTGCAACCACGGCCGCTGTTCAGGTCTTAGGCGGCGCGCCCGGAGCGCGGGAAACCGATTTGCTGGAGCCGCATAATACGGTGCAAACGGTCAATGCCATTGTGCTCTCCGGCGGCTCGGCATTCGGGCTGGATGCGGCATCCGGAGTGCAGGCTTTTCTGCGCGAGAGAAAAATCGGTTTTGAAGCCGCCGGACACTACATTCCGATTGTTCCCTCAGCCATTCTCTTCGATATGCATAATGGTGGCGTCAAAGACTGGGGGCGTTACCCGCCTTATCGTGATCTCGGCTATCAGGCAGTAGAAAACGCGCGGGAAGATTTTGACCTCGGCAGTTGCGGTGCCGGTGCTGGTGCCTTGGTGGCCGGTCTCAAAGGCGGGCTTGGTTCCTCATCCCATATTCTGCCCAATGGTATCAGCATGGGGGCATTGGTTGCGGTCAATGCCGTTGGCTCTGTCACAGTGGGCAACACCCCGCATTTCTGGGCAGCGCCCTTTGAGCAGGCCAATGAGTTTGGCGGGCTCGGCTACCCCTCTCCTATGCCAGCGGATGCAACTGATCTGCGCATTAAATTTCGTGAAGGCGGCACTGCTCTCCCTCCGGCAGCCAATACCACCATTGGTGTTGTTGCCACTGATGCGGTTTTGACCAAAGCACAGGCCAAACGACTGGCCATTGCCGCTCATGATGGCTATTCCCGTGCTATCTGGCCGGCGCACACGCCCTTTGACGGCGATCTGATCTTTGCGCTTGCCACCGGTGCCAGCGGCATTGAACCATCCGTTGAGGATTTTATTGATCTTTGTGCCGCTGCTGCCTCAAGCATGGCGCGTGCCGTCGCAAGGGGCGTTTATTTGGCACAACCCAAGGACAATGATCTGTTTCCCTGCTGGAACACACTCAAGAGTTAAAAAACAAAAAGAGCGCCCCTGTCCGGCGCGCTCTTTTCAAAAACTAAATGCAGATTACGATTAATCCTCAGTCTGTCCGAGATTCTGGCGACGGGCGAACAACTCATCCGGCGTTACATTCAGCTGCTCAATCACGCGGGCAATCAATGCGCTTTCTGCCGGATGAATTTCATTATCAGCTTTCGCAATCGTCAGCAGATGCCCGACCAGTGACTGACGGCGCTCAGGCACCATCTCGCTGAACAAGGCCGCGGCCTGCGTGCTCGTGGTTTCATAAGAGAATGTTTTCAGATAATCCGCAATTTCCGGCAGTTCTTCCGGCTTAATATCAAAATCATTCTGCATAATGCGCAACAGCGCATTCATCTCTGCCTGATTTTTCTGACCATCAGCAAAAACCAGCCGCACCAGCAAAAGCAGTTCGGAGACCAGAGCCGGATCTTCCGACAAGCGCTGCACAGCTGTCTTTTTGCTTAAGTAGGCGCTGATACGCTCAAAAATCGTCTCACTCATAACTGTCCCCGAAAATTCTTGTATTGCAGTGTTGGCAAGACTGCGGCCAAATGACAAGTCCTGCCGGGCAATTCTTTAGATACAGGACAGATTTAAACAAACAATTCTGTTATTGCTCTGCTGTATCTTGCGCCGCATTCCCGCAGTCTTTATGAATTGCCCCCAAGATTAAAGTTTGCCGCTTGCCCTCTCCGGTTTTTGCAAGATCAGCAGCACAGCTTCTAACGGTTCTCATGTCCGCATCTATTGATTCCATGCTTCTGCTGTTGGCCCTTGCAGGTTTTATCGCCGGTTTTATTGATGCAATTGCCGGTGGTGGCGGTATGATTACCGTTCCGGCACTGATGCTGGCAGGCATACCGCCTGTTGAGGCACTCGGCACCAACAAGCTCCAGTCTTTATTCGGCTCCTCTTCAGCAACCATTTCCTATGCACGAAAAGGCCATGTGAATATCAAAGAGCAGCTACCACAGGCCTTAATGTCCGGCATTGGTGCCGTGTTCGGTGCACTGCTCGCCACTTATATTCCGGGCGATATGCTCTATGGCCTGCTGCCGGTTCTGCTGATTGCTATCGCAATTTATTTTGCTCTCAAACCGAATGTCGGCGATGTCAGCCGCGCCCAGCGCATGAAGCCGTTTCTCTTCGGCCTCACAATTGTGCCGCTGATCGGTTTTTATGATGGTTTGTTTGGCCCCGGCACCGGCTCTTTCTTCATGCTGTGCTTTGTCTCGCTGGCCGGTTATGGTCTGCTTAAAGCAACAGCACATACCAAAATGCTGAACTTTGCTTCCAACTTCGGCAGTTTCCTGACGTTTCTGGCGTTCGGTGCAATTAACTGGAAAGTCGGTCTGGTGATGGGTGTGGCACAAATGTTCGGCGCTACAGCCGGTGCGCATCTGGCAATGCGCGTAGGCGCAGGACTGATCAAACCATTGCTGATCATCACCTGTGTTCTTCTAACAATCCGCCTGCTGATGGAACCGGCTAATCCGTTGCGTCTGTGGCTCGGCTTTTAAACCTTTAGCGACAGCAAAATAACGCCGCCTGCAATCATCACCACACCTGCCCAGTTAATCGCGGAAAGTTTTTCGCCAAGAAAAACAACGCCAAAAATTGCCACCATGATGATCGACAGCTTGTCTACCGGTGCGACGCGCGCCGCATCGCCGATTTTGAGCGCACGAAAATAGGCGATCCATGATGCGCCGGTCGCAAGACCTGACAGCACCAGAAACAGCCAGCTTTTGGCGGAAATATCCGTCGTTTTCTGCCATTGCCCGCTAATTGTGAGAAACAGACACAGTGCAGCAATAATCACCAGCGTTCGGATAAAAGTCGCAAAATCCGAATTGATTCCTGCAATGCCCAGCTTGGCAAAAATTGCCGTCAGCGCTGCAAATGCAGCCGATACCAGCGCCCAGAACTGCCAGCTTTCTGTCATTATTTTTCCTTTAATCTGCACGCTGAAATAATCAGAGTAGCAATAATCAGGCAGATGTTCTTATTTTTATAGAACAACAAGATCACCTGACAGCAATTTTCTCTGTCATCAGAGAAAAACAATCAAAAAACCTCAATATTTACCACCCGTTAAACTCTTGCTAACCGAACGGTAACGATGTGCGTTTAAAAGAGTGGATAAGAGACATTCATGTCTCCCGCTCCGGATCAGGTACTGCGTACCGGAGTTGTATTTTAATCTGCCGCGTTGAGTGAGGCAGATGTGCCAAGCGTATTTTGGCAATTACCGCGCAAGCTTTTAAAGCCACAGCGCGGTTTTTGCCGTTGCGGATTAAATTCGCACTGTAGCAAACCAATTTTTGCGCTTGTTGCCTGACCAGCCCTCATGCATAATAAAGCGACTGTTTTATAAATCTCATTATATTTCAAAGCCATATTAAAGAATACAAGTATAATACCATCATATTTATATGATTTAATTCACGCTGCAAAAGTAACGCAAACGCATATTTCTGATTTTAATTGTCATGATTTTTAAAAGTCGAAAGATTTAAATCGCGTCTTCCGCATATTTTCCGGCAAAATCAAAATTTTTCACGCTTTAACTGCGAATGTCGCGAATGTGTTACTGATCGTCGTTGTCAAGCCGCTCAGATTTCTCCTTAGAATATTGCATGGGACTATAAAAATAACTGTCTCCGGCAACGGTACCACCGGAGACAAAAAACAACCGGTACCACGGGGAACAGGAGAACACATATGAAGACGTTGTTTGCCTCAACTATTCTGGCTGCCGGTTTACTGACAGTTTCCGGTATGATGTCTGTCTCTGCGCAAGCTGCTGAATGCGGAGATGTCACCATCTCCAATATGAACTGGCAATCAGCAGAATTGCTTTCAAATCTCGATAAAATCGTTCTGAATGCAGGCTATGGCTGCAATGCGGAGATTGTCGTCGGCGACACCGTTCCGACCATTACATCTATGGTTGAAAAAGGTCAGCCGGACATTGCTCCCGAAGGCTGGGTCGACCTGCTGCCGGAAATTGTGAAAAAAGGTTTCGATGACGGTAAGATCATCGCCCTCTCCCAGTCTCTGCCTGATGGCGGTGAACAGGGATGGTGGATACCTAAATATATTGCCGATAAAAACCCTGACATTAAAACCTTTGATGACCTGCTCAAACATCCGGATCTGTTTCCGGATCCTGAAAATCCGTCCAAGGGTGCCATTTATAACGGCGCACCAGGCTGGGGCGGAACCGTTGTTACCAGTCAGTTTTTTAAAGCCTTCGAGTTTGAAAAAGCAGGTTTCAATCTGATTGATACCGGTTCGGCAGCAGGGCTTGACGGCGCGATTGCCAAAGCCAATGAGCGTAAAGAGCCGATTGCAGCCTTTTATTGGGCACCGACTGCTCTGCTCGGCAAATATGAAATGGTTATGCTGAAGACCGGCTATGACATTGATGAAGCCGAATGGAAGCGCTGCAACACTGTGCTTGATTGCCCTGATCCGAAGAAAAACGGCTGGCCGAAAGATCGCGTTGAAACCCTTGTAACCAGCAAGTTTTCTGAACGTGCAGGTCCGGCTCTCGACTACCTGAAGAACCGCTCATGGTCGAACGAAACCCTGAACAAGCTGCTCGCATGGATGACTGATAATCAGGCAACCGGTGAACAGGCAGCCATCCACTTTCTGAAAACCAATGAGGATATGTGGACGAAGTGGGTTCCGGCAGATGTGGCAGAAAAAGTGAAAGCTGCAATCTGATCTTTTGTCTCTGATTTTTATCAGTGACAAAGCGACTTCAAAAATCTCTGTCCGGTGCCCTTTGTGCCGGACAGGCGATCGTTCTTTACAGGAACTGACTGAGCTGCAAATCGGAGAACAGACGCTTCATGGACTGGCTGTACCGCTTTCCCAACCTCGACAATGCAACACTTACCAATCTTAAAAAAGCGATTGACGAGACATTCCGCAGCTTCACCCGTGCTTACGGGGATGCGATTGAAGGTTTTTTCAATCCGCTGCAATTTTTTCTGATTAAAGCAGAGCGCTTTATGACCGGCACGCCGTGGCCTGTTATTTTGCTGATAATTGCTGTTATTGCATGGTTCTCCAGCCGCAGCCTTAAAATTACAATCGGCTCTGTCATTACATTGTTCATCATCGGTTATCTCGGCATGTGGGAAGATACGATGAAAACAATCTCGATGATTTTCGTCTGTACCGTCATCGCCATTCTGGTTGGCATTCCGACCGGCATTCTGATGGCCAAATCCAATCGTCTGCAAAGTTTCATCAGCCCTGTGCTGGATATTATGCAGACAATGCCGAGCTTTGTTTATCTCATTCCCGTGGTTATGCTGCTCGGCATCGGCCGTGTACCCGGGTTAATCGCCGTTGTTATCTATGCCATTCCCCCGATTATCCGCCTGACCAATCTCGGCATCCGGCAGGTTGACCGTGATGTACTGGAGGCAGCCGATGCATTTGGCTCCTCCCCCTGGCAGAAGCTCAAGAATGTGCAGCTGCCCTTGGCGCTGCCCACAATTATGGCTGGCATCAACCAGACAATCATGATGGCGCTGGCAATGGTAGTTATTGCCTCGATGATTGGTGTGCAGGGGCTGGGACAACCGGTGCTCAAAGCCATTTCCAACCAGTATTTCACGCTGGGTATTTTCAACGGCATGGCGATCGTCGGCATTGCGATCATCTTTGACCGTATCAGTCAGGCATATGGCGCGCGGCTGCAGAAGCATCTGGAGATAACGCATGGCTAATCATTCACCAGCTTCGACCACGGAACAACCTGCGGCGGGCATTTCAATCCGTCATCTTTACAAGATTTTCGGCCATGATCCGAAAACCTGCGTGCAGCTTGTCAAAGACGGCATGACCAAAGCAGAGCTGAATGACAAGCACGGGCATATTCTTGGCCTGCGGGATATTAATATTGATATGCCCGCGGGCGGCATTCAGGTGGTTATGGGTTTGTCTGGTTCCGGCAAATCCACACTCATCCGCCATATCAACCGGCTGATTGATCCGACCAGCGGCGAGTTGCTGGTGGATGGCGAAGATGTTGTCACCATGTCACCGGCGCAGCTACGTGAATTCCGCCGCCTTAAAACGGCAATGGTGTTTCAGAAATTCGCTCTGCTACCTCACCGCACGGTTCTGGAAAACACCGTTTACGGGCTGGAAATTCAAGGCGCCCCCCGCGCCAGACGGCTGGAAGAAGCGCATCGCTGGATTGAGCGTGTCGGCCTGAAAGGCTTTGAGGAAAAATATCCGAACCAATTGTCAGGCGGCATGCAGCAGCGTGTCGGCCTTGCCCGCGCGCTCACCAATGATGCACCAATCCTGCTGATGGACGAGGCATTTTCGGCACTTGATCCGCTGATCCGTGTTGATATGCAATCCGTTCTGCTTGATCTGCAAAAGGAAATCAAAAAGACCGTCGTCTTCATCACCCATGATCTGGATGAAGCTTTGCGACTTGGCGACCGGATTGCGATTTTGCGTGATGGTGAAATTATTCAGCAAGGCACGGGTCAGGACATCGTGCTCAATCCCGCAGATGCCTATATTGAAAGCTTTGTGCAGGAGGTCAATCGCGGGCGGGTCATCCGTGTCGATACGATCATGACACCACCTCAGGGCGACAGCAGCGATTTGCCGGTCATCCGCTTTGACAGCCTGCTGGAGGAAGCGATGCGCAAGCTGGTCGATGAAAAATCCGAGCAGATTAATGTTTGCTGTGAAAAGGGTCTGATTATCGGCCAGACATCCGTCACTTCAGTTATGGCGGCAATGGTCAGACGTTAAAGCATGTCGCAGCTAAATGAATTCATTTAGCGTTCGCGAACATGCGGCAATTAAAAGAATCTAGAGCTACTTTTGTGCGCCCAATAGGGCGCCCGGCGCTCTAATCGGAAATATTACTGTCAAAAAGCCCGCCGCGTTTTCACGCGGCGGGCTTTTATATGTCTTTTCAGAGCATCCGGATGCTCAGGCCAATATTGACTGACCAATATTACTGAATAGTCTGCTGCACTGCGCGGCCGGTATCTTTTACATCTTTACCAACGCCACGCACAGTATTGGCGCAGGCTGCCAGCGAAAGCGCACAAAGAACAATAACAAACGGAGCAAACACAGAAGTCTTCATCAAGATATCTCCTAAACCATATATGAAAAGCTGATCTGCTTTTCTGACAGAGCATGCTAAAGCAGAAAAGCCTCATATCTCTAAACGCAACAGAACCTGTTACGGTTGCATCAGAAAATCAATGTTTTAAAATTATTACGGGCAATTTTTCGCGCAGAGCACTTAAAAAAGCTGCTTCGTTATTTAGCAATATAATGTTCGCGACATACGGAGAATTTATAGCAATTCTAAGATTATAATTTTTCTGCGTTTGCGCGCCATTTTTCGATATGAAATTACCATTTTACGACAGGCATTTGGCCGCACTTCCCTAATACCGAAGAATATGTCTCAATAAGAATATCCTGATTGCGTCGTCTGTGTGGGACAGAATTACGGCCGGTCAGACATAAAAATATAAAATAATATACGGGAACATGGCCATGAATGATAAAGCACGGCTCAAGAGGTCCATTGTCTTTTTTTTGGTACCTAACTTTTCTATGATCGCTTTTGCGACAGCGATTGAACCGTTGCGCATTGCCAATCGTATGCTTGGTTTTGAGGCCTATCGCTGGCGTCTGGCTTCTGCAGACGGCAGGCCCGTTATGGCATCCAGCGACATTGAAATTGCCGCCAACACATCTCTGGATGATGAGCGCCGCAACCTGATCGGGGAAAACCGCCCCAGCATGGTCTTTGTTTGTGCCGGTGTGCATGTGGAAAACTACAACAACAAGTCAACACTGGCCTGGCTGCGTGAATCCTACAATCGCGGGATTTCGGTTGGCGGCCTTTGCACCGGCGCACATATCGTTGCCGCAGCCGGTTTGCTTTCCGGCAAACGCTGCGCAATCCATTGGGAAAACCTGCCTGGCTTTTCTGAAACATTTCCAAAAGCTGAGGTCTATGCCGATCTGTTTGAGATCGACAGCAATCTCTACACCTGTGCGGGCGGCACCGCAGCACTGGATATGATGCTGAAACTGATCGGCGACGACTTTGATGAAAATCTGGTCAACAGTATCTGCGAGCAGGCTTTGACCGACCGTGTGCGTAAGCCGCATGACCGTCAGCGCCTGCCGTTGCGTGCACGCCTTGGCGTACAGAACTCGAAAGTGCTTTCAATCATTGAAATGATGGAAGGTTGCCTCACAGAGCCTCTGTCGCTGCTTGATGTGGCCGGAAATGTCGGTCTGTCACGCCGCCAGATTGAGCGCCTGTTCCGTCAGGAAATGGGACGCTCACCGGCGCGCTATTATCTGGAAATTCGTCTCGACCGCGCACGGCATTTGCTCATCCAGTCTTCCATGCCGGTGGTTGAGGTCGCTGTGGCCTGCGGCTTTGTCTCCGCCTCGCATTTCTCCAAATGCTACCGTGAGCTTTATGGCCGCTCACCGCAGCAGGAACGTGCCGACAGAAAACAGCTGATCGCTGCTTAAAATATAAAAAGGCCGGTCTTACCGGCCTTTTTCTTTTGCACTCAATACATAAAAAATCACCGACATCTCAAAGGAAATACCGGTGATTTTTATCTCTGCTATTATTGAGACGTTTAAGCCTTCAAACACTCATTTTCTGGATCAAACGGTGATTCAGGCACAATGGTTGCCTTGTAGTTTTTGCCGAGAATATTGATTTCCAGCTCTGTACCGATCGCAGCATGTTCCGGTTTCACCATTGCCAGTGCAATGCTCTTATTGAGGCGCCATGCAAAGCCGCCATTGGTGGCACGGCCAACCAGTTTGCCATCTTTATAAATCGCCTCGGAGCCACGGGCATCTGCATCGTCAACATTGTGAACTTCGAGTGTCACAAAGTTCCAGCGCAGACCTTTTTCCCGCGCGGCAACCGCAGCATCGCGGCCGATAAACTCACCTTTATTCGGATGGACAAAGCGATCCAGTCCGGATTCAAAGGCGTTGTATTCAACCGACATTTCACGCGGGATCAGGCGATAGGATTTTTCAATTCCCATCGACAGCATGGCGCGGATACCAAATGGCTTGATACCAAATTCAGCACCGGCTTCCATCACCAGATCATAGATCGTGTTTTGCTGCTCAATCGGGTGATGCAGCTCCCAGCCCAGTTCCCCGACAAAGTTGACGCGCAAAGCATGGGCAGTCGCAGTGCCAACGCTGATTTCCTTACCTGTCAGCCAAGGGAAATCCTCATTGGAAAGACTGGTACGGGTGAGCTTCTGCAAGACTTTACGGCTGTTTGGCCCTGCAAGTACCAGCACACCATATTTCTGGGTGATCGGGCGCAGAATAACCGAGCCGTCTTTTGGCGCCAGCTTATAGAGATAATCGTGGTCGATACTCTCATAGGCACCGGCAGATACCAGATAGAAGCTACCAGGCTTCCACTCATAGACGGTAAATTCGCTCTGCACACCGCCTTGCGCGGTCAGCATATGGCTCAGCGCCACGCGCCCCTGCTTCTTCGGCACACGATTGGCGAGAATGCTTTCCAGCCACTGACGTGCGCCGGAGCCTGTCACTTCCATCTTGGCGAAAGGCGACATATCCAGCAGGCCGACATTATTGGTGACATTTTTCACCTCATTGCCGACATGCTCAAAATAGTTCGAGCGGCGGAACGACCAGAGTTCTTTAACTTTGCCATTGGCATCCGGCTCCGGATGGTTCTGGTTCAGCAACACGTCCGGCTTGTCCAATGAGGCAACATCGATGCCATAGCCTTCCGGTGCAAACCAGTTGGCACGCTCCCAGCCATAGACAGAACCAAATACCCCGCCCAGAGCCTTCTGGCGATCATAGGATGGCGAGCGCTTCAGAGGACGCGCAGCAGTGCGTTCTTCATCCGGATAATGCACGGTGAAAACATCGGCATAGGCTTCTTCAGCCTTTTCCTTGAGATAACCTTCGGTCACATAAGGGCCAAAGCGGCGCGGATCGACACCCATCATATCAATCGACGGCTCACCTTCGACAATCCATTCGGCAAGCTGCCAGCCTGCACCACCCGCCGCAGTCACACCGAAGGAATGGCCTTCATTGAGCCAGAAATTCTTCAATCCCGGTGCAGGACCGATAATCGGATTACCATCCGGCGTATAGGCAATCGCGCCGTTATAAACTTTCTTGATACCCACTTCACCAAAGGCCGGAACGCGCGCAATCGCGGTTTCAATATATGGCATCAGGCGTTCGAGGTCTTCCTGAAACAGCTCATATTCACTCTCATCGGACGGGCCGTCCTGATAGCAAACCGGCGCGCCGATTTCATATGGCCCGAGCAACAACCCGCCATTTTCTTCGCGCATATACCATGAGCTGTCGCTCTCGCGCAGCACGCCCATTTCCGGCAGGCCTTTGGCCTTACGCTCCACAATCGCCGGATGCGGCTCGGTGACAATATACTGATGCTCAACAGGCACCACAGGCACGGTCAGCCCAACCATTTTGCCGGTTTTGGCAGCAAAACTACCCGAAGCCGAAATCACATGATCTGCAGTGATATCGCCCTTATCGGTCTTCACCAGCCATTTGCCGTCCGGCAGCTGCTCAATTCCGGTCACCGATGTGTAACGATAAATCGTAGCGCCCATATCACGCGCGCCTTTTGCCAGCGCCTGTGTGAGATCTGCGGGCTGAATATAACCGTCATCTAGATGCTGGATCGCGCCCAGAATGCCGTCTGTCTCGGCAAGCGGCCAAACCTCTTTCACCTCTTCCGGTGTCAGCAGCTTCACCGGCACATCAATTGTCTGCGCAACACCGGCATAATACATATATTCGTCCCAGCGATCCTTGGTACGCGCGAGACGAATATTGGTGCAATTGCTGAAACCGACATTCAGTCCCGTTTCTTTTTCCAGTTCCTGATAGAATTTGACTGAATATTTATGAATCTGGCCAACCGAATAGCTTAGGTTAAACAGAGGCAGCAGCCCCGCCGCATGCCATGTCGAGCCTGAGGTGAGCTCCTTGCGTTCGATCAGCACAGAATCTGTCCAGCCTTTTTTGGCCAGATGATAGAGCGTAGACACGCCTACCACACCACCACCAATAACCACCGCACGGGCATGGGTCTTCATGAAATCTATTCCTCTGAACCGACAATGCCGCGTCTTTTTTTCAGGAGCGGTCCGGCACTGCAATACTCTGAAACAGCCTGTTATTTCACAGCCTTTATCCGGCAAGGGAGATAACGTGGCAGGGCGCAAATCTCTCGCCTTTACGCACCTGTTATCAGGCAGCCCTCAAGGTCGATTGCGCTTACTATGCTGCCAGTTCAAAGGCTTGTAAGGTCTGTTTGCGACACAGCCGAAAAGCGCCGCGACGCAGTCTGTTATCCCTTGAAATTTACCTCAATAAAAAAGCCGTAACGGACATGCACGTTACGGCTTTTCAAAATTTCGGAATGTCTGTGGAATTATTTATAGGTGCCGCCGCCATTCAGAATAGTAATGGCTTCATTGCCTGTCAGCGCCTCGCGGTCGCCATTGGGAAACGTAACAAAACAACCGCTTGGGCAAATTGTTACTTTTTCACCCGGCTGTACAGTTACCTGCTGCTTGGAAGCACCTTCAGTCACAACCAGCGTCTGCGCTGTGCTGTCGCTGTTCAGAACGGATGCAGCAAGAGCGGACACTGATCCGGCCAGAATGCCTGCAATCACAACAAGGCTGCCAAATCCGGTTTTTTTCATATTCACCATAGCACTCCCCAAACTCTGAACCTCAATGCAGTGCAAATGTCTTTCGCAAGTCACATTTTTGTCTGCACCACATCACTTCATGGGCTTATTTATAATCATTGCCGATGAACCGCAACTGAATGACCGGTTAATTAAAGCTTAATCTCGAAAAGAATCGAACAAATTTTCGGGAGAAAACACACACAATACAAACTTTTAAGCGTTGCGTTGTCTCTGCCAGACTCAGCCCGCAGGGTTTTCTTCTGAATTCACATGCAGTTCCGGCAGCGGAATTGGAGACGGTAAAGGCATAACGCTGATCCCCTCTGCCGCAAAGCGCTCAACGATTGTGAACTGCAATTCATTACGAACACCAAGCGCGCTGGTAATATCCGCAAGGAAGATACGGATTTCAAAGCGCATCATCATGTTACTGCTGACGAGTTCAGTCATATTGATCAGAAAGACCATCGGTTCCGGATTTTTCAAAACCAGCGGCGTTTCTCTGGCAATCTCAAACAGCATGGCCTGAATTCGGCGCACATCCGTGCGATAGCCGATCAAAATCTGCATATCAGAGCGGCCAAGCTTATTGCGGTGCGTCCAGTTGCCGACATTGTCGTTAATCAATGTCGAGTTCGGCACAATGATCGTTTCACGCTGGAAAGTCTCAACCTCAGTTGCACGCACACTGATCTTTTTAACAAAACCGCTGACAGTACCGGTCTGTACCCAGTCGCCTACTTTCAACGGGCGCTCGGCCAGCAGGATCAGACCGGAAACAAAGTTCGAGACGATATTCTGCAAACCGAAACCGATCCCGAGAGAAAGACCACCGGCCACCAGCGCAAAGCTGGAAAGATCGATACCTGCTGCGGAAATAGCCAGCAAGGCAGACAAAGCCAGCCCCACATAGCCGATCACAGTTTTAATAGAGTTACGCACACCCGCATCAACGCGGCCGCGCGCCATCACACTACCATCCAGCCAGTTCTGGAACAGCCTTGTGAGGAAATAACCCATCACGAACAGCAAGATACCAGTCAGAATACTGATCAGCGAAATTGAAAAACTGCCGATCTGGAAACCGGTCATAATGCGGATAAAGAGCGTGCTCATTTCCGACCACTGAAAGCCGAACTGCATCAGCACCAAAGGCACGCCGATCAGGAGCACAATCAGATTAATGACAATACCGGCAACCAGACCAAGCTGATCCAGCGTTGCCTCATTGGCATTGAACTTATCGCGTAATTTCCGCCCTAAGCTGGTATTGGCAAAGGCTTTCTCATGCGTGATTGCGCGCGCGGTGAGAAAACCGAGATACATGGTGACAATGAAAGCCCCTGTCACCACAATTTGCTGAGCGATAAAACGGGCAAAGCCGATATAGCCAAAAACAGCAGCCAAAATCGGCATCAGACCCAGCAGGATCAGAATAATTTTTGTTAGCCGAGGCCACGAACGCAACTCGCCGGTTTTCGGATTTTGAATTGGTTTCAGGAATGCAATAGCAAGTAACAGCGCTCCGACCATTGCTGTGCCGATCACGCTTTTAGCAACGGTCAGCGACAATGGCGAAGACATCACGCCGTTCAGAATTTCGAGAAAATACTCAATACTCTGTGTAATCGCCGCCGCAGTGAGCAGCCAGATCAGAATTTGAGCCGGTTTTGGCGCAACAGGCAGCAACCGCCAGTTTGGCATATCCGGACTGAGAACACCGCAAGCCAGCCTGTAGATAAACAGCACGATGAATAACAGCGTGAACAACGCTGCAAGCAATTGCGCAATATCAGGCCGCAGCAGGTTAAAACGCTGAAACAGCAGATAAACCAACCCCAAAAACACAACAACAGCCACAGACGGAATAACCGTAGACCAGAAGGCAACTGACAAGCGGCTGAGATAGCTTGGCTTCTCGTCCAGCGGATCACGCTCATACAGATCAGCCAGCCAGCGACGTGCGCTCAGGTGAATGAGCAGAGCCGGAATAACCGAAATTGCAAGCACGCCCAGCAGCGTCCAAAGACGCGGATATAAAGTAAAATCCCACCATGATTTCAGCAGATAAAAGAAAGTTTTGGTTTCATAACCGGCAGCATTCACCACCTCTGTTACCAGCTCTGTATTGATATCAACACGCTGCGACAGTGTCTGGGTGAACAGATCGCGGCGCATAGAGCCGATTTTCTCAATCAGCTGGCTGGCCTGTACCGATGCATCTTCAGTAAAGCCGATCACTGTATTGATCTCGGCTTTCTCGGCAGTCAGCCGCGCACGCTCTGTTGCAACAATTTCAGATTCCGCAGGTTTTCCCTCGGCAGGCGGCGGCCCCATCTGATCAAGGCGTGAATTAATTTCACTCAGACGCGGGCGAAAAGCCAGCCCGGCATCGAGAAGCTTCTTCGAAATGCCCTCAAGCTTGACCTTAATATTGGCCAGCGTCTCATCATTGTTTTTAGATTTATCCAGCGCTTTGCCGATATCTTCAATCTGGCGGCGCAGGTCTTCAACAATGGTTTTCTGCTGGGCAGCCACATTCTGCGGCATGCTTTGCGCCTGCGCAGAAATCCGGCCGCCACCGGCAATATCTCCTGCGGTCAGCCCGCCCAGTAGCAGCAGCGCGCATAATACAAACCGTAAGGAGATTACCGATAGGTTTTTCAAAATCTGTCTCTCAATAAATTGCTGCTTCTGATTCATTTCATTGGCTTTTTCAAAATCATAAGTCTACAAAAAACGTACAATCATTAGAACCGGCAGAAACAGGTCTTTCTTGTGTACAATATAGGCACAAATAAGAATAAGGCCACAGAAAGCCTGCACTTAATACGGCAGAGCAAATTGTTTGCTTCCCGCATTTTTAAAGTCCACCGCAAAAGCGATTATTGAATAACCAACGGCACACAAAGCGGCATCAGATCAGCTATTTTTCTTGTGATTGCAGCGGTGAATGGTTAATGAGTAAGTGAAAGTGATTTTGTTTGAACCTGAAACATTCATTCATAATCACCTTATGCCAAAGATGATTTTCGCAAATCAGCACAGAGAGCGGGCCGGAACAATTTTCAGATCCAGACTTTGCAGCGAAATAACGGGGAAAGCACGACAAGAACAGCACAGGCTGTCTCTTCGTACCCTCGTTTATTCTTTCGGTCTGCTGTGGTTTCTGTCCGGACTTCTCGCACTTCAATCAGCTTTAATTTCCGCGAATAATCAAAGTGATGCCAGCTATCAGACGGCTGCCCTGCTTCAGGATCGCCAGACTATTCAACCTTCAGACCCTGCGGGGAGAAGCCAGAATAGCTCTTTGACAGCACCGGTGCGGGCAATTCTCACACCGGCATTATACTTCAGCAGCAAGGCTTTGCCTTTCGGCGGTAACGGCACATTCATTATCACCGCGCTGTTCACAGTTTTGGCGGCTTTCTCCGCTTTGCGTTTTGCGTTCATTCAACGCAATCTGGCAGTATTGCCTGACAATATTGCCATTCGTGCACGCGCACCACCTGTTTCATCTTTCATTTAATTCTGCCTAGCAGCAGCTTTTTTCAGGTAAACCTTGTTCAGTACAAGGGTTTCCTGAACTCCATCTGTCGAACGGTATTATGCGTTTAATCAGACGTATGAATACCGCAAACACTCAGACCGGAATTCACTCATGCGTACACCCAAATGGGCTGTGTATCTCTACAGCTTCATCATATTGGCGGGCATATTAATTGCTCTGCCCAACGTCTTTACGAAACAACAGCTGGAAAATATGCCAGGCTGGTTTCCGAAAAATCAGGTCACGCTCGGGCTTGACCTGCGCGGCGGCTCCTATCTTGTTCTCGAAGTTGATGCGGCAGGTCTGAAAAAAGACCGCCTGCGTACACTTCTTGACGATGCACGCAGCAAATTGCGCTCAGAACGCATTCAGCCACAGTCTATCCGTGTGGCCGGTGATGCGGTTCTCGTCAATATTGCGGATACCGCCCAGCGGGATCGTGCAGTCACAGCATTGAAAACACTGATCAACCCGATTTCAACAAGTGGTTTCGGTACTCCGATCAATGATATTGATGTAACCACACCGGGCGAACAGATCCGTATGTCTCTGACCGAGGCCGGTTTCAATTACCGCCTTGACAGCGCGCTGACACAGAGCCTTGAAATCATCCGTCAGCGTGTGGATCAGGTCGGTGTTTCCGAGCCTTCAATCCAGCGCGTCGGCAGTGACCGTATTGTGGTTCAGCTCCCGGGACTGCAGGATCCGACACAGTTGCGTCAGCTTCTGGGTTCAACCGCTAAAATGGCCTTCCATATGGTTGCGGATGCTGATCCGAACAGCCCGCCGCCTCCGGGCGTTACCATTATGGAAGATTCAAAGAACCCGGCCATTAAATACCCGATCGAAGATCAGGTTGCGCTCAGCGGCGAACGTCTGACTGATGCCCGCGCCGGTTTTGACCAGCGTTCCAATGAACCGATTGTGTCCTTCCGTTTCGACAGTCAGGGTGCACGTCAGTTCGCAGAAATCACCACGAAGAACGTGAACCGTCCTTTCGCCATCGTACTTGATGACAAGGTTCTGTCTGCACCAACAATCCGTGAGCCGATCACCGGTGGTTCCGGCCAGATCAGCGGTCAGTTCACTGTTGAAGATACAGTGGTCCTGTCCGCACTTCTGCGTGCCGGCGCCCTGCCTGCGCCGCTCACCGTCATTGAAGAACGTACCGTTGGTCCGGATCTTGGTGGCGACGCCATTAAAATGGGTGTCTATACCGGTATTCTCGGCTTTATTCTGGTCGCAGCCTTTATCGTCATGCTTTACGGCGTGTGGGGCATGATTGCGAATTTCGCGCTGCTTCTGAATATTGTGCTGACATTTGCCGCGCTAACACTGATCGGCGCGACGCTGACCCTGCCCGGTATCGCGGGTGTCATCCTCAGTATCGGTATTGCTGTGGATGCGAATATTCTCATCAACGAGCGTATTCGTGAGGAAACCAGAAAAGGCATGGGCGCTATGGCAGCGCTCGATAAAGGCTTCAACTCCGCCTATTCAACCATTGTTGACGCCAACGTTACCTCGGTTATCGCTACTGTTCTGCTGTTTATGTTCGGTACCGGTCCGGTTCGCGGCTTCGCCATCACCATGATGCTCGGTATCGCCATTTCCATGTTCACAGCCGTTTCGGTTGTTCGCCTGATCATGGCCTGGTCTGTCCGTCGCCGTAAACTCAAAGTTCTTGAAATTGAACCTTGGGTTCGTGTTGCACCGGAAAATACCAACTACCAGTTCATGAAAGCCCGGTATTTCGGAATTATGGTATCCGTGTTTCTTTCCATTGCCTCGCTGATCCTGTTCTTCAAGCCGGGTCTGAATTACGGTCTGGATTTTACCGGCGGTATTCAGGTGGAAATCACCACTTCCCAACCGGCCGATCTCGGACAATTGCGCTCATCGCTTGGGGGCTTGGGTCTTGGTGAAGTTGCCTTGCAGAATGCAGGCAGCCCTGAAAACGTCCTGATCCGCGTTCAGCGTCAGGAAGGTGGCGAAGAAGCTCAGACCGTTGCGGTTAACAAGGTACGTGAAGCAGTTCAGTCCATTGATAAGGATGTGAAGATTGAACGTACCGAAGTCGTGGGACCTAAGGTCAGCGGCGAGCTTGCCCGTTCCGGCTTTATCGCGCTGGTGCTGGCTGCCGGTGCGATGCTGATCTACCTCTGGTGGCGGTTCGAATGGTATTTTGCCGTGGGTGCGATTGCCACACTGGTGCTCGATACAACAAAGCTGGTTGGTTTCTTTGTTATCACACAGCTTGATTTCAACCTCACGGCGATTGCCGCGGTGCTGACGCTGGTCGGTTACTCGGTCAATGATAAGGTGGTGGTCTATGACCGTATGCGCGAAAACATGCGCATGTATAAGGCCAAGCCGCTGCGCGAAATCATTGATATGAGTATCAATCAGGTTTTCGCCCGTTGTATCTACACCTCGCTTTGTACCTTCCTTGCTGTTCTTCCGATGGCAATTTGGGGCGGTAGTGCGGTAGAGAACTTCGCGATCCCGATGCTGTTTGGTGTATTCATTGCAACCACCTCGTCGATCTTCATCGCAGCGCCAATTCTGATGCTGCTTGGCACATGGTGGGAACGCACCCATAAGCGCGGCCTCGGCGATACAGACGACGCAGTTGCAGCTAAGTAACAAACACATAATCTTATCGCGCGGTTTATGAACCGCGCGATATCCCTTCTCTCCTTTGCCCTTTTTCTGAACCTGCATCCCCCTCTTGCAGTTGAGACAAATGGCAAAAAAGACACTGATCGCAAGGCGTTGAGTGCTTACGCATCACCCCTTGAAAAGTTCAAACGCCACTCGGACTTAACCAAAGCCCAATGAGTTTCACTCAATGGACTCTGGTCTTAAAAGGATAATGCCACCATGCCGCATGACACGCCTCTTATCGCAACTATTGTTGTTGGTCTGTGTCTGGCATTTATATTCGGCGCGATTGCCAACCGTCTGCGCATTTCCCCGCTGGTCGGCTATCTGCTAGCCGGTGTGGTTTGCGGGCCTTATACGCCCGGTTTTGTTGCCGATCAGGAACTGACACTGCAACTCGCGGAAATCGGCGTTATTCTGCTGATGTTCGGTGTAGGTCTGCACTTTTCCGTTAAAGAACTGCTCTCCGTCAAAGCCATTGCCGTACCGGGTGCACTCGTCCAGATTTTGGCCGCAACAGTGCTCGGCACCGGCCTTGGCCTGATCATGGGCTGGGATCTCACCGGCTCAGTCACCTTTGGTTTGGCGCTCTCAACCGCATCCACCGTTGTCCTGCTGCGTGCGATGCAGGAGCGGCGATTGATGGAAACCGACCGCGGGCGCATCGCAGTTGGCTGGCTGATTGTTGAAGACCTCGTTATGGTTCTCACTTTGGTGCTGATGCCTGCTGTTGCCGGTCTTATCCACGGCAATTCAGCAACGGTTCCAAGCGATCCGCTGACGGCAGCGCTTGGCCTTGGCATAACCGGCATTATTCTGCTGACGCTGGTTAAAGTTGCACTCTTTATCGCTTTGATGCTTGTTGTCGGCAAACGCGTTGTTCCGTGGATTTTGGAAGCGATCTCCGCAAGCGGCTCGCGAGAATTGTTCCGCCTTGGTGTGCTGGCAATTGCGCTTGGTGTGGCTTTCGGCGCAGCCAATCTGTTCGGTGTATCGCTGGCTCTGGGTGCATTTTTTGCCGGCATGGTGATGAGCGAGTCTGAACTCAGCCATCAGGCAGCAGAAGAATCCCTGCCCTTGCGTGATGCTTTTGCGGTGCTGTTCTTTGTCTCTGTCGGCATGCTGTTCGACCCGATGGTGCTGATCAATAATCCGCTGTCCCTGCTGGCAACTTTGCTGATTATCATGATCGGTAAATCCGCAGCCGCCTTCTTCATTGTCCGTGCATTTAAGCATCCGACCGGAACGGCGCTGACAATCTCGGCCAGCCTTGCGCAAATCGGTGAGTTTTCGTTCATTCTGGCGGGGCTTGGCGTGTCCCTTAAACTCATGCTGCCAGAAGCGCGGGATCTGGTACTCGCAGGCGCTATTCTTTCTATTCTCTGCAATCCGCTGGTGTTTATCGGCTTTGAGAAATTACGGCCTTTCATTGAAAGCAAACTCAATCCGAAACAATCCGCAGAGGTAGCTGAAATTGCCGGTACGGAGCAAAGCGACATCACTGATGCAACCGGTACAGCTGCAAGCCATCTGACCGGCCATACAATCATTGCCAGTTATGGAGAGGTCGGCTCCCGCGTTGCGGAAAAACTCATCGCGGAAAAACGCCCACTTATCGTGATTGAAAATGCCGAGAAACCGGCTGCAGAACTGCGTGAAACCGGAATTGAAGTCATTCTCGGCAATGCGGCGGATGGTGAAATTCTGTCCAAAGCAGGTTTGGCGAATGCACACTGCCTTATACTCGCGCTACCTTATGCTTTTGAGAGCGCGCGGATTATCACACAGGCTAATCAGCAGAATCCTTCGCTTAGAATTATTGCCCGCGCTGAATCAGTTATTGAAGCGGATTATCTGCGTGAGCTCGGCGTTGGTACGATTATCCTGGCGGAAGAGGAAATTGCGCGCGGCATCCTCGGAAAAATTGCGGATACCGATACTGAAACTGCAAAAACTGACAGAAACTTCACCTGAAGAACTCTTAAGTTCCATAAATTAATGATTAAGACATAAAAATCATTAAAAGTGGCTAAGCATTAAAACTGACAACATATGAATACCTGTTACAAATAAGTGATGTGGAATCAAACCAACAGATAACCGGCCTTTCAAAGACTGAACTCTGGCGATTGCAAAAAATACCACAACGACAACAGAAGAGTGTTATCTGATAGATGAAATGGAAAGATTACATCTGGCCGGCAATCGGTATCGGCGCGGTTATCATATCTGTATGGCTTCTCTATAATGAATTGCGCAGCATTTCCCTTGATGATGTCATTGACAGTCTTGCAGCAATTACTCTGAAACAATGGCTGCTCAGTGCCGGTTGCGCATTGCTTTCCTATATGTCTCTGGCGGGCTACGACCGCATTGCACTGAAACACCTGAACAAAAAAATCTCATGGGTGTTCATCAGCCTTAGTTCCTTTACGGCCTATGCATTGTCTCACAATATCGGCGCTTCGGTTATTTCCGGCGCTGTTGTGCGCTACCGTGCCTATTCCTCAAAAGGGCTGAGCGGTACTGAAGTCGCTGTTCTTGTGGGTTTTTGTTCTTTCACTTTTGCGCTTGGCACGCTGATCCTCAGCGCCATTGTGCTGCTGGTCGAACCGGAACTGCTTCAGCGTTTCAACAGCGATATTCCTGAAGCGCTGGCGATTGCCGCAGGTGTGCTTATTCTGGCACTGGTTGCGCTTTATGTTTTCGGCAGCTGGATGCAACTGAAGCCATTGCGCATCGGTTCCAAATTTCAGCTTTCTTATCCGCGTCTTTCTGTGGTTTGGTGGCAGTTGCTGATCGCTCCGCTGGAGCTGATCGGTGCAGCAGGTATCATCTACTTCGCTCTGCCTGAGCTGAACCATCCGGGCTTTCTGATCGTGCTGGGCATTTTTCTGATTTCATTCTCCGCAGCCCTGATTTCCAATGCACCGGGCGGGCTTGGCGTTCTGGAGTTCCTGTTCATCACCGGCCTGCCAAATCTCAATCCTGCCGATGTGCTGGCAGCACTGATCGTGTTCCGCCTGCTCTATCTGCTGATCCCGTTCGGCATTTCTCTGATTGTGGTGCTGATTTTTGAGAAGAGTGAATTCTCTAAAAAGCGAAAAACGCAAATCTGACGATACAAAAAAGCCGCGAAACTGAGTTTCGCGGCTTTTCTTATTGAATGCCTGTACGCTTATGAATGCGCCCAGTCCCAATAGAGTTTGCGGGCTTTTTGAGCAACCGGACCATAGCCCAGTTGCTTGTCATCAAAACCGATGACCGGCACAACCTTGGAGTGGTTACCGGTTGAGAAAATCTCATCAGCTTCACGGAAATCTTCAACGCGCAAAGTTGTTTCAGTGACAGTCACACCGTTATCACGCAACAAGCCGATTACGCGCTGACGTGTAATACCATTGAGGAATGTGCCATTCGGCGCAGGCGTAAACACTTCACCGTCACGCACCATAAACACGTTGGACGAAGCCAGCTCCGCCACATTGCCCAGCATATCGCAGACCAGCGCATTACCAAAACCTTTGGCACGCGCTTCGCGGATCATACGGGCATTATTCGGATAAAGGCAGGCAGCCTTTGCATCCAGCGGCATGGTTTCAATCGTCGGACGGCGGAAACGTGTGGTGGTGATGGTAAAGCCGGTCGGCTCGCCCATTGGAATTTCTTCCAGACACAGGGCAAAATCCGTACTTTCCGCAGCGGGCAGAACCACATTGGCTTCGCCCTCCTCTGCCCAATACATCGGGCGAATATAGACGGCAGCATTCTCACCGAATTTTGCCATCCCCTGACGGCTCAGTTCCATGATTTCTTCCGGCGTATAGGTTGGCTTCAACCCCAATGCCTGCGCGGAGCGGTTAACACGCGCACAATGCTGATCCAGATCCGGGATCACACCTTCAAAACCGCGCGCACCGTCAAAAACAAGCGAGCCAAGCCATGTTGCCTGCGATGACGCGCCGAGAATGCGCACATCGCCCTCATGCCACTTGCCTTTGTAAAATGTCCAGCTACGACCAATCTGGCCCATGAGAATTCTCCATATGCGAATCAGTATTTAAATCCGGTCATTTGTAACAAACAAATCTAGGGCTGTTACACCACCTTGCAGACGTCAGAGACACACAGGTTTCGTTTGCGGCTTCCGGCAGTCATGCAATACCGGCACGACGACATTACATTAAAATGATGTCCGGCAAGTGCAACAGCACAAAGTTAAAAACTATTTTTAAAAATTTATTCAGACCCCGGTTGCAGTAGCGAAATCAACACGTCATCAATTTTTTACACAAAATCATTCTCAAAGCGCATGAAGTTGGAGCACCGGTCATTGTCATAATCCAATGTGACGTAAACGGAAGACAGGCATTTCAACCTGATGAAAACACACGTCATTCCCATTTTGGTTTTATAATTTAAATACCATTTTCCACTGAAAGCGCCCCTCGGGCTTTCATGCTCAGCACGCAAGAGCTGTCGCGACCGGTCCTGTCAAACATCGGCAAAATGCTAAATTAGCAGCTTTAATATGCGACATTAATGGCAAGACAACTGCGCAATCAGCTATTGCTACCCTGCATTTCCTATGGAAAAGTTGTTACAACAAATTTCATAACAATAAACTGTGGGGAATAATCAATGAAGCTTACGCATATTGCACTCACCGCCTGCACTATACTCGGCGGCTTAGCTATGGCAGCCGGTGCCGCTCAGGCACGCGACCTCACCATTGTTTCGTGGGGAGGCAGCTATCAGGACGGTCAGCGCGAAATTTATTTCAAACCTTTTGCCAAAGAACTGGGCAAACCGGTTCTCGATGAAAGCTGGGACGGCGGTTACGGCGTTCTGCAAGCCAAGGTAAAAGCCGGCGAAACCAACTGGGATGTCGTACAGGTTGAGGCTGAAGAGCTTGAGCTTGGTTGCGCCGATGGTATTTATGAAAATATCAACTGGGAGCAGCTTGGCGGCAAAGACAAGTTTATTCCTGCGGCCGTTCATGATTGCGGCGTTGGTGCAATTGTCTGGTCAACCGGCATTGCCTATAACGGCGACACCATGAAAGATGCCCCGAAATCCTGGGCTGATTTCTGGGATGTTAAAAAATTTCCGGGCAAACGCTCCCTGCGTAAAAGCGCCAAATACTCTCTGGAATTTGCACTGATTGCCGACGGCGTTGCACCGAAGGAAGTTTATGATGTGCTGGCAACGCCAGAAGGCGTGGAACGCGCATTCAAAAAGCTCGATGAAATCAAGCCGCATATTGTCTGGTGGGAAGCCGGTGCGCAGCCGGTACAGTTGCTCTCTTCCGGTGAAGTGGTGATGGCTTCGGTCTATAACGGCCGTATCAACGCCCTGAACCGCACCGAGAACAAGAATTTCGGCTTCGTCTGGCCGGGCAGCATCTATGCTGTTGATAGCTGGGCGATCATGAAAGGCACGCCTTTCCCGAAAGAGTCGATGGACTTCATCGCTTTTGCCAGCAAGGCCGACAATCAGGCCAAACTGCCTGAATATATCACCTACGGCCTGCCGAATATCGAAGCCGATAAATTTGTCGCCGACAAATACCGCAAAGACCTGCCGACAACGCCTGCCAACATGACAGACGCAGCTTCAATCGGTGTGGAATTCTGGACAGACAACTCAGAAAGTCTGAACCAGCGCTTTAATGCCTGGCTTGCCCAGTAAGCAGCAGCCGAGAGCGGCTTCCGAAAACCAGAAGCCGCTCTGACACCGGCACAGCATGTCCGGTCAGGTATCCGTTCCGGTATTTGCAGGTCTTTCCCCCGTGAGATCTGCCTTTCATACCGGAGCGGCTTACACCTGCCGCGCAAGTGCTTTTCATATGCGCATTCCCGTTGCCACCAATACAGGCAACAGCATTCACTGCCTTGTTTTATAGCCCCGATAAAACAGCGATTGCGGTGAGCAGCTCCTATTCGAGGTTTTAAGCGTGAATAATCCATTCATACATTTTGAGAAGGTGAGCAAAGCATTCGGCTCGCTGACTGTTGTTGATAATCTTGATCTGACCATCCAAAAAGGCGAATTTGTCAGCATGCTCGGGCCTTCCGGCTCCGGCAAAACAACCTTGCTGATGCTGCTTGCAGGCTTTGAACGCCCTACAGGCGGCACGGTCAGCGTGGATGGCAAACGCATTGATCAGTTGCCACCGCATAAACGCAATATGGGTGTGGTGTTTCAGAACTATGCCCTGTTTCCGCATATGAACATTGCAGAAAATGTGGCCTTTCCTTTGAAAATGCGCAGCCTCTCCAAAGCTGAAACGCAGGAACGCGTGAAGCGCGCACTGGATATGGTTCAGCTTGGCACCATGCTCGACCGCAAGCCCTCCCAGCTTTCCGGCGGCCAGCAGCAGCGTGTGGCACTGGCGCGTGCGCTGGTATTTGAGCCGGAAGTGGTGTTGATGGATGAGCCGCTCGGCGCGCTGGACAAGCAATTACGCGAACGTATGCAGCTCGACATCCGCGAATTGCATCATCGTCTCGGCCTGACCATTGTGTTTGTAACCCATGACCAGTCAGAAGCCCTGACCATGAGCGACCGGATTGCTGTGTTCAATCGCGGCAAGATTGAGCAAATCGGCTCACCCTCACAAATTTACGACCATCCGGCCACGCAATTTGTTGCGGAGTTTATCGGCGAAACCAATCTGATCGACGGTAAAATCTCCGGCACGCAAAACGGCCAGACGCAGATCCGCCTTGCCAATGGTCAGGATATCCGTGTCGATGCACAAGCGCCTCTGCATGCAGGACAGGATATCCGCCTGTCGCTGCGTCCCGAGCGCGTGCGCCTGAATACGGATGATACGATCAGCAACAAACTGTCTGCCACTGTCAGCGATATCGTCTATCACGGCGACCATCTGCGCGTGGCGCTGGATTTTGCAGGCCAGAGCCTTGTCACCAAGGCTGATCGCAGCTTTCATAATCTGAAAGCCGGTGATCAGGTTACCCTGTCATTTTCTCCGGCGGATTGCTGGCCGATTGTAACTCAGGCCAAAAGCGCAAAGGCTGCGGCATGAGCGAAGTACGACAACAACGGTTAAAATCTTTCGCACTGGTGGCACCGCTGGCTTTGTTCCTGCTGATCTTCTTTATCATTCCGCTGATTACGATGATGAAAGAGGCCGTGTCCGATCCGGTGGCCGCCAAAGCCTTGCCGCTTACGGCACAGGCCGTTAGCAACTGGAATCCGGAAGCACCGCCAACACCGGAAATGAAAGCGGCGCTGGCTGAAGATATCCGCAACAATGATGATGCCCAGCTCTTCGGAGATCTGGTGCGCCGCCTCAACAGCGCGCAACCCGGTTTCCGCACGCTGATGAGCAAAACCCGCAATCAGCTGGAAAAGCTTGAAGAGCCGGTTGATTATGCTCAGGTTGATCTGGTCGCTATCGACAAGAAATGGGGCGAACAGCCCTTCTGGCAGGCAATTGCCTCTGCGGCTTCTACCACGCTGACAGACCGCAATCTGTTGGCAGCAGTGGATATGGAGCGCGATATTTCCGGTGAAATCCGCTCACTACCTGCTGATGCCTCTGCCAATGTCACCATTATGGTGCGTACCTTCATCACTGCCCTCAGTGTCACCATTGCCTGCATTCTCATCGGCATTCCGTTTGCAATGGTTGCAGCCTCTGTTGAAGGCTGGAAACGCCAGTTGTTGCTCGGCGCAGTACTGCTGCCGCTCTGGACATCACTGCTGGTGCGTACCGCTGCATGGTTCATCCTGTTGCAGGATCAGGGGCTGATTAATTCAGCACTCATGGCCATCGGCATCACCAGTGAACCGCTGGCGCTGATCTTCAACCGTACCGGCGTGATCATTGCTATGACCCATGTGCTGTTGCCATTCATGGTGCTGCCGGTGTTCAGCGTGCTGATCGGTATTCCGAAAAATCTGATGCCTGCTGCTGCCTCACTCGGCGCACACCCGCTACGGTCTTTCTTTCATGTACTGTTACCGCTGATTATGCGCGGCGTGGTTTCCGGCTCGCTGCTCGTCTTCATGACAGCGCTTGGCTACTACATCACCCCTGCTCTCATCGGCGGCGCTAAAGATCAGCTTATCAGCTCGGTCATCGCATTCTATGCAATGGGCGCTGCAAACTGGGGCATGGCCGGTGCGCTCGGTATGGTTCTGCTGATTGCAACCATCCTGCTCTATACGATCTATATGCGTCTCTCGACTGAGAAGGAGGTACGTTCATGAACGGCTTCAAACTCCTCAAACTCCTGTTCGGCGCTGCGGTCGTGTTTTTCCTGCTGGCACCGCTGGTGGCAATTCTGCCGCTGGCCTTCACCAGCGGAGCCTTGCTCGGTTATCCGATGGACGGTTATTCCACACGCTGGTTTCAGGAACTGGTGCAGGCCGATGCATGGCGCAGGTCAATCATCAACAGCCTGATCATCTCCGTTGGCACCACGGCACTGGCAACAGTGCTGGGCACTGTCGGGGCGCTGGGCTTGCGCGGCAATCAATATTCCTTTGTGTTCAACTCAATCAAAACGATCTTCCTGCTGCCGATGGTTGTGCCCGCTGTGGTGCTCGGCGTGGGCATGCAGTTGATGTTCGCGCAGTATAACCTGCTCAACTCCTATCTCGGCGTCATCATCGCCCATACGGTTGTTGCAGTGCCTTTTGTGGTCATCAATGTGCTGGCAGTGCTGCAGAGTGTTGACCGGCGTGTGGAGCAGGCCGCTGCCAGCCTTGGTGCACCGCCGCATGTGATCTTGCAAAAAGTAACACTGCCGCTGGCAAAACCCGGCATTATTTCCGGTGCGGTCTTTGCCTTTGCAACCTCGTTGGATGAAGTCGTGCTGACCCTGTTTGTGGCAGGCCCCAACCAGCGGACACTGGCGCGGCAGATGTTCTCCACCATCCGTGAGAATATCAGTCCGGCCATTGCAGCGGCGGCTTTCGTCTTCATCGTCGGAACGGTACTGATTGCGCTGATTATGATTTTGACGCAGCGCAAAGTGGCAAGTCAGGCACAATAAACCAAGCAATATCAAAAATATAAAAGCCGCCTTTGAATCAATTTCAGAGGCGGCTTTTTTCTATACAAACTTGCAATTAATCGACTTGTTTGCGTTCCAGCCAGACTTTTAGCAGCAGCGTCAACAGCGCCAAAACCGCCAGTGTAGAGGCGGCAGCAAATGCACCAACTGTGTTTTGATCCTGAAACAACAGATCAACCTGCAAAGGCAGCGTATTGGTTTTACCGCGAATGGCACCGGACACCACCGATGTCGCGCCATATTCGCCCATCACCCGCGCATTACACAGCACGGCACCATAGAGCAGCGCCCATTTAATATTCGGCAGTGTCACATAGAAGAAGGTCTGCAAGCCGCTGGCACCGAGCGACAGTGCCGCCTCTTCATCTTCACCGCCTTGCATCTCCATCAGCGGGATCAGCTCGCGGGCAACAAAAGGACTGGTGACAAACAGACTGACCAGAAAGATCGCCGGAACGGTGAACATGATTTTGAGATCATAGCTCTCCAGCAAGGGCCCCATCAGCCCTTGTGCGCCATAGAGAAACAGATAGGCGGTACCGGCAATAATCGGGGATACAGAAAACGGGATCTCGATAAAACTGATCAGCAACCGCCGTCCAGGAAAACGAAAACGTGTAACCAGCCATGCCACGCAAACACCGAAACCCATATTGATCGGCACGACGACAATTGCGGTCAGCACTGTCAGCCACACCGCATGCATCGTATCCGGCTTGGTGATTTCCGCCCAGAACCGCCCCATACCACTGCCAAAGGCTGCGGAGAAAATCACTGCCATCGGAATGCCAAGTACGATCAGCGACAGGAACACAGCCAGCCCGATCAACGCACGTCGCCCCCATAACCGGCGCCGGAACTGCGGTGAAACTCTGCCTGATACCGGTACAGTTAAACTTAATGTTGTCGCCATATCAGTTACGCTCCGCATAACGCAGCTGTCTTGCCTGAATGAGATTGGTCGTCAGCAACATGGCAAAGGCCATGAGCAGCATCACCATCGCCAGCGCTGCTGCCGACTGATATTCATACTCATCAAGACGGACAAAAACCAAAAATGATGTAACCTCGGTTTTAAACGGCAGATTGGCCGCGATAAAAACAATCGCGCCGAATTCGCCTAAGCCCCGCGCGAAAGACAAGGCGCTACCGGCAAGAAAAGCTGGCAGGATCATCGGCCAGATCACATGGATAAAGACCTGTAACGGACTTGCACCGAGCGTCTCCGCCGCTTCTTCCACATCATGATTCAAATCTTCCAGAACCGGCTGTACCGTACGGATAACAAAGGGAATACTGGTAAAAGCCATCGCGATAGCAATACCCGCAGGCGTATAGGCTAGGTGCAATCCAAGCGGCTCAATATATTGTCCGATCCAGCCGTTTTTAGACAGCACGGTCACCAGCGCCAGACCGGCAACGGCGGTCGGCAAAGCAAAGGGCAGATCAACGGCAGCATCCAGCAAACGCTTGCCCGGAAACTCGTAGCGCACCAATACCCAAGCCATCAGCAAGCCAAACACAGCATTGAACACAGTCGCCGCAGCCGAAGCCAAAATCGTGAGTTTGAATGTCGCCACAGCGCGCGGCGAGCTGACAATCGACCAGAAGTCAGCAAATCCCAGACTTGCCGATTTCATCACCAGAGCAAACAACGGCAAGGCCACAATCACTGTCAGATAGAGCAGTGTGCAACCAAGCGTAATACCGAAGCCAGGCATCACTGTTTTTCTGACTTTAAAAATTGGTCTCTTCATAACCGGTCTGCTCTGTGTGTTCTATGAGAAGAACCGGCGCACCTTTCAGGGCGCACCGGTTTTATAATCTGTCGTCCGGCTTACTTGGCAGTGAACAACTGATCGAGAATACCGCCCTCGGCAAAATGCTCTTTGGTCACATTTGCCCAGCCGCCGAATTCATCTTCCACACGCACCAGCTTCACCTCAGGGAAATTGGCTTTGTGCTTTTCAATCGTCGCGGCATCATGAACACGATTGAAATTGCTGGCGAGAATTTCCTGACCTTCAGGGGCATAGAGGAAATCCAGATAGGCCTGCGCGATTTTGCGCGAGCCGCGCTTATCGACAACTTTATCAACGATCGTTACCGGAAATTCCGACAGCAGGCTGATCGGCGGCACCACAACATCATACTTGTCTTTGCCAAGCAGTTTCTGTGTACCCAGCACTTCCGCCTCAAAGGTCACCAGCACATCACCAATGCCGCGCTCGGTGAAAGTGGTTGTTGCACCACGGCCACCGGTATCGAACACCGGAACATTCTTGAACAGCTTGGTAATAAACTCACGAACCTTGGCATCATCCTTGTTAAAGGCTTCACGCGCATAGGCAGTCGCTGCCAGATAGGTATAGCGCGCATTGCCTGAGGTTTTCGGGTTCGGGAAAATCACCTGCACATCATCGCGCACCAGATCATCCCAGCTTTTGATCTGCTTCGGATTACCTGCACGCACAAGAAACGCAGGGAGCGAATAATAAGGCGAAGAGTTATTCGGCAGACGGCTCTGCCAATCCGCAGGGATCAGATTGCCCTTATCATGCAACACCTGCACATCGGTCACCTGATTAAAGGTAACAACATCCGCTTCCAGCCCTTCGAGAATGGAACGCGCCTGCTTGGAAGAACCCGCATGAGATTGATTGACGGTGAGTGTCTCGCCGCTTTTCTCTTTCCACACCGGAATGAAAGCCGTGTTCACCTGCTCATAGAGCTCACGGGCAATGTCATAAGAGACATTGAGGATTTCTTTCGGTTCCTCTGCCTGAGCCACTGTCAATGTATTACCCAGACCGAGCACAAGCCCGGCCGCCAACAGAAGTTTTTTCATGAATACCCGCCGCCTGTGTCTTTGCCTGAGGCAAATGAAATGGAGTTGTTTATAGCTCCAAAGATTAAGCAGCAGCGGCATGAAATCAATACTAAATTATTGATTTAAATAGATAATTTACTTTTTGATTTAAAAACAGAAAACTATGATACGCCGAAAAAAGAATGAGCAAGATTTTGCTAAGCAATGCATATTTCGCGCAATACAATTTCTTTAACAGGAGCAGAAAATCGAGCTTTGCAGAAGGATTTACCAAATACCGCGATGACGCCAGCATCCGAATTTTTCAGACTGGTCTGGTGCAAGGCGGTTTTGGCGCCGCCGCTCAATGGTTTTCTCGTCCTGAGAAATTTCCTGCCAGAATTTTTGAAACGCCTGACTGCGTTGTTTCATCATTCCCTTCAGAGACTGAAAAAGAGGCATGAATAACACTCCTGTATCGTCAAGTTAACAGAATTAACATTCCGTTAATGTCTGCCAATGCAGTGCTATTGTCAATAATCCCATTAATTTTATGTGATTTAAGATTGCCAATCCGGTGCCGAACAACAAAAAACCGCTGCATTGCTGCAGCGATTTTTCTTTCAACATCAATAAGATGAAATCTTACTTATTGCGGATTGTCTGCAGGCCGTCATTCCAGACTTTCAGCTCCGACAAAACGGTCTTTGCACTGGCTTCAACCATTTCAGTTGCAACAAATGCGCCATTTTCATTGAGGAACTGCGGATAATTCGGCAGCGGAATACCTTCCGGCAGCGGCACCATGCGCAATGTGCTCAAATGCGAACGGGCAACCTGTGCGGAGCGCAGACCACCGGAAACACCGCCATAGCTCATAATAGCCGCAGGCTTATAGTTCCATTCTGTATTCAAATAATTGACTGCGTTGAAGAACTCAGCCGGCGGGGAATAGTTATATTCCGGAATAACAAAGACAAATGCATCACCGGCATCAATGAGCTTGCTCCATTTTTTGGTATGCTCATGCTCGTATTTCTGCGCGCGCGGGTGCGTGGATTCATCAAAGAACGGCAGTTTAACTTCTGCCAGATCAATCAGTTCTGCATCAAAATCAGAGTTTGCAGCTGCAAAATCATTAAACCATTTGGCAAATTTATCACCATGACGCGCAGAACGCGTCGCACAAATGATTGTATAAAGCTTTGGCACGGACATTTCCTTTTTCAGCAGAAAGGCAGAATGACGCCCCTCTTTTCAGCACATCTGTTAAGAGTGTTTCAGCGAAACTGCAAGTTCTCTCCTGCGACACACTGTTCACAAAATAGGACAATGTGCTTTCATAAAAAAACGCCGCATCAAAATGATGCGGCGTTTCTCTTTTAACAGTCTTCCTGCTTAATAATCATAAGCAGGTAAAGCCGTAATTTTTACTTTGGCGATATTCCGGCGTTCCATTGTCAGCACTTCAAACTCAAAGCCCTCAGCAGTGAGTTTTTCACCACCAACAGGAATATGTCCGAGGTGCCAGAGTACAAAGCCCGCCAGCGTGGTGTAACGGTCATCCTCATCCACCAGATCACGCTCAAGAATACCACTCAGGCGGCGGATATCCGTAAAGCCATCGGCAATCCAGACACCGTCTTCCTGTGTTTCAACACTTGGTGAATCCCCTTCTTCGTCCGGAAACTCACCGGCAATCGCTTCGAGAATATCGGTCGGTGTTGCAACGCCTTCAAAAGAGCCATGCTCGTCCACGATAACAGCCATCTGCACCGACGATCCGCGTAACTGCTCCATAACACGCAGCACATTGCTGTGCTCATGCACGACCAGCGGCTGCTTCATAGCACTCTGCCAGTCAATCGGTGCGGAATCTGCCAGATAAAGCAAGAGGTCCTTTGTCAGCGCAACACCGACAAATTCATCCACCTGCCCGCGTGCAAGAATAACCCGCGAATGAGCAAACTGACGCAACTCAGCACGCAGCTCTTCCTCACTCGCATCCAGATCAAGCCACTCCACTTCGTTACGCGGTGTCATGATAGAACGAACCGGACGATCGGCGAGATCAAGCACGCCGCGGATCATTTCTTTCTCTTCCGGACGGAACACATCGGCAGCCGCCGTATGCTCGGCAATCACATCAATGGTTTCCGATAGAGCATTGTCACTGCCACGGCCACCGCCGAGAAGACGCAAAACCGCACCGGCCGTACGCTCACGCAGATCATTGGTCGTCACCCGCTTCTCGCGGTTGTGACGGCCGACCTGATTGGCAGCCTCGATCAGGATCGAGAAGCCGATAGCAGCATAGAGATAGCCCTTAGGCACGTGATAACCAAAGCCTTCAATCACCAGACTGAAACCGATCATCATCAGGAAGCCAAGACACAGGATTACCACGGTCGGATGCTTGTTAACAAAAGACATCAGCGGCTTGGAAGCCAGCATCATCACGCCCATAGCAATCACAACGGCAATCATCATTACCGGCAGATGCTGCACCATACCGACAGCTGTAATCACGCTATCGAGCGAGAACACGGCATCAAGTACAACGATCTGGGCAATAACCTGCCAGAACACTGCATGAACCGGATTAACTTCTTTAACAGTATTTTCGCCCTCAAGGCGCTCATGCAGCTCCATAGTGCCTTTTGCAAGCAGGAACACACCACCGAAAATCATTATGATATCGCGGCCGGAGAAACCAAAAGAGAAAATAGTAAAGAGAGGCTGGGTAAGTGTTACGATCCACGAGATCGAAGCCAGCAAACCAAGACGCATCAAAAGCGCAAGCGCAAGACCAAGCAAACGCGCTTTATTGCGCTGGCTCGGTGGCAATTTACCGGCAAGGATCGAGATAAAAACGAGATTGTCGATACCAAGAACAATCTCAAGAACAATCAGTGTAACCAAGCCTATCCAGGCATTGGGATCGGCAATCCATTCCATGGGTTGTCGTTTCCTAGAGTTTCTGTTGCAGGGTGCGCAAGCAAGGCTGCATGGAGCCAGACAAACGCGCAAGCGCCGGATAAGCTTCACGGACATAAGCGGAGTGCAGTTTCACTCCCGCGCCTCTCATGAAGCCAAATTGCCAGACACGCTCATTCGCAGACCAATTTTGTTTTGATTTTTTCAAATCACGAGCCGTCAGACCAAAAATCTTTGCAGACTTCCGGACGGGCACGTTACAAATTGATGTGAAAAACAGGAGGAATTTGTCCCGTATGCCGGTCTCCTTATCGGAAAACAGGCATGCGATATCATCTGCCAGCATGGCAGTTTTATCACGCATGAATTTTGCAAAACGGGAAACTTGCACATAAGGCAAAACAACTGTCTGGTTATTCACAGACATGTTCCGGCTATATTCAGAGTGCAGCAGAACTGAGTTTCGGATTGCTACCAACTTGGAGCGGCAACAATCCGTAATAGACGAATCGTCAGAAGTATCTTCCGGCATAAGAGCTTTTAAAAACCCCGTTAGGCGCAGCAGCGCAGTTAAAATTCTCAATGCAAACGATATTTTGCATATAAAATTTCAGAGCACACCTCATACAACAGCTGAAGCATGCTCTGACAATTCAGATTTATAATGAGTGCAAACGCAGCCCTAATCAAGTTGTTCTGCAAAAAATTTTCAAAACAGAACAACCATAATCCGCCAGTAACACCAGTACCAACGGGTTATTGGCGACAAAACACCTATGAAAGCGCGATATTACTCTGCCGGAGCCGTTGTAACTTTATTCTTGCGAACACCGCGTCTGCGTTCATTTTTAGGGCGTGCGCGCATGAAGCGGACACCAACGATACTGACAACCGTCGCGACAACAGTCAGACCAACTGCCATCCAGACCCAGTCAGAGCCACTGAGATTAGCAAAAATTCCGGCACCTTGGCCGGCAAGCCAGCCGGGCAAAATCATGACCGGCGCCCAAACCAGCGCAGACGAAATATTAGCTGTTTGAAACCGTTTTTGATCCATCGACATCATACCCGCGACCAGCGGCACGGTACAACGAACAGGCCCAAAAAAACGTCCGAAGAACACGGCAGCAAAACCATATTTGCGAAACAGCAAACGAGCCTGCGCAATATGTGAACGGTATTTATTCAGCGGCCACTGATGGATTACGCGGCGGCCCAGCCACCAGCCAAGAAAATATGAAATAACATCGCCGATGACCGCGCCAATAACAGCGCCGATCAGAACAGGCATAGGATCAATAATACCGGCACCAACCAAACCACCAATAGCCAGCATGATCGGCGTTGCCGGAATCAGCATACCGATAACCGCCAGTGACTCGCCAAATGCTATCAATCCGACAATTGGCCCCGCCCAAACCTGATTGGCCGAGATAAACTGTCCGATATCACCGATAAAACCGTCCATTGAACCCTCAGATCATGCAAAGCATGAGGAAATGCTATGTGCTGCTGCGCCGTCGTTCTTGTAACAGATTAATACTGCCTGAAAAGCAATTTAACCAACACCGTATTGGATGCTATGCCAGTTTTTTTGTGCCTAATTATGGCACAAAAACAAAACTCTGATGACAGAGGGCACCCGTATCAACAATATTAAGCTGATAGCTTTACCGGCGAAGTGATTAATATTCCGGTTCACGGCCGATATTAAATGTAGCCTGATATACCCACACGGCAACATTGCAAGTTATATGTGCAGTTCAAAGCACGGCATCAAGACCGGCCGGGCAGTTATATCCGCTCGTCCTGCACAACAAAGCCAATTTTTCCTGCTGTTCGCAGAGCTCTAAACTTATTTGACGCAGCATTGTCCCGCCCGATACACATAATGCGTGTATTCGTTTTCTGTTCATAAGCTGCGGTGGCAACACATTTTTTTCAAAAAAATAATTTCCGGACTAGACAGAGCTAAAGTGCCCCTTTATAGAACCGAACACTTACTGAATGCGAGTTCAGAAAAGTGGGTGCGTAGCTCAGTCGGTAGAGCAGCTGACTCTTAATCAGCGGGTCACAGGTTCGATCCCTGTCGCACCCACCAAGCTTTTCAATAGCTTAGTGATTTCCCCATTAGAACGAACTGCCGTAGTTTACATCTGGTTTACAGATTTTGTGCAATCTTGCTTCCTGATCAGGTTTCGATTGAATGCACTAAAGTACTCTTTATTCATCTCTGACAGGAACATGGATGAGCTGAAAGATTGCCATGCAGTTCACGAACAACCCCATCTAAATGAAATTGAAAACCCTGTCCGATGCAAAGCTAGAGGCTGCAAAGGTCAAATGCGCATAGCAATGGTCAGGCTTGATGAAATGAACGGATTCGTCGGAGGGATGGCATGAGTGTAGAGAGCGTAGTTAATAATCTTTGCCGTTCTTATGCGTGAATTTCCAGCTACCATCATCTCTCATTACAGCCTGCAAATCATCGGATGGATAACTTACTTGATCACCAGTAGTACGATCACCTATCTCTAATATAATGCAATCGTGAGAAGTTCTGTTTTCCAGATGATGCGCAGTTCCATTTGCAGGAAAACCTGCAACCATTCCGACTTCAAGCTGCCTTTCTCCTGCATCAGTGATTAACGTCGGACGCCCCTCAAGCACATATATAAATTCATCTTGCATTGAATGGCGATGATGAAGAGCGGAAATTGAGTTTGGCAGCAAGCGCGTTAGATTAACCCCGAAATTGCTCAAGCCGAAGATATCGCCTAACGGCTGCTTTATGCGGTCTGCAACGAAAGAGGCGTATGGCTCGGGGTAATTACTTGGTTTTAGACGTGCTGGAGCATCGCAGGCAAAAATTGCATCAGGCTTTATTGGCATCATGCGCTCCACTACAAGGTTTGATTCTAACCGATACAATACTTCTTCCTATGCCTCTCAGATAGTTGTGAAAAAAGCTCATTATCATAAATTGAGCGGGCTTACGGCACGGCAAACCCACCTCTTATCATGAAGCTGACCACGCTAAGAATCAGGACGCTGATAATGAGCCATATGACCTTTGCTAGCGTATCGCTCACACCGGATATTTTCTTTTCCAGATCATTAAACCGGTTGTCCATGTGCTTCCACTGCTCATCTTTTCGGGCATCGGCCAGTTCAGCTTGTCGCTGCCATTGTTCTAGATTGGTCACAGGCAATTGACTGGAAAGTTCGCATTCCCTATATTGATGAACTAAGGTACCGGCACCTGCCGCCTGCAGACGTAAGTCACGGTGAAGCTCGGATTAACTAGACACCTCACCCTCGAAGCATTTCGCGCGGTGGGCAATGCAGGCCCCCATTCCACTTTGAAATGCCTCATATGAGGAGTGAGCGATGTCTACAAGACACGCTACCCAACAGGTTAATCCTTTTCTGACCGTCCCTATCGGGCGGTTGTTTCTGTTAAATGCCCTTCCCATGACAGTGGTTATGTCGATGGGGGGAGTTCTTAATATTGTTGATGGCGTTTTCGTCGGCCACTTCATCGGATCCGACGCACTCGCAGCAGTGAGCCTGGCCTTTCCGGTTGCTATGGTGCTTTCAGCGCTGTCGACCCTGACTGGCGGCGGCATGTCGAGCCTGATGGCGCGGCATCTTGGTGCCGGGGATCGCATAACCGCCGGGCGCGTCTTTGCCGAAACACATGGGCTGGTGCTGGCGATTTCGGTTGGTCTTGTCGTGCTATGGGAAGTGGTCGGTACTACGCTTATCGGATCTATGGCCGCAGGCAATTCCAAAATCGCCGAATTGGCGCAGGATTATCTGCGGATAATAATTCTTGGTGCGCCGGTACAACTGATGCTTGGCATCCATGCGGATGCGCTGCGCAGCGAGGGACAGGCCGGTCTGATTGCCACCCTGTCTGTGCTGATTAACCTCTTCAATATCGGCGCGAATTGGCTAGGGATCGTGGTACTTGGCCTCGGAGTTTCTGGCTCAGCCCTTGGCACGGTTGCAGCCCAAGCCCTTGGGCTGGTGCTGGTGCTTGGCGTAAGGAGATACAGCAAGAGATTGTTGCCGCTGTCAGTTCTACGCACGCAAAGCTGGCTAGGCGCTTGGTTAGAGATCATTCGACTGGGCCTGCCATTATGCCTCAGCTTCATCGGCATCGCCGTGGTCGCCAGCACCGTGATGCTATTCCTGCGACTTCATGCAGGAGCGGAATATGGCGCCTTGGTCGCCGCCTATGGTGTCGTGACGCGGCTTTTAAGCTTTGCCTTTCTGCCACAGATGGCAATCGCGCTGGCCACGCAAAGCATTACCGGCAACAATGTTGGTGCGGGGAGAAACGATCGGGCATTAGCCACGTTGCGGCTGGCGATGAGCGTAGCTTTCCTTTGGTGCATGTCAGTGGCGTTAATAGGCACTGTCGCAGGAACCACTCTCGGCAGTTGGTTCAGCTATGACCCAGCCGTAATCGACGCTGTTACGGAGATACTGCGGCCTATGATGCTGCTTTATGTATCATCCGGACCGATCCTCGTCTTGGCGTTATATTTCCAAAGCCTAGGCCAATCCGGTCGGACGGCAGCACTCACTTTGGTGAAACCTTGGCTGCTGACACCCCTATTCATATTAACGCTTTCTGCGGGCTTTGGGGTGCGAGGCATTTGGATAGCGTTTCCATTGGCGGAAGCGATCATGCTGATAATCGCTGTGTTAATCGCGCGCAACGTCTTGAGCACCACCGGCACACAAGCTTTTAATGCAGAGGAACACCGATGACCATTGATGATGCAAAAGCTCAGGCTAAAGCCTTGCGCGTAGCTCTTCAGGCACAAGGAACTGTGATCAGTCATGCACAATCGCTGGAGTTGATTGCCCGACAGAACGGCGCAAAGGACTGGAACACGTTCTACGCCCGGTTAGCAATGCGCAATGCACCGCCAGAACTGGCTCTGAATGATCGGGTGCGCGGCCGCTATCTTGGCCAACCTTTTAACGGACAGATAATCGGCCTTTCTGGCTCTAACAACTACCGGCAGATTACAATCCGCTTCGATACGCCAGTTGATGTGGTTCGGTTCGAGAGTTTCTCAAACCTGCGCCGCCAGATCAAAGCCACAATCAATGAGCACGGCCGTTCACATTACCATACCTCAGATGGTGAACCACAGTTAATAGTTGAACACGAATAAGGATAAGCTCGGTAGATAGATACGACATAGCCCGTCTATCGCATTATGTTGATAGTACTTGCTGGCATTGCCGGTCAGAGATTCTGACCGGCAATATTATTATTTGGATTGATTAATCCAGTTGATCACTTTGAGAATATTTTCATACAGCATTACTGTATCGATAAAAGTTCCAATTAGAGCGACAATCATCCATTTCATAAACCCGCCAACTGTTCGCAAGGCAATGGCCAGACGAAGCCCGTCTTTCAGTGCTTCGATAGCATCCCCACGAGATTGAGAAACGGGCCCGATGCATAACGCAAGACTGCAGAGGAAGCATGCGCATGGCAATGGTCAAGCTGGATGAAATGAGCGGCTTTGTCAGAGGGATGGCATAAGCATCTAGGCACTTAGCGTCAGCATGAGAAATAGATGATTCAATATTTTGCGCAACATGCAACTCTAAAGTATCTCTCGCTCCAAGAGTGCGATCAACCAATCAGCAAAAACTTGAACACGACGCGAGAGATGCCGACGATGTGAATAGAGTAGTGTCATTGGCAGTGGCTCAGCACGGTGGTTCGGCAAAACTTCAACTAACTCGCCTGTCCTGATATGTTCACGAACATCATAAGCGGGAATTTGGATGAGGCCGAGATCCGCAAGACAACAAGCAATATAGGCTTCAGCACCGTTCACAGTTACACGACTACGCATCCGCAGCGTTTGCAATACACCATCTTCTACCCATTCCCATGGCTCTACCCGTCCGGTTGATGGTGAAGCATAATTCACTGCCCAGTGCGTTTTCAGATCTTCAATATCATACGGGATACCATGTTGAGCTAAATAGCCAGAGCTGGCAACATTGATAAGAGGCAGTTCACCAATACTGCGCGCAATCAGACCGGAGTCAGTCAGAGAACCAACGCGCAGTACACAATCAACACTTTCCCCGATGAGATCTACTGCACGATCTGTTACACCCAGGGTCACATCAATTCCCGGATATTCTTTAAAGAAAGCTGGAAGCGACGGTGCAACGATCAACCGTCCAATTCGTCCCGGTACATCAACCCTCAATGTTCCTGCAGGTTTAGCACCCTGTCGAAATAGCCCCTCGGCTTCCTCAACATCGGCGACAACCCGAAGACAGCGTTCATAAAGCGCAAGACCATCATGGGTCGGCGAAACCTTTCGGGTAGTACGATGTAAAAGACGAGCGCCAACTCTCCCCTCTAATTCGGCTATTGCTGCCGACACTGAAGAACGTGGTAAACCGAGCAAGTCAGCAGCACGCGTGAAACTTGTCGTATCTACTACACGAGTAAAAATGCGAAACAGATCAATACGATCCAAGCTCAATACATTCCATTGTTCACGATTTCTGACATATGATGGCAGAATATCACCCTTTATGTGCCTAATCCAGACGGTAGATTACTTGAAAGCAGTCGTGGTGTGATACCGCCACTGCTTTCAAAGGGAGACCCGACCTATGAATAATCGTACAATTAGCGGCAAAACTGTGCTCATCGCCGGAGGAGCAAAAAACCTTGGCGGACTGATCGCCCGCGATTTCGCAAATCAGGGAGCAAAGGCTATTGCTGTCCACTATAACAGCAGCGCTTCAAAGACCGACGCAGAAGCGACTGTCGCCGCCATCAAGGCCAATGGTGCCGAAGCCGTCGCCTTTCAGGCCGATCTTACCACGGCCGGAGCAATAGAAAGTCTGTTTGATAAAGTCGTTGCCACCATTGGCAAGCCAGACTTCGCCATTAATACCGTTGGGAAAGTACTTAAAAAACCCATCCTCGATATTTCAGAAGCTGAATACGATGAGATGAGCGCAGTTAATGCAAAATCCGCCTTCTTCTTTTTGAAAGAAGCCGGTAAGCACCTGAATGATAATGGTGCAATTGTTACGCTCGTAACCTCGCTGCTCGGCGCATTTACGCCTTTCTACTCCAGCTATGCAGGAACCAAAGCGCCCGTCGAGCATTTTACCCGTGCAGCTTCAAAAGAGTTCGGCGGTCGTGGCATTTCCGTGACAGCGATTGGCCCTGGCCCGATGGATACTCCATTTTTCTATGGTCAGGAATCCGCAGATGCGCAGGCCTATCATAAGACTGCAGCAGCCCTGTCGAAGTTCTCTAAAACCGGACTGACCGATATTAAAGATATTGTACCCTACATCCGTTTTTTGGTGACTGAAGGCTGGTGGATGACTGGCCAGACTATTCTCGTCAACGGCGGCTACACCACAAAGTAATATGCTTTAATAGTTCGGATGGCGGCGTTTTCGGATCGCCGCCATGTTCCGGCGCGCCCCTGATCAGCTAAAAAGCGCAGGATAAAATGTGCAATCAAGATAGTACCGAGTTATATAATTCTTAACTCAAGCAAGCGGAATTGCGTGCAGACTTCATAGGCTACTGCTCAAAGTAGACATGTAGCAGCAGGGGTTACAACATTAAAAATATGTAATCTAATGCATTGGTTTCATTCATTTATGGTTCATCCGCGCCACCGTACTCTTAAGGCAACAACACAGGAGAGCCATATGTTTAAGAAATCTATTCTAGTAGCTGTAGCACTTACTTTTGTTGGCGCGCCATTGGCCCAAGCTCGGGACTATCAACCGCTGCCTAAGGCTGAACAGCATCGTTATGAGCCTAGCCGCCCAAGCTATGGCAAGCACTACAACAAGCCAAATGATCGTGGCTACAATAAAAGATGGTCAAAAGGCCAACGTTATGGTGACTGGCGTCGCCATCAAGAAGTTCGTGACTACAAACGTCATGGTCTGCGCAAGCCTGGTCGCGGCCAGCACTGGGTGAAAGTCGACAACCAGTATTTGTTGATTTCAGCTGCAACAGGTTTAATCGCAGCGATGATGATGGCACGATAATACAGGTCAAGCATTGCCGATCAGAGAGACTGGTCGGCAATGCTATTATCTGAATTGATTAATCCAGTTTAGCACTTTGAGAGTATTTTCGTACAGCATTACTGTCCCGATACACGTATCAACGACCATCCACTTCATCAGACTGCCGGCCATTCGCAGAGCAATGACATGACGCAAAAGTTAATATGCATTAATAAAACACATTCCTCTGATATTCATAACCATTGATAGTCGTTAAACTGAGACACTCCATGAATAACAATGTTTTAGCGATTTTTATTAAGAAGGAGGGAAAATTTATGTCTAATTTAAAAAGCCATCAAACACGCCTGAATTCGTTGAATAGTCCAATACAGCAAAGAAACTTTCATGCTGTAGCGGCAACAGATCAGCAGTTATCAAAGGCACATCGCACTGAAAAACCAGCAGCCCGTACCGCTGCGGACTTAGGCGCTATCTTAAAAAAGATTGGTGGCGGTCACTCACGGTCACGACAGCCAAGACACTAATGTAGTATCGCTTATCAGCCCGGCAGCCAAAGGCGAAAAGTGCATTGCATCAATGATGTGAAAAACAGCCTAATCTTCAAACCTCCCCCAAAACATCACTGGATACTGGCAGCCGGAATACCTATCATTGGGAGTAATTTGTTTTAATCTCGAATGAATGGTTTGATACCCGATTATGACGGCAATAGTTAATCAGCCTCACCCATCCATTGATAAAGCATCAATTCAGAAGCTTGTTACCACATTTTATGGACGCGCTCGTGAAGATGAATTGATCGGCCCCATCTTTGACAGGGCTGTTCATGATTGGGATCACCATATCGCGCAGATTACAGAGTTCTGGGCAGCGATTATTCTCAAAACTGGCGGATATGATGGGCGACCAATGGCACCCCATCTGAAACTCAATCTAAAAAATGAGCATTTTGACCGCTGGATCAGTATCTTTGAGCAAACCGCGCATGAAATCTTCCCTGAAGAGGCAGCAATCATCTTTATTGACAGGGCACACCGCATTGCAAACAGCTTTGAAATGGCAATAGCTACCCAAGCCGGGGAAATAGCTTCAACACGCCATTTGCGACGACCTCTTTGATTTTGCCCCCCTAACTATCCGGATTTTTTCTCCTGTGCCAACACAGCGAGCACCTGATCCAGACGCTTATTGGTCTCTCTTGCACTATCTCTCGTTTCTTCTTTTAATTCCTTCATACCCTCACGCAGTTGGTTCACATGACCATCGAGATCAACTCGGCGTACATAGTCATCACGCGTTCTGTTGATCCTCTCATGCAGCGCATCGTCACCGGCTTTGATAGACGCCGCCAGCGAACGAAATGAAGCGATCAGTGCTATGATGAATGAGACTGCCATAGAAGCAGATATCCCGATCAACCATTTGATATCCTCTCCCATCACCAACACCCCGCTTTCTTTCCATATGCATTATGACCGGCAACGCTTTTGCCTGCGCTCTGGTCATTGCCTGCCAGGTACACAGCCGTTTCCGGTTTAAGGCTTATCTTCTGCCAACCCGCGCAATTGCTCGCACTGGTCGCGCAACCCGCCAAGCTCAACACACAGAGCAACGCTATCCAAATTGTCGATTGTCTCATTAATCCCTGCCCTGTTCTGGATTGCTTGTGTCACAGCTTGAGCGGCCTTCAATGCCGCATCCTGCTTGCCGTCATGTTGCCCGAGCGCATAAAAAAAGAGGCCTGAAACTGCCCCTCCGATGACCGCGCCAGTGATGTGTTGGAGACTGATCTTCATGCCACTTGATCCTGCATGCGCTTGATGAGGAAATATGCACCGGTCGCGAATGCCCCAACCATGATAATTGCGAGCGCCCACTGCATGGGGCCGGTGCCGGAAGCCATGCCGCCAAGACCGGATAAAAGACCACCAGCAGATGCCCACGCCTCTGGTTTTTTCAGCGTTTCCATGATTGATTGATCTTTGGGGTTGGCTTTAGCCGTGGAAGCGAAAACATCAGTAGTTACTTGGAATCCCCGTATGAGCTGACGTGACTGCGCTTCCACAATGGACACGCGCTTTTGCCAACCCCGCCCGAACACCGGCCAAGTCTTCAATGTGCGCATGAACCGAAGGCGTTCAGCGGCATAAGCCGTAATGAGATCGCCCTTATATGCCTTCACAGCAGTAACAGTCTGACCGCCCACAATACCATCCGCAATCACGCCAACCACGCGTTGCAGCGACTTAACCGCCTGTGCGGGTCCACTATTCACACCATAATCGAAGGCCATGAAGTCGATACCAACCGGAAGCAGATCACCACCGGATTGAACCCAATATGAGCGTCTGTAAATCTTTGCGGCCTCTTCCATCGTGAGCGCCTTGACCTGAGTAGGCGTAACACTGGCAACACCGCGGTGCGCGGCTAATGTCTTGTGTGTGATACCGTATTTGGTAGCACCGCCCGTGTCTTTTGGGTTATTCACATATTCGCCTTCATGACCAAACATCAGGTCGAGCGCGGTCGTTAAGGTCTCACGCATAGCGTTCCTTTCAAAAAAAGAAGCCCCGCGTGAGCGAGGCTTAATATGGGCAAACGTAGAAGATGCGAAACGCGTTAATCTGCCAAACGCGGAACTTTAGATTACATTAGTAATGTACGATATTTTCCGGCGTGACTTTTTATCGATGTACATTAACTGATCAGCTTCTCGTAGAGCCAACTTCAATGAACTCAAGGATGGATCCACGCAGGCGATACCGAAGCTTGCACCTGAATATTCAAAGCTACAGCTTTCAAAGTGATATGTGCCTATCAATAATGGTGTCAACCGGTTCCGGATGACATCCGCATTTCCCTCCGGAGTGTCCGAGTTTGGCGGAGCAACCTGCCCAATTACAATAAATTCATCTCCACCAAAGCGTCCCAGCATATCATTCGCACGGAGCCCTTCTGATAAGCGTCGACCTGCTTCGATTAGAAACTTGTCTCCTACTTCGTGCCCGTAAGCATCATTTATAGCTTTGAAACCATCCAGATCGATAAAAACAACCAGAACCCACTGACCGGTACGTTTTCCCAGAGTAAACAACCGATCCAGTTCCACTAAGATTGCACGCCTGTTAGGGAGGTCTGTTAATACATCATAATTTGCTGCATAAAGCTCATCTTGACGGCGTAAAGACGAATGTCTGATCGCTAGAGCAGCTAGCAAAATAAAGACAATACCAAGCAGGCCAATGAGTGCTGTTATCCAGAAGTGTTGTCTTCGCATAGGATCAATCTGCTCTAGCGAAGCCAACGTAAACAACTGATAATGTGTACCGCTCAATGGTCTACGCTTTACCAAATACTGCTTGCCATCAATGAACCATAGATTTTCATAGGATTGGTGAGGAACGGCATGAATATCCAGCGCCTCACCCAATTCTTCTTCACCGTCCGGCGGCAAAACAGTCCCCTCTGGCATAAGTTGAGCGATATTTCGCAGCATAAATAATGATAACGACGATGTAATCACACGCCCTTGACGGTTCACGATTAATGCCGTGTGATGTCCCGTCAAATAAGTAGCGACATCTGGTGCATCAAACTTGACTGTAACTGACCCGTGCGCCTCATAATTCTCATCATCAATACGGCTGCTCACAAAATAGGACGGCGTTTTATTCAAACGCGCGATACCGAATGAAGAACCTTTGCCCGTGCGAAGTGCTTCAATAAGATAGGGGCGCCCCGAATAGATCATACCTACGATACTATCACTTTCAGCCCAATTACTGGCCGTCACCGTATCATCAGACATATTATTCATATAAATGCGGGCATAGCGAAGATCACCTGCCAATCTGTTCATTACATCGCCAACCTTGCGCACCAAAGGATCACGTGTAAATTCGACAGCCCGCTGTTGGCGGGTCATATTCGCAAATCCGGGCGGGTCTGTTCGATATTTTACTGCAAGCTTTATAACATCAGCATTTCCGGCCACCATATTGGCAATACTGGACATTTCGGTAAATACCCGATCCATTACATGCGCTGTGGTAGTTGACTCATAGTCAGCGCTCGCAGCCACATCCTTGAGCTCTACTTTTATAATGGCCTGTGATATCCACCAGCCGATACTAGCTACTGACAGCAACCAAATCATAACCGACACTAACGTTATCTTGCTAAAAGCAGATAACGTATTTTGAGCACGTGTATTTCGATGGCGCAGAACTTCGTTCACACCACCCTCACAAGACGGCAATGGAATGCGATCATCACTGTAATCAACGATTTCCCCCACTTTATAACTTGCTCAAAAATAAGCGCCTGGTGGCTTGTCCCTCAAAAAAGCATTAATTTTTATCATAAATGGATATTGAACACCAAACAGCTATTATGTCAGTTTGGTCATTTTTTATAACGTAAATATATCGTGTGCTACTTAAACCTGGCGGCGATTTTTCCAATAAAAGCATCATCTAAAATACATCATACTTAAGAGACTGTACAAAGAGCCAAACTAAACAACCTCAAACTTGCTAGCAAAAGCTGGTATTCTCGCCATCTCTACTGACATGATTATCACATTCTCCCTATTCCTGCCGACCATTTATCTGGCCACTGTTTTCGACAATATCAACATTGGCTATACTGCTAATTGCCGCGCCGCCTATGCCACCCGACGAGCCAACCAACCCATTCCCGTTATTGCCGTTTATGCCAGCGTCCCCATTGGCTCCTGAGCTTCCCCACGCACCACCATGCCCGCCATTACCACCGCGGCCGGCATTCGTTCCGCCAGCGTTACCCGAGGCACCAGCACCCGACGCCAAGTTAAAACCTTGCCCAGTTCCGCCTGCACCACCGGTGCCACCATCGGTATAAACATTCTGGTTTTGCTGGAATATGCGATAGATCTTAAAGAATGAGGTTCCGCTCACCCCACCATCCGGAGTTCCTCTGTAATATCTCGCTCCGTTTATGTCATAAAACGTTGTACTAAAACTCTGATTATCCCACCTTAAAAGCTCTTGCCCGCCCCAACTAATAATAACGCGACTGAAGTTATTAACCCAGGTCCATCCGTAACCATTGCCGCGAAGATCCCCCTCCGTTGGTTCTCTGATAGTAACATTCTGGGCATAGGTACCGCCGCCGCCCTTCCCGCCTTGCCCGCCGGATCCACCGCCGCCACGAATAATCCCCTTATTGATCAGCTGAAGATTGTTACCGTTTCTTCCTTTAAAATTGGCATGAAGAGCAATCCCGCCGTTACCTGCACCGGCTACAGTCCATTTACCGCCACCTCCTGATATGAAGGCTCCTGCCTCAACCTCAAGCATCAGTTTACCGCCGAAGGATCCGGCCTGCCCTGAAACTGCATCGGTAATAGCCAGTGCAGCTGTGCCCGAAATATTGCCAAAATCAACATCGCTGATAATAAGCCTTTTAGCCTTATCACTTACCCAGTCATCGGGTGTGAAAAAGCTCTTAATCAAGCCGTTATATTGCGCTGTGCTGGTGGCTTTAACAACGACTTCATTGGCCTTGCCATAGAAGTCACTGAACATGATCTGCCCGGATGGTTTTTCAGCTAAGGCTCGGATAGCAGGATCATTTAATGAAAAAGGTGCGTTATGAGCACGCCCTAATTCAGCATTAATCATCGCTGCAGTCATCATACCCGAAAGAGGCAGTGTCATGATACATTAGCTCCGATGTCACCGCTTGCCATGAGATCTCCGTCAATGTTCACAGTTCCTGTAAACTGAGGATTTACGTTCTTCGCATAATCGTTGAGCAGCTGGTCAATTTCCTGCTTTGTGTAATAAGTGTTCAAGTCTTCCGGCTGTACAGCGGTTTCCGCCAACTCGCCTTGTTCTGTTGTAGCCGCACCAACATCAGCAGCCGTCAGATGAACTTCAGCTTCGCTGTGACCGTTTACGCTTTTTACGCCGCTGCCGGCGTTCTCTCTGGCTTTTTCAGCCCAGTGCCAAGCAGAGAACCCTTGATGTTCACCATCATCCACCAGCTCATCAACCGATGCCTGAGCCCAGTCACGAGCAAAAGCTACCTGCTGATCGGCCAGCATCTGCGAAGCTTCCGCATCCGCTGCATGTTGTGCTGCAGACCGGTCGCTTGCAGCTGCATTACTCTCAGCTTTTTCCGCTCCGGTCTGAGCTGCAAGTGCTGCCGGAGTAACATCACCAACAGGACCTGGCACCAAAACGATATTAAGCACCTGATCCGGGCTTTCCCCTGTAATCGTTGCTGAAGGGGTATCACCTGCGGCCACAGTACCGATGGACAATCGTACCGGAACACCGTCTTTGCCTTGCGTCCCTGTAAGATAGATCGGCGGGCTCCAGCTATTCGCAATCTTCTCATAAACAGCTGCGCGTTGATCCCCTGTATCGATAATCAACACACGAAACCCTGTGACTGCACTACTATGTTTATTCAGTCCGTCCTGCGTTAGTTCCGTAGCATCCCAGCCTATCGCCGCACCATAAGCTCCGGCATCAAGCTCCTGAGCAGTCCCGATGCCAACATAGCGCCATTCACGCCCTGAGCCTTGGAAAGAGGCTGCGATATGATAAGCGCCGCCACGTACATGAAAGCTTGCCAATCCCTCACTATCAGCCTGAAACGGATTACCAAGACCGATGGCGCCTTCCCGATCCCCGTACAGTACGGCCAAAGCGCCGGTTGTTTCATCTCGCACAGTCACATATGCATGGGGAATAACATTGCCCTGCAAATTGGTGATGGTTGAATGCCACTTTGCAAATGCCATAGTTTAATCCCGTCAGTTCACACGCGGTCCGCGGATATCACCCTGACCACCTTCAAAAGTAAGAAATGAATGCCCGTCAATTGCGTTTCCGCAATCAGCGTGACCGTTACCGGCAGGAGCCCCGGCTGCACCACCTGCATAGCCAGGTGTTGGCGTTCCGGCGTTTTCAGATGTTGCTATATTTAATGGCATTTGCTGAGATCCGGCTAAATAGCCCTGACCACCGCCACCGCCATATCGGAATGTCCCACTTTGCACACGTTCGTGACCGCCACCGCCACCTGACCAAATTTGATTATTGTTTTTGATCTTGACGGGGTTACGCGAATAGAGAGCGTGCCCGCCTCTTTCACCGGCTCCGCTTGAGTTAATCCAGGCTCCGTTACCACCCTTACCCTGAATGCGACCTCTGACCTGTAATGTCAGTTTACAACCGGCTGGCCATGAGCCCACGTTGAAAGCTGGCAGATCAATGCTCTGTGAGCCGACAATGACACCAGCAGAAACAATGCAAACGATATCATCATTGGCGGTCGGCGCCGGATACAGCTGATCATAAGCCACGCGCCAGTTAAAGTTCAGCGTATTGCTGTCGATGATGATAGTCCGGTTATCCAAATCCTCACTTGAGAACTCAACAAAGCGCATTTCGTCTGCTGTTATGTCAAAGCCGGTATCAGTCGGTAGAAGTCGTGTGATCTGGATCGGTACCGCCTCCTGCTCACCCGCAGCATTCTGGAGCGGGCGTGCAAACAACCGGTAGCCGCGACCAAGAACCGGCGGCTGGATGTCTGGATCGAGAAAAGTGCTGAACCGGAACTGCCGTGGCGGATCAACAAACCGGCCGAGCATAATCTCATTCACACGCTGAGCAATCGGCCGGCCAAAGCGTGGTACCCATGACGAATAAATTGTTTTGATTGCTGCGCCGCCATAATCATCCTCTGCCTCTAAGTTCACATCGAACTGCATTGAGTGATAAGATATCGGTTCAGACGCCTTACTCAGCGGACTAGTGATACCGAAATATGTACTGACCTGAGACAAGCGGCGCTGCGGCTGTTCAGTAATCTGAAGCGAACCTTTGAGAATATTGCTGTCATCAAACACGGCAGCATCCGTCTCAATCTTGCGCAAAACCGCGAGGCGAATTGTGCGGCTGACATCATCCCACCAGACAGACAACGCTGCCTGCTCAATCAGCTCAGAGACCAGCTTATCAACGGCAGTCGGTTCAGCAATAATTCGGGTATAGAGCCGGCGCAGGAATGCACCGGTCTCCGCTTTCCAGTTATCAAGCCGGATATATTCAGCCGGCACGCCCGCATAATTCACGAACAAATCACGAATGATATCTGCCGGATCCTGACCATTGTAGCGGATACAGACCTGAACACGATCTTGCGCTTTGTGCTCAATAGCCTGAGTGCCTTCCTGCCCTCGGGTCAGGTTGCCCCTTAGCGCGACCCTTTTTTATAGCGTCAGAAAACTCTTCATGAACTCGCGCCCATTCATAGACACATTCACGAGACACACCGATCTCCCCTGCCCATGAAGCAAGTGTAAAACCCTCTCCAAGATGAGAGATCACATCATCTACATACGCGGCTTTGTATTTTGTTGGCCGACCTCCGGCATGACGATCCGCCTTATCCGCTATTTGCTTAACGCGAACCGGCGTCATATCTCATCCTTTCACCGCTTCGACCAATGCGCATTATTATACACACCCATCTTGAAAATTTTGATCGTTTTGTGTATTTATATACACATTGATATAACGGAGAGGGCAGATACTACGGGACAGTAAGAAGATTGTTAAACGCCTTGAAAGCGAAGGGTTTGAATTAATATCGGTGAAAGGTTCTCACCACAAATTCAGAAAAGGGGAGATTACCATCATAGTGCCCCACCCTAAGAAAGACCTTCCGATTGGAACGGCAAAGGCGATAGCGAAACAAGCGGGTTGGGAATAACCAGCCCCCTTAACTGTACAAGCAAAAGCCCCATACAAAGGAAAAACGAAATGAAACACTATTTCGCATTAGTGCATAAAGATGCTGATAGCGCTTATGGTATTCAGTTTCCTGATCTGCCAGGTGTCTTTTCTGCGTCCGACGAAGCAGAGGATATCGTAAAGAACGCAATTGAAGCCATTCAGCTTTACGCTGAAGATGAAACCTTACCTGACGCTTCCAGTCATGCAGATATTCTGGCACGTGATGATGTGCGTTCCGCATTGAATGACGGTGCATATCTCATCTCTGTGCCATATATTGAAGACGACAGCGCTGTTGTCCGCGTGAATGTCACTTTTGAACGTGGCGTTCTCAAAGCGATCGATGATGTAGCCAAAGGCAGAGGCTTAACCCGTTCGTCATTTTTAGCACAGGCAGCTCGGCATGAAATTGAGGTAGGCGTTTAATCGCCTGCCTTAAACATTTTCCATCCGCAATATCAATCCCCTCTCTTGAGGAGATAGTAATGAGCACCTTTCCGAGCCGTGAGGAACGGTGGGGTGAAACCGGAAAATATAAAGCTAAACACTTCTGACCACGTGCGAGCAATTAAAAAGCCGCCCCGAAAGGCGGCAAATAATAAATTCCATGTTGGTAAAATTAGAACTTATAGTTCAGACCAACCCGCACGGTGTGGAAGTTGACCTTAGTTTCTGCGGAATATTTGGTATAACCACGCTGAGCATTCAACGTATCGATCTTACCGAGATCAGTATACAAATACTCTGTCTTCAATGACCAGTTGTTATCAAACGCGTATTCTGCGCCACCACCGACAGTGTAGCCTGTCTTGGTTTTAGAAACGGTTGATTCATAGCCAGCATAGTTCATGTATGATTTTACATGACCATATGCCAAACCACCCGTCGCATAAACCATCAAGCGTTCTACAGGTGTATATCCAAGACGAACGCGCGCCGTACCAAACCAATCCACTTTAGTTTCAGCGTTGAATGTGTAAGGAGCGACACCGCCCGAGACACTTCCCTTCAGGCTGCCACCCTGAAAATCAGTCTCAACACCAACTACAAATCGGTCAAACTGCCAATTATAACCAAGCTGAACTCCGCCAATAAAGCCACTTGGAGATGAGCGATATGTAGCTTCATCCAAGATTTCATAGTCGATTTCAGATTCTGGTGTACCGGGAAGAGGTGATTTACCTTCTGGTCGTTTTGTCTGAACGTTATGCTTAAACTTGCCCCATGCATAACCTGCGTTTACACCGACATAACCACCAGTCCAAGAAAATGTGTCGGCAACTACAGGTACAGGCTCTGGAACATACGTTGCAATCGCGTCAGCTGCATAAGCTGATGACGACGCCAAAACTACACTCGCAGCTAAAGCTATTCTTTTCATGTAAAACTCCCCCAATATATTAGTATGGAGAAATTTCTACACCTAAATATATCAGGCATATATGATATTGTTGCAACAGTATAGATTTTTAATATATTAGATAAACATAAAATATACAAAAAGACAGCAACCTGCTAGCTATTACCAAGCATTGAAACCCAATGCGCTCAAGGTGTGCTGCCCTACAATTAGGCGAAGGTGAGAAACAATAAGGCAGCCATTTAGCTGCCTCTCTCATTTCCGATTGATTACATCGTCTTGCTCCGTAACTCATCCAGAGCACTACTGTAGTACCCTCTCATATGGGAACAATTTTCGTCTTGCTTTTTTTAGAAGAGTCACAACGTTTGGTTTGTATTAGACAACCATTTATTACCGAGGTGAGTTATGACAACATCCGGCTCAAGCAAAGTTATTGATATAGCTGAACGTTTCAAAGGTGCCGCACTGATATTGATTGGCGGCGTATTGCTGTTCTTTGCAATTGATAACTACATCAAAGTGACAAATGCCGTCATTGGCACGAACATACGCATACCTCGCGTATTAGAATGGAGCTATGACAATCTCGGTCTTGTTCCGTCTGTCATACTTCATGCCATTATTGCTGCAATCATTATCCTCTTTGGATTGCGAATGCTTATAAAAGGCAAAAAGTTAGCATCATAATTTTGTATTTTTATAAGGGGTCCCAATTGCCCAAACTCTCATTTACTTTAGCTATACTGCTATCCTTTTTCTCATCTCCTGCGCTCACGGCAGAACTGAGTATCAATCAGCGTGTTACAGCGGAGCAAATGAGAGAAACAGTTCTCATAAAAGCAATAACCCAGCGTATCGTTGAATTGTGTGCAGACTTTAAAGCAGATGATACGAAATTAAATTCCCGCAGAGATTTGATAACGGCTACTGCAAAAAGCCAATTCGCCTCAGGCCAGGAATTTCTGGATGCGGCTGGTATCAATGAGAAAGCAAAAACAAGCGAAGATCTACGCCGCTTCTTTCTCGATCGTGGTGTAGCATGGGATTCCTCATCAAAGGAATACTGCACATTAGGTACTGCATTGAAGGCAATTCAGGCACCTGCGAGCGAATATTTACTAAAGCGCAAGTGAACTAGGTTCAGGCGCCTGCACATAGTGCGAACCACCATTCCGCTTCTATTTACAATCAATAAAAAAACCCCGACAGGGGGTAATTGTCGGGGTTCTCTTAATGCTGCCATCGCTCAAGCTTCATGAAGAACAAATTATCATAGGTTGCAATTATGCCAACGCGGCAACTTATGGATGTATTTTCCTAATTTATTATAAAAGTACTGAACGCATATTGAATTTAAAACCCTACCATAACTGACAGATTTGAACTGGCTCCGTTTCATTGTATCGAACCATAACCGGCGTCTGCATTGGAACATTACTAGTATCACCACGTTTCCCTCTTCGTGATAATAGATGAATGAGGGATATGATGGAATCTTTTCAAGCTGCAATTTCATCTACTTTTAGCGCAGATAACTTCAATATTTGGCCGCATGTTATAGCCTTGGCTGCGGCCTATATTTTGGCTCTTCCAATCGGCTGGCATAGAGAAAGAGAAGAACGAAGCGCTGGACTACGAACCTTTCCTTTAGTGGCGGTAGCAAGCTGTGGTTTCGTTCAGGCAACCGAGGGCATTGCAAATGGTAATCCTGAAGCCCAAGCAAGGATTATTGAAGGTGTCATTACAGGCATGGGCTTTATCGGCGGCGGGGCAATTTTACGCCTAAGTACATCCGTAAAAGGGACTGCAACTGCTGCAAGTCTTTGGGCAACCGGAGCAGTTGGCATAGCATGCGCTATGGGCACGTTTGATGTCGCGATAATAATTGTGATTTTCGCTCTACTAACTTTGTGGATGTTCTCTATCGGAAAATCCAAAATTGATGACCCCAAAGCCTCAACAATAGAAGAGCCATAAATCAAAAAGGCAGCATTAAGCTACCCTTCAAATCAACAGCCATATATTGGGTATACCATCGCGTTCACTCTCCCCATTAGTGAACAATAAAAAACCCCGGCAGAGGGGTAACTGCCGGGGTTCGCTCATTAATGCCATCACTCAATTTTCGTGAATAACACCCAATCAACAGAAATTGCGCCCAGTGAAAAAGCCCGCTTGATCAGGGTCCCAGTTTTTAAAATTAGACTTTGTTGATTGATGTAATTGCTAAATTTGTAAGCTTGTTATTTGTCGCTTTTTCTTGATCAAGAATTTCACTTAGCAGCGTATGCGCTTCATCATGACCAAGTTGCTTTGCCCACTCACGCAATGAACCATAACGAGCAATTTCGTAATGCTCCACTGCTTGGCATGCCGCCAACAAACCCGCATCCAACGCAGTTCCGTTAGCTTCTTTTATCAGCCCGTCGGTTTCTTTTATGAGCCCTTCAATAGCGTGGCATTTTTCTCCTTCGGCTTTTACACCGATTGATTTGAAGACTTTTTTAAGTGTTTCGATCTGACCTTTGGTCTCCGCGAGATGATCTTCAGCGGCACTTTTCAATTTCGCATCTTTCGCAGCTTTTGCTACGTTTGGCAGAGCCTTAGATATCGCGGTTTCTGCGTAATAAATATCCTGAAGCGTATGTACAAAAATGTCTGCTAAAGTTTTCATAACAGTTCCTCCTTCAATAGAAGAGAAACGGCAATGCCACCTTATTGTTCCGAACACAAATTGTGTACTGGTGGCTCCATATATCATTATTAAAATTTGTTGCCGGACTGCCCGACAATAAAAAAGGCCGGGGCAAAACTGCACCGACCTTCCTACTCATTATTATCACTAGTGCCAGTACATCCGTGGTCAAAAGCTTTGAATAATGAAGACATTTGCGAGCGACAGCGGGTTGTCAGCGCTCTTTAGCAATGCCTATGACCAATATATAGGTGACCATTACGGCCATAACAAGACATTGATCAAATTAAAAAAGACAGCAGTTAAACTGCCTTTCAAATCGGATTACCCCGATGTTATAAACGATGACACCAATTTATGTTCTCGTCAAGTTCATGAATGAATCACTTTATGTTCATGAGCATATTTTATAATGTTCAACCAAAGCGAGCAGACCGCGCTTAAGATAACCTATCATATGAGGCATCTGCATTCCCTCCCCCCCGTCCAGTACACAGACCTTTTTAGTAATGGATGTCACCGGTTTACCTGCGAGATCCACCAGACCTAACACTGTCTCAATCTTCATAACGCGATTTGTTGCAATTCGTGCGGCATCAGGCCTGTCTGCATTGCCCAATCCGCGTACACGGGCGATATCCATTGCTTTGACACTCGGGAAAGCCCCTCGCCTGATCAGCAAAGCACAAGCCGCTAACTATTGCGGCGTAAGCCCGTCGGCCTTTGCTCACTGGGTTAAACAAGGGACACTCCCTAAGCCAGTACCAGGCACAAACCGATGGGATATTAAGGCAATCGATTATCGTCTGGATAAGCTTGCCGGCATTCCACTCACCACCAACACACCCGAACTAGAATTTGATGAAATGGAGGCCAAAATTGACGCGCGTATTGCTCAAAGGCGTTCACAAGGTAAAAAAGCGTCTCGCTGACGGATCCGTGCGCGTTTATTTCTATGCTTGGCGTGGTGGTCCATTATTGAAAGATATCGAAGGGCGACCACTTCAACCGCACGAACCAGAGTTTCATGCGGCCTATGCTGAGGCCTGTAAAGCACTAGCCAAGGCACCGACCGGCACACTCTCCTATCTTATCAAGGAATATTCACGCTCGTCGGATTTCACAGCGAAATCAGAAAAAACCAAACGTGCCTATATCCGTTTTCTTACTGAGATTGAGGACATATTCGGAGATCTGTCGCTGGAATATATCCAGTCACCACGAGCGCGCGGCAAATTTAAGCAGTGGCGTGATACTATGTCCGACCGACCACGCACGGCGGACTATGCCTGGACAACACTTGCCCGGATCTTATCATTCTCAAAAGATCGCGGAATGATTGGTGTAAACGTCTGTGAGCGCGGTGGTCGGCTATACAAAGCAGATCGCTCCGAAAGCATCTGGACGCCCGACGATATTGCGCGGTTCATGGCTGTAGCCTCTACCCCACTTCAAATAGCACTCATGATGGCCTTGTGGACTGGTCAGCGACAGGGCGATCTGCTCGCACTCAAATGGTCAGCTTATGATGGCAAAACCTTCCGCATCAAACAGAGCAAAACCGGCGCACGCGTGAGCATACCAGTCGGTCAGCCGTTACAAGAATGGCTCAAGCATCCACAAAAGCATGACGAAACAATACTAGTAAATAGCCGCGGCAACGCTTGGACAGAGGATGGCTTCCGTACATCATGGGGTAAAGCATGCGAAAAGGCCGGCATAGCCGACCTTACATTTCATGACATTCGTGGTACGGCCGTAACCCGCCTTGCTTTGGCTGGCTGCAACACCAGCCAGATAGGTGCCATCACTGGTCATAGTCTCAGAGATGTGCAGAATATCTTGGATACTCACTATCTCGGGGGGCAGCAGGAGTTAGCGGAAGAGGCAATGAGGAAGTTAGAAAAAAAGCAACAACTTTAATCAAACCATACTGAGTTTGTTAATATATCTTTACAAGCCAACTTAGTATCACCGGCATAAAACATCCCTGCCTACTCGCTTTATAATTTTTAACAATACAAATATTAAAAATCATCAAAAAATCTAAATTTATTACCGAAATCATTAATAATGACACAGATGTTATCAAAAAACATATAAACAATACTGAAAATAAAATGCTGGAAATAATAATTTTTAACTTTATGTATTAAATAAATTAAGAATCAGCAGATTGAGCCGATGATATGTCAAACTTAAAATATAATTTAGATACTTTACAGAACAAAGCTAGAGAACGAACAGTACGTACCCAGAATGTTGAGTACGACCTTGAGAGCATTGTAAAGCGCATAAAAAACAAACAAATCAAGCTTGATCCTGAGTATCAGCGTCGTCATAGATGGGATAATGATACAGCATCTAGATTAATAGAGAGCATCCTGCTCAACATCCCTATACCGGTAATATTTATATCACAAGATATTGATGCCGATACAGAGTCGGATGATGACGCCGCTCGGTTTACAATTATTGATGGCCAACAAAGACTAACCGCTATATTTGACTTCATGAACAACAACTTAAAAATGTCCGGACTGAATATTATGTCGGAGTTAAATGGTTGCTCTTTGTCTGATCTACCGCCATTCCTTTCAAGGCGACTTGATGAACGTACAATAAAGTGCCTAAGAATAGATTCAACACTAGATCCAGACGTTAAATATGACATATTTGAACGCCTAAATACTGGATCCATTAAACTTGAACCGCAAGAGTTAAGAAACGCCATAGCGCGTTGTTCATTTAATGATATGTTAAAAATTTCATCACAACTTCCAGAGTTCCGAGAAATGTTAAGGATTATAGGAACAGAAGATGAAATACATCGCAATGCAAAAGTCATGAAGATGGAAGACGTTGAGCTTACATTACGATTTTTTGCATTGAAGGACAGTGGCTACACTTCCCTTAAAAAGGGTTTTAAAGATTTTCTCACAGAGCAGTTAGTCAAACTCAATGCGCTCCCTGTTGAAGAGATACAAAAAAAATCACAAGAATTTTCCGTATACATGAAATTTATACATAACAACATTGGCACGATGCCATTTGCAAAGCTTCGAATGAAGGACGGCAAGGTAATACGTACTATGTCAACATTTAACGCTGCTGTATTTGATGCGGTGGCGGTCGGCATTGCAGATACATTCACAGCGGATGAGATCCTGGGAAATCCCGATACGGCAGCTTCACGTATTAGTGGCTATCAGAAGTTATTTGAGGATCCGCAATTCTTCGAAGACGTATCGGGTAGCGTAAATGATCAAAGTAAAGTGATAAGTCGAATAACTAAAATGATGGATTTTATCAAAAAATGACTACTGCATTGTTTGAAGTAAGTTCGCACATATCAACTCGAATTACTGAACTGAATGTAATATTAAATGCCGCAAAAGAGCTTGACGAAACGAATCCATTGCATAAAGCACTATGCAGATCGGCGACCATACTATTATCTTCACATCTTGAAGGATTCCTTAAGGATGTGTCAAAATCTGCATTACTAGATCTACAATACAATATCAGACATTACAAAGATATGCCCAAAAATATCAGAGAGACGTTTTGTCGAAAAATTGTATATTATGAGAAAATTGAAGAAAAAGATATTAGAGGTCGAATGACGCAACTTGATGCATTCTTCATGAGTAATAGTGTAAAGATAGAACTTAGTGCTTTTAATTACAATGAAAATCCAAATAAAAATCCATCACCAAAAAACATAGATCGTCCACTAAAGATATTCGGCCTTGAAGACATTTTACAAAGAATATCGACTGAAAGAATACTAAATATTTTTGAGGGCTCAGCTTCCAGCGAGTATATGACACTTAGACAAATGAGTAAATTCAGATCAACCCTTTATCGATTTCCATACAAAGCTTTACCTAGTAATTATCAATTTCTTAAGCCCAAGAAGGCCAGTAAAAAACAAATTTCACCATCGATATGGGAAACATTCCTTGATGAGGTACTAGAGAGACGGCATGCAGTTGCCCATGGTGACACTATGGAGAATATTGGGCACATCAATGTATTGAGAGAAAATGTAAAAAAACTTGAAGTTTTAATGTACGCAATACTTTATTGCGTTTCAAATAGCTTAATAGAGCCAAAATCAAACAATTTATTAGAACTTGAAATACAGATATAATTATTGCCTTTACAAAGAGTCTTATTGCACCCCTTCTTGAGGGTGCATAAGCCCACAAGCACCACTTTAAGGCATTCCTATATTTTACTAAAAATTGATCGAGTAAAACACTGCATTTTTTAAATACAGTTTAATTCACAATCATGAGTGTTGTATCTATTGCCACTGTAATTTCAACAGTTTTACTACCTCTAAAAAACCAATGATAAACGCTACTAACTCCGTTAGTATTGACTCGAATCCAATCTCCACAACAAATTGACTTCATTGATTTTTTCGACTTTTATCCTAACTCAAAGGTTGTTGTAGCTTGTAAACTATGCAAACTACAATTTCCTGAGAACGTATAACTCACTGTTTTTTTTGTGATCGTTGAATTTCAAAACAGACGTACATTTTCCAATTCTGTTGGCATCAACTGCCTGACACGATATTTTTATGGGCATTGTTAGATTGGCCTGCTCATGACAAAAACGGACGAAAGCCCCCCCCCCCCCTAGATTTTGGACATAAACTGGTGAAAGTAGCCATTCAGAAAACCTCCCATTCTAGGCAGTATTGGGCGCACCAGCAGATCCTTCAATTAGAATTTTCTCCATACAAAATCGGGTATCATAATGGGCTTTCGTGGGCAATGTAGCCGTTCTTCGCAGACCGCGACTCTACTGAAGTAGCCTCGTAAGTTGCGCTGGACGAGGTATAGCGTGCTCTGATTTAATGTCGTCATGAAAGATGTTCTCAGAATCACCAAACTAACATTCAAGGCAGGCTCCGCGCCCGGTCAACCTCCTCTATCGATCGATTGTCCGAACGTCACAGTACTTGTAGGCCCCAATAATGCCGGCAAGAGTCGCACGTTGCGAGAGATACATACGAAGTGCACGAACAAGGAAATTGATAGGTACCTATTGCTAGAAAGCATTGATCTCTCCCTACCGGATCGGAAGGGAATCGCCGCGATGATGAAGATGTTTGAGATCGCTACACCGCCAGGAAATACGACGGTCCCTGATCATACCTACTTCAAGAAACCAAGTGTAAAAATGAATGAGCAACAGCTGTTTATTCACGCCCATACGCCCAATTGGTTCGAGGATGTGGATGATGGTGGCTTTCACGCATCTGTCAAAAATAATTTTGTCCAATTTTTCACCATTCTACTGGATGGTCGCACACGGTTTGATCTTACAGACCCGAAACCCACGGGTTCACTTGAAGAGAAGCCACAAAATCATCTCTGGGCGCTTTTCCTTAATAAAGACGCCCGAGAGAAAATCAGAAAATTTACTCAGGATGCGTTCGCGAAGTTCTTCGTCATTGACCCTACAGGTATGACGCAATTTCGTATCCGCTTCAGCAAACGTGCACCTGAGACGGAAGCCGAGGAACAAGCGCTGGATACCGCAGCGCGCGCATTTCATGCAAATGCCGATCTGCTCGGTGATCTTGGAGACGGCGTTAAAACATCCGTTGGTTTAGTGTCTGCGGTGATGAGTTTACCTGATCGCATTCTGCTCATTGATGAACCTGAGGCATTCTTACATCCTACCCTTTCACGTCGCGTCGGCAGCGTCCTAGCACAAACGGCACGTGATAGAGACGCGACTTTAGTGGTCGCAACCCATAGCTCTGATTTCCTTCTAGGATGTATGCAGACGGCTCCGGAACTAAGGATCGTGCGGTTAACCCATGACCTTGAGAATGCGACAAGCCGATCTATCGAGCCTGCGCACGTTCGCACGCTAATGAACGACCCGCTTTTGAGATCAGCGCATGCGATGCGGGGATTGTTTCACCGGGGGGTAATTGTCTGTGAAGCAGACGCGGATCGAGCTTTCTATGATGAGATTAATGCTCGTTTGGTAACGGTGCATCGCGGAATTGAAGATGCATTGTTTTTAAATGCACAAAACTGGCAAACCATTCCACGTATCGCCTTGCCTTTAAGGAGTTTGGGTGTACCAGCGGCGAGCATTATGGATTTCGATGTTCTGATGGACAAAGATTTTGCGCACGTCTGGCCGTTAGTCAGCTCAGAGACTAACGTACTACAGCCTCTGCAGGTTCGTCGAGATACCTTAGCAAAGAATATGTCCAATGCAGGCAGAAAGAACTGCAAAAAACATGGGATTGAAGCCCTGCCTGTCGATGAACGCACTCAAGCAAAAGCTCTCATCGAAGAGTTTGGACGCTATGGCGTGTTTTTCGTGGCTTGTGGTGAGTTGGAAAGTTGGCTTAATGGAGTAAAAGGGATCATAAAGGTCACTAATAAAACGCAATGGTTGCTCAATACGTTCACTGCAATGGGGGCTGATCCAAGTAACGACAATTATCTGACCCCGGCCAATGACGATGTATGGAGCTTCATTGAAACGATCAAACGGTGGATCGATGATCCACTGCGGCTAGGCATTCCAAACTGAGGAATCTTAATCATCCCAGGCGCGTTATAGTGCATGCACCACGGGCAGATCATTGCACTCGTTGTGAAGCTCGGTGATTTGCACTTGAACCTCGTTGACCAAATGATCGCGCCAATTCGCGAGGTACAACTAAACTGGAACAGGGCAGCAGGTTTCCAACAGGTCTGCACACGGAAAAACAATCGCAATGAGGCAGAAATTTCACGTTTAGTCACCGCTTATGCACAAACAAATCTATAAAGACTTGTCGTGCGAAATAACCGTAAATTAGTTTGCATTATACAGATAACCTGTTGATTTACATTGAGGATTATTATGATGTTTTTGATAAATAATTATTATTTATCAATACCTTGATAAAGACTCTTAATCAGCGGGTCACAGGTTCGATCCCTGTCGCACCCACCAAGCTTTTCAATAGCTTAGTGATTTCCCCAAAAAGCAAGATAGAACAGCTCATATCTGTTTAATGTATTTGCGTTTTATTCTTACACAAAACAATTTTTCACACCTTCAAAAATCCCCCTCGATTTTACACACGCATTGGCGCAACCGCTTTGCGGCCGTGCAAAAATCAAAAGTCATTATGTAGAAGTTTTAGGCAAGCTGCCGCTTTCAGGTTGGTGTCAGCAAAGCCATTCACTTGTTTGGTCCTGAAGAGTTACCATTCAAGGACTACAAGTCATGGCATTGAATATCCCGGCAGATTTACGCCGCCCTCATATTGAGAGTGTCGCTTTAAGCATCATTGTTGCCGGCTATCTTACCGCTGTAAACAACGCAACTTTCTGGCACCGCTCGCAGGAGCTGCTGCCGACCGGTGCACTTCTGGCGCTCGTGGCTGGAATTTTCTGCTTATTAACAGCGCTCTGTATCAGCATTTCAGTAAAATATGCTACCAAACCACTGTTTATCTTTCTCATTATGGTTTCGGCCACGGCATCTTGGTTTATTGATGAATTCGGCACCATTATTGATGTGGAAATGCTGCAAAGCGCACTGGACACGACCAATGCCGAAGCCGGGCATCTCATCAGTTTTGGTTTTATACGCCATGTTGCGCTTTACGGTATTCTGCCCTCATTGCTCATTATATGGGTGAAAATCGAGCACCGTTCGCTCTGGAGCAAAGTGAAACATAACTCTGTTTTTATCTTTCCTGCTCTGATTGCTGCTGTAACGCTCTTCATGTTGAATGCCAGCACCTTCACTTCACTGGGCCGTGAACATCGGGAATGGATTGCAACACTCAATCCGGTCATGCCAATCGGCAATGCAGTCAAACTGGGTATTCGCTCCAGCAAAAATCAGAACATTATTGTTCAGCCCCTCGGAACCGATGCGAAAATCGCAAACAATACCTCAGGCACCAGAAAACCAAGACTAACCATTGTTGTTGCAGGTGAAACAGCCCGTGCAGAAAGCTTTTCACTCGGTAGTTATAAAAAGAACACCAATCCTGAACTCGCTGGTCAGGACATCACCTATTTTTCCGATACCAGCAGTTGTGGCACCATAACCGCCGTATCGCTGCCTTGTATGTTTTCCGTTTATCCGCGCAGTGACTATAGCCATGAAAAAGGACTGGCGACTGAAAATCTGCTCGATGTGCTCAAACATGCCAGTGTGCGCGTGGAATGGTGGGATAATAATACAGGACACAAAGGCATCGCCGATCGTGTGACCAACACCGCACTCTCGACATCCGACAATTCGAAATATTGCAAAAATGGTGAATGTCTGGATGGGATATTTCTGGATAAGCTCGACACGTGGCTACCTGACGTGAAACAAGACACGGTCTTGGTTCTGCATCAGCTTGGCAGCCACGGACCGGCCTATTATCTGCGATATCCTGAAGAGTATCGTCGTTTTACGCCGGATTGCCAAAGCGCGGAATTTTCAAAATGCAGTCGCGAAGAAATTCTCAATGCCTATGATAATACAATCGCCTATACGGATCATATTATTTCATCAGTCATCAACAAGCTGAAGGACAAACAGGATGTGCTCGACACATCCCTGATTTACATGTCAGATCACGGTGAGTCCGTTGGAGAGTTTGGTCTCTATCTTCATGGCGCGCCCTACTTTGTTGCACCATCACAGCAAACACAGGTGCCTTACGTGCTATGGCTCGGAAAAGATGCCAAAACCACAATCAATCCAGATTGTCTTGCCAAAGAAGCAGTTGAGCCCCAATCTCACGACAAGCTGTTCCATACAGTTCTTGGTTTGATGGAAGTAAAAACTCAAGTTTACTCACCGGCACTGGATACGCTCTCTTCATGCCGGATCAAGATGACAGATCCTATGCTTGTTCAAACATATGAACCACAGGCCACTAAATAAAACTTGAAACCTGAAATGAGGTGATGGATTGTCCGGTGATAATTCATCACAAGGCCATCTGCCGGAGCATATTGTTTGAGAGTTCTTCTTGTCGAAGACGACGACACACTTGGCCAAGCCGTTCGCGACCATGTTCTGGCCAACGGGCATGCCGTTGACTGGATGCAGACAGCCGAAGATGCGGCACTTGCAGCAACAACGGTCGGCTATGGCCTGATCCTGCTTGACCTTCGCCTTCCCGATGGCAGTGGTATCGACATTCTGAAGAACTTGCGGACCGCCAATAATCCCGTTCCTGTCATCATATTAACTGCGCATGATCAGATATCAGATCGCATTCAAGGCTTAAATGCGGGAGCGGATGATTATCTGGTCAAGCCGTTCAATCTGGACGAGCTGACAGCACGCATGCTGGCTGTATCCCGCCGCTATGGTGGAAACAGTGCATCAATTTTATCTGTTGGCGATCTGGAAATCAAAATCGCAGATCATAGCATCCTGTCGCCTGCGGGAGAGATTATATTGTCCGGCCGTGAATGGGCGGTATTGGAATGCCTGCTGCATCGCTCCGGCGCCATTGTTTCCAAAGCGCAGATTGAAGAAGCCCTCTATGCCTTTGGCTCGGAAATAGAAAGCAACACTGTCGAAGTCTATGTCAGCCGCCTGCGCAAAAAACTCGGGCATAACCGAATAAGCACTGTCCGTGGTGTCGGCTATAAAATCGAGGACAGAACATGAAATCTCCCAGTCTGATCGGACGTCTCATGTTTTCTGTGACCACTGCTGTGGTGACATTCTGGATCGTTGCCGCTGTCGGCGGCATATTGGTGATGCGTGACGAATTTGCAGAGATTTTTGACAGCGCCCTTCAGGAGACAACAGAGCGGCTGGCACCGCTGATCGTTGATGATATTGCGCTTCGCAATCACTCCGATGCAGCTTTATCGCTGGAAAACAGCTCTCAAACATCATCCTCACAATATCTGACATATCAGGCCAGAGATGCTTCCGGCAAAATCCTCGTTCACTCTTCAGACGTTATCAAAGGTCCCTTCCCAGCCCCCTTGAAGGAAGGTTTCTGGGAGGACGATACGGCGCGATATTATACTGTGGCCACAGCAGATAATACGATCTTTGTGCAGGTCGCAGACCAGATGGAAAACAGACGGGAAGCGATCAACGAAGGTGCCCTTGCTCTGTTATTGCCGATATTGGTGCTGGTGCCGCTCAGCCTCTATATTATCCGGCTGGTAGCGCGGCGCTCGGTCACCCCCATCAATGATCTGCGGCAGGCAATTTCTGAAAAAGACAGCGGAGATCTGCATCCGTTAAAAGCCGAGGGTCTGGCTGTTGAACTCCAGCCGATCGTCCATTCGGTCAATATTCTCATGGGGCGCGTGCAATCTGCTCTTGAAGCAGAACGGGCATTTACTGCGAACAGCGCTCATGAATTACGCACCCCGATTGCCGGTGCGCTGGCACATACACAATTGTTGATGACAGAAGTGCATAGTCCCTCGGGGCAAGCAAGGGTGAAACAGGTAGAAGCATCCCTGCAAAAGCTGAAAAGACTGGTCGAGAAGCTGATGCAACTGGCGCGCGCCGAAGCCAATATTGCGCATTCAGATAAACCAACAGATCTCCTGAGGGTACTCGACCTTCTGGTTGAAGAGTTTCAGCGTGGAATGCAGCAAAACAACCGGATCATTTATGAACGCAACCCTGAAGCTCGATTGTTGAAACCGGTTAATGAAGACGCCTTTGCGATTGTCATTCGCAACCTGATTGAAAATGCGTTGCTTCATGGTCGACAGAACGAAGCTGTGCTCGTCCGCGTTGAAAAAGATGGTACGATTCATATTATAAACGGCGGCAAGAGCTTATCTACTGAAGAACTCTCAATCATTCAAAAGCGATTTGGAAGAGGAACAACCACAGCACCGGGTTCCGGACTGGGGATACCTATTGCCGTAGAGATAGCAGCTCAGATGCATGCGCAATTACATTTCACATCACCGGCAACAGGGCGAGCAGACGGATTTGAGGCTACGCTCAACTTCTGAATAAAGGTAACGCTGCTTTTCTTCAGCTGCATCCGAAAACTATCTGAAGACAGACAGAGCTGCACATGGTCGCTGCTCTATGAGGCGAGCTGAGTTCAGTTGCTCGCACCTATCATTCGAAAGCAATGCATCATTTCTTTTCCTGCTCCAAGGCAACATGCCCCATCTGAACACCACTTCGTGATGACCGCAGCTCTGGCTTTTTAATCCCATGCATGATTGAGGTATCATAGGGGTTGGCCTTTGGGCTTGAGGAGTTGGTGCTGACGGATACACGCCCCCCAGCCAGTAACTGATATGCACCGTTTCAACATCATCAACGCGCTTTTGCCAACCCCGCCCAAAAGCCGGCAATGTCTTGAGTGTCTTCATAAAGCGCAGACATTCCGCGGCAGAAGCTGCGATGAGATCGCCTTTGTAAGCCTTCACAGGAGTGTCCGTCTGGCCGCAACAATGCCGTATGAGTGGTGCCTTATTGTGTGGCATCATATAAATCGGAGGCTTATTCACATAACCATAAACAT